>JADGDU010000002.1 GCA_016744705.1 Candidatus Krumholzibacteriia bacterium
GCTGAATCCTTGGCATTGGTCGTCAACGAGACCATTTTGCCCGCTTTGTCTGCCAATTGGGCGTACACATTATCACCCTGATTGATCTCCACTCCATCGATGGCGATAAGAAAGTCGCCTTCGTTGATGGGAACACCGGGTTCGGTCAAAGGCGAGCGGAAGGAAGGATCCCAAGAGACACCGGGCACGATGTTGGTGATCCGGTAATACTCGCTGTCTTTTTCTGGAGTGAAGGCACAACCCAGCAGACCGGTGGAGACATATGCGCCGCCATCACCATGATCACCGCCATAGATATAAGTGTGCCCGATGTTCAATTCAGAAATCAGTTCTCCGATAAGGTAATTCAAATCACCCCGGGTACCGCAGCCTGCCACGAATGGCGCATACTTGTCGTGCATCGCCTGCCAATCCACACCGTGCATATTTTTATCGTAGAACCAATCGCGCTGGACACGCCAGGCTTCGTCAAAAATCTGACGGTATTCGGCCTGGCGATCCAGGCGCAGCTTGATGGCCCCCACATCCACTTTGCCATCCCCGGGCTGCGCCTTTTTTCCCGTATCCACAACGCCCAGGTTTCGGCCGGAGCGATACACCATTTGTTGACCATCGGCACTCAGGTGGTAATTCGCAATGTCGCTCATGAGGTCTTCCACTTCGGCATCCGCCAGAGTGTACTTCACAAGGTCCAGCGAATCTCCAGAGTGATCCGTCACCGCTTGGTATTTGAGGAATTCAGGGTCGTTTTTCCGCAACATCAGGAAGCCATCCTCGGTGGCCGTCAGACGGAAATAGTTATCCGGATCCACTCCGTCGCAAACCAGGACGCGGTCCTTGAGGCCATCCAGATCGATGATGGTTTTTTCTTCTTTGCTGTCGCTGTCATCCTTCTCGTCCTTGCCCTCAGTGGAGACCAGGACATCGTCTGTGTAGAACGGCGAACGCACATCATCACGCAGCAGAAAAACATAGGGCAAAGCCATTTTCAGAAACACATGGTTTTGGTCCTGGCGCCCCATAATGGGATTAAACGTACGATTGGAAAGGAAATACAAATACTGTCCATCTGGACTGAAGGATGGAGACCAGGCGGTGCTCATCTCATCGGTCAGTGTGTGGGTTTTCTCCTCTTTCAAGCTATAAAGATTGATGGTCTCGTTCATGTTGGCGCCGTTACTGGAGAAAACGACCCAACGGCTGTCAGGGGAAAACTCGTAATCCTGGATGCCCCACCGCTCCCAACCTTCATCAAAATCACTGTGGGCGATGACTTTGGTTTTTCCGGCCTTAACGTCCAGCAAATTCAGGTTCATGAATTTGTCGGCAAACAGCAGGTGTTTGCTATTGGGAGACCATACCAGAGGCATGGTGAAACCGTAAAAACCTTCGGTCAATTGGCGCCATTCACTTTGGCCCAATTGGTCCGTCAGGTAGATCTGTTCTTCACCGCTTTTATCGGAAACAAAAGCCACATGTTTGCCATCAGGAGACCATACGGCGTTGCGCTCGCGGCTGCCACTGGTGCGGGTCAGATTCACCGCATCGCCTTCATCGGCTGGTAAGTTGAGAATTTCGCCTCGGGCTTCCACCAGCACCCGTTCACCGCCTGGCGAAAGACTGAATGAGCCATCGGTGGCACCAGGGGTCACCAACTCCGTGCGCATATGCCGGCGATCAGAAGGAATGTTGATAGGCACTTCCCGAACAGCACCCGTGGCCAGAGTCAAGACCTTCAAGCCAGGGCCATGCTGGAAAACGATCTGCCCATCACCCAGGCTGGGGTATTTCACATCATAGTTTTTGAAGTTGGTCAAGCGGGTGGTCACTTGGGAATCAAGGTCAAAACCGTAAATATTGAGAGTTCCATCCTGACGGTCGCTGCTGAAATAAATGGTGCGCCCTTCCCACATGGGGAAGTTGTCAGTGCCATCCCAATCAGTAATTTTAGTGATTTCATTGCTTTCAAAATCTTTAACCCAGATGTCCTGGGCCATGCCACCTTCATAGCGTTTCCAGGTGCGCATTTCCCGGCCAATGCGGTTATAAGCAATGCCCGTGTGCTTGGGATCAACCGAAGCCAGCCCAGCCCGATCCAGAGGCAGCTTCATAGGCATGCCGCCATCCAGAGAAAACCGGTAAAGCTCGCTGGCTCGAGAAGGGTATTCCCGGTTGGATCGCACCACCAGCGCCTTACCATCTGGACACCAATCCACCATGGTATCACCAGCAGGGTGAAAGGTCAGACGTTCGGGCACGCCACCCTTTGAATCCATCACATACACATCCCGGCCACCGTCGTAATTGCCTGTAAAAGCCAGTTTTGAGGCGTCTTGGTTGAATTTAGCGGCCAGTTCGCTTCCCCCATGGCTCGTGATCCGGCGGGCGTCACCACCCGTTTCGGGCACTAACCACAAATCGCCCTCATAGGTGAAAACGATTTGCCCGCCACCAATATCAGCGTAGCGCATGACGTAGCCCGGGGAATGAGTTGATGTTTCGACAGCTAAAAGGTTGCCGGCCATTAGGCTAGCCAGCAGGACAAGGATCGTGCGTAAGCGATTCAAAGGAGACCTCCGCAAAGGATAGGATTAAGAGTCCGTTTGGTGGCGGTATTTCATGTGCCACGGGCTTATTCGGATGTTGTGGGGGATTGTTGCATTTGTTGTGCGGTATGATCAAGAGTGGGTTTAGATTTGTGGAGAACGCCGTTGTCAGGTTAAACTTTATTGAACACGGGCGAATACACCAAAATCTTTGGTTTCCTTTTTCAAAATCAGATTGATGACAGCAAACTTTCCAAGAGGGAAATCATTCGCCGATTGGGAACTTCACCAGCCCAATTCTACCGACTTTTAGATTCAACTAATTACCGTAAATCAGTAGACAAAGTGTTACTATTGCTGCATGTCCTTGAATGCGATGTTGACCTAGTGGTCAAAACAAGAGTGTCTGATCGCCAATTCGAAAACACCGATCTGATTCAAACCAGCCAGGAGCACCACTTTGTCCCTTTCCCGCCCCCGTTTTCAAGTGCCCCATGTTTTCGTTCTGTTGCTGGGTGTCATTGCTGTTTGTTCCCTGCTCACCTGGGTGATTCCTTCCGGAACATACGATCGCGAAACAAAAATCATCGAGGGGCATTCACGGACGCTGCTGGTTCCCGGCACCTATCAACCCGTGGAAAAGCATTACTCCCTTGAAGGTGCTCTGCTCGGTGATGAGGCCGAAGGCAAGGCCTCCCCCATTGGCCTGGTCACCTTCCTGGCCGCGGTACCCCGTGGCCTTGAAGGGGCGGCCGACATCATCTTTTTCATCTTCATCATCGGCGGCACTTTCGGAGTCTTGCAACGCACAGGGGTGATCACCGCATCCATCGACCGTCTCCTGCGCAAACTGGGTGACCGAAGTTCCGTGTTAACCATCGTACTAATGGTTGTTCTGGGCATTGGTGGCTCCACCCTGGGCATGGGTGAAGAATTTATTCCGCTGATTCCTGTCTTTCTGATTGTTTCCAAACGCCTGGGTTACGACCGGATTTACGGCATGGCCCTGGTCATTGTCGCCACTGAAGTGGGCTTTGCCGCCTCCACCACCAACCCTTTCACTGTCTACGTGGCTCAGGGTATTGCCGGATTGCCTCTGGCCAGCGGCATGGGGCTGCGCATAGTCTTCTTTTTTACGGCCATGGCCCTGGCAGTGACCTACCTCATCGCCTATGGTAAACGCATCAAGGCCGACCCTTCCAAATCCGCCATGGCTGGCGATCCCTTTGACATCAATGATGCAGGCGAAGGCTCCGTGCCTTACGAGAGATATCACACCACTATCCTGCTTGTATCCGGAGCCATTTTCTTCTTCATCGTTTACGCCGTGCAGGAATACGGTTGGTGGATGGACAAAATGGCCGGCGGTTTCCTGCTCATAGGAATTCTGGCCGCAATGTTTGCTCGCCTGCCCCTGGCCGAAGCCACCAAGGCCTTCGTCAAGGGCATGGAGGAAATGGTGGTGGCCGCCCTGGTCGTAGGATTCGCCAAAGGCATCAGCGTTGTCCTGTCTGAAGCACAGGTTATGGATACCATTGTCTACGGCGCCGCTGGGTTGTTGAGCCTTGTCCCACGATATGTGGCGGCCGTTGGCATGTTGTTTTTTGAATCAACCCTGAACCTGCTGATCCCTTCGGGCTCCGGACAAGCAGCCGTAACGGTGCCTCTGATGGCTCCTTTATCTGATATCCTTGGCATCAACAGGCAAGTGGCGGTTTTTGCCTTCACCTGCGGCGATGGGTTCAGCAACTCGGTGATCCCCACCAGCGGCATTCTCATGGCCATGCTCTCCCTGGCTAAAATCCCTTATGGGAAATGGCTGAAATTCATGTTGCCCCTCTTTGGTCTGTTGATGGGGTTATCGGCTCTGTTCCTGGTTTTTGCCGTGTTTGTGGGGTACAGCTGATATGAGTGACCGCCAGGGGTTGTACACCGACCCCATGATCTACGACATCTTGTACAGCCCCGGAACCGCTGCTGAAGTGAAAGCCTTTGAACGGGTGGAAGCGATATTCTCACCCACTCCCTTAAGGGAGCACCGCATTTGGTTTGAACCCGCCTGTGGTACTGGCCGGTACTTGCGTCTGGCCCATGGCCGCGGTCGCCGCACCGCAGGTTTTGATTTGGATGCAGGGCAAATCGAATACGCCATCAAAAGAGCCGCTCCCCAAAAGGGAGCTTCATTCCAGCATTACTTTCAAGCTGATATGCGGAATTTCCGGCAGGCTTCATCCCAAGTGGGATTGCAGGATGGCTCGGTTGATTTTGCCTTCAATCCAGTCAATAGCATCCGGCATCTTGAGCGAGACGAACACATGGTGGAGCACCTGAATCAGATGGCCGCCATTCTCAAGCCAGGTGCCCTTTATGTGGTGGGCATCAGCCTGACAGATTACGACTGGTTGTTTCCTGAAGAGGACCTTTGGCAAGGGGCCCGAGGCCGCTGCAAAGTCAGCCAGCTTATCAACTTTTTGCCTCCGGAACCGGGCACGGCGCGGGCTCGTATTGAAACAGCCATCAGCCACTTGACGGTGACCCGCCCCAGGGGCGAAGAACACTATGATGATGCTTATGATTTGCGGACCTATGATGCGGCTCAGTGGCGGCAACTGATCGCCCATTCCAAATTAAAACTGGTGGGGAGTTTTGATGCTTTGGGGCAACCTCTCGGAGAGAGAGCCCTGCCATATCAGCTCGAAGCATTGATGAGGGAGCAGGATTGCTGATCCTGCTCCCCGGCACAGAATTTATTTTACCAAAGCCATAGGCTTCGAGACAATTCCAGCTGAAGTCTTCATACGGTAGAAATACACACCACTGGGTAGGGCTTCTCCTTTGAAAGTAAAGAAATGTTGCCCGGCGGCCAGTTCTCCGTCCTCGAGGGTATCCACCAACATTCCCCGGACATTGTACACATTGAGTTGCACATGAGTGCTCTTCGAAAGCTTCAACGGTATGGTCGTCACGGGATTGAAAGGGTTGGGGAATGCCGTGCCCAGAACCGCTGCCACCGAGGGCAAGGCATCGGGAGCCGGCGTGATATACCCGGACGAACCCCAGGCCCACCAACCATGGACAAACTGATCAAAGAGCATTTCGCTTTGGTCCATGTTGGTCATGTGAAAATACATACTGTTGGCCAGATTCTCACCCTCATGATAGGACGACCAGTAAGAACCGGAACCAGAAGGATAAGCGTGGTGGGGAGACCCGGAACTGCTCATGCCATATATCAGATTTTCGTCATAAGCGGCGCGGGCAAAAACGAGAACTCCTGCCATCTCGTCCGTCATATAAT
The DNA here is from genome assembly GCA_016744705.1 of Candidatus Krumholzibacteriia bacterium. GTDB lineage: Bacteria > Krumholzibacteriota > Krumholzibacteriia > LZORAL124-64-63 > LZORAL124-64-63 > LZORAL124-64-63. Next base: position 5,845 of record JADGDU010000002.1, read on the forward strand.
CGAAGGTCATCTCCAGGGGTTCCCAGTTCGTCATAATGGCTGGAGATTGCGGAGAGAATTCATGGTTTTGCACCGCATGAGGGGCAAAATGATAGTGCACAGGGACAATGAAGCTCAACATGGTTTCCGTGGGTGCCCCGTAGATGAACCGGATCCCATCCACATCCAATTCACCGCTATTGACGCGGCAATACCTGGTCATGGTTTGGGGGCCGGACGGGAACGGTGAGCTGCCTTGGTAGACACCCCCAGGTGAATAATTTCCGTCGGTATAACACTGAGTCCAGGCGTAGCGGTCTTCGCTATCGGCATGCTCCACCGTGAAAGTGGTCGTCAAGTTCTGGCTATTGTGAAGAAATTCATAATCAGCCCAATCGAAACTGAAATCATAGATTCCCACTTCCCGCCAATGGATATCATAGGGAATGAAAAACTCATACAGCAGCGTGGTATAATCGGCTTCGAATATCTGGAAGCGGATATCAGTCACATCGGTGTCCTGGTCGAAGAAAAAATTCTGAGAGTAGCTCCCGCTGGCTGGTAAAAGAGCCGACCCACTGGCATAATAACCCGGAGTCAGTTCTCCATCAGTAAAGGGGCGTGCGCTGATTCGGACATCACCGGCCGTGTCAGCGGCGTAATCAAAATCCATATCCAGAGCCATCCCATAGGGCAGACGATTGTACTGGCCATGGTTCAGTTGGATATTGAACAGGCCATGGGGAGCACAGATGTAGTGCACCGGAACAAAGAGTTCGAGATAGGTCACCAATTGATCCGGAGACACCATGGACACACGGACATGGGTCACTGCTTTTTCGCCACTGCTGAAAAAGAAATACTGCTGCACTGTTCCGGTGCCGGGTCCGACCAAATCTCCACCTGAGGCGCTATACCCAGGCGTTGGAGAGCCCATAGTATAAGGCCGGGCAAAAATGAGCGCCTCTTCGACAACCTCCACTTTGTAATCGATGGAAATGTTTACTCTTTCACCATGGGGAAGATAGCTTGGCGAGGGTTTGTCAAAAGTAACGCCACCGACATAGTCCGCCAGGGCCGGTGGAATGATGGCCAGGCAAAAAAGCATGGCCGCAAAGAAGCAGAGAGTACGGGATGAGTTATTCATAATATACCTCCCGGAATCCATGAATTGGATTGAGCGTCAATGCCATGATGACGACCAAGAGGTGCGGGGCTTTCTACTGGCGGTTGAACGCAAGTGAAGGTATAAAATTTAGATTAAAAGCAAGTGTCTGCCAAATGGCCTATTTCCGATATAACCGGTCCACTTTTTCTGCCGAAGTGGTGATGCCCTTGATCATCGCCGAGCTGAATCCTTGATGCTCCATCTCATTCAAACCGGAGATCGTGGCCCCCCGGGGGGTCGTCACTCGATCAATTTCCCGCTCGGGATGCAGCCCACGTTCCAACAACAGGGCCGCCGCACCTTTGGCCGTTTGGGCCGCCATGGCCAAGGCATCCCCAGAATGAAAACCAATTTCAATGCCGCCTTGGCTGGCGGCTCGAATGCAACGCAGAAAAAAGGCAGTCCCGCAGGCACACAGAGCCGTGGCGGCACTCATTTGTTCTTCATCAATGATCAACGTCTGGCCTACAGCCTGGAAAACCGTATCAGCCAATTCCAAACCGGCCACATCAGATTCACTGGCAGATAAACAGGTCATGGATTCTCCCACGGCAATGGCAGTATTGGGCATGGCTCTCACCACGGCAGGCCCGCCCTTCACCAAGTGCTGTATATCCGCAATGGTGGCCCCGGATACCACGGAAATCAACGTATGCCTGGACGACTGCAATACGTGGGCTATGTCCGTCAAAAGACCGTCCAGCTGGCCCGGTTCCACGGCCACGATCACCAGGTCACAGGAAGCAACCGCACTCTGGTTGTCAGTGCTGGTGGCGAAACCTTCGGCAGCCAAATCCTGCAGCTTTTCAGAATGGCGGCGAGTCAAAGTTATCTTTCCTGCAGGCAATTGACCGGATTTCACCACACCCCTGGCGATAGCCGTTCCTATATTTCCGGCACCAAGGATAGCCAGGGATTGGATCGTTCTCATGCTTCACTCCTGATATTTGGGAATAACTTTTTCAACCATGAAACCATAGCACGACTGCCTCTTCTTGAAAAGAAACCGGGTTCTTCTGTGGGATGAAGAACCCGGCTCAAGTGGTCCGGCTGCTGCAGGTGCCGAACCGTTTTTATGGCAATTTATTTTACAGTGATGGATCCACTGCCTGCATCCAGGATGACATTGGCTTCGCCATCGCCCACCACCAGAGTCATTTCCCGGCGGCCCTTGTTCTTCACCAGTGCCCCCTGTAATTCATTATTCATGGACCCGCTGCCGGTGTCGGCTGAAATGCGGGCCGAAGCATCGGAAGGCAGTTCCAGGACGATGCCTCCACTGCCGGTATCCAGGACAAAGCGCCCACTGCCCATGCGGTCCAACTGCAATAAAACAGATCCACTGCCCGTATCAATTTTGGCGTCGTCGGTTTCCACATGCAGAGCGCGCACCCGGCCACTGCCTGTATCAATATTCAGGTCAGAGCATACGAGGTTTTCCGCCTTCACACTGCCGCTGCCTGTGTCCACCAGAATGTCTTCACCACGGCAATTTTCCAGTTCCACTTTTCCACTGCCTGTGTCCACGTGGACATTGCCATCCACATTGGTGGCTGTCACGCGTCCGCTGCCTGTATCGGCCAACAGATCACCTTCAATATTTTCAGCAACGATGGCCCCACTGTGGGTATCCAAAACCAGGTCGGCCTGCAAATCTCCAGCCTGGATGCTTCCCACGCCTAATTTCACTTCCAGATTGCGCCCCTGGGGTACCTCGACCACAACATCGGCCCAGACTTCGAGTCCCGAACCTTTGCCACGCACGGTGATGCGGTCTCCACCGAATAGCTTTTTCAGCCAGGAGCCACCACCGGTTTCATCCCGGTATGAAATGGTTGTTTTGGAGCCACTGCCCAGTTCTGGATAGACATATTTTTTATGTTCATCATAAGGGAAATTGATATGGAGTTCGGCATTGTCGCCCTCTTTTGTTTCAAACTCAAGAAGACCCTGACTGGCATCCTCACCCAAGACCTTGATCGAGACTCGGATCTGATCTCCGGATGTGGGCCGCACATCCACCTTGCCAATCATGTTGGTGATTTTCAATTCATCACCATCAAAAGTATAGTTTTCTTCGAAGCCGGCACCCAGGGTTGGAACAGCCCAAACTGTCAGGATCAGAATTGCGATGGTCAGTAAGCCGCGCTGTCGAATTTGGTATTTCATTTCAATCTCCTCCATTGGTAAATCACATTTCACTTTGAGAAGACGCACCCCAACAGCAAAAGGTTGCATGGCCTCAGGGGAATAAAAAAGTGACTCCAGATTTTTGCCGGAGTCACTTGATGGCCAATAGATTCAGGATCAGACGCTTACATCCTCTGTAGGGAAAGCATCTTCGAACATCGCATTCAATTTTTCGATCCGGGCCTGGGCACGCAAACGAGCTTCATCCGCTTCCAACGGAGTCTTAGCCAGATTGATGTCCTTCAAGCCATCTTCAAGGGCTTTCTGCATCCGCGTGAAATGCACTTCCCGTGCGCGGTTGATATCGATTCCCATGTCTACCCCTTTGCCGGCCAGGCTCGGTGGCCTGGAATGATCGGTATGTTACAAACTGTATGTCGAATGCGGTGTTGCATGAACCGTACCCTTTTGAAACCGTCGGGGAGGAATTCTTCTGGAGGAAAAAAGTGCCGCCCCTGCAATGCGTATATCCCGAGGGGAAAAACGCGATCACAGGGGCGTTCAGGGCAGTATGAAACAAATACCAGCGGGAGGCGGCAAAAATGATCAGCCTTGAGCTTCTCTGGTTTTTTGGCCCGTATTCTCGGCAGCGGCCAGAAGTTTGACGACAAAGGTTGTTCCCTTACCGGCCTGGGAGTCGGTCAGCAGAATCTCCGCACCCCACCGAGCCAGAATTTCCCGGGACCGGAATAGCCCCCGACCACCGCCGCGCCGAGAACTGAATCGACTACTGAAAATGGCCACCTGCTGGTCTTTGGCAATGCCCCGCCCCGTGTCTGTAACCCGCAGTCCCACCTCTTTGCCTGTGCGAGAAATCTCCACGGTGAGTTGGCGAATGGAGCTGTCTTTCATAGAGCGCATGGCATTGTCCAGCAGGTTGTCCATGACGAAGCGTAAGTCGCCGTTGTCGATGCGGCAATTCATGGCCCCCGGCTCCATAGGAGCACCCAGCAACGTGATCTTAATCTTCTCCCGCTGGTATTCCCCCTCCCGCACTAACAACATGCCTTGGATAAGACGCACGGGGTCAGTGGTGAAATACACATTGCTGGTGGTGCGCAAATGAAAGAAGCCTTCTTTAATGAGCAGCCAATCCGAGTGCAGGTCCTGCCGCATATGGCGGATTTGGTCCAGGCAGAGGGTTTTACCGGCCAACTCATCGATACGTCCCGAAAGGGAAAGCAAAGCCGTATTCACTTCTACCACTGTGCTGGTTTCAAAAGAGGCCTGTTCGGCCAGGTGCAGCAAGCGAAACAGCCGCGGCTTGATCTCTACCTGAAAATCTTCCATCACCTGGCGAATGCGCAGATCCAGGTCCTGGCTGGCACCCTGATCGGTGATATACGCGTCCAATAACCACACTAATCTTTCCAATCCCTTGGTGCGGCCCACTACTGAGTGGTTGGCATCCTCCAATTCCTGCTGCAGTCGGAAGAGGGAGTCAAAATCCGTTCCTGGAGATACTCCAGGAGCAGCATGAGTGGCCGTTTTTCGATTCTTTCGGCCCGTAACCATGCCAAAGTAGAACGTGCCCAAAAGGATGCTCAGGCCCAACACCGATCCGCCCACCGGGATCAGCTTTCCGGCCCAATCAAAAGGTTTCTCCTCCAGGCCCAACACCCAATAGGCTCGGGGGTGGGACATCACCAAAGCCTGGCTGCCATCGGCCAATTCCCAGGCATGCGGGTCATGAACTTTTAAGCCCAAATCATCAGTATAGACGGCCAGGGTGGCCAGATTATGATCCAAAAGAGCAGTTGTTCCACTGTCCACAATCTGAATCACAATTTCTAGTCCCGGTGATGGTAAAATATCCACCGCCCCCACCAAACGTGATTCCCGGACATCCTGCATCACCATGTGATCGCGTTTGAGGCTTTGACCATCGAACAGGTACCGATGAAAGCAACCATCGTTGGTGCCGGCAAAAATATAAGAGGTACCTGCCTCGGGGCCGTCGGTGGCCACAATTCCTTCAAAGCTGAATGAAGAACGCAGGCGCTTATCTGTCTTCTTTCTTGGCCAATCCCAGACCACAAGCTCATTGGTTCGGCTGTTGTTGCCATTGCGGGTCGATGTCACCAATTCTTTGATTCCATCACCATCCAGATCCTGAACCAAAACAGCGCCGATGAATCGTTCACCGCCCAGGACAACCTTCATCAACTCCTCACCCTGATTGGACAGAACAAGCAAGTAACATTTGATATCGAGAGTGCCGTTGATTTCCACATCCCCCCAATTGCCGGGAGCCGAAGTGGGGACGATAATTTCCCGGCTGCCATCTCCATCGATATCAGTGACTACAGCCTGGGTATTGGCGGGTTGGGCTGCGCAGATATATTCCCACATGACCGCGCCCGTGGAAGGCTCTACAACGCACACCCCGCGCAGGGTCGCGTCGTATTTCACACGACGAATCAAAACCACACCCGGGTTACCCTGCCCATCTGCGTCCAAGAGGATACCCTCAGCCGAGTAGTGGCCATCCCAGAAGTCGGGCCGTCGCCGGTCATCACCCAGCGGCAAAGGGGCATTCAGGACAATGGCCTCCTGGGCAGGATCCAGGACGCAGAAATTCCAACCGCTTTTATCTATGGCCCGAGCCGTGAAATAGATTTCATCAATGCCATCATGGTTCAGATCGGCACTGGTTCCTAACCGGGAGCTTTCATCATCCAGAAAATGGTCATCGTCCAGGTGGATTTCCCAACGGGGTTTGATGCGGGAATCTTCGCTGTCGTAGCCGAGAAATTTTTGATAGGTGCCTTCAACACATTCCGAAATACCATCGCCGTCGATGTCACACATGAGGATGGTTTCATTGGTGGGTTTGTCCGCCGGTTTTTGGGTGCCCCGGATTAAAGTCACTTGATAGGGAGCGTTATCAGCATCGAGGCTCAATTTCTCGGCTTGGCCGGAAAACTGGCCACATCCGGACAAAGTCCCCAGAGCAGCAAGAAGAAATGAACCGACTAAGAGCAGCTTCATTTTTCTGGTAAGATGTGTAAGAAACGAGTTCATATTCCCCGGCGCTTGAGGAGCCTTTTTTACATTTAACGCTGATCTGACTGTGATTTTACCATATCTGGCTTCTTTTTTCCAGTCCGAGGTGGGGATTGGGCTAAAATGATGCCTCCCAGCATAAGCGCGCAGCCAAGCATCCCCCTAGGAGTGAGATTCTCCGAAAGAATGATCCATCCTCCAAGGGCAGCAAAAATCCCTTCCATGCTGAGAATAAGCGCCGCATGAGCAGGATGAGCCTTTTGCTGCGCAACAATTTGAATGGTATAGGCCACTCCCACCGACAATAATCCTGCATAGAGAAGAGGGATGGCTGCGCCTTTTATGGCTCCGGGAAGCAAATCTTCAAAAGCGATGGCCCCTATAGTGCTCAAAAGGCTACAGACTAAGAATTGCAGAACAGCCAGAGCAATGGGGTTGACCCGTGAAGCCAACCAACCCACCGCCAGCACATGGCCAGCCCAAAAGAGAGTGCCTATCAGCACCAAGCCATCGCCCAGCGCGATTCCTGCCCACCCTTTTCCACTGAGTAGATAGAGGCCGATGGCAGCCAACCCAGCCCCCAGCCAAATCTCCCGGCGAGTTTTCATACCACCGAGCAGGCCCAAAAGAGGCACAAAAACCACATACAAGCCGGTGATGAAACCGGCTTTTCCTGCGGTGGTGTGCACCACTCCAAATTGTTGAAAAGCGGATCCGCCAAAAATGAGGCAGCCTGCGAGAACCCCGCCCCATAGCAGATGTTTACGCTGGCCCACAATAAGAGGGGCAGGTTTTTGGCCCGGCAATCCGAAGAATAAAACCGGCATCAGAACCAACGCCCCCATGGCAAAGCGGATGGCATTGAAATAGAAAGGCCCCATGTGGTCCATACCCAAACGTTGGGCCACAAAAGCGAATCCCCAGATGGCCGAAGCCAGCAGGAGAAGAAGATTGGAATTGCGGTGTGAATGATTCATGGGGCAAAGCTAAGTCCGGACTCCCGTGGGGGCCAAAGTTTTTACAAGGTCACAATTTGATCAAACCCAAATTCGAATTTCTCACTGACAAAAGTAAAAAGATCTCGATTAACCTAATTCATTCTCCAATGGACACTTACAAAATGGCAACGAGGCAAAAGCAAAGCCCAAAACAGGGCTCTCACCTTTTCGGGAAGGCACTTGTGGACCAATGCGTCCAATTAAGAAAAACTATCCTCCGTCAATAATCCCTTGCCGCCTTATGACTTATTTAATAACAAAAACAATATAACACCAAGATGTCCAGTTCATCCTTGAAGTTGTTAACTCAAAAACAGATCATTTTATTGTTCGAAAAGCGTTTGGTCCCGGCCAATAACCAGGATTGAACGGCCAAGAGTTCGTGAGTAGGGCCAATGGAATTGGCTCGTGAGAAAATGAACCCCGGCAAGAGAGGTATTCCCTTGAAACGTTTTCTCCCCCTAGTGCTTCTGTTGGTGCTGGCGACCTTGTTGGTCGGCTGCAGTGCCAAAGAATGCGAAGACAAGGTCATTTGCATGGCCCCCGCGCCCCCGCCTCCCGCTGAAGGCATCCTCGCAGATCACCCCGATCTGGATGAACAGGAAATGTACATTGCGTGCAGCGACTGCCACCGGGAAGAAACACCCGAGATTGTGGACCAGTGGTACAACAGTGGTCACGGCATCGCAACGGTGAAATGTTACCAGTGCCACGGCACCTATGAAGACATGATGCGGGTTCCGGCCCAAAGCAATTGCATGACCTGTCACGAAGACCAGATGAAGAACCAAGGCGACCATTTGTCATGCTGGCAATGCCACCCCGCCCATAGCTTCACCGGTCACAACGCGGAAAGGGGTGAAGGATGAGTCTCTCCAGACGCCAATTCCTAAAACGAGTCGCCGCCCTGACGGCTGCCGGATACGTGGGCATGACATTGCCCTTCGAGAACTATGTGACCAACGCCATTGCCGCTGGCGCAGCGGACGTTGAAGAATGGAAACGCGGCACCTGCCGCCTCTGCGGTGTGGGCTGTCGGGTCGAACTGGGTCTGAAAAACGGCCACCCCATTGCCTTGCGTGGTGTTCCGGGTAGCCGGACCAACCTGGGCTATTTGTGCATGAAGGGCATGCTGTTCCACAAAATCATGGAACACCCCGAGCGCCTGAAAATGCCCCTGTACCGGGCAAAAAAGACCGATGAATTCAAAGAGATTTCCTGGGATGACGCCCTGGACATCGCCGCCAAAGAGTTTGCCAACGCCAAACGTGACCACGGCCCTGATAGCTGCGCTTATTATGGCAGTGGCCAGTCCCAAACCGAAGAGACCTACATTTTCCAGAAGGTGATGCGTGCCGGTCTGCAAACCAACAACGTCGAAGGCAACCCCCGTCTGTGCATGGCCTCTGCCGTGGGCGGCTACCTGACAAGCTTTGGCGCTGATGAACCCATTGGTGGCTACGCCAACATGGAGCAAGCCTCCTGCTTCTTTATCATCGGCTCCAACATGGCTGAAGCCCATCCGGTGTTCTTCAGACGCGTCATGCGCCGCAAGCTGGACAACAAAGAAACGGTGAAGGTGATCAACGCCGATCCCCGTATCAGTCCCACCAGCCGTATAGCCGACCTGCATCTGCAGTTCAAGCCCGGGACCGATCTGGCCCTCCTAAACGCCATGGCCTGGACCATCATGGACGAGAAGCTGTACAACGAAACATTCCTTGAGGACTACTGCGTCTTTCGCGTTGGCAAAGACAAGAAGCTCATTGATATGGACAGCTACAAAGCCGGCCTGGAAGAGTACACTCCTGAAAAAGCGGCCGAAATTTGTGGCGGCAACATCACTGGTGAGAACATCCGCAAGGCGGCCCGCTGGTTTGCCAAGAGCAACGGTACGGTCTCTCTGTGGTGCATGGGAATCAACCAGCGCAAGCAAGGCGTATGGGCCAACAACCTGATCCATAACCTGCACCTGCTGACCGGACAACTCTGCAAGCCCGGCGCCGACAGCTTCTCGCTGACGGGTCAGCCCAACGCCTGCGGTGGTGTGCGAGAAGGTGGCGGACTCTGCCACATCCTGCCTGGACACCGTCTGGTTGCGAAAGAAAAGCTGCGCAACCAAGTGGAAGATGCCTGGGGCGTACCCCACGGTCGCCTGGCTCCCAAGCCAGGTTTTCACACCATGGCCATGTTCAAAGCCGTGAACGAGAAGAAAATCCGGGCCCTTTGGATCAACTGCACCAGCCCGGCCCAGAGCCTGCCCAATGTAGACCTCTACCGTAAGGGCATGGCCCAGGAAGAAGTCTTTATGGTGTGCACTGACATCTTCCCAACCAAAACCACCGAGCTGTGCAATCTGATTTTGCCCACGGCCTTCCACTTCGAGAAGACCGGTGTTTACGGTTGCACCGAACGGCGCAGCCAAATCACTGTCAAAGCTGTGGACGCCCCCGGCGAAGCCATGCCTGAAGTGTGGATCGTCCGCGAATGGGCCAAACGCATGGCCACCGAACTGGACGATCCCATGATGGCCAAAGCGGTCGAACCATTTGATGGTCTCGAACCGGATTATGATCTGCCCAAAGCCATCTGGGATGAATACACCCAGAAGTTGACCAAGGGCCGGGACAACGATCTGACCGGAGCCACTTACGGGGTTCTCGAGCAGATGGAAGACGGTGTGCAATGGCCGGCTCCCACTGAAGAGTTCGCTCTGACAGGCGGCACGGTCATGAAGTTTGTCAAAGGCAGTGACCCCATGGCCACCACTCACAGCAAGAACGACAAGCCCTTCCAGTTCTACGGCCCCGCTCACCCGGACAAGAAGCTGTGGATTTGGACACGCAAGTATATTGGAGCCGACGAGGAGCCCGATGCTGAGTACCCCATGTACCTGAGCACCGGCCGCATCGTAGATCACTGGCACACCATGAGCATGACGGGGCGTATTCCTGAACTGCTGCGGGCCAATCCCTATTCCTTCGTTGAGGTCAACCCCAAGGACGCCAAGCGCCTGGGAATCGGCCCTAATGACATGGTGGAGATTGAATCCCGTCGAGGCCGGGTGGAAATGCCGGCCAAGATTGTAGAAGGTCCCATGGAAGGCATGGTCTTCGCCTACTGGCATGACATGCACGAGGATCGGATGATCAACAAAGTGGTTAAGGACAGCTATGATCCGGGCTCCAAGGAACCTGAGTTCAAGATCTGCGCCGTGCGCATCAAGCGCCTCGGCGGTCCACGTCCCTTGAAACCGTACGTGACATCGTTGTAGAAACGGCGTCCTTCGGGTAGATTGGCAGGGCGGGTCACCAAGGCCCGCCTTGCATTTTAAAAGAAAGGACAATCCATGCCTATCGGCGGATTTGTAATCAGCTTTCATCCGGAAGATAAAGAGAAGGTGCTCGCTCGTCTCGGCGAGGAGTCCACTCTGGAAGTTCATGGCGTAGACGACAAAGGCAACATCGTAGCTGTCGTGGACACCCCCACTTCAGACGAGATGGATGCCATCGTGCACCAGTTGGAAAAGACCGAGACCATTTTGAATGTTGGTCTGGCCTATTTGCATGCTGAAGATGAGATCGACGGCATTCTTAAGGGTGAGATTAAGCCCAAGGGATTTTTCGGTGGACGACGCTCGAAGAAATCTGATTAAAAGCCTGGCCGGACTGGCCATTCTGGCTCCCTTGTCTGCGGGCTGCTCCCGGAGCCACCCCCTGCTATCTTCTCCCGTTCGCACTGACCGGCTGCGCCCACCCGGGGCCGTGGCCGAAGACACCTTCACCGGCCGCTGTATTCGCTGTGGCCGTTGCATGGAAGTGTGTCCATACCATTGTATTAAGCCCTTGGATGTACGCGAAGGCACCAGTGCAGGCACCCCCATCATCGCAGTGCGTAAAAGCCCCTGTTTCCTGTGCATGAAATGTGTCGAGGTCTGCCCCACCGGCGCCCTGCTGCCCATTGAAATGACCGAGACTCGCATGGGCCTGGCCATCATCGACACCAATGTCTGTGCCGCCCACCAGCCGGAAACCATGTGCCGCACCTGTTATAGCGTTTGCCCCCTGCGGGACCACGCCATCGAATTAGTGGAATTTGTCACCCCCCGCATCATCGATGACGCCTGCACCGGCTGTGGCATCTGCGTGCAAGCCTGCCCGGTGGAATTGGGCGACGGCCCGGACGGCATCAAAAAAGCCATCCGGGTGGAGCCAAAATCATGATCACCCGCTGGCGCCACATCACACAGATAGTCGCCATGGCGCTGTTGGTGATCATCCCAGTGGTCAACTACTACTGGCGTTTCACCTTCGTCCAAGGTTGGTACCAAAGCCTGGCTATTGGCCCCGTGTGGATTGTTTCGCCTCTTGAAGGCCTGGAAAGCATCCTGGTGACCCGCCATCTCTACTGGCCGCTTCTCGGTGGCCTAATTGTACCCGTGCTGGCCGCTTTGATTTTTGGCCGTGTTTTCTGTTCCTGGGTTTGTCCCATCAACACCTTGCAGCAATGGAGTGATAAACTGTGGCGCCCTCGCGATCGCTGGCTGCTGCCCAAAGCCATGCTCTGGTGTGTTCTGGTGGCCGAACTGGTGACAGCCCTGATATTGGGTTCCCCCCTGTGGGTCTTTCTTTCGCCCCCCGGACTGGTGGGCCGCGAGATTATGACTTTCATTTTCTTCCGCACCCTGGCCTGGGAAGGTCTTGTGGTGGTGCTGGTATTGCTGGCAAACCTGCTGGCCCGGCGCTATTTTTGCCGTTTCCTATGTCCTCTGGGCGCTCTGTTGGCATTGATGGGAGCCAAGCGCCGTTGGGCCATAGTATTGAATTCGAGCACCTGCACTGGTTGCCGCCGTTGCGATCGGGTTTGTCCCCTGGGATTGCAGCCCAGTATGGGTGAATCGTCCAGCCTGGTATGTTGGAACTGTGGCCAATGCAGTGATGTGTGTTCTGAAGACGGTTTGAATTTTACCTGGAACGGCCCGCAACGAAAAGCCCCTGATCGACTGATCAAACTGGAGTCAAAATGACCCGTCCCCTGAGTTACGAAGAGGCTCTCCCACTCATCCTGTCGGCGGTTTCGGTACTGCCCTCGGAAAGCCTCCCTGTGCGCCAGAGCCTGGGCCGGGTATTGGCGGAAAATCTGGGCGCGCCCCGGAGCATGCCCGACTTGCCCCGCAGTGCCGTCGACGGGTTCGCTGTTCAAGCCAGTCACGGACCAGTGTTTCAAGTGGTGATGGAAGTGCGGGCCGGCATCTTGCCACAGGGAGTTCTGGCCCCCGGCCAAGCGGCCGCTATCATGACCGGCGCAGTTTTGCCTGAAGGAGCCGACTGCCTGGTAATGGTGGAAGACTGCCAGATAGAGGGTCAGACACTGACCACTCCTGGAAATTTAAAAGCAGGCGACCTGATCAATCCCGTGGGTGATGAAATTACCGCTGGAGACATATTTGTGGAAAGCGGCACCCTCATCGGTCCCAGTGTTTTTCCCGCCCTCTTTTGTGCCGGGATCACGGAGGTGAGCGTGCACCGAACCCCTCGTGTGGGCATCCTGGTTAGCGGCGACGAAGTACGGGAAATTGAAGACGGGCCGGCCCCCGGTCAGGTGTTCAACACCAATCGGTATATCATCGAATCGGTGTGTACCGGCCTGGGTGTGGAAATCATCGAAACCTGTATGGTGGTGGACGACGAGCAACAAACCCGCCGCCAGTTAAAAGACCTGGAGGCTCGCTGCGATGTGATCATCACCAGTGGTGGAGTATCCAAAGGTCGTTACGATCATCTGGGTTCCATCCTGCGAGGAGATGGCTACGACTTGTTGCTTCAGGGTACGGCGATTAAACCTGGTCGCCCTTTGCATGTGGCTCGTGGTGAGAGTGGAACCACTATTTTTGGCATGCCTGGCTACCCGTCAGCCCTTTTAACCAACGCCTTTTTATACCTGGTGCCGGCCCTCAAAAAAGCTGCTGGCCGGAGTGACTTCCAAACCCGCTGGCTGCCCGCCATCCTGCAGGATCCCCAGCGAGGACGACCAGGCAAAACATACTTCAACCGGGTCAAACTTGTGCAGGGTGAAATGGGGATTATGGCCTTAGATCCAGGATCGCAAATGTCCTCCCATTTTTTAAATTTCGCCCGTTGCACCGGCCTGGTGCGCATGCCCTGCATTGGCCCCATCCCACAACACACTGGGGCCTTCACCCTTGAAGCTGGCACCATTGTGGATGCCATCGACTTTGGCTGGGAGCTGGCATGAATCATTCCACTCCGGTTGTGATGTCCTTTGTAGCCTGGTCGGGCACAGGCAAAACCACCTTGGTCGAGTCTCTGGTGAGGTTGGCTCATGAACAAGGCCTGATAGTGGGCGCTTTAAAACACGACGCTCATAAATTCGAAATAGACAAACCGGGCAAGGACAGCCACCGCTTTTACGCGGCCGGAGCCCACAGTACGATGATTGTCGCCGGCGACAAATTGGCACTGGTGCAACGGCACGATGAGGCTCCCGAAGTGGACAGCCTCATTGCGATTCATTTCCAAAATTGTGATCTTGTTCTAGTAGAAGGCTGGAAGATGAGCTCCCTGCCACGCATCGAAGTGCACCGCCCTAACCTGAAGCGCCCCCTGCTATGCCGTGAAGAACGTTACGACCCATTCCTGGTGGCCGTGGCCAGCGATGCTCATATTGATGTGGATGTTCCGGTCCTGGATCTGAACGATCCCCATGCCGTGCTGGATTTCATATTAAAGAGGAAGATATAGAGTGCCCACACCCCTGAGAGACAAACACCTGCGCTGCATCAACTATCTGCGCCTTTCGGTCACCGACCGTTGCAACCTGCGCTGTTCCTACTGCATGCCTGCCGAAGGCCTGCCCATCTTCAAGCGAGACGAACTGCTGACCCGCCAGGAAATCATGACCATCGCCCGTCTTGCTGTGCATTCGGGCATCCGCAAAATCAGGGTCACCGGCGGCGAGCCCCTTATACGTCCCGACATCGTCGAATTGCTGGGGGAATTAGGTGCCCTTCCTGATCTGGAACGTTTGGTTTTGACCACCAACGGTCTCCGCCTCGACACCCTGGCCGCCCAGGTGAAGAAGGCCGGTGTTAGTGGTGCGAACATCAGCATCGACAGTTTGAATCCAGGTTTGTACAAAGAGATCACCCGGGGTGGTGACTTGCAGCGCTGCCTGGCTGGTATTGAAGCTGCGCTGGCGGTGGGTTTACGCACCAAGCTTAACGTTGTGGTGATGGCCGGAGTGAATGACCATGAGGCTCCTGACTTTGTGGAATTTGCCCGTAAATACCCCGTGGCCGTACGGTTCATTGAGTACATGCCCACCAGAGGTAAAGAGGTGGGCCCCAGCCTCACAGTGCCCACCGATACGTTATTGAAACGCCTGAGCGATGGTGTCGAACTGACGCCCATCGAACGGCCCGGCGGTTTGAGCATGGCCGGTCCGGCGCGAAATTTTCACATTCCTGACGGGGCAGGCACCGTGGGGGTCATCTCTCCCGTAAGCTGCCACTTCTGCCAGGACTGTAACCGCATCCGCATCACAGCCACCGGCCTGGCCCGAGGCTGTCTCTTCCACGAATCAGGCCTGGACTTGAAACCTTGGCTGCGGGACGGTGATGAAGTGGGCCTGGCCCGTGCTCTGCGCCAAGTGGTTATGGATAAACCTGAAGGCCACAAACTAGACGAAGACGGGGGCGCCGACCAAGTGCCTATGTCGCGGCTGGGAGGCTAAAATGAGTGCATCCTTCGCTGCCACGGCAGCCATCCTCATTGGCGGGCATTCCCGGCGCATGGGGCAGGACAAAGCGTCCTTGGTTTGGCGTGAAAAGAGCCTGTTGCTGAGGGTTTTTGAACGGGTGGCGCCGCTGGTGGATGAGGTCTTATTGGTCGTTCGTCCTGATCGACTGGCCTGGGCTGAAAATTTGGCGCCGGCGGGCACGCGGGTCATCACTGATCAATTGCAGGCCCAAGGACCCTTGGTGGGAATTCATGCAGCCTTGTCACAGGCTCAGAACGACAGAGTTATGATACTGGCATGTGATATGCCAAATTTGCAAGTGGGGTTGCTTGAGGCCATGCTGGAAGAAGCCATTGGGCCCCATGCGGCCGATGTTGTGGTGCCCAAAACCACCCATGGTTTTGAACCACTTCTGGCGGTCTATGGAGTCTCTTGCCTGGAGGCGGTGGCCAAGACTTTGGCAGCCGGACCCAGCCGCATTCCCGCCTTTTTTCCGCAAGTCCGAGTTTCCATCTGGTCCGAAGAAAAGCTGCGTTCATTCGACTCCGAGTTGCTTTCCCTGCTCAACTTTAATAATCCGGAAGACCTCAATTCATCTCCCGACCCCGTTTAGACAGGCTGCACTTCCCGGGTTTCTTCTGTTAGATTTTTTTCCGCTTTCAAGCCCTTTGGATGCTCTGGTAGGTTCTTCTCAAGAATGGCCGACAATTCGATCTTCTTGATGGGTTTGCTTAAGTAATCATCCATGCCCGCCTCTAAACAGGCTTCCCTATCTCCCTGCAAGGCGTTGGCCGTCACAGCGACAATGGTGATGTCGTGATCAAGGACTTGGGAATCCGGGGCCCGAATTGTACGCGTGGCTTCGAAACCATCCATCACCGGCATCTGACAATCCATCAGCACCAGGTCGAAGATTTCTGTTTCCAACTGTTGCACCGCCTCCAGGCCATTTTCCGCCAGAACTACATCACAACCCAGTTTCCGCAGGAAGGACTGCACTACTTTTTGATTGGTGAAATTATCTTCAACCACCAGCAGGCGGAATCCGGCAAAGGTGTTTTGGTCAGGTTTCATTTTCTTTTCACCACATTCGACTTTCGGTTGTTCTTTTTCCAATGGACCACTTTTCTTTCCCAGGTTCGTAGCCAGCAAACACATCAAACTATTCCTCTTCAGTGGCTTGGTGGAAACCAATTCCCCACGAAGGCTGCGCTCACCCAAAGGAACCAGTGAAATTACCGGAACCTGGCTTCCTCCTAATAACAATTCCTGCTTCAGACTGTCAGACCAGGAATGATCCACCACCAGCGCATGACAGGCTTCCCCTTGGTTCTGGCCATTCTTCCAGGCCGCCAAAGCGAGCTGGGGATCATCATACATTTCCACATAGACACCGAGTTTTTCCAACATGGATCCAAGAATTTCTCGAGTCATAACCTGAGGATCAACCACCATGATCCTTTTCTCTTGGAGGGTATTTGCGACGTCAGGATTGATGTCCGCTACCGGATTTTCCTGGCCTGCCAAGTTCACTTCAAACCAGAATTCCGCCCCCTGCCCCTCTTCACTCAGGACACCAATCTGACCACCCATCATTTCTACCAGAGTGCGGGAGATGGAAAGCCCCAAGCCGGTTCCTCCATACAACCTGGTAGTGCTGTTATCGGCCTGTTCAAAAGCACAGAACAGAGATTTCTGTTTTTCCGGACTCAAGCCAATTCCTGTATCTTTGACGCTGAAACGCAGTTTTACTTCTCTCTCCATAGATTCAACCAAAGCCACCCTTGCAATGATGCTGCCCTGATCGGTGAACTTTACAGAATTACCAATGAGATTGAGTAAGATTTGACGCAATCTCAAGGAATCACCCACCAACTGCACAGGCACCTCGGGTTGAATCACCAGATGGAATTCGAGTTTCTTGTCATGGACCCGAAGGGCCAACAGGTCACCCACTTGTTCCACCGTGTCGCGCAAATTGAAAGGCACTGATTCCAATTCCATTTTGCCCGCTTCGATCTTCGAAAAATCGAGAATGTCATTGATGACCGACAAGAGGGATTCACCACTGTTTTGTACGGTTTCAGCATACCGTCGCTGTTCACTGGAAAGGCTGGTGTCCAGCAAAAGATCAACCATGCCGATGACCCCATTCATGGGGGTTCTGATTTCATGACTCATGTTGGCCAGAAAGAGACTTTTGGCTTTGTTGGCCGAATCGGCTTCCTGGGCCAGGTAGTCTGCACGCCGCTTTTCTTCTCCCAGTTTATTGAGCATGTGATTGGCGGTGTTGGCCATCTCCCCAAACTCCCTGAAGAATAGTTGGTCAGAATCAATGCGCTTTCCTACCAAATCCGCATCAGCAAAAGAACTGCGCAAGATGTTGATCTCGTGCCCTAGATTGCTGGCAAAGTTTCCCGCCAAAACCCATTGGGCATAAATAAGGAACAAGGCAAAACCAATCACCAGAACCACACGTTCCAACAAGTGGTTTAAGTTCTCCTTTTCCTGAATAGTCACTGCTTCTTCGATTCCATCAAGGTAAGTCCCTGCACCAACAAACCAACCCCAGTCGCTGATGCCCCGGGCGTATGAGATCTTCGGTTCCAATGCTCCGGTGCTGGTTTTGGGCCAGTGGTAATTGACATACCCGCCACTGGGTCGATGAGCAGCCTTGATCATTTCCTGAAAGATTTTGACCCCATTCTCATCTGTCATCTCCCAGGCATTTTTCCCCACTATATCCAGGTTTGCACGGCTGGAAAGAATCTGTCCCTGGTTATTTCCCATAAAGAGGTAACCTTCACCTCCATCAAAAGAAACGGCGCTCAGGCGGTTGCTGATCTCCTCTTTCAGCAAGGTCAAAGACGTTCCGCGGTTGGTCACCACTCCCAGAATCAGATCCAATTCTTCCAGTTTTTTCATACTGGCCAACATGGGAGTGGCCGAACGGCTGAATTCTCTGCTTTTTTCCAAATCAAAGAACCTTGCCGTCAAACCCTCAACAGAAGTGGCGGCTTCCTTAATCCATTGATCTTCCACTACCCCACCACGCGGTATCAGTTCATCCATAGTCAAGGAAGGATCCAAAAGAACTATGTTCTGGGGATCTTTCATATCGAGCATAAAACATGTTGCCAGGTCATCATTGGTGGACCGGAAACTCAGGATGGAGCGCAGCTTTCGGCGCCAAAATGCCCTGTCCCCCTGGCCGTGGCTGATGGCTGCCCTGCGCACCGTTTCAGCCAGCTCCGTCAAGGCCCCCTCATGATACTGATTCGCACGTGAATTTTCCTGGCGGCGACTGAATTCAATAGTCTCAATGGCCTGATCCACCTGGGTTCGGATCATGACCTTTTTTTCCGTCAATAAGTCATCCCGAATTTGATGGGTTTTGTTCTTGTAGATGGCAAAATCCACTGCGGCGATAGCCAAAGCTAACAGGAGGCTGGAAAGGACTGCGTTTCGCAACATTTTCTTCTTGAGATGGCTGACCAACCCCAGCTTCAGAGCATTCTTTTCACGGGCGAGAGAACCCGTTTGCTCTCTTTTGCGGTACAGAAGATGCCAACCAGTCAATATGATCCCTAAAATTGCCAGGCAGGAAACAATGAGTTTCCACTCGAACACTGACTTGGAATGGAGAAATTCTTTGCTACCTATGGTTTGAACCGAAGAAGGTAAATCATCAGGGGACAGTCCGGCGTGGACCAAAGCATTGAGATCCACCACAGCCACGTTTGGACTGCTATCTGCTACTGGAAGAGCTTGGACCTGATCCCCCTGCAAAATTCTCTCAGCCAAACTCCCGGCAGCCACCCCTTGAGCTTTTCCGCTGACCAGTACTCCACCAATCACCCCATGGCCCATGTAAAAATCCCACAACCCATAAACTGGTGCTGAGGAAGCGGCAGATACTCTCCGCCCGCTTTCTTCATAGGTGTAGAAGCGATCTTGATCATCTCGATTGAAGAGAGTGAAAAGCAACGCGTCTGTTGTGGGGTTCAAATATTTCACCCGGGTTTCGAAATCTTCCAGGTTTTGAATTTCCCAATATTCAAGATCCAGTTCCCCTGCAAAAACCTTCAACTGATTTTGAGTTGTTTTGAGGGCTGCCAGGCAAGTGGGTGTTCTATCTCCAGCCACAATTAAGCGATTCAAATCCGGTTGCAGGCGATGGATCAACTCCAAAGTCGCCCCTGCGTCCGTGGCTTCTGGAACACCGGTGAACCATCCCGAGCCATCCAGCAGATCTCGATGAAAATTGTTGATGCCACAAAAAATGACCGGCGTGTTGGGGAAGATTTCCGCGCGGTGTTTCCGTAGAAGTGCTAAAGCGTTGTTGTCCGAAACTATCACCACATCCAGCTGGCTTTCAGAATACTTGGCTCGCAACATGGCGACGAATACTGGCTCTATTTCCTTCAGAGGATTGCGTTTTGTATCCATGTATTCGCTGGTGATCAATACATTATTTTGCTGGGCCAAAGCGGTCTTGATTCCTTGATCGACATTGTCGGTCCAGGATAAACCCTGGTGGTAGGAATGGATGACCAGAATATTGTTGGTGGTGGCCATCGCCTGAATAGGCAAGGCAATCATTACTACAAGACATAACAAACCCAAAAGGGTACTTGACCCAAATGTTTTGTTTTGACCTAAATCCCCTAAACCCATGATTGTTCCTCAAAGCTGACTGAGCCAGATCACATGAACCTTCCCTCAAGCTATCGGCAGCAAACCCATAATATTGAACGTTCATTGCCAGGACCTACAGATTACTCTAGAAAAATACTAATACCCCTGTTTTCAAGGACGATAGAGAGAAGGAACTTAGAGTCACTTCAAAAAAATCATTCTGGACCAGACTCCAGTGATATTGAGAGGCAATCATCATGTCATGGTTTGAAAACACATCCATCCGCACACGTCTTTTATTCTTTCCCGCCCTGATTTTGGTGGGACTTGTTTCCCTGCAAGCCGGTAATGTGTTCATTGAAAACCGTCTGCGTTCTGAAGTGAGTAATCCACAACTGGAAAACGCACTCCTCGACGGCCATCGAAATACTCTAAAATCAGTTGTTGAGGTAACTGAGGGTTTGATCTCGTCCAAGATTGAACCAGGTATGAGTGGAAAGCAAATCACGGAACTGGTAATCCGAGAAACAGATTCATTTAGATTTTACGACGACAAATCCGGGTACGTTTTTTCGTATCGGCTGGATGGAACCAGGGTCAATGTTCCTCCCAATAAAGCCAAAAACGGGACCAATTTCTGGGATCTTCAAGACCTGAGAGACAACTATCTTATTCGCGATATCGTGGCCGCAGCCAAGAGCGGCGGTGGCTACACGGAATATTATTTTGAAAAGCCCGGCAAGGGTGTGCAGCCCAAAATGAGTTATTCCGTTCAAATTCCCGGAACCGATATTCTGATCGGGGCCGGGGTATACATTGACAATGTAGAAACCGATCTGGCCCTCATGCATGAGCAGGTGGTTTCAGGCGAACGCCGATATCTTCCTCTGCGAGCCGGGCTCTTTATTGGACTCTTTGCGTTGGCCATGGTGGCTTCGGTGTTTATCAGCCGCAGTATCAATGGCCCGGTCGGCTTGGCCGCGGGCAATTTGACTCACGTGGCCACTCAACTCACGACCGCCTCCTCTGAAATCCTCAATGCCAGCAATACCTTGGCTAACAGCGCATCCAGCCAGGCTGCAGGATTGGAAGAAACCTCAGCCAGTCTGGAAGAAATTTCCAACATGACTAATGATAATACCAAACGTGCGACCAAGGCCCAAACTCTGGCAGAGAAGGCCACTCATTCGGCCGAATCCGGCAATGAGGCCATGGGTCGTATGAGTCAGGCCATTGAAGACATCCAGCGCACAGCTCACCAAACTGCCAACATTGTTAAAGCCATTGACGAGATTGCTTTCCAAACCAACCTTTTAGCCCTGAACGCTTCGGTGGAAGCGGCCCGTGCCGGGGATGCCGGCAAGGGATTCGCTGTGGTGGCAGAAGAAGTTCGTAACCTGGCCCAACGTGCAGCAGAAGCTGCCAACGATACTTCGGCCATGATTGAAGAATCGGTTAACAAAGCCACCCGGGGTGTGGCCATAAGCACAGAGGTAGCCGGTCTTCTGGAAGCCGTGGTGAAGGACATCACCGAAACGAGTCTCTTGGCCGATGGCATTGCCGCAGCCACCAATGAACAGGCCACGGGTATCTCTCAGGTCAACACTGCTGTATCCCATATCGATCAAAGCACCCAGAACAATGCAGCCACTGCTGAAGAATGTTCCTCGGCGGCTCATGAAATGGACCGGCAGACGGTCATGTTGCGTGATTCGGCCGAATCACTCAGTCGCTTGACCATGGGTGGCACCAAAAACACCCATGGCACCAGCCAGTCTGTGGAGCAGCTCATTAACTCCAGTCGCAATATTGGTATTGAGGTATAGGTTCCGATCTGCAAACCTCCACGTCAATTGTCTAAATCAAGGCCTGGGAATTTTCCCGGGCCTTGATTGTTGGTGGGTCATTTTTCAAGTCTGGGATTGCATCTGAAGCCAGATTATTAGATGATAACTCTATGATAAAATTCACGACTAGACCCAGCCTTGCATCCTGGACAGTTGCTCTGTGCACTATCCTGGCCCTCTCTTCCAACCCGGCAGGATCCCAAACCATGACATCCCCCTCGTTGCCCTTGATACCTGCTCCCCAAAGCTGGACACCGTCGATTGGTTTTTTCCCCAAAGCACACCTGCAATCCGTACCCCTTATCCAAAATCTGGATGCCGCGGCGGATTTGCCTTCTCCCGAAGAAGAGATCCTGGAACCCGGTTTGGCTGACGAAAGTTACCGTCTGGTCATCAGACCCGATGGGATGGAACTCACAGCCCATAGCCGCAGCGGCCTTTTTCGCGGCACCCAAACGGTGCAGCAATTGATGGATGCAGCTGGAGACAGTATCCCCTGCGGCATCATCGAAGACTTTCCAGGTTTCGCCTGGCGTGGCATGCTGCTGGATTGCGCTCGGCATTTCATGCCCCTCAGTGTCATCAAGGAAACCATCGACCAGCTGGCCTATCACAAATTTAATGTTCTGCATTGGCATTTGACTGAAGACCAGGGCTGGCGATTGGAAGTCCCCGCTTATCCTCGCCTTACGGAAGTGGCCGCCTGGCGCACCCAGTGGGACGGCACCCGCTATGGCGGATATTATACATCTGAGGATGTGCGGGAAGTGGTGGCCTATGCCGCCGAGCGATTCATCACCGTCGTTCCCGAAATTGAATTGCCGGGACACAGTGTGGCCGCCATTGCCGCCTACCCTGAATTATCATGCACCGGATTGCCTTTGGAAGTGGAAACCCAGTGGGGTGTTTTCAAAGATGTTTATTGTGCAGGCAACGAAAAAACTTTCGAATTTTTGGAAGCCGTCCTGACCCACACCCTGGACCTTTTCCCCTCCCACTACATTCACATCGGAGGCGATGAGTGCCCCAAGGACCGATGGCATGCCTGCCCCAAATGTCAAAAGCGTATTGCCCAGGAAGACCTTGCAGGTGAACATGAATTGCAAAGCTGGTTCATCCGGCGCATTGAAACGTTTTTGAAGGAAAATGACCGCCGCCTCATCGGTTGGGATGAAATTCTGGAAGGCGGCTTGGCTCCCTCGGCAACAGTTCAATCCTGGCGGGGCATTCGTGGCGCCATCGCCGCCGCCCGACAGGGACATGATGCCATCGTCTCACCCACTTCTCACTGCTATTTTGATTACGACGTGGCCACTTTGGATATTCGCCAAGTCTACACATTCAATCCTCGGCCAGAGAAATTGACCGATGAAGAGAACCAGCATATTCTGGGCGGCGAGATGAATTTATGGAGTGAATATATTCCGCCCGAACGCCTGTCAAAAATGGTCTTTCCCCGCATGACAGCCATGGCCGAATGTTTGTGGACGGACAATGAAAAACGGAGTTTTCCAGAGTTTTTGCAACGACTTCGGCCGCATGTGGAATTTCTCAAGTCCGCTGGGGTGAATGTTGGACCGGCCGATCAACCCGTCAATTACAAAGCCGAATTTTTGGAAGATTCCGCAACGACTGTGGTGAAATTGAGCCTGGATTCCGAATTGGTAAAGGCCATGAGAGGGCATGACCTTGATCTGAGGCAAAGGGCCATTTTCCGGCATGAGACTCCAGGCTATCAACCGGACCTGCGGGTGGAAGATATGGTATTGCCCCCGGTGCGTATGTCGGACCCTTTGGTTGCCAAAAACCTCATTATGGTTTGGCCCGATTCTGATACTCCATGGGACCTCATGGTGGTGCAGCTCTTCATTGACGGATTAGCCTACGGAACCCCTACCGTGGTCGAACGTAGTCACAACCTGGCCATGGGCCGCCAGCCTCAACTCCTGCACCAAGCCAGCAGTCGGTATCCGGGAGGTGGGGCCCTCAGTCTCTGCAACGGTTTGTTGGGCACTCGAAACTTCCGTGATGGATTCTGGTCTGGGTATGAGGGAAACGATTTGAATGCCACTGTGGATCTTGGTGAGAACAAGAAAATCACCCGCATCTCCATTCGGTTTTACCAAGGGGCCACCGCTTGGATTTTTCTGCCTTCAACGGTGGAATTCCAAGTATCAAACAATGGATTGGATTGGGAATCCATGGCTCTGATCGGGCATGATGTCTCCCCCTCAATCCAGGACCGGGTGATTTATGATTTTGCGGTGGAAGATGTATCCCTGCAGGCAAGATATGTGCGGATCATTGCCAATAGCCTGGGTCATTGCCCCGATTGGCATCCCGGTGCTGGCCGAGACTGTTGGGTTTTTGCTGACGAGATTGTCGTGCAATAATTTGGCTTCCACCTTGAGTTCTTAGGTAAATATATGGTATGATGTGAGTTCGGTTTGAACCCATTTTACGAAGGTGGATCTTATCCATGAAACTGTTCTTGCCTGTTCTGGTGCTGTTTTGGGTATCAAGCAACCCAGCGATGTGCCAACAATCCGGGGAGAAATCGCTGCAACCAACCCATGCAACCGTCAATCTCAGTCTGGATCTGAATTCCCGTGACCTGATGGCTTCGGCTATGAATCAGGTCGAAGGATCAGTTTCTGCTGTGGTTTATAAATTCGATGACCCCAAATTATTTCCCATTCTCCTGAAAACCGTCCAACGGGGTGTGAAACTGCAGGTCATTTGCGATGCAAAAGAAGCCAAAAAGAATGCCAGCCTAATTGGTGATTTAGCACAGGCCGGTGCGGAAGTCCGTTATTGGCCACGCAAACAGGGAAAACTTCACGCCAAGTTCGTTATTTGTGACGAAAATCGCGTGCTCACAGGGTCCTGGAATTGGACAAAATCCGCCGGTGGCAAAAATCTCGAACTGCTGATGGATATCAAGGATGATCATACCGTCAAAACTTTTGTGGGGGTCTTTGCCCGGCTTTGGGAAATGAGCCAGCCCCAGAAGTAAAAGATGTGAGCCTGGATGATGAAGTACGTTCCGGAACCCCACCGCCTACGCAATACACTGGTCACCGTCTGTGCCGTGGTATGCTTGGCTGTGGTGCTAGCCATGCTGATCAAAATCCCCGAATCAGTGTCCGGAAGTTGTCTCATTGATCCGGCTCGGCACTGGGCCTTGAGCGAAATGCGTCCCGGATCCTACAAAACCGTCACCGACGATCTGCTGGCCGGAGAATTGCGGCACTACCGTGTTTACCAATTTGACCGTCCCTCATTTGTGGATTTCTCCGTGGCCGCCGGCCGCAGTCGTCAGGATGTGGTTTCAGCCGGCGAGATTTTGGCCACCGCCAATTCCACATCCTTGGGTATTGAATTAGTGGAAAGACAAACCGAACTGGCTGATGCCCGCTCCCAACTGGAAATTCTCCAATCCGGATCAAAAAGTGCCGTATTGAAACATGCCAAGCTAAGCATCGAATCTGCCGAGGCGAAGTTGGCCGCCTACCTTGTGCAATACAAACGCCAAGAGAATCTTCACCAGCAGGAAATTCTCAGTTCAGAAGACTGGGAATCGTTCGAGTCCCGGCTGGAGATTCTGAAACTGGACGTGGACATTGCTCGGGCAAAATTTGACCAACAATCCACTGGTGCCACCCCCCAAAAAATTCAAAAATCACACACCAACATTGCCTCTCTGGAACGGGAATTGGATGCAGTGCAAAGCATGATCGATGCCCTGGATATTTGTACCCCCATCGGGGGACAGCTTACCCTTCAGGACAGATCAGGCAGACTCCTGAGTGTTTCAGCGTGCGATACCATGGTGGCCCAAATCCTTATTCCACAAGGTCAGGCCCAGAAACCTGTCGTCGGACAAAGCATCCAAATCGTTGTCCCTGGGTACACTGATGAAGAATTTAGGGGTACTGTTTTACGCATCGACCCACGCATCACCCTTACAGGAGCTGGGCCATTTATTACAGTATTTGGAGTCCTGGAAAATTCGGACGGCCGGATGGTCCCCGGTATGATGGGCCGCGCGAAAATTTTGGGCGAAACCACCAGCCTCTGGACACAATTCCGCCAGGAATTTAACACTGTAATCAGAAAAGAAATTTGGCCTCGATGAGCCATGGCATGCGGCATGAATTAAAATTCTATCTGCCGATCGAAACGATCGCTCAGATTCGGCCGCTCATTGCCGACCATGTGCAGCACGACCCTTATTGTGCCAATCAGCCCAATAAAGACTACACCGTACGCAGCATCTATTTCGATTCCGATGACCTGCATTTTTATCATGAAAAAATTGACAGTGTGAAGACCCGCCGAAAATTGCGTGTGCGCACTTACAACACCCAACAGACAGACAGCATTGCCTTCGTGGAAATCAAACGCAAATTTGGCAGGGTAGGGTGCAAAGATCGGTTGATGTTGCCCCTGGAATCGGTGGACCACGCCATGAATGGCGTAAGGCCTGAATTAGTCCTGGGCGACAACCCCACCTTTAAAGATCGCTCAGTGCTGGGGAAAATTCGCTATCTACTGAATATGAAACAGCTCCATCCCGTGGTTTTGGTAACCTATGATCGGGAAGCTTTTGTGGGCCTAAGAGACAGAACGGTACGCATCACTTTTGATAGCAACATCCGCAGTCTCCTGAATCCCACCATGGAGCAATTGTTTGATGAAAAATCACTGGTGCAATTCGAAGATAAATTTTTCGTTTTGGAATTGAAATTCGATGAGGCGATGCCCGCTTGGATGGCTGGTTTGATCCGCCAATTGAATATCAGCTCAGAATCATACTCAAAATACTGCACAGGCATTGATGCCTGGCTGCAAAATCCCCACAATGAAGCCGGTGTGGCCAAAGCCCTGGAATTCGAAGGATAGCCCCATGGATGAATTGCTGCAATCGTTGGCCATCAGGCCTGAGCCCTGGACCGCCGGTCAGATCATGCTGAACACGACCCTGGCCTTCGCTCTGGGGTTGTTCATTGCCTGGGTTTACCGCTGCACCCATCGCCAGCTGACCGTTTCATTTTCCTTCGTCAATACCATCGTTCTGCTATCCATGCTGATGGCCCTGGTTATGATGGTCATCGGAAACAACATTGCCCGGGCTTTTGGACTGGCCGGAGCCATGTCCATCATACGGTTCCGTACCGTGGTGAAAGACACCCGGGATACGGCTTTTGTTTTCTATTCCCTGGCCGTGGGTATGGCTGCCGGTACCGGAAATTTGAAAATTGCCCTCATCGGAACTTTGTTGGTGGGGTTCTTTATTTTTATTCTGCATTGGTCTCGGCATGGAGCCTCTGGGCGCAGTGAATTTATGGTCACGTTTTCCACTTTACCAACAGACAGCAGTGAAGAGGCGAAATTCTATGAGCCTGTCTTTCAAAAACACTGCCGCAGCTACCAACTGGTGCAGGTCAAATCCGAGCGCATGGGCGAGCGCATCAAATTGACATTCCACGTTTCTTTGAAAGAACCAGATGAGTCTGAATTGTTGGTGAGCGAGCTCTCTACCTTGGAAGGAATATTCAAGATTGCCGTAAATTTTGGTGAAGAAGTTTCCGGTTAACCCATTGGAACACATTATAGTACAATAATTCCGACCCTTTCCCTTGCCGATCTCTGTTCCTTTGACGATCTTAATAAGGTCAAATCTGTCCAATTTCCCCTTCGAGAGAGAAAATACAATGCATGATGGATGCACCGGTGCTGGTAATGATGGAAAAAGTGTTGTTAATAAGGTCCGTATGATGGGCTTTAATAAACAGGCCATGCCCGCCCCCTTGGAAATCTCCTGCGCTAACTGTGAGCACACTTTCAACATGACATTTTTTGAGGCCTCCTGCCCTGAATGCCAAATGGTCCACGCTGTGACCCCATGCTCTGCCACGGACCCTTCCAAAGTAAAAGCTGCAGGAATCGGGTACTAAAAAGTCCCATTCCCATGGAATAATTGTGACGATGTGGTACCATGCCGCGTCGTCACTTTTTTTTAGCGAATGGTTGCCCTCGAATGCGAAATCTTGGTCTCTTGATTTTTATGCTTCTGGCATTTCACCAGCCTGCGTATGGCTTCCCGATTCCTGCCTGGATGGGAATGCCGGAAAGCTATGTCTGCCGCTGGGTGGATCAAGCCCCCACCATCGATGGTAAACTCAATGATTCCGTCTGGAAAAGTGCAGAATGGACAAATGCCTTCACCGATATCGAAGGCCCCCTGAAACCTGCACCAACCCACAACACCATCTGCGCTATGCTATGGGATGACCAGTTCTTCTACATTGCCGCCCGGTTGGTAGAGCCCCATGTCAATGCCTCCCTGACAGAGCGGGACGCAGTCATTTACCATGACAACGATTTTGAAGTTTTTATCGATCCCGATGGCGACAACCACCTCTACTACGAATTGGAAATCAATGCCCTCAATACGGTGTGGGATTTACTCCTGGTACGTCCTTACCGTGACGGAGCCCCTGCGGTTAATGCCTGGGATATTCAAGGTTTGCAAACAGCCGTCTCCGTTGACGGAACTCTGAATGATCCATCTGATACGGATGACGGCTGGAATGTGGAAATCGCTATTCCCTGGAATGTTCTGGCCCAGTGTGCGGGACGTCCATCCCCTCCGGAATCCGGCCATATCTGGCGTGTGAATTTTTCTCGGGTTCAGTGGCAGTTTGACGCGAATGACGGTCGTTATGAAAAGCGTATTGATCCCATCACCGGGCAAATATACCCTGAAAACAACTGGGTTTGGTCGCCCCAGGGCTTGATTGCCATGCACTATCCGGAAAACTGGGGAGAAGTGCTCTTTGTGGGCCCGCAGCTCCATGGCCAGGAGACGAGAACCATCCAAACCAATACCGAACATGCCTCCATCAACATAGCCCGGGCCTTGATGGATGTTTATTACGCTCAGAAAACATACCATGAGAAATACGGGTTTTATGCTCAAACCCCCAGGGAACTGGAAAATGATTACGGCGTGCTCATGAAAAAGTGGACCACCGAGATTGAAACCACAGAAGGATTCGTCTTTGTGCTGCCTTACCAATGGACTTTTGAAATGGAAGCCACCGGCGACCGCTTCATGGCCACTCTCGATACTCCCGCCGGACTCATCACCGTGAACGAAGAAGGCCGCCTCGTGCGCAACCCACTGCAACCACCGGAGGACTGCCAGTGTCTATACCCGGAACCCTGATCCGACATGGCGACGCCCCCCTGCTGACACGCCATCACATCCCTGGCTTGGATCCCAGTGGAGTGTTCAACCCCGGTGCCGTACGGTGCGGGGGAAAGACTTTTCTCATGTTGAGGGTCCAAACCCGAGGCCGCCGGACACTCTGCATACCCGCAGTTTCGGTGGATGGACTGGCATTCAAGGTAGCCTCCAGCCCCACCCATTTTGCAGGACTTCCCGACATTCAAGTTTTCCATAATTACGATGCCCGTTTGACCATGCTGGACGGCCAACTGAGAATAGTCACAGCCCTGGACACGGATCGTGGTTGCCGGAACGCCATATGGAATGCCGCCGGTGATTCTACTCTGGGCTTTGCCGGGTTGGAACGACTGGAATTTCTCAGTCTCATTGGCGACCAGGACACCCGCAACGCCGTGCTCTTTCCCGAAAGAATTGGCGGCAGGTACGCCATGCTTCACCGCCCCAATGAAACGGCTCTCGAGGGTGGTCCGGTTAGTGGTTCTGCCATCTCGCTTTGTTTTTCGGATGATCTTTTGGAATGGCAGGATGCTGGAAAAGTCATGAGTGGAAACTTCCATTTTTGGGATGAATTGATCGGCTCCGGCCCACCACCCATCAAAACACGCAATGGTTGGTTGCATTTATATCATGGGGTGGCCACTCATTTCCAATCCACCAACATCTATCAGACGGGCGCCGTCCTTTTGGATTTGAACGACCCCACCAAGGTTCTGGGCCGCACCCAGGACAACATTCTCGAACCACGTCAAAACTGGGAACTGGCCGGGCAAGTGCCCAATGTGGTTTTCCCATCCGGCGCCACCACCAGCAGCACCGACAGTGAAGGATTTGCTCCCGATGACGCCATCCTGCGCGTATACTACGGAGCCGCCGATACCGTTGTTGGGTTGGCCGAAAATACTGTGGGCGCCATCATCGCCGCCTGCCAACAGGAATTAGATTGAAAGGAATACCCGTGTCCGAAAAATCACGGCAAGCCATCCTCGTTTCGCACACTCACTGGGACCGGGAATGGTACCTCACCTTCAGCCGTTTCCGCGTCAACCTGATGGAAGTGGTGGGCAAGGTTCTGGATAGCCTCGAAAATGATCCGCAGTTCAAACATTTTGTCCTTGATGGTCAATGCGCGGTCCTGGAAGATTATCTGGAAGCGGCCCCCGAGCAACGCGACCGCGTGGCCGAGCATATCGGCAGCGGACGCCTGGCCGTGGGCCCCTGGTATATTCTGCCCGATGAATTCCTGGTCAGTGGTGAGGCCACTGTGCGCAATTTGATTTTCGGGAAAAAAGTGACTGCACCTTTTGGTGAAGTGCAGAAAGTCGGTTACATGCCCGACAGTTTCGGCCACGTAGCACAAATTCCTCAAATTCTCCAACACGCGGGCATCGACTCCTTTATTTTCAGCAGAGGCATGGGCAATGAAGCCGATGAATTGGGCTGGCTCTTTCGCTGGGCCGCCCCCGACGGCAGCGAAGTATTGGCCGTAAACCAGTGCGATGGTTATTGCAATGCCGCCGGTTTGGGTTTTGAAGAGATTTGGCACGCCCACACCCGACGCACCGTAGATTTAGAGCGGGCCACCAAAAAAATTGGCACCCTCTTTACTAAGATGGACAAGCGCCCCGGCGGCTGGCCCGCCTTGCTGAACAATGGCTGCGATCATTTCCCTCCCCAACAGGATTTCTCTGAAGTGTGCGACGCTCTGCGCGAAGCTTTTCCCGACACCTCCTTCTCCCATGGCCGATTTGAAGACTTTCTGGCAGCCGCTCGCCAAGATACGCCTGATGCCGCGCGTTCCCTCATGCAGGGTGAGTTGCTCAATGGCCGGGACAACCTGATCCTCTCGGGGGTGTGGTCGGCACGCATGCCTTTGAAACAGGAAAATGAGATTTGCCAGAATCTGCTTTGCCGTTATGTGGAACCCCTGCTGGCCATGACCCACTTCTCTTACGGTGATGAATACCAGGCCGGGCTCCTGGACATTGCCTGGCGGGAGTTGCTGCGCAATCACCCTCACGACAGCATCTGTGGCTGCAGCACCGACTCTGTGCACAAAGACATGGAAACCCGGTTCGCTGCCGTGCGTCAAACGGGAGAGCAGCTTCTGTGCCGCCTCATGGACCGCCTCACACCCACCTTTGCCCGCCACGAAGCTGACGACCGCATCACCGTCATCGGTGTGGCCAACCCCCTGCCCGTGCGGCGCCATGAAGTGGTGGAACGTTTGGTTATCATGCAACCCCTGGACTATGATCTGGACCGGTTGCGGTTGGTGGATGAAGACGGCGCCGAAGTGCCCATGCGCATTGTGGAAAAACACTTTCTCGAACGATTCTGGGGCATCGATTACCGGGCCGAACTTTTTTGCAGTGACCAGCTGGCTTTAATGGACACCTACATGGACAAATTTGCCAATCGCATCGTCGGCACTGAAGACGACAAGGGCGAAAAAGACTGCTTCCTGCGCATCCAATTTCTCGCCCGGGATTTGCCAGCCCTGGGCCACCGGCAATACTTCCTGCAGAACGAGCCGGCCCAGTCCAAAATGAACGAACCCAAACCCGTTGCCATCACCCTCAATTCCGATGCAGCCGTGCTCGAAAACGAACTCCTGAAAGCCCAGCTGAACCAGGACGGCACCTTCGACCTTACGGACAAAAAAACCGGTCGCGTGCATCTGGGCTTGAATCTTCTCGAAGACACGGAAGACACTGGTGATGAGTACGACTATTCCCACGCTGAAGTGGGCGGAACTTTCTTTTCCGGCGGTTGTGAAGGCAAAGTTCGCATTCTGGATAAATCTGACCTGCTGGTCAGCGCCGAAGCCAAATTCCGGCTGGACTTGCCTCGCTCATTGAACAGAGATCGGAAAAACAGGCAAGACCGGTTGGCCCGCTGTGATGTGCGTGTGCGTTTGATTTTGCGTGCCGACAGTCCTTTGGTTGAAGTGGAAACGGACTTTAATAACCACGCTTTTGATCACCGCTTACGTGCCTGGTTCCCCACCGGAATCAGCACGGGTGAAGTCATCTCCGACGGCCACTTCATGCTTAATAAGCGCCCCTTAAAACGTCCTTCGGACCCCACCTGGGATCAGCCGGCACCACCGACCTGGCCCCAGCAGGATTTCAGTGCTTTTCAGGACAACCAGAGTGGGTTGGCCATCTTCAATCGCGGTTTGCCCGAGTTTGAGACCTGGGCAGGAGACGATGGCGATGCCATTTACGCCCTCACTTTGCTGCGCTGCGTAGACTGGCTCAGTCGGGACGACTTTCCCACGCGCAAAAACACCAACGCCGGCCCCACTCTCTACACTCCGGACGCCCAGTGTTATGGAAGGCACGCCTTCCGGTATGCCGTCGCGCCATTCAGCGACGACCTGTTGCAGGCAGGGATCAAGGACCTGAGTGAATGCTACCGTGTGCCTCCAGTGACCCACCAGGGCGTGGCCGATCAATTGCGCTCCGGTGGGATCTCCCTCCTTGAAAAGACCAATTCCTGTGTGAACATCACGGCCATCAAAAAAGCCGAGTCCGGAAATGGGTTGGTCATTCGACTTTGTAATTTGGCTGAAGAAGATGTGGTAGAGACTTTGCAATTTTCCTTACCGGTCCTTTCGGCTTGTCATGTGAACCTGCTTGAAGAGCCCCTGGCTGAAGGTGCTCATCAACCCGCCATCACTCTGGGCGGAAACAGCATCAGCATCCCCATGGGCCCTCATCGCATCGCCACTCTTTCCGTTTCTTTGGCCCAGGAGGAAATCTCATGACCACAAGACGGCAATTTATAATGGGAACAGGCGCAGCATTGACCGCCCTGGGAACCGGGAAAATGAGCTTCAGTCAGGAGCCCAAAAAGAAGCCCCTGGTGATCAGCACGTGGCGGCATGGCCTGGCTTCCAACGAGCGGGCCTGGGATATTCTCAAGCAAAAAGGACGAGCCATTGATGCGGTGGAAGCCGGCGTTCAAGTGGCCGAAGGCGATCCGAAAGTCTCTTCCGTAGGCTATGGGGGTTGGCCCGATCGCGAAGGTCACGTCACCCTCGACTCCTGCATCATGGACGAAAAAGGCAATGCCGGATCAGTGGCCTTTCTGCAGAATTTCAAGCACCCCATCGCCGTGGCCCGTAAAGTCATGGACGATACACCCCATGTGATGCTGGTGGGCGAAGGGGCCCGGCGCTTTGCCTTGGCAAAGGGATTTAAAGAAGAAGATTTGTTGACCAAAGAAGCCAGAGCCGAGTGGGAAAACTGGTTAAAGCATCAAGAGTACGTTCCCTGGGCACCCACCACCAACCCCACTCACGATACCATCAGCATGCTGGCCCTGGACCAGGCGGGAGATATTTCCGGCAGCTGCACCACCAGTGGCCTGGCCTTCAAAATGCATGGCCGGGTGGGCGACTCTCCCATCATCGGCGCGGCCCTCTTTGTGGACAATGAAGTGGGGGCGGCCTGCGCCACCGGCGTGGGTGAAGAGGTCATGAAAACCGTGGGTAGTTTTCTCATCGTGGAATTGATGCGGCAGGGGATGTCCCCTACCGAAGCATGCCGTGAGGGTGTCAGACGAATTATACGGAAGAATCCCAACTGGCAGGATCTGCAAGTGGGATATTTAGCCATGGACCGGCAGGGCAGAGTGGGCGCTTTTGCCATCCTGCCCGACTTTCAATATGCGGTGCACGACGGAAAATCGAACCAGCTCATTGATGTGGAAAGTTATTCTGGTTGATCAAATCACCAAATTGCGAATGGATGCCATAAATTCCTTGCGCAGGGTGTCCAAGGGTTCTTTTTCCGCCAAACCCATGTCCACAATAATGTGGTTCAATCCCGGGCGTTTGGTGCGCTGGATATCCAAAAGGATCAGCATTTGGGCGGTTTTCATGAAACCCATCTCAATGGCTAACTCTCCAAATCGACGATCAGACTCGCCCTGAGCATTCACCACCGTGAAGGTTTGCTTCATGGTTAAAAAGCCTTCAGACATGGCCAGACGGCCAATGGGCGGGGTTTCCTGTTGCTGCTTATCCCTCACGTCGAGAGCGGCCACTTCATCCAAAATCTTTTTGTCCACAAGGAACTGTAAATAGGCGTCACGCATAGATTGTTCAACAAACACGATCATTCCCTCCAGAATTCTAAAATAAATATCGCCCTGATATACTGAATTATCGGTTTCACCACTTGAATCCTTGACTGAAAAGATGGATATGCTTTTCCTGTGGTGAAATAGACGACCCGCTTCATGAATGGAAAAACCTTGTCGAAACCTGATTTGCTGACCGCCCCAACACTGTTCAGTGGTCCCAAACATTGGGCATCATCTTTTGGTATTGCCCCCCAACTACCCATGTCCCGGGCCGAAATGGACAATTTGGGATGGGATAGTTGCGATGTGATCATCGTCACCGGCGACGCTTACGTGGATTTGCCCAGCTTTGGCATGGCGGTCATGGGACGGGTTTTAGAGAAACAGGGCTACCGCGTGGGAATCATTTCCCAGCCGGACTGGCTCAGCGCTGACCCCTTCCGGACCCTCGGCCGGCCCAACCTCTTCTTTGGAGTTACCGCCGGCAACATGGATTCCATGGTCAATCATTACACCAGTGAGCGGAAAATTCGCAGCAATGACAGTTATACGCCCGAAGGTTTGGCCGGTAAACGACCGGACCGGGCGGTGCTGGTTTATGCCCAGCGCTGCCGCGAAGCCTTCAAGGGCGTGCCGGTAATCATTGGTGGCATCGAGGCCAGTTTGCGGCGCATTGCCCATTACGACTATTGGTCCGACAAAGTCAAACGATCGGTGCTGCCGGACAGCAAAGCTGACCTGCTGGTTTACGGCAATGGCGAACGGCAAATTCTGGAAATTGCCCAACGGCTCTCTGATGGAGAAAACGTTCGCACCATGACCGACATTCGCGGCACGGCCTTCATGTGCAAGGAAGTGCCGGCCGGTTGGATTGAGATGGATAGCACTGAGCTGGACACCCCTGGACCCTTGGTTGTCCACCCGGACCCCTACGCCATGGAGCCCGATTGCGACAAGGCCAAAGGCGACGCCCCCATCCAGTTGGCACCCAAAGAGGTGCATCAGAAATGGGGGGACCGTGCCCACTCGGTGATCCGACTGCCGGACTTCGAGATGGTGGCCAAAGATCCCGTGCTGTACGCCCACTCTTCTAGACTGATGCACCTGGAAACCAATCCCGGCAATGCCCGGGCCCTGATCCAGCGGCATGGCGGACGGGAAGTATGGATCAATCCCATGCCCATCCCCCTGACCACCCCTGAAATGGACGCGGTCTTTGACCTGCCTTATAACCGCCGTCCCCATGTTTCCTATGGCGACATAAAAATACCAGCCTACGACATGATCAAAAACAGCATCAACATCATGCGTGGTTGTTTTGGCGGTTGCACCTTCTGTTCCATCACCGAGCACGAAGGGCGCATCATCCAGAGCCGTAGTGAAGGCAGCATTGTGCGGGAAATTGAAAACATCAGGGACAAGAGTCTGGGTTTCACCGGCACCATCAGTGACCTCGGTGGCCCCACAGCCAACATGTACCGTCTGGCATGCAAAACTAAGGAAATTGAAGCGGCCTGTCGCAAGCCGTCATGTGTTTATCCCGGCATTTGCCCCAACCTGGTTACAGACCATGGGCCGCTCATCCAGCTGTACCGCAAGGCGCGCAAGGTGGAGGGCGTGAAGAAGGTTTTTGTGGCTTCGGGAGTGCGTTACGACCTGGCGGTGGAGTCGCCCGAATATGTCAAAGAGTTGATCACCCATCATGTGGGCGGGTATCTGAAAATTGCTCCGGAGCATACGGAAAATGGCCCCTTGGATATGATGATGAAACCGGGCATCGGCAGTTTTGAAAAATTTCGGCGGATGTTTGAAAAATTCAGCAAAGCAGCGGGGAAAAAGCAATATCTCATCCCCTATTTTATTGCCGCCCATCCGGGTACGACCAACAACGACATGCTCAACCTGGCCCTCTGGTTGAAGAAGAACAAATTCAGACCGGATCAGGTGCAGGCTTTCTTGCCCACGCCCATGGCCACGGCCACAGCCATGTATCATTCTGATCGCAACACCTTGCGGCAGATTAGACGGGAGGCCCGGCCCACGGGTGACAAGGTTTACACGCCGAAGAAGAAGAGACAGCGGGATTTGCACAAAGCTTTTTTAAGATACCATGACCAAAAGAACTGGCCGCTTTTGCGGACCGCGCTGAAAGAGATGGGGCGGGAAGAACTGATTGGCAGTGGACCAGATTGTCTGGTGCCCGGTGGACGGCCAGGACAAAATTCAGGGCCAGTGCAAACACCCGGGGAAAAGAAATTAGCAGGCCCCAGAGCGGGGCGCCGGGCTCGCACTCAGAAACCCAGTGGTACCAATAGCGGCCGCCGATCCCGGGGCGGCCGCAAAAAATCCCGTTGAATCAGTCAGGGTCCGGTTCCTTAAATTCATTGGGGCTGGCAGCTACAATTTGGATCAGGAATTTGGAATCCAGTTCGTTGCCCTGATCACCTTCCAGGACTTGCCAGTTCTGGAAGATTTCGGCCTTTTCGCCCTTCAGCCAGGTTTCTGCTCCGTTGTCGAAAATCCAGCGGTATACGATTTCACCCTTGATTCTGGTGTAATGAATTTCTGCCCTGGTGAAACCCAAAAAATCATCAGAATTGTCCCTGATGACCCGAAAAGCCCACCCGGCCAGCTTGAACAGAGCCTTGGACATGGTCACGTAAGGTGTCAGGGTTGAGGCCGTTCCCACACCTGTATCCACCAAATCACCGATGAATCCGTTATCATCATCGAACACCCATTCCAGAAAATCTTCCCGGGTCTGGTCTTTGCGCTGTTGGGCGCTGGAATTGATTTCCACCAACTTGGCAGCCGCCTCATTGGAGAACAATTTTTTGACTTTTTCCGTGCTGTAATCTGATTCCCAGGCAAACAGATCCAGGGTGACCCGTTTGTTTTCGCCCTCAGCCACATCGGGCAATTCCACCGAAAACTTGGGGTCATTGAGAACCCGCGCATCGCCCACAGCCATGGAATACCCATCATCCACCGGACAGCCCAAACTGAACCCCTGGACCAAGTCCATGTCGTTCTCATTTTTGTCCACATAGCAGCGCCAGGTGAAATAGTACTCGCCTCTTTTGCCCGCATCAGATTTTTTCAGGCATTTGAATCGGCGCATATTAAAATGCAGAAACATAACGAATCTCCCATCTCGTCAGAATAGCTGTTGGATCTATATGCACAGGCTACTGCCAGACGGAGCATTTTGCCTCTCTTTTTTCCAGGCCACTTAATAGCTGCTATACTTTCACTCGTAACATGCCATTGTTGCATTTCCGTTGGAATGGAATTGTTTGCCCAATGCGGCCTGCAATGTTTTGACAGACGAGATTCATTGATTCCCTTCACTGAAGTCCCTATGTTTAAGCGTCTGATATCAAATGCACTCGTCCACAAAAAGGATTGTTATGCGTTTTCTTCTCCTCGTTATTATGTCCGGCTTTATTCTCTCGAACGCCTCCCCTGCAGCAGCAGCCGGTTTTGCACGAGTTGGAACTTACGGCTTCACGTGGGAAGGCATCTTCGCCGGCGGAAGACTCTCGGCCCTGGGCAACAGTGACCTTGCCGATGGCAGTCCCGCCGCGTTGTTGATCAATCCCGCCCCATTGGGAACTGGAAACAGCATGGAATTGGGTTATGGCCATGCCAATTTTTTTGCGCACACAGATATCACCACTTACGCTGGGTCAGCTGAATGGAACAATTTTCAGTTGAATATTGCCATGCAGGAATTTAAGGTGGACGATGCCATTATCCGCACCGCCTACAACCCCGAGGGCACCGGCGAAACCTTCGATATAAAAAATCGAATGACACTCACCGGACTGAGTTACGACCTGGGACGGGGTCTTCTAAACCATCCATCATTCCGGTGGTCCGCCGGCGCTGTGTTAAGGCATTATTCATACAATTTTGAGGAAACTTCAGCTTCCAGTGATACTTACGATCTGGGCACCACCATGGGATGGGTTGCCCGGCACCAAGGTGGTTTCGTGGGAGTGACCGGTGCCATTGCCTGGCAAAATCTGACTGCCACAACCATCACCTATGATGACCGGGAGACTTTTCTTCCTGAACAGATCCGTGCCGGGGTAACCATGGAGACTGGGTTCGATTGGGAAGGACATCAGGGGAACCTCGTCAAGTTTCTGGTGGCCTACACCCATGCTCACCAAATGGGTGACGGATATCCCTCAGATTCAGATCATACCGGTGTGGAAGCAGTCTTATTTGACACCTTGGCCCTGCGTTGGGGCAACAGCACTAAAGTTACGGGCGGCATTTCCAGCTGGGGCCTGGGCCTGTTGCTGGATGGGCGCCTACTTGGCCCGTTCACTGTTCAAGTCGATATGGGAGAAATGGGATACGATAATCTTATCAGCACAGACAGTCAGACTCTTTGGGGTCTTCGGGTGAGGTATCATTTCTAGACGATCATCACTTAAAAAAGGATTGTTATGCGTTTATTTCTCCTCGTTATTATGTACAGTTTGATCCTTTTAATTGCCGCACCAGCAGCTGCTGATGGCTTTGCAACAGTCCGCTTAGCAACCTACGGCTGGGAAGGCCTATTCTCCGGTGCACGACTTTCGGCCCTGGGTAGCTCTGACCTCGCCGATGGCAGCCCTGCCGCCCTGCTGATCAACCCCGCTCCACTGGCAACAGGAAACAGAGTGGAACTGGGATTTGATCATGCCAATTATCTTCATGACTCAGAAATCACCACTTACGCCGGATCCGCAGAATGGAACAACTGGCGGCTGAATATTGCCATCCAGGAGTACACAGTAGACGATGTCATCATCCGCACCGCTTACAACCCTGAAGGTACAGGGGAAACCTTCGACATTCAGGATCGCATGACACTCACGGGCATCAGTTATGACCTGGGCCGTGGTCTTTTTGACCACCCATCACTCCGGTGGTCAGCCGGCGCGGTGTGGCGGCGGTTTTCATATACCCACCAGAGCCAATCAACTTTCAGTGATACCTACGACCTTGGCACCACCCTGGGATGGGTTGTAAGACACCAAAATGGTTCCGTGGGAATCACCGGAGCCATTTCCCGGCAAAACCTGAAAGGCAAAACCATCGTGTTTGACGACCGGGAAGCCGGCCTTCCTGAACTGATGCGTGCTGGAATTACCATGGAAGCTGCCTTCGATTGGGACGGTCATCAAAGGAACCTGGTCAAACTTCTTGTGGCCTACACTCATTGCCATCATAGAGCCCTCAGCAATAGTGCCGACTCAGATCACACCGGTGTGGAAGCAGTCTTCTTCGACACCCTGGCCTTGCGCTGGGGTAACAGCACCAAGCTGACGGGCGGCATTTCCAGCTGGGGCGTTGGCCTGTCGCTGGATGGGCGCCTTCTTGGCCCCTTCACTGTTCAAGCGGATATGGGAGAAATGGGATACGACAATCTTGCCAGCACAGACAGTGAGACAATTTGGGGTCTTCGGGTGGTCTATCATTATTAGTTTTCTAGACGCCGAATTATCATTCCACGACCAGCATTGCTTGCCGGCAAGCATTGTTTTTGACATTTAGACCAGTCATCAATCCATTAACAGACTATACCTCAGGCGGCCCTGTCGGTGCCCCCGACAAATAACGCCCTTCCAAAAACGCATATAATAAATTCCGGCTATGCTTTTCGCCCAAATCATCAGGATGAATACTCAATGCCACCAACGGCAAAACTCGATGCCGCAACGCCAGGGCAACCTTCTCGTCATTCCAGGCCGAGACCACCAGCTCCGGCGGCAGCTCTGCCTGGTCCAGGGCGATGGCAGGGTAACCTTCCACTTCCAACGGCTCAGTGAAACCAGTCCAAACACCAACACCATCGTGCATCAAGTAGTGGTCTTCTGCAGCAGAAACCGGAATCGTACAACCGCCAAAAGCCTTGGCAAATGAATCCAAAGCCTGCGCTCCAGCGAGGATGGGAATGCTCTCCATGAGGGCCAGATAAACGTCCGGGGCCAAGGGTGCCACAGCTATAATCCGGTGCGGGTTCAGCCCCCGCAGGGTCACCTCATCAGCAGCATCAGCCACCAACAATATCGGCTCCACACCGTCACGCAATCCGCTCAACAATGCGATCCAATCCTCTGGTCGCTGGCCCGCCTCATGCACTAAGACTACCCGAATACTATCAATCGACATGGTCCACTACTCCTACAACCACAGAGCGCACGGGCATGCCGTCCACTTGCAGAATTTGTCGGGCTCCATTGCCCTCGTCCAGAATGATTACTGTCTCGCCGGCGCCTGCGCCAATGGTGTCGATGGCGATGACGTAGCCGCTGCCGGGCTCGGCCTGGGCATTCAGTTTTTCGCAGATCAAAAGTTTGCGCCCGGCCATGTCAGGATGGTGGATGGTGGAGGTGATGCGTCCTTTTACGCGGGCGAGAATCATGAGTCGCCCTCCGGATCCAGGTGCAAACCATCGACAATGCCAACGACCGCATGGTCTACCGGCACATAAGTAATATCCAATGTCAGGGCTGCTTCCCGGCTGGCTTCCCAATAGATTAATTCTCCGGACCCAGCCATGCGGGTGCCATCGGCACAAACAAAAGCGGTGCCATCTTCTGCCCCGGTTTTATCCAGAGGTTGCACCCACAAAAGGGGTACGCCCTGCATTCCTTCATAAACCACAGCCGGCACCAGACGGCCAATGACCTTGCCCAAAAACACGGTTAACCCTCCACCGTTTCGCTACCATGGGGTGTCCAGTTGCGGCACGATGCGAAATGCGTTCCTTCGCCGAGCACGGTGCGCAAAGTATCGTCCAAGCGGGAGATCACCGAGAAATTCAGGAGTTGGGAATTATCCTTCAGGCAAGAGGGAGCCATGACGGCCGCTTCCTGCACATCGCTTAACTCACCGTGGATGATGGCCAGGGCCCGTCCGCCCAAATCATCGGCCAGGCGAACCTCCACCAAGCCCACCGGCAGGGCTTTCAGGATCCGGTCCATCAATCCCAGCAAACCGGGTGAAGTGCTCACTTCACACACACCCAGAGTATCGCCATTCGGTTCTTTCCGGCCGCCCTCCAGGGCTTCGGCCAAACTGGGAGCCGGATCATTCAGGCAAACTTCTGCCACGAGGCTACCCGCCTCCCGGCCTACAAGCACACCTTCACTGTGCGCTTCCTGAGTGCTGGCCACAGAGCCCCCCACCAAGGCGAGATACCGCCCGGGGTGCACAGTTCCGCAACGCAGCAATGCCACCGGAGAGTTTTTCAACATCCGGTCCACGGCCAACATGCCCACGGCCACGCTTCCAAATTCCAGCAATGCCAAAGATTGGCTCATAGTCGTCCTACACAATCCTGAAGTGATCAACCATCACGCACCGACGGCGACGCGAAAAGCTGACTGGAAAAGTCAGGCCCTCGCCCGTGGGGCTGGCAATGGTGAAACTGGTGTGGCCTTCGCCACCGGCACCGAGGCCGGCTACGATGGGGCCGTTTTTGACAAAGATGCTGGTGTTCATAACCCGCGCCATTTTACTCAAGGCTTCAATATTCCGGGAATGCATGGAGGACGAATGGCCAAAGCCATGCTCTGCTTCCCGAGCCAGGGCTATGCCCCGGTCCACATCCGGCACCCGCACAATGGGGATCACCGGCATCAACTGCTCAGTCCAGACCAAAGGATGATCTTCAGCCACTTCGGCGATGATCAGTTT
Organism: Candidatus Krumholzibacteriia bacterium; assembly: GCA_016744705.1. Lineage (GTDB taxonomy): Bacteria > Krumholzibacteriota > Krumholzibacteriia > LZORAL124-64-63 > LZORAL124-64-63 > LZORAL124-64-63. The sequence continues at coordinate 47,479 of JADGDU010000002.1, forward strand.
CGCATCAGGAGCCCTGGTGACACCAATGCGTTCCAGAATCCAGCCGGCATCCTTGCCCACCAGTTCTTTGTTGATGACGCCGTGGGCCCGAGGGCCGCGGTTTTCCAGAAAGATCTCTTTCTCCAGTCGGCGCATCTCCGCCTGGTCAGCCAGGTAAGCGCCTTCCTTGCGCATTGCGGCGATCAGGGCATCTGCCACGCTCTCCACCACAAAGACTTCCTTTTCATCCACGCAAATGATGTTGTTATCGAAGCCCGCCCCATGGACAATATCCCGAGCTGCCTTGGCAATATCTGCAGTTTCATCCACCACCACCGGCGGATTGCCAGGACCCGCACTGATGGAGCGTTTGCCACTTTTCATGGCTGCGGCCACCACTCCCGGACCACCGGTGACAACCAAAAGATTGATACCAGGGTGGTGCATCAATTCCCCTGCCGACTCGATGGTGGGTTTGCCCACCGCCGTCACCAGATTTTGCGGTCCCCCCGCTGCGGTGATGGCCTTATTCAACAGGCGAATGGTGGCCATGGAACACTGGGCCGCCCCGGGATGCACGTTGAAGACAACACTGTTCCCTGCGGACAACATTCCGATGGTATTGCAGATGATGGTGCTGGTGGGATTGGTGGTAGGAGCAATGGAACCGATGACGCCGAACGGAGCCCACTCCATCAGCGTCAGCCCCCGGTCACCCGTTGTGGTCTCCGGTCGCAAAGATTCCGGTCCCGGTGTTTTTTCCGTCACCAGGCGGTTTTTGATCTTCTTGTGTTCCAACCGACCAAGGCCGGTTTCACTCAAAGCCATTTCCGCCAATTCATCTCCATGCCGCAGCATGCTTTCACGAATGGAAACGATGATCTCGTTTCGTTTGACCAAAGAGGCCTCAGAGAGATGACGGTAGGCAATGGTCGCAGCAGTGACACATTCGTCCACCGTATTGAACACACCATCGCCAACCTGGGCCACGGTGGGCCTGGTGCCAATGGTGGCCGCCACATAGCCGCCAGCCGGAGTGCCGGCCGGCGCAATGCCCGCCGCTGCGCGAATCAATGCCAGGGGATCCTTCCCCTTCATCTGAGAATCGGCCAGGCCTCCTGCCAGACGACTCGCCAATTCCCGGGCGATGGAATCAACCTGTTGGTCGGTCAAGCGGCGCATCAGCCACGCCCTTTCTTATAGACATCTTCACCCTCAATATCCCAGCTTTCCACGATGGCCATGACCACTGCGTCCACAGGTTTCCCGTCAGTGACTACGGTCTGCCGGGCGGAAGATCCGGACGCGTACAAGACGTACTCGCCTTCGCCAGCGCCCACTGCATCCACAGCCACCACGGACCCGCCGGTCAGTTTTCCATCTGAACCAGCGACACCCAACATTAGCAGTTTAAGCCCGGTGAGGGTTTCTTCTTTGTGGGTGGAAACCACCCTGCCGAGAACCTTTGCAAGATTCATAGCGTCTACTCTTCGTCCTGGCGGCCCAGCGGCAACACCGCATCAACATTGGCGTGAGGACGGGCGATCACATGCACAGTCACCACTTCGCCTACACGAGCAGCAGCAGTTTGACCGGCGTCGCAGGAAGCCTTCACGGCAGCCACGTCACCACGCACCACAACAGTGGTATAACCGCCGCCGGTTTTTTCGTATCCCACCAAGTCGACCTTAGCGGCTTTGACCATAGCGTCAGCAGCTTCTACGGTTGCTGCGAAACTTCTGCACTCAATCATTCCCAATGCGTCTGCCATTTTTCTTTCCTCCGTTGGTTGGTTACTTCGTCACTTCTCGACCACTCATAGATTCCAGGGCTGCCACCGCTGCCGGCCGCGCCGCTTCAATATCTTTTTCTTCGCCGCCAATGTAGACCCGCCCAAAGCTGCCAAAGGAGCGCACTTCCAGGATGTTAATATCAGCTGCCTTTTCTGCTTCATTGGCCGCCAGGGCAGCGTAAGCTGCGGGTTCACACTCCAGCACGAACAATGTCTGTCCCGAAAGGATCAGGTTGCCGTGCCGCATACGGTTGATCAGCATGCACTGGTGATCATCCAAATGGCGCACCACCTGGTCCGAAACGATGCGCGGCTTCATGCGATCATCTTCGGAAATTTCCAAAGCCTCGAGGATAGCCTGACCGGCGGCTCGCACGTCGGCCTGGCTATCCGAATGCACCTCGAGCATGCCAAAATGTCTTTCGACAATCTGCATACCCGGCGTCACGTTGGTGCTTTTCAAGGCAATGTCCATCACACGGTTGATTTCTATTCCCGGCGCAATTTCCACAAACAGGCTAGCCTGTCCCACCTTGGGTAAAAAGCCCTGGGCCACCGTCGCCTGAAAACTGGCGAACTGGGGCTGCAGGTTGTCGATCACGCAAAAGGCTCTCAAGTCCACACTCATGTTCTAACTCTCCTTAGGCGGTCTGGTTGGCTTCCTGAACGATGGCGATGCTGGCACTGGCGCCGATGCGCGTGGCCCCCGCGTCGATCATGCGTTTGGCATCGCTGAAATTCCTGATACCGCCGGAAGCTTTCACTTCCATGCCGGCCGAACGCACCACCGAAGACATCAGCGCGATGTCTTCAGCCGTGGCTCCACCCGAGGCAAAGCCGGTGCTGGTTTTTACAAAATTGGCCCGGGCTTTTTTGGCCAGCTCACACACCCGTACTTTTTCTTCATCCGTCAGCAGAGCTGTTTCGATGATGACTTTGCTCACCGCACTGCCGTCGCGGCAGGCTTCGGTCACCGCCTGGATATCCCGCAGCACGTAGGCGTCGTCCCCACTCTTCAGCCGGCCCACATTAATGACCATGTCGATTTCTTTGGCCCCATCGCGGATGGCTTTGCGGGTTTCCATGCCTTTGATATCCGACGTGGCCGCTCCCAGGGGGAAACCCACCACCGAGCAAGTCAGAACTTTTGTTCCGCGCAAACCGTCGGCCACTTTCTTCACCCAGCAAGGGTTAACGCACACCGAACGGAAACCGTGTTGCCGGGCTTCGTCGATAACCGTTTGCACCATGTCCAGGGTGGCGTCGGGCTTAAGAATGGTGTGGTCAATATAGCGGGCCAATTCTTCGGGTACTTTACCGGGAGAATCGGGACCGTGGGTGAGACGGCGGGCGCCCAGATCAATGAATTGTTGGGCCGTGCTTGGGCAACTGCCCACACATGGGCCAGCGTGAAAGGCACCCGGACCGGATCCTCCACCCAACAAACCTTCGAGCCGCGCCACCACGCGGACCATGTCTTCTTCCGAGAGATCAGAACCGCCGGCCGGGGCCACACTGCCGCCGCTGGTTTTATCGGTGATCATGGCCACCCGGCGTTGGTGCCGGGGCTCGGTGCAGTCCGTGGTCAGAAAGACATCCACAATTTGTGCCGCCAGGTTGCCACCGATGAGGCCAGCGCCCAGGGTCAAAAGGTTGGCATCGTTGTGTTCACGGCCATTGCGGGCACTGGATAAATCATAAGCCATGGCTGCCCGGACACCTGGCACCTTATTGGCCATCATGGATGAACCGATGCCTGCGCCGTCAATCATTACACCGCGCTGGACCTGGCCCGAAGCCACCGCTTCTGCCACCAACCGTGCGAATTTGGGATAATCGGCGGCGGCGGTGGAATCGGTTCCCACATCCTGTACCTGGTGCCCTTGCCCATTCAGATGGGCAATGAGTTGCTTCTTCAGTTCGAAACCGCCGTGATCTGCTCCGATGGCGATCTTCATGGCCAACAACCTCGTTTTTGTGTGAATGGACCTGCCCAGCCCTTACCAGACCTGGGAGTCGTCGTTTTTGGATTGATTCTTCCTGATGGTGACCGATGGCTGGTCTTCAGCACTGGAATTCTTGATTCCCAGGTACTGCCCCACCCTCTGCACATGATCTTTCAGTCGTTGAAGCCCATGCGCGGTCAAGCGGAAAGTGGTCACCTGCCGGTTCCCTCGTTTGGCTTTTTCCGAACTCAAATATTCGGCGGCCACCAGCTTTCGGGTTTGCACATGGAGGTTTCCGTCAGCCAAGCCTGTTTCATCGCGCAAAGCGGTGAAAGCCCAGGGTTTTCCGTTGGCCAGAGTCAGGACAATGGCGAGCCGGGCACTGGTGCCCAACATTTCATCTATTTCCTGGGCCTTGCACATTCCAGTGGCTTCCATTGGGGAGTCTCCATTGACTTCGTGATATGAAGTTAAGCTCATCACCCTGCCCAGCGTCAAGGAAAAACATACAACTTCATTATATGAAGTTCCAATCAGCTTCAAAAACACCACAATATTAAACTTTACAATTTTAAGTTAGATTTAAGGCCTTAAGTTGTGATCCACTCAACCCAGATACTTTAAATAAAGAAGTATTACGGGGAGCAATAAAAACCTCCATTCTCATAAGCTCTGATTGATCTCATGCCTCCCCATCAGTACCATTGGAAGGTGGCAATCAATAAGTAGTGTGATAATATGCTCCAGCAATTCACCATTTTCAGGCATAGATTTGCCGCAGGAGTACGTTTGTTGACGCCCAAGAACCACAGAGAACAATTGTTGGACTCTTGGCTTGCGCTGATGGAAGATGCCCCAGCACCGGAGGGCCCCCTCAGGTTGCCAGTCTTGAGCGGCAGCATGGTCCCGGACATTCCTGTTGGTTCCATGGCGCATATCGAAAAAGCCACAGCCAGGCAATGCCGCCCGGGTCAGGTCATAGTATACCGGGACAAAGACCGTCTGGTGGTGCACCGGGTGTTGCTCCGCCTGGGATGGGGTGCATTCCTGCTGTTTTACGAAAAGGGTGACGCCAATTCCACGGGAGGCTGGATCAAAAGCAACCAAATCAAGGGATTAGTCGTGGCCGTAGGTCTTCTAAACGAGGAAGGTCCTCAAAAACTTCTGCCCAACCCCAAACGAGCACGAGCCAGTTTGGGTGACGATTTGCGGTACCGAATTCTATTCATACCCCGGCGAATCAAGAGTCTGCTTTGGGGCTCCCACAACTAAACGAGAGGGAGAACTCGTGACAGAGAATACAACATCAGAATACCGCCTCAATCTGGGTGGTCCCACCATGGCGCTGCACTGCACCCCGCCAGCCTTCGCTCCCGCCCTGGCCCAATGGTTCAACCGCCCTTCCGATGAGGCCGCAGCTCACATCAACCTGCAATTTGAACTCATCGCCCATGATGACACCCTGGATTTACCCAATACCCTGCTGAAAACCAAAACACTGGGGCCCGGCGGAACCTTTGATATTGCCAACGGTCTGATCAGCGGGCACTTTGATCGCCAGAACGGTCAGGGTCACATTCGGGCCAAAGGCGCCCTGACCCGCGGGCTTTTGATGCGGGTCATGGAACAAATATTTTACCAGGCTTTCCACTCCGCCCAACAGGCTGCCGGCAGTGATGTTTTTATGATCCACTCCTCGGCTGTCATCGCCAAAGGCTCGGGATTCCTCTTTGTAGGCCCTTCCGAGGCTGGTAAAACCACGGCCGCATTGAATAGTTCAGCCCACCACGTTTTGGGCGATGAGATGAATCTGGTCTTGCCCAAACCAGCAGGGACCATGATTGCGGGAACCCCCTTCAACGGGACCTTCAAAACCAAAAGTCCTGGAACCGCTCCATTACGGGCCGTGTTCCTTTTAAAGCAAGGGCCCCAGCACCGGATTCTGCCTATAGATCCGGCCGAAGCCGCCGGCTTCCTGGCTGCGGAAATCGTGCCTCCTGTGGGATTGGATCAGGTACCCGACTCTGGCACATTGCCCATCATGGTGGAGCAAGCGGCAAGACTCCTGGAAACTGTTCCGGTTTACCAGTTGGAACTGTTGCCCGATCCAGGCTTCTGGGCCGTCATCGACAAACATTTTGACCTGGGCCTCGACTGAAGGCCCCAACCAAGGATAGTGATCATGAATCTTGACAGCGTCTTCACCCAAAACAGCGAATGCCCGGTGCGCAGCATTGGCGATGGCCTGGTCATCATGGCCCCCAACGGAGAAACCACCCACTCCCTGGAAGACATTGGTGCCTTTATCTGGAATCAGATCGATGGCCAGAACAACCTCCAGCAAATCCTGGATGCCATCCTTTCGGACTATGAAATTGACCAAAGCACCGCCCAGGAAGACTTGCACAGCTTTATCAACCAGATGAAAGCCGCAGGGCTGATTTTGACTTAATAGGTTCAATTTAAAGCATAAAATTACTGAAAACCGGCGCAACTTGCCGGAATTTGTGCTATAATAACAATTGATACCCCACAGTACAATCTCTCAAGGAGTCAACATGAAGTTCGTCCCCAGCTCGCGGTATGCTATGACCGGTCTGTTGCTTTTCATTTTTTCCATTGGCCTGCTGGGCACATCAGGTTGGGTTTATGCAGCCGACCGCACCGTCATTGCTGAGCTTTGGTCTGCCGACAACTGACCCTACTGCCCTTCCGCGGTCGCGGGATTTAACGAATTAGAAGCCAATTACAGCACCGACAATTTCCTGGCCATGACCTTTTATCTGGGTGGAACCTACTCTATCCCCGAAGGCGACAACCGCGCCAGCTGGTATGGTTTCAACAGCACTCCCTCCGCAATCTTCGACGGCGTGGACGAAAGTGTGGGCGGACAACCCAGTGGTTCCATGTATGCCTCCTATTTACCCATATATGCCAACCGCGCCAACATGAGCAGCCCTCTGGAGATGAGTGCCGCCTATGTGGCCAATGGCAACGATATGACCCTCACGGTCAACATCCAGGTGGATGAAGCCATCTCCATTACCAACAACCAGGTCTCCTTCTTCGTTTGTCAGGAAGGATACCACGGCCAAAGCAACATGGTGGTCGACATGCTCCCCCAAGAGCCATTCACCATTGATACAGTGGGCCAAAGCACTTTGGTCAGCCGCGAATTCACCCTCGGTTCGGCCTTCAACGAAGAAGACATGCGCATCATCGTACTAGTGCAAAATTCTTCCACTAAGGAAATCCTCCAGGCCACCATGGCCACCGCCGACTATGCAGGCTCCCTTATTGTGGATGCGGAACCCAATGGCGTCAATGCCCCCTGGAATTTGCAGGGCCCTGAAGGTTTGAACTTCAACGGCAGCGGTGATCGCTCCGTCAATCTCTTCTTCACCGGCGACTACACCCTGACTTTCCTGGAAGTGCCAGCCTGGACCACTCCCGCCGGCAATCCCCAAACCCAAACTCTGAACGAAGACGAAACCATTTCGTTTTTCGGGACTTACACCAACGGCCCTTTCACCGTGGTGAATGCAGGCCCCATTGCCGATGCCGGTTCCGGCCAAGGTGTCTCTCTGGTTGATTACGACAACGACGGTGATTTGGACATTCATGTGGTGAACAACGGCACCGCCGACCAGCTTTTGCGCAACGAGGGAAACCTGGAATTCAGTGCTGCGGCCACGGGTCTGATCGCTGATGTGGGGGCCGGATCCAGCAGTGCCTGGGCCGACTTCAACCGCGATGGAAACCAGGATGTTTTCCTGGGCCGCAACGGCCAGTCCAATCTCCTGTTGGTCGGTGACGGCACCGGTGGCTTCCTGCCCGCCAGCTCTGTTGGTGCCGATGATGCCGGACCAGCCACCAGTGTTTCCTGGACTGATTATGATCTTGACGGAAACCTTGACCTTTACATCGCCCAGAGTGAGGCCAATCTGTTGCTCAACAGTTTTGGAGACCTCGGTGGTGGCTTCTTTGTCTTTTCCAACTCCTCTGGCGCTCCCGCTGATGGTGGCACAGCCAACGGTGCCAACTGGATCGACCTGAACTTTGACCAACGCCCCGAGCTCTACATCGTCAACAGTTTCAGCGCCAACGTCTTCCTGCAAAACACTGCCATCGGTTTTGATAACATGACCAATACCTCAGGTCTTGGAGATGTGACCAACGGTGTGGGATCCGCCTGGGGCGATTACGACAACGATGGTGACTTCGACCTCTACTTAAGTAACGAGGCCATGTCCGACAACATTTACAACCAGAATGGGGACATGTTATTCACCCCCATCCAGGGCGAAAACACCGAAGACAATGGATACGGTCGCGGCGTCGTCTGGGCCGACTTCAACAATGATACCAATCTGGATATTTACCTGGTGCGCCACAACCAGCCGGATCTCTTTCTGCTGGGTGATGGCCAGGGCGGATTCCAAAGGGTACCTGTCGGCCCCACTGAAGCCGAGGGCCCCGGCAACGCAATCGCCTGTGGTGATATGGACAACGATGGCGACATTGACCTCTTCATCACCCGCGATGGCCAGAGCAATGTTCTCTTGGCCAACCACAACCTGGCCACGGGTAACAACTTCTTCGAACTGACCCTGGTGGGCTCTGAGCTGCAACCCGACGCCATCGGCACCGTGGTTCGCCTGACGGCTGGAGGCATCACCCAGATGCGCCACCTCAGTGCTGGCAGTGGATACCTGGCCATGGATGCCAAAACAATCCACTTCGGACTGAGCGATATTGCCACCATTGATGAAGTGGAAATCACCTGGCCCGATGGCACAGTGCAGAGCCTCACCAACGTGGCGGCCAACCAATTCATGCAGGTCACCATGGGCGAAGATGCCCTCAGTGCGGTGGATGACGGACAAACCTTGCCCCGTGCCACCATCTTGGGCCAGGCTCATCCCAATCCCTTCAACCCGTCGACCACCATTGGTTTTGCTCTTGCCCAGAGTGGCCCCACCCGCTTGGATATTTTCACCGTGGACGGCCGGCATGTGCGCAGCCTGGTCAGTGGTGACCTGAATGCCGGACAACACTCCGTCACCTGGGCCGGGTTGGACGATGGTGGACGAGCGGTGGCTTCTGGTGCCTACTTCTATCGGTTGAGCTCTGCTGATGGGCAACATCAGACCGGCAGAATGGCGCTAGTAAAGTAGTTTTTTAGCCCAGGGTGAAAATACGAATCTCCTTAAATTGACCTCCGAATGTCCTCGTACCTGTGGACTACCGGGGGTCATTTTTTTTAGAATCGCGTTTTATAAATGAGGCAAATTCAGTGGTGGGGAGTTGCTGCCTATGGGGATTCTGTAGCACGAAAAGCAGGAATGGAGTATAGTGGAGGAATTGAATGGGGAGATTATTAAGATGACTTATATATGGGGAGATAGAATTGGAATCCGAGCAGCATAAGGCCTTGCCCTTTTTTGCAATGAAACGCAATCCTTTTCCGTATGTACTTGGGTTGGGCTTGTTGATAGCCTTGGCCTTGGGATACTCCTTCTATGTGGGGTCTTATACGGCTATGCGTGATGCTCCTTTGGTTAATGCGGCCATGGAAATTAAACTGGAAGCTGCCATTGGACACCTCTGGTTTGAAGAAGTCATCAGCGGCGACAGGGATGAAGATATTGTCGGAGCCATGGAACACATGGACAATTCGGCCTGGTATGCCCGGGCCATGCTTGAGGGTGGAGAAAATGCAGATGGAGTGATTGTAGCCACTCAAGATCCTGACCTGAGCAAGGAAATTGAAGGGGTGCTGGAAATCATTGTAGAATTTAGAGCCATCGCCATGGAACGCTGGATTGCTTTGGAGCAATCAGGAGTCGGGTCCGATGTCGACCAACATTTTGACGCCCTATTTAATGACCTGCTGATTCAGGCCGGCGTTGTTGAAATAGAATTGCAAAGAAGCATTGACCAGGGCCACCGTCATTTTCGCATCATTCAAACATTGCTTATTGTTTTCTGCCTTGGCCTGGCCGCCCTCACCGGCTGGATGTTCCGCAATTTCCAAAAGAGCACAATTTCCACCCTCGCAGCACTGCGAAAAAGTGAAAGAAACCTTTCTATAACTCTTCGCTCAATTGGTGATGGTGTCGTCACCACGGATATCAACGGCCACGTCACCAGTATGAACCCGGTGGCGGAATCTTTAACAGGCTGGACAGTGAATGAAGCTATGGGGTTGCCCTTGGCTGAAGTTTTTCACACCCTCGATTCCAAGACTCGACGGGAAACCGAAAATTCCGTAATCAAAATTCTGGGCCAAAGCCAGACAACGAGTCTGACTACTGAAAACGTACTCATCGCCCGGGATAAAAAAGAGTTTCAAATTGCCAACAAGATCGCTCCCATCCACGACCAGCAGGGCCTGGCCACGGGGGTTGTCCTTGTTTTTCGCGACGTGACCAGTAGTTATGAATCGGAACAGCGCTTACTTCACAGTGAAGAAAAATTCAGATCACTTTACGACAATGCCCCTCTCTCCTACCAATCCCTTGATGAAGATGGCCGCTTCTTGGATATTAACCCTACCTGGCTGAAGACCCTTGGGTATGAAAAGCAAGAAGTCATTGGGAAGAAGTATGCAGATTTTCTCCATCCAAACTGGCAAACCCACTTCAACAAAAACTTTCCTGAATTCAAGCGACGCGGCTACGTCAATGATGTGCAGTTCAAAATCAGGCACAAAAATGGGCAATATCTGGATATTTCATTCGAAGGCTGTATTGGGTACCACCCCAATGGCAGTTTCCGCCAAACTTACTGTGTGTTTCAGGATATAACCCTACGCAAACGATCCGAAGCTCAAGCTTCAAAATTCAACCATATTCTCGAAAGCTCTCTCAATGAGATTTACCTTTTTGACGCTGAGTCCCTGCTTCTTACAGAAGTGAACCGCGGGGCCCGGAACAATCTGGGTTTCCCCGTGGAGCAGCTTGACAAGATGACGATCCTGGACTTAATACCTGAATTTTCTGCGGAAACTTTCGCCTCACTCGTGGAACCACTTCGGGCCCAAGAACGGAGAATTGTTCAGTTCGAAACTGAAATCAAACGCCAAGACAAAACACGATACCCCGTCCAAGTTGATTTGCAGTTGATGACTGATTTCGGTTCACCCTTATTTGCCGCCATCACCCTGGACATCACCCAACGCAAGCACGCAGAAATAGAACGGGAGCGCCTGGTAAAAGCCATTGAACAGACCAATGAATCCATTGTGATCACCGATGCCCAGGGAACCATTCTCTACACCAATCCCGTCTTTGAACAAGTCACCGGATACACCTACGATGAAGCCGTTGGCAAAAATGCCAACCTGCTTAAAAGCGGCGAACAAGAGCAGGAGTTTTACAAAGACTTGTGGAATGAAATTGCCGTTGGAAAAACCTGGAGAGGCCGGTTCATCAACCGGAAAAAAGACGGCACCCTCTTCTCAGAAGACTCCACGATATCTCCTGTTTTTGATGATCATGGCAGCATCATCAACTATGTGGCCGTCAAACGGGATGTCAGCGACCAACTGCACATGGAAGAACAATTCAACCAGGCCCAAAAAGTGGAATCCATAGGGCGGTTGGCTGGCGGTGTAGCCCACGACTTAAACAACCTGTTGACCCCCATTCTGGGCTATGGCGAAATCATGTTGGATAGTTTCAATGCCGATGATAATCGGAAAGCGGATATGGAAATTATTTTACACTCGGGTATGCGCGCCCGGGATCTAGTACGCCAACTGCTGGCTTTCAGCCGTAAACAGACCCTGGAATACAAGCTATTGAGCTTGAATCAAATCCTTGAAAACTTTTCGAGTCTTTTGCGCCGCACTATTCGTGAGGATATTAATCTTAACATTTCTCTCTCACCAGAAACGGGCAATATCAAAGCGGATGTTGGTCAAATCGAACAGGTGATTTTGAATTTGACAGTCAACGCCGCCGACTCCATGCCCGATGGTGGACGCATGACAATCGAAACATCTCCCGTACAATTGGACGAAGAATACGCCACCAGGCACCATGGAGTCATACCCGGACTTTACCATATGCTGGCAGTCAGCGACACGGGCAGTGGCATGGGTGATGACATTCGGGAAAGAATTTTTGAACCCTTCTTCTCCACAAAAGGAGAAATGGGAACCGGATTGGGTTTGGCCACCGTTTATGGCATCGTCAAACAACATGGTGGAAATATCTGGGTTTATAGTGAAATGGGCAAAGGATCCACATTCAAAGTATTTTTACCCTCCTCTGATGAATCCCCCAGCCTGGAGGTTGTTCAAAGCACCACCACCGTTCCCCGCAAATGTACAGAAACAATCCTGTTGGCGGAGGATAACGAAGGTGTGCGCGAGCTGGCCAGAACCATCCTGACCCGTATGGGATATCACGTCCTGGTGGCTAACCACGGAACTGATGCCTTGGCTACCCAAACCGCTCATGATGGACCAGTTGACTTGCTTCTCACCGATGTGGTGATGCCAGAAATGAACGGAAAGCAGCTTTACGAATTGGCTCTAAATCACAATCCCCAATTGAAAGTGCTGTTTATGTCCGGTTACACCGACAATGTGATCGCCCATCAGGGGGCACTGGATGAAGGCACCAATTTCATCCAAAAACCCTTCACCATCGACGCCCTGGCTGCCAAAGTGCAGGAGGTCTTGGAAAAGAAATAAAGAATCCCCGAGGAGTGATCCAGATTTCCTTTAAGATTTGTCCCTGCAGTCCGATTAAAGTGGAAAGCAAAATTGTTTTTACCACCGGATATCCGTTTACCCAACTGCAGGGGAGAAATCATGCACACCAATACCTTCGTCGCCCGGAAATTCCTAATCGCCCCCGTCCTGGTGCTCGTCTCACTGTTTGTTTTCTTTGACGTGGCTCCCGCACTGGCCGACCCCAGTGCTGCTGAATATGGCGTCGTGCTGAACCTGTCAGGCAAACAGCGCATGCTCACCCAGAAAATGAGTAAAGAGATCGTTCTCATTGCCATGGGCCACCAAACTGATGCCAATCTGAAAAACCTTGAAGCCACCGCCGGTCTTTTTGACAAAACTCTTAAGGGACTGCGCAACGGCAGTGCTGAGCTCCGGCTGGTTCCCACAAACAACTCCCGGATTTTGCGCCAACTGGATAAAGTGGATGCCATCTGGAGCGAATTTAAACCGGTGGTGCAATCGATCATCGATCAGGGAAGTGCCAGCCAAGAGCAGGTTACAACCGTAGCCCAACAGAACTTGCCCCTTTTGAAACAGATGAACAAATGTGTCAAACTGTACGAAAAAGATGCCAGCAAAGCGGGCATGAGCGCCGCCCCCGGCCTGGCAGTCACCATCAATCTCAGCGGCAAGCAACGCATGTTGACCCAGAAAATGAGCAAGGAATTCTTCCTCATCGCCTACGGTCACGACACCGACAACAACAAGCTGAACTTGCAGGAAACCTATACCCTGTTCGACCGGACTCTGAATGGTCTGCTTGATGGCGATGCTTCCCTCGACTTGCCAGGAACCACCGACTCCACCATCCGGGGCCAACTGAAAACAGTCAAGAACATGTGGGACAGATTTCAACCCACAATGGCCTTTGGAGCCGATTCTGCCACATTGACTATTTCCAGCGAAAAAATCATTCTGGTGGCCAACGGCAATGTTCCTCTGCTGAAGAAAATGAACAAAGCTGTAAAAATGTATGAGAAAAAAGCTGCCGGCGGAGCACTTTAATAAAAGGTCTATTTTTGAAAAAGCCGGCCTCTGAATGATTCAGAGGCCGGCTATATTTTTGCTTAATGACTCTTATTTGACCAAGGCCATTTTCTGCACTGTCGACTGACCATCAACTGTCAGCCTGGCGAAATACAAACCACTGGCCACTCGTCCGCCAAGGTCTGTCCGGCCATCCCAGCGCACCTCATGCCAACCATTGCTGGTTTCAGCCACCAGATCCCTGACCTGGCGTCCGCGCTGGTCAAATACTGCCAGATGAACCTGGCGCGCCCCCGTTGGCACATGATACTTCAACATGGTGGCCGGGTTGAAAGGGTTAGGGTTGGGTGAACCCAAGTGGGCGACGTCACCCAATATGGGCAACTCGCCGACAGCAGTGGCGGCCAACTCGCTGATACTCACTTCGTCAATCCACCAACCGATACCACAGAATTCGCCATCCTCAGCGGAATAGGCTCCATCACTGGACAGCCTCAAACGCACATCGATGGTAGCGATGCCGTCGATATCGGCATCATTGAGGACCGATTGGGGAATGGGGAACTCGCTGTTAGTGCAACCGCTGGTTCCGTTGAATGAGGCCATCTCGATCCAACCGTAACTGAAGTCGCCAGCTGGTCGAGCTTCCAGGTAGGCGTAATCATAGTTTGCTTCCAGATCATACTTATGGCGCAAATTCACCATAGGGCTGTCAGCACTGCCGACGGCTACCGTTACCCAGGCCACATCGCCCCAGTTGTTGCCATATCCCGGGCAATCCCATTGGTCAGTGCCAAACCACAATCCACCGTCTCCAGTGCAACCGCCTGATTGTCCCTGGTCAAAATGAGCAAAGCTGTTACAAAATTTGAAGTCGCCGGTACCGGTTTCGAAATCCCAGGTGCGGCTGCCCCGAACCACGTCGCCAGCTTGGGGAGTTTGCGGTGTGATGGTGAAATCCACTGTCACATTCAGGCCGTCATCCACGATGTTGCCCACGACCACACCGGTGTTGTTGCATTCATAATCCCAGGCCGGGGGGACGGATGTATCACTGAAGGAGTTGCGGTCGCGGGGTCCGATCCAATCAGTGCTATCAGCACTGAATGCCGAGAATCCGGGCCAAACATCACCATTATCACCACGGTTGAAACTGTCCAGATATTGCCAGCGGCTGGAGTCGCGCACGCCGTCCAGATTTTCATGCCAGCTACCGTCGGCATTGAACCAGGGGCTGGCGTCCACCACATCCACCATGCGGTGGGCGTCGTTGGAGTTGCTGTTCTGGCTGTCGTCCACATGGTAGATAAGCAAACCTTCGGGGCGGGCCAGACCGTAGGCGATTTGACGGCGCAGCAGACCTTCATCAAACCCTATGGGCCGACGGTTTTCTACCAGAAAATATTCGTTTCCACCAGCTTCACCGGCTCGGAAAAGGCGGTACGCCACGGGGCCATTTTCAGCAGGAGCGATCATGACTCCCGGGCTGTCACTTTCCACCAATTGGGGAGTGACCCAACCCAGCTTCATCTTGCTCCAGGCCGTCATGTGTGTGGGACAACTGCCAGCCGCGTCACCTTCGCGAGCCGTCCAACTGCCACCGGACATCAGACCCCACTCGCCGATTCCACCGCTGCTATAATCAGTGTCATACAAATCGGGTAAGCCCAGCACATGACCGTATTCGTGGGCAAAAACACCCATGGTCATCAGGCTGCCATCCACCATCATTTCGGGCTCTACAGAGTAACGGTTGATCTGCACACCATCGTTGGTGGACAAGCCATTCCAGAAAGACCAGGCGTGGCTCCAGATGTCATTGGTATCGCCACTTTGTTCCTGCCCAGGGCCGGCGTGCACAAAGAAGATGGAATCCACATCTCCATCATCATCACCGCTGTTGGGCACTCCGTCGGGACCATCATTATCAAACTGAGAGAAATCCACCACCGCATCCAGTTGGGCAATGGCATCTTCAATCATCCCCCGGCAGGTGTTGGCATCTTGGGTGCCATCGGGATTGGCATAAGAAGAATACGTATTATTGGCCGTGGTCCAGCCGGAGATGAGCCCACTGACTTCAAAGGCCCCATGACTGACTTCCCGGTAATAATCATTCATACTTCCAGTAGGGAAAGTATCCACCGAGAACATCATCTCATCATAATCTGAAGATGGGTGGTTCACCTGGTCCGCGGCATGGTCCACAAAGTCCCATAAAATCACCAAACTGGTACCGATGCCTGTCACTCTGCCGCTTTTTGCCTGGAAATCGATCTGCATATCAGAAGCCATACGGCGAGGCGCAAAGGCCGAATGCATCTGGGCCACTTTTTCACGACCCAGCTCCCGGACCAAATCTGGATGGGCGGGTGCCATTTCAATTCCGTGACCAAAAGCCAAGGCTCCGCTCACCATCATCCCCATGACCAACAAAAATCTATTTCGCACCTTAGACCTCTTTCGTTTGAATACAATTTCTACCCATTAAGTATACAACCAAACCATCACAAAACCCTCACACCTCACCAAGAGAAAAATTCAAATAGAAACGACCCGGTAATTCCGCACGAAGCAGGATCTACCGGGTCGTTTGTTTTTATCTCACTCTTTGAGACGAGCTATTTAACCAAAGTCATCTTCTTGGCTGTGGATTCACCACCGGCAACATACTTATAAAAGTACATTCCGGAAGGAACACTGTTACCAGCGGCATCGGTACCGTCCCAGGTCACAGTGTGTTGGCCTGCCACCCGTGTCTCACTGACCAAAGTGCGAATCTTGCGACCGCTCAGGTCATAAACAGCCAAGTCCACATGGCCATCTAGGGCCACGGAGAACTTGATGTTCGTCACAGGGTTGAAGGGGTTCGGATGATTCTGGGCCAGCTCGAACAGCTTGACCGGAGTATCATTGGAAACCGGTGTCACAGGATTGAGCGCGGCATTTGCTGCGTCCACATTTTCCTGTAATTCTTCCAATGTGGATCCGTATACCAGGGCGTAAGTCTTGGTGGCGGTTCCACCGTTGCCATCAAGGCTGACCACGCTGCTAGTGACAGCAGACCAATCATCGTCCGTGGCGGCCTCAGGCAAAGTGATCAGGCCGCGCAGATGACGAATTTTGATTCCGTCATCGATGGCACTGTTGGGGTACACGTAATCAGGGTTGCTGATCAGGGAGAGGTTCTGAGCCGAATTGGCTTCACCAATAAGTGCGATACCGTAGTACGGCCCGCCCACTGTGTACATGTAGGTCAGATTCCGAGAATCATCGGTTGCGCCACGGTTCGCACCGGAGTCACTAATATCGAAGTCACAGAAAACGCCGTTGTACAAGGTGCTCAGGGCGCTGGCCCCGTCGTTGATCATTTTGTATTCCAGGATAACAAATTCATTTTCATCAATACCGCTGAAAGCATAACTGGTTTGTTCAACAACCAGAGGCTTGGGAGCGGCATGACCTGAATCCGTAAAGATGGCTTTGAATGTCTGGTCGCTGCCAGCAGTACCCAGGTCTGCCATACGGCCGTTGGGGTCCAGGGATACTTCCCACTCATAGTTATCAGATCCGTCGCCGCCGAAGTCGCGGTTACAGATATAAGTGGCACTGGTTCCCGCCCAGAAAGAGCCCAGGAAGAGGCTGCTGCCACCATCAAGGTAACCCATGCCATCGCCTTCGTTACCGTTCTGATCCATCACACCGATGATACCCTGGTCTGTCACCGTCAGGTAAACATCGCCGATGTTGTGGGTGCGCCAATCGGGCAGTCCCACATACCATTGGATCTCAAACGTACGCTCGAAGTATGAGCCGCTGCTGACATTCAACAGCAGAGTGAAGGGATAGCCTTGAGGAGCACTGGAGGAGATATCGAGAGTGAAGGCATCGGCCATGTTAGTGACTGTGCCGCCATTCATGGGAATATCGGGAAAGTTTGCACTGCCATCGAGCATAGTCACGTGAGGGTTGGAGACAACGCTCAGAGTTGCGGTCACACCCAGGGCGTCTACAACCGGGCTGACATTCTTCAACTCAATAACCAAGTCATTGACGACACCCGGATCCAGCACGGTGTCTCCGGAAGGATCTGGCAACAGTGCAGACTGGACAATATCAGCGGAAAGGTTCGTGGGCGTAGCCATGACGATATCATAGGCGTCGATCCGGCCTGATCCGTAGCTGTTGTCCTTGCCGTTTGATCCCAAATCGATGGAATTCAATTCCATGAGGGAATCGATACCGGCAGGAGAAAGGCTGGGGTTTTTTTCCAGCATGAGAGCAGCCACACCAGCAGCATGAGGACAAGCCATGGAGGTTCCACTCCAGGAATTGCCACTGTAACCGCCACCAACAGTGGTGGAGTTGACGCTGGTACCAGGGGCCGAAATATCAGGTTTGAGCAGCCCCACACCAGGAGCGAATGCCCAATCGTTGAAAGGATCCACATCGTCCCATTTTACGGGGCCGCGGGAAGAAGAGCCGTACATGGCATCATTCTGGTAACCGGTTCCACCAACAGTGACCACGCCACTGAGGTTTCCGGGAGTGGTAGCCAAAGCGTTCCAGGGGGCTGGAACACGAGCTGTCAGGCCACACTCAATAGGCGGATTATAATTGTAATGGTCGTTACCGGCAGAGTTGAACATCAACACTCCGGCATCGCGGATATTATTGAAATTGACCCGGTCGTTGCGCATGTAAGTGGCGGGAAGCTCTCCGGGCACACCCAGAGACATGGTCATGATGCGGGCACCGTTTTCAACACAGTACTGTTCCGCAGCCCAGATCATACCCAAGGTTCCTGAACCATCAGCAGCAAAGGCCTTGCAAGCCATGAGCTTTGCGCCAGGAGCCACACCTGTTTGAGTGCCACCGGTTCCATCACCGGCCACGGTTCCAGCGGTATGGGTGCCGTGTCCGGGGCTGGCACCATCATCGTTGGGATTGTTGTCGTTGTCGCCAAAATCCCAGCCATTGACATCATCAATGAAACCGTTGTTATCATCATCAAGGCCGTTGTTGGGGATTTCGTCCACATTGATCCACAACTGGTGGGCCAAATCAGGGTGATCCAGGTCAATACCCGAATCGATGTGTCCCACGACAACCCCATCGCCCGTGAATCCCAAATCATTCCACACTTGAGGTGCATTGATGTAATCAACACTCCACGCATTGACCGCGAGGATTCCTTTTTCGGCAGGACTGGGCTCACCGATGCGGCCACGAGAGGTGGCTGTGGTCAGGTCGTAGCTCATATCCAGATACAGGGTGGCCGAATCTGTCAAGCTACCCAGGGCTTCCACCACAGAGGAAGAGGCATTGAACATGATAGCTCCAGCCATATAAAGCTGGGTCACATTGGAGATTTCTGGCTGTTGCTCAGGATCATCCAAGATGAAAAAGGCGTTTCTCTGGCTCTTCCGGTTTTTCTTCTTCAAGGCCTCAATGACGCTTTTTCTGCGTTTATCAGGAGAGAGGCGGTCCAGTTCCAAGACCAAATCACCCAATTCAGGGGGATTATCATAAACCATAAGCACAGGAATGAGATCCGTGGCTTTATCCGCCATAGCCGCAGCCAGGTCGGGATGTATTTTAGCAGCAGTTGCGGTATCGGGAGCGGTGAGCCCCATGGCAAGTACCAGAAGGCAGAATGTAAGGGCGTATGAGATACGCATGAAGAATCTCCCAATGATGGTGAGAAGGGCGAGTTGAGCGTTTAGCAGGGGCGACCTGCCACTCAACTGAATTCCAGATCATATTCTGGAATACAATTCGGGCCATTAAATATCAGTGTACCATAGTATTGTTAATAATTCAATAGAACCCACTGAAATTATTGCTTATTCGATCAAATATTCGTTTGTAATTTTGGCTGCTTTTCCCAACATGGCGGAAGCAGAACAGTAAGTTTGTTCACTCAACTTGATGGCTCGTTCTAATTTCTTAACATTCACAGGGCCCCTGACATGATATGTAAGATGGATTTCGGTAAAAATTTTGGGATGAGTTTCGGATCGTTTGGTTTCGGCCGTAACAGTCAGTGCTTCAAGGGGTTCCTTCATTTTTGTCAAAATACTGGTCACATCCACACCAGTGCAGCCAATAAGACCTAAGATAAGCAGTTCCATAGGGGTAGGAGCAGTATCAGTACCGCCTGCAGCAGTGGGGGCGTCGGTCACAACAGCGTGGCCGGTTCCCGATGTGTAGACAAATCTTCTGCCACCAGTCCAAGTTGCTTTCATCATCTTATTGTCTCCCCATCATTTTTATTTTCAAATGGTCACCGAAGAAGGCGCACCCGCTCTGGGGGGTCATCTTCTTCCATTCGTTTCATCAGGGCATTGATTTCGGCTCCCAGCAGAAAAAGCAGGCCGGAAATCCAGAGCCACATCATCAAGATTACCACGGTGGCCAGGGAACCGTAGGTTTTATTGTAATGTCCAAAATTGCGCAGAAAGACCCTAAAGGCCGAGGAGGCCAGCAACCACAGCAAGGTGGAAGTGAAAGCTCCGGGCAATATCCAGCGAAATCTCTGTTTGGCCTCGGGGGCCACATAGTACAGCACCGAAAGAGCGACCAAATTCAGCAGGAAGGCCATGGGCAGACGCAGGCTCGTCCAGAAGGTATTGGTTTCACTGGCAATCCCCACCCACTCGAACACCATTTGAGTGGCCTGGGGGCCCACAAGAATGATGGTCATGGCCAAAAGCCATACGCCGCTCAATCCCAGGGTCAGACCAATGGCCAGAATTTTCTGCACTACGATATTTCGGCGAGGCCGGATGTTGTAAGCCCGGTTGATGGTGGTGATTAAGGCACCAATGGCCATGGAGGCTCCCCAAAGACCGGCCAGCAAACCAAAACTCAACAACCCCTGGTTGCTTTGGGGGATCAGCTCCATGACGATGTTGGTCACGTAATGAGCGGCCTCCACCGGCATCTGATCTTCCAGGGCGGTCAGCAAAAGAGGTTGCAACTTTTCCCCGAGGGGAAACGTGCTGATAAAGCTCAGCAGGAAAATCATGAATGGGAACAAACCCAGCATGGCGTAAAAGGCAATTTGCGCAGCCATGCCCATGGCATCGTCGTATGCCATTTCTCTTTGGAGGCGCAGCAGGAAAAGCCACGCCCGCTTTGTTTTGCGGGATAAATCCATAGTTCAGAAAGAATGCCCTCTATGGCTATGAAATGCAACGATTGATCACAAGGTTTCCTTTGTGGCTCATCTGTCTTATTGTAAACCGATGATTTTGTCTGACCACATCCCAACTCTGGAGTTGCCATGCCAAGCCAATTGCAAGCCTCTGCCACGACCCTGAAACGGTTTCCCTTTTTGCTGGTCTCACTCATCCTGCTCTGTGCAGCCGCTTCCTGGGCAGAAACTCTGCCTGTGGAAAATGTTTTGACGACCAAGCCACAGCCGCTGCAACTCCCCGTTTTTCATGATGACGCCATGGCCGGCACCGACCTGGACAAACTTTTTAAGACATTGCCTCTTCTTCCAGGTGCTGACTGGCCCATGGCAGGCGAAGACAATTGGCAGAATTTGACCATCAACGACAAAGGCTTCCCACTGCGCAAACCAGATTCCGGTGCCTTGGTCCAATATCTGGTTTTCTACGTGGAGAGCGACCGTTGGCAAAAAGCCACCCTCGGCTTGAAATGTGATCTTCCTGTGGTGGTTCACCTTGCCCAGGAAACTCTTTCCCTTGAGGAAAAAGACGACGATGGCCTGCGCACGGCCAAATTGACTTTGCCCATGGGCAAACACCGGATCGTCTTACGGGTTTTGTTGGATTCTGCCAGCGAAGAAACCCCTGAATTTCAATTGCATCTGGAAGCTGCTGAGGACGCGTTGCTGGAATCCAGCACTGACCCCTCCCACGCAGTAACCATCCAAACAGTTCTGGAAGCTCCCCGGGTGGGGCGTATTGCCATCTCCCCAGACGGTCGTTACACCGTCTTGAAACTGAGTGAATTTCGCGACGGAAAAACCAAAGAGAACTGGCTGGAAATTCGCCGCACCGAAGATTTGAAAATTGAACAATATTTGCGCGGAATGGGATCGCCATCCAATGTGAGTTGGTATCCTGGCACAGGAAAAGAAACCGCCCTGACCTGGGAAACCAGCCATGATGATCATTCCACAGTCTGGCTTTTCAATCTGGAAAGCGGCGAAACCCGGGCGGTCCTGGAGCACGTGGCGGACTTGGGTCATTGGCAATGGGCTCCCGATGGGGCCTCAATTGTTTACGAAATCCACCGTTCTCCCGAGGCAGACAAACGCAAAGTCAAACACGTCGCCCACCCCGCTGACCGACAGAGTTGGTGGCGAGGTCGCTCCCACCTGATGCAGGCATTTCCCGCCAGTGGCCACCAGCGACAACTGACCGCTGGACCACTCAACCCCGACAGCTGGGAGATTTCTCCCGACAGCAAGAGCATCATCTTTTTCACTGGCGAAAACGATTGGACCAACCGGCCGTTCCGCATCACCAAACTATGGTTGCTGGACCTGGAAACCCTAACGGCGAAAGAGCTCCTCAATGACCCCTGGATTGGTGGCGCATTCTTCAGCCCCGACGGAAAAACCCTCTGCCTGACGGGATCCCCCTCCGCCTTCGAAGGTTTGGGACGCAACTTACCCGATGGCGTGCAGGCCAACGACTATGGCGGACAAGTTTACCTCATGGATTTGGTCGACCTCAAACCCCGTCCCATCAGTATCAATTTTGTGCCGGATGTGGGCTGGGCCCAGTGGTCCGCTGGCGACGGTATGATCTACGCCCGTTGCACCGATACCCAGTACAACAATATCTATCGGTACGACCCTAAAAAGAGCCGCTGGGAAAAAGTGGACACGGGTGTGGAAAGCACCGACCAAATCGCCTTGCCCCAAGAGGGAAAACTCGCAGTGGCTCGAGGCACCAGCGCCACGCACCCGAACACAGTGCAGGTCATTGACCTGAAGAAGAATTCCGTTAAAAAAACATTCAACCCCGGTGCGACCCAGTACCAAGGCCAGGGTATTGTTTTCGGAACCGTGGAGAACTGGGTGGCAGACCTTCCCAACGGTGAAAAGCTGGACGGCATGGTTTATTACCCCGCCGATTTTGACCCGGCTAAAAAGTACCCCCTGATCGTGTATTATTACGGAGGAACCAGCCCTATCACCCGGGACTTTGGCGGACGATATCCAAAAAATGTATGGGCCGGCCAGGGATACGTCGTTTATGTGCCAAACCCTAGTGGCGCTACGGGTTATGGACAGGCCATGGCCGCCCGCCATGTGAATGACTGGGGTATCATTACGGCTGGAGAAGTCATAGACGGCACCAAGGCTTTCCTCGCTGCCCACGAATTTGCCATGGCTGATCGTGTGGGCTGCATGGGGGCCTCCTATGGTGGATTTCTGACCGAATATATCATCACCCAGACGGATGTTTTTGCGGCCGCCATCAGCCATGCGGGCATCTCCAGCATCTCCAGTTATTGGGGCGAAGGCCTGTGGGGATACGCTTATGGGACCCGCGCTCTGGCCAACAGCTATCCCTGGAAAGATCGTGAACTGTACGTGGAACAGAGTTCCCTTTTCCATGCGGACAAAATCACCACCCCCTTGCTGTTGGTGCATGGAGACTCTGATATCAATGTGCCCATCGGAGAAAGTGACCAACTCTTCACGGCCATGAAGATTTTAGGAAAAGAAGTGGAGTATGTGCAGATCGTGGGCCAGGATCATCACATCGTCAATCATGAGCAGCGGATTGTTTGGAACGATACAATTCTGGCCTTTTTTGCCAGGCATTTGAAAGATAGGTCTGGCTGGTGGGATGCCCTTTATCCAGAAGCGGAAGACTATCGGTAATATCACTGGCTGGAGAGTTGAATTGCGAATGCACCGGGGGCAGGGAATCCTGCCCCCGAGCTCTTTCATCCCGTGAGATTTTGACCGCCATCCAGGCTCAGAGACTCACCGGTCATGGCTTTGTTGGACAGAAGAAACAGCATGGCCGCACACACCTCATATGGAGTTACGAAACGCCCCAGGGGAATCTCTTCCTTGGTCGTGTGATCATACTCGCCCCCTGAGGGATTTGGCGGCAAGACTGCTCCGAGCGCCAGTTCATTGACTCGGATTTTTGGTGCCAGAGCCACAGCCAGATTTTGCGTCAGGCCATGCAAGCTCCATTTGCTCATGGTGTAGGCAAAATTGTCTGCCCCCGGGCGCAGGGCCCTGAAATCATTCAAATTGATCACATCTCCGCCCCGGTCATCCGGCAAAATATCAGCCATGGCCCGGGCCAAAAGATACGGCGCCCGCACATTCACATTCTGGTAATCATTCCAAAGTTCGTCATCTGTTTCCTGCACTGTTCCCGGTCCAAACATAGCCGCATTGTTGATGAGGATATCTACGGGTTGTTCCAGGACATCGGCAGCCCGGTAAAGCAGGTCCTGGGCCATGAAAGCGTCTTCAAGGTCTGCTTGCAATTGAACCACCTTGGCACCGCGTTTTTCCAACTCATTTTTGGTAGCGCTGGCTTCAAATTCCGAGTCCCGATAATGCAAGACAATGTCTGCACCCTGTTCTGCCAAGGCCCTGGCCATGAGCCGGCCCATGCGCCGGGCTCCGCCTGTAACCAAGGCCGTGCGGCCAATCAGGAAACCTGGAGCCGGCCATACTTTTTTTAAGGGATCTTCTATTTTATCGATAGCCATCAAAACTCCCAAAAAGTTCAGTTCAATTTCACAACAATAGCACCGGATCCACCCCAATAACCGGGAGCTTCCTGCCAACTTCTAACCAGGCCCGGATTGTCATCACACCACTGGCGCACCAAGGGTCCCAATACAGAAATTCCTCTGATGGAATTTTGCCCCTTGCCATGCACCACCAGAACTTCTTTGATCCCCTGCTTGGAGAAGGCGGGCAATTGGGACGCCAATCGCCCCAAGGCTTCCTCAGCGGAAATCATGCGCAGATGGATTTTTGGCGGTTCCTCGGGGTGTCGGGAAACGGGTCGGGCTTCAGGGTACTCTTCAATGGCCTCGTGCCGAATGGAGCGGTGCTTTCCCCGCCGAGATGAACTCACCTTCTTTGGTGATTTTGGTTTTTTCCCGCCCTTGCTGGCCACGAACCCACCCCTGAATCAAAATTTTCACCATTGACTGTATTATTATACTCTTTCGATCTTGAATCGTAAAACCCTCATATTAATGAAAATAGATAAAATTAGCTGAAAATCAACTGACGAGCTTCTCCTGATCCCTCAGCAATTTGAAAAGCCTTCCGGCGAAATATACCCACAGAGTAGCCACAGCAAAAAATTTCAATGAAACCAGAAGCCCCAGTGGCCCATGATCGGATATTTGGAACAGGAACGGCAGCGGCCATGCCATCAATCCCACTGCCAGCCCCACAAAAATCAGGGTTCTTAAGGATGTTTTTCCTGTGGTGAGCTGGATCAGAGCCAATAAGGCCGCAGGCAGAACAAAGACCAGGTGATGTTCCCAGGACAGGGGCGCCATGAGGAAGATGGAAAGCAAAACCAGCACAAATTCATCATTCAAATAACGAGTTTCCTTTTGCTTAGTCAGCTTAAATCCCAAGTAAGCCAGAACGGCAATTATCAGTATTGAAGCCAGATAGGGCAGAATCCGAGCCAGTCCTGGATTTAGGTTCATAGCATAAGCCGGGTGCAAAAACGCACGAGCTGCGAAACCGTTGAGACTTTGATTCCAAGGTATGGCCGGAGAAAAAACATTGCCCGGTGATTGGGCATAGCCACCGGTGGGCATGATTAAATTGATCCAATCGCTCCATGCCTTTTCTGGAAGAATGATAGTGCTGATGGCTACCAAAATTCCCACATATACTCCGGTGAAAGCGGCCACACGAAATTTGCGACGAATCAACAGCAGAGGTAAAAACAGAATAGGGTATGTCTTCAGAAGAATGGCGGCGGCCAAAGGGAGCCCCACCAGGGCCGGATGTGCCCGGGCCCGCAAGGTCAACCAGAACAGGCAGAGCGCCACCAAAACCACCAAGTTGATCTGGCCATGACCGAGAGTGACAGCCAACGGATGATACTGCAGGGTGTAAAGAATCAGCATAGGCAATAGTAACCAGCCCACAATTCCTTCATCCGTCTCCCCGCTGGTGACGGGGGGCAACGACAAAGCAAAAACCCTAAAGAGGAGCAGGTACATGACCATCAAAATACAGAGATGGTTAACCACCAGAACCACGATCTTCAGACCAGAATACGAGAACCACGCATACGGAGCCAGAAGCAACAGGCTTGATGGTGGATACAGGTACGGAAAAACCTTCTGTTGCAATTGATTTTGAACTGGCTGCCATGCCCCACTCTGGTAAGGAGAGCTGTGCTGGTTAAACGTAATATCGGTGGCGTAATAAAACGATGGCAGATCCACGTTTTTGTCTTCAACCGAGCGGAACCCGTGGTTGGTGATGAATGGGATATAGATAAACAAAAAGACCAGTGCTAAAACCAGTCTGCCTTTGTTGGCAACCATGAGACTCCACCTAGAAGGATAGTGTGCTGTACCGGCTAATAGTAGCCTTACGACTTATGACCTCTCATGCTGGCGGGATAGCAATGAGATCATAATTACGCCCTTAAATGAGCGAAGTTTCAATTAAAGTAAAGAAAGATCATGAAATGAAATAATGTTTTTTTCGTTACCTGTTTGTGATAAAAACCGGACACCAAAAAGGCGGAAAGTCCGCAGACTTCCCGCCTTTGATTTGCCAATTTCAGGCATTCAAACAGGCATTACTTCCCGGCCATAATGGCAGCCACGTCCTCTTTCACATCACCAATGGGCATGATGTTGAAATTTTCCACCAGAACCTTGGCCACGTTGGGCGAAAGGAATGCAGGCAGGGTGGGCCCGAGGCGGATGGACTTCACGCCCAGATGCAACAGAGCCAACAGCACAACAATAGCCTTCTGCTCGTACCAGGCGATGTCGTAGGAAATGGGCAGGTCGTTGATATCTTCCAGCCCAAAGACTTCCTTCAACTGCAACGCGATGTAGGCCAGAGAGTAGGAGTCGTTGCACTGTCCGGCATCCAGGATGCGAGGAATGCCACCAATGTCGCCCAGCTCCAGCTTATTGTAGCGGTACTTGGCACAACCGGCGGTCATGATCACGGTATCTTCGGGCAATTCATTGGCCACGTCAGTGTAATACTGGCGATCCTTGCTGCGGCCGTCACAGCCAGCCATAACGACAAAGCGTTTGATGGCGCCAGTCTTAACCGCATCGACAACTTTATCAGCCAGGGCCATAACCTGAGCATGGGCAAACCCGCCGACGATTTCACCAGTCTCAATTTCCACAGGAGCGGCACAGGTTTTGGCCTGCTCGATGAGAGCCGAGAAATCTTTGCTGCCACCTTCTGGGCGGTCGGCCACATGCTTGACCTCGGGCCAGCCTGCCATACCCGTGGTATAGATGCGATCTTTGTATTCTGCCTTCACTGGAGTGATGCAGTTGGTGGTCATCAGGATAGGGCCGTTGAAGGTGGTGAACTCTTTGTCCTGCTCCCACCAGGCGTTGCCATAGTTGCCAACAAAGTGGTCAAACTTTTTGAAGGCTGGGTAGTAGTGGGCTGGCAGCATTTCACTGTGAGTGTATACATCCACGCCCGTGCCTTCGGTCTGCTTCAACAGCTCTTCCATGTCTTTCAGATCGTGACCGGAAATCAGAATGCCGGGGTTATTGCGGACACCCAGGTTAACAGTGGTCAGTTCGGGATGGCCATAGCTGGTGGTATTGGCTTCATCCAGCAGGGCCATGGCGGTGACGGCCACTTCGCCACATTTCATTACCTGACCGATCATTTCATCTACGGTCAAATCCTTAGTAGTGGAAGCCAGGGCTGCCTCCATGAAATCAAAGATTTCAGCATTCTTGAAGCCCAGCAAAGCTGCGTGATCCGCGTAAGCAGCCATACCCTTCAATCCGTAAACCAAAAGTTCCCGCAGGGAGCGCACGTCTTCGTTGGGCTGAGACATGACCCCAATTTCCAGGGCTTTCAGAGGGACTTCGGCATTGGTGCCAGCCCAATTGACGCAATCCAATTCACTGGTGAAACCAACGACCTCTTTCAGTGCGTCCCGCTTGCTGATGGATTCCTGGATCAAAAGGCCCAGGCGATCGACATCGAAGTTGGCATTAGTGATAGTGGCAAACAGACCCTGGCAGATAAAGGTGCCGATGGAGTCGTCGTTCTTGCCCTGGGCGTTGGCTTCTTCGGCCACCAGAGCCAACCCCTTCAAGGTGTGGACCAGGACATCGTGATATGCAGCGATGTCTTCTTTTTTCCCACACACTCCGGCCACGGTGCAGCCAGTGCCCTTAGCCGCTTCCTGACATTGAAAACAGAACATGCTCATGTCGTTCTCCTTGTTCACACGCCCTGTGGATGGTATTTCCCGGGCGGAAACTGGTACAAATTGTGGGTCACCTGACCCGGAACCCCCTCATGTTGCAGAGGGAATATGTACATGTTTGTCCAGTTTTCCAAATAAAAACCAGACAAACTTGTCCGCTTTTCAAAAAACGTTGAGTACCCCTTACAACGCAAGTCACCTAACTAATGTAAAACTATATACTTAACCCAGAACCAACACTATTGTTTCAGTAGGGTTTTCGGGAAAACCAAGCCCAAATAACAGAGCGACTGTTTGACGTAAAATATCCTTTCTTCATCCTGGATATTGCTATTCAAAGGAAGGTAGAAACAAAAGGTCATCTCTCAATACATCGTTGTAGGCTCAAATGGGAAGACAACCAGCAAAACATGGTGTTTAATCAAATGCGCATGACTCTTGTTATTCCAATTGGCGATCCAAGTAAAGGAATCCATGCCCTATGGACTTGAATAGCAGCCCTCCAGATTTTCTTGAAGTTGCCCTGAATACTGTCAGCGATGGCATTTGGATCACAGACGCTGATGACCGTATGGTATTTTTTAACACTCAAATGGAAATTATTGCAGGTGTGCCAGCTGATCAGGTCCTGGGTCTCTGTGTCATAGACGATTTTCCCCCAGAGACAACCCAGCATTTCCTTACTCATTATCAAAAAGCCAAATCCACACTCCACCCTGTGAAATATCAAGCTTACGTAGTAACCCTCGCGGGCCGTGAGACCATTCAATCCGGCTTGTTAAAACCCCTCATTACTGATGGACAGTATTCAGGAATGGTTTGCACCATTTCTGACGTTACAGAAAAACAGCTTTTGGCTAAAAGCATTGAACAAATGGTCCAGGGGTTTAGTTCTTTATCCCGTAAGATGCCAATTATGTTTCATTCCGTTGATCGGGATGGAAGGCTCGTCACGGCCAGTGAGACCTGGCTGGATACCCTGGGGTACCAACGTGAAGAAATCCTGGGTAAACGCTCGACTGATTTCCTGACCAAGGAGTCGCGTAAGGAAGCCGACGAAATTTTCATGCCGGCGATCTCCCGTGACGGCTACCTACAAAACGCTCCGCTTCAATTTGTCACCAAGACCGAGGAAGTCGTCGATGTTTTGGTTTCGGTTTACGCCGAATGTGATGACAATGGCCAGATAACCCACATGATGGTCATCAGCTCAAATGTCACCAAACAAAGGCAATATGAAAAAGCGCTCCTTGAGAGTGAAGAAAAGTTTCGGATATTGACTGATGCTTCCCCTACTGGCATTTACCTTACTGACGAAAATGGTCAATGTGTTTATGCCAATCCCCGCTTATTAACCATTCTGGATATGACATTTGCCGAGGCTCTAGGTATAGGTTGGACCAACGCTCTTCACCCGGATGATCGTGCCAGAGTTGAATCGAGCTGGATAAAATCCGTTGAGTCAGAACAAACCTGGTGCCTGGATTATCGTTTCATCAGTAAGCAAGGTAAAGTCTACTGGGTCCAGGGAACAGCCGAAGGATACCGCAATAACGAAGGTGATATCCAAGGCTACATCGGTAACATTATTGACCTTTCCCAAAGAAAGGCCGCCGAAGAAGGCGAAGTCATTTTACGGAAACAACTGGAATTGGCTCAAAGAATGGAATCCATTGGCCGGTTGGCCGGAGGTGTCGCTCACGATTTTAACAACATGTTGAGCATTATCCTGGGTTGTGCTGATCTTTCTCTGGAAATCTTGGATCAAGACCATCCCGCCCGCCTTGAAATACTCAAAATCGAAAGAGCGGCCCAACGTTCGGCAACTTTGACTAAGCAATTGCTTGGATTTGCTCGCCGGCAAACGGCCAGCCCCGAATCTCTGGATCTCAACACCACCCTAGAATCAGCTCTGGATATGCTCAAGCGTCTGATCGGAGAAAACATTGAGCTGAATTACCGTCCTGGACCGCAACCCTGTGCTGTAAAAATCGACCCCAGCCAAGTGGACCAGGTCCTGACTAATTTGCTCATCAACGCGCGGGACGCCATTGACGGAGCAGGCGAAATCAACGTCACCACCGGGATCACCGAAATTACTGACGGTGAAGATTCCCTCCGCAGAAACCTCAAACCCGGACCATATGTCACTATCGCCATTTCTGACAATGGCAGCGGCATGGATGAAGAAACCCAGAACCATATTTTCGAACCATTTTTCACCCGGAAATCAGAATCTGGTGGCACGGGACTGGGCCTGGCCATGGTCTTTGGAATCATCACCCAGAATCATGGGCACATAGAAGTTGAAAGTAAACTGGGCCAGGGAAGCACATTCAAAATTTTTCTGCCATGCCACGATTTCCAGAACAAAGAGAAATCGGATACCGAATTCCTCACGGACACGCACCCACTCTACCAGGGGACCATTTTACTGGTCGAAGATGAACGAGAAATACTGGCCCTGAATACTTTACGGCTCGAAAAGTTTGGCTACAAAGTTCTTCCTGCCGACCGACCCAGCGTCGCCATCACTCTGGCCGAGGAACATCCCGAGCCCATCGAACTGCTCCTTACAGACGTGGTGATGCCCGAAATGAACGGGATGGTATTAGCTCAGAAATTAGCTCAGTCTCGCCCCCAGATGGCTTGCCTTTTCACGTCCGGCTATCCCCGAGATGCCCTCAGTGACGAAGGATTTCTGGACCCAGAGATTCATTTTCTGCAAAAGCCGTTTTCTAATGCGGAGTTGAAAGATAGTGTGAAATCCGTGTTAGAGGACTAACCACGCCAACAGTCCGCAAAGCCGTTATGTTTGGGCCACCAACATTCTCCACGGCACAACAAAAACATTTAGTATTGTGAGCGTGTATCGCCTACCATCGTCCCTTGAACCCATCACAAGATTGCAGAAAGCTCACGGAGATCTTCGGCCCATGAAAGTCATCATCGCAGAAAAGCCATCAGTGGCCCGCGACATAGCCAAAGTTCTCAAAATCACGTCATCCAAAAAAGGCTTTATTGAAGGCCGTGGTGCCGCAGTTACCTGGGCCTTTGGCCATCTGGTGACCCTTCAAGAACCCAGTGAATACAACCCCGCTCTCAAACGATGGTCCCTGGAAACGCTTCCCTTTGTGCCCGACGAATTCAAACTCAAACTCATCACCAACCGTGGTGTGGCCGAGCAATTCGAAACCATCAAAACCCTTTGCCTGCAAGCGGACGAAATCATCTGCGCCACCGATGCGGGGCGAGAAGGTGAACTCATCTTTCGCTACATCCTGACCCTCAGCGGCTGCGAAGAAAAGCCCATCCGACGCCTCTGGCTAAACTCCCTCACCCCTGAAGCTATCCTGACGGCTTTTAAAGATTTGCGCGATGGCCACGACTTTGATCCGCTTTACGCGGCTGCCCGTTGCCGCAGTGAATCAGATTGGATCGTGGGCCTCAACTCCACACGGTACTACACCGTCAAACACGGCCGCATTGGTGGTGGAGGCGACCGCGTGCTTTGGACCATTGGACGGGTTCAAACCCCGGTTCTGGCCATGATCGTGGAGCGGGATGATCTCATCGACCAATTCCAGGCCAAACCCTTCTGGGAGCTTAGCACCACCTATCGGGAGGCTGTATTCAAATACAGCGGCAAACGCAGCGAAAACTCCAGAAGGGCCGAAACTCTCCTGGAAAAAGTTAAAAACCAGGAATTTGAAATCACCAAAATCGCGGCCAAGAAGAAGAAGGAACAACCGCCCCAGCTCTTTGATCTGACCACACTGCAACGGGAGCTCAACAAACAGCACGGACTCTCGGCGGCCGATACCCTGAGCGCCACTCAGAATCTTTATGAGGCAAAATTGGTCACTTACCCTCGTACGGATTCACGGTACCTCAGCAAGGATATGAAACCGCGCATACCCAAAATCATGGAGCAACTCCATTCCTTCTGGCCGGAACCGGTCGCCCCGCTGGATCTGAAGAAATTGCCTTTCAACAAGCGCATCATCGATGATAAAAAAGTTACCGATCACCATGCCATCATTCCCACTGGCCACCGGCCGCGAAATTTGGGGGCCCATGAGCAGTTGGTTTATGAAGCCATCACCATCCAGTTTGTGGCAGCTTTTTATCCTTTATGCCTGAAGAACATCACAACGGTGGACGGGGTCAGCAACAGCGTAAAATTCCAGGCCAAAGGCACCCAGATTGTGGAGCCTGGCTGGACTTCTCTTTTTCCCAAAAAGAAGAAGAAACAAGCCAATGAAGACAACCAATCTCTGCCGGAATTTGTTCAGGGCGAGAAAGGGCCTCACGAGCCTTTTCTACGGGAAGGAAAAACAAAGCCACCCAAGCATTTTTCGGAAAACTCTCTTTTGGGCGCCATGGAGGCTGCGGGCAAACTGGTAGACGACGATACTTTGCGGGAGGCTCTCAAAGAACGGGGCATTGGTACTCCAGCCACACGGGCGGCTATCATCGAAACTCTGATTCGTCGCAACTATATCCGTCGGGAAAAGAAACAACTGCGATGCACGGACATGGGACGGTGCCTGATTGCCCTCATCCAGGACCCGCTGCTCAAATCTCCGGAAATGACGGGCGAGTGGGAAGAGAAGCTGAAGCAGATCGAGCGCAGCGACCTGGATTCGGGAGAATTCATGAATGGGATCAGTGACTACATCACCAAGATGATCCAAAACAGTAGTCGCAAGGGAATCGATTCTACCAAATGGGGCGACTGTCCTTTGTGCCAAAAAGAAGTGATCAAAGGGAAACGGGCTTTTGGTTGCTCCGGTTGGAAAGATGGTTGTTCCTATATTCTGGAACCGGAAATCAAAGGCGTCGGGCTTTCCGAACAGCAGGTTCAACTGCTTCTGCAGCAGCGAATTTTACCCCATCCGCTGCGCATTAATGATGAGCCCCGTATTGTGATCCTTTCAACCCAAGGTGTGCCCATGGATTTGAGATTGCCTTCTGCTGAACGGCAGATAAAAGGGCAAAAAGACTAGATTATTTCACGTGAAGATACCGTGATTCCCTCACAAATGCCCCGATGAGTTTGAAAATACGCCTGGCCACCGCCCCCCACAGCAACAGCACCAGCACCGGCACAATCACCGTCGACCATGCGCCCCATCCGGCAGGCAAAAAAGCACCCAGACGCCCAGCCCAGATCACGGGCAAAACCACCGCCACAAATCCCAGAAAGACAATATTCATAAGTCTGTGAATCAGTTTGAAAATCAGTTTTGGTCGGGAGACGGTTTCCCTGCAAACCCGATCCAAATCCTGAAACCCCAGGACATCGCACAGAGCCCAATAGCCATCAGCCCGGATGAATGGAATCATGTTCCAAATGACAGCCCCATAGGTCAGGCGGGCGGCGACCATCACCGCCACCGAATGCAGGGAAAGGTTGCTGGCCACCAGAATCAGCACGGCTCCATAAGCTGCCTGAAACGATATTCCAGCCAAGTCCACCCGCAGTTTTCCTTTCTTGGGGAGCATGGCGATAGCGGACACATCGTTGTGGAGAACTGGAATGACAAAGAGTATTCCCGCGCCAATGCCCCCGGCCGGATAACCCTGATCTGAAAGTGCTGCGGCATGACCCAATTCGTGCAAAACGGCGCCTAACAAGAAGAGGCCTGCCGCCACCAACCAGTCTCCGGTTTTGAGGAGACCGAAGCCCTCCCTGGTCAGTGGCAACAGGGGCACAACCAAGCCCCAAAGGGCCATCCCGATCAAAGCCCACCCTTTGGTCAGGGTCTCCAGCGGCCGTGCCATTTTTTGAACAACGAGGGCAGAAAGTATAGGGACCCGCAACCAAAGGGCACGGCGTGAGGCATTGGCCGCAGGTCTTTCCATTTGGGCTTTTAAACTGGCCATGGTTTGGAGAATTTGCTTCTCCGTCCATAGGGTCCCATCGCTCTGGTTTCCCCGACGCAAACAGTCCAGCACTTCATCTGATTTTGGCCGCCTGCCTTCCAGAGGTACCAACCATCTGGCGGGCACCTCTGGCATGAGCAGGCGTTGTCCTCCGGCATTGATCACCCACGGTCCGGATCGATGAGACAGGATCCTCCACTTTTCCCCCACCTCATCCACCCAATCTGGCCAGGCCCAGCAAACACAACCGCAAAGCATGGAATTTCACCCAATGAAGACCGTGCTCATCGCACAATTGCTGTAAAGTCGGACGTCCGTTGCGCAGGCTGAGGAGGTCTTGATCTTGCAGACCTTCAGCGGGGAAAAAACGGTCGTCTGTAAGGTCAGCCAATACGTCGCCGGGCCACACCTCGGCGTGTTTGTCCAAGACCAGGCACACCGAATCCGGGGATCGGTCCAAGCAGATATTGAAGGAGTGGATGAAGTCTTCCCTCAAGCCCCTGGGTACCATGGAGCCCTGATTCAGGCCTGGCGAGAAACACGCGCTGGCATCCCGCAACATAGGCCAATGCTGCCACTGGTCCGGTCGCTTCATAATCTCGCTGAAGCACCAGTCGAACATCAACCGGGAGACATTGTCCGGATCATCCTTGCGAGTCCAATGTTGGGTGGGTTCTTTTTCCCAAATCAGATCACCCGATTCATCCCAGTGCAGGGCCACCAAATGAGCAGCGCATTGCAGGCGGCACAGCAGCCGAGCCAACCCTGTGCGAATGCGGATATCGCGACCAGGCAGGGCATATCTCAGGCCGTTGCTGCGGGTGCCTTCCATGCCTTCGGCGCCATTGTTACCGTCCATGTAGACTAGAACCGGTCGCTCATCCTGAATGGCTTTGAAAAGAGTGCGTACAAAACCCTTTTCTCCCACCGCCACCCACTGGATTTTTCCTTTGTGCCCCAGCAACTCCATCAACTTGCGGGTGGGCTCGCGAAAAGAATCACGCGCCGCTGCGTTGAGCAGAATGACCGGCTCAAGTCCCGCATCCAAAAAGGGCTCGACCAGCAGTTGGTACGGTCCCTGATGGAAAGAAAGAATCAGTCCCGATTTCATTTCAGGGTTTTCTCTGAGTAAACTGCGGCCGGGGGCCAGAATGCTCCGGTCCCCCGCCCACAGACCGGCAAGAGCCTCCCGTTCTCTTGCCAGCGCCTTTTGATGATTTTCTCTGAGTTTTAGAAAATCATCCCATTCGGCATCGGGCCACAAAGCCCGTAAAGTCCATAAATCCCAGGCAGCCTTGGGGTAGTGGTGGGTCACTTCCGCCCGCCTTTCGGGCCCGGAACTCCTCAGAGTTCCGGACCTCGACAGGCGGCTGCTTTCATCGGTCGGGATCAAGCGCCTCTCCCACCAACGATTTCACCGGTATCAACAGGATCATCAATGTCGATGTCATTGCCGCTGCACTTGTCGTGGCAGCAATTTTCCCCATCAAAAAGATTACTGTCCACCACATCTCCACTGGGCATCATCGAGCTGACTTCCAGGCGTTCTTCAAGCTGGTGAATTTTCAGGGGTTCGAGGCTTTCGTTCAGTGTCCGAGCTTCCTTGTTCGTCATTGTTCCCTCCTTGAAACATGAATCGTACCGGGTGATGCAGGATAGAAGGCAAGGATGAGGCCAAACAACACAAGGACCATAAGCGCCTCATTATCAAAGACTTAATGTCTTGCCTTAAATCCAGGGGATAAAAAATGACCCCGCCGTTTGACACGGCAGGGTCAGATCGTCAGTCCTGAGAGACACCCGGCAGATCAGCCAGCCGCTACCTCCACACGGTACCCCGAATATTTGCGCAGATTGATCACTCCACTGTCAAAAATCAGATACTGCGCTTTCATACCCTGCAAAATCCCCCCAGCCACAGGATTCTTATCCAGATTCAAACTCGTCACTTTAGTGGGCCACTGCAGAACCGGATATTCAAACTGATGCTCCAGACGCTCAAGGGGCGACAAAATGCCCTCGGTTCCCCACTCCTGCAACCGCTCAACCACCCGCTCCACCACTTCCATGAGATCACGATCTTCCGGACTGCCCTTCAACATCCTGGTCCAATGGGTCTTGTCTTTGAAGCCCTCACTGCTAAGACGCTTCTCCACTTCTCCCACCGCCCGTCGGTTGGGCAGTAACGCCACCGGCACCGCCGCCACAGCACCTTGATCAATCCACCGCGAAGGGAGATTCACTTCCCGCGTGATTCCCACCTTCACTCCGGAAGTGAGCGAACAATACAAATAGTGGGGATGAAAGCAGACTTCCTGAGCAAAAGCTTCGTCCCGGCAAGGGTTATCCGCCTCACCGTGATGGCAAAGCTCGGGTTTGATAATGCAAATATCCGCCTCGGCCCTGCTCCTGGTGCAAGGGAAACAAAAGCCCTGGGCAAAAGTCTTTTTTACCTTCCGTCCACAGGCAATACAGTTGATCTCTCCGGTGAAACGCAGTTCCAGAGCAGAGCCCAGATGGTCATTCAGCAAATGGTCACCCACACGCTTTTCTTTCTCAAACCAGCCATCTGTGAGGTGGTACTGCACCGGCTGGGCCGCTTCCACGCGCATCTTTTTTAAGGTTCCTGTCCAAACAATATCCATAATCTCTTCTCATTCGTGCATGACAGATGGAATACATCCGGCTAAACTTCCACCCAGCCGGGCTCTTTTGAAACTCCGGCCCACCGTAACACCCTGGAGAATGGATGCTCAACAGGATCTGGACCTTCTTTTTTGTTGGAGGCTTTGCCGCGGCCATTTACCGCGCTGCCACCGGGCACCCGGAAGTATGGCAGGAGATGGTGGGTTCCACCTTCGACATGGCCGAAACTGCCTTCAAGATAGCGCTGGGATTGACCGGTGTCATGTGCCTTTGGTTAGGCATCATGCGCATTGGTGAAAAAGGCGGCGCCGTGGACCTGTTGGCCCGCGCATTCGGCCCCCTGTTGCGTCGTTTGTTTCCCGGAATACCTGAAGGCCACCCCGCCACCGGCAGCATCGTCATGAATATGGCTGCTAATATGCTGGGCCTGGACAACGCCGCCACACCCCTGGGCCTGAAAGCCATGAAAGATCTCCAGCAGCTGAACCCTCAGAAAGAGACGGCCAGTGATGAGATGATTCTCTTCATGGTCATCAATACATCTGCGGTCACCGTCATTCCGGTTACTGTTTTTACCTACCGCGCACAAATGGGCGCTGCCGACCCGACCGATATTTTCCTGCCCATTCTCATCGCCACCTTTTGCAGCACCGTGGCCGGACTGCTGATCACTTCCTGCTTTCAGAAAATTCGCCTCTTTAGTCCGGTGGTCCTGGCCTATCTGGGCGGTATGGGCTTGCTCATAGCCGGCATGGTGGCCTATTTTGGTAACCTGGAACGTGAAGCCATGCAGGCTCAATCTTCGATCCTGGCTAATTTCCTAGTGTTTTCTGTAATTATTGGCTTTATGCTGGGGGCAATTCGCCGAAGAATAAACCTGTACGAGACTTTTATCGATGGCGCCAAAGAGGGCTTTCAATTGGCCGTGGGTATCATTCCTTATCTGGTGGCCATGCTCGTGGCCATTGGGGTTTTTCGGGCCAGCGGGGCTATGGACCTTGTGCTGGACGCCGGCCGCAACCTGGTGGGAACTATCGGGCTGGATGGCCGTTTTATTGACGGAATGCCCACCGCTTTCATGAAGCCCCTGAGCGGCAGTGGCGCCCGTGGCATGATGATCGAAACCATGCAATCCCATGGGGCCGATTCTTTTGCCGGACGTTTGGTCAGTGTGATCCAAGGCAGCACTGAAACCACCTTCTATGTTTTGGCCGTATATTTTGGTGCGGTGGGAATCCGCAAAACCCGGCATGCTGTGCTTTGCGGATTGGTAGCCGATGCTGCCGGTATTACCGCAGCCATTGGAGTTAGTTATTTGTTTTTTGGGTGACCCTTGGGTCTCTATTTCATGAGGATGCGCACTTGAGTGTATGGGAATTCATTTTTTGGCTGAGCGTGGGATTGGTGGTGTACGTGTACGCCGGCTACCCCTTGCTGGCGAACCTGTTGGGGCGACTTCTGCACCACGGTGTCTCCACTGCTGAGCCAGGAACCTTCACCCCTTCTGTCACCGTAGTCATTGCCGCCTACAACGAGGCGGCCCACATCGAAGAGACAGTGCGCAACAAACTAAGCCTCAACTACCCTGCCGAAAAATTGAACGTCATTGTGATCTCGGATGAGAGTGAAGACGGCACAGACGATATCGTGCGCGCCATTGGCGACCCCAGGGTGC
This sequence comes from Candidatus Krumholzibacteriia bacterium, assembly GCA_016744705.1. Classification (GTDB taxonomy): domain Bacteria; phylum Krumholzibacteriota; class Krumholzibacteriia; order LZORAL124-64-63; family LZORAL124-64-63; genus LZORAL124-64-63. The sequence continues at coordinate 85,574 of JADGDU010000002.1, forward strand.
GCCTCATCCGCCAGGTGCCCAGAGCAGGAAAAACATCGGCGCTGAATCTGGCCCTGCCCCAGGCCACCGGTGAAATCATCGCCTTCAGTGATGCCAACAGTCTTTACCACCCAGACGCTTTGCAACACTTGGTGTCCTGCTTTGCCGACCCCGAGGTGGGCTACGTCACGGGCCGCATGGTCTACAAAGCTCCCGATGGCTCCCTGACGGGCGAAGGCTGCTCCACTTACATGAGCTATGAAAATGGCCTGCGCGCATCTGAAACCAAACTGGGTTCCATTGTGGGTGTCGACGGAGGAGTGGACGCCACCCGCCGCAGCATCTACAAACCCATGCGGGCAGATCAACTGCCGGATTTTGTGCAACCTTTGACCGTCCGCGAACAGGGATACCGCGTCATTTACCAACCTGAAGCTCTGCTTTACGAAGATGCACTGGCCTCTGCCAGTGATGAATTCCGCATGCGCGTTCGGGTTGGCTTGCGTGCCTTCCACGCCCTGAAAGACAAATCCAATCTGCTCAACCCCTTCCACTACGGGATTTATGCCTGGCAACTTTTATCCCACAAGGTTTTACGCTACCTGGCTTTTCTATTCATGATTTCTGCCTTGTTGGTTAACATTCCCTTGTTCATGGGGGGAAGCATATTTTGGAAGACCATGATGGTTGCCCAGGTCAGCTTCTACCTGATCGCCTTGTTCGGGCACACCCAACGCCATAAAAATGTCCCCAAGGTCATCAGTCTTATTTACTACCTCTGTGTTTTGAATGTGGCCAGCGCCCTGGCCTGGGTCCAGTTCCTCATGGGTCGCAAACAGGTAATTTGGAAACCCCGAACCTAATGAAGCCCCAGCGTCTTGCCCCTGCACTCCCGGCCCCCGCGTTTCTCAACCGCTGGCCCTTCCTATTGGGTGTGCTTGTCTTTCTCCTGGTACCCTTTTTTCTACCCATTCCCATGGCCCTGCGTCGCCACCCGCTCATCGGAAATCTGGGCGACCAGGTGCATGTGCCTTTTTTAATGATCCTGACCCTCTTGATCTACTGGCGTGGTCCCTTGCAAGGGCGTCTGAAATGGGCAATTTTCGCAGGAATGGCTCTGGGAGGCCTCATTGAATTGGTGCAGACTCTGGTGGGCAGAACCGCCCTGCTGGAAGATTTTGTTCTGGACTTGGCCGGCATTGGCTTGGCCGCAGGATTGGTCATTTGGAAAGGCCACAAAATCCGCGCTGGGCTGGGCCTGATTGTTGTTGTGGTGATAACCTTGTCGGCCCAGCTCTACTTTCTGCCCGGCCTCATCCTGGGCAGCTATCATGCCCAGAAGGTGTTCCCTCTGATCTCAAATTTTGAAGGAGTTTATGAGAAATGGCTCTGGTCTGATACCTTCCAGGCGCGCTATGCTTTGGTCAAGGACGATGGCAATACGGTTCTGCAATTGGAGAGCGGGCCGCCCAGTCGATGGCCTGGTGTGCAAATGCGCCACTTTCCCAACGATTGGACAGACTACACCACCCTCAAACTGGACGTGCGCCACATCACTCCAGACAGAGAGACCGTTCCTTTTTCCGTCCGGCTCGATGATTTTCAATCCCGGCAGGATCATACCTGGGTCAGCAACAGTTTCCGAGCCACCACCCAGTGGGAAACCTACAGTATTCCCGTCAAGGATCGGCAAGTTCGCAACGGCGACAGGTTCCTTAACACCCAGGACTTATCCTATCTCCTGGTTTTCCTGAGCGATAAGCAAGATTCCACCATCATCGAGATCGATAACATTCGCCTGGAATAAAAAAGGGTGCTGCTTCCAGCACCCTCTTCAACAGTCATGTCCAGTGCCGCTATTTCAGCGGCCGCATATAAATCACTTCCATCGGTTCAGCTTCTTCATCATCGTCTCCGCCTGCCATGCCAGACGTTTGCAGAGACATCAGGGCGTCTGTGAAACCCGTGACCAGCACCGCTGACCCATCCGGGGCCCAGAAGAGGTTATCATCTTTACCGTCGCCTTCACAACTGGCGGCCACCTGTTTGATAAAATGGCCGTCAGGGTTGAAAACATCGTAGGTGACCAGAATACCCTCTGGCTGGTTATAACCAGATTGGCTGGAGGTCACCCACAAATTTCCATCCTCGGCAAAACGCAAACTGTTGACATCCGGTTCAATTTTCGAAATGTCGAATTTGGCATTTGGCAAACGGGACATTTGGCTTTCAGCCATATTATAAACCCGTTGGTATTCTTCATCCGTACGTTGCCGGTGTTCATATTCCCGTTCGATGACTCTGTCGAGTTGGCCATCGGGCAGATAAACATGAATCTGGTATAGGTTTCGGCTCTTGCAAAGATACACCCGGCCATCGGCCCCCACCGCAGCTTTGCGGAAGGTGATTTCGTTTTGCTCATCTTCCTTGAAATGGAAATTGGAAAAATCCATCTCATTGACGATTCCAGTAAAACGCACCAACTCTGCACCCTCAGTGCTAAAATTGGAGACAAAATTCACATCTGTACGGCCAGACGATCCATTCTGTTTGAAAGAATTTCCGATGATGGTCAATTGGCCACTGCTATGGGGAAAACAATCGTAGAGGGCCATTAACCCTCCGGATTCCATCTTGGGCTCCACCTGTCCCTGGGGATTCCCCTCCCAATCGATCATCGTGATTTTGCCGGGAAAGCGCTGGACCAAGCCCAGGTTCCCATCGGGCATCTTCACCAGATTGGTGGGCATGCGGGTTTCTCCCGGGCCCTCCCCTTCACGGCTGAGGGTAGTCAGGCGTTCGCCCTCCGGCGAATAAACCGGAACCTCAGAGAGGCGTGTATCCAACAGGTAGATGGATCCATCGTCTTCCACCAGAACTTGAGTGATCAGGCCAAAAAAATCTTCTCCGTCTTCTCCCCCCACACGCCAAACCTCTTCCAGATTGACCGTCTCAACACCCTCCGAAGGACTGCTTTCATTGGTAATGTGTAAGACGCCATCGCGCACAACTTCTTCCCCAGCCAGCACAGAGCCAGCCACCAAGACCATAAATACGACCAGACACACCTGTGCCCTGTCAGCGAATGATATAGAATTCATAAAATTTCCTTTCCTGGACGATTAACAAATCAAACCGTCCGGATGGGTTCAGTGCAAGCCCGCCAATTCTACGACAAAAAACTTCATTTGTTACCTCTTTTGTAATTATTCGCCCCGATGACTACTTTCCCGGGCATGAACACCCGTACCAGCATATCTGAGATCTTCCGTTTTTGGCTGCCTTTGCAGACAACCTGGTTGATGATGGCCATTGAAGGCCCTTTGCTCACCGCCATCATCGCCCGGCTGGTAGAGCCCAAGCTCAACCTTGCCGCTTATGGTGTGGCCTACGCTTTGGCCATCATGGTGGAAGCTCCGGTGATCATGATGATGAGCGCCTCCACAGCTCTGGCCGATTCCGCTGAAAATTTCCGCCGGCTGCGAAATTTCACCTGGGTTTTGAACGTGGGCATCACCGTGGGCATGATGGCCCTTCTCTTTTCCCCTGCCTGGGATCTGGTGATCCACCAATGGATGCAGCTCGATCCTGAAGTGGCCTCCCTGACTCACACTTCCCTCATTATCCTTCTGCCCTGGCCAGCGGCCATCGGTTTTCGCCGGTTCTATCAGGGGTTGCTGATCCGCACCGGGAACACTCGGAAGGTGGCCTGGGGCACCGGCATCCGGCTTACAGGTATGATGATCACTGCTTTTGGGCTCATGAAATTCACCAATCTGCATGGTGCCTGGATTGGAGCCTCCGCTCTGACCACCGGCGTTTTAGTGGAAGCGGCTGCCAGCCGGATCATGGCTTCCGCAAGCATTTCGGAAATTCTGGCATCTGAAGATAAAACCACCTTGAGCTATGGTGAAATCACCCGTTTTTATTACCCGCTGGCTCTGACCTCAACCATCTCCCTGATGGTCCATCCCATGGTCACCTTCTTTCTTGGCCAATCTCGCAACAGCTTGGAATCTCTGGCGGTGCTTCCCGTCATCAACGCCCTGGTGTTTGTCTTCCGCACTCCCGGGCTCAGCTTCCAGGAAGCGGCCATCACCATGCTCGCTCGTAGCAAGGACAACCTCGCTACCGTAAAACTCTTTGCAGTGTACCTGGGTGGAGCCGCGGCCGTGGGTCTGGGGCTGATTGCCCTCACCCCTCTGGCCGGTGTGTGGTTCCAGCGCATTTCCGGATTGAGCACAGAACTCGCCATTTTTGCCCAATTGCCGGTTCGCATTTTGGTTATCATGCCCGCCCTCAGCGTCACACTTTCCATGCAACGCTCGCTGCTGGTTCACCGCCGCACCACCGGGCCAGTGACTTGGGCGTCGGCCCTGGAAGTGACAGGTATTCTACTGACTTTGGTGGTCACCCTGAAGATGGGCAACTGGATCGGCGCAACAGCTGCGGCCACCGCCTTTATGGTGGGCCGGGGAATGGGCATACTCTGGTTATGGAAAACTCCCCGCCTTTTCAAGCAGGGAGTCTCCCCCAAATCATCGCCCAATCATCAACGGTAGTCTGCCTTCAGAGCATCCCAGGTCATGCTTTCAATCTGGACCATTCCATCCTGACCACAAACCTGCAATTCATACTCGATGGATGTCAGTTCAAGATTCCAATGGCCCACACCCTGGAGCGCAACAAAAATAAAGTATTCGTTGCCCGGGATTGTGGGGTAGTTGATTTCGCCAGAAACACAGGGATCAACGTGAACACTAGACGAACCATATGCAGGACAACCAGCAGCATTAACGAAGAGACTGAAAGGAGCTTCCGCAATGATGGAGGCTTTGATTTCCGTTCCTGAAGCGATGACGGAGTACCAATCAGTATCCCGACTAAAATATGAATATGCGGGTCGTAAATATCCTGAAATACCCGCTATATTGAGACATCCCGTATCAGGCTGGAAAGAGTCAATATTCTGCAAAATGGGAGGATCTGCATTGCATCCTGTGTTGTATGTATCAACGTAATCATTGGCCAGCGGCGGCTCTCCCTCGGGCATCGCATCGGAAGAAAACGTCACATCGCAGGCTGGCATTTGTTGGACCTCAATGGTGTAAGTCCCTTGGGATCCATCGTATCCATCGATAATAATAAAGTAAGTATGGCCACTATAAACGGGCAATCCAGCCATACGGGCCGCAAGAAAGCCACACTCTGAAACACCATAATAAAACATTGGAACACATGCATAAGGGTCACCCGAGACATACTCATCTTCGTAAACAAAGAGCTGATTTCCAAAAGCCGATTCACACAAATCAATATCCAGTAGCATATCGGAAGTGGGAGTAAAACTGTACACGACATCTGCTGCATTGTTGGGCCCGATCACACAGATATCGTTATAGTCGTTTTGGTACCCCACAGTGTTGCCAGAATCACTAAAAGGCAGCATATCAATGGGGATAGCACTCTCGATGGTATCACCACCTAACCTGATACCATTTTCAATGGGAGTCATGGCTTGAGAGAAGTTGCTTTCAAAAGACGCAGGACCTTTTGACCCCTCTTCCTGGTCAGAAGCAAAAGCAGAAAAAGCGAGCATAAAAAACAGAACAGTACAAATCAATCGTAACATGATTTACCTTCCTTTTGATCTCCACAGTGATTGATCACCGTGCACCCTTCGGCCTCACAAAGCGGCCAGGGCACCTCCTAAGTATCCCCATACTTCAGCGGTTAACCTTGCACAACCCCGACAGTCGTCAAATTCACCACCCCCTGCACTGTTTCCCCATATTGAAGAATATGCACCGGCAACCTTGTGCCCATCAGCAATGGCCCTATGGGAATGGCCTCGCCCATGTGCTGCAACGACTGCATGGTCAGATTTCCTGATTGCAAATCAGGGAAAACCAAAACATTGGCATCGCCAGTGAGACTGGAGAATGGAAAGAATTCATGACGCAATCGGGAGTGGCGGGCCGTGGCCAATTGCATCTCCCCTTCGATTTCCAATTCCGGAGCCTGAGCCTTGACGATTTCCACCGCCCGTTGAACCTTCTGGGCGTAAGGATGGCTGGTGCTGCCAAAATTACTGAACGACAACATGGCCACTCTGGGTTGTACTCCCAGGGACCGGGCCGTGGTGGCGGCTTGCAGGGCAATTTCCGCCAGCTGTTGGGCCGTGGGATCAATGTTCACCGCACAGTCGGCCAGCAGAACAACTTCCTTGGGCATCAAAACCAAATGGTGGCTGGAAACCCGGCTCACTCCCTCTGCCGGTCCAATGATTTCCAACAAAGTCAGCAGCGTATCAGTGAAGTGGGTGGACGATCCGGCAATCATCATATCGGCGTGACCGCTGTGGACCATCATGGCCCCAAAACAATCCGGCTGCCTCATGCGGTCTCCCGCCAAAGCCCGGATCACACCGTGCCGCTGGCGCATCTGGAAATATTCTTCGCAATATTCCTCCAGATGAAGGCTGCGCAAGGGGTCGATGAATTTTGCACCGCCAAGGTCCAATCCTAGACTGTCAATTTTCTGCTGGATTTCAGCTTCATTGCCCAACAAGATGGGCGAGGCAATGCCTTCATCCATGAGCTGGCTGCAAGCACGTAAAATGGTCTCATTGGTACCTTCGGTAAATACCACCTGGCGCGGATCCTGGCGGGCGCGCATGAGCAATTCACGCATCTTTTCCCGACCCGTCCCCAACCGCACCGACAACCGGCCTTCATACTCTTGTCGGGCCAGGGGCTTATTGGCCACACCTTCGGCGATGGCCTGCTCAGCCACGGCCGCCGATTGCCGGACGAAGATCCGCGGGTCCAGCGGTTTGGGGAGCAAATATTCGGCACCAAAACTGAATCTCTGTCCGCCGTAGGCCCGCTCTACTTCTTCGGGAACATCTTCCCTGGCCAACTCAGCCAGAGAACGGGCAGCCGCCAGAAACATTCCTTCGGTGATGCTGGTAGCCTGCACATCCAAGGCCCCCCGGATGATGTAGGGAAAGCTTAACAAGTCCACGATGGCATTGGGGTGCATGTCCAGGGCCGTGGCCACGATGGCATCCTGGCGACTGGCTCTGGCCTCTTCGTAACTGATCTCAGGCTCCGGTGTGGCCATGGCAAAAATAATGGGAAAGCGCGCCATGGAGCGAATCATTTCCATATTCAGGATGCCACCGGAAGAGGCCCCCAGAAACACATCAGCCCCCACCAGACCATCGGCCAGATTTTCGAGAGGTGAGCTGCGCGCGAACACCTGTTGGTACTGATGCAGGTCCTGGCGATCCGTGTGAATTAAGCCATCGACATCATACATGAGTAAATTCTCAGGCAGCACACCTTGCTTCAATAACAACCGGGCACAACCGATGCCCACGGTGCCAGCTCCACAGATCACCACTCGCACTTCATCCATCTGTTTGTCCACCAACTCCAGGGCGTTGATCAGGGCCGCCAGAGCCACCACCGCTGTGCCATAAAGGTTCTCATGAAAGATGGGGATCTCGATGATTTCCCGCAGCCGGTCGTATATCTGCAAACCTTGAGGCGCTTGAATATCCTTAAGGTTCAAGGCTCCAAATGTGGGCTCCAAAAGGCGCATGGTTTCCACAAATCCATCCACATCAGTCTGGTTCAATTCCAAACCATAAACATCAATATCAGCCAGACGTTTCAAGAGGATGGCGATGCCTTCCTGCACTGGCTTAGCCGCCCGTGGGCCAACGTTTCCCATGCCCGGCACAGCCGACCCATCGGTGACCACACCCACCAGGTTTCCTCGGGAAGTGTAGCGAAAAACTTCAGCCGGATCCTGGGCAATTTCTTCTGCCGGGAAGGTGGCCCCGGGCAAATAGGCCAACCGGATTTCCCGGGGCGTGATGCAGGATTTGGTGGCCGAAACCCCAATCTTCCCGGGGCGGCCTTTGCTATGATAATCCAGAGAATCCTGTTTCCTGATCATCCCGGCACCTCTGATTTAATGCAGAGCGGATAGTGCTCCACGGTTTTGCGCAATTCGGCGCGGAAAGTGGCGATAGGACGGGCCTGCAACAACCACAGGCGGTCGCCCTCTATGGTAAATTCAATATCCAGAGGATAACCGTAACCGTTTTCCAAAGCGCTGGCTTTGGTTACGATTTCACACAATTCAAAATATTCAAGGGCCGGACGCAAGCGCTGGTGGTAGAGAGTTTCTTCCAGGCGGGTGCCCCAACCACGGCGTTGGTCATAGACCATTTGAGTGGGTTTGTCGTTGGTCAGGTAGTTCAGATGGGTGGGGTCTTCGCCTGCCTTGAAATCTTTCACCACAGTGACCAGATCTGCTGCCACCAGACCCGAGACAATCCCCTCGCCAAGGCCCAGACTCACATTGATCAATAATTCCCGCAGATCACCCCGGGCCACATTCACCGTCTGCAAAACACCAGACACCCGGGAGTGAACCATGCGCTGCACCACGACCCCACCCGAGGGCATAGCCATGGTGGTTCCCGCCGCTTCCCGTGAGTACAGAGCGCGTTCGGTCCATAACCCGCTCCAGGTCAACCGCAGATACTTCAGCAAAGACTCCACTCCCTTCACAAAGAGGAAGCTTTCAAACTCACCGGCTCGCATCACCGTTTCTGTATCTTCGTCACAGGATGAGGAACGCAAGGCCACAAAGTCATCACCATCGACGAGCTGGGCATGGGCTGTTTTCACACTTTTCAGCAACTCGTTCGGCAGTTTTGTTTCCAACCATAACCTGCTGATAGCCGCAGACTTGGCCCCATTGTCTAGGCTTTCCCGTCCCAAGACATACTGAATAGCCTCTTCCAGAGTTCGCGCCCCGGCTCCCAGATATTCAGCCGAACCCACAGGTTCTTTCAGCATCTGAGCGAAGGCCACATTGGTAACCACAAACCACGGCGGCACTGTTTCTGCCCCTGCCAGGCGATCCATTTCCGCCAGGTTGGCCGCCTTCCACCCAATGAGAGGATTCGACTCCAGTCCACACTGGTTTGCCTTCAATACATTTTCCATTTTGGTGGCATTCAAAGAATGGGCATCCATTTGGGCCAAAAACTCCTGGCTTTCAATGAGCAATTCCGGTCGGGGGGTGGCTGTCCCCAAAACGGTCCCGATGCGTCCAATGCGGCGCAGCAGATGCCGGATGGCCGCTCCCTTAGTTGATAGATTTTCTGATAATTTCAACAGCAAATCAGTGCGCAAGTCTTCCAACCGATGCCGGGCCCGATCACTGACCTCTGCGGGGTCCGGACATGCAGGCAATTCTTCATTCAGTCCAAACTGCTGCAATAACATCACAGAATCGGTCATGGCCAGCCGCCAATGCATGGCGCGCAGTCGCCAACCCAGCACTTCGTAGAGGAAAGTAGAGGTGGGAATTTGTTGCATGGCCGCGCGCTCAGCTGTGGCGCAACAATCGGCCACGTGGTGGCAGATTTCATAGAGTTTTGACCTTGCCGACTCAGCAACTTTATCATTGGCCAGGATTCTCAACAGCAATCTTTTTTTGTCTGTGTTGAGAACTTTTTCCATGGTTTCGCCGATGACAAGTTCTTCTACGGCGAAGGCAGTCAGGGATGGGTCGGTGAGCCGATCCACGATCTTTTGGATCTGATGACGGGCTCGCAGTTGTTGGGCCCGAATCTCCAGAACGGCCGAATCATCCACCACATGATCCGCCCTGGCACAGGCCTCTCCCAGCAGGCGCAAACCATCCCAGAGAGCCAAGGTATCGCGGTCCTGCCCAATGATCTGGGCCAGACTTTCATCTGCGTCGAGGATGACCAGATCATTCTCCAACAGCTCTTCGGCGTGCCGGCGAACAACTTCTCTTTCGCACACGATGAAGTCACCAACTTGGTGTTCCTGCTCACGGTATTCCGGAACCATAAACCGCAGGGCAGGCTCGCTGCCCGTATCGTCCCATCCCGCTTCCGCCACCATGGCTGGCTTGCCAAATTGGATGGCCAACAGGGCCGCGTGGCTGAGCACTGCACCCCCTGTGGAAAGGATGCCAGCACAACGGCATAGAAATTGGTTATCCGTGGGACACACTTTGCGAGCCACCAGGATGGCACCTACCAAATCCTGGGGCTGGCGGCCTTCGGTTCCAAAAAGAACCCGGCCCACCGCGCGACCCGGCGCGGCTTTCAGGCCTTTGAGTACTCGATCTTCCCCTTTGATCCGGCGATCCTCCGCTGGACGGTCCAACTGGGCCTGGGCCCTCAATTCCGCCAGATCAAGATTCTGATCGCAGGTTTTTAAGGTCATCACTCCCGCCAAATAGTTGGCGCTGAGCATGAGTTCCCAAAGGTGATGAGCATCCAGATTGGCGTTGGATTGCCAAGGATCTGTTTCAGCACAGCGGTAGCGCATCAAACGGGATTCCTGGCAATAAGCACCCAAACGAATCACACCATGCGCATCCCGAACCACAAAGATACTGAGATCCCCTCCCAGAACGGTGACGGTGGATTTTTCCACCACCAAGCCCCCTACAAAACCCGTGGGTGTGAATTCCACGAAGCGTTCCAATTCCGCCAAGGGACGGGAAAGTCCGCAGGATTCGGCGGCAGCATTGCCACCCTCCACCAGGAGCAGTGCAAAAAATTCTGCTTCGTGAACGATTTGAAACACATCTGGAGAGGCCGTTTCGAAATCTGTTTCTCCAGGGAATATCCGCCCCACTTTCAAGGCCTCAGTCACCGGCTTCATAACAACTTTTTCCACCTCCAGAAGAGGCAGCAACCCTTGCCTGGCTTCTTCCTGCAAGGCAGGAATCTGGAGTGACAAATCAGCCAGAACCGATGTCAATTGATTCAGAAAATCATCCGGTGGTTTGCTGCTGAAACAATCTCTGCAAGCACCCTCGCCATCCCAAAGAAGCTCCTGCACCCCAGTGGGCCCGTGGGCCTTTTCCACCAACACCCCGGTACGCTTTGCATTGAGAATAGTCCCCATGGGCAACACACCACTGCGGCGGAAACGGTCGGCCCAATGCTCGGCAACTTTCTGTCTGGCTTCATCTGACAACTGGAGAGAACCGATGACCCAATCCACTTCCATCAGATAAGGGGCCATGCGCAACAAAGCCGACACATGATCGCACAGATCACCCAGGGAGAAGCTGCGTTCCTTGTCGTAGCGTACAAACAAACGCATGCCTTCCATGCGCACGTCAAAATCCAGGGTGCGGAACATCAAACGAATGGCGTCCAATGCGGAGTTAGGGTGCAACTCAATTTCATAATTGGAGACTCCGTAATACTCCAGATCCATCATGCCCCCGCGTTGGGGAGGTGAATAATCCACCCGCAAAAAGGCAGGGTGGTTGCGGAAGGCCAGGTAGTAGTGCACCTCATTTCCAAAGATAAAGACATCCACAGAGGGAAATGCTTCCGTTCCAAAAAGCATCTGTCGGGACAGACTATCGGCCACAATGCGCACTGGAAAAGGCAATAAATCCGGCATCGTATTTTCAATGCCAGCTTCAAACTCTGCATACCGAATGGTTTTGCAGACCACTTTTGATTCGTCAGGCTTCACCAGAATCAAGTCCACTGTCCGGTTGGGGGCGTGGGTTGTATCCACCATTTTAAACCCCAGCTTCAGGCCCTTCTGGTGCAAATACCGCTTGAGGCCGTGGACGCTCCGCACTTCCCCCAGGTTACTCGGATCTTCAAAAGCCAGGACCAGGCGAGTCAGTTCCGCCGACAGAGGGCCCGTCTCTGGTTCGTCTGCCAGGGCTGTGATCGATCGGCCGCGCAGATCTTCCCACAACTGAGGTAAAATGGCGCAATCATCAGACAAATCCACAAACAGGGAAGCGTAAGTTTCCACCACGGAATCAAGATGAAAGATGATCCGCTCCACCTTGGCTTTATCCAAGGGGGCCACATCCAAAATTTCCCCCAACAATTCTGCATGAGTGATATTCAAGACGCGGAATCGATCCACGGGGTCGCTTTTTTCGCGGTGGCTTCCAGGTTTTTGTGCAGATCCACCGTGCGTGGTGATTAAGTGAAAACTGCGCCCAATGCTGGCTTCCGTTTGGGAAAAGAGAAGGACTTCACTTTCGCGGACAATCAAGGGAAGCGTTCCTGGTAAAACAATCTCCACAAAGTGCTCGATGCGGAGCCCCAGACTCACATGGGCCCAGCCCACAGTGGCCACCGCTTCTCTGACCAGAATTTCACCGTGTGTTTTTATGGCTGTGCGGAACAGAGCCAACACCCGGGCCGGCAGACGTTTCCCCTCACTCAAATCATACAGGTCCTGGTGGGTGGCTCGTGTGAAATTGAGGTAGGGGCCGAGCACTTCGAAGGCCTTGGCCCCCAGAATGAGTTGGGAATTTTCCGGTGGAGCGGGAGCGCCCTCTTTGTCCAATAAGGTCGCTGCCAGTTTTCGGGTATGATGATCAGGATCTTTACGCAGAAGTGTGAGCAGTCCATCACCACCAGAGGTTCCATGATGACGTTCCACAGTGCCGATGAGCAGCTCTAACAGATCTTCGTCTTCAAAGGGACTGAATTCCAGATCCATCAACCGCGCGTATTCCCGCAACAAAGGCCTATTCAACGGGATCGTTTTTTTGTTGACCAACTCCAACGTCAGGCCAGTGGCCAACTGGGCCACGCCTTCGTCCGCCGCTTGTAACAAGGCCTTCAACAAGGGCCACGGCCGGTCCATCTTCACTGCCAGATCAGCCAGCATTTCATAAACAGGCAACGCGATAAAATCGTCTGTGACGGCCAACAACCGGGCCAGCTGCCGGATATGTTTCCATTGGGAGGGGCGTGGCGGGTGGGATAAAAGGGCGATGATTCGGTCGCAGTCCAGGCGCACTTCATCGTCGTCTCCACAGACCATGGCCAATTGCTCGCTGATAGAAGCGACAAGCTGAGCAAGAGTGGGTGTTGCAGAGACTTGGGCCAAGGATATATCCGATGCGGCCGAAGACAAAACGGGAATGACTACGCAATGTCAATTATTTAACATCCTGCCCTGTTTGTCCAGTGAAACCTGATGGGCAACAAGGGGTAACGAATATTCAAATTCGTTGTATACTGTTGTCAATATTCCCCTTCTTGGTCAAAAGCAGAAAGTTTGTCATAAAGTGACTACGGATAAGACCCCAATGATATTTTTGAGAACATACGGATTGATCATTCTCCTGGTCATCCTCATAACCTTTCTGCATTACACTCATGAATCTCACCTGCATGAACTGCACGGAGTTTACAAACTCTTCTTTTTCCTGCCGATCATTCTGGGTGGATTTCGCGGCGGCAAAGCCGGGGGCCTTTTGGTAAGTCTGGCTGTGGGTGTGGCTTTTTATCCCCATGCCTTCATATCATCCTGTAGTTCCTGTGGATCCACTGTGGACAAAATTATCGAGATGGCTCTTTACCTGGGAGTGGGACTTCTGACCGGCACCCTGAGCGACCATCTCCTCCATGCCCGCAATGACCTGCAACACACCCTGACAGAAAAATCAGCCATGGAGGCTGAATTGATGCGCTCCACCAGGCTGGCGGCCGTGGGCCAACTGTCGGCGGGTCTGGCTCATGAAATTCGTAATCCTCTGGCCAGCATTCAAGGCTCGGCCGAAGTTTTGGCCGATGACTTTGATCCCCAACACCCCAAGGGCCGCATGCTCACCATTCTCATGGATGAAGCCCGGCGACTGAATGCTGTGCTCACCCGTTTTCTGGAATTTGCAAGGGTTGAACCCGGGGAAAGAGAATCCTTTGATTTGCAAAAAGAAGCCCACGCCGTGGCGGACATGATTCGGCATCATCCTGAATTCAGTTCGGTTGTTTGTAACGTTAGGGCCGAAGCTCACCCTCACCGCGCCATAGGCAACCGGGAACAAATCCGGCAGGTTCTCTTAAACCTGGCCCTGAATGGAGCCATGGCCAGTGGCCCTGAGGGAAAAATCACATTTAGCCTGCAAAACCGGGCCAACCAATGCTGGTGTGAAGTCATAGACACCGGGTCAGGATTCACCTCCGAAGCCAGACAACAGTTCGGCACACCTTTTTTCAGCACCAAAACTCAGGGCACAGGCCTGGGTCTGGCCACAAGCCTGAAAATTGTTCAGGATCAGAGTGGAACCCTGGAGCCTGGAAGTTCTGCCCTGGGTGGCGGTAAGGTCACCCTCAAACTGCCTCTGGCCCCCGCGGAATAATGCCCCACCCGCCTGATTTTATGTTATAATTACGAGAGTTATCATTTGGTCCGTTCGCCCCCCCTTTACGGATCTTTTTTTCTTGCCCGGAGGCTGAAATGACCCGCCGTGTTCTGTCCCTGCTTGCCCTTGTGGCTCTCATCGTCCCCGCCCTGTTGATGGGCCCCTCCCCAGAGCCCACCAAAGGCCGTGAGCCCTCTATGGCTCCCAATATGTGGTTCTTCAACCAACGGGCCTATCCCCACGGTGAGATCAAACAGGAAAGTTTCCGCCTGGCCATCGACCAGGCCACGGAAAAGAAAAAGGAAGCCCGGGACTTACGCGCCTCAGGACAAAAAAACCTGCACCGCGACACCACCTGGGATGAACGCGGCCCCGTGAACATCGGCGGGCGTGTCACCGACCTGGCCGTGCACCCCACCGACGCCAACACCGCCTACGCCGCCATGGCCAGCGGGGGCGTCTTCAAAACCAGCAACGGTGGCGTGGACTGGGTTCCTTTATTTGATGACGAAGCCTCCCTCAGTTGTGGCGCCGTCGCCATCGATCCCGGTAACCCCGAAACTGTTTGGGTGGGTACAGGCGAAGCCAACGCCGGCAGTTACAGTTTCTTCGGTTTGGGCATATACCGATCTGATGATGGCGGATCCAGCTGGCAGAACAAAGGACTGGCCGAGGGACGATACATTGCCCGCATTGCCGTCGATCCCATCGACAGCGACAAAGTCTTTACAGCCGTGACCGGCAAGCTGTTTGGCACCGGCCCCAACCGCGGTGTTTACCGCACCGCCGATGGCGGCGACAATTGGGAACGCTGTTTCGCCCTGACCGATTCCACAGCGGCCATCGATCTGGTCATGAATCCTGAAAACCCGGACATCCTTTACGTTGCCATGTGGGAACGAACCCGAGGACTGACTTACCGCCACAGCGGTGGCCCCACCAGTGGCATCTGGCGCACCACCGATGGTGGCGACAACTGGGAACACCTGACCACAGGTTTGCCCGGAGGCAGCAACGGCCGCATCGGCATCACCCTGTGTTCCTCTCAGCCGGATGTCCTTTACACCGTTTACGCCGACCCTTCAGGATATTATTCAGGCGCCTACAAAACCACCAACGGCGGCGACAGCTGGACCAATGCCGGGTCTTCCAGTTTGAGCAATGTTTACAGCAGTTACGGCTGGTGGTTTGGCAACATTCGCGTGGACCCCTCCAACGCCAACAACGTCTTTATTTTGGGCCTGCCATTTTATCGGTCAACCAATGGCGGCCTCTCCTGGTATGAAGAAGGCTCCAACATGCACGTGGACCACCACGCTATGGCCTTTGCCCCCAGCCAACCCAGCAAAGTGTATGAAGGAAATGACGGGGGCTTGTATTACAGCAATGACAGCGGCGGCAACTGGACCAAAGTCAACAACCAACCCACCAGTCAATTTTACGCCATCGCCATCGACGAACAATACCCTGAGCGCCTGTACGGAGGCACCCAGGACAACGGCACCTGGCGTACCATGAGCGGCAATCTTGACGACTGGGATCATATCCTGGGCGGAGATGGTTTTCATTGTCTGGTAGACCCCACCGACAACAGCATCATTTTTGCGGAATACCAGAACGGCGGGCTGAACAAAAGCACCAACGGCGGCTCCTATTTCTCTGGAGCCATGGACGGTGTCTCCGGCAGCGACCGCATCAACTGGTCCATGCCGGTGATCATGGATCCCGTGACACCCACCACAATGTACCTGGGCACCCATCGCGTTTATAAAAGCACCAATCAGGGTGACGACTGGAATGCCATCAGCGCAGACCTCACCGGGGGCGACCAAGGCGCCGGATTTGGCACCATCACCACGTTGGCCAGTGCTCCCTCCAGCCCAGCCAATGTCCTGGTGGGCACAGATGACGGCCGTGTCTGGAAATACTCACCCCTCTTTGGCGGCTGGACCTTGATCTCCTCGTCCCTGCCCAATCGCTGGGTTACTCGGGTAGCTTACGACCCCAACAATTCCAACATCATCTATGCCACCTTCAGCGGCATGCGCTGGGAAGAAAATGAAGGCCATGTCTTCAAAAGCACCAACGGCGGAACCCAATGGACCGACATCAGTGGCGACCTGCCCGACGCCCCGGTCAACTGCGCCGTCATTGACCCCGGCCTGGAAAACACTCTTTATGTGGGAACCGATGTGGGCTGCTACTTCACCACAAATAATGGAACCGATTGGCATGTGCTCGGAGATGGACTGCCCAATGTTCCCGTGTTGGATATGAAGTATCACGCCGGCACCCAAACACTGGTGGCAGGCACCCACGGCCGCAGTATGTTCAGTCTGACGCTGCCTATTTCCACGGGCGTTGATGATACTCCCGTCTTGGCTGGTGGATTTAACCTGTCCAACCACCCCAACCCTTTCAACCCCCTGACTACTATTTCTTTCACTCTGGAGAAATCAGGCACCGTTTCGGTGGATGTGATTGATCTGCGGGGGCATCTGGTGGATCGCCTGCACCAAGGAAGTCTGGATGAGGGCCAGCATGAATTACGCTGGAATGGACAATCCCAGGCAGGCCTGGACATGCCCAGCGGACTGTACTTTGTACAGATAAAATCAGATGGGCAGACTGCTCGTCAGAAAATGACCCTGGTGCGTTAATCGTACTTTTTACCGCGTTGCCTTTTAACGTCGGCACGCTTCTTCTTGTCATCCAGGCGCCTTTGCCTGGATGCCCGGGTGGGTTTTGTCCTGCGGCGCGGCTTGGGGGGCACCAGAGCCTCACGAACCAGAGCAGCCAACCTCTGGGTCACCTCTTCCCTGTTGCGGTGCTGACTGCGGTTGGAATCGGCGGCCAGCAACAGGTCGCCATCATCGGTCAGACGGGTAGCCAGCACATTCATCACCCGCCTTTTTAAAAAATCTGACAAGGCACTGGTGGAGGGAATATTCCAGCGAACCTGAATGCGGGAATCGGTTTTATTGACGTGCTGGCCGCCAGGTCCCGAAGAACGGCTTGCGGTGTATTGCAACTCAGAACCTGGAATAACAACCAGGTCATTGATGATAATATCGTCGGACATGTTTTCTCCCATGGCGGCTAAAAAGAAACTTCAGCGTTATACTAGCAGATGCTTTCAAACAGTTAAAAACAAAAACTCAGGAGGTTGCCCTTCGTGATCATTCGCAAATTGGACCAAGTGGAAAAGACTGGTGTGGATATTCCAGGAGTCAAAGGGATCACCAAGCAGCTGGTGCTGGGCAGCAGCGATGGTGTACCCAATTTCAGTATCCGGGTATTCACCCTCGAACCGGGTGGACACTCCCCCCATCACACTCATGAAGTAGAACATTTAAACGTGATTTTATCAGGACAGGGCGCCTTGATGGATGAGAGTGGCGCGGCCAACCCCTTGATTCAGGGTGACTTTGCTTTTGTGGCGCCTCATGAAGTGCATCAATTTCGGAATACTTCCGAGACTGAAGATTTCGTCTTTATTTGCGCTGTGCCCAAGGAATATGAGTGATCTTGAAATATCTCTCAGGGTACTCCGAATCACTCACCACACAGGTCC
Source organism: Candidatus Krumholzibacteriia bacterium (assembly GCA_016744705.1). Lineage (GTDB taxonomy): Bacteria > Krumholzibacteriota > Krumholzibacteriia > LZORAL124-64-63 > LZORAL124-64-63 > LZORAL124-64-63. Next base: position 103,335 of record JADGDU010000002.1, read on the forward strand.
AGCAATTGATAGCCCAAAAGAACTTGGGATCGCTGCTGTTGGACAAATATCCTCATTCTCATGAAATCAGAAACGAAAAGGCCCTCTACGAATACACGGTGGATATTAAAAACCGTTACATGCGCAAAACACCAGCTCTGAACAAAGTATGTTACGATCCCAAAATCCATGTCATCGACCATGCCTTGGGCCAGCATAAAAGGATTTCCCGGGTCCAAGGATCCAAACTGAAATCTAAAAACGAGATTCGGGTGGCCTCGGTTTTTAGAAAGGCGCCTCAGGCTTTCCTGGATATGATTCTGATCCACGAGCTGGCCCACTTCAAAGAGTCCACGCATAACAAGGCCTTTTATAAGCTTTGCCTGCACATGAACCCGCAATACCATCAACTGGAATTTGATCTGCGCCTTTACCTCACCCATCTGGACTTGGTGGGCGAGCTATATAATATTGAATAATCAAACTTGGCCAAAGCCAATAGCCTCTATCACGCCAGACTATCAACCACTAAGAACTTTTCGATCATTGATTTCAATTCCTTGATACGCACAGGCTTGGAAAGATACTCATCCATACCCACCTCAAGACACTTTTCGCGAGACCCAATCATGGCACTGGCCGTCAAGGCAATGATAGTGGTGGAAGCCGCGTCATGGGACATGGCCCGGATCTCTTTGGTGGCCTCCAGTCCGTCCAGAACCGGCATGTGAATGTCTATCAGAATGATGTCGAAATTAGTGTATTGCAAAAGGTCCACGGCCTCTTGGCCATTCTTGGCCAGTTCTGCATAATGCCCCAATTTTTCCAGAACACGCATAGTCATGAGCTGGTTGATGGGATTGTCTTCAACCAGCAAAACTCTGGTGACCATATCGGTGTTGGGTGATTCTTCTACCTGGCACGAGGCCTCTGGTCGGGATGGATCCATGACCGGAAGAATTGGGAAATATACCTGAAAACGACTTCCGGCTCCCACTTCACTTTCCACATGGACCGAGCCATCCATGGCATCCAGAATACGCTTCACCACCGCCAGTCCCAACCCCCCACCATCTGTCTGTTTTCCTATGGTGCCATCCACTTGTTCAAATTTTTCGAAAACCCGAACCATGTCGTCCTGGTGAATCCCCCGACCAGTGTCGGCAACAAGGAGCTGCATAGTCCTGGAGCCATCTTCGTCCTGATGCCCTGAACAGGTCACTTTGATTCCACCCTCATCGGAGAACTTGATGGCATTGTCGATCAAATTCATCAGCAACTGCGAAATGCGATGTTTGTCCCCTTTAACTTTTTGAGGCAAAGCGGAATCAATTTCGACTTTAAGGCAAAGCCCTTTGGCCTTGGCGTCCCCTGCCAGGGAATCAACCGCAAAATTTAAGCACTCCCGGAGATCATATTCTTCCTGAGCCAAGACCATCGGACCAACATCAGCGTGAGAGAGGTCCAGAATATCACTCACCAAACGGTACAAATTATTGGCCGAAAATTGGGCCGTCTCCAGACATGACTTTGGCGAGGAAGCCAGCTCATCCAGCATGGCCAATTCAAGATTGGCAATAATTCCGTTCAGAGGTGTGCGCAATTCGTGGCTCATATTGGCAATAAATTCACTCTTGATTTTGATGGAAACTTCCGCTTCACGGGCGCGGGTGTCTGCTTCCAAAGAAGACAAATTGAGCCGCTCAATTTCCAACCGCCCATGAGCATGCCCCACCAGCGTGCCTACTCTCTTCAGCAACCGTAAATGTTCAGGCCCGAAAAAAGACCTTTCTTTGCTGAAAAAGATGATGCAGATGTGAGATTTCTTATATTGAAGAGGAACACACATGCAGGAAACCTGGTCCATCTCATCTCGGACCAAATTAAAAGAAGAGCTTCGTTGAAGATCGAACAAACGGAGCGCCTTACCTGCCAAGGCCCGGGGAGGAATTTCTGTTGTTTTCCAGGGCAGATTTGCAATTCCCCGGGAAGTAGAAGCCAGCACTTCCAGTTCCTCTTCCTCGATCAAAAGTAAAATACCTTCTTCGCATTGGATATATTCAAAAATGAAATCCATAGCCACTTGGAATGATTGGCGCGAATCCTTCGCCTTTTGAACTTCCCCGAGACAGGACAACAGAGTCTCCGCCTCACTGCGTCCCTGGCGTTCACGATCCAGAGATCGCTGTAACTCCATTATTGATTCCCGCAAATTTCCCGGTTCCATCCGACAACCCCTATATTATTTCAGAATCTCGAAAAAGGACGACCGAAATCATCAAATTTCCGTGGGCGTTTTCCTGAGCCAGGTGGCATCCTTGCTCGCCAAAAGTGAATGTCCCCAGAAACGGATCACCGTCCAGGGCATGATTGATTTTCTGTACAACCTGCGGCAACATCTCATCCACGGTGAGCATACATCCGGCGCAGTAGACCACGACTCCTCCCAAAACGGGAGAGTTCGGGTTAAGGCAAGCTTGGCGTGCTGATGCAGCCACATGTTCAGCCCTATCCACCAGTTGTTCCCGTTCGCTCTCCATCATTACCAGTTTCGTCCCGGTCGCGATTTCTGCAAACATCCTCAGGGAGCCATCAGTATCCATATTGGCCGGATGAGTAAGAGTGAAATGATCTACTCCACCAATATCATCCACCTTGTAGCCCAAGGGGGCCAATGCTGATTCAGCGAGGATATTCCCACCTTCGGCAACCCACTTCGAGAACCGGCCACCCGACCATTGGTTATAGACTTCCGAGGCTGGCTTTCCATCGATGGAAATGATTTTTCGACCCTCTGCCTCAGTGACCGTTCCGTTGTGAGCGGTGGGATCATAACCACTGTGAAAGGCCAGGCTGGTTTCCACCGTGGGAAACAAAACAGTCACTACCACCCCATCCTCATAGGTGTTGTGGCCTGCAATCTGAGACCATTGTCCAGCAATGTTGTTATCCGCTGAACTTCCTCCTGCAACGGGTACTCTGGTCCCCACCACCTCGGCTATCCCTTTCAAAAGGCCCTCTTCCATGCCCGGGGCCGAACTGATCCAAACTAAAGAAGGAGTTTCGTCCGGGCGCCCTGAATTTTCCAGGGCCTGCTCTAAGGCAGCAGCAGCCGCTTTCCGCGGCGAGTCTCCAATTTCAGCTCCCCCCACCCCATAAGCACCTTCGGGGTCGGAGATAACAAACAAGCCGAAGGCGGGAGAATTATTCCCCCAAACACCTTCTTCGTTCATTATTGACCGGCAAGATGAGCTGCCCTGGAAACAGGATTCAAGACCTGCCAACTTGACGGACTCGGCAATGCAGTCTGGATTATGAGCTTCCGTATAAAAGGCCAATACCCAGGTGGCAGATTCCACCAATTCCGAACCTAATATGTCCAGACAGTCGTGCACCGCTTCCGTTGTATCTGTTGCCACCGAGGTGGCTGTACCACAACGGAAATCAGACGCCGTACTAATTGAGATTTTTTTCACTGATGCAGATGAAAACGACAATGTTTACTCCTTTGTCCTTCTCATCGGTTTATTCTGCTAATACTTGAAGAATATCCTTATGAAAATTCAGTGATTCAGGAATAACAAAAAGCCCGCTGAAAGGTCCAACCTTCCAACGGGCTTTTTCATCAAAGCATTGTTTTCGTGCCAGTTATTTCACTGTTTCGTCACTCCAGAAATCTTTGGGCACGGGGTCTGCACCTTCCCAAATGATTTGACGGAAATGCACAGGGTCTGTATTGCCCTCTGTATTGAGGAAAAGGATTTGCGAATCTTCATTAATATCGAGGTAGTCCCTCAATTCTTCAGCGCCATTCTCTTTCAGAACCGCCACCAAAGCACCTAAAGTGACCGCTCCAGATTCTCCGGAGACAACCATGGGATCGCCGGCCAGTGGCGTGGCATAAATTCTCATACCTTTGGCCGCCAGATAGTCAGGACAGGTCATGAAGGCATCCGCACAATCTTTAAGAACTTCCCAGGCAATGGGACTGGGCTCACCACAGGCCAGACCAGCCATGATGGTATCCAAACTGCCACCAATATTGTGCGGTTGGCCATCATTTTGCTTGGCCGAGTGGTATAAGCAATCCGCATTTTCAGGCTCAACCACAATGCACTTTGGCGCATCCTGACCGAACAAACTGTGGTAATAACCGATAACAGCAGCAGCCAAAGCCCCCACACCAGCTTGTACAAAGACGTGGGTGGGCTTGGAGATTCCTTGAGAAGAGAATTGTTCCTGGATCTCAGCCATCATGGTGGTGTAACCCTGCATGATCCAATTGGGGACGGTGGTGTAGCCTTCCCATGAAGTATCGGAAACCACTTCCCAACCATTCTCGTTGGCATCAATCACGATTTGTCTCACTGCGTCATCATAGTTGCCTTCAATCACCTTAACGATGGCCCCGTTATTTTTGATGGCGTTGATTCGGGGCAGGGAGGTATCAGAGTGCACGTAGATGACGCACTTATGTCCTAATTTGCTGGCGGCCCAAGCGATGCCACGTCCATGGTTACCATCTGTAGCCGAAGCAAAAGTAATCTCACCCAGTTTGTCCTTGGCTTCTTTGGAAGTGAGGAACTCATAGGACATTTCACTGTCCGGCAAGTTGAGTTTTTCCTGCATGAAGCGATAAATAGCAAATGAGCCGCCCAAAACTTTAAATGAGCTCAACTCCAACCGGACAGCTTCATCTTTCACCCAAATTCCGCCTGCGCCCAACATGTGCGCCAAATTGGACAAGCTGCGCAGCGGTGTCATTTTAAAGCCAGGAATTTGCCTGTGGAATTTTCGAGCCACCCGAGAAACTTCAACAGGGAACATCTCCTTGCTGGTGGTGACATCCTTGACGGCTTTTTTGTTTAGAACCCATTTTATATCTGGGGCTTGATTCTTCATGATTTCTCCACGGAATGGGTTTGAATGACACCGAGGCTATGATCCATACTTAAAGTTTGGGCTGCCTTCAACCTAAATATAATACCTAAAATGGCTAAAATCCGGGCTGGCACAAATTATTTGATATTATAAAATTAATTTAACGCCAAAGCCCTTCTCTAGTAACATTGGTAAATGATTGTCCGTCATAGCGATAAAGCCCCAGCCAACCCCCAGCCCAAAGTCGGCCATCCTTGTCCTCGAATGTGCTTTGGATGGCATGGCTGCCCAGTCCCTCCTGCTTGGCAAAATTGGTGAACGATTGTCCATCGAACCGGTACAATCCAAAATTTTCCACCGGAAACCAGATATTGCCAGAGCCATCCAGATAAAGATCCCATACTTCTGAGCCGCCAACACCATCCTGTGGCGTATAATGAGTAAACGCCTCGCCATCCCAACTGCAAACCCCATTGTGGTGGGTTGCAAACCAAATATCCCCGTCTTTTCCTTCCAGAATACAATTCACCGCATCGTTGCACAGGCCATCTTTCTCCGAAATATTGGACAATGTTTTTCCATCATATATGAAGGCTCCGCCGTTGGTGCCAAACCACATTTGCCCTTTGCTGTCCTGCATGATGCTGTGCACAATTCTGGCGCTGGTCACACCTCTCAAATAATCCGGCTCAGTTTCTGGAAGATTAAAAGCAGTAAATTCCTGGCCATCGAAAAGACTGATTCCCATTAGAGTGCCGACCCAGATCAGGCCCTGATCGTCTATGACGATACTCCAAACATCATTATTGACCAGGCCGTCCTGCTCGGTGAAATTAGTGAACGAGGTCCCATCAAACTTGGTGATCCCCCCAGAGGTGCCGAACCAAACATTGCCTGCTTCATCCTCTACAATTCCCCGCACCGCATAACCCCCAAAGCCTTCTTTCAGGGATAAATATTCCAGAGCATTCCCACTGTAGCGAATGACTCCATCGCCGTTGGTCCCGAACCAGAAGTTCCCTCTATTATCTTGAAAAATGCGACGGACAAAATCGCTGATCTGGTCGTTGATGTCCGGGTCTTTGATCATCGTTGAGTTTTCTTGGGCATTTGCTCCGGCCACGGCCCCAATACAAGCCATCACTAAAATCAAACCAATAACTTTTTTCATGTCGATCCTTTTGGTCACGGGGCCGGGTCTTTCAATGCGTTCCGGACTAAACATGTCTTATTTTAATAAGTTCCCCCACCTCCAGGAGGAAATTGAGGTGCTTGGAATGTGCCTGATCACCACACCAGGGGTGTCTGTGGTGAAATGGCACACTATATCAGAGCCATCCCCCATGTGGGGGAACCGCCACAACTATCTGACAATAAAGACATTAAAGAAGCATTGCATTTTCTAGGACGCTTGCTCAGACGCGGCACAATCCCTGCCTATAACTTCCCAAACACACAAACCTGGGAGGTTACCCCATGAAAGCAAAAATGAATGATTCAATACTTCGCATCACCGTCCTCACTGTTATTCTGGTTATATCTGCGCCCTCAATTCTGTGGGCTTACGAAGGCCACCAAGAACGAGATGCCCACGACGGAATCTTTATCGGGCTGAGCGCTGGTGGAGGAGGCAGCTCCATCAACTACTCAGATGGCAGCCGCAGCATCACAGAAGATCCCACCCCTGGTGGGTTCGGAGCATTGCGCTTGGGATATGCTTTTAATGAAAGCTTTGCCATCAGTCTGGAGAATTTCGGTTTCGGCAGCGATTATGAAGATGAGAAATGGGAAATCGGAGCCTCTTTCGCTTCTATGACCTGGCACCCGGGCGGCAGTGGATTCTATGTGAGGGCTGGCGTAGGCGGCGGTGGCGGAAACTATACCCACCCCGAAGACGGAACCCGACATGAACTGAAAGATCAGTTGGCCGGGATGTTCGGAATCGGTTACGATTTTCGCCTCTGCAACAAATTGGCCCTGGGCGTAGGCATGGATTCTTTTGCCATAAACGCCGACAAAACCACAGGCTATGAAGACGATTTCATCGGCAGTGGTTCATTTTCCATCCAGTTGAACTGGTTCATTTAGAGATCACTGGTTGTGCGCTTCGGAGCCATGAGGCATGATGAACTCAAAAGGTCACCAATGAACAAAGCCCTGACAATCAACCACAAATCCACAACCGGGTGGAAGCAGAACCGGAGGGTGGCACACACCCTCCGGCTTTGCCGTGCTGTTTGGTGGTGGCCTCTGGTCCTTTTGCTTTCGTTTTCCAGCCTTTCTACCAATCTGGCCCTAGCCCAGGACTTTCTGCCCACGGGCCACTCCAGCCAACACACGCTGACTCTGGCCGACATCCTCGTCGAAGGTTCCACCCGTACATCTGATGAGTTGGTGCTCCAACACCTTGGGTTATGGCCGGGACAGGTCATCGACCAGGGAGAATTGATTGATTCGGTGGGCAAGCTCCGCGATGGCGGCCTTTTCAAATCTGTCGATTTTCACACCCGCCCGGGGCAACAGCGAGGCCAATTGGTCCTGGTGCTCGAAGTTGAAGAACACGGTTTCGATTTCCGCTGGACCGCAGGCAACACCGATCTGGATGGCTGGTATCTTGCGCCCATCGTCCTGGCCAAAGAGAACCCCCTCGGCAAAGGGGGGGCCTTCGATTGGCAGTGGCGTATTGGGTTTCGCACCAGTGGCACCATGCTACGTTACGGCCGCCCCGTCGGATCGGATCGCCGCAGTTACTGGGGTGCCGGATTTTCAGCATTCAACACCCAACGGCCTTATTTCTCAGATGGGATTGAATACCGGCACAATGTTTTAACCACCGGTCTGACCGGAGTATATGGCCACCGCCTCAGTGAAAACAGCTTATTGGAATCGGTTCTGAAAGTTGAATCGGTCAAAGTACAGGACCATTCGGAAGCCGTTTATGGCAGTGAAGATGGCCTCATCGATGAAGGCCAAGTCATCCCTGAAGAAGATTTGCCCCCATCCATTGCCCGTGATGTTGGGCGCGCCTCACGCATCATTCTGGAACTGGACTGGCAGCACGATACCCGTTCCCATGAGCGCAAAGTGGGCACCCCCACATCTGGTCTTTGGGGGCGCCTCAAGGGCCGGGCTATCTTACAGAATAGCCGTTCTCATCCTGGGCTGCAGGCTGATGTTCGCTGGTACCATGAAGCCCCTGGTGGTGTTCTGGCCGCCCGGATGCGAGGAGCCTTGGTGGGCAACAATGCCCCCTTCCATGACCGGCTTTATCTGGGCGGGATGTACACCGTCCGGGGATTCCCCACCCACTCCCTCTCCTCCCCCGGAGGCGACACCTGGCTCTGGTCCGGATCCCTTGAACACCGCAGTCAAATCCTTGGCGACCACAAAGGCACCAAACTGGCCGGCATCTTTTTCCTGGATGCCGGAGCATCCGGTGTATCAGATGGCAGTGATCCCTACAGTGGGGTGGCTGCCGCTGCAGGATACGGCCTGCGCATGCGAGTTTGGTGGTTGGATTGGATTGGGATCGATGTGGGCTTCCCCCTGACTGATCGTCCGGTGGATATGCGCTTCCAGGTTAACGCCAGCATCGGTTGGTCATTCTGATGCGGCGCCTGGGAACAAAAAACCTATGGGCTATTTGTCCCTCTTTGGCTCTATGCCTTTTTCTGGCCAGCTTCTGTCTGGCTGATGATTCAGCTCGGCTGGTTCGGGCCACCCCTTCGGTGGTTGGCGGCCGATTGGTTTGCCGCCTGGAAACTGCTGGACTGCCCGGAGAAAAACAACTGCAATCCATGAAGTCGGGACTGATCTCTTCGGTAGATCTGAACCTGGCGCTGGAAAATGAAGCCGGCAACATCGTCGGTGGACAAAATCTGTCTCTACGCATGGGCTTCGATCTCTGGGAAGAAATTTTTTCCTTGGATACCGACGGCCATCAGAAACGTTTCAAGACTTTGGATGACCTGCAAAAATACCTGGCTGAAATCAATGATCTTCCCGTGGGGCCATACGCCTTGGTGGGAACGGACGGAAAATTCCGACTGAGAGTGAGCCTGACCGTACACTCTATCGCCCCCGAAGAACAGGCCCGTGTAGAAGATGTCATTGCTGGGGACCGGCGCCCTCACCGAGAAGGACAGGACCAGCAGGAAACCTCCGTCAGCCTGGGCCACCTGATCCGTTTTTTCTATAAGGGAGAAGACCAGGGGGATGGACAAGATCTGCAATCACCATGGTTCACCAGAAAGGATTTAGCCAATGCGCCGCATTAGTACCCGTCTGGCGGTATCCTTTCTGATCGTGGCCCTACTGCCCACTTTGCCCCTCTCTTTGGTGGTGCGCAGTCTATTGGAGCGGCGTTTCGGGCCGGTCATTTCCGAACCCCTGGAGTTAGCTCTGGAATCAGGACTGACCGAAAGCCGGGGACGTCTCGGAGATAGAACCACCGGATTGAAAAGACTTGCCGATCGCATGGCTCTGGACAATGGCCACCTTGAATTTCTTTTGCTGGATGAATGGGGAACCGACCAACCAGATTCAGCCAAAGATGTTTTCCTCAAGAATCATCCCCAGTTCATGGATCAGATCCAGCAACTTCCAATGCCGGCCAAAAGTACAGCCACGCCAGTCCAGCGTTTAGAAACCATTTTGGCCTCACGCATCATGACCCCTGACGGTCACTTGATTCTTTTGGCCCAACCTTTGCCCAATGGCATGGTTCTGCGGGCGGGCCACATGACTTCCGGCATGAGCCTGCTCAGAGTTGTGGCCTCTGATGAAAACCGGGTGGTGTTGAGTTTTGTGGGACCTTTCCTGGTGGTCTACGGACTGTTGATCATCGTGGCCCTTGCCCTTGGGCTGCTGTGGTCCCGTCAAATGGTCGGCCCACTCGAAACCCTGGTCACAGCCACCCGCCGAGTGGCTGCTGGTGATCTCCAATTCCGTCTCAAAAAACAGGGACCGGGTGAAGTGGGTGAACTGGTGGAAAGCTTTGACACCATGATCAGCCGCCTGACGGTACAACGCCGGGATCTGGCCCGCCTGGAGCGAGTATCGGCCTGGCGAGGCATGGCCCGCACCTTGGCCCATGAAGTCAAAAATCCGCTGACTCCCATTTTATTAGCGGTCAACCAGGCCCGCGACACCTATAGCGGTGACGACCCCGCCTACGGTGCGCTTCTGCAGGAAGTCGCCGAAATTGTCGGTGAAGAAGTGGAAACCCTGCGCAGCCTGGTGCGAGAATTTGGCGATTTTGCCCGCCTGCCCAAATGTGAATTACTGCCAGGAGATATGGGCGACTTGCTAAGAGACCTGAGCAAACTTTATGGCCAGGAGAACCTGCAAATCATTGGCGAAGACCTGGCAGGCAGCGCGGTCTTTGATAGCTCGGCTCTGCGCCGAGCCCTGATCAATCTTATCGACAACGGCATGGCAGCCTGCCGGGAAGCGGGCAAACCCACCCTGGTGGAATTGGAGTTTCTGGATCGCGGATCTGAAATGCGGCTGGCCATCCGCGATGCCGGAGTGGGCATATCAGGGGAAAACCAGGCTCGCATTTTTGAACCGGATTTCACCACCAAAAGTGGCGGCATGGGTCTGGGTCTGGCCATTGTTGAGAACATCGTCCTGGGGCATGGCGGCAGCATCGCCGTTAAATCTGATCTTGGTTACGGAACCACCTTCACCATCGATTTGCCCGCACTGATTCCGGGCACAGAGCAACAGGAAGAATCATCATGAGTTCAAAAATCCTCATCGTCGATGACGAACGAAACATCCGCCGCACCTTCCAAATGGTTTTGCAGAGTGAAGGCATGGTCGTTGAAACGGCGGAGAGCGGTGAAGAGGGTCTAAAGAAGTGTGCCCAGTTCAAACCTGATGTGATGGTCCTGGATGTGCGCCTGCCAGGGATGGATGGCATCGAAGTTTTGACCCAACTGGCCCAAAGTGATCCCGAGTTGCCGGTGATCATGATTTCCGGTCACGGAACCATTGCCACCGCAGTGAGTGCCACCCAACACGGGGCCTTCGATTTTGTGGAAAAACCCCTGAGCAAGGAACGCCTGTTAGTAGCCATCCGCAACGCCATGGAACGCAGAGATCTGGGCCGCGAAGTCAAACAATTGCGGGCAAAGGTCAAAGGGCGTCACCTGATGGTGGGAGAATCGGAGCCTATTTGCGCATTGCGACAGCAGATCAAATTGGTCGCCCCCACGGGGGCCCGGGTTTTGATCACAGGGGAAAGCGGCACTGGCAAGGAACTGGTAGCCAGGGCACTGCACGAAGCAGGAGACCGCCCCAGCGGACCCTTCGTGAAGGTAAACTGCGCAGCCATTCCGGAAGAACTCATTGAAAGTGAGCTTTTCGGTGCAGTGAAAGGGGCCTTTACCGGCGCAACCCACAATCGAGACGGAAAATTCCTGCAAGCCGACGGCGGCACCCTCTTCCTTGATGAGATTGGCGACATGTCTTTGAAGGCCCAAGCCAAAGTACTGAGAGCCCTTCAGGAAGGTGAAATAGAGCGGGTTGGGGGGAGCGAAACCTACAAGGTGGATGTGCGAATTCTGGCAGCCACCAACAAAGACCTGGAGGCTGAAGTGGCATCAGGCCAGTTCCGTGAAGATCTCTTTTTCCGGCTGAATGTCGTGCCTATGCATTTGCCACCTTTGCGTGAACGATCCAGCGACATATCCCTTCTAGCCGAACATTTTCTGGCCATTTATCTGGACGAAAACGGTCTCTCTCAACGCTCCTTTGCGGATGAATCTTTATTGCATTTGCAGTCATTGCCTTGGAGTGGAAACATCCGGGAATTGGGAAATGTGGTTGAGCGCCTGGCCATCCTCAGTGCTGGGTCCTGCATTACGGTACAGGACTTAAAAAACTGTGGAGTGAGCGAAAGTTCAGCATCTCCTGCTTCCTTCGTTACTCCAGCCAAGTCCGCTTCGGACGAGGTTAAGCCCTGCCTCGACTTGAAGGCAGTGCAAGCCGTGGGTGGATTGGTGGCAGCGCGGCAGGAATTTGAAAAATCACTCATCAGCGAAGCCTTGAACCAAAGCGGCGGCAATGTTTCAGGAGCCGCCCGTCTCCTGGGCATCGACCGTACTAACCTCCACAAAAAAATTGTGACTTATGGTTTGAACCCAGGGCGCGGCGGTCACGAAAAAGGTGGTCCCTGATGTCTCGCTTTCACCTCTGTATCATTATGCTCTTGCTGTTACTGCCCGGATACGTCCAGGCTCAGGAACCGGAAGTCAAACTGCGTTCCTGGGGCCTGGGACTCAAAAGTATTACCGCCTGGTACAACACCCACGATGTCTTTGGCAAAGAGATTCTACCGGAAACCGGCATTGACGAATATGGAAGCGGCATGGAATTCACACTGAGCCGCCGCCTGGGTGATCGTTTTCTTCTGGGCGGCCAATTTGTGGGGTCGGTGTTCGGAGTTCAGGACCGGGAGGAAGAGATTCTGCGCCTGGAAGCTCAATTCACCGGCACGGTTCTTTTTCGGGAGCGCGAGACTCTGCAACCGTTCTTGCGTGGTGGCGTGGGTGTCGGTTTTGATTTGGTCAAAAGTCACTCCAATGAGGGAGAGGTGACCGCTTACGGGACTTCGGCCCTCTTTTCTGGAGGCCTGCAAGTGCGAGTTTCCAGTCGACTTAGCCTTGAGCTCGAAGCCGCATCCACCTTTATCAACTTCCTGGAAGTCATCGACAGCACCGTCGATGATTTGGGGCCCGATGAGAGCTGGCGTGTGCGCGATTCCAGCTGGGGATGGCGATTGGGCATAGGAGCAACCCTCTGGCTCTAATACAGGTCTAATTTCATCTTTTGACAGGGCATATTCCACCGCCCACCTTTCCTTTTGGTTTTAAATAACCTCCCTGTTACCCCTTGAGTTCCAAGAACTCTTTTGGGAAAAAACTGACATTGGAGAAGAACAATGCGCCACGAGAAACTGCTGCTTAGAGCTGTGATGGTATTCTTATTGCTTTCGATGACTTTGCCCAGCGTGGCTGCCGCCATGGATCACCCTGAGGCAGTCGTTGAAGTCCAGATGTACAACCGCGCCATCCACATCATGGCCATGCTTTTGATTGGGTTCGGCTTTCTGATGGTTTTCGTTCGGGGTTATGGGTTGAGCGCCCTGACGGCCACGTACCTCATGGTCGCGGTGAGCATCCCCGGCTATTTCCTGATCAAATCTTTTGGCTGGTTTGGCCATGCCGCCGGTGGTATTGAGGGCCTCATCCTGACCCAATTTGCCGCCGCCAGTCTGTTGATCTGCGCTGGAGCCGTACTGGGTCGCCTGAAGATGTGGCAATACCTCATCATGGGCGTGCTTTTCCTGCCTCCTTATATGCTCAATGAATGGATTTTGCTGGAAGGCGGCTGGAATTTGATTGATGTGGGTGCCTTCGTCGACACCGGTGGTTCCATCGTCATCCACGCTTTCGGAGCCCTTTTTGGACTGGGTGTGGCCCTGAGTATGTCGCCTTTGGCCAGCCGTGAAGTGCCAGTCAAAAGTGACTTCACCAGCGATCGTTTCTCCCTGCTTGGCAGCATGGTGCTCTGGGTCTTTTGGCCCAGTTTCTGCGCCGCTCTGGTCTCTCCGGAAATGATCCCATCCACAGTGATCAATGTAGTGATGGCTCTGACCGGCTCCACGCTGCTGACCTACTTTGCCACCTTGGTGCTGCGCCGGGAGATCGATCCTGCCGACATCGCCAACGCCACCTTGGCCGGTGGTGTGGCCATCGGTTCCACATGCGACCGAGTGGATATGGGCACAGCCATGGCCATCGGTGCGGTGGCCGGATTTGTTTCCACCTTTGGCTTTGCCATCCTTCAGGACCGCATGCAGAAATTCCATAAAATGGTGGACACATGTGGGGTGTCGAACCTGCACGGTATTCCCGGCCTGCTCGGTGGCTTCGCGGCTCTGGTTTTGGTTTCCAGCATTGACCAAAAGGCCCAGTTGCTGGGCATTGGCATCACCATCGCCATCGCCCTGGTGACTGGATTGATCGCCGGCCGGGTTCTGGCTCTGACGGGGATTCGTAAGACTCCTTACGAAGATTCAGAAGAGTTCGCGGATTAAGTTTCGCCTGATCAAAAGGAAAGGGTCGCCTGTCAAAGGCGACCCTTTTTTTGTGGCAATCAGAGACTTATGGACAGAGCGTATTCATTTGATATTCATCCCAACAGGCTTCGATTCCCTCGTTGTAGTCGGGCACTCTCAAGCTGCCGCTGCCTGAGGCATTCCAACGGATGAAACTGCTCTCGCCACCGTCGCCCAGAGTGAATTCTATGCTGAAATTGGGGTCCTGGTCTATAAAGCGAAGTTGGTCGCCTTCTTGACCTTCATCATGGCTCAGGAAATTCAGGAAATGACCTTCGCCCTGAACGCCCCAGCTGATTTCACCGCTGATCGGGTAGGCGGGATCGTCCAGGTCATGGAAACTCCACTGACCTTCTTCTCCATTTTCACTGGAAGTTCCAAAGAACCAGAGGACTTCCTGTTCGTAGCCCTGAGGAATGAGACTCAGTTCCCATTCAACCACATCACCGGCGGGCAATCCGCGCAGAACAACTGTCGCCTCCAGGGAACCATGGGTCCATAGGTAGGTCCAGACCCATGTTCCGTCAGGATCGGCTACCGGTACCGTGTGCACGGCTGCCGAAAAAGCCTGAACCGGAGCGGCCAGAACAAGGTGAGCCATGACATCCAGGACCACCGAGCGCAAATAGGCATTGAGGAAGTGGTCATACTCGCCATCTGATTTTTCCAATCCCTGAGCAGATTCAAAGAAACCAAAATCGAAGACCAATTGCTGGCTGTCAGGAAGAATGGGGGCAGTGTTGATATTGCTCTCGGGTGTGTTGCTGTCTTCGCTGCAACCCGCCAGTTGGGTCAGCAGAATGATCATTAAAGCGGCCAGGGCGAGAAAGCTGGTGCCGTTTCGCAGGGAGTGGTTGGTATGCATGTCGGGGGCTCCTTGAGTCGGGGTGAATGCGTTTCCACCATCGTTGCAAAGGATGTTCCAAACGTGAATTTGGAAACAACATTCCCCTAACTGCCAACAGTGCAGTTGATTGTCTCGCTTCAAAGAATCAGAGCCAGCCCTTGGCGACTGTGCCAAGTTGCCACAACTGCGGTGATACGGAACAGAATTCACAGCTTCCCTGTGTGAAGACACGCAACACTTCGGAGCGACGAATGGCACAGTCTCCCCCACGGCAACGCCGTAAGTGACTCTATATCTAGGCATTGCATCGTTTAGACTTTTACTGTAATCAATGGCACATCCAATGCAATAGGGTAGACAAATTACCAATCCCTTTTGTTTTGGAGGTCCCAATGTTTATGACAATCGCACGATTCTTTCAGTCAGGTGGCCCGATGATGTGGGTCATCCTCGCCATCGGAGCCGGAGCCTTAAGTATCATCCTGGAACGCCTGTTTTTCTTTTACCGCCAAGGTTCCCTGCAGGCCGATGAGCTGGCCTCCAAAACCGCCGCCCGCATCACCGACCAGGAAATCTCCGAAGCCATGAAAGACTTGATAACCGATGATGGCCCCACACGCCAACTCATGCGCCGGGCTACTGAATTAGCCTGGGAAGGGGAAGATGCCGACGGTATCCAGCGGGCAGTAGAGGAGCTGGCCATGCGGCAAATGCCTCGCTTCGGTCACCGCCTTAACTATTTGGCTATGCTGGCCAATGTGGCCACCCTGGCCGGATTGCTGGGAACGATTTTTGGGCTGCAGCAGAGTTTCAGCGCCCTGGCTGTGGCCGAGGCCGCCCAAAAAGCAACAGTTCTGGCTGCCGGAATTTCTCAGGCCATGAACACCACCGCCTTTGGTTTGATGGTGGCTTTGCCCTGCCTCATGGTGCACGCCCGTCTGGCCAGTATGGCCTCTCGCCGCAGTGACGATTGTGATGCGGGCGTGACCAAGCTTTTGAATTTCTTCCAGGCCCGTGATCGCCAACGTTACCGCGTCATCAACCGTAAGGAAGCGTAGGCTCGTCATGCGTAAAATGAACTCATCGCTCACTCAAAGTCGTCCCTCCCGAGCTGCGCAAATTGCTGATCTGGATGTGACGCCAGTTATGAACATGTTCATCATCCTGATCCCCTTTTTGATCAGCATGTCGGCCTTCACCCACCTGGCCTCTCATAGCTTTGACTTACCAGGAGATGAAGGCACCGAGCACGCCAGTGAGCAAAAAGACATGCCCCTGACCATCGTGCTTGGGCCCCAACAAGCGCTACTCGTACAGGGTGATGTGGAGTTGCAGCGAATCTATTGGACGGAGAATGAATCTTCTTTTGGCCCCCTCGTGGCCTTTCTGCAAACGCGAACTTTGGAGAAGATTGTGGTGGCTGTCGATGGAGCCGTTCTCACAGCCCAGGTGGTCTCCTGTTTGGATGCCTGCCGGGCTGCCGGTTGCCAGGACGTGGGCCTGGCTGACGGAAGCGGCGTCCTGGCGGTGGAAGAGGTTCAACTATGATCAGGAATGCAAAAGGATGGCGTCCCGCTGATGATACACCGGCCCGTCTGCAACTCACCAGCCTGGTGGATATGATGGTCATCCTGGTGGTCTTTCTGCTGATGAGTTTTTCGGTGGAAGGTCAGTTGGTCACCCCCGCCGAGGGCTTGGAGCTCTCTCCATCCCAAAGTGAAATCCCCGTTGTGGCCGGCCTTGTGCTGGAAGTGGGGTTGCAGCAGGTGCGTTTGGCAGGTCAGGTTCTTCTGGATGCAGAAACGCTGGCCCAGCCGGACATGTCTGCTCTCGACCCTCTGCGTTTGGCCCTCAAGCAATGGCCCCAACCAGTAGGAGAAAATCCTGTCCTGATGCAGGTGGATCGAAGAGTGCCGTACAGCTTTCTCAGCCGAATCCTGGCCGTGTGCAGCGAAACGGGTTGGCAGAATCTATCCCTGGTGGTTTTAGGGGCGGGGTCATGATTCTCAATAATCAAACTTACTCTTCCGGCAGCTTAGTCCGATATGCTCAGCCTGAAACGAAAACTAACGATTCAAGGCACCAACTGGCCATGGTCTGGACTCCCCTGCTGCTGTGTCTGCTTTTGGGCTGGGCCCTGTCCGCCATGGATGTGCCATCCCATTGGGTTAACCATCAAGGCAATAATCAAGCCATCAAGGTCTCCCTGGATGCCTTTCGGCCACCCGAAAAGCCTTCGCCAATAGTGGAACCAATGGCCGAACCCATCCCTGAACTCATTCCCGTTCTGGATGCGGAAACCATCCTTCAGGCCCCTGATGAAAAACCTCGTTTGGAGGAACCAAAATCTGCTCCTGTGGTGCAGCCCAACGTGGCCCAGGAACCGGCAGCCACTGCCCCGGCCCGCCGCATCTATGGTGTGCGGAAAATTTATGCTCAGGGGCTGGGCTCTTCTTCTGAGGCATCCGGGGGGTTGGTCACCAAACGCGGCAATACTCTCAATGGACGGCGTGACACTTTGACAGCCACCGAAGCGGATCTGCAAGGGGAATTGGCGGCCCTCAGCTCAGTGGACCAGGCCCCACAGCCGGTGCACCGCGTCAAACCCGAATACTCCGAAGCCATGCTGTCCGCCCAAGTTCGCGGGGAAGTCACAGCCTACCTCCTGGTAGATGTGGACGGCTCTGTGCAGGACGTAAAAATCACCGAAGATATTGGCCATGATTCCCGGCAGGTAGCAGCCCGGGCTTTACGCCAATTTCGTTTCAAACCCGCCAGCCGGCAGGGCCAGCCCGTGGCCGTCTGGATTCTTCATCGCATTCGTTTCGAATTCCAACAATAGAGCAAAGGTCAATCATGAAAAGATGGTTCATTCTCTCGGTGTATGCAGTGCTGGCACTGTCCATGGCCGGCGCTGGACAAGCGCAGGAGGATCCTGAATCCCCCAGCCTGCAACCCGCCGCCCCGGATGTGGAGCCGGAACTGGTTCATTTTGTGGAAGCAGAATACCCGCCTCTGGCCCTGCGTGAAGGCCGTGAGGGTCAGGTCATTTTGGAGCTTCTGGTCAATGCCGCCGGCGCCGTAGATACGGTGATGGTCCTTGTTGGGCTGGCCCCAGATCTGGATGAAGCGGCCATCGTTGCCGCAGGAGATTGCCGGTTTTCCCCAGCCATGGCCGAAGGCCAACCCGTGCCCGTCTACCTTCAGTTTGCCTACACCTTTTCGGTGCAACAACAAGCTGCCACCATGGACGAGCGGGTGAATCTGCGAGGCAAAGTTGTGGAAATGGGAACACGGCAATCCATTGGCGCGGCCATGGTCGTGGCCACATTTGTGCAACCCGATACCAGCGCCCTCAATATCCCCTGGCCCCATTACCGGCAGCGACTCGGGGAAATGCCTGGCCAATTTCATGAAGAGGGCCGTCTGGTTACTTTTGCTGACTCAACCGGTCACTTTTCCTTTCGGGCTCTGCCACCGGGTACGGTGGAACTCTCTTTCCCCAACGCCGGCTATCGGCCATTGGTCACTGCAGAAGAAGTGATAGCCGGTGAACTCATTGAGGGTGTTTTTCGCCTGGAGCGCACCCAATACAACGAGTATGAAATCGTGGTCTATGGTCGGGGACCGGAAAAAGAAGTTTCCCGGCAGAGTTTGTCGGTGCAGGAAGTGGAGCGCTTACCGGGGTTTGGCGGAGACGTTATAAAATCTCTGCAGGCCCTGCCCGGAGTGGCTCGTCCCACCATGGACAACCCCGGAGCCGTGGTGGTGCGTGGCAGCGGCAACTACGATACGCGTTTTTTCCTCGATGGGGTAGACATACCCACCCTGTTCCACTTTGGAGGTGTAAAAAGCACCTACAACAGCCTCAGCCTGGGCAGCATGGATCTGTATCCCGGCGGCTTTGGCACTCGTTACGGAGGCTGTGTGGGGGGTGTGGTCGAACTCCGGGGACGCCCCGCCAAGGAGGATCGCTGGCACACCACTCTGGATGTCAGCCTCCTGGATGGGTCCTTCCACACCGAAGGCCCACTGGGCAAAGGATTTGGTCTGACCATCAGTGGACGCCGCAGCTTCGTGGGTGAATTGGCCGAAGCCGCCTTAAAAAACAACGACGATGTGAACATGACAGTGGCCCCTTATTACTGGGACACCGTAGCCCGTCTGGATTACGGTACAAAAACAGATCACCGATTCTTCCTCACCTATTTTGCCGCCAGGGACCGCATGAAAATGGTGGTACCCGATGAAAACCACGGCAGTCCGGAAGTCAACGAAGCGGTGGATTCCATCGAAATGGATCTAAGCTTCTCACGATTGATCTTTGGCTATGATGCTGATTTTGGCGAGCGTTTCAGCAATGAGCTGCGCCTGGCCGCCGGACGGGAATCCAATTCAGGACATGTCATGGGAGAGTTCAGCTTCGAAAGCAAAGGTCCCACTTACAGTTTACGCAATGACCTGGCCTACAAAATGAACCCCCAGCTTGTGGCTCACCTGGGTGCCGACCTGGTTTTCAGCCCTTTCGATTATGAAGTAAAAGTCAACGGCTACCCCGCTTCCAAATTAGAAGACAAGGAATTTTCAGACCTGGGCTCTTACCTCAATTTCGAGTGGCGTCCCGCACCCAACCTGCTGATCACGCCGGGAATTCGGTATGATTATTATCAGCACCTGAATCAGGGACAGATGAGTGTGCGGGCAGCAGCCCGCTGGGATTACCGTAAAAACCAAACACTGACGGCTTCGGCGGGAACCTACAACCAGGCCCCCCAACCCATGGGCCAAAGTACGGATCCTGTCTATGGCAATCCCGACCTGCCGCCAACCCTGGCCCGGCACTTCACCCTGGGCCACGAGTGGCGCATGACCGACAGACTCAGCCTGAAAGTGGAGGGTTACCACAACACCCAAAATCAGATTCCTGCTTTTGCCGACACCAACGATCTGAATTTTCTGCCCGATGCCGACGGCCGCATGTATGGCCTGGAATTCATGCTGCGCCATGAATCGGATGGCGGATTCTTTGGTTGGCTGGCCTATAGCCTGGGTCGCAGTGAACGCCGCTTCGCCCGTGATCCCGGCAATGGCATGAGCTGGGATGCTGACGCCTGGGTTCTGCACGACATGGACCAGACCCATCACGTAGAAGCGGTGGGTAGCTGGAAGCTGGGCAACAACTGGTCCTTCGGCACGCGGATGCAGTATGTCTCAGGTGTCCCCCAAACCCCCATCCTGGGTTATACCGGCAACGAATACGAATTTGATGGCGACACCGGCAGCTATGTCCCCGTTGAAGGCGAGTATCTCTCTGATCGCATGGATCCCTATTTCCGCATGGATCTCCGGGTGGACAAAAAGTTCATCAAAAAGAGCACCATCTGGTCGGTATATCTCGACCTTCAGAATGCCAACTATTTCGTCTACAACAGTCCCGAAGGATTCACTTACAACTACGACCACTCGAAACGCCAGGAGTTCGGCTGGATCTTCGTGCCCGCCCTTGGTGTTCGTGTGGAATTTTAGGAGGTTGGCCATGAAAAAGCTGATTCTATTAGCCCTATTGAGCAGTCTTTTGCTGGGCATCACCGCCTGCAGCGAAGGCTTCCCCGACGAAGAGATGCACTTTGGTACCGAAAATAAAACCCGACCTTATGCCGTCATCATCGACCCACCTGAAGCAGCTCCGGGCGACACCGTTTTAGTGACACTGTACGCCCAGACTCCCGATCTGCAGCAGCTGGATATCTCTTGGCGGGTGGCCCTGGATTACGACATCGGTTTGTATGATGAGGACAAAACCGAAGGCCGTTTCCTGGATATAGACGTGCCCCCCGCGGTGGTGGATGAAGATGGTTTTCTAACTCAGGTCTTCTCATGGGTGGTGCCCGATTCGGTGCACCAAATCACCTCCGCCATTCCCACCGTCCTGACCGATCCGGCCATGATCTATTTGGCAGAGGAACTGATTGGTCCCGAGGCAGGCTCGCCTCCCGCCAAGCTGGCGGTGGATGCCTGGTTGAAGGCACTCACCGCCCAGGACATGGAAGAGATGTCCCCCATCCAGCGCACCGGAACCTGGGCCCTGGCTGACATCTTCTCCTGCCAGATCCGTTTCAGGGTGGCCATGTGGGATGAGCTCCACCTGGATGTGACACGCAATTTGACCGTGCGTCATACGGGGCGTCTGGGAGGACCAAATATGAACCACAATGCGGATGTCGATGAATTTAAGCTCACGGCTTTGCACAAAATTGATGCCACCAAAGATGATTTGGAAGATCCGCAAGTGGCCCGTACTGAATTTGACCTGTTGCCTTCCGGGGAGAATGAAATCCCACTGGATGCCAACTGGACTTATTACATATCGACCGGTTTCCACCCCCAGCAATACACCTCTCCTTTTGATCCTTCGTTGGTGCTTCAGGAGCAGGCCGAGTACCGGTGGTATTTCTATCGAAAAGACGCACCCGCATCGGGTCACCAGTTTTATCAGACTGAAGATGGAGAAGAAGCCGAGATGTGGAATCTGGAAGAAGAAGTGCGTATTAATCCGGCGAGTTCAGGTTCTGTTTTTCGGGTGGTTTCGGTTCTGCGTGATGAACGCGGCGAATGGAAAATGTACCATGCTGTGCCGGGCACTGAAGTCACCGAAAGGACCTTGCGCTTTGTGGACCAGACACCCTGATGGTGATCAGGGGTAGAATTTAATCGGGGTTTCATGGGGTCTCTGCCAAGGCCTCATGAAACCCAGTGCATCCTTTTTCTCCCCTTGGATTAATAATTGCTGTTTCCCCAAGACCAGGCAACCATATGGGTCATATGCCAGCGGGGGATTTCATGCGGTACCTATTTCCAATCCTATTTCTAACCCAAATTTTTTGCTGTATTCCGCACGGAGGTCTGGCAAACGGGTATGATTGCCTCAATTACGACAATTTTATTCAACAGCTAAACAGTATCCCGTTTCCAGATCATTTTTACAGCGCCTATACTTCGCACCCAGTTTTTGAGGGAGAATACTTCTTCCTGACGGAAAAAAGTTCCGGCTTGGTAGTAGGCCTACTGACTGCCGAAAATGAAATGGAAATCCTTTCCATAACGCCCACCTGGGACCGGCCTTGTGATGTGAAGATATTGAACGGGAAGGCGTTTGTGGCCGACGGCCTTGCCGGACTGCAAGTCTTTGATATCAGCGACCCTCTTCAACCCCAGTGGCTGGCCCATATCGACACCCCCGGAACGGCCATGCAGGTGGATGTCACCGCGGACCGGGTCTTTATTCTGGACACCTATCTGGGGTTCACGGTTATCGACGTGGAAGAAGTACGTTCACCCCGGATCATTGCCAATGTGCCAATCCCCGTGACCCTCCCGTGCAACATGGTCCGGCATGGCGATATTATGGTGCTGGTCAATGGCAGCAATTTGCTTTACCTGTTTGATATCGCCAACCCTGATGAGCCGTTCATCCTGTCTGAAATCGAATATCTCACGGACCTTATCGACCTGGATATTGAAGGTGATACCCTGGGCCTTTTGACCTCTGAAAACCGCATGGAATTCCATGACTTCCAGATCCCTTTGCTGCCCCAAATTATTTCGAGTGTGGATTTGCCTTACAATTCTCGGTATATCCGTTTCGCGGGCCAACTGGCCCTGGCCAGTTGCTCCCAGTTCGGCATCGTGGGCATTGATATCACAGACCTCACCCAACCGCAGGTGGGATTCAGATACCCCACCACCGGCAGCGGCTATTCCGGTTTTGCCCGCAAGGATGAACGGCTGTTGATTGTGGGCAACACTGTGGAATTGCTGGGCTTCACTCGGCCCGGATTTTCCGCCCCCTGGGGACCGCCTCTATTCAGCACTGTCCAGCTGCCGGGCATGCATTCCGATTTCACGACCCATGGGGATTACGCCTATGTGCTTAACTATTCGGATGGGCAGATGTCGGTGGTCGATCTGAGTGATCCGACAGCTCCCCAGATCACAAGCACCATCGAGCTTCCCCACGATCAGTGCACTGATCTGGTGGCCCAGGGAGAGCATCTTTATGTCTCATACTATGGAGGCCGGGTATACGTCTATAGCCTGGCTGATCCCAGCCTGCCGGTGTACTTGACCCAAATAGAAACCTGGGCCTGGATCCATGAACTGCTGGTGCGCGATGAGTTGCTAGTGTGTTTGCACAATTTTAAGTTTTCACTGTTCAGCCTGGCCGATCCGGAAAACCCAGCGGCCCTCTTTGCCAGCACCAATAATTATCCAGAGAGCGGTGCTTTCAAGGATGACCTGCTTTTTCTGGCCACCGATTCCCCGGATGGCCTGGAGATTTGGGATATTTCCGACCCGGCCCAACCAACACTGGCGGCCACCAACAATGAGGTCCACAACCCTCGAGGTGTGAGCATTGACGGGCCTTTCCTTTATGTGACTAATTATGACCATAATAATGGCCTGCATGTGTTCGATATTTCTGACCCTCTCAGCCCGGTTCTGCTGCCTGAACTACCCCGGACGGCTTCCACAGGTCCTTGTCTGGTCCAGGATGGGACTGCCTACCTGCTCGGAGACGGCATGGTCCACGTTCTGGATGTGACCGATCCAGCAGCCCCGGCTAGAGTCGGCATTTTACCCTCGGATATCCTTTGCCAGGACATCAATATTTGGAATGGTTTCATCCTCAGTTTGGACCGATTCGACAAGCTGGATATTTATCCTCTCCGTTGCGGAGCACTCTCCACTGTCCCTCTGCCTGAATCCGAACAAGGACGAGATAAGCCAAGTCTGACTGTCTGGCCCAACCCCTTCAACCCCAGCACGGCTCTATCCTGGACCGCCCGTGAATCGGAAAGAACCAAGGTCTCTGTTTACGATCTGAAAGGGCACCGAATTGCCGTGATTGCCGATCGTGTTTTTCCGGAAGGTGAGTGCACCGTGCAATGGAATGGCCGCAACAGCCTGGGGGCCAATCTGCCCTCGGCCGTGTATTTGTTGATTGTCGAAAGTGAATCTACCCGGCTCACCGGCCGGATCAGTCTTATTCGTTAATCGCGTCCAGTTCAAGGAGCCATGCCGATATGTTTTTAAGAATTTTTCTTTTGGTCAGTTTTGTATTCCAAGGTGGGATTGCCTTGGCAGACGATTGTCAGAATTATCAGGAGCAACTGCGCTGGCATTCCACACTCAAGGCTCACGGCCCAGGGTATGAATCAGACTTTCCCACATTCCGGGCCCACGCCAAAATAGGTTCGTTCATCTATTCGGTCACCAGCGACTCGATGCTGGCGGTGAGCGATGTTTCTCAGCCAGATTCACCACACTCTGTTACTGAGGTGAATTTGGGCATACGCGGATATCTCGCTCTTTCCAAATCTAGCACCATTATTGTCGCCAGCTACGAACCGACCAAAGAAGATGAATCCTCTCTGCTGGGGTTTGATGTGCAAAATCCTGAGCAACCCATCCTGGTGCAAAAAACCCCGCTGCCTGCCCCTGCCAGATCTTTCTGTTTCCAGAATGATAAACTTTTGGTCGCCCTGTCCGACCAGACCCTGGCCATTTATGAACTGACCGGGCCGGGCACTCTGGTCCATGTCAACACCCTGGATTTTACAGACTCCATAGATGAGTTAGCGACACACCAAGGATTGGTCTATGTGGGCATGTCTGAGCAAATGCTCATCCTGGATTTATCGGACTCATTCAACCCAGTGGAAGTCAACAGCCTGACGGGCTATGGCTTTCGAATGGATTTCCCAGACGATTTTTCTGGCGACACCATGCTCTTATACAACGACGGGTATTTGCGAACCTACGATGTATCGAATCCCTTGAACCTGGAAATTTTGGATGAGGTTTCGTCGCCATATTCCATATGGAGAATGGCTTTTCAAGATGGTTCGGCGATCATCCAGACCGATATAGTTACCTTCTTTTACCCCCTTTCCCCTGCTGGTGAATTTGGCCCTGAAATTCCCGTTTCCTACGAATACAGCAATGCGCTTAGTGTGTTCTCTGATCAGGATTTTCTCTACTACTGCACCGATCTCAGCATCAGCCTTCTGGCGAAGGGGGCAGGGCAGCCCGCAATAGTGAGTGAAGCTGTACAATTTCCTGATTACCAGAATGCGTTGGATGTCGAGGTCAAGGAGAACTACGCCTTCGTTGCCTTGGGTGACCACGGATTGCTCACCTACGATCTCAGTGACTGGCAGCAACCGCAATGGGCGGGGTCAGGTTTCATTCCTCATAGTATTGGAAAAATTGTAATCCAAGATAACTGGGCTTTTGCTATTGGCGGTGACGGCACAACAGTGGTGGATATAACCGATCCCACCTTGCCCCAAACCAGGAGCACTATTCCGGGGCCTGCTGACTATTCCTCAATCATTTCCGCCACGATTGACAATGGCCAGCTTTTCATTGACCGGCCCTACCAGGGTTTTGAAATTGTGGATGTCAGTGACCCCGTTAACCTGTCTTCGATATTTTCCTGGGAGCCGGGTTTTCTGATCGAGGACATGGAAGCGGTGGACGGTCTGCTGCATGTTGTTGACAGTGAAGGCTATTACCGAGTGTTTAGAACCGACGTTTTGCCGCCCCTTGAGCTGGCCAGTCTGCAGGTCTCAAACGCGACTTCAGGCTTGTCTATCCAGTCTGGTATGGCCTTGATTGGGTGCGGATATTTCGGAGCGACCCTGGTTGATTTCGAGAACCCCGACAACCTGACCATAGTATCCCAAACACACCTGCCGGGATTCGCCAGGGATGTGCTTCTGCTTGGCGAGGTGGCCTTGATTGGATCGGACTTTTCGACTCAAATTCTCGATATTTCCATTCCAGAGGCCCCCCGAATGCAGGGCAGTCTCTGGGCCCAATCCAGGACCCCCTTGGTCATGGAAAACGGCACATTCGTTATGTGGTCCTGGATGGAGAATTTCCAAACCGCCCCAGCCAGCTGCGAAATGCTCTCTCCTGTCCAAGACATACCCACTGTTCAGATTCCCAACCTGGCCATCTATCCCAACCCCTTCAACCCACGAACCACGGTGGGTTTCAGTTTGCCTGAATCGGCTAATGTTGAGTTGTCTGTTTATGACCTGAAAGGTCAGTGTGTTCGACACCTGATTGTAAGCGAGACTTTGCCGGCAGGAACAAGAGAAGTGGCCTGGAATGGTAAAGACGATCATGGACGATCTGTTGCTTCAGGCGTTTATCTGGTGAGGTTGGAGGCGGGTGCTGTCCAGGTGAGTGGCCGAATGGCTTTGCTGCGGTGAAATTTCCCATGCCCAGCTTTTACCCCCCGGGGGGCAATCTGCTGGCACGATTTTTCACTTAAAATGAACCGTCTCTGTCCGATAAACCTATGGAAACTCAACCATTTATTCTACAGCGAGGGCCCCTATGCGCAGCAAGACACGTCACGGACTGTTTTCCCTAGTGATCATGGCTTCCCTTTTAGTATTGGGATGCGGCGGAGGCGACAGCCCGGTGAGCCCACCCACCCCACCGACCTCCCTCTATGACTTGGGCGATTCCACAACCGTGATAGCCCCAGACGAGTCCATCGATATCCAAGCCTATGATCCCGGTAGCGGCTCGGTCTCCCTGAGTGAGTCCTCCAGCTTCGCCCAGGAAACAGTGGTTGGCGATATCATCATCGGCCAAAACAACGAAACAGCCCCCGATGGTTTCCTGCGAAAAATCACCTCCAAGACCACCAGCGGTGGCTCCATCATTTTGCAAACCGTCCCAGCCACATTGCCCCAGGCCTTCGAAAACATGGCCCTTTCCGATTCTCTGGAATTGCGCCCATCAGATATCAGATCCAGCAAATTGCTGAACGGATCCACCCTCAATCCAGACAAGGACGACAAAACTTTCTCCGTAGCTTTGAATTGCATTTTGTTCGATCAGGACGGCGATCACGACACCACCGAAGACCAGGTCAAGATGGTGGGCCAATACTCCTTCGACGCCCAACTTCTGGCCGAAATCGAGATCGATTGGCATGTCTTAACAAAGTTTGAAACCAGCATCAAAACGGAAAAGGAAGTTTCGTTGCAACTGCTGGCCAATCTGGCATGGGAATTTGATTATGAGCGCCAGGTGGAACTGGCAGAATTCCGCCTGGGAGCCATTCCCATCGGTGGTGTGGTCTGGATGGTCCCCACCATTTCCGTAGAAGCCCACATCCATGGTGATATGACCGTAACCTTCGAAACCGGGATCACCTACACCGAAGTCATGACCAATGGTTTTGGTTTTGCCAATGGCAGTTACTATCAAGTCAAAAGCAGCTCCAGCAATTTCACTTACACTCCCCCCACTTTCGGAACCGAGTTTAACTTTGAAGCCGGTGCCTCTCTCAATTCCTCCTGCTTGCTGTATGGTGTTGCGGGACCGTACGTCGCAGGAAAAATCGGTTTCCAATTCCAGGCTGTGCTCAATGCCGACCCATGTTCCGTCAAACTGGACCTTGGCCTGGACGCCATCCTGTACGCCGTGGCCGGCATTGAATGCGACCTCCTGGATCTGGATTACAACCAGCAATACCAGCTTTACACCCAGGACATTGGCGACTGGACTTTCCCCCTCAGCGACACCGGCAATGTAAACATCAACACCGCCCCTGATGAGTTGAGCCCGGCCTGGTCCTTGACTGGTCCCTGCAACTACAGTCTCGCCGGAAATGGCGATCTTGTTATTCCTGATCTGGAAGTGGGCGACTACAGCATTTCCTGGGGTCATATCACCGGCTGGATCACTCCAGAAAACCAAACGTTTACCCTTTATAACCAGGGGCTGACCACCTTCAATGGCAACTATATTTATGAAGATGGCACCGGCACCATAAACGTCAACGCCGAGCCCGATTCTGCAGGCGCATCCTGGACTTTGACCAACGAGGGAGGCTACCACCACATTGGCGAAGGTGATGAAACCATCAATGGCCTGACCCCCGGTGAGTATACCCTGAACTGGCGGTACGTCCCCGATTGGCTCCAGCCCGAAGGACTCAGTGGCACTCTCACCGCAAACTCCACTCTGGAATTCGCAGGGACTTATGAGCCAAATCCAGGCTATGGGAATATCGCAGTGGATGTTGATCCCGACGCCATCGAAGCCCCCTGGACTCTCACTGGTCCCGAAAGTTATCTCTATAGTGGCCAGGGCGATGAAACAGTGCCCGGATTATTGCCTGGGGAATATGACTTGGCCTGGGGCCAGGTGGAGGGCTGGATAGCACCGGGCAATGAAACCCTCACCCTCAACCCCTATGGAACCACCTCCGTGAGCGGAACCTATACTGAAGAAACGGGCCTGGGAACCATAACGATCAACACCGAACCCGATGAACTCAACGTATCCTGGATTCTTGCGGGACCCAACGATGTTGTCGTATTGGGCTCAGGGGATGAAACGCTTACCGGTATGGAGGAAGGCTTTTATTCAGCGTCTTGGAATACCCCGGAAGGATATGTATCGCCACCTTATGGCCAAGGCAATCTGGTAGCTGGGGAGACCTTGGCTTTAGAGGCGGTTTTCGTTGGTGCAGCCAGCATCGTCGTCGACCCCAACCCAGACTCACTGGATATTCCCTGGACCATCAGCAGCACCGATGGCTACACCCACAGTGGCCACGGAGACGCCACTTTGATCGAGTTGGTTCCCGGTCAATACACCATCACCTGGTCCGGTGTGCCCGGATGGGTTAGCCCGCCAGCAAAAACCGAAGAATTGACTATTTTTACCCCTCTGAATTTCAGCTGCACCTATTCCGAAGAAAGCATTCCGTTGCTGGATCTTGTCACCATTTCCCCTGGCTCTTTCACCATGGGCAGTGAGGTCAACAGCGACGAAACACCTCACGAAGTCACCCTTACCGGCAGCCTGCAAATGAGCAACACCGAGGTGACAAATGCCCAGATGGTCAGCGCTCTGCAGTATGCTTACAACTATGGATATATCACCAGCAATCATAGTTATGTTTACGATGCCCTGGATGGTTCAACCGAAGTTCTGCTCATGTTATCCGGCATGACGCCCGTCAGCAAAATCAGTTTTGCCAATGGTACTTTCAGCACCACGGCCCCCAACCAGCCGGTGATCAACATCAAATGGTATGGGGCGGCGGCCTATTGCGATTGGCTGAGCCTTCAGGAAGGACTGACCCGGGCCTACAATCACGGCAACTGGAGTTGCAACTCAGGTGATCCCTATGCGGCCATGGGCTATCGATTGCCCACGGAAGCGGAGTGGGAATACTCCTGTCGTGCCAACACCGAGACTCACTACTACACTGGTGATTGCCTGGATGCCAACACCCAGGCCAACTTCGGTGGTGACCAACCCTATGGTGATTGCGAAGAGAGCCAGGATCTGAACCATATCGTGGATGTCAGTAGTTATCCGGCCAACCCCTGGGGTCTTTACGACATGCATGGCAACGTCAGAGAATGGTGCAATGATTATTTCAGCCCCTATTCAGGGGATGAAACCAACCCCGTGGGTGGGCCCTCCCATTTTGAACGCGTGGTTCGAGGGGGATGCTATTTTGAAGATGGCTACAAAAACCGCTCTGCTAACCGCTTTGGCCTAGCCGTCGGACAGAACATAAATGCCACTGGCCTGAGGATTGTCAGATCTGGTGGATAAACGGGGACCCAAAGGCCCATCTTTAGACTCGTTCTAAAGGTGGGCCTTTTTTGTTGCTGAATATGAAAATCAGAACTACTATCATTTTACTATGCTTTTAACGTCCCTTGAAAGGATCATAAAATGACCCGCCATTTGAAACACCAACCATGGCTGAAAATGCTCGTTCTTCTCAGTCTGAGCCTTTTGGCCCTGACTGGATGCTCCAGTGACGAAGATCCCACCACTCCTGGTGGCGGAAGTTCCGATGCCCCTGCCTTTCTCCTGGGTGGAGAACAGGCCGTAAATTTGCCGGCAGTCATTCTGAACTCCAACGACCCCAACGCCCAAGCCATCGTCGGCGTCATGCACCAGGTCAATGTCCTGTCCGGCATGCAAGGCTTCCTGGCCATTCCTGATGATGCCGTCCGGAGTCAAAACAAAGACAACACCTGGACCTACACCTGGAGCCTTTCCGAAGGTCAGGCCAGTCTGACCATCGTTATGGTGGTGCAGGAAACCGCCGACTCCTATATCTGGACCCTCAGCTTCAACGGCACTGACGGTGAAGATACCTTTGAAAATTTCGTAATCTACCGAGCCGAGCAGGCCATGGATGCCTCCTGGGGTACTTTTGATTTCTACGAATTGGGAGGCGATCCTGAAGACGTGGTATTCCACTGGGACTGGGGAACCGATAGCTTGGGTGTTTTCAGTATTACCATGATTGGTGGGGCAGGCGAGGGTTCGGCCAAGATCGAATTTGTAATCCAGCCCACCGATTCCGGCTCCCTGGATGTCTACGAAATGGTGGGAGATGATTGGCAACTGGTCCTGCATTACGATTGGAATGGACTGGGCAGTGGCACCTACGCCATTTACGAAGATGGAGTTTTAGTGGATTCCGGGCTCTGGGGTGTCCCGCTCTAGCCACCCTCCAATAAAACAGGCGCGCCTCCCGTATTTCGGAAGGCGCGCCACACAAAAACCTGCCCCTGATTCCCTCTACTCTACTCCTCAACCGGCACCGGAGCTTCCGCTCCCACGGCCTCTTCATCACCCATCACATAATGAAGAAACCACTGCAACTCGCGAGTCTGATAATCAATCATATGACTTGGCTTGTTGATACCATGACCCTCACCAGGGTAGAGCACCAAGCGGCTGGGGGTCCCATTCATCTGCAAATAGCTGAACATCTCAATGGACTGGCGTGGATCCACCGGATGATCTTCCGTCCCGTGCATGATCAACGTAGGCGTTACAATCTTATTGGCTCGTGAGGCCGGACTGTGATCCCACATCAACTGCAAGTCCCCATCCCAGGGCTGGTCATAACTGTCGATGAAAAGCTGAGGATTGTTCTGCCCCATGGCCGATACATAATTCCAGATACCCGCGATGGAAACGGCGGCCTTGAATCGGTCGGTCCGGCTGACGACCACGTTGGTCATCAAACCACCATAGCTGTAACCCGTAAATCCCAGTCGATCTTCATCAATGACACCGCGCCCCACCAGGTCGTCGATGGCGGCCATGATGTCCAGGAAATCGTCGGTGCCAAAATTGCGGTGCACGCCCCGTAGAAATTCTTCACCGTAACCCGTGCCTCCCCGAGGGTTGACAATCAAAACCGCAAATCCCTGTTGGGATAAAACCTGCCATGGGTAGCGGGAGGTCCAGGAGTTGCCGTAGCGGGAATAAGGCCCACCATGCATTTCGATGATGGCAGGCAGTTTTTCATCCATGCCGGCTCCTGGGGGAAGGAAAAGGAAACCTTCCACAAAACCGCCATCGTGGCCGGCCAGGCGCATCAATTGGGCAGGCTGCAAACCGTAAGAATCCACAGCGTCGTTCACCGTGGCCATCTCTTTCATCTTTTTGCCAGGGCGTCCAACAAACAGACTGCCCGGTTTATCCAGACTTGATTCCAGATAGGCCAAAGTGCCACCGGCAAGGCTCATGCCCCCCATGTTACCAGCCAAATCGGTCACCTGTTCAAGGGTGTTTTTCTTTGTATCAATCTTGTACAGATCGAGGTTGGCACCATCGGCTGCGCGCACAAAAAGGTGGCGGCTGTCTTTATCCCAGACCGGCGCCGAGCCCGGCGTGCTGCCATTGCCACCCAGGGTGATCTGCGTGCTGCCCGTGGTGACCACTGTTTCGCCTGAAGCCAGATCCCGCACCACAATATCCTTGAGGTTCAAATAGGCCCTGTACTCGGCATCACGGTCGGTATAATAAGCCAGCTTTTTGCCATCAGGACTGAAGGCAGCCAAAGAGGCGTGCCGGTCCAAAGCCGAGATCACTTCTGCCTCGCCATCTGCCACGTTCACCAAGGCCACTTGCTGGTCTTCATCAACCAATCCACTGAAGCGGGGGTTGAATGTCACAGCCAGGGTTTGGCCATCAGGAGACCAAGCCACATGCTGGGGATTCCAGGGGCTGTTGGTCAACATCCGAGGCTCTTCTTTACTGCAGGGGCTGTTCTGACCCACAGCGACAATCCACACCTGCTGGTATTCTTCGGGGTGCTCCATGCGGTCGCGCACTTCCCAATCCTGACGGTCTTCCGGGACCTCGTATACCATGGCTTCCAGAGGATCAGCATCCTCATCCACATCTTCTTCGTCCTCATCCTCTTCTTTTTCAGCAGGGTCAGCCAGCACCGCCAGATACTTGCCATCCGGGGACCACCAATAGGCCCCCACTCCGCCTTCAATGTCGGTGACCGGGCGGGGCTCCGATCCATCCAAAGGATTGACCCACACCTGTGCGGCCTCATCGTGGGCGCGTACAAAACTGAGAGCTCCGTCGGGACGCCAAGCCAGGCCACCAGTGCTGCCGTCAATGAAAGTTATTTGGCGGGCTTCATTTTGCTTCACATCGCCCAGCCACAAACGGGTAATACGTTTGTCATCTTCCAGGTTGCGGCGGGTTTCTCTCCAGACCACAAGCTTGCCATCGGGAGAAACCGATGGAGCCGTCAAGGTGGGAATTTCCAGGAAACGGGCCAAGGTATAGGATTCGTCATCGGCGGCCGTGGCCAGAGAAACGCTGAAGACAGCAAGCAAAGTGGCCAGCAGCCAAATGGAAAGACGAGGGGTGAGATGAGCCGTGCGCATGTTCTGCCTCCGGGAATGCGGATGGTTGTTGGATTGGTCAGATTTAAAATAGCAGGATTGGGAGAAAAAATCAGGTAGGGATCCAAAAAAGCGGGGCGCCCTGTCCAGGGGCGCCCCGCATTCACAGATTATGGAAGAACTAGTCCTCTACGTATAAATCCAGGCCCACGACACGGCCATGGGAATGGGTTTCGTCCCCACCATCTGCCTCTACATGATGGGTCATTTCCATGATCAATCCGAAACCCGGGCAATATATCAGAGTATCGGTTTCGGTGAAGCTGAGTTCGCCCTCCATGCTGGCTTCAAGGTGCTGGACTACGCTGCGGCAATTGGGCCAGAACAATTCCAGTCCGGGCTTCGCTGCCGATCCCGCAAACTGGAAGTTCGCCATGAAATCGCCCTTGCCACCCAAAATGGCGGGATAATCACTAACGTCCGGCAAAACTTCCAAATCGTAGACTACATCCAGGGTCCCGCCAGGAGTGCTCACTTCCACACTTCCATCCCAGGATGCCGTCACGGTGGGGTGGTTCAGGATTTTCACCGTATGATCGAAAAGCACATCCTCACCTACGCCCCCGACAAGCTCACGGAAACCATCCCACTCGATGCCATTGTTGGTACGCACAATGTTATCCCACTCGTTCCAAACTGATAGGTCAAAATCAAAGGTTCTGTGACGGAATCTGCTACTGTCCATCCATAGATTGTGGCGGTATTCCCCATCTTTAATGAAATTCCCATGCCCATCATTTTCGAAGAGACTGAAGATATGTACAATTCTTTCATCCACAGGAAAATGGTCAGGGGTTCCGGCCACCGTAACATTCCATGTGGGCCGGCTGGAGTTGACGTTGCCCTGGAGATCTTGGAAATCGCCAAAATTCAAGGTCATCTCCACTCCGGCGGCAATAGGGGCTTTAAAAACAAAAGTAATCACAGTTTGGTCTGCATTCCAGATACCAAAGGACCCAGACAACTCTATGGCCAAAAGAGTGAGCAGATCGGAACCAATAATATCAAAATTCTCTGGACCGACGGGTTCATTAAAGGTGATTTGCAAAGTATTCGAGGCAGTAGAAATTTCTGACCCACTGGCCGGTACGAAACTTACGATTTCTGGAGACGTCTCATCCAAATCAACCCCGGTATCGAAGCTGAAAGAATACTCTTCGGCCAAGAACTCTCCATTCCAGGTTTCGCAAGTGGTGCCCACAGTGAACATCACATGCGTGTCTTCCGGGAGCGTATCGTCAAAAATCACCTGGTAAACATTGTTCTGCATGCGAGAGATCGTGAAGTCCAGATCACCCTTGCCCGGAATTGTGGCGGTGATTCCTGTTTCCAAGGAGGATGCCAACATCTGATGGCTGAATTTGATAGGCACCGGAGCATTGCACAGCACATCGGTGCTGCCGTCGGCGGGAGTGGTTTCCAGAACTCTCACCACATCAGATTCAACCCAATACCGAAACGTCACCTCTTCAGCCAGGTGATTGCCGGAAGTATCAGCCAGGCCCGTGGCAAAAGTCACCAACACCTGCTCACCAGCATTCCAATCGTCATGGCTAATTTGAACGATACTGCCATCCACCAGGACCAAATCACTGATGGTGCCCGTGCTCATGGTAATGTTTCCATCCAGTGAGCTGGGGTCCAGAACTTCCGAGAAGAAAGCGGAAATGGTTTGCCCCGGATCCAGCTCTGTTAATTCAGGATTAGGACGGGAGGTCAGAAGCAAAGGGGCCGTGGTATCGCCCGCTGGCGTCTGGCCGCTTCCGGGATCGACAGGATCGTCACTATCACTACACGCAGTCAGGCTAAGGCT
This sequence comes from Candidatus Krumholzibacteriia bacterium, assembly GCA_016744705.1. GTDB lineage: Bacteria > Krumholzibacteriota > Krumholzibacteriia > LZORAL124-64-63 > LZORAL124-64-63 > LZORAL124-64-63. Next base: position 137,768 of record JADGDU010000002.1, read on the forward strand.
TAAAGCCAGCATGAGAATGGCGAGACTCATCAGGAATAATCTTCGGCTAAAAAAGTTCATTTTCCCCTCCTAATTTCCAAATGGAACGGGGAAAACTGATCCCCCGATAGATTGATCGGAGGCGGAAAGGCAAAATGTGTGCCGAAATCTTTAGGCCATGGAGGCCGGACGGGAATACCAGTGGCTGCCCATGGCTATTTCCGGTGCAAAACCTAGTTTTTTAAGGTACTTCTGGCGTGATTTGACCTCACCATGAGCCACAAACCGTTCAATTCCTTCAAAACTGAGCACTTCACTCCAGGACTCATAAAAACACTCACCACAACGGAAATCACGATGAGAAGGGATCACAAAATCCAGCTTGATGGTGATAGATTTTTCCTCTGTCTGTTCACAAATGACCACCCCCACCGGCAGCATATCCTTCAGGATAAGCACAATGCTGGAATCCTTGGCGTCATCGGCATGAAAGTGGGGAAATAGTTTGCTGATTTCATCCTTATGGAACTCCAGGAAGCGCTGCAGATACCGGTTTCCCGAGTGTTGGATGGCCAATAGTTCGAAAGCTGCACCGTGACCAGGCTTCATCTTGAGGAGAAAGATAACGTTGATTACTACAACATAGGCGTTGACCGCCATCACCGGGAAGGCCCCAGCCATCCAGCCGTAGATTGAAAAAGCCACGGCCCCCAAAAGATTGACAAATCGAAGCCGGGCAATAGATGCCATTGACAGAGAAACAGCCACCAACAGAGAGGCTACATAGCCCAGAATATCAATCCCGTTCACATCATGCTCCCAAGAAAAACGAGCCGGAAAAACTGCCGGCTCGCCTCTAGAGTAATTCCTTTACCGGATTGATGCCAGAGGACAAACTACCGGCGCAAACGCACCACCGCCCCGCACACAAATAAGCAGGCCACCACCATGGGCACCGGCGGAATATCCAGGGCAATGGAGGCCAGGAACCCAAACACCGTTCCCGCCAGAGCCAGCATCGCAACTCCCACAAACAAGGAGCCCAACCCCTTGGCCCGCCCTTCATACATCAGAGCCGGCACAGCCAACAACCCGAGGGTCAGCAGCGGCCCCACCCAGATCACACCCGAGGCGATGATCAACGCACCAGCCACCCGAAAGCCCAGCACCGCTCGCCTGCCCCGGCCACCGTAGCGAACCAGGAGGCCTTCTTCATCCAGGGCCAACGCAAAAAGGACTCCACGGAAACGAAAAGCAAGGCCCATGGCCAGCATGGTCAACAAGACAAACCCCAACAGTTCGGGGACGCTCATGGCCAGGACCTCGCCGCGCAACATATCGTGCACATGAGCTTCCACCTTGGGACTGGCAGCTCCCATCAACAAGGTAGCTGCTTCTCCGGCGCAAAATACGCCGGCCAGCAGCGCCGCCCGTCTGCGTCCGGAGGTACCTTGAGCCCCACGTCCGGGCAGCAGGAGACTGACAACCAAAATGGCGGCCACTGCCGACAGATACAGTGGCAATGATGCCTCGGGAGAAACTCCCACCATGACCGCAAAAACAATAGCGGCGGCGCCCACCGGAGGCAGAGCCAACCCTAGCAAAATTTCATCCCGCAGAGAGAGCACCGCACCCAGCGGAGCAGCAGTCACGGAGTAAATGGCGGCCCCCACAAAAGGGATCCAACTGAAAGCCAGCACAGCAAGAAAATCAGACATGAGTGGCCGCCTTCCGGTCTGGCAGAACCGTCACCACTCTAGTGGTCTGCAACCAGTCCTTCACATGAGAAGTGATGACCATGCCCAAGCCCTCCTGGCGCAATTCTTCCAACAGAAGACCTATTTGTGCCGCCGTCTCAGCGTCCACATTCACCGTGGGTTCGTCCAGAACCAGCAAACTGGGCGACCCTATCAGCGCCCGCGCCACCAACACCCGTTGGCGCTGGCCGCCACTGAGACTGCCGTACAGAGAGCGGCGCATCTCTTCCATGCCCACCTGGGCCAGGGCGCGGTTGGCCCTTTCTTCGCTGCCGCCCCAATCCAGGGGTTCGCCGGTTCGCACCACATCCAAGGCGGTGGCCGGAACCGATCCATCGACCGCCGACTCCTGCGGTACATAACCCACTTTTTCCCGGGAGACATCCCACTGAACTTCTCCTGAAAATTTATCCGTCAGACCCAGGATTCCCCTTAGGATGGTGGTTTTGCCAGACCCGTTGTCTCCGGCCAGCATCACAATTTCTCCTTCGGAGACAGAAAAACTGACGGGCTTGGCCGGAAGAAACCAGCCACCGGAACTATGGTAGCCCCAAATGCCATCAGTAACTCTCATCAACTCCATCACTGGGACATCCCTTCCAGCAATTGTTCCAAGTTGTACAATTGGAGGTCTTGCCAGGTTTTTATCCCCGACATGGCTCCCACCATGTTGCCCATCAGGACCGATTGTGCACCCACCCGTTTCGCAAATTTCCCAGGGAGCTTGGCCGGCTGAGCCTGGTTGTAAATGATCAGTTTCACACCCTGGGCTTTGGCTTCTTTCGCCAACAGAGCCAAGTGTCTGGCCGTAGGTTCAATTCCCGGTTTGGGTTCAAGGGTCCCAATCACTTCCAGGCCATAGAACTGCGCCAGGTAGGAAATATCAGCGTGATAACTGATCACTTTTGTTCCCGCCAAAGCTTTTCCCTGTTCCAGCAAATCAGCCACCAGAACATCAAGCTCTTCCGTGTAGGCCGCCAGATTGGCGTCGTATTTATCTGTTCCCTCTGGGTCAAATTCCATCAGGGCATAAGCAATATTTTCAGCCATGAGACGGCCATTTTGCGGTCCCACATTGATGTGCGGATTGCCTTCGGCATGTTGGTCCCCTTCAGCGCGGCTGATCACTCCCGGGATATCCAAAAACTCCACTCCTTCGCAGACTTCGATCCAGCCTTCGCGATCTTCCATGATGCGCGGGTTTCGGGCTTCGGCCGCCAGAGCCGGCAACCAGCTGTGCTCTGCGTCCAAGCCCAGTGTCAGGAGCAGATCCGCTTTGTTCAGTTTGGGAATGAAACTGGGGCGGGCCGGAACACCGTGCAGGTCCTCCCGGCCACTGGCCAGAACTTTCAAATCGATGCGGTCTCCACCAATGCGCGTGGCCATCACACCCAAATCGGGAACGGAGGCGACCACTTTGATTTCGTCTGCGCTGGAGTGCCCTGCAACCAACAGCGCACCCAGCAAAATGAGGGTTTTCAATTGGTAATTCATCGCTGCCTCCCGTGGGTGTGGAATCCGATAACGCCGTCGAATTGAAGGATCACCTGGTCAACCGAGTCTTCATACAGCCCTCGATCATCATGCACGTATTCCAGACGAATCTTCTGGTAATGACTCACATTCCAAGTCAGGAAACCACCCACACGGGAGCGGCTGCCAGATCCTTCCACGGGTTCAAAATTTTCATAGTAAGTACCAAAATCCCAGGTCCGGTTCAAACGGTAACGCGCCCAGGTGAAAGCACCATCTCTAACATATGTTCGTTTGAGCCATTGGTCCTCAGCCAGCACTTCATCCTGCTGGCGATTTTGCATGTACTCCACACCAAAATCCAGACCGCGGTACAAGTTCTGCTCCACCGGATTCCAGAATACCGTGCAATCAATCCCGCCAGTGGTTTTGTTATAGTCTGTTCCTTCAAAACGCTGGCTGCTGCGGAACCTTTCCTGGTAGATCAGGCTGGCGCCCAGATCAACGCTCCAGTCCAGTCCCATCTCAAATGAAGTCTGAAGCCGGCCCAACCAGGCCAGATCAGCCAATCCTTTGTTTGTCCCAGGAGCCAGAGGACCATCCGGATCATCCAACATCGAGCGGTAATACTCTTCATCTTCAGCACTGTCCGGACAATGCAATTCGTCCCCATGGTAGTGGCAACCTGGGGGCGGATTATCCGGGCCGTAAGCGGCCGCACTGCTGGCCGGGTCAGTGTCATGACTATGCCCGCTGATGCCGTTGAAAACCCCACCATAGGCTTCGATGTAATGATCTGTCGGGGCCAGCCAGCTCAGTTCCAAGCCCGTGGGCATGAGGTGCCCGCCCAGATACTCGTGGATAATTCGCGGCTCACTGGCAAAAGGCATGCTGTGACTGTGGAATTGACTCCACCGGCCAAAGCTGGCCAGGAATTGTCCGGCTCTGGCCTTCAAACTCAAGGGCAGAGAATGCCTGGTGACAAAGAGCTCGTGAATCTCAGCGCCATCACTGAAAAACATGGCGTTGAAATCGATGCGCGCGTAAGGATCCAGTTCTGCCCCCACGTTCAGCTCAGCGGTGGAGATATTGAAACCGCGAGTGGTCCATTTCTCCTCGCCATTTTCATCCCGCTCCGCATTGTGCATGTCGAATTTAAAATCATAAACAAAACCGATATCCGGGTTCTGCCAGGCGCCCAATCCTCCTTGTTGGGCCAAGGCCCCGGAGAATGAAAGTAGCAAAGCAGAAGCCAAAATGATGATACGCATGATGACCTCCTAATAGTCCTGGGTGATCTCGACCAAAGGGTCGAGGCTGGTGATGAAGATCCAGTCGCTGTGGGGATGGATGGTGAACCCGGCCCCTTCGGCCCAGGCACCTTCCTCCAGGTACCGGAAATGAATGTCCCCCGTATCCTTGTCCAGCAACCACAATTTCTCGCCGGCATAACCTGATGCACAGGCCATGTCACCCATTTCGACATCCAGAGTCTCGGCAGTGCCACCGGCCAGATCCACCATGTAGGCCCGCGCCATATGCAGGTCAGTCAGAAACGCCGTGGTGCCATCTTCCGAAAGACACAAGTTGCCTCCGCTGCGATTCCAGCTCAGAGCCGAGCCGGCCAAAGGAATATCCACCAACTCGTGGTCATGCATATTCAAAACCCAAACCTCGGAAGCGTCACCATCACCCAATTTGACCGGGGCCAGAGCATGATCCGTATCATGCCCACTGAACAGAAAATTCACCCGGCCAGCATCGGGATAGGCAATTAGGCCCAGGTTATCCTGTTCATCCAATCCCACCACCGTAATGCCATTGAGGCACGGAACAAATGCCTGGTTGGTTTCCTCATGGTAGGCTTCCCCATGGGCCAGAGTATCGATATCCACAGTGGCTATGATGTCGCCACTTTCCACATCGATCAGCCTGGCCCATTTTTCGTGCATGTGCGTGGCCAGTAGAGTTTCGTGAGCCAGCAGGGAAGAAGAATGAGGACTACCGTGCCCCACCGTCATCGCCGACAAAGTGGCCACATCCACCAGGGTGAAATTTTGGTCGCCATCATTGGCCCAACTGACGGTTTCGCCATGGGAATCAGCGGTCAGGTGGGTATTGTTGGCTCCGGTGGGAACTGTGCCCAAGCTTTCTGGAATGACCATATGAGCATGATCTCCATGGGTCTCAAATCCTGAGGTAAAAGCGTATCCCATCCCACCCGAACCCATCCACACGGTGGGCACTTCTTCGGGGCCTGCTTTCACTTCACGCAGGATGGAGTGGGGTTGGGCAAAGAAGGTGGCCTTAAGCACACCGGTGGCGCTGTCATACACGCGCAAGCTATCCTCGTCTGCGGCAAAAGCCCACAGCCAGGCCTGGGAATCGATGGCTGGGGATTCATCAGCAGGTCCGAGAACCTGGTCATCGTCCTCCCCGCATCCCCCAACCCACAAGGCAAAGAAAAGCACCGCCATAAGGCTGCTCAAAAATCTGATTGGTCTGAAAGTCATGGACTTCCTCCTGTTCTGAATAAGTCGACAAGACTGGCGAAACATTGCGCCAGCCAGCAAAATTAATTGTGTCGCTTAGAGAACCGGAGGAGCGCGAGATGCTCTAAAGAGCCAGAAGTGGCTGGTTTGCAGATTGTGAGATTTAGGAAGTCTAAAACCCAGGCCAGGGACAGCCAGGCTTGAAAGCAGAGAGCAGAGAACCAGCACAGCCACCACAGTGGCAGCCAGGCACCAAACACAAGTTTCTGTCACCCCATGATCGTGATCATGCACATGCCAGGCAGACCCCACCACGAGCATCAGCAAGCTGAATGCTAAAAGATAGGGGAATACTTGGGCTGCAAATCTCCGGACCAAAACTGGTCACTCCTTGATTGAGGACTGCCACCATGAAAGCTTCACAAGGGGAATCTGTCAAGTTGGGCAGCTTCCTGGACTCTAGGTTTCTTTCAAGTGGGGTTTGAGAATTTCATATATTTTGGGCCGTTTTTCCCGAATTTCTTCCACACTCAACCCCTCCAGAGAATGAGGAAATTTGATCCACTCTGTGGTTTCATGCACTACAAAATCGGGATTCCGGGATGTCAGATTTCGGCTGGGTTTATAATAAGGCACAGCAACCCGGATATCCTCGGGCGTGTTCAGCCGCAACCGGCGGTGCAATTCTTCCACAATGGCTTCAATGGATCGGCCCGTATCAAAAACATCATCCACAATGAGCAGGCGATCGGTGTAGGTCATATTTTTCACCAGGTAGTTCAAGCCGAAGGTCTTGATCTCTCTGGATTGGTTGTCGATGCCGCTGTAAGAAGAGGTCCGGATGGCAATATGGTCGGCATGGATGCCGTGAAAAGACAGAAACTCCTGGACCGCGATGCCGATGGGCGCACCACCTCGCCAGATGGCGATAATGAATGTGGGCTTAAAACCGCTGGCATAAACCTGGTGGGCCAGTTGGAATGAATCCTCCAGCAGCCCCTGGGCGGTCAGGTACATCTTCTCCATGATTCTCCTTTAAAATATTTTCATCACTGATCTTTTTTATACAAGGAATGACGGAAAAAGGGTATCCTAAAATTCAGATGAACCCAAAAATTAACATTTCCCCTCCCCTTTTCCGGAAACAAGGTTATGAAAAAGATTTTCCTGGATGAAGAAACGCTGATCCTGGATTCATTCCGGCTGGGCGCACAAATCTTTGAGAGTGGCTTTCGGCCCACCTTTATTGTGGGGCTATGGCGCGGAGGCAGCTCCGTGGGCATCTACGTTCAGGAGTGCCTGCAAACCCTGGGTGTGGAAACCAACCATATTTCTCTGCGCACTTCTTATCGCGGACAGCCCTACTACCATGAAATGGTGAATTCCCCAGAGGCTGAAATTAGAGTTCATGGCACCCAGTACCTGCTTGAAAGCCTCAATGCCGACGATTCACTGTTATTGGTGGATGATGTATTTAGTACGGGAAAAAACATCGAGGCCGTGATCAATCGCTTGAGCAAACATCTCAAAAGAAACATGCCCAAGCAGGTCCGAGTGGCCACTCTTTGGGCGCGCCCCTCTTTGCATGAAGGAGGCCTGAAGCCTGATTTCGTGCAACACCAAACCGAAGACTGGCTGGTTTTCCCTTATGAAATCAGTGGTTTAACTCCCGCCGAAGTCCAGGAGCATAAACCCTTCCTTACTCCCCTTCTTTTGCCTGAATCCTGAAGAGTCTCTTCAGGTTGATTCTGATTCGCCGTTCAAAACTACCCCGTCCGAAAGGGATCCAGCCATGAACACTCATTACCGCCTTCTCGCCTTCTTTACCCTCGCTCTGTTATTCTCCACTTGTCCCGCCCTGGCCCAATGGTCCGACGATGCCTATACCAACCTTTCGGTGGGCTTCGGTGCTGGAGAACAGGTCGTTCCCCATGCGGTGGTCATTGCCGATGGCGCCGATCTCGCTGGCAGCACCTATGTCGGCTGGTACAATAATGGCAGCGGAAATTACGATGTGGCCCTGCAATTACTCACCGCCGATGGTGAGCCACTCTTCGCACCCGGCGGCATCATCGTCAGCGCCCAACCCCAAAACTCATGGGTCATGGACTGGGCTCTTGCTGCTGATGGTGACGGCAACGCCTTGGTTTCCTTCGCTGATATTCGCGACGGCAACTCCAACATCCAGATTTACAAAATTTCCCCCAACGGTGATTTCCTTTGGGGCCCCGATGGCATCAGCCTGACCACCGGTTCTGACTTCAAAGGGCCACCCACCGTTACAGCCACCGCCAACGGTGATGTGGTGGTTTGCTGGATGCAGGACGCATCCACCACCGGCGTCCGCATGCAACGCCTGAGCAGCGACGGCACCGAAATGTTTGCTGCAGGCGGCCTTCTGGTCTCCGAAGCCAGTGACATGGCCCCGGCCGGCAACATCCTGATTCCCACCGCTGGCAACGATGTGATCCTGGCCTACACGCCAACCTATACCTTCATGAGCAACCGCCAAATCAAGGCCCAACGGTTCGACAGCACCGGTGCCCCAGTCTGGCCCACTTCGGTGATGGTCATGGACGACGCCACCCTGCCCATGGGGCACTACTTCAAAATGACACCCTCCGGAGATGATGGTGCCCTACTCGTTTGGGATGTTGCCACTGGAATGGAATTTGGTGCCCGAGCCCAACACCTCACCGCCGGCGGCATCGAATCCATGCCTCATAACGGTGCCAGCGTCAACGCCTCCGGAGGCTCAGGCCAGCTTGAGCCCAGCGGCGTTTACGACCCCGCCACCGGCGAAACCACCGTGGCCTTCATCCAGATGAATGGCAACCAGAACCAACGCGGCCTTTTTGTCCAACGGTTTGATGCCACTGGTAATCGTTTGTGGAACAGTGCGGGCAACGTGCTGCAACCCCAGGACACCACCATGGAAGGCCAACCGCAGCTGGTCATCTGTGAGGCTGGGATCATGGGCGTATTCTTTGAGAATGACGAACCATACGGCGCCGATCGGGTGATGGCTTTCATGCTCACGGACGATGGCCAACTCGGCTGGGATGGAGCCTCAATCGGCGCTTCGCTGTTGGCCAGCTCCAAAGGGGACCTCGTGGCTGCCGCAACCGGTTCGTCCATCCTGGGTTTCTGGAGTGACGACCGTGCCGACGCCAATGACATCCTCGGTCAGAATGTGAACTCCGATGGCACTCTGGGTGGCCAGATCGTTTCCATTGAAGAGATTGAAGAGCCGGCTGAGCAAGAATTGCCTGGCACGTTCGCCATCTATGCCAACTATCCCAACCCTTTCAATCCTTCGACCACCATTTCCTTCGACCTGCCCCAGGCTTCTGCGGTGAGCCTGCGCATCTACGACATCCAAGGTCGTTTGGTTCGCGAACTGCTGAACGGTTCTCTGGCTGCCGCCCAACACCATGTGCAGTGGGATGGCAAAGGCAACCACGGCCGCCGGCAACCCAGCGGTGTTTACTATTACCGCCTGGTCACCGACACCCAAACCGCCACAAGGACCATGACTCTGGTGAAGTGATTCACCATTCAGAACGCAAGAAGGCCCGGACCTTGATGGTCCGGGCCTTCGCTTTTTCGGTATCTGTTACTAGCGCACTAAAGTGACGTTCCGAGTGGTCACTCTCTCTTCAGTGGCCAAACGCAGTTGATAAACTCCACTGGCCACAGAACGACCAGCTGAATCGGTGCCCGACCAGATCACAGATCCGGATCCTGCCGGTTCCACACGGTTCAATAAAGTATGCACATGCCGGCCTCGAGCGTCGAAGATATCAATCTTCACTGAACCCTCACTGGCATGAGAATACGAGACTTCAAGACGAGGGTTAAACGGATTGGGAGCCGCAGTCAGTGTTTGCTTCCACAGTTCAGGAATCGCCGGATCAGTTTCCGGTTCGTCTTCGTTGGAAACCACAGCCGGGTCGTGGTAGATGTACACACCAGTTTCTCCGGCTGCCATGACCACCATGCCATACTGGGAATCAACCCCCATGCCACGATCAGCCGAAGGGTAACTTCCGATCAGGAACGGCGCCGCAGGGTTGCTGACATCCATTTGCCGCAAGCCATAAAAATCATCGGACAGGTAAACATAGGAACTCACTTCGGAGCCCACCACGTCACGAGGTTGGCCACCCACAGATTCCGTAGCCAGGGAGACAAGGTTGTTGGGATTGGAAATGTCCACCACCCGCAAGCCGAGGGAGCCGTCGGCAACCCAGGCCAGGTTCCCCGCCAGGTCCAGGGCGTTGAGGAAACCCCAGAGCTGTTGGTCGAGCACAGTCATGGCAGCAGGATTGCTAATATCCACAGCGAGCATGCCACCACCAAAGGAGACGGTGTAGGCGACGTTCCCTGCGGGGATCACATCTGTGGCGTTAGCACCGTAAGGCAGGTCGCCCAACAGGGCCGGAGCCAGAGGGTCGGTAACATCCACGGTGCGCAAGCCACCAAAGCCATTGGCCAGCACACAGAGATTGCCATCCAGACCCAGGCCCATGGTACCATTGGTGGTATTGAATACGGAAAGAGGAGTTGGCCATGCCGGGTCTGTCACATCGGTCAGGGTCAGGCCAGCTCCGGAATTGTTGCTATTAACGGAGTAGAGTACGCCGTCGGCAATAGCCACATCCTGGCAGTTGGGATCAGTGTCAACCTTTTGCAGGAAAACGGGAGATTCAGGAATAGCCAAATCGTAGATGCGAACTCCACCGGATAAATCGGCAACGTACAGATAATTGCCATCCAGATGCAGCTTCATGGAGAAGCCGGCATTTTTCAAAGTGACCACTGCGTTGAAGTTATTATCAAACACATGCAGCCCATTGTAACGTGAGGCCATCAGAGCCACACTACCATTGGAGGCGCAGCTGAATCCCTTGCCTTCGGCAGTAGCATTCAGGGCAATGATGTTGGCCGGGTTGTTGACCATCAGGCTAAACATTCCCGGCAGGCCCGCTAAAAGAACCACGTCATCGATTCCGGTGAAACTCATTTCGTAGCATGTGCCACCAGCGTTGTAAGATCCCATCAGAGCAGGGCTGGAAGGAAAGCTGACATCAAAAATTCGCAGGCCATCGCCGTCGCAGGCATAGGCCCGGCCATCGCGCTCTTGTACATAAGTGCAAAAGCCACTGGTTGCTCCGGTGGCCAAACTGACGGGGGCCATGGGGTCGGTCACATCATAGATGCCCATTCCGCTGGTTCCCATGGCCACATAGAGGATATTACCATCCACGTCTGTGCCGTTGGCCGAGCCAGGGGTGTCAAAAAGCGTGATATCAACCGGAGCAGAAGGGTCAGACAAATCGACCACCAAAACACCGGCCGATCCGCGACCGCAATAAGCCAGGTCGCCCTCCACAGCCACCGAAAGCAAATCGAATCCTGGCAATGAGCCCACCTCTACGGGGTTAGCTGGGTCGGCAAAGTCGAGGATCACCAGACCCGCTGTTTTGCGCAAAGCCAAGTACACAGTATTGCCCATAACTTGTATGTCCGATGGTTGGGCACCCATCAGGTAACGACTGACTTCCACCGGAGATTGGGGAACGCTCAAGTCTGTGGCGATGAGCCAGGCACCGTTCTGCCAAATTACAACATCGTTGGGCAGGGCCCGCACACTCTTGGAAGTGCCTTCAGCCAAGTGGGCCAAAAGTTCGAGATTGCCATCCCGCTGCTGGGGAGAGGCGGGAGCCTCGGCGAGGCGGTCGTTGATGAGTGCGGGGATGATTTCGCCGGTTTGGGCGTCGGTGTTGTTGGCCAGGGCCGGGACTGAGACGAGGGTGATGAGAGTCAAAAGGAGTAGCGAGCGCCAATACATTGTGGACCTCCATGGACGATGAGGATTAATTGGGACTTTTTTCATACTACCAGAATTATTCTGGAATGGGATAAAAATCGGCTCGTCCAAGTCAGACATGTTATAATATGGGCCAATAAGAACCCCCTTGCACTTCTGAGAGGATCATAGATGACTTCGCCCAAACGATTACTGGTTTTGATAGGACTCACCGCCCTGTGCCTCTTCTATTTCCCCTGGCAAAGTCCTACTCCTACCTCGCCTGCAAAATACCCACTGCCCACCGAACACCGGCTGGACAAAGGCTCAGAAGGCCGTAACAAAGCCGACCGCAAGCAATGGCTCGCCCAAATGCACCGCACCGCACCGGGTACCGACTGGCGTGCTTTGGAGCAATCCAACGGCAAACAGCAACAAGAATTGCGCATAGAAAACCTCGCTGCCAAAGGCCGCGATGACGCATCAGTGTGGACCGAAACCGGTAGCCGAAACCAGGCCGGCCGGATGCACGCCGTCGCCCTCTCTGCTGATGGGGACAGCCTTTATGGCGGCAGTTCCCGCGGTGGCGTGTGGAAGGGCTCCCTCACAGGCGAAAACTGGCGCCCCCTGTCCGACAATCTTTATGGTGGGGCTCACGGCCTGGCCGTCGCTGGCGGAACCGGCGGGACTCCCGAAATCATCACCGCCATCACCGACGGCGGATTGGTAAACTTTTCCTCCGATGGTGGCCAAAACTGGTATTTCCCCAGCGGCCTGCCATCCTCCATCAATGAAGCCAAACGTGTGGCCCATGACCCGTCCGACCCCAACCGAATTTACCTGATGCTGCGCCCGGCTTACACCATGGTCCTCTATGTCTCCATCGACGCTGGTCGCTCTTACAGCCAAATCCTTTCACTGAATACCGGAGCCGGAGATTTCTGGATTGACCGGGTCAATGGCGGCGACATTTATATCCTGCTGGGCAACCAATTGCGCGTCAGTCACAACCAGGGTACCGACTGGTCCATCGTGGGATCCATCGCCCAAAACTCCATTTCTCAGGTGGTGCTAACAGCCAGCGAAGCCGGTGCACCCTCCTTCTATGCAGCCGTAAAAAGTGGCTCCAACTGGACCTTACACAGCTCTATTAATGGTGGAACAGACTGGGAATATCGTTACGACATCAACGATTTCTGGGGCACTTTGTGCGCCTCCATCACCCAAAGAAACCTGGTTCTTTTTGGCGGAGTGGAATTGTGGCGATCCACAGACGGTGGCCATAATTTTTCCATCATTAACCCTTGGTGGACTTACTACGACGACCCGATCAACCAACTGCACGCCGATATGCCCGGTCTTGATTGCGTCATGATCGATGCTGCAGAATCGTTTTACATCGCCACCGATGGCGGACTGTACCGCAGTGACGATGGCGTGGCCACGGTCACTAACATTTCCCTCACCGGTCTAGGTGTCAGCCAGTATTATGACACCCATACCAGCATCAACGATCCGGACCTGATCATAGCCGGCGCCCAGGATCAAGGCTACCAGCGCAGCGACCGTTCCAATGGCAACCAGACCCGGGAATTTGAACAACTCATCAGTGGCGACTACGGACACATCACCAGTGGGGACGGCAGCCACAATGTGGTTTTCTCCGTCTACCCCGGCTTTGTCCTGGTGCAGTCCGGAGAGTTGAATCCCACCCTGCCCGGTATGCTCGATTTTCCTGCTGGTGAATCCCACTCCTGGATCCCCTACACCTTGGCCAACCCAGACAACAACCGCGAGTTCTATCTCTGCGCCACCCACCTTTATAAAGGCCGGTGGAGTGGTGGCTCCAGCGTCACCTACACTCCTTCTGATCAAAATTTTGCTATTGGCGGCAGCAGCTATCTCACCGCGGTTTCCATCTCACCGGTCGATCATGACCAGCGCTTGGCCGTCACCAACATCGGCCGATTATGGTACTCCTTTGACGGCGGAGAGAACTGGTCAGATTCAGGCTATTCAGGCCCCTCCGCCCACTACTTCTATGGCACGGCCATCGTGCATTCCCACACCGACCCCCTGACAGCCTATGTGGGTGGGTCAGGCTACAATGGCCCCGGAGTATATAAAACGGTGGATGGCGGCATCACCTGGTCTCGCATGGGATCCAATCTGCCACCCACCTTGGTTTATGATTTGGCCCTGGAAAGTGCCGACAACGAAGTACTCTACGCCGCCACCGAAGCCGGGCCCTATAAGTACCAGGATGCCCTCAATGGTTGGCAGTACATTGGCGGAACAGAAGCCCCCATCACCACCTACTGGAGTGTGGAAAGTGTACCAGCAGATGACTTGATGCGCTTTGGTACTTATGGCCGCGGCATCTGGGATTTTGATACTGCGCCGGCGGTGTCCCCTGTCCACGAAAATGTCTCTCTGCCGGCTGCCTTCGCGTTGGAGAATTTCCCCAACCCATTCAACCCCAGCACCACCCTGCGGTTCAATCTCACACAAGAAGGTCCGGCCCAGGTAGATGTCTTTGACTTGGCTGGTCATCGCCTTGTTCGCCTGCATTCCGGAGACCTCTCTGCCGGCCTGCATGAGTTCCGTTGGAATGGACGTTCCGCTGATGGGAAGGGATGTTCCAGTGGAGTGTATTTGGCTACCGTTCGCGCTCTGGGCAGAACCGAAACCCTGCGTATGACTTTGGCCAAATGATTTTTTGAAGAAGCTTCGTTTCATTAAAGAAGGTCCACAGAGGTGGACCTTCTTTGTTTTTCATAACGACTCTGGCCGTCATTGATACTAGCCACCGGAACATTTATTCCGTTCATTAATATACAGATGAATCAATCGGAATATGAATCGGTCCCCGCCTCCTCACCTCTTGATTTTACATCACTTCCGATTCCGGCACACCGCTTGCGACTGTTGAATCAACGCACCTGTGTCATGCGCCATAATGGCGAATCGAATAGATCAAAAATTGGGTTGTATCTGGAAGGACCAAAGGGAGTCAATCATGGCTGCAGAAAAAAAGAACACATTGAAAAACCATATGCTTGCCATCAAAAACGACAAGCGGGTGTACGAAAACTCCTTCCAGGCCATCAGCCGCATGATCCTGGACAGCGAAATTGAAAAAGTCGTCGTCAACGGCAAAACAACGTACGATTTCAAGATTTTTCGGCAGGGTAAAAAACACATTGTGGGCATGTACGAAGAGATCAACAGCTTCGTTTCCTTCGTCAAAGATGCCGCTGAAGGCGGTTCTTCCAAGGAAATGGCTTACGTTCTGGTGGGCGAGCCCGGCAATGGTAAAACTTACTTTGTGGAATACGTGAGCCGCCTGTACCGCGAATTTTTGAGCATTGAGCGCAACAGCAAGAGCACTTTCAGGTTCACTGGACTGGATAAAATTGGTACATACGGCAAGATAACAACCATTGAAAGCCAGACCTACGAAGATCCGGTGGTTCTGGCCATGAACCTTTTCGAAAACGAAGCGGAAAGCCGCAAATATTTCGAAACCAAGTTCGGGCTGAGTGAAGAACAGGTGGCAGCCTGCTATCACAACTACCGCCCCCTGGGTGCTTGCACGGCTTACATCTGGCACGATATCCGCAACTTCTGCGACGGCAAAATTGCCGCCATGCTGGACTTTGTGGAAGTCGTACCCGTGCCCTTGATCGAAAGCCTGGGCACCGTCACCGGTAAGTATCCGGCCAAAGACAAGATCACCTCCAGCGCCGTGGATCTCTTGGGGGAAGAATCCATCCAGCGGCTGCTGCACATCACCGACACCAACAATCCTTACCGGTTTGATTTGCGGCGCGGCGCCCTGGCCAGGGTGGGTGGCGGCGGCATCCATTTCTCCGATGAAATGTTCAAAAACAAAAAAGATCTGGTGCAGGTTTATCTGGGCGTGATCCAGAACCGGATGATTGAAATGGACGGGTTCAAGTGGCCCATCGATACCATGATCATCGCCACCAGTAACAACAGCGAATTCAACCGCTTCCTGGCTGAAAAAGAAGAAGCGCCCATCATCGATCGTTGCCGCATCAGCTACATTTCTCACAATACAAACTACCTCCAGCAGGAGCAGTTGACCAACTACGCCATTGGCAGCGACAACAAGACTACGCTTACGCGAGAAGTCATGCACCAGGATCCCAATCTCAATTATGCCGCCAGCGTGGCCGTGATTTTAACCCGTCTGCCCCATAGCGAAAAGCTCACCCCCATCGAGACCATGAAACTGGCCGCCGGTGAAGTGGCCGGTGAAAAGAGCATCAAGGCTTTGGCCGAGGTCATCGACACCTTGAGCCAGGATACGGACATCACCAACCGTTTCGGTCAAAAAGGACTGGGCCAGCGGAACCTGGGCCGGGCCATCCAGCTCCTGGGCGAAAGCAGCGAAACCAACGAAGGCCGCTGCATGTTCTCCTACGATGTGTTTGGCACCGTGGAGCGCGTCATTCTGGATTACGTGCACGACGCCAATGACCGCGCCAAATACCTGGACGACCTCAAGGTAGCCCGCGGCCTGTATCGCGAACGCATCATGACCGAGATGTTCAACGCCTATATGGACGAACCCCAGGCCATCCGCAAAGACGTCATGAACTATGTGAACATGATCATCGGCATTGATGCCGAACACCTGGGACCGGACAAAATGTGGAAGTACAAAAACCCACAAACCGGCGAGTTGAAAGCTCTCAAAGTGGACGAGCGTTTCATCAAGAGCATTGAAGAACGTCTGCAACTGAAGACCGATGAGCAGAGGGAAACATTCCGCACCACCATCCGAAAAATCTATGGTCAGAAAATTGGGATGGACCCTAATTACGACTTCATGGACAACCTGGAGTTGGTCAAGGCCGTCACTGATGTGCGCCTCAAGAGTGATATCTCCGGAGCCGGCAGTTTGATTGGCGCGTTGGCCAACCGGACCAACGAAGAGAACCAAAAGCTGTACGACCGGATGATCGATACCATGCTCAACAAACTTGGTTACTGCCGCACTTGTGCCCAGAAAACCATTGAATATTTCTGCACCCAGGATGACGAGAGTTAACCATGGAAACCAAGCTCATAGCACTGCTAGCTGAACTCAAGGCCGCCGGATTGCCTCCTGAGAGGGAGGCCCGGTTGCGCCGTGAGATCGAAGGCGGACTGGAGCATCCGGAAATTCCTGATGGCCGCGAGCCCCAGTTCACCGATGGCATCGACATTCTCAGGGAAGTGATCAACGATCCTTACGCTTTTGCCGACCTGACATTCCTGCAGGACATGGCTCAGCCCATGGTTGGCATGAGTGTTCGTTTGGGCACTTTGGACGATCTCATGGAACGGGATAGCCAGCGTGAAGGCGACGGCTTCCCGCGTAAGATTCGCATTGGGAAATTGGCCAAACCCACTCGAAAGGGCCAGAAGGTTGTGGTTGTGCCCACTACGGTGGAAGAAAAGTTCATGCACGACCCCAACTTCACAGAAGAGGAAGAAGGCGGCGGAGGAGCCGGAGGCAGCGGCGAGGGCGAAGAAGGCGAAGTCATCGGCGAACAACCCGTGCGCCCGGAACAAGGTGAAGGCGAAGGCACTGGCCCCGGTCAAGGGGACGGCGAAAACCACGAGATGGAGAGCAACGCCTACGACCTGGGTAAAACCCTCACCGAACAATTCAATCTGCCCAACCTGCAAAACAAGGGCAAGAAGCGCAGCCTCACCCGCTTCACCTATGACCTGACTGATACCAACCGCGGCTTCGGCCAGTTGTTGGACAAGAAGGCCACCCTCAAACAGATCGTGGCCACCAACATCGCTTTGGGACGAGTCAATCCCAACGAGCCCATTGACCCTACGGAATTCCTGATCGCACCAAGGGACAAAGTGTACCGCATTTTGTCCAAGGAGAAGGACTTCGAGAGCCAGGCCATGATCTTCTTCCTGCGCGATTATTCGGGCAGCATGAGTGGCAAACCCACCGAAGTGATCGTCAGCCAGCACGTGATGATTTACAGCTGGATTTTGTACCAATACTCCGGCCAGGTAGAATCTCGGTTCATTCTGCATGATACCGAGGCCAAGGAAGTGCCGGACTTTTATACCTACTACAACAGCCGGGTGGCCGGTGGTACCAAAGTATCCAGTGCCTTCAAAATGGTGAATGAAATCGTCCAGAAAGAGAACCTGGCCCAGGATTACAACATTTACGTTTTCCACGGCACCGATGGCGACGACTGGGATACCGAAGGCAAGGAAAGCATTCCTGAAATTGAGAAGATGCTGACCTATACCAACCGTCTGGGTGTGACCATCGCCGAAAACAGTTACGGCTCCAGTGGTAACACCGAGGTGGAAAAGTACCTCAAAGGCTCCGGCCTGTTGGAAAAAAAGAAGAACAAAATCCGCCTGGATGTGATGAGCGAAAGTGCTGAAGAGCCCCGCATCATTGAAGGCATCCGCAAGCTGATGAGTGAATAGAGGCGCCCATGCAATTGATCGACCAACACACCAAAGGGATCATGGAAGGCTGCAAGGAGCGGGCCCGCGATGTAGGACTCAGCTTTGATGATGAAAGCCTCGAATACGTGGTCACCAACCGCGACATGATTGAGCTTTCTCCCAAGGTGATGATTCCCACCATGTACGACTTCTGGGTGCACGACGTGGAGGTGCTCAAAGGCAAAGGCAAATACGAGCTCTATCCCGGCAATCCTTATGAAACGGTGATCAACACACGACCGGCCATCAGTTTTTACAACGATAACAATCCCGACTGGCTCAACGTGATGATCTTTTATCACGTGCTGGGGCACATCGATTTTTTCCAGAACAACCTGTATTTCGGGCACACTTGGGACGACGATTTTGCCGGCCAGGCTCTGGCTGATAAACGCACCATCGCGCGCCTGCGCAGTGAAAAAGGCCGCTGGCTGGATTACGTCATCGAATTCAGCCGCAGCATCGACAACCTGGTCAACTATTATGGTGAACTGTCCAAGCTGAACCGTAAAACCGACAGCGATCACAGTAGCCGTCTCGATTATTACTTCGATGTCTTTCTTCAGGACGAGAAGAAAGTTCGCATCGCGGCCTACGTCACCGAGATCGAACGCTACAACCAGTGTGTCAAAGACTACAAAGACGGCGCCGAAGAAGAGTTTTTCAAATCCGTGCAACAGAAGCACCCTGAATTTTCAGCCATGTTCACCAAGAGCGTGGGCAAGCCTTCCAAGCAGGGCCAGGACGTGATGCAATTCATCATGGACCACAGCGAATTCATCAATCGGGAAGAAAACCTGTGGATGAAGACGGTCATGCAGATCGTGCGCAATACCTCCATGTACTTTCAGCCCCAAATTCGTACTAAAATCATGAACGAAGGCTGGGCCAGCTACTGGCACGAGACACTCTTCATGCGCGACGACCGCATTGGGGGCCATGAAGTTGATTTTGCCCGAGTGAACTCCGCAGTCACGGCCATGCCGCGGGTGGGACTCAACCCCTACGCCCTGGGCATGCGCATGTTTTACTACATCGAAGAAGCGGCCAACAAGGGCCGCTACAGCCGTGAATTTCTCAACATGCTGGATGCCAACCAACGCCAAAAATTCGATAAAAAGCTGAACATCGGCCAGGACTACATCTTCCAGGTGCGCGAAAACCTGAACGACTTCCTCTTCGTGAACATGTTCATTGAGCAGGATTTTGTCACCGACAACAAACTCTTCGTGGCCGACAAGGTTCTGGATGAAGAGCGCATGGTTTGGCGCTGGTATGTCAAAAGTCGTGACGCCGAAGCCTACAAAAAGATGGTCAAGGAGCAACTCTACCATCCTCCCCATATCACCGTGGATGTGGATAAAACTGGGCAGGACGCTCTTTACCTCATGCACCACTTTGAAGGCAAACCCCTCATCCAGGAGTTTCTCAGCAATACCATGTTGGGTGTTGAATACCTGTGGGGCGGAAAAACCATGTTGGAAACAAGCGACGTAAAGTCTATCAAGAAGCCGGAACAGCAGCCCACCCTGCCCGGCATGCCTCCACCCTCGGGTGATCAAGAGGCGGAACCGGAGATCGTATGGCAACGCGTCAGATACACCATGAAAGAAAAAAAGCTAAGCAAGGGACTGATTTAGCCATGGAGTATATCCGAAAAGCCATGGACCACCTGCAGGAGAGCCAGCGCGGCAGCCATCAGGCCCGCACGCTCACCTTTGAGGAATTCCTGGTCCAACTGCGGGAGCACCCCGCGCGTAATATTCGCAATGTCCATCAAGTCTTTCACGACATGGTGCACACTTATGTGGGGCATGGCGTTGATGAATACCCCGAGGACCCTGAGTCGATCAACTTCATCGGTTATGACTTTAAGCCACTCTTTGTGGACAATACCGACAACCCATTCTTTGCGGATCGCATTTTCGCCAACCGCCTGATGACCATGATTGACGGCTTGCGCGGTGGCGCCCAGCAGAACAAAATCTACATATTTGACGGGCCTCCCGGCTGTGGCAAAAGCATCTTCCTGAACAACCTGCTCCAGCGCTTTGAAGAATACGCCAACAGCGATGAAGGTTGCCGTTATGAAACGGTCTGGCGTCTGGATCGGAAAGCCTTGGGATACCAACCCGAAGATCAGCCTTCCCCCATTTTGGAAAAGCTATCCCGGCTCATTGAGACCGGAGAAGCTGGCGAAGGAATTCCTGAAAACCACCGTCCCCGTCTGCACCATGGTTTTGTGGAAGTGCCCTGTCCCAGTCACGACAATCCTTTGCTGCTTATTCCCAAAGATCAACGTCCCACGTTCCTGGACAATCTCTTCGAAAGCGATGAATTCAAATGGAACCTGAGCTACGGCAAAGAGTACGATTGGGTCTTCAAGGACTCATCCTGCACCATCTGCACATCTCTGTACCAAGCTTTGCTGAGCAAGATGGGCAACCCTGAAGATGTTTTCAAAATGATCCATGCCCGGCCCTTCCGTTTCAACCGTCGCCTGGGCGAAGGCATCACCGTATTCAACCCCGGTGATCGTTCCAACCGCCAATTGGTTCAAAGCAATCCCCAATTGCAGAAACGCATTGGGAACCTGCTCCAGGATAGCAACAAGGTGCGCTACCTGTTCTCTCGTTTTGCCCGCACCAACAACGGTATCTACGCGTTGATGGACATTAAGGGCAGCAACAAAGAGCGCCTGATGGATCTGCACAACATCATCAGCGATGGAGTGCACAAGGTGGATGAAATTGAGGAGAATGTGAACTCCCTCTTCCTTGGGGTCATGAATCCTGAGGACAACAAGAACATCCGCGGCTTCCAGTCTCTGACCGACCGCATCGAATTCATCAACATTTCATATGTGTTGGATTCTTCGACCGAAGTGGAAATTTATCGCAAAACCTATGGCCACCACATTGGTGAAAATTTCCTGCCCCGGGTGCTGGAAAACTTCGCCCGGGTGATCATCAGCAGCCGTCTGCATGAAAAGTCCCAGGCCATGAGCGACTGGATTGAAGACCCGGAAAAATACCAACTTTATTGTGATGAAAATCTTCACTTGCTGAAGATGTCCATCTACTCCGGACAAATCCCCAACTGGTTGGATGAAGAAGACCGCAAAGGATTCACCGCCCGCCGCCGCCGCAAAATCATTGCCGAGGCGGAAAATGAAGGCGACAAAGGATTCAGCGGCCGCGATGCCATCGACATTTTTGGTGACCTGCTTTCCAGCTACACCCGCGAGGGTGAACTCATCACTATGGACACACTGTGCACTTTCTTCACCAAAACCCGGGCCGAGTTGGCCAAACAACTGCCTGATGGTTTTCTGGAGAGTTTGCGCCGTATGTACAACTACCAGATCCTCCAGGAAGTGAAAGAATCACTGTATTACTACAACGAAGATCAGATCAGCCGGGATATCCAAAACTATCTGTTCGCTCTGAATTTTGAATTGGGCACCACCGAAGAGTGCAGTTACACCGGTGACAAATTGAACATCACTGAAAGCTTCTTTGTGGGCATTGAAGATCACCTCCTGGGCCTCGATACACGGGAAGGCAGGCGCCATGAATTCCGGGCCGAAACCCAGCGGGAATACACCTCCAAAACCTTAACTCAGGAAATCATGCTTGAGGAAAAGGACCTCACTGATACCGAACTGTTCAGCGAACTTCATAAGCGGTTTGTGCACAGCTTGAAGGAGAAAGTCTTGGAGCCATTTTTGCAGAACGCCAACTTCCGTCGTGCTTTGAAAGACTTCGGTAGTGACGACTTCAAAACCTACGACCAAAAAATCCGCGAGGATGTCTCTTACCTTATCGCCAATCTTTGCGACCGGTACGGGTATAATGAGCAAGGGGCGCGTGAAGTTTGTATGTATGTGGTGGATAATAATTTGGCTGAGGAATTTGTGGGGTAGGGCTGTCATTCAGAAATGGGTTCCCCTCTCTTGTAGACAACCTTGCCAAATTCTTCGGATAGGTATTCGTATGTTTCGATCATGAAGGGAATGCCCTCGATCATTTCGGCCTTGATGGATATTGGCAGCAGGGTGCCTGAATCGATTTGCTCCATCATCAATTCGTTCTCCGCCTGGAGAAAAGTCAAATGGTCTCTGATTATTTCGTTTTCCCTATCCAGTACGGTCTTGGAATAATTCCGTGTAATGCCTCTCGCCTGATACTCCCGATTCAGACTCCAGAATTCTTTCCCCCTAACGGAATACGATTCAACATCCAGAGGAATTCCGAGCCCCGCGTCGATCATTCGGGAAAATTCTTCAATGAGTTCGGGGGAGTCCTCTTTTAAAACCATGATTCCATCTCCGCGAAACCCGGTGATTGAGAGGTCATAACCTGGGACGGAGGATGGTATCACATCAATGATATTAAATCCGTCGCTGCCCAATTCCGAAAAATTCCCCCCCACTAAAACAACCAGCAGGGCGGCCAGAGCGACGCTTGTGCGCCGCGTCTTGTTCACGCGCCTGATGTGCTGAGCCTCACGCTCACGTAAGCGTTGCTTCAGTACAGACAGATGAACCTCTTTTTTGAGTTTGTTTACCTCGACTGAGGGAGCAGATTCCTGGATCCATTTTTCAAATGGGTTTTTACTCATGGTCGTCCCCAATCAAACTCCAACCTTCTTCACGGATAGACGATTCACTGATCATCTTTATTTTCGCCGCCGAAAGCCCACGCTCCATCCCGTTTTTCAGAAGGCAACGTCGCAAATCGACTCGCCCCCGCTGGAGGTGCATCTTCACATTGCTTTCGCTCAAGTCCAATACAAGAGCCACTTCCCGAACCTTCATCTGTGACCAGTAGTGGGCCTGAAAAACCTGCCGCCGAACGGGAGCCAGCTTGCTGATGCAATAGGCCAGAACTGCCGAGTCCTCTTTTTTATCCTGGTCCGCCGAGGCCCCATTGAGGTCAGCCACATCTTCCTGCATGGTCTCCCATGGCGCTTCCGGGTTCTGACTTTGCTCTCGCCGCTCCGCCAATCGCAAATTGCGGGCTATCTGGAACAACCAGGCACCAAAGCTGTATCCCTGCCATTGGAATTTGTCCAGCCGATCCAGGGCAACAGAAAAAACCTCATTGGTTAATTCCTGAGCCACTTCTGGATTATTTATCTCCCCGGAAATGAAAATCAAAATGGTGTCGTAATATTTCCGGTAGAAAAATTCAAATTTGGCCGGGTCAACTCTAGTCAGTTGGAGCCATTTTTTTTCAATCTCCAAATCAGAAGGTAGGCCCGAGGCAGGCTCAGCAGAGGATAACTCTGCAGCCTGTTCTTCCTTTGGGGATTGTTTCCGGAACCAGCTGGGCATTCGGACTAAGCCTCATGGTTTTGGTGGAAAAGAGTGTCTTTTTCAAGATATAGGTTTCTTCCGCCAAAACAAAACTCGCCGGGCCCAATCCCCCGAAACCCGGCGTAAAAAAGAAACGGAGAGGGCCTTAATTCTAAAACAACCTCGCCCAAACTTGCCTGTAGAATGCGGCCTTCTCCGAATTGGTCTATATCAAGGCGGCAACGTCATTCAAGACGGAAATACCAGATGCAATAGTTATCAAGATGGTGATGGACAGAATTTCCGACGTTGCCAGCCAAATATTGGCTCTCCCAATTCTTTCCTATACTTGTGAATGTGAGATTTCAGCGTTTGGACACAATTTTTGTTTATTTTTTTTAAATATTGTCAAATCAGGAAGAAACTGGCCTGAATGGGCCTTTTGAACGAGGATTAAATTCCCCATGGGGGAGGCTTAAGCCTCCCCGTACCCCTTGGGATTGCCTTCCTGCCAGCGCCAGGAATCGGCACACATCTGCTGCAAATCCCGCTTGGCAGCCCACTCCAGTTTCTCTGCGGCCAAGTTTGGCTCTGCATAACATGTAGCAATGTCTCCAGGCCGGCGGTCCACCACTGTGTAGGCTACATCCCTACCTGAGGCGATTTCCGCCGCTTTGACCATCTCCAGCACGGAATAACCGGTGCCAGTGCCCAAATTAATGGGAGTACAACCTGGCATCTGGCCAAGCTTGTCGATGGCTGCCAAATGTCCCAGAGCCAGATCCACCACATGAATGTAATCGCGCACCCCGGTGCCGTCGGGGGTATCATAATCGTCCCCAAAAATGCTTAGTTTTTCTCGCATTCCCACGGCCACCTGCATCACAAAGGGCATCAAGTTGTTGGGGATTCCCTGAGGATCTTCGCCAATGCGGCCACTCTCATGGGCTCCAATGGGATTAAAGTACCGCAACAGAACACACCGCCAGCGATCATCAGCCACACACAGGTCTCGCATGATTTCTTCAATGAAGAGCTTGGTCTTGCCATAGGGGTTGGTGGCCGAAAGAGGGAAGTCTTCCGTGATGGGCACGGTGGCTGGGTCTCCGTACACCGTAGCGGAGGAACTGAAGACGATGTTAAAGCAGTTATTATCCTGCATCACCTTGAGCAGTTCGATGGTGCCGAAGATATTGTTTTCATAATACCGCAGAGGGATTTCACAGCTCTCACCCACGGCTTTCAGGCCGGCGAAATGCACCACAGCGTCAAATGTCTGGCCTTCAAAAACCTTCTGCAGGGCTGGACCGTCGCAAATATCCACTTCATGAAACGTGAGCGACCGGCCTGTGAGCTCCTGTACCCGCCGCAAACTCTCTTCACAGCTGTTATCCAAATTATCCACCACGACCACGTCATGGCCTGCGTTCAGCAACTCGAGGCAAGTATGACTGCCAATGTACCCCGCGCCGCCGGTCACCAGAATGGTTTTGCCCATCAGTCTATCTCCCGATAATTGTTGAGAAGAAACATCAACTTCCAGGATCATCTCCCCAGAAGGATCCATTGTCCAGACTTTGTGGGCAACATCGGCCACCCTCACAAGTTACTAAAGATAAAAAAGGCCCCCGGTATACCGGAGGCCTCAAAACAGAAGAGAGTTTTTAGTTTTCGGTGAGCCCGAAATTGTGCACGGCGACTCCTGATTCAATGTCAAGTGATGTCAGGACATGTTTTGCGGGACTTTTTGCTCAAACCCAGCAGCCATGCACAATTTCCGGAACACCGGAACCTCAAAATGCGTCTTATTTAACTCCCCCACAACTCAGCTTTTTGTTCAATAAGCTTTCTCAATGACAAAAGGAATTTTAACCGAAAAAGGTACCTAATGCCAAGCTCAATCTTAATTTATCACGAAAATTTTAACTTTATCGCATTTTTGGGTCATTCCTGTTGACAATGACCACCAAACTCATCTACAATATTCTTCGTTCGGTTTAATAAGGATAACACAAAAAATGGAGGATGACCATGAAATTTGTCAATGTATTGTTGATCGCCGCGGTTTTGATGGCTGGTGCGGCCTTTGCTGACGAAAAAATGATCGATGACCAAAATGCTTTGCCTAACGCCGCCACCCGTGGCACCATCAATGGCACCCTCAATGAAAACTCATCCACATACGATCGCATCTATTCAGGCACACTGAGCCTGGACTGCGCCTCTCCAGTGAGCGATTCCGGCAATGATGGTACTTATTTTGAAATGATCTGCTTCCAGGTCTCCGACAGCGAACCAATCGAAATGATCACCGATCCTGCCCTGACTACCATTGGTGATACCTTCTTCACCATCTACTGTGATCCTTTTGATATGGCAGCCCCTGAAATGAACGTCGTTCTCACCGATGACGATGGTGGCGAAGGCCTGTTGAGCGCCTACACCGTGGAAGATGGCCTGACTTTGACCGTGGGCAACACCTACTACTTGGTAGTGACCACTTACGCCCCTGATAACATGGGCGACTTCTCCATCACCACCAGCGGCAACATCATTGAATGTGGCACCGTGGCTACCGAGCTCGGCAGCTGGGACAGTCTGAAAGCTGACTACCGGTAAATCGGAGTACTTTCAATATCTTGTCTGATCGAAAATAAAGGCCCCTGCTTCGGCAGGGGCCTTTTTTATTCCGGAGTACTGCTGAGAAACTAAGAGCGCCCCACCTCATAAGCAGACAAGGCTGCCATGTTCACAATTTCCTCCACAGAGGACCCACTGTAAACAATGTTGATGGGTTGCTTGAGACCATAAAGCATGGGCCCGATGACCTCCCGCTGCCCCAGATGTCCGACCAATTTATAAGCAATGTTCGCACTTTGCAGATCTGGGAAAACCAATACATTGGCAGCTCCCAGAACCATGCAGTCGGGCACAGCCTGGCAGCAATTGTGAGGAGTGATCGCCGTATCGGCCTGCATCTCACCATCCACCTGCAAGTCGGGGTGACGCTCATGCAGCAGCTTCACCGCCTGGCGCACCTTACGGCTTTCAGGACGGTCGTTATCTCCAAAGTTGGAAAATGATAACATCCCCACAATGGGGTCCATTCCAAAGTGCCGCGCCACTGAAGCTGCCATCAAGGTGATCTCCACCAACTGCTCGGCATCCGGTTCGAAGTTCACCGTAGTATCGGCAAAGATGTAGGGCTTGCCCTCCACTAAAATCAAATGAACGCCCACCACTCTGTTCACGCCGTGGCGCATTTCAGCCAGAGTGAGCACCGGGCGCAGAGTATCCACATAAGAACGCTGGGCTCCACACACCATGCCTTCTGCCTCCCCTGTGCGCAACATCATCACGCCGTGGTGAATGGGGCGGCGCACCATACGGTCTGCCTTGGCAAAATTGTATCCCTTGCGAGCACGCTCTGTGAACAGAACCTGAGCCATGGCTTCGATGTTGGGACAATCGGCCGGGTCCTTCAGGGCCATGCCACTGAGGTTGATCTGCAAGGATTCGGCTTTGGTTTTTATGGTTTCAATATTTCCCAGCAAAATGGGACTGCAGTAACCTTCGTCCACACAAATGCGACAGGCTTCCAGAACCCGGTCCTCATCACCTTCGGCAAAGACAATTTTCCGCAACTGGCTTTTGGCCTTGCCACGGATGGTCTGCATCACCTGGCGACTGCGGTTGGTCAAGCCTTCAAGTTGCTCGCGATAGGCATTCCAATCGCTGATGGGTTCTCCAGCCACCCCCGTTTCACAGGCCGTTTTGGCCACGGCGAAGGCCACAATGGACAAAACCCGGCTATCAAAGGGCTTGGGGATGATGTATTGGGGGCCAAATTCGAAATGTTCATCGGCGTAGGCTGAGGTCACTTCCGCAGGCACAGGCTGGGAAGCCAGGTCGGCCAGCGCATGGGCCGCTGCCAATTTCATCTCTTCGTTGATAGCCGTGGCGCGCACATCCAGAGCCCCACGAAAAATAAAGGGGAAGCCCAGAACATTGTTCACCTGGTTGGGAAAATCGCTGCGTCCGGTGGCCATGATCACATCCGGGCGGGCGTCCATGGCATCGGGATAAGTGATTTCAGGATCGGGATTCGCCATGGCAAAAACAATGGGCTTATCGGCCATGGAGCGAACCATGTCTTTGTCCACCAGGCCAGCCACGGAGCAGCCCAGGAAGAAGTCGGCGCCCTTCATGGCTTCGGCCAAAGTGCGGCATTTCGTCTCATTGGCGAAATACTCTTTGTACTCGTTCATGCCCTCTTTACGACCCTTGTAACAAACGCCTTTGCTGTCGGCCAGCAGGAAGTTTTTACGGGGCACCCCCAGACGTTCCACCAGCTTGGCGCAGGCAATGGCCGCCGCGCCGGCACCACTGACGACAACCTTCAGCTCTTCAATTTTCTTTCCCTGAATTTTTGCGGCATTAATAAGCCCGGCAGCCGAGATGATCGCTGTGCCATGCTGGTCGTCGTGAAAGACCGGAATGTTCATAGTCTCACGCAGCTTCTTTTCAATGACGAAGCACTCGGGAGCCTTGATATCCTCAAGGTTGATTCCGCCAACCGTCGGTTCCAACATCTGGCAGAACTTGATAATTTCCTCAGGATCTTCGCTGTTAATTTCCAGATCAAAAACATCAACGTGGCCAAATTTCTTGAACAGAACACCCTTGCCCTCCATGACTGGTTTTCCAGCCAGGGCGCCAATATTCCCCAATCCCAGCACCGCTGAACCATTGCTGACAACGGCTACCAGATTGCCACGGTTGGTATAGAGATAAGCATCGTGAGGATTCTTTTCGATGGCCAGGCACGGGACAGCAACACCGGGAGAATATGCCAGCGAAAGATCGCGGGCAGTGAGGCATGGTTTGGTGGGAACAACTTCTACTTTTCCCGGTCGACCTTTGCGGTGATAATCAAGAGCTGCTTGATCTCGGTGAGCCATGACTCTCTGCCTTTCCCGGCCAGGCCAGCCATGGCCTGCCCTCGAATTGAACGCAGCCACGCCCCGTACAGGATCATACCTTGCACGATGGGCTCCATTCGGAATATGCTGAGATTAGATTCAACCTTATCGGCGCCGATGTCCAGCTTTAAGGTGCCCAAGAAACCTACCGGAATGGAATGTTTTATGGAATGGCTCACTGGTAATCTCTCCCTCTACCTTGGCGAAGTGGGATCCGTCATCCGCGGCACAGTCCTGGTGGTGGCCGTAATAATTTTCCTGAACATCATGAGCCGCCTCCTGCAGAAACATGCCGGCAAGTCCCATGATAGTAAATTTAGAAATCAGTTGATCATGTTTGGGGCCTCCTTTGTGGGGTTGTTGATGGTGATACTCGGACTGCCCATTGACTCAGCAACCAGAGGACAGCTGTTCAGCCTTATCGGAATCATTTTCTCCGCTGGTATCGCCCTCAGTTCCAGTACTTTCATCAGCAACGCCATGGCCGGTATCATGCTCAAAAACGTGCGCAATTTTCGCACGGGAGATTTTGTCAAAACAGATGAAGTGTTTGGACGCGTCACTGAACGCGGACTTTTCCATACGGAGATTCAAACTCCAGACCGCGACCTGACCACCTTACCCAACCTTTATCTGGCGACCAGCCCCGTTACTGTGGTGCGCCAAAGCGGTACGATCATCAGCGCGAAGGTTTCCCTGGGTTACGATGTTCACCACACTACGGTGGAAGAAATTTTGCTTGAGGCAGCCGGAAGCATCGGCTTGCAGGACCCCTTTGTTCAGGTGCTGGATTTGGGTGACTACAGCATCGTTTACCGGGTGGCCGGTCTGCTCACCGAGACCAAGCAATTGCTGGCATACCGTTCCCGGCTGCGGGTGGCCATGCTGGATGGCCTGCATCTCGGTGGTGTGGAAATCGTATCACCCCAATTCAACAATGCCCGTGTTTTGGACCCGGCCCTGGAATTTATTCCTAAACATAGCCGTCCTAAAAAAGCGCCCGCCGCCGACGCTGCCCCTGTGGATGTGGCTTTTGATAAAGCCGAAGAAGCAGAAGGATTGAGTGATAAGCGCATGGAATTGACCAAACTGGAAGAGTCCTTGAAAGAACTGCAAAAAGAGTCCAAAGGGTCATCTGGTTCAGGGAAAGAAGCCTTTGAGGCCCAGATCAGTCGAATGCAGGGTGAAATTGACTCTTTAGAATCCACCATAGCCGAGGCTGAAAACCAGGAAACTGATAAAGACGTTTGATTTTAATCTATCCCGATAAAAGTGGTGGGATTTCCTTTCCCCAAAACTTTCGTATTATGGTATAATAGGATGATGAATGTGATAAAGGGTGGTGCCATTCAGTTGCCTGAAAGCAACGTGATATGGGCTGCTTTTTTTTAGACTTCAGGCCTTTGGCCCTTTATAAGGAGATCTCGTCCATGAGAAAACATCTGCTGGCTTTCGCCCTTTTGGCGGCGATGGCCCTGAGCTTCGCCGGCCCTGCTGTTGCCGCCACCACAGAAATGTGGTCCCAACAGCACGATGGTGGCGGAGATTATATTGATTCTGGAACCCTGGTATCCCAGGCTCCTGACGGGCACCTGGTGGTGGCCGGCGAGTCCACCGAAACCACCGGCGGCGCCGACCTCTATGTGCGCAAGCTCGACAAAGACAACGGCAACCAAATTTGGGAATTCCGGTATGACGGAGTGGACGATAAAGATGTCGCCGTCTCCGACGTAGCCTGGGATTCCTTTGGCCAACTTCTGCTTTCAGGCTTTATCAAAAGTTGCGTTGGCTGAGGCGCTGGTGATGATGTCGTCGTGTTCAAACTCGACGGCATGACCGGGGAGGTTCTCTGGTCTCAACATTACGCAAGCCCTGAAGGAATCAACGAAGCAGCTTTGGGTCTGGACCTGGACAGCCAGGACGATGTCTTCATCACCGGCCGGGCCCAGGTAGGCGCCCAAAGTGATGAAGCCATGACCATGAAGTTGGATGGCTCTTCGGGTGATATCCTCTGGATGGATACCTTTGGTGGATCGGCCGGTTTCGATGACATTTCCTGGGAATTGGTGATTGGCTCTGACGATCATCCGGTGATTTCCGGGTTTGTTGTTAACACAGGCGCCGTGGCCAATTATTTTGTGCGCAAGATGGACAATACGACTGGTGATGTCATCTGGGACAAACGTGGGCCTCAAGCTCAGGATAACGTCACAAACCGCGGCACCTGGTTGTCTCTTATGGACAACGATGACGTGGTTATGTGCCAGCGCGTTTTCGGCGCCAATGGTTACGATGTCTACCTGCATCGCTTTGCAGGCACTGACGGCAGCACCCTTTGGTCCCGCACTTTTGACAATTCCACCCACAGTGGTGATGACCCCAAAAACATGGCCCGGGATGCTGACGGCAACCTGGTGATTGTTGGCGTCCAGGACATCAGCTGGAACTACAACTTCATGGTCCTCAAAATTGACGGCACCAACGGCGAAACCATGTGGAACTCGGGTTACGACGGGCCTCCCGGCTGGTACGACGTGGCCACCACAGTGACCAACGGTCCTGGTGGCAGCGTTATTGTCTCCGGATTGAGTGATGGCAGCGGCACCGGTTGGGACTGGGCCACCGTGGCCTACGACGGAACCGACGGCACCCAACAATGGGAAAAACGTTTCGATGGTCCAACCAGCCAAAGTGACGAGCCCAGCCAGGTTATTGCCAATAGCAGCGGTGAAATTTTTGTCACCGGTTATGGTTATGGATCCGGTACCAACAAGGACATGTTCACCATCTGCTATCAGGTTGCAACTCTGAGCGCGGTGGGCGATACACCTGCAATGGCCAGTCTGACCAATGCTTGGCCCAATCCGTTCAACCCTCGGATTAATTTCAGTTTTGATCTGCCCCGCAGCGCCCACGCCCACCTGGCCGTGTACGATTTGCGTGGACACCAAATCACCACCCTGGTAGACGGCGTGCTGGCCGAAGGCACCCACACCACCAGCTGGAATGGTGTGGACCCCCAAGGTCGTGCCATGCCTGGCGGTGTCTATCTCGCCATAATGACCAGTGGTGATATTCGGAGCACACAAAAGATCGTTCTGGCAAAATAATCAGTCCGCAGTATCATGTTCTGTGCGGCCTGGCCTTATGGTCGGGCCGCTTTTTTTTGAATCTAACCGGAGGGTTGAGAATGAAATCGATCACAACAATATTGGCCATTACCATTTTTTCCTGTCTGACCAGTTCAGGTTGGGCCCAGACTACGCAGACCATTCCACCGCCTCCCCCTCAGGAGCAAACATACCAAGTGGATACTCCCAGCCCGGCGGGCCCTTTTGCCAAAGGCAACAAACGAGCCAACCTGGTGGGCGGCGCTGGTAGTTCTTATGGACAGACCTACCTCATCTTAGGTGGCGGTATCAGTTATTTTGTAGCCGATGGCCTCTCCCTTGGACTGGCTGGTGAAGGTTGGCTTCTGCAGGATCCTACCTTTTGGAAAGTTTCCCCGGAAGTGCTCTACACCGTCTGGCAAATGAAAAAGTTCAAACCTTATGTGGGGGCTTTCTATCGCAAAACCTTCATGTCTGGCGATTTCAAAGATTTCAATTCCTGGGGTGGCCGCGCTGGTGTGTCCTACCAAAATGGCGGCAGCTATGTCTCCTTGGGTGTGGTCCACGAAATGTATCTGGACTGCAATTCCAACCTCTTCGATTGCAGCACGACTTATCCGGAAATGAGTTTCTGGATATCTTTTTGATTCGGAGAGACTTCTGCATCTCCATGGGGCGGGCGAACATTTCGCCCGCCTTTTTCGTGTAAAAAAGCATGGCAAATGCTGCACAAGGTTATCAGGTTGGATATTTTGTTGGACCCTCCTAACCTGCGAGCAACAATATGATGAATTTCCAAAAACCAGGTATTCCCACAACCGGGCGTTTGGCACCGGTGCTGATCACGGCTTAAAACCTGGCGTTTTATGGAAGGTTTAATTGTGGCTTTGTTGGGCCGTCCGGGTTGGCAGATGCGGGCATCGCAACTGAGACGATCCAGTTCGTTTTCCGTCAAAGCAGTAATGCCCCGGCTGGTGGCGATGGTAGCATTTTGACATTCGGGACATTTCTGGACATGGATCTGAACTGGGGAAGCCTGGATGGATTGGGGGCTCTGTTTGGACTCCACCAACGAAGCCAGCCCCGCCAACAACAGCTCCACTTTTTTATAGCCGGCAGGAACCCCGCCCAATTTGTGCAATTTCTCCCATAACTCTTCATAGCGGGCCAATTGCTCGGTGCTCATTTCCAACACCACTTTGTGTTTTACAACGGCCTTGGGAAGGTCTGATGGTGGAGGTGCCAGCAACTCACCTTGAGCAGGGTTTTTCTGGTTTTGGGTTTGAGCCATATTCCTCGCTCTGGCTACCTTTTTGGCCAATTCCCTGCGAGGGGTTTTGCGGGCCTCATCCAGCCATTGGTCTACATTCTCCTGGCTAGCCACTTTTATCACTTCGCACGCTTTGGTGTAACCAATGTCGCCGTTGACAAGCTCCTTCTTCAGTTGGGGTAAATCATCCAATGATCTTGCCAGTTTCATAAAATTGGTGGTTTTAGAAGTGGAAAAGCCCAATTCCTGCTCTGCGTACAGGTAAATGGAGGCATATCCCAGGTCTTTGTAGAGCTTCCGGGAAACCATCTCCTGAAACCAGATCACGGCGCAATGTTTGGCCTGGGCCATGGTCTTTACAGCCTGTTGTAAGGCGGAATGAGCATCTTGGGCACAGGAGTGTTCAATAAATGGGGTCAAAATTGCGGTTGCCATGGAACAACCTTTCATAGATCAGCAGGATTGCCAAACGGGAGGAGTGACTTCTTAAGGATACGAAACCTTAGCGAAAAAGTCAATAGAAAAAACGAACAAAAAGCGAACAAGCGAACTGAAGCCAAGCCTCCAAAAAAACTCACAAATCATCGCAAACCATGCCTGCCGGCAAGCATTTCACCTCCCAAAAGCTTCTTCAATAATGATTCATTGGAGATTCCCCCTCCCATAAGGCATAATGAACTCACACGTCCAGCGGCGGCAGGTCGGCCCTAACGCCAATCAAAACCATCACACCCTTAGGACCACGGCGCTCTCCATGAAATTTCTCGACTGGACCATCGTTGCTCTCATGTATTTCGGCATCCTGGCCGTGGTCAGCCTAACCAAACGCTACATGCGAGGCGTAAGCGATTACCTGGCGGCCGGACGTTCAGCGGGCCGCTACCTCCTGACCATCAGCGCGGGCATCGCCGGCCTAGGCGCCATCACCGTGGTGGCCAATCTTGAGGCCGGGTTCCAATCAGGATTTGCCATGGGTTGGTGGGGACTGACCATGTCTTTGTTCTGGGTCATGGTGACTGTCAGTGGTTGGGTTAATTATCGATTCCGCCGTACCCGAGCCCTCACCCTCGCCGAATTCTTCGAGATGCGTTACAGCCGCCGCTTCCGAGTCTTTGCCGGCACCGTGGCCTTTGTAGCGGGCCTGATCAACTTCGGTATCTTCCCTTCAGTGGGAGCCCATTTTTTCATCCACTTTCTCGGACTACCCGACTCCTGGCAATTGTTTGGCCTGACCCTCCCGGTTTTCCCCACCCTGATGGCTCTCCTGCTCACAACCGCCGTGTATTTTGTCTTTGCCGGTGGCCAGGTGGCCGTCATGATCACCGACTTCATCCAGGGAGCCTTCGCCAACTTGGTCTTCCTCATTTTGGCAGTCTACCTGCTGGCGCTGGTGGGATGGGATCAAGTGGGAGAAGTGCTTTCCCAAACACCAGTGGGCCACTCAAAAATCAACCCCTTCGACACCGGCTTCGTGGCCGATTTTAATTTCAAATATTTCCTCATTGGTGTCATTGGGTTGTTTTATGGCGCCATGAGTTGGCAAGGCACCCAGGCCTACAACAGCTCAGCCCGCACAGCCCATGAAGGAAAAATGGGAGGCGTTCTCGGCTTGTGGCGCGGCCGTTCCCAGGATGTCTTTATGACCATCGTGCCCATCCTGGTGTTCACGGTTCTGAACCATCCCGAGTGGACCGGTTTTGCCGAGGGCATCAACAGCCAATTGGCCGGTATCAGCAATGAATCTTTGGCCAACCAAATGAGAGCGCCGTTGGTCTTAACTCGCCTCTTGCCCACAGGGCTTTTGGGAGCTTTCGCCGCACTCATGCTGGGCGCTTTTATCAGCACTCACAACACTTACCTGCATTCCTGGAGCAGCATCTTCATTCAGGATGTGGTTCTGCCATTTCGCAAAACACCCCTCTCCCCCAAGGCCCATTTGAGTTTGCTGCGGGCCGGAGTCATTGGTGTGGCCGTTTTCATCTTCTTCTTCAGCCTGCTTTACAAACAGAGCCAGGCCATCCTGTTATTTTTCGCCCTGACAGCCGCCATTTTTGCGGGTTGGAGCGGTGCGGTAATCATTGGTGGACTGTACACCCGCTGGGGCACCACCCTGGGAGCCTGGACCGCCACCGTCAGCGGTGTAACTCTGGCTTTGACGGGATTCATACTGGAACAGGCCCAACGCTCCTGGCGTGAATCCGGAACGGCATTCTGGGGCATTATGGATTGGGTAGGACCGGACCGGGCCCTGCAATGGGCAGCCTGGACAGAAACTCACTTACCCAATGGCCAGGAACTCTGGGGATGGGCCATGTGGATTTGCGCTCTTATCTATGTGGCCGTTTCCCTCACTGAACAGGCCGTGCGGCCCACGAGTTTCAACCTGGACAAGCTGTTGCACCGTGGTCCCTACGCCATTGAGGGGGAAATTGAGGAAGGCAACGGAACCATCAGCCAACGCTGGCGCATGCTCGGCATCACCAATGAATTTGGTCGCCGGGATAAGCTGCTCTACCTGACGACCTGGTGCTGGAACATCGCCTGGGTGGCTGTCTTCCTGGTGGGAACCATCTACTTTCTCACCCGTCATGTGCCGGACGGAGACTGGTCCCAGTGGGATGGCATTTGGTTGAATTTCTGGCATACAAAAATCTGGATCGAACTGGCTGTGGCTGCCGTGGTGGTGGTCTGGTTCACCCTCGGTGGAGTGAAGGACGTGAAGAGACTTTTGAATAGCCTCTCCACCAAAGCCATAGACGAGAATGATGATGGCTTTATCGACCGCTAGGAAGAGCTACTGGCTCTTCCGTTTTGAAGAAAACTTCTGCCGGAATTTCTGCACCTTCGGGTCGATCACTGCCCGGCAATATCCCTGGGCTCGATTCCGTGAGTAATAATCCTGATGATATGATTCCGCAGGGTAAAAATGCTCCATGGAAGTCAGCTGGGTCACCACTGGTTTGTTATAAACTTTATCTTCAGCCAGTTGATCCATAATGGATCGGGCCGTGGCTTTTTGCTCCGGAGAATGATAGAAAATTACAGACCGATATTGCGTACCCACGTCCGCCCCCTGGCGGTTCAGAGTGGTGGGATCATGGATAGTGAAAAAGACTGCCAGCACTTCGTCAAAGGTGGTCACAGAAGAGTCAAAAACCACCTGCACCACTTCCGCATGTCCGGTATCTCCACCCGATACTTCCTGATAATTTGGAGTGCCGCTGCCCCCCGAGTAACCAGATTCCACGCTACTGACCCCTTCTAGTTCCTCAAAAACAGCTTCCAGGCACCAAAAGCAGCCACCACCCAGGGTTGCTGTTTCCACAGTCTTCTTGGCATCAGCCATAGCAGAATTTCCTCCAGGGAAAGCAATCAAAAATATCGTCAGGATTAATAACAGTTTGCA
Source organism: Candidatus Krumholzibacteriia bacterium (assembly GCA_016744705.1). Classification (GTDB taxonomy): domain Bacteria; phylum Krumholzibacteriota; class Krumholzibacteriia; order LZORAL124-64-63; family LZORAL124-64-63; genus LZORAL124-64-63. Next base: position 173,855 of record JADGDU010000002.1, read on the forward strand.
GCACCGCACATCATTCCTCCACCGTTGCGAAATCAAGAGTTCATTAATCTACATTAATACGTAAAACTCTTAATTCTCGCCCCTGAGAAATTTCCAGTATGGCTTTTTCACACTCTGGGCACACACCCATTTGAATTCCGACGAGGACTTCCTTGGCGCATTCGGAGCAATAGCCTTTGCCGGCGATGCTATGCACCACCAGCTCAGCCCCCGCGGCCATGGTGTTCTTGCAGGCCACACCAAAACAGAAATGAAGGGAATCCAATTCGATGCCCGCCAACTGCCCAACCTCCAATTCGATGGAATTGATGACAGTGGCCTCGGCGGCCCGGGCCTGGTCTTCAGCAATCTTCAACACACCGGAAACGATGGTCATTTCATGCATGGTTAAAGACCCAGGAATTGAATAGCCAGACCACTTCCCATAATGGCCAAACCAGCCAGAACATGGGCGTAACGTTCGAGGCCCTTCATGGGCAACATTTTGAAACCCCGCTCGGCCAGAAACACCATGGTGACCATGGTCAAAATAGTGACTACAGAAAAGATCCCGGTGATGATGACGAGTCCTGCCACACTGCTTTGGGCTGCTGGATACATAAGGATGGGAATCAGCGGCTCGCAGGGACCCAAAATGAAAATAACAAACAGGGCCCAGGGAGTGATACTCGAAGCGTTCTTTTCACTCACATGAGGGTGAGCGTGATCCGTCAGGTGCGAGTGGTGATGATGGTGAACAGTGCCATCGGCATGAGTGTGAGCGTGGCTATGAGTTTTCTGGCGCAAGGCTTTGCGCAATCCCCATACACTGTAGATCAATCCGAAGGATATCAGCAACCAGGCGGCGAGATCGCCACGGATACCCTCCACCACATTCAGCCGTCCCACGGCCAGGCCCAGGCCAATGCCCAGAAATCCCAGCAAGACTGAACCCAAGACGTGCCCCAGTCCACACAGGGCAGTGATACCCAGAGTTTTAGACAAATTCCATTGGCGTGCCTTGCCAATGACAATGAAGGGCAGATAGTGATCCGGTCCCGTCACAGTGTGAACCAGACCAATAGAAGCAGCGCTTAAAGCCAATACACCAAATTCAGATCCCATGGGGATTCCTCCTGAATAAATGGAGAATCAAGACTCAGTTGTCGATCACACTCACATTGTCCACGTAGAAAGTGCCAGCGCCGTCATTCCAGCTGGCAAAGCTGATGTGGGAAATTTTGCTGGGAGTTTTTCCCTTGGTATAGAAAGACTCCAGTTCAAAGCCATCCACCACTCCCACCACCGTCACCGAATAATACCCCTCGGGGATGTTGGCTTCAACCTTGATGGTGTACCATTTGTTAGCGTCGAGGCCTTCGGCCACCAAAGTGCGTTCGGCCCATTTGCCACTGCCTTCACGGGCAAAGAGATTCAGCTTGCCGGGTTCTTCAGCATTTTCAAATCCCATGAGAACGAAGCGTTCACGGCCGGTGCTGTTGGGCCCGCCCTTCTTGTCTTTCACACCACCGAGGAACAAGAAAGCGCTGCGGTTGTCGTCCGGCAGAATTTCTTTCACCAGGATATCGTAGCTGGCGGTCAAGGCCATGGTTTGGGCTTCGGCCAAGCGGAAAGTGAGGTAGGTGTTAAAATCAGGGTGGCCCTTGATCATGGCTTTTTTGGTTTTATTACCCTTGATCTTTTTGGTGCTCAACTTCAGCAGATTGCGGCCCTCTTCGGTGTCTTTGCGGCTCTCGTACCAGTCCAGGCCTTTGCTATCCTTACGCAGGTCCTCGCCGTTTTTGACGTTCTCAAAGTCTCCCCCGGGAACCAGTTCGGCTGCCAGCAGGGTGGCGGAGGTGGAGATCATTATGAGCAGCGCCAGCAAGGCGACAAAGCGAAATCGGGTCAGCATGGTGGTTCCTTCCAAGGTCTTCCAGGTTGATCAGGGCGATACCAGAGGTGAATCAAACAATATTATACCACTCAACACAACATCTGGGTTGAGGAAATACGCAATAATGTGTTACTTATGGCCCAAAACTAGGGGTGGTGGCCTTCTGCAGCAGCCTCCCATCGCTTCCTCACCCTCTCCGGGACGGTCTCATGAAGCACGATGCCATCGCAGTGATCGATTTTGGCGGACAATACGCCCACCTCATCGCCACCAAAGTTCGCCGCAGCCGAGTCTTGGCTGAAATTCGCCAACCCGAAGATCCCATCGAAGATTTTCAGGGTTACAAGGGCATCATCCTTTCCGGAAGCCCGGCGCTCTCCTCATTCGGAGAAGATTCCGCCTACACCAAAGAGATCTATGACCTGGACGTACCCATTCTGGGATTTTGCTTTGGGCACCAGGAAATCGCCAAACATTACGGCGGCAAAGTGGTCAATGGCAAGCAGGAGTGGGGACACGCCGACCTGCACATCCGGCGGGAACATCCTCTTTTTGCCGGCTTGGACAAAGTGGAGCAAGTTTGGATGAGCCACTTCGACTCTGTGACCGAGATCGGCCCAGACTTCGAAGAACTGGGTTACACCCTTCTCGGCGAAGGCACCCCACCCCACCACTTTGCGGCCATCGGCAGTGACAAATTGCGGCGCTACGGATTCCAATACCATCCCGAAGTGGACGACACCCTGCACGGCGACGAGATGATCGCCAACTTCGTTCTCAATATCTGTGAGTGCGATCCCACCTGGACCATGGATAGCTACGTGGCCGATCAGGTGGAAAAGATCCAAACCCAGGTGGGCGATGGGTCGGTCTTCCTTCTCGCCAGCGGCGGAGTCGATTCCACCGTGGCGGCGCGCCTCTTTGGGGAAGCTCTCGGGCCCGACCGCCTGCACTTGCTGCACGTAGACAACGGCCTCATGCGCAAAGATGAATCCCAGGCCGTCATTGAAATGTTCAAAGAATTGGAATTGCACCAAAACTTCCACTTCATCGACGCCACTGAGACCTTCCTCAAATCTCTCGAAGGTATGACCGAGCCCGAACAGAAACGCCGCGCCATTGGCGATACTTTCATCGATGTCTTCGAAAGTGAAGCGCGCAGACTGGGCATTGAAGACCATTTGCTGGGCCAGGGCACCATTTACCCCGACACCATCGAAAGCGGTGCCACCAAAAGAGCCGACACCATCAAAACCCACCACAACCGGGTGCCCATCATCGAAGAGATGATCGCCGCGGGAAAAATCATCGAACCTCTGGCTGATCTTTATAAAGTTGAAGTGCGCGAGTTGGGCGAAATGCTGGGCATTCCCCACGACATGATCTGGCGCCATCCTTTCCCCGGCCCCGGCCTGGGCGTGCGCTTGCTGTGCAGTGATGGTGTGGTTTGCGATGAAGATTCCCTGGGGAAGATTGGTCCAGCCGTCACCAAAAGCATGGCCGGATTTGGCCTAACTGGCGTGCCTTTGCCCATCAAGTCCGTGGGCGTGAAGGCTGATTTGCGATCCTACGAGCATCCCGTCCTCATTCACGGCCAGGCCGACTGGGACGAATTGGCGGAAGCCTCCGGCACAATCTTCAAAACCGTGGACGGGATCAACCGCACTCTCTGGAATTTGGGCGACACATTGCCCACCACCATGCGCACCCTGGCTGCCACCATGACCGGCGACCGGCTGGACCTGCTGCGCGAATGTGACTTTCTGATGATGGACGCCCTGCGCCGCCACGGACTTTATGGGGACATTTGGCAATGCCCCACCGTGTTGGTGCCTTTGGAGATCGACGGGCAGGGCCAGGAGCTTTGTATTCTGCGGCCCATTCACAGCGAACGAGCCATGACCGCCACAGCGGCCCGTTTGCCCAAGGAATTGCTGGATGAATTGCGCGTATCGATTCTGGCTCTGCCGGGAATCAGCGGCTTGGCCTATGACCTGACCAGTAAGCCACCTGGAACCATTGAATGGGAATAATTCAGGTTTTTCCTTTACTCATCCTGGATTGACCCGAACACTGTTTACGGTGATAAATTTTTCCACGTTCCTGGAGGATGATGATGAAGTTTGTGAAATGGAATTCCCTGCTGAAAATGACTCTGACTTTGAGCCTGGTCCTGGGCTTGGGCCTCATGGCCGGTTGTGGCGATGACGACGATCCCACTACTCCTCCTGGCGGTGGAGACATCACCGGTGGCACCATCACCTGGACCCTCGATGGCACCCCCATGGACTTTAGTGAGGGAGCCTCGGCAACCAATATGGGTGACGTTGATGAGCGCATCGTTGGCGGCACGGGATCTGGCACCGGCCAGGTTATCCTGATCACCTTTCCTAAAGCAACAGGCACCTACACCATCACCAGCGGCAGTGCTGGCAACACCGGCATCAGCATCGCCAATGGCAGCGACGTCTGGGGTTGTGTGGCAGGTTCCATCATCCTCGATACATCCACCGACACCCACTTGGTGGGATCATTCATCGGTACTTTTGAGGACATGAACGCCAATACTGTATTAGTCACCAATGGTGCTTTTGATGTGCCCTTGAATCTGGTTCAGTAATATTTATAAAAACGCCCCGGTCCTTTGGGACCGGGGCGTTATTATAACCAGTATTAAATTTACCGGTACAGAGACTTCATTCCACCAAGAGTATTATTCTCCGTAGGAACACTGCCTTCGCAGCAAGCCGCGTCCATTTTGACCACAGCGCCACCAGTCCAGCTGTATGCTTCTACCAAGTCTTCCCAGCCCAGCAGGAAGTAGTTGTAAAAGCTGGTTCCGGGTACGGGGTTCTCGTCAGCCAGGATTCCGGGCAGCTGGCCGTCGGGGAAAGACACGGGCAGGTACAACTCGGCAAACCAAGGGCCGTCACCAGAGACACAAGTCAGCATGGTTTCGTCGAAAGGTATGATCAATTCGTAGTCGCCAGCTTCTTCAAGGGTCACTTCGTAGGTGGGTGTTTCAACCACACGGTCGCCGGGAATCTTAGCGCCAGTACCATCATCGGTGGACAAACGCAGGGCACCCTGAATGGGGAAGGTCATAGGCAGATCTTCTTCACCGAAAGTCATGTAGAAGGTCACGCTCAGAGGAGCGAATCCACCCGGACAGTCGCCAACCTGATCAGAATTGATGACGTAGGTGTAGGCTTCGTTTCCGTAAGCCCAATCGGCCATTTCGTTCACGGGGTCATTGGTATTACCCAGAACAATATCAGTGCCAACGGTGCGGCTAAAATCCACCACATTAATATTGGCTGCGTCGAGTTTGTGAGTGGCTTCAAGAGCAGGGCGATTGCCGGCAAAAGCTGTTGTGGCCAGACAAATCAAAGCAATGGTGATCAGTGTACGCAAAACGTTACCTCCAGAAAATCAGTGTGTGAGTTTAGGTCAAAAATCAAATGGACTCTGGGTCATTTGCCGAATAGCCAACAACCCAGGTCCAAGTTCAAACTTCATCTACCGATACATGGACTTCACGTCACCCCAGTTAGCACTGTCGGTGGACACAGGAGCATCGATGTTCACGATGGCCTCGCAACCAGCAGCCTGGAAGGTATCCAAAACCAGGTAATAAGTACCCGTGAAGGTAGCCTCGAAGTTGATGATTTCCTGAGCACCGGAACAGCAATTGTCCGAGCAAGCCAGGCTTTCACCCGAAGCGCAGTCACCCATGATGTACATGGAGATGTCGCAGGGGCCATCCATGGTGACGGAGAAGTTCTCGCCAGCATTCAGGTCTACGGCATACACAGCATCGCCACCGGGCAAGTTCCAGGAGAAGCAATCGCTGTCGTATTCGTCCGTGTATGTGCTCAGGTCTACACTGAAAGCAGTGCCAGGAGCGTTCTGAATGTTCACTGCGTCTTCACAGGTTTCGCCACCGGCAAAGGCAGGAGCTGGTTCAGCCACAGGCTCACAGGTGGTGGTCAGCACGAAGAAATCTTCGGCACCGTTGTAGCCGTCAACAACAAAGTAGTAAGTACCAGGACCGGCGATGGTGGTCACCAAGGTGTTGCCATAGCCCAGGCAGTTGGCTTCTTCGCAACCGTCGAGGAAGAAGATGTCCAAATCTTCAGCCATACCATGGATCAGGCCGTTGACGACATATTCGCCATCCAGAACCAATTCAAAGACAGCTTCGCCAGCAAGTTCAGGCCAACCAACACAGGAGTAGGCTTCCACGTTGTTGGGCAAGTCGATATTGTTAGTATTGATGGATTCGTTGAGACCGATGGGAATGGCATTTGAACAATCCAGGGCACCGCGGGTACCAGCAACGGGATTGGGCTTATCTTTGGCCATGGCCATGGACGCCATCAGGGTGATTGCAAGTAGGACGATAGCAAATTTCTTCATTTTAATTCTCCAGTACCAGAATGTTGTCAGAGCACGAGGTTGATTGGCAATCCGCTCGTTTCTCTCCAAACGCCATACCAAGCAGGCGATAAAGAGAATAAAACGGCCAAATAAATGTTGATGCCATCAGTTCAGCCAGCTAGTGTCAATAAGCCCCTGACGTGACTTGAGGAATACTATCACTATATGGGGTTGACTGTCAAGTGTCATTGTGACACAATAGAGTCACGAAAAAGAGTCACCATAATTCAAGTATTTTACTGCATATACATATTTGGACCGGCAGAGACAAATCTGTTGGGCCAATAAAGGGAAGTCGGATACTCTTGTTCAATCACCAAAACCAAGGTCCGGAAAAAATGCAACGCTTTGGCAGCCCGGAAGCGATCCTCGATGTTATTCATCAAGTCAGGCAAACCCTGGTGCAATTGCTGGAGTCTGCCCATCTGCATCCGACCAAAGGTCGCGAGACTGCACGATCCCTCCAGATTGACCGTAACCTGGTTTGGAGAGTAACCAGAATCGCCAAAGCGGAAGACATCCTCTCTGCCATTGGAGACATTCCCACCGCGTCCCAGGTGGAAAAAATTTGCGTGGCCTGCGAACGGTTGGGCGCCTCACCCACCACCGTCCAGGCGGCCCGCATGGCCATCATCGAATTTGAACAGGTGGTCGAAGAGTGCGCCGGCAATCGGGAATATTTTGAGGCCATGGTTTCAGGGCTTCAAGTGGACGATGTGACCCAGAGACAGGAAAGCACCCGCAAGATGACATTCCTGGGTAACCTGGCTCTCTGGGGTGTTCAAGCCCGCGTCAATTTCAAGACCATGATTTATGTGCCGGGGGATGCACCCAATGTCATCGACTGCATTCGGATTGCTGGCCTGGTTGACTTTAAAAGATCGCGGCAGCGCAATTGGCCCATCCACCGGGTGGCAGCTTATGATGACGCCGGGTCCGTCATCAGCATCAAATCTGTGCCCATTTTACCAGACGACAATCTTCCCCCTGGCCTGCCCTTGCTGAAACCATTCTGCTCGGGCTCCCATCTGGAAATCGTCCCGGTCAAAAGAAGCTACGGCACCCGATACGATCTCGGCTCCGGTCCTTTTGGCAACCAGGGCACTTTGACCTACCTATTCGCCGACCGGCTGGTCCATGCCCACGAAACCTTCCGGACCACCGACCGAGGCGACGACCGCTATCTGGCCTCCATGAACGATCTGGCCACCCCGTCCGAACTGGTGATGCATGACATCTTCATCCACCGTGATCTAAAGCTGGATGCCACTCCGGAAGTTTTACTTCTGGACCGATTGTCTACCTCTCGCGGATACCAGCACGATGAAGTTGAGGCCGACCGCATGCCTCTCTCCACCCACATTCTGAATGTTTCAGCCGGGCCCTTGAGTAGCTCACTCAAGCAGTATCCAGAGTATGCGAAGGCTCTGCAGTATGTCCTTAAAAATCAGGGTATCGACGGCAACGATCTTCATGGCCACCGGTTCACCATGACCTTCCCGCCGGTGCCTTCAGCCGTGGTCATGCGCTTGCCACTTCCGGAGCATCCCCAAAAGTAGGATCAGGCTCGAGCACCCGGTTGAGCCTCAATTCCTACTGTTTTGATGGCTGTTCCCCAAAACGTCATTAAACTGGGGGCATGATAAATTCAAAATTTCGATTCCAAAATCACAGACCAGCATCACCCATCCACACGAAGGCTATGCTGGCTCTTGGTCTGGTGGTCCTGTTTGGTGCCATCTGGCCTGCTTCCACCTGGGCAGGACCTCTCGCCTTGCCCGAGAGTGAAAAATCCAGTTTCTCCGCCACACCCACCTGATCTGGCTGACCCGGTGAGGGTGCACCGCTCCGTGGGGGCGGTCTTCAAGCTAACTGGATGTTCTCAGCCCGGTATGTGGATACCGATGTTGAACGTGCGCGGTGGCGCTTCACCGCTAACTATCGAGTGGTGAAAAATCTCCAGGTTGGGGTGGAATTTAATGCCACCATCGGAGAAATCAGCCCTTTGGCCACCTTGTTCGTTGTGTCAGAAACCAAACACCGTCCCGCTCTGTTCTTCGGGACAAGTTCCGACCGCATTGGCTCCCCCGAGGGCACCCAGTCCTACTACGCCACCACCAGTAAATACCTACCCAGCACCGGCACCACAGGATACTTCAGTCTCAATTATTCTGAATGGGATGACGGTATCAATATCCCGTTCGGATTCACCCAGGAGATCAGCCAGGGATTTGCCGCTCGCTACATGTATGATGGCGAAAGATCCCACGCACTGGTTGACCATTACCGGGATAGTCTTGGCATCAGCCTTATGTGGGTTTGGTTGGAAGAGTTTGGGGTGGCCTTCCACGGCGGGTTCTGAGCCCGTAAATTCGGTGGTGCCTCTAAAATTGTGTCTGGCTCCGACCCGCTTTGCCCGATATGATGAAGGTGGCCGGGACCTCAAACGAATTGATGCGTGTATAAAACGGAGGGTCCATAAGCACTGTGGCAAAAACTTCCCACCGATAAACTGCAGAACCCGGTTCTACCCCAATGGGACTGACAAACTCATAAAAAGTATCTGTTGTCGTGGTTGCAAAATAGAACCCTGCATCAGATTTCAACTCAACTTCATATCGCTCAGCCCCAGGAATTTCTGTCCAAACTAACGACGTTAAAGGATGCGATACCTGCGCGCCCCGCGTTGGATGTATCGGCAAAACCGCTGGAGTCACTGCCAGGTCCCCCAGCTCAATAGTCTGCCCCGCGATGACCTCCAACATGGGTGTGCCACCTGGGCGCCAACCATCATCCGGCAGCAAGCCTGGCCGTACAGCATACCAGCCCTGCTCAAGATGCAAATCGAAAGTTCCGTCGGCCCTTGAAAGCATCGAACCACCGGATACCGCAGTTTTGTCAGGATCAGGAACCGTGTCCAAATCTGCCAGGATGGTGAGAGTGGCCATGACCATCACCCCTGATTGGAGAAGGCCATCATCGACGATGCGCCCCTGGATAAGACCGGTCTGTTCCACCGGCAATCCGCCCCCAGGCCAATCACCGAACCTTCCGGATAGAATGATCGTATGGGCCAGGCGGGAAGAGAATAGCTTCCATCAGCACTGCTCAAAGCAGCCACCAAACCTGAGTTGTTGGTCAAATACCGAACCGAATTTCCAGCCTCACCGTATCCGGTGGACAGAACCCAGGCACCGGCCAGGGGTGCACCTGAATGAGCATCAGTCACGCGACCTTCGATGCGGTAAGTAGCATCAGCGGTATGATCCGAAGGTTCCATAAGCAGGTCTACCGTGGCGATGGAGCCTTGGTTGATGTGAACCCGGGCTTCGTGCCACTCCACTAAAAGGTGATGCTCATCAAGAGCATAAATGAGATAGGAACCGGCGGGCAAATCGTTCAAACCAAATTCGCCTTCGTCATCAGTTTCTGTCACCTGAACCACCGCAAACTCATCGGTCACAACAAAAACCGTGGCGCCGGCCACAGGGCCGTCAGTAGAAATTTCGGTGATGGCTCCCTGTAATGAGCCTAATTTATCTTCCGGTGTATCTTCCGGGGCAGAGGAATTATCACTACAGGAGACCAACAACAACAGGAGAGTCAAACTTAGCAACAAGGCTCCAAAAGATTGACTGGATTTCAACAAATTACTAACCGAAAAGACACGCATTCCAATTCCTCTATCTGTCTATGATCCCTGCCAATTTGTGTTTGGGCTCCCCTATATCAAAAGCCCCACAGGCCTCCTGACGTAAAGCTCTAGGATGAAGGGTGGCCATTGGACAAGACAATAACAAGAGAGAAGTCTTCAGGTTGGACGGGACAAACAGGCTACTTTTGTCTTTCCAGAGCCAGAACAACAGGAAGGCACTGTTGACTTTTCTGTGTCATTGTGACAGAATCAAAGTCTAGTCTTTCCAAAAATTCCCCAACCCACCGAGGGCTTATGCAATCCAGGAACAGTCTCCCCAAAATGTCCATCCAACCCAACCGCTGGATGATCATAGCCTTAGCTTTGGCTTTGAACCTGACTGGCCTTTCTGTTGTCTGGGCTCAAACGGCCCCTAAAACCCACACATACAATGATGCCTGGGGTCCCGCCGGGCTTTCCATCAGTCGCCAAACTGGTGACCGCCTGGTCTTCAATTTCTCCCTCACTCATTGGGACATGGACCTGGCTGACGTTGACGGGAAACAGGCCAACGTGGTGCGCATGCCTGGCGTCTTATTGCCCAACGATGCCGGCGCGCCCGACTTGCCTGGTATCAGCCACTATCTGGCATTGCCCAACGGTTCAGGCGCTGTAGCCAAAATTTTGGATTACCGAACCGAAGTTTTTCACGGTGTGGATTTGGCCCCGGCGCCGGAAATCCCCCTGGACACCCAAAAGGGTCCCCTCGTTTATGCGAAAAACAGAGGAATCTATTCAGAGGATAAAGACTACCCCCTAGAGCCTTTTCAAGTGGGAACAATCGCCCCCATTCGTGGCGTAGAAGCAGCCATGATTGGCGTCACACCCTTCCAGTATAACCCCGTGCAAAAGACATTAACCGTTTACCGTGACCTCAAACTGGAAGTGGTTTTTGAGGGTGGCGACGGCACCTTCGGAGAGGCCCGACTGCGCAACCCATGGTTCGACCCCATTCTTCACAACCTCTTCCTCAACAGCAGCTCTTTGCCCACCATGGAAAATTCACAGAGCCTGGCCAAAGCAGGCCTTCGCACACCCGATTTCGAGTACGTGATCATCACTCCAGCCGCCCCTGAATTTCAAGCCTGGGCCGACACTTTGCGGCGCTTCCGTGCCGAGCAAGGCATCCATACCGGCGTATTCACCACCGAGGAAATCGGAGGCAACAACGCCACGGCCATCGAAAATTTCATCGATGACGCCTATGCCAACTGGGACCTGCCGCCGGTGGCCGTTTTGTTGATGGGTGACCATGGCGGCAGCAGCACCCAGGTGATGGCTCCCACCTACGATTCTTACTGTATTTCGGACAACATCTACGCCGACATCAGTGGCAACCACATGCCCGACCTGGTGCTGGCAAGAATGGCCGCCGCCAATGCCTACGACTTAGAAACTTATGTGCACAAGGCTATGGATTACGAAAACAATCCTCCCACCAACGCCGACTTTTATGGCCAACCCATCATTGCCGGTGGATGGCAAACGGATCGCTGGTTCGTGCTTTGCGATGAAGTGGTGCACGGGTTTATGACCAACGAACTGGGCAAAACACCCACCCGCGAATACGCCATCTATGAAGGCGAACCCAACGTCTGGTCCAACGCCACCAACACTGCCACCGTGCTGGAACATTATGGGCCCGACGGTCTGGGTTATCTGCCAGCCACTCCCGACCATCTGACAGACTGGGGAGCCAATGCCACCCGCTTGAACAGCGATATCAACAACGGTGCTTTCATGTTGTTGCACCGCGATCATGGCAACGTCGATGGCTGGGGCGAGCCCGACTACACCAACACCGATCTGAGCGGACTCAACAACGACGAACTGCCTTTCGTTTTTTCCATCAACTGTTTCACCGGAAAATTTGATGATGCTGAAGAAAGCTTCGCCGAAGCCTTCATGCGCCACGACCAGGGAGCTCTGGGTCTGATCGCCGCCACCGAAGAATCTTTTTCCTTCGTCAATGACACCTATGTCTGGGGAATGATCGATTATATTTGGCCCGATTTTGATCCCAGTTTTGGCAACCCCGGAAACCATTCCTTCCTCCCAGCTTTTGCCAATGTATCAGGAAAGTATTTCCTGCAGAGCAGCAGCTGGCCCTACAACACCGAGCACAAGGAAGTGACCTACTACCTTTTCCATCACCACGGAGACGCCTTCACTCGCGTCATTTCCGAAGTGCCCACCGCCCTGAACGTGGTCCATGGTGCCAGCTTGATCTCCGGGTATGAACAATTCGAAGTGACTGCTGATGCCGGTGCCATGGTGGGCCTTTCAGTGGATGGCCAATTGCTCAATGCGGTCATTGCCGATGGCACCCCCATGTTCATCGACATTCCCGGCCAGATTCCCGGCCAAAACCTGATCGTCACCGTCACCCAGCAAAACCACCTGCGCTACCGGCAACAGGTACCCATCGTTCCGGCCAATGGATCCTTCGTGGTTTTTGACCACCTTCTCATCAACGACTCAGCAGCCAACGGAAATGGCAACCTGGATTTTGCCGAAGAGGTCACCCTGTCCGTCGCTCTCCACAACGTTGGTTTGGAAATGGCCGTGGGTGCTTCTGCCGTCATCAGCAGCGACGACCCCTACCTCACCATTTTGGATGACACCCAGATTTATGGAGACATTCCAGCCGATGGTTTCCTCACCGTGGATGACGGTTTCCGGGTGCGCCTGGCGGCCAATGTCCCCGACGGGCACCCTGTACCGGTCAGCCTGGTGGCCACGGATGCCGACTCAACCTACCTCAGCGGTTTCCAGCTCATAGCCCACGCGCCACAACTGAAATTGGTGGAATATGCCATCCTCGATGACCCCGACAGCGATGGCGTTCTTGATCCCGGAGAGGAAGCCACTCTCCAGATGGTTCTAACCAATGAAGGCACCGCCTCAGCCGTCAACCTGAGTCCTTCCCTGAGCAGCCTGAGCCCTCATGTGGTGGTCAGTCCTGCCAGTTTCTTGCATCCTGTGCTGGCAGCTGGCGAGTCCCTGACCCTGGACTGGACCGTCACCGCCACCCCCACAGCCCCCATCGGCGAAGAAGCTGAATTCCAAATGGCCGTAGCTGCCGACAACTTCAGTTATGCGGAGAACTTCAGCCTCACTCTGGGCCTGAGTTTTGAAGATTTTGAATCGGGCACTCTCTTGAGGTACCCATGGGTCTTAACTGGCGATGAGCCGTGGGAAATCACAGAGCTTCTCCCCGGTGAGGGCGTTTACAGTGCCCGCAGCGGATTCATTTCCGACAACCAGGAATCGGCAATGGCCGTGACCGTGGATGTGGTCACCGCCGGGGAAATTTCCTTCCTGGCCAAAGTCAGCTGCGAAGGCAGTTGGGATTACATGCGCTTCTACATTGATAACACCGCATTGGGCCAGTGGTCAGGAAACTTCGGCTGGGAAGAAGTATCCTTTCCCGTGACCTCGGGCACCCACACTTTCAAGTGGTCCTTTTCCAAGGACAATTCCAACGCCGCCGGCCTGGACTGTGGCTTGCTCGACTCCATCGTTTTCCCGGCCATCACTGCTCCTCTGCAGCCCGCCATGGTAGTGAACCCCGGAAGTCTCAATATCTCTTTGAACAAACCAGATGCCGAGACTCATACACTAACCCTGGCCAACAACGGCGAGGGCGAATTGAACTACCAGATGGCCGTGTATCTGGATGAAACGCCCCAGACTGCAGTGCCCAACCAACGCTTCAAAAAAGACCAATCCGACAACCGGGCTGGCCTTATTGCCAGCCGGAATACCGGTGGTCCCGATGCTTTTGGATATATCTGGCGCGACAGCGACGAAACAGGTGGTCCCACTTACGACTGGGTGGAAATCAACGCCATCGGAACCGAAGCCGGGACCGGCGATGATGCCATCCTCGGCCCATTCGCCCTGGGTTTTGAATTCCCCTATTACGGCGTCATGCAGGATGAGATCCGCATCTGCTCCAACGGATGGCTCAGCTTCACCTCCACCTCAACATCCTACAACAACCAGGGAATCCCCAACCAAGCAGAGCCCAACGATTTGCTGGCTGTTTTCTGGGACGACCTCAATGCCAATGCCGGTGGCAAACTTTATTATTACAACGACGTGGCCAACGAACGTTTCATCGTGGAGTTTGATGGAGTTTATCACTTTGGTACCACCATTCCTTTGACCTTCCAGGTCATCATTAATGCGGACGGGTCCATTGTGTACCAATACAAGACCGTGTCCGGAGTGACCGAGTGCACCGTCGGCATCGAAGACGGCATGGGCAACGATGGGCTGCAACTGGTATTCAACAGCAGCTACCTCCATGACGAATTGGCCATCATGTTTGCGTATGAACCCCAACCTGAACCATGGATGAGCATCGCCAATTTGATCGGCACCGTCAATCCCATGTCCAGTGGCGATGTGCAAGTACTGTTCAACTCCCTGGATGTTGACCCAGGTCAGTACCATGGCAGCATTGCCATCCACACCAACGACCCCTTCAACACCCAGGTGGATATACCCGTGGTGTTGAATGTGAGCGATGGTTCGGTCAGTGCCACCCCCGATCAAACGGTACCCATTGCTTACAACCTGGGTCACGCCCACCCCAACCCTTTCAACCCATCCACCACCATCCAATTTGCCATGCCTGAAAACGGAGCCGCCACCTTGCGGGTTTATGATTTGGCCGGCCGTTTGGTACGCACTTTGGTTGAAGGTCCTAAAAGCGCCGGTTTCCATACGGTAATCTGGAACGGCCAAGACAATTTGGGACAAACAGTCCCCAGCGGGATGTATTTTTACCGCCTGCAAACTGATGGCTTTCAGAAAACGCGGAAAATGTTGCTCGTGAAATGATATGGAGTGGCTAGTAAAACCCTAGTGTCGGCCCCGGGCTGAGTTCTTGCTGTGAGACAAAATTCGGCGCACTTTGTATAGTACAAATTCAGCCTGGAATGTTGATACCCTCGAAAGAAAGAAGATCACCATGAGTGAACAAAAGCCACAAACCGGATCCGAATTCATTCTTACTTTCGAGGATAGCGCCGACCGGGTACCAGTCTTGATGATTCACGGCTTCCCCCTCAACAACACCATGTGGGATGATCAAGTTGCCAGCCTGGCCCATGTGGCGCGCCTGATCACCCCTGATCTGCGCGGCCACGGCCTTACTGAAGCCACCGATATTTCTCCCTACACCATGGAAATGATGGCCACCGACTGTATTCACGTTCTGGACTCCCTGGATATTGATGGCCCTGTGGTTGTGGCTGGCCTGTCCATGGGCGGATACATCGCTTTTGAAATTTGCCGCCGCTTCCCCGAACGAGTGTCGGGACTGATTCTGGCCGCCACCAAGGCCAGTGCCGATACTGATGAGGCCCGGGCAAACCGGGAGGCCTCGGCCCGTATGGCTCTGGACGAGGGTGTTCACCCGGTGGTATCGAGTTTGATACCCAAGCTCCTGGCTCCTGCCGCTTACGAAGACAATCCCGATCTGGTGGAATATCTGGAAGAGATGATGCTTTCCGCCTCCGCTGAAGGAGTCGCCGGTGCCCAATTGGCCATGAGCCTGCGACCAGATTCCAAGGGAGACTTAAAATACCTTCAAGTGCCAACTTTAGTTGTGCATGGCAAAGAAGACCAACTGATCCCCGTGAGTGAAGCTGAAATCATGGCCGAAGGAATTCCCGGAGCAAAGCTGGAGCTGATCGAAGGGGCAGGCCATATGGTAAATATGGAAGAGCCTGAAGCATTCAACGAAGTGGTCCGGGAGTTTTTGGTTTCATTTTACGATGTCTAAATCCTGAAGGATCCGACATCAAGGTTGCAAGACCAAAAGCTCTGCTTCTTCCAGCGGGACCTGGGATCCCAAATATAGTGTGCATCAACGACCCTCCGGTTTTGAGAGCAATGCCCAGATATTCTCTCTGCTCCCCAAATCATGGCGCAGCGCCAGGTTTCCCCTCGGTCCGGTTGTCATAATACCGAGTTGTAGGATAAGCGAAATCAATGGTGTCTTCTTTGCTGAAGGAGGCCAGAATTTCCTCCCAGATTGCCGTGGTGGTAGTCCTTCGTTTACGTGGCTCGCAAATGTAGCGCATGGTTAAAACCACTCCGCTGTCCGCCACATGGGTCCAGACGATAGGCGTCAGGTGTTGGAAAAAAATCATGTATTTACGACTAGCTTGGCGCACTTCTTCCGCTGCCACGTGATCCTTGATGGAGTTGTGCCGTTGCAGGATTTCATCCAGAATGATTTTGGCCTTCTTCCAATCGCTTTCGAAAGTGACCATGACCGAAAGCTCGTCCCAGATGAACTTGAAGCCGGAAGTGTAGTTGGCCAGGGCCTGCTTGAAAACCCAACCATTGGGGATGTGGATGATGCGGCCGGTGCTCTGGTCAGCGTCGACCCAGTTGCCAATTTCCACCAGGGAGAATTGGAACAGACGAAGGTCGATGACATCACCTCGGTGTTCCCCCAACTGGATGCGGTCACCCACAACGAAGGGTTTGCGGATGGCGATGAAGATCCAGCCGGCGAAATTCACCAGGGGATCTTGCAGGGCAATGGCCAGCCCGGCGGAAACCAAGCCCAGGTAAGCGGTCCAGCCACTCAGACCTCCGAACCAGATGACCAGGGTGCCGAAGAAGAAGATGAACCCAAGCAGGTAGTTGAAGCTCTTGGTGGCAATGTAGCGGCGTTGGACATCATCAGTGCGACGGTCCACCATCTTTTGGATGACAAAACGGCCCACAATCACTGCACCCCAGAGGCCCAGGGTTAGTATTATGTCACCCAATCGGGGAGCCCCCAGTCCCAGGTGTGTCTGGCTCCACTGCAGAGCTGTTTCAATCCATTGATTCATTTTCTTCCTCGCAGATCGGGTTTAGGTCTTTCTGGCCGATCATACCACTTCCCAAGAAAGAGAGCGAATGGAAGGTTGTGCCTCTGAAATTGTGTTAGACACAAATTCAAAGGCACAACCGAAGAGGGATGATAGAAAAGCCCACCTGTTGTCATTCCTTTAATACAAAAGGCCAACAGGTGGGCAAAATGTCAGCGGGACAAGAAATCCGCAATAGCCTCATTCGTTTCTTCAGGCTTTTCGAACTGCACAAAATGTCCACATTTAGGCAACATTTGCAATTCTCCATTCTGAAGTTTCGCCACCCCAGGCACGGCCACTGTGGCCGTTTCTCCGCCATGCAGGAAACGGTTGGGAATGAGATTATCATTCTCTCCGAACAGCACCAAAGCGCGGTGAGGGATTTCTCCAAGCCGGTCATATACCGGTGCATCAAGCATGGCCGCCACATTCAGACTGACGGCGTAACAGTACCGGTCAAAATCGGATGCTCCACGAATCTGGATGCGGTCCGTGATCATGAAATCGGCCTCTTCGGGCGCATCGTAGAAATTGGATTTCAGATTGATGCCAACCCCTCGGACAGTGGTTTCGGAAACGAACTTGGCCGAGACAACCCGTCGCATCCAATCCCCTTCTCCATCGGTGAAGGTCTCAAACCCGGCAGGCGAAATGAGAACCAGGTCTTTCACCGTTTCAGGATACTCGAGAGCGGAAACCAAAGCGATTTGCCCTCCCATGGAGTGCCCCACATAGACCGCTTGGTCCACGCCCAGCCCATTCAGAAATTCCTTCAGAACCTGGGCATAGAATTCCAGGCTGTACTCGTAATAACCTTTATCGCTTTGCCCATAACCGGGCAAATCAACTGCCAGGACACGATGGTCCCGACTCAGGGCGTCAATGTTCCTGCTCCAGCCTTTGGCATTGCTACCAAGGCCATGAATCAACAGCAGCACATCACCCTGGCCTTCGTCCACGTAACCCAATTCAATGTTGCGAACCGTGGCGGTTTTCACCGCATACCCGTACTCGATTTCATTAAACTCAGCAGCGGGCAGGTGATACCAATCGCCTGATGAAGCACAACCCTGGAGCGCCATGATCAAAACCACTCCCGTTAAAACAAACCTTATGGAACGCATATCACTCACCTCCTAGAAGCTGATCCATTTGAACGTCGCGAAGACGGTCCATGGATTTAGGGGACGTTCAAGTTGGCCACCATTGATCTCGGGCGAGTCGTAAAAATCGCCCAACCACAGGTAAGCCGCGTGCAGCTCCAGATCCATGAAAACCTTCATGGTCCAGCGCAGGTTGAAGTTCAATTCGGTGCCGATCTGCGAACCGATGCTGCGGGGTGTTTTGGAGGAATACCCCACACCCGCGCCCACTTTGGCCTTCAGTTTGTGGGGAATCAAATCCTTATGAACCTGCAGCGAAGTGGCGGACATGCCGTAGCCTAGGTTCTGGATGTCGATGGTTGCAGCGACAAAACGGTTCACCACATTGCCGTGTGGCAACAGCAGATACAGGCCGTGGCTGAAGTACACTGCGCCGGGGGCGGTCCAGTTGTTTCCCGTCAGCACACCATTGTACTTGCCATCACTGATGTTGTTATTATCACCAGTGGTGAAGATCGTATCGAGAACAATTTGATCGTTCATCTGGGAGCCGTAGCGGTGAGCCAAACGGAAGTTGGCGGCCAATCCGCTGATTTCCACATCTCTGGTGGCAGTGCGCGCTTCACCAAAGTTATAAACAGCAAATCCGCCGAAGCCAGTATCACCCTGACGCAGGATCGGATCCTTATGGAAATGGGTGCCCAACCAAAAGACGTCTGCCGTGTAGTCTTCGTTGCCAAAATCGAAATTGAAAACACCGTTGTAGTTGCTCAGTCCGGAGTTCAATCCCTGGCCCAAAATGGAGACGCCGCCTTCACCGTTTCCGTTGTCTCTCACATACTGGAAACTGAGCCCAGCCGAAGCGTCGATGCTCAAGTCTTTTTCAATTTCCGCTGTGTAAAAAGTGACGTCATCGCTCTCTTCGACATTGTTTTCATACAGCTGGTAGAAACCAATCTTGGCTCGTTTGTCAGTATCAAAGAAATAATGGGCCGTGACACCTGTGGCATCGGAGCCGAAAAAAGCCAAGCGATAACCTTTGTACACCAAATCATCGGTGAAGGTATACCAGGGCACACGCACGTTGTCGAAAATCCGCTGCAGACCAAAGTTGATAAAGAGGTTGTCCTGGGGACGAAGCTCCACAAAGAGATTTTGAGTCTGCATGTTGACGGAATCAGCACCATAGGCGCCCCCCAGGTTGCCACCGGCACCATAGTTGGCATCGCCCCAGGTCCAGTCAAACTCAAAGCTGGCTCGAATTTTGGCCCAGCCGTCCAGGAGTCGGGGGGAGTAGGTCAGCAGAGGAATAAAGCGCTGTTCGGCATAACTGCTTGTGGCCCGGCTGGTCTGAGTCGTATTGCCTCCGAATAGCCGGCCTACCACTTGCCCCTTCAGGAATTCATTGGTGGGGGCAATGTTAGAAAAAGTACCCTTGGTGAAGTAGTAGCCGATGAAGTTCAGCTCCCGTGGGTCCTGTTCCTGTTTCAATTCGGGGAAAGGATCGGTGTCTTCGGCATGATCATGCTTGCAATCTTCATCGCAAGCCCACGCTGCAAGCGGGCCAAACCCCACCAACAACAGTGCCGTTGTCAACATCAGGAAAGTTCGTTTCATGGCTCTCTCCAGGATTGGGGCCGACCCAAGGGCCGGCCCCGTCAGGTGGACTAGTTGACCTTGCGGTATTTCTGGATGTTCAAATTGCCCAGGGCAGGATCGCTACCGAAACCGCTTTCAGGGGTCCGGGGCACGGCGCTGATGTCCGGCACGGTCTGCACAGCTTCGAGGTACATGCTATCCGGGCTGGCGGTCCAAACCTGGATGATGCCTTCCTGCTCAAATGCAGTGTAGTTGATGGCAATGGCATTGATGTCGCTGCCTGAGGTTTCGGTTACGGTATAGACACCATCAAAAGTGGTCCAGGCGCCGTCCAGGATGTGGCTTTCCAGAACCACAGTGTTGTTGTCGTTCAAGGTTACACGCACGCTGTCATAGTTGAAGACCGTGACCAGAATGGGCGCTACATCGGTGCCTGTACTCAGCCAGGTGCCTTCCCAAACTTCTCCAAGTTCAGGTCCGGTGCCTGTGTCACCATTATCATCGTCATCTTCACTGCAGGCGCCCAGGGCGACTAAGCCAATCATCAGGGCCAGATACAGAGCATAAGTAAGTTTCTTTTTCATTTCATTTCTCCTCATTGAGGTTAGTGATTTGACGCAGAGCGGCGCGGTCGATTTTGCCGGCGTCATTCAGTGGCAAAGCGTTCAGGACAGTCACTTCACGGGGAATCTTGAACTTGGCAAGACAACCCGAACAAAACTCCCGGATGCTGCCGGGCTCGCACGCCTCATCCTGGTGTAATACCAGGAAGGAATGGCCCGCTTCGCCCCAGGTGGGATCAGGCACGCCAAGGACGGCGGCCTCACTGACGGCCGGATGCGTGAGCAACGCGGCCTCGACCTCGGCGGGGTAAACATTTTCCCCGCCGGAGATATACATATTCTTTTTTCGATCAACGACGGAGTGGAATCCATCGACATCACGTTTCACCAAATCGCCGGTGTAGAACCAACCTTCACGGATGGCTTCGGCTGTGGCTTCTGGCTTGCGCCAATAGCCGGGAGTGACCACTTCAGAGCGCAGGCAAAGCTCGCCCACTTCGTCGGGCCCGCACTCCTGACCATGATCATCGACGATACGAGCCTCCACATAGAAGTTGGGAAAACCAATGGAGCCACGATGGCTGACTGCGTGATCCTGGTGCAGGCTGAAGCAGTTTGGACCCACTTCGGTCAGACCGTAGCCCTGCCGTATGAAGACGCCTTTTTCGTGCCAGGTGTTGATCAGGGGCTCGGGCATGGGCGCCCCACCCACCACGCTGTACCGGATGCTTTTCAAGTTAGCCTGAGCAAATCCGGGAGTTTCGGCAAGCATGCGCAGCATTGTGGGCACACCGAAGAAGATGCTGACTTTTTCTTTCTGGAAAAGGTCCATAATGAGATCGGCATCGAACCCGGGAAGCAGAGTATGACTGGCGCCGCAATGAAGGAAGGGAGTCAGCAGTACATTCCAGCCCCCGGTGTGAAAGAAGGGGGCGAAACAGAGGCTGTGGTCTTCGGAATTCAAGTCCAACCGCAACTCGGTGTTGATGGCATTCCACAGCAACATGCGGTGAGTGATCATGGCCCCCTTGGGCACACCTGTTGTGCCGCTGGTGAAGAGGATCATCACCAGGTCATCCAGTTGACCGGAGCGGTCTATGGTGAAATTCGCGGTCTCATCCAAAGGGCCAAAGACCAGAGCATCAAAAACAGTCATGCCGGCCATGGCCCAGCTTCCGTCCGGCAACCGGTCTTCAAGTTCTTTTTCACACACCACCAGGGCGGGCTCGGCGTCCTGTAAAGGCTGGCGCAGTTCCTGAGTTGTGAGGCGGAAATTCAGGGGCACCAAAATCGCCCCCAATTTGACACAGGCCAGCATCAGGAAAACATATTCACTGCGGTTGGTGCTAAGGACTGCCACCCTGTCACCGCGTTTGATTCCATAGTTTTTTTGCAAAGCTGACGCCACCTGCCGTGCCCGCTTCTCACCATGATTGAAGTTCCACTCCTCCTGTCGGGCGTGGTCCCTCAAGAAGAGACTTTCCGGTGTGTACAAAGCCCATTTGGCCAACCAATCCACCTCAGGATGCTGCATCTTCGCCCCCCTTTTTCCATTGGTAAAGGGCGGCGCCCACAAGCAGGGCGCAGATGATCGCCACGGATGCCGCCACTCCGGGGTTCTCCCCTGTGGCCGCCGTTCCGGGCACCGGCAATTTCCCATAGTACATGCTGAAGTGCACAACCAGCGCCACCACGGCAGCAGCCATGGCCGCCAGTCTTGGTGTGCGAGGCAGGAACATGCCAAAAATGATGGGGACAAAGGCCGCACTGAAGTAGGCGTACACCCCGTTCTGGGCAAAGATGGCCACGCTGAGTTTGGGATGCAGCAATTGATCACGCGAGATGATGACTGTCACTACCGCCAACAGCACCATCACCCCCCGACTGATCCACAAAAGAATCCGGTCCCCGGCAAGCGATTGGGCGAGGGGCAGGTAATCTCCTGCCAGGGGCCGAATAAGATCTGAAGTGATGGTTGTTCCCAGGGCTTGGATCAGCCCCTCCAAAGTAGACAGGCCCGCTGAGATCAATCCCAGAACCACCACCAACCCCAGCCATACAGGGAACTCCTGAATCACATAAGCAGGGATAATGCCATCCATCTTCAACGCCACTCCGGCGGCCTGCAAATCGGGAAAAGTGAGGCGCGCGTAAAGGCCTACAAAAACCACGGCAAAAAAGAGTATCTCAGTGAGAACCCCCACTACCAAATATCGATTCACATCGCGGTCAGTCTTGAGCAACAAACTCTTGGTGATGATGTGCGGCTGGCAGACCACGGCAACACCCACCACAATTTGCGCAAAGATGATTTCAAACCAACTGCGGAAGAGAAAGCTACCAGGGTTAATGGGCTGGGCAAGGACAGGATCAATCGCCGCCAATTTGGCCAAAAATCCGCTGACTCCCTGGCTGAAGTGTTCATAGCCACTACCCAGCAAGACGAAAGCCACAATGAGCATCAACACTGCCTGCACCGTATTGGTGTAAACCATGCTGTTGGCTCCACCAAACATCATGTAGCCAAAAACAAAGACCACAATGCCTACCAAGGCGGTCATCTCATCCAGCCCCAGAGTGGTGCTGAGAACCTTGGTCAAACCCACGACAATCAGCACAATGAAAGTGATCAACAGCAGAGACAGGAAACCGAAGAACAGCCCCATGGCAGGACTATTGTAACGCGTGCTCATCCACTGGGCCATGCTCAAGGCTTTGACACTCTTGCCGTGACGGCGGAAACCTTTGGTAAGGATGACTAAAGAGATCACCGCAGCCAAGGGTAAAACCACACCGTATGAAATGACTCCGCTGATGCCATATAGGGCGATGAATCCGGGGTTGATAATGAAGGTGGCTGCACTGGTCATGGAGGCCGCCAGGGCCAGGCCCACCGCCACCGGTGAAAAGGCCAGGTTCCCCAAGGCATAATCCGCCATACTTTTGTTTCGGCGAGCCCCACGCACCACAAAAAACAGAATCACCAGGGCATACAATGCTATCAGCGCCCATCCCGCTGTGATCATACTTTTTGAAGCCAGATCCGGCATCGTCACTCCTCTACCAGGTAAACGCCGCGCAGGCGAAAGCCAATCCTCCGCCCGATCCCATAAACAGGACCAGGTCGCCAGGTGACAGTTGCTGTTGTTCGTCCGCTTCGGCCAGGCACATGGGGATGCAGGCTGAGCCGGTGTATCCGTATCGATCCATCACGCAGTGGGTGCGGTCCATTGACAGCCCCAGGATATCCATGGTTTCGCGAATGCTGTTGATGTTGATTTGGGTGAAGAAAACCCGCTTGATATCCTGCACTTCAAACCCCGCCTGCTGGGTGGTTTCTATCACCATGCTGGTCCAGGTGGTAGGGTTGATTTCCTTGGGGAATTTTTTGACAAACTTGAGTAAATGATCACCCTGGGCCACCGATTCAGGAGTGGACGGAGCACTGGCACATCCACCATAAATTCCCATCCAACCATTGTATTGGCCTTCAGTGTGCAAATTGGCCGCCTGCCAGCCCTCATGGCCATCGTGAGCCTGAAGCAAAACTCCGGCTGCGCCATCGGCAAAGAGGGTGACGGTTTTCTTGTCCTTCAGGTTGAGGAATTTGCTCATGGCGTAGGCCCCAATGACCAAAACGTTGGTATAACGCTCATCGCTGCGAATGTATTTGGCACCCATATCCAGGGTTGTCACAAACCCAGCACAGGCCGTATTGACATCGAAGGTTCCAGCACCCGTGGCCTCTAGCCTGTGCTGGAGGACGGACGCCGTGGAGGGGGAAACATATTCGGGCGTATCGGTGGACACGATGATCAGGTCCAATTGATGCGCTTCCAGGTTCGCCTTTTCTAAGATGATCCGGGCTGCAGCTTCCACGAGGTCAGCCGTGCTTTCTTCTTCAGTGCACCAACGGCGCTCCCTGATGGTGAGATTGTCTTCCAACCAGGTGCCAACATCCTCACCCAGGATTTCATTGAAGAAAGCATTGGGCACGACTTTTTCCGGTGCGTGCATTCCCGTAGCAATGATGCGTGCGTTGCGACTCAAGCTCTCTGCCTCCCCGTCTTTCTCAAGGTTTTAGGAAATCAATCCGCCGTCCACGCTCAGAACTGCGCCATGGACAAAAGAAGCTTCATCTGAAGCCAGGAAGAGATAGGCCGCCGCGATTTCTTCGGGTTTTCCCAAACGCTGCAGCGGAGCCTTGCCCGCCATCATGTCGATGATCTTCTCAGGCATGGCCATCACCATTTCTGTGCCGATAAAACCGGGAGCGACAGCATTGACCCTCACACCCTTACGGCCCAATTCCCTGGCCCAAACCTGGGTCATGCCAATGACTCCAGCTTTGGTTGCCACGTAATTGCTTTGGCCAAAATTTCCATACAGGGCCACAACACTGCTGGTGTTGACGATGGAACCAGATTTCTGCTCAACCATCACCCGGCCTACAGCCTGGCCGCAGTTGAAGACACCCTTCAGGTTGACAGCCACCACTTGATCAAATTGCTCTTCTTCCATTTTCAGCAAAGTCGCATCGCGGGTGATGCCCGCATTGTTGATCAGGATGTCGATGTGCCCATACAGCTCTTTTATACCTGCCACGGCCGCATCGACCTCTTTTTTATCGGCCACATTCACTTGCCGGAATTCAGCCTTACCGTCCATTTTTTTGACAGCTTCAACCATGGCCAAACCCGCTTCTTCATTCACGTCCCAAATGGAAACCATGGCACCTTCAGCCGCAAAACGCTCCACTGTCGCTTTTCCCAAACCTGCGCTGCCACCGGTCACGATGGCCACTTTGTCCTGCAGTCGTTTCATCTGATCCTCCTACGCGATCAATCGCGTGTTTCATTCCATTCATCGAGAAACGCCGTGAGGTGCTTCTGCATCATGGTGTAAAAGTTTTCCATCTGCTGAACATTGTCTTTGAATTTTTCGGGGATTTCTTCATCAGATTCATCCATGAGCTTCTTAAATCGTTGAGCCAAAGTCAGGTTGCTCACCAGCAAGGCGGCATGGCTGCCAAAGGCTTCCCCAAAGATATCCGGCACCGCACGATAAAAATCTCTGCGGTTGCCTGGCACCCACACCCGCTCCACAAGGTTGTGTTCGCGGAGACGCCGCATGATTTGGCTGACGGGCCCTTTGCTCACGCTCAGTTCGTTGGTGATCTGGGTCAAACTGACAGGATCTTTGTGGAAAAGCAGCAAACCAACGATTTGCCCCATGAGTTTTGACAGCCCGAATGTCTGGTAGGCCATGCCAAAATCTTGGATGAATTGCTCTTTTATACCATAGGCATAAGCAAAATCGTCATTTGGGACTGTATTTTGAGGCAATGTTTTCTCCGTTTGAAAGGTTCCAAACGAAGGATATCCTACTGTCACATCCGTGTCAACGGATTAAAAAGTCCTACCCAATGAAAAACCCGCTTTGCCAGAAGTTGGCAAAGCGGGTCCAGATCAGACACAATTTCAAAGCACCACCCCTTGAACTAACCGTCGAAACCCGTTTCGGGATCGTAACGCCGTTCATCATCATGACAGTCGTCACAAGCAGGTTGGGCTTTAAAATCTAAATCCATATGGCAATCCGAACAATCCATATCCTCGTGATCTTCATTGAAAATCACTCCGGTGATGGCGTGGTCGAAATCTCCGTCTTCCCAGCTCGTATGGCAGGAAATGCAGCTGGTTTTTGGAGTATGGAAAACTTTCGGAGTGCCGTGGCATTCCTGGCAGGAAAGATCGGCATGCCGTTCTCCCAGATCCCAACCAGTGGACGCTCCATGTTCAAATTCTGGCTTCCGTTCGTAGCCGTGACAGAATCTGCAACCCCGTTCTTCATGGCATTCAGTGCATGAAGCCATCTTCTCCACATGACTGGGTTTGGCCGCTTCCTGATCGTGGCAGCTGGCACAAGTATCACCCCGGTGACAATCAACACAGTTTAAGCCAAACTGATCCACATGATCGGTGTGATGAAAGGTCACCACAGGACCTTTCTCATTGGTGGTATCGTAATAGTAGCTGTCCGTAGCCGAGATCATGGGATGCTTCACACCCACGATATCTGTTTTGTCCACTTGACCCTCAGCAATGTCATCATGGTGTTCCAGATGGCAGAAACTACAGGCGTTTTCGTGGCTCCAATCCAAATGGCAATTCATGCACTGCCTGTGGTAAGCCCCCTTCAAACTGGGCTTGTTCAAATCCAAAGGCCCTTTTGCTGGATCATGGCATTCGCTACAGGGAGGAATGGCGCCACCCGGCTCGCTATAGTGATGACAGTTTTCACAGCCGCCAACCATATCACTCATAGTTGCATGAAGTTCATGGGCAAAAGGCACGGGATCATAAAGATCAGCCAATTGCTCAATGATTACCACTTTAGGCCCATCATCAGGGCGCTGTTCAGTGTGAAAGTGCCCCATATGTCGGGGACAATCCACCAAACAAGGATTTTCCGGAGTGGGAAGATCACAGGTATGACATTGGTTGCATTCCAGTTCACTGATATGAGTGCGGGTATTAAAACGGGGCATGGAGTGAGATTTTTCCACCACGCCAGCCGCCTCCACGGCCCAAACAATGCCTGCCATCAAACTCAATCCAACAACCAGCCCCAACACGGGCCAAGTCAGCTTTGTTAAAGTGATTCTCATAGCTCGCCCTCCTCTGCCGGCAATACCGGGAAGATGAACACAGCAGCCCTGTAGAGCAGAATAATAATGCTGATGAAGCCAACAGTGAGCAGAACTTCAGGCCATGCGGGGACATACGGTCCTTCGCCGAATTGAGGTTTGTACCCAATGATAAAGACATTGAACCGGTTCAGCGCAACACCCAGAACCACCATGGCGGAAGCCGAAAAAAGCCATGCTGGACGGCGGCGAAGGCGGTGGGTCATGAAGATAATGGCCGGCAAGATCACTCCGCCGATAATCTCCACACCAAAAGAGGCTGTTTGCAGATTAAATTCACTGAGCGTGTCGTAGGCGCCACGGTTCACAATGTCGATCAGCTTGGTGCCAAAATACACAGTGAGCAGGAACGGAATGATCCGGCCCAAGGGAGCCATGACATGCAGTTCGAATTCTCTTTTGAGGGAACGTGCAGCCAGATAGCCTTCGAAAATCACCATGGAGAACCCCACCGCAAAAGCGGACAGCAGGAACTGCAACGGCATGGTGGGCGTGTGCCACAGCGGATGCAATTTCCCGGGAGCGATCACCATCAGGGTTCCCAGACTGGATTGGTGCGCACAAGACAACACCACTCCGGCGATTAAGAAAAAGATGATGATTTTGTTCAAGGTCGCATCGGCAACCCGTAAGAACTTATCGACAAAACCATTCATCCCACCCAGGAATCCGGGAAGGTTAACCTTGCCAATGAAGCGCTCGCACACGATGGGCAGGAACTCGATGTACAGCACTGTCAGATAAATCATCACACAGATGCCTACTTCGAACAGAACCGAATTACCCTGCCACATAGAAGGCAGCATGACATGCCAGATGTTATAGTAGCGGCCCAAATCTACAGCCACGCCAACTCCCACAAAAGTGTAACCGATCATGGCCGTCAGCAGGGCGGGGCGCACCAGCACGTGGTACTGGTTTTTGTGGAAAATGTGAGCCAAAAAGGCCGTGGTGAAACCGCCGGCGGCCAAAGCCACACCCGAAGCCACATCAACCCCAATCCATAAACCCCAAGGGTAGTTGGAATCTAGGTTGGTCACAGCACCAAGGCCGTAAATTAAGCGAACCGCCAGAACGCCAATTCCACCAAGAGCCAGGATGATCAGCACCCAAACTCCTGGTGTCAGGAAAGGGACCTTGGCATTTCCCGCCATGGGAATGGCCTTCTCTTCGTGCTCGCCTCGTGTGCTGCGAATGTTAACAGGTTGGGAAATAGCTTGCCCTGAAGTTGGGTTACTCATGGCTGCCCCCTTTTCCCTGATGATGTTTAGGTGCAGGAAGGTCTTTTTCCGGAGGAATAGAGCCCGTGGATTTGACCAGCACGCTCATCAGTCCAAAGACCATGGCGGGGCCGCTGAACCCGCGGAAAATTCCGTGCTGGATTCTTTCGGTCACTTCACAAGGACTGGTGTCAGCCAATACCGGAAGGTCGACCTCGCTGAAATCCCGATCTGAGAGATACAACCAGGATGTCCCGCCACCATCATGCTCACCATATATTTTATTGAAGTAGAGCTCAGGGTCATTTTGAATTCTGGCGTGTCCCAATTTCAGCAAATCAGCACGACGACCAAAGGTCAGCGCATCCACTGGGCAGATATCCACACACGAGGGAATCTCACCATTTCCAGCCAGGGTACGCTCGGCGCACATGTCGCATTTGACCACCTTGGGAGTGGTAGGATTTTCGTACTCGTAGGCTGGAATCTGGAATGGGCAGGCGATCATGCAATAGCGGCACCCAATGCATTTCCAGGCATCGTAAACCACGGGCCCCTTGTCATCTTTGGTCAAAGCACCCACGATGCAGGCCGAAACACAGGAGGGTTTTTCACAATGCAGGCAATTCACCTTAACAGTCAGGGGGTCCTCTTGACCAACCGGTGGGGTGTAAGCATTGATGACAGTGAGATCCTCCACTGAAGGTCGTCTCATTGCGTCATAGACCGACGTATCATCATAACTGTCCATGTTCCCAAAGGGCAGATCATGAGATTGGGAACAGGCCATCTCGCACCGGCGGCATCCCACACAGATTGTAAAATCCACCAAAACCCCGAATCGGTCATCATCCAGATGAACTTCATTAGCACAGGCTTTGTCCACTCCAGCTAAGGAGAGGGCCGAGGTTCCAGCCGCGGTTCCAGCAATCTTGAGAAAATCTCTTCGACTGACCATTTCTATTCCTTTCCTGCAATCGTGACGGATTCTTCACCGTCATTTATTACGAACGCTAAAAAGCCAGCTCCCGAGGGATGCTGGCTTCATCTTGAAAACAAACTATTTCTATCGTCTTTTGAGCTGGTTTCGAATCGAGGTGAGGACTTGAGAGAGTCCGCCGCATGGGTGGAGAAAACCAAATTCCCCCGAGCAGCTGCCAATCATTCTGAGCCACAGGCCCGAACCTCGCTGGTTTAGCACGGAAAAATCACCCGCGCCGTCCAATTTCAGTCAATGATGTTGTCGATGTCTATTTCCTGGGCTATCAAGCCCCGCTTCTTCATGCTGTCGATCAAAACGACCCGGATCATGGCACAGGCCTCCAGGATTCGTCTATCGGCAGGGCTGTAAAACACCGTAGTTCCTTCTTTTCGCAGCTTGACCAAGTGCTTGCCCTTCAAAATAGTCAAATGCCGGCTTACGGTGCTCATGGGGCTGTCAATGGCCTCAGCCAATTCCCCCACGCTCATCTCTTTTTTATCCAGGCACGCCATGATGGCCAATCTTTTGGAATTGGCCAGCACCGAGCAATACGACGCGTGGATTTCGAATATTTCCATATTTCGTACTTTCATAAGTTCGAAAGTATCGTAATTCAACATTGAAGTCAAAGAAAATTGTGAATGGCGCATCAGTTCAGCGAATAAATCCTTTAACTCTCATATTAGGCTGCCGAAAGATGAAAGAACTGAAAGACTTTCCACAGGTAACTCGCCCGTTGCCTAGGCCTTTGGCCTGGATTCGAGAGCCCCAAGATGAGGCGATCTTCGCAAATTTTAATCTTTTTGAGTTTGTTCATTGCCCTGAGTGATGGAATTTTCGTCTATATCAATTACCGTTCAGCCAAAGAGGCCCTCACATTCTCCCTCGAAAATCGTGGAACGGAATACACCCAAGCCTTTCAGCTCACTCTCATGGAAATCGAAAAGACCATGTCTTTGATGGCCACTTATATTGCCAACGATCCACGAGTTCGGGAACTTTTTCACCAAGGTGTTGAGGCAGTGAACAGCGAAGGTGGGGCCAAAGGGGGAGCGGAAGCAGCCAAAAGAAGGGCCGAACTCTTTGCCTTGGTCCAACCCAGCTGGCAACAAGTCACCCAGCAATACAAGGTTCGTCAACTCCACTTCCACATGGGGCCCGGCTCCCAATCCTTTTTGCGGGTCCATAAGCCCAACCGTTTTGGTGATAACATGGACCAATGCCGTTATACAGTGGTCAACGTGAATCAGAACCTGTTGCCTGTAACGGGGTTTGAAACTGGAAGAATTATCAGCGGAATTCGTGGTGTGGTGCCCATGTTTTTTGAAGACCCCGTTACCAAAGAACGTATCCACACCGGAGCGCTGGAAGCCGGGACATCTTTCAGCACCCTCCTACCCGAATTGAGCCGCACCATGCAAGGCGGCCTGGCTGTTGTGTTGACCGCAGAACATGTCAGTCAAAACATCTGGCCTGAAATGATGGCCCGCGCTTTTCAAGATACCACGGAGCGAGAAGGCTTCTACCTCGAAGCCAGCTCCGGGCCAGCCAAGGATCAGCTGCTGGAACTAGGTCTGATGCGGAGTCTTTTCCAGACCCCCGGAACCCGCCTGGTGGAACTCGATGGTGTGCCCTACGCCCTGACCGGCTTCCATCTGGATGATTTTCATTCTGCCTCTCAGCCTGGCCATCCCCCGGCGGGCATGGTCCTGGTGTGGGTCCAGGCGTCAACGGAAGTGGCGGCCTTTGATCAGGCGGTATGGACCAATATTTTCTATGCCATGCTGGGCTTTTGTATCGTAGAAATTCTCTTATTTCTGGCTGTTCACTTCATCACCAGGCATCTGGAAAACACCATCCGCACCCGCACCCGTCAATTGCACGCCGCCCAGGACAAGTTGGTGGACAACGCCCGCCAGGTAGGAATGGCCTCGGTAGCCACGGATGTTTTACACAATGTGGGAAATGTGCTCAACAGTGTGAACATTGGCGCCGGACAACTCCGGGAGAATGTCCGCACCAGCCAGGTTGACAATGTTCAAAAAGTGGCCGCCCTGATGCACGACCACCGCCACTCTCTCGACGAATATCTGACCCAGGATCCCAAGGGTGCAAAAGTACCCCGTTATTTGGATCATCTGGCTGTTCGCTTAGGGGAAGAGAAGACTGAAAACCTCGCATCCATCGGCCAGCTGCAAGATCATATCGAACACATTTCCAGAGTGATCAATAGCCAACAAGATCGTTGCCGAGGGGGATCATTGAGGGAAGAAGTCAACCTCAGGAGCCTCTTGGAAAAGGCGCTGGAAATCAATGAATCCTGTATTGAAAATTATGACATCGAAGTGGTCGTAAAAGCGGAAAACCTGCCTGCTATTCAGCTGGACAAACATCGGGCCTTGCAAGTTCTCGTCAACCTCATTCGCAATGCGGCCCAGGCTTTATCCCATCCGGATCTTCATGCCAGACAGATGGAAGTTTCGGCCAACCTGAACCCCAATGGAGAAGTCACCCTTTCGGTGCAAGACACAGGCATTGGCATCGAAAGCGCAAACCTTGACCAAATATTCACACACGGTTACACAACCAAAGAAAATGGACACGGATTTGGCTTGCATGGCGCGGCCAATTCCGCTGGTGAGATGGGCGGCACACTGCAGGCCTTCAGTGAAGGCAAAGGATCAGGGGCGCGGTTTGTATTGACCATTCCCCTGGAGGAACAGAGGATATCCCATGGTGTATGATGGTAAACCGGCTTCTCAGAAAATACTAATTGTAGATGACAATCCGGATATCCATAAGGACTTCCAGACAATTCTCCAGCCCAAAGAGCACCCATCAGACACATTGTCCCAACTTGAAAAAGAAATTTTTGGCGCGGGAGAGTCAGAAAACAAGGCACCCGAATTGGGAGCTTGGGGCGACTACCACCTGGAATTCGCCCACCAGGGCGAAGCGGGCTACCTCCATATCCAACAAGCATTGGAAGAGGGCGAACCATTCGCCCTGGCCTTTGTGGATATGCGCATGCCCCCCGGCTGGGATGGCCTGAAAACCATTGAAAAGATGTGGAGCCTGGATCCCCGCTTGCAGATCATTATCTGCACCGCCTATTCCGACTTTTCTCAATTTGAAATCGTAGAACGCTTGGGTCGGTGTGACAACTTGCTGATTCTGAAAAAGCCCTTCGACCCTGAAGAAGTGGCCCAGATGACTATCACGATGCTCAAAAAACGTGAGATGACCCGGCGGGCTGAATTCTCTCTTTTGGAAATGGAAAGCCTGGTGGCCCAAAAGACAGAAACGCTGGCCCGATCCAAAGTCTATGAAGTGCAAATCAAAGAGGCCATGGACGAACTTCTGGGCAATCTGGATGAAGGTCAGAACAAACTCATCCAATCAGAAAAGTTGGCCTCCATTGGGCATTTGGCCAATGGAGTAGCCCATGAAATCAACAATCCTTTAGGGTTTATCCACACCAACTTAAAAACTTTAACCGGATATTTCCAAAGCATGGATGCCCTCGTCCAGAAGTACATGGACATGGTTGACCAACTGCAGCTGGATCATCCCAATATTCTGCCGGACGACTCTCCCCTCATCAAAGATATGACTACGCTAATAGAAAATGAAGATCTGGATTTTATCCGCGAAGATTCTTCCACTTTGCTGGAAGAAACCCTGGCCGGAACTTCCCGAATACAAGAGATTGTCAAAAACTTGTCCCGTGTTGCATGTAGCGATTCACCCACCGCCACCCCGTACCAGATCAATGAAGGCATCGAGGCCACACTGGCTTTGGTTTGGAAAGCACTCAAATCTCAATGCCATCTGGAAACGGATCTGACCCCCCTCTCCTTATTTAATTGCATTCCCTGCCAAATCAATCAGGTCTTTACCGCTTTGTTAATGAATGCCGTCCAGGCCACAGAAGACAAAGGTCGGGTCATGGTCAGAACCTGGGAAGAAAACCAAATCATTCTCTTTGAAATTTCAGATACAGGCAAAGGTATTCATCCGGAAAACCAGCAACGTGTCTTTGATCCTTTTTTCACAACCAAACCCACCGGAGAAGGAACCGGGCTGGGGTTGAGTGTGGCCCAAAGTATCATTCACCAGCATGGTGGCTCCATCAGTCTTCGATCCACCCCGGGCCAGGGAACCACCTTCACCGTCGCATTGCCCCTGCCTGGTTTGAAAATTGATGACAACCGGGAAGCCGAAATCCAGGTGCTAAGAGGAGCGGGATGGAAATAATCTCGCTTCTCCCCTGGGGATCTTGTTTTACTTCGCTCAATTTTCCGTTAGATTAGGAATTCAAGACTGACCCAACCTCCCCCAAGGAAATCAAAATGAAATCTTTCCACATCGTGACTTTGATCGGTTTGATGGTTGCTTTGCCCTTAGTTTGCATTGCCCAATCCGCCCAGGATTATCAGGCCAAAGCCCAGGGCCAACTTGACCTATGGAACTCTGATGCGGCCATCGAATACCTTGATCAGGGACTTGCCCTGGACCCGGAAAGTGCGCCCATGTATTTCATGAGGGCCACCGCTAAATCGGATATTGGAGATAAGGATGGCGCGGTTCCTGATTTTAACAAAGCCATCGAATTGGATCCTGAAAATGCCGAATATTATTATACCCGAGGCTTACTGCTGAACTACATCCAGGATTACTCCGCAGCAGTGGCTGATCTGGATAAATTTCTCGAGCTGGAACCCGCTGATGAATACATCTACAAGCTGCGGGCTGAATCCAAATACGGTATGGATGACTTTGCTGGTGCCGCCGCCGATTATTCCCTGGCCATTGAACTCCAGCCCAACAACCCTGCACTTTATTATTTCCGTGCCTACGCGCGCAGCGATGGAAAAGATTTTGACGGAGCCATCGAAGACTTCAGCAAGGTGATGGTTATGGAACCTCTGCCTAACGAGCCTTTTGATAAGCGGGAAGAAGCTTTGGGAAGGCGGGCTTACGTAAAATGCGAAGCAAAAGATTTTGACGCCGCTATTGCCGATTGCAATCTGGCTCTTGAGCGCAACGCCAGAGACTTGCAATGTGTCTTTATTCGTGGAATGGCTTACCTTGGCCAGGAAAACTTCTCTACAGCCATCACCGATTTTGATACGGTGATCAGCCAATACCCCCTGGACGAAGCATTCCACCACAGAGGCACCGCCAAGCTGGGCCTGGGTGATAAAAAGGGTGCCGAAGAGGATTTTCAAAAAGCCATCGAATTAGGATATAAAGAATAGGGAATAACTCCAGCGAAGGAATTTCCGTGACTAATATGCCCCCTCGGCCCGCCACCCCCGTGGTCCGGATCACAGAAGTCCGGGCGGAGTACACCAGCGCTCGGCGTATCAACGCCAACCTCGAACACCGAATCGAGCGGCGGCGCTGGGAGCGACCGGAGGGCTACATGCCCGCCGAAATTGACTTCACTACAGCTGCCGGTAACCGTTATACCATTGCGGTGCGGGATTATGATGTGCGTTTCCTGGACCGTGTATCCACGGAAGAAGCGGTGGTCCATGTGGACCGCATCCACCGGGCACGCCGCGGTGACTCTGAGGCCCATGCTGGGCTGGAAGCCATCGCCCGCACCCTGCACTCTGAGCTGGCTCCCCGTTTTCTTAAAAAAGAGTTGATCGAGAACGAGTATGTGGTGCCCTACACCACAGAACTGGACCATGCCGAAACGTTGATTAGCAACAAAGGCTCGGTCTTGCTGCACCTCTCACGTAAAGGTTTTGCCACTCCCGACTTCTGTTTCCTGACTTCGGATGTCTACCATCTGGATCCAGCCCAACGCAGCGCCGCTCTGCATTCAGCCATGCGCAACCTCGTCAAATTGAGTGGGCGCCGATTGGGTGACCCCGCCAACCCCCTGCTCATTGCCCTGCGCTCGGCCATGCCCGATTATTTGCCGGGCTTCATGCCCACTTACCTGAATGTGGGGTATGTACCAGCGTTACTCACCGGTTTGCCTGAGCGTTATGGCGAGGCGGCCGTCACTCGCATCCGCCTGAGCAACCGCCGCACCATCCTTGAAGCCATTGACCCAGAGGCTTTGGATGACCTGGCTCCGGCCATTCGCCACGACCTCACCGACGCTGAGAATATTGAACTTGCGGTGGAGATCGAAGCCCGCATCGCCCTGCATGATCCACAATTGTTAACCGACCCTTATCACCAACTCGAATTTCTGCTCGGTTGCGTATACGATTATTACAATCAGCACTTCGATGCCCTGAGCAACTTCATGGGCAACGTCGTGCGCTATCCCACGGTCATCCTCCAGCGCATGGTATGCAGTGTCATCAATCAGGAATCTTACGCCGGTGTGCTTTACAGCCGCCACCCACGCATCGGATCCGGAGTGCATCTTCAGTATGGACGCACCATCTACGGCGAGGACCTCATGACGGGCCGCCTGGTGCCGGACGAAATGCACTTTGCCACTCCCGATGAAGCCCGTGAAAGTTTTCCCGCCGTCTACCACTTCTGGAAACGATTGCCCCATCTGGAACGGCTGTTCCGCGGGCCGGTCATGGTGGAGTTCACCGCTGTTCAAGGCACCTTCACCATCCTCCAGGTTAATCAGGCCCAACTGGCAGGAGCGGGCATGCTGACGGCGGTCATGGACCTGTACGAATCTGGAATCATCGACGAGCAACGGGTGCAGGAGCTGATCGAACCCTTCCATGTGCGGCAACTGGAGTCAGACACCATCGACCCGGAATCCTTCGAAGCTCTGGAGCCAGTGGCCCAGGGATTGTCTGTACTTCCCCGCTCAGCCGTCACCGGGCGCCTCTTCTTTTCGACAAAAAGTGCAGAGGTGGCCAAGTCCCAGGGGAAAGGCGGCAATGTTATTCTGGTGCAACCACGATTCACTCCCGCCGACACCGTCAGCATGCAGAATGTGCAGGGAATTTGCAGCCTCAGCCCGGCCGCCATCCATGTGGTAACCACGGCGCAAACCCTGGGTATTCCTTCGTTGTTGGACCTTGAAAAAGACGGCGTGCGCATTGGGGATGATGGGGCCACGCTCATTGGCAAAGGCGGGATGGAAATTAAGGAAGGTCAGTGGGTCACTGTTTCCAGCCGGAAAAAGACTCTGTTTCGGGGTCGTGCGGCTTTCTCCACCGCACGCTTGTTTCGCTTCATGGATGGCGAAGACCTTGGCCTCCAGCCCGATGAACACGATGAATTCACCCGCTTGGCCAAGTACTACCAACGCTATCAGACTCTCATAGACCAGGCCAACAAAACAGGATTCAAAAGCCTCCAGGAGTTTGGCCAATCCATCCGCGGCGGCCAACTCAGAGACCATCCGCAAGATGCCCGTGAGTTGGTGAACAGCTGCGTCGAAAAGCACCCTGGTCTGGTGATAGAACGGCTCTTCGGCTCCACCCTGGGAACGCACCTGAATAACCGCACGGCGTACCAGATGCTCAGCACCGAACGCCGGGCAACGTTACTCACTGCGGTGGTCGAATCCGCCCTGGAGCAAGGTCGTCATGGATACCAGGCGGGTTCGTTTGTGATCGGTTGTCTAGTGGAGCCTGATGCCCCAGTGGACCTCTGGCAGCAATTTTCCCCAGAAGTTCTCGGCTTCCTATTGAACGAATGGGTGGTGCACCAACAATATCGCGACCTGGTATCACAGATTGGCGAACGCAAACTGAACCGGGCCCGTGAAGTGATTCTCACCAAAGGCCTAACACCCATCCGGCTGCATGTGGGAAGAGCCAAAGAATTCATTTCGCTGAAGCTATCAGCAGTAGACTTGGATGCGGTGATCAGCTCACTGCCACCTCATGCCGACGCTCAAACTGAAGAGATTCTCGGCCTCTTAAAGGAACCCTACGGTGAGTTTTACGATTACGAACGCAGGTCATCGTTGGCCCCACTGAAAATCCTGTGCGAACAGATTGGTCGACCGGTTCCGGAGGCAGAAGAGCGCTGACCATTACTT
Organism: Candidatus Krumholzibacteriia bacterium; assembly: GCA_016744705.1. Classification (GTDB taxonomy): domain Bacteria; phylum Krumholzibacteriota; class Krumholzibacteriia; order LZORAL124-64-63; family LZORAL124-64-63; genus LZORAL124-64-63. The sequence continues at coordinate 210,912 of JADGDU010000002.1, forward strand.
TTAGATCACCCTCGCTGCCGCAGCCTAGGGCCGCGGCAGCAGGGAGACCCTCCCGGACAATCCCCATTCCAGGTTCTACTTACAAATCACAATGGCCCGAACATCTACAAAATCATTACCCGGACGGCCCAGTGAGTCTGTCACCCGCAAAGTGATGCGAATATCCCATGTCCTATCACACTCAAACTCCATGCTGTCTTCGGGTGTCCAGGTCATGGATGGGGTGTTCCCCACGACCACATCGCCCTCTCCAAAGTTCACAATCCATTCGTAACTCAGGGGCGTATTGCCTTCCGGGTCCGTGGCGTTCCCGCTGAAATTCAGCACATCAAAGAACCCAATATCCATACCATTCTCAGGGCTGGTCACCGAAACAGCAGGAGGCAGGTTATTGGGCGGTTCCACCACCACCACAGTCACCGATTCAGTAGTCGACAAACCCTGGGGGTCAGTGGCTGTCAAACTCACTGTGCGCAATCCGAGCGTCGAGAAAGTGGCTTCCGTCTCACATCCCGTGAGAGGAAATTCATCATCGCCCGCCAACGAGCTGCGCCAGGTCATGGAGGAACAGGCGATATCCTGATCCGGCTCATTAGTATCAAAAGCCGTGCCCCTCAAAATGACGGGCGACCCTGCGAACACCGTCTCACCCGGAGTCGGTCTAGTGATCGTCACCGAGGGGGCTGTATTTTCAATGGTCAATGTGATCACTTCCGCCCCTGTGGCGCCATCTGCGTCAGTGGAGCGCAAAGTGATCGTCCGCGTGCCCACTGTGGTGAAGGCATGGGTGATAGAGTTTCCGGTTCCCAGGTCACCATCCACACTGGACTCCCAAGTGATATCGCAGCAGTTATTGCCATCTTCGAAATCCGTCACCTGGGCCGACAAAGTGATCTCATGATTCAACTGGCGAGTGATGTCTGTACCTCCGAAAACAGTGATCACCGGGGCGGCATTGCCGATGGCAGTCTGCACTGCGCCCAGAGCATTCACATACCGGTTCACTCTCTCGTCATTGCTTGAGTGGGCCGTGTCGTAGAGAATTTCGAGCACTTCATCCGCGCTCAGCTCCGGATCAGCCGCCCAAATCATAGCCGCCACACCGGCAGTAAAAGGCGAAGAAAAACTAGTGCCGTTTACCTTGCGTACGATGTTTCCGGTGTTGTCTGGATCCGGCCCCACATACAGGGTGTAAGGGGCAAAAATATCCACATGCTCGGAGCCGTAATTGGAATTTCCCGCTTTATTTTTGGTATCTTCCTGCAATCCACCGACACAGATGACACCGGCATTTTCACAGGGAGTCCACCAGGTGTTTTCTACGCAGATGCCCAGAAAGCACGATTCGTCATCCACATTTTCACCGTCATTTCCGGCCGAAGCAAAGAGCAGCATGCCGGTTTCGGCCAGCAATAAAGTGGTGGCTTCAAAGGGATACACCGAAAACGCCAGGATTGTGGGAACTGGGGCCCCATAGCTCATGTTCGCAATTTTCGCCCCCATGCTCCGAGCCTGCAACAAAGCACCGATGGATGTGAAAAAGTCATAAGAAGTGCTGATGATAATCGGGGTTGCAATCTGGCCGGCGGGTCCGGCGCCACCAAATTCATCGTCGGGCACGGCCATGGCCGAACTCAGCACATTGGTTCCGTGCCAGAAGCAGGATGACCCACCACCACAACCAATAAAGTTGGGCTGATTTAATGGATCCATGAAGGGAACATTACTGAAGGCTTCCCAATCACTGGGCGTATCATTGTTGACCTGGAAACCCAAATCGAGGATGGCCAACTTAACTTTATTGGAAGTTTTTCCCGCCAACTCCAGGCCCCGCCAGGCTTCGGCTACACCAATGCCCTGAGAGCTGCCTGTGGAATGGGAGGCCCACTCGAAGGCATTGGTTGTGTAGCCCGGCGGACCACTGGGCGCCTCTTCCGTTTCGCGCGTGGTCATGCTGCTATTTTCACCGATCCAGTTGATGCCCACATCCACCCCACCGAGGGTCGCGTTGGCCGCCACAGTGAACAATCCCAGATCTTCAGGCGAAGACACTCTGTGTTCGCCGGACCCTTCCAAACTCACTTCTTCAAGGGCCAGGATGGTTTCACTGGCGCTCAAAGCCTCGGGTGTGAATCGCAGCAAGGTTTGCCTGGGCAAACCGCTCAGGTCATAATCGGACGGATCAATTTCCGCAATGACAACTGCTGAAAGCTCGGTGATGAGAGCGCCAATGGCCGCCTCATCGTTGCTACTGACCCACAGTTCGTTAGCCACAAAGTTGGCCTGCAAGCCATCGGAATTGACGATACTTCCCACCGGACGGGGAACCCCATCTTCAAAACCAGGCAAAGAGTCCACTGGTGGTTCCAACTCGAGATCGATTTCAAAAGTAAGGGGAGGTTCGGACTCGCCCGGGTTAACGGGATCATCCGAGGAACAGCCGGCCATTGTCAGTAGGGCCCAAAGGCCTACGGCAGCCAACAAACGCAGAGCATTGAATCTCAATTGATTGTCCATGATATTTCTCCTGAATCCTGAGGTATATGTGTTACATCAGATCCATTCGAAATCCGGGAAGCAAAACTGCCACAATATTTGTCTTATTTTCTATTTTCCCGCAACGCGTTGACGCACAACACTTAATATCTCATCAAAATCTTCTCGACCCAGCAAAGGAGCAAATGTTTTTGTGGATTCATCAGTCAGCATGATGGGGCTGGCAAAACCATGATCAACAGCAATCCGGAATTGTTCAACGGCCCCATCCAACTGTCCCTCTTCCAAGAGTACAAGCCCCAAAAGATGCCTGGTTTGTTGGGTATAGGGATGCTCTTCACCCTGGTGTTGCAAACGCAGGGCCAGAGTTTCCCGGGCCATTTGTTCCGCCTCTGGGTATCGTTTCAAAGAAGAAAGAATAGCCGCCATGTTGTGCAGGGCCACGATGGTGTTTTTGTGTTCTGGCCCATAAACCAATTTCCTCGTGGCCAGGCATTCCCGGAAATAGATTTCGGCCAAGGCATACTCATCCAGTTCAAAATGCAAAGAGGCCAAAGATTCCAGACTGGACAGATAGTCGGGGTGTTCAACTCCCATCACACGCTTCGTGGTTTCGTGGGATTCATGAAGTAGGGCCTTTGCTTCTGCAAACTGACCAAGGGCCCGATGGCAATCGGCCAATCGGGTCATCATTTTGAGGGTGCGGGGCGAATCATCTCCCGCCACACGCCGCAAACGTATCAGGACATCGTTGAGAATGGGGATGGATTCTTCCGCTCGATCATCCCTTAAATAACAGAAGGCCAGGTTCCCTCGAATGCGCAGCACATCCAGATTGTCCTCACCATCGATCTGGCGCCAACCTTCGTACGCGTGCACATAAAGTGACTCTGCCTCGGCAAACCTGCGTTGGCTGACCATATTGCTGGCCAGCCTTGAAGTGGCGTCCAGAGATCTCCAATCATCGGCCAAATCCAAACGCTTCCACCCTTCAATCTCCACCCCGAAGAGTGAGTCCGATTCCGCATGCCGGCCCAGAGTATTGTAGATTCCCGCCACCGCTCCTATGGCCAGCAAAGTCTGGGGATGATCCATACCCTCGCTCTCAATCCAAAGGTCCATAGCCGCGAAATACAGGCTGTCGGAAATGTCATAAAGTGCCAAATTCTGATACACAGCCCCCAGAGCACCGGTCAGTTCGGCCCGAACCCGCACACTCTCCATGGCGCCCACTTTTCGGGCCCCCCGATCCAGAATTTCCCGAGCGGTGACCTCTCTGCCTTTGGCCTCGCTGGGGTCAGATTCATAAAAGAGATCGATTAGGAATTCCTGGACTTCCACTGAAACCGCAGCCTCCTCATTGGCTCGATCCCGTTCACGAACCACACGCTGGGCTTGGTAAGTTGAGCCAACAGCCAGCAGAGCCACCCCCACACCCATCGCCAAAGCCACTCCCACACCCAAACGATGCCGCCGAGCAAACTTGCTCATGGTGTACCAGGTACTGGTCGGTCGGGCAATCACGGGTTCATCGGCCAGATGCCGCTGCAAATCGGCCGCAAAGCCAGCCACCGAAGCGTACCGCCGCTCGGGATCCTTTTCCAAAGCCTTGAGCGAAATCCAATCCAACTCACCGCGAAGGGTGCGTGCCAAAGCCCGTGGAGCCACACTGCGCCGCTCGGCCACGGTGGTTTCGGAACCGGCCATGGTGCTGGCCCGGACACTGGGTCGCAGGGGATCATGATCTCGTATCAGCTTCATCATGGCCATGGCGCCTGCCTGCCGCAAACTGCTGGCATCGATGGGCAACACCCCCACCAGCAACTCGTACAGTACTGCACCAAGGGAATAAATGTCGGTGCGCGTATCCACCTGGCGAGATTCGGCCTGCTCGGGGCTCATGTATTCCGGAGTCCCTATCAGTTGCCCCATCTGGGTTAAGAGGGTGGCCCCGTCCAGGCCCGTCTGCACCGCCTTAGCCACACCAAAGTCGATCACCTTGGGTATGGCACCACCATCAACTTCAGTGACGAGAATGTTGGTGGGCTTGAGATCCCGATGGATGATACCCTGCTGGTGTGCATACTGAACCCCACGGCACAACATGATGAAAAGCTCAATGCGCTGGCGAGGCGTTAGCCTTTTCTCGTCGCAATAACTGGTGATGGTTTGGCCATGCACATACTCCATCACAAAATATGGCCGTCCGTCCGGCGTTGTGCCCGCATCATACACCCGGGCAATATTGGGATGCTCCAACTGCGCCAGGGTCTGCCGCTCGGCCTCAAAACGGCGCAGAATTTCCCGGGAATCCATACCCAGCTTGAGTATTTTCAGGGCTACCGTCCGCACCACCGGACGCAGCTGCTGCGCCCGATAAACAACCCCCATGCCCCCTTCACCCAGTACTTCCTGCAATTCGTATGGTCCGATGTTTTCTTCGGCGCTGCGCTCACCGGCGGGGCTGTCCAGAAAACCAGGGGGCGCAGCTGAAAAATGCGCCAGCAACAAACGCACTTCCTGGGCCATTTCCGGATGGCCGTGGCATTGCTTGAGGATGAAAGCTTCCCGCTCCCCTTCGGGTAAATCCAAAAGAGTTTCGAAGTACTCTTCCGCCTGTCGTTTTTCCTCAGGACTAAGCACCGCCGGATTCTTTCGGTGAGGATGGGATATGAGGAAGGTCTCCATGCAGTTCATGATGCAGGCGCGCCACGATGCTCCGCCATTGGCGGTCTACAGTGCGCACGGAAATTTGCAAGACAACCGCCGTCTCTTCCCTTGTCAGGCCTGCAAAGTAACGGTGCAGGACGATGTCAGCTTTGCGCGGATCGCTCTCTCTCAAACGGGTCAAGGCTTGATCGATGGCCAGGATTTCACCAATGCGCTCGTCCACCGCAATTTCCACTTCATCCACATCCAGCCGTCTGTGTCCTCCCCCATGCTTGCCCGCCGATTTTCGTCGGGCCTGCTCCACCAGAAGCTGCCGCATGGCTTCGGCTGCGGCACCAAAAAAGTGGCCCCGTCCGTCCCAACCCGGATCCTGTTTCCCTACCAGGCGTAAATACGCGTCGTGGACCAATGCCGTGGGTTGCAGAGTATTACCGGGTGGTAGTTTGGCCATGCGAGAGACAGCAAGCCGGCGCAACTCCTTGTATAGAAGGGGCAACAATTCGGCGGCCGCCTTTTTATCGCCCTTAGCGACGGCGTCGATGACCTGTGGAATGGAATCGATGGCTTGAGCCTGTTCGTTGAAACGAAGGTGAGATTTTTATTAATAGCAATATATCATGGAATAAGCAGGGACGCCCCTAAGCACCATCCAAAACTTCCCGAACCGTCGTAGCCAGAACACTGCTTTCCACGGGTTTCAGCAAATAAGCGCTGATGCCTGCAATGTAGGCTTTTTCATCATTCATTTTTGAACTGTACCCGGAGCAGATGATAACGGGAAGGTCGCGCCGAACAGCCATAATCTTTTGAGCCAACTCATCCCCTGTGAGATTGGGCATGGTTTGATCGGAAATGATCAGATCAAAAGCATCTGGCTCAGATTGGATCAAAGCGAGGGCCGCCTGACTATCCGTCTCACCAGTAACTTGGTACTCAAGCCGGGCCAACATGCGCCTCGTCACTTCCATCACACTGACTTCGTCGTCCACAATCAGAATTCGTTCATTGCCGGTGGGCAGGGTGATATTTTCAACCGAAACTGTTGCTGATTTTTCTTTAATCTCAGGGAGGTACATACTGAAACTCGCTCCCTGCCCCAGGGTGCTGGAAACGGCAATCATTCCACCCAGACTTTTTACGATCCCATGCACCACGGCCAACCCCATGCCTGTTCCTTTGCCAACACCTTTGGTGGTGAAATAGGGGTCAAAAACCAGATCCAAATGTTCCGGTGATATACCGGGACCATCATCTTGCACAATCAATTTAATATAGGAACCAGGCAGTAAAGAAGGCTCATGCTGAAGATCACCGGCAGACAATGCCACGCATGAGAGAGTTAAATCGAGGCGACCGCCTTTTTCATCCATCGCCTGGGCAGCGTTAGTACAAAGATTCATGACCACTTGGTGAATCTGGGTTGCATCAGCTAAAACAGTTCCACAGCTGTAGTCAATCTGGTGGTTAATTTCAATGGTGGCCGGGATAGAGGCCCGCAGAAGCTGAATGGCTTCTTTGGTGACCTGATGCAGGGGTACAGGGACCAAGGCCTGATCTGACTTGCGGCTGAAGGCAAGGATATGCCGCACCAGTTCCTTGGCTCGCTTGCCTGCCTTAAGAACCTCCCCTATGTCATTTTTAGTTTTACTATGGGCAGGAGTTTCATCATCCACCATTTCCGCATATCCCAGAATGGCTGACAAAATATTATTGAAATCGTGGGCGATGCCACCAGAAAGAGTGCCAATGGCTTCCATTTTACGGGCCTGCAACAATTGAGATTCCAGACTGGTTTTTTCAGCCTCTGAATTTTTGCGTTGGGTTATGTCAGATTGCACCACCACCATGGCTTGGCCGTATTTGGAGTGTTCAAAAACTGCAACACTGGAGTTGCTCCAAAAAGAGGTGCCATCTTTTTTAATGTTCTGAATTTCGTCTTTCCAGCAACCTTCTTCCGCAAGAACATTCAGAATATAATTTGCCTTTTCCCGGGGATCTTTGGCATCGGGGTGGTTCAGAATTGAGACATGCTTGCCAAGCATTTCCCCCTCTTTGTAGCCAAACATTTCTTCAAACCTGGGGTTGGAATATACAATAGTTCCGTCTGGCTGAAATAGAGAAACACCCTCCGTCATCCGGTTGATGATGTCACCCTGTAAACGCAGGATTTCTTCATGCTCCCTATGCTCTGTGATATCCTGGACCTGGCTGATAATCTGAATATCCTCAACCGAGACTCCGCGCAGGGCTCCACATTTTAGTAGCCCCCAAATCACCTTTCCGCTCTTATGCAAAAATCTTTTTTCAACTTCAAAAGAATTTATCTCTCCCCCCACCAGCTGCTCCATGGAGACCTTGGTCAGGTCCAAATCCTCAGGGTGGGAAATATCTCTAGCGTTCTTGTTCAATAACTCTTTCTCTGAATAGCCAAGCATCAGGCAAAGCTCTTTGTTGGCCCGTAAAAACTGCCCATCGAAACGTCCGACCAAGGTCCCAAAGGGGGCTTCTTCAATCAATCGATCCAATTGTTCTTCAGCCCGCCGACGCAGGGTGAAGGATGAAATGATCTGCCTGGTAGCCAAAGAGGCAATCAAGATGGAGAGCAATGCCCCGAGAACAACAAAAAGGGTGTTGAAAACAGTATACCGCTGCTTGACTTTAGTCGACTCCCCAACAAATCCATCAGCTTTTTCATTGGCGTAGGCAGCCAATTTCACCAGTTGTTCCTCCAGACGAAATTCATGGTCAGCACCTTTTCCCTGGGTGATGTGGATCGCTTCTTTCTTTTTTCCCTCCCTCAAAAGCTGGATAACCTCATCGCGGATAGGCCTCCAGGCCAGGAGCATGGCTCTTGCTTCCTGTTCAATGGCTCCGCCCCCAGGTCCTAAAATCCGGGCTCGCACAATTTCCAAATTTTCCAATACCTTCATCTCCTCAGCGGAGACAAGTTGTATCGCTCTTTCCATTGCGATAGGGTCTTCCGCCAATACAACATCCTTCATATCTCTGTGCATTTTGGCGACACCCAGACTGGCCTGGAGCCCTGCATTGGAAACTTTTAAGGGATGCTCGTGAATAGTCAGGCCCAGGGAGGCGACGGAGTTAAGTCCGATGTAGGAAGAGACACCGGTTAGTACAAAGAGGCCAATAATTAGGCCGAAAGCCCAAGTCAGTGGCTTTTTTACAGGATGAGTTAATGCTCTATCCAAATCAATCTCTCCCCCTGATCGGTGCGGATATTTTTGAAACCACGAGGATTGCTGCCATCTCCATATTGGTGCACTATGAGCTATTGGGGCTTTTTCTTCCAGACATGTTTTTATCTGACAATCTGGGTTTTCTCAGGCATCGCAGGCCCCTTGAGCCCATCCAGAGAGGCGCTCTTTTCTCCAAAAACAACAGCCAACACAGTGCAACAATTGTTAATGAAAATACACCTGTAAGAAAACCAATGACCCTAACAAAGCCAGCCCACCCCAGCCCACAGCCCGGTCATCCACATACCAGATATCTGCCCACTTGATACCACGCCGGGTGCGCCACCAGGCTTCCCCTGCAATAACCGTGAAACCCAATACAATCGTCAGCGCAGTAATGTTGAAGTAGGCCACATCCGGCAACAATTGCTCCAGCGCCAGTTTGATTCCGATGGTCAAAAACATCATCGCCAGCACCAGTTGGCTTTTTGCTTTGTATAGAAACACAGCTGAAGAAACCAGTAAGACAAAACCAACTTTGATGTAATAAGACATGTCGTTGAACCAGTGGGTCAGGGCAAATTCCGGATTACTGAATTTGATATGCACCTGCAAAAATCCAAAAGCCAACCCGGTCAGCAAAGTGACGATGATGGCCTTTTTGCCCATGGCCACCATCTGTTGGTCTGTGGCCTCGGGTTGTAGCCGACCTTTGAAAACATCCACAGCCCACAAGGTGCTCACCGAATTAAAGATGCTATCCACCGATGACATCAAAGAGGCAAAGAGGCCACACAGAACCAGGCCCCTTGCGCCCACCGGAAGCAGCATATTGACCAGAGTGGGGTAAGCCTGATCGGGGTCGCTCAAGGGAGTGTCTTTCAGGATCCCCGCCAAGGCAATGCCAGGCACCACTATAAGCAGGGCCATCAGATACTTCAGCACACCACTGGCCAGCAACCCGACCTGGGCATGGCGCACCGACTTTGCCGCCAGAGCTCGCTGCAAAATGATTTGGTTGCTGCCCCAGTAATTGAGATTCAGCAGCAACATGGCGCCAATGGCCGTCCAGGGAAGTTTGGGATGATCAGCCGGCAGGTGAAGGTGCATCAGGTTAGTTTGTTCATACAGCTGCCCCCATCCGCCCAGTCGGTTCAAGGCGGCAAAAAGCAAAACAAACCCGCCCCCAATGAGCAGCACAAACTGTACAGCATCGGTGCGCACGACTGCACGCAAACCGCCCAGATAAGTGTAAGTGGCGGAGAATATGCCTAGAAAAACCATCATGATCATCACTCTGGTGGCCGGATCGGCATGGATAAAACTGACCTGGTCGGCAAACAGGGCGTTCACTGCATAAGCACCCCAGAACAGCGTGGTGCCCAGGTAGAGAAAACCGTATAGCACCATGGTCAAGACCGAATAGGACAACGCGACGTTGGGACCAAAACGGTCGGCAAAGAATTGGCTGATGGTCATCACCCTCAGCCTCAAATACAGGGGGATGAAGATGAAAGTGGCCATCAGGATCCCAAAGATGGCATTGATTTCCAGGTTGGCCTGAGCCAGACCATACAAATAGGCTGAACCGGCCATACCCAGGAAATGTCCGGCGTGGATATTGGTGGCTACCGTGGACAAGGCGATGGAAGGCCACCGCAAGGAACGGGAGCTGACAAAGTATTCTTCGGCGCTGGTGTCTTTGCCCCCTCGGCTGAGAACTCCCACCAGCATCACCACGACGAAATAGGCCAGAATGATAAGAATGTCGATCATGAATGCTCCCGGGGAAAATGATTTGATGGCATCCTACACCCACGGCAGTATCTTCTCTACACTGGAGATTAAATCTGACGATGATGACACTTACACTTGGCCTTCCATCTCAAACTCGCAGGAGTATTTCATGAATCGACCCTGGGCATCTCATCCCCTGGCCCTTGAACTGGACACCGCTTTGGCCGCCGTGCGTGAAGCCGGTCTGCTTTGCCGTTCGGTGCAAAGTCTTATAGATCCGGGCACCCTGGAAAAGAAGGACAAAAGCCCGGTGACGGTGGCAGACTTTGGCAGCCAAGCTCTGGTTTGCAGAACTCTGGGTGAGGCTTTCCCGGATGATCCGGTCATTGGTGAAGAAGATTCCAAAGATTTGCGTGAGGCCGGCAATGAAAACACTCTGGAGCGCATGCTGGGACATGTTCAAAAGTTGCGCCCCGAGGCTGACGCCGACACCGTTTGCACCTGGATCGACCGCGGTGGCGCCAAAGATTATTCGGCACGTTTTTGGACTTTGGATCCCATCGACGGCACCAAAGGTTTTTTGCGCAAAATGCAATACGCTATCAGCCTGGCCCTCATCATCGATGGTGAGATTGAAGTGGCGGCCCTGGGTTGCCCCAATTTGGGTTCTGAGCTTTTGGGAGAACGAGGTGATGGCACGGTCTATTTGGCCATCCGCGGCGCCGGTGTGTGGCAAGTGCCACTGACCAGTGATGGTGAACCTGAGGTTGTGAAAACCAGCGGGCAAACGGACACCACTCAGATTCGTTTCTGCGAGTCAGTGGAATCGGCCCACTCATCCCACAGTGATTCTGCACGCATTGCCACCCAATTGGCCATTGTAGCGGACCCCGCCCGCCTGGACAGTCAAACCAAATACGCAGTGGTGGCCCGGGGCGAGGCCGAAGCTTACTTACGCCTACCCAGAGACAATAAATACAAAGAAAAGATCTGGGATCATGCCGGCGGTGTGCTTGTGGTTCTGGAGGCTGGCGGACGGGTCACAGACATCACCGGCAAGGACCTGGATTTCACTCAGGGGTATATGCTGCAGAATAATCTGGGCGTCATCGTGACCAACGGTTTGGTGCATGATGCTGTACTCAAGACTATTAGAGAATTGGGTATCGGTCAGTTTTAGCCAAGGAGGCGTGCAAAAGCTCGGGCCATCTCACCTGGCCGTGCCGACTAATTGCTCCAAATGGCAAACTGCATGAATCCGGGCCCAAAGGGCGCAGTCAAATTTTCCCAGGTGGCATCATCACTGACGGCCCCTTCTTCAATGAAGGGGATCATGGCTGAACCATGAATCCACAGCACCATATCCAACTCCGGAGGCGAATCAACCAGCTTGTCCAGGTTGATACCAAACCCCGGCCGGACTCGCCAATGCGGCAGTAGTTTTTCACCTTCAGCAATGGCATCCAACTCAGCCAAAACCAACATCCAGCCATCAATCTGAGCCTGGGTGATGCTGGAATCTCCGGGCCCGGTTTGAGTTGGCGACGGCAACCATTCCCGTTGGTTATCGGTCTCGGCCAGAACCTGCTGCCAACAGAGCCGGCTAGTGGCGATCATGCTTTGAAATTCTTCACGAGCCCGAGGCCAGGCATCGTCGTCGGTCAATTCCAGGCGCATGTCGTGCAAGGTAGCAATGAGGTCCACCCAATCACCAAAGTTTTCATCCGGACTTCCGTACTGGTAGAAGGGCGGCCTGGGCTCTGGGTTCATCAACAACACATGGGCGCACTGATCCCACACGGGTCGCCAGTCGTAGGCCAGCAGAATATCCATCACACCCGAAAGAAAATGAGTGTATCCCAGCAGCCAAGTAGCATCCGCACCGTCGAAGCGAATGATCAGATTGTCTTCACCCGCACCTGAAGCCCCGCCCATCATGGCCCCCAGTGACTGCATCAGACCTTCACTTTCATGGATGATTCCATTGCCATCAAAATCCAGGCGCACCTGGGCGAGATTGATTTCCACACCAAAATCTTCGCCATCGATTTTTGACAAAGTATGGTTCGCATCACGAAAGGCCTGGCGCAGAGAACGGAATATTTTGGCAGTGTTTTTGGGTGTTGCCGGTTGGGTAGATCGCTGAGTGGGAACGGGTACGGCAATGCGGATAAAAGGCAAAGTAGACAAAGGTGAATCAGGACGCAGCCCCAATTGGTTGAAGCCCTGGCTGAACTTCTCCACACCGGAAAAAATCTGAAGCACAGCCAGACTAAACCGTTCTGAATCGTTGTCTGGAGACTTGAATGCCTTGAGGCCTTCAGAGAGGTTGCCGTCGTTTAGATAGGCATTGAGATCCTGGGCTTGAACGGGCACAGCAATACTTAAGGCCAGAATCAACCCTAGTGAGAATAAGCTTTTCAGCATGGAATCAACGCCTTTTGTGATTTTGCATACGATCGATTAACTTCACCAATTCTTTATTGAACTCCTGGGGTTTTTCCAGAAAAAGGAAGTGCCCCACATCCTGCATGACCACCGCAGTGTATCCAGGTTTGTAGAATTTCCAGGCTTCAAAGTTGATGGGATATTGATTTGCATTCAGGCACCACAAGGGAGCCTTCAGTTGGTTCAATGACGGACGCATATCGACCAGCAAGTAATTCTTAAAAGCGGAGAGGGCGACCTCAGGAGGAGCGGAGGCCATATCTGAAGAGACCAGCCGCACCAGGGCCGTGTCTGCGTTGGCGGGGAACATTCCCGTCACCATTTCTTTCATCCGGCCCGAAAAATCAGCCTGCATTCCCTGGGTATATCCATCGATCTGTTCCTCAGTATAGAGGCTGTTTGTCTCCTGCAAAGTATCAATGCCGATCAAGCCAATCACCCGATCCGGAAGCAATCGCGCGGCTTCAACAATGACTGCGCCACCCATGCTATGACCAATCAGGTAGACATTGTGGAGGTCCAGAGCAGCCACCACTGCGGCCACATCAGCGCCAAAAGCGGGCATTGTGTAGTCGGTGCGGGCCAGGCCGGAATCGCCATGACCAGCCAGATCCAAAGTCACCACGGTGAAACTATCAGCCAGGGCAGGCACTTGTTCACGCCAATAGGATTTGTCGCAGCACCAGCCATGCACCAGAACTAGCGTCACATCACCCTCGCCTGTTTTTTCAAAAGCAATGGGTACACCATCCAAAGAAGAGACAGAATCACTTCCTCCGCCACACCCAGCCAACAAAAGGAGAATGGCGGGGATCAATAACATTCGTTTCAAAGAAAACTCCATTTTGTTAAGAAAGATTTATGGACAATTAGTTCCGATTCCAGTGGCCAGTAACCCTACATCCTGCAGATTCAGGACACCATCCCAATAAAAATCAGCTGCAAAATCGTAGGTGCCGAAATACCGGCTGGAAAAAATTCCTACGTCATTCAGATTGACGATTCCATCACCAGAAATGTCTGCACTGTTGAACTGGAGATTCAAATCTTCCCAACCAACAGGGGTCAGCCCACTGATCACCAGTCTGCACTGGGCTGTAGACCACCCACCGGCCTTCAAGGGCAAGGCCCAAATCGTCCAGCCATTTTCGTCAGTGGTCATATCAGCAGCAGTGCCTTGGGTGCAGAAAACCATGCCCATATCCGAAGATTCCAGCCACATATCTTCAGCCGGGTAATCAGGGATAGGATCCATCTCCCAAAGATAAAGTTGGACTCTTAAGGTAGCATCAACGGAGGTTCCATCGGATAGGCGAGCTTCTGAAAAGGGCCGGCCGGTTCCGTCTGGTAGATTAAAAAGTGTCAGTGTTTCATCGCCTTCATAGGCAAAATCAACATTGCAGTAGAGCTCAAAAATGTCATTTTCCGCCGCTGGGGCATCAGCTGCGGAAACCGTCAAGAACAACAGGGCAGTAATAATGGCAAAATTTCTCATGGCATTTCCCCCATTAACCGACAGTCGTACTTCCTTAACCCGGTGGCCAAACTCAGGAGCGAATTTGGTCTAAATCACGGCGCAGCTTATCCAATCGAGAGAGAAATTCTTCCCGCTGACCAGAAACCAGCTTGCCTGCCATGGCTTTATAATGGCTGATGCCACCAGCCAGATTGTCCCGAATTTCCTGGGTTCCTTTGGGGGTGACCTCAATCAACCCTTGCTTACGGCGTTCCACTTCTGTCTGCAGGCGTTCCACGTGCAGGGAAAGTTCTTTGAGGAACATATGGGGACGCTCGGTATTCAGAGGCAACCGGGCGCGGCCGTAAATGTGATCCACCATTTCCCGCAACCGGGCCACTCTGGAAAAGTAGACGGTATTGGGCCCGCAACACACCGCAGTGCTGGCATCCGGATCGATTCCGTGATGCACCGTGGCACTACCGGCAAGATCGTGGCAAATGCAGGCCTTATCTTTGATATTCTCTTCCTGGAACTGGCGTTGCATATCTGGAATATCTGCATCCTGCAGCTCATTGAGCTTACGGCGCTGGTAAGCACGACTGGCCGTGCAAATGGGCACCTTTGTGAACTCAGTGTTCGAAACCAGATAGCCTTTAGGGCAAGCACTGCCAGGCTTTCCATCATTGATCAGCTCAAGCCGATTCTCTTCACTGGTGGAAGTTTTCAGACACCAGAAAGGCACACCCAAAGGTGAGGCCCCACTGAGATGAACATCGTTTTCCCCAGCAGCCTGAATTTTTTCCAAATGAGTCTTATCGATGTTGATCACATCAGGCACCAACAGGAAGGGACTTCCCCATCCCATGCCATCCACTTCGTATTTATTGACCAGGAGGTCGTTCTCTTCAGAGGTGCCAATGCCACCTTGCACCGTCACCCGGATGCTCATGGGTTCGGCCGGAATTTCGCGTCCCAGTTTTTCCATGCCCCCGGCCCAGATGCCTTGCAGTTGTTCAGCCAGGTGAGCGCGTTCATCGTGAAATTGCTCGAGCACGGGGCCGAGCAAGGTTCCTTTGCCGCCAAAAGCATGCCCACCACAGTTCAAGCCTGATTCAACCCGAAACTCGCTAACCCATAAACCTTGGCGAGCCAGGAGCTTACCCTGTATGAGTGCCGATCGGAAATCACTGACTTTTAAGACGATGCGTTTGGGGATGTCCCCGCTGGCATCGGGAAAGAAATCGCTGAACTCGGCCAAATAGGAGTAGAGTTTGCGGTTCATACCAGCCGAAAGAATCACCGAACTGCGCAACTTGCTTTGGGCAAATCCCCGCAACGCACTCATGGCGTCAGAAAATTTGGGAGAGAGGTCTTCGCCCTTGGTCAACTTTGCCCGATCCAACTTGGTCATAATGTTGACGTCGATGGCACCAATCTGAATCTTTTCACGCAGCAGATTTTGCAAACGGGAACGTTCTTCGGGATCCAGGGTGGCTTGCATCTTTTGGTAAGCGGAGCGCAAAGAAGAATCCGGCAACATCTCAAAATACCGAGTGATTTCAGAACCCTTTTCAAAGATGGATGACCGCAGGTTGCCCACCTGTTTTTCGATCACGTCATCCATGAGATTCAAGTAGGAGGTGATGCGGCGGGCGCGACTGTCCTCTTCCTTTGATTTGATCTCCTCGAAAGGAGTATCGGTGTCTTTGCTGATCAGACTGCGCATTTGCTCAATCAGCACATCGTCCACGAGGGACACCACCGAGCTGATGCCATACTTGGCAACCTTCACGGGCGTATCAATGGTGAAACCGGTCCCCATGACGGGGATATAGAACTTGTGCACCGGATGCATCAAGGGATGATTCATAGCCACTCCAGGAGGCCGAGTGGGGCCGCCAGGTTGGGGTCTGTAAACCCTGGGGTGGACTTTTCCCACGCCGGGGCTGAGTATGGCCTCACCCCTAAAGGGAGGGTGCCTGCCAATACATCAATATAAATGTAACCGAGTGGGAAAATCATGCAACCCTTCTGTGTCGATATTGAAAAAGGAAACTCACAATGATTGTGGTCATAGGTGGCGGTCCCGCCGGATTCTTTGCAGCCATCACTGCCCGGGAAGCCCAGCCAGATATTCCGGTGCTCTTACTTGAAAAGCATCAAAACGTTCTACGCAAGGTACTTGTGAGCGGAGGCGGGCGTTGTAATGTGACGCACAACTGCCATGACCCTCGGGAACTGATCAAGCAATATCCTCGCGGAGGGCGGGAACTGAATGGAGCCTTTCACCGTTTTGGTCCCGGCGATACCATGAGTTGGTTTGAAGACCAAGGGGTTCCCCTGAAGGCCGAACCCGATGGACGCATTTTCCCTACCAGCGATTCTTCCACCAACATTGTGGAAGCCTTGCAAACCGCAGCTTACAATTTGGGTGTGCAAGTCCGCACCAGATGTGGTGTTAAATCCCTCAATTTCGACCCACTAACCCATGAATTTCACCTGGAACTGGATGACGGCTCCGCACTGTCTTGTGCAAAAGTAATGATAGCCACCGGAGGCCAAACCAGTGGTGGTCTTCATGGCGGATTTGCATTGGCCGCCGGCCTGGGCCATACCATCGAAAACCCCGTGCCTTCTCTCTTCACATTCAAAAGTCAGGATCCGTTGTTGTATGGCTTGGCTGGTCTTGCCGCACCGAAAGTGACCATCAAAGCCAAGGGCCAGGACCTTCCGACCAAAGGTCTTGTGGAAACCGGGCCTGTTTTGGTCACTCATTGGGGGCTTAGTGGGCCCGCCATACTCCGGCTTTCGGCCTGGGGTGCACGTGCCCTGGCAGAGGCCGAGTACCGTTTTAACCTGAATGTGAATTGGTGCCCCGATGTTTCCCGAGTCGACCTGGACAACCAGCTGATCAATTGGGCCGAGAGCAATGGGCGGAAACAGATTTCTCATGGTCCTGAATTGGGAATTCCCCGCCGTTTGTGGGAGGCGATTTTAGATAAGGTTCACATTCCTAAAGATCGAAAATGGGCTGAGCTGGGTAAGAAGAGCCGGAATGCTTTGCTTGAGGCTTTGACCGCCAGCAATCTTTCCGTCTATGGGAAAACCGCCAACAAGGAAGAGTTTGTGACCTGTGGTGGTGTCCGCCTGAAGGAAGTGGATTTCAAAACCATGGAGAGCCGCGTGCAGCCGGGGTTGTTTTTTGCAGGGGAAGTTTTGGATATTGATGGCATCACCGGTGGTTTCAATTTTCAAGGATGTTGGACCACTGGATATTTGGCCGGCATGGGTATGGTTCAGAAATAAACTAAAACACCCCCGGGGGGGTATTTTAAAAATTACAGGTTGATATTCTTATCTATTTGGCTATTTTGCCAATTAGGCAACAAACATAAAAGGAATACCATGCAACCCAAAACTCTGGATCAATTCACCGCTCGCGCCGCGGTCCTCAAAGCCCTGGCCCACCCTTCACGGCTTTTTATGGTGGATCAACTCAGCGATGGCCCCAAATGTGTGGCAGATTTACAGGAATTGGTGGGTGCCGATACCTCCACCGTTTCCAAGCACCTGTCGGTGCTCTACAACGCCAACATCCTCGCCCGGGAAAAATGTGGTAACCAGGTTTTTTATAGTCTGCGCATGGCCTGCGTGATGGGCTTTTTCCAATGCGTCGAGTCTGTTCTCAGCGGGCAAGCCCAGATTACTGCCGACCTGGTGGAGGATTTGAAATGAACTGGAAACAGGAATGGAAAAAATTAGCCTTAGTGGTGACAGTCTTTCTGGGCGTTTTCTTTTTACCAGTGGGCACCATCCGTTTTGACAACGCCGTCAACGAGTCCCTGCAATTGGTGAAATGGTATGCACGGGAGCATGTCCTGCTTTGCCTGATACCTGCCTTCTTTATTGCCGGGGCCATATCTGTTTTTGTGAGCCAGGCCGCGGTGATGAAATACTTGGGAGCCGGCGCCAAAAAGGTGCTGGCTTATGGTGTTGCTTCAGTCTCAGGTGGAATTCTGGCTGTATGTTCATGCACCGTTTTACCGTTGTTCGCCGGTATTTACCGCATGGGCGCAGGACTTGGTCCGGCCACAGCATTTCTCTACGCCGGTCCAGCCATCAATGTATTAGCCATTGTTCTGACCGCCCGTATTCTAGGGCTGCAATTAGGCGTTGCCAGGGCCATAGGAGCTGTTGTATTCAGCATCGTCATTGGGCTGTTGATGCACTTCTTTTTCCGGGAAGAAGAGGCAGAACGGGCAGCCATCCAATCCCAAATGCCCGAACCGGATGCCGGTCGCCCTCTTTGGCAAACCGGATTGTATTTTGCCTCCATGGTTCTGCTGTTGATTTTCGCCACCTGGGGCGAACCCGCACATGTGGCAGGTTTTTGGGCCACAGTGCACGGTATCAAGTGGTGGCTCGTAGGCGGCGCCGGTTTGGCTTTAGGCATCATGTTAGCCGGTTGGTTTGAATTGAAAATCTGGAAACTTGCCCTCATGGTTTGTATGGGAGTCGTCTTGTCATTGATCGCTCCCGGTGCGCTGCTTCCCTTCTCGGCCTCCACCATTTTGTTGGGTGTGGTGCTGGCCACCAGTGGAGGCGAATTGCGAGAGTGGTTCGACGCTTCCTGGGGTTTTGCCAAGCAGATTTTACCCCTCTTGCTTCTGGGAGTTTTGGTAGCCGGCCTGTTACTGGGACGACCCGGCCACGAAGGCCTCATCCCCTCCCAATGGGTAGCCCAACTGGTGGGTGGCAACAGCCTGTGGGCTAATCTCTTTGCGGCCCTGTCCGGGGCTTTTATGTATTTTGCGACCCTGACGGAAGTGCCCATTCTTCAGGGATTACTGGGAGCCGGCATGGGACAGGGACCAGCCCTGGCTTTGCTTTTGGCGGGTCCTGCGTTGTCGCTGCCCAGCATCTTGGTTTTGCGAAGCATTATGGGTGTTAAAAAGACCGCTGTGTTTCTCCTGCTGGTGGTTTTCATGTCCACTTCAGCAGGATTGTTTTATGGGTCGCTTGTAACCTGATCACTCCGAACAAAAGGAAACTTCATGAAAGAATTATTGATCCTCGGCACTGGTTGCGACAAGTGCGACCGTTTGGAAAAACTCACACGGGAAGCCGCTGACAGCTTGGGCCTGGAGTACGAATTGCGCAAGGTTGGCGAGATCAACGACATCATCAGCCATGGCGTTATGGTCACCCCCGCTCTGGTGGTGGACGGCAGTGTGAAATGCGTGGGCAAAGTGCCATCCCTGGATGATATCAAAGGATATCTGGCGTGAAGAAACTCAAGATACTGTTTCTGTGCACTGGCAACTCCTGCCGCAGCCAAATGGCAGAAGGTTGGGCCAAGGCTCTGCGCAACGATGTGATCGAGTCCTGGTCGGCGGGCATTGAAACACACGGTATGAACCAAAGTGCGGTGGCGGTGATGGGCGAGGCGGGAGTGGATATCAGCGGACATCACTCAAAGCTCTTAGCGGACCTGAAGGACATTCCCTTTGATGCGGTGGTCACTGTTTGCGATCACGCTCGTGAAACGTGCCCCGCTTTTCCCAGAAAAGCCCGGATTGTTCCCCATGGGTTTGATGATCCTCCGGCCTTGGCTAAAAATGCGGCAACACCTGAAGTGGGTATGGATCATTATCGCAGAGTGAGGGACGAAATCAGGGACTATATCCTGACGCTTCCCGAATCTTTGGACAAATAAATAGGTCCCCCTCAGGGGACCTATTTATCAAGTGGAAGACTCTCACTTCAGCAACGGCAGCCCAATTTCTTCACTGAGATCAAGAGTGGGCATCTCACCATCCCAGGATTTGCCATCCAGCAAATACCAGCGGAACCAGTTCACCGCCCGGTGCACATAATCCACCCGTCCAAATCGCTTGCTGTTGCCATGTCTTTCACCAGGGTACCAGACCAAACGCACAGCGGGATGTCCCGCCATTTTCAGGGCCCGATAAATCTCCAGGCTTTGGCTCGGATGCACCCGTGGGTCACTGTCCCCGTGCAGAATCAGCAGTGGCGTTTTACTGTCTTCCGCATAGAAAATGGGGCTCCGCTCCAGCATCAGGTCCCAGCTTTCGCGCACTGGTTTGCCCATATGCACATGCAGGTCTTCCCAGGGGATATTGGTGAGGAAGCGCTTGGCCACCAGATCGCTGACACCCACAAAACTCACACCTGCGGCAAAACGTTCGCTGTAGCGGGTCGTCAACCAGTTCGTGGCGTACCCACCGTAACTACCCCCCATGACGCCCACGCGGTCGCCATCCACCATGCCTTTGTTGATCAGAAAATCTACACCGTCTACAATGTCGTCAAACTCTGCTCCGGCAGGATCAGCAAAACTGCTGGCGGCAAAATCCAAACCACGGCCTGTGCTGCCCCGGTAGTTGGGATAGAGAACACCAAAACCCATGCCGCAGAAAATGTGTCCGGGTGAGACGTAACGGCTGACCCAGCCATGATGATGGTTGCTCTCGGGACCACCGTGCACATCGACGATCAGGGGGAAGGGTTTACCGTCCCAGTTCACGGGCAACTGCAAAAGGCCTTCAATCTCCAGACCATCCCGGGCCGACCACTTCACAACCTGCTGCTCGGCTAAATCGACTCCTTCAAGGAAGGCATTATGATGAGTCAGTCGTTTGGCTTCGCCTTTGCCATTCCAGAGGAAAAGTTCTGCAGGGAGAGAACTGTGGTGACCTTTCATAACCATGGTCTTTAAGCCCGGCCGGGTGGCGGGCATGCCAACCACCAGCCCCGCTTTTTCCCCATCGAAGAGAACCTTGAAGTTGCCCCTCTCTTTGTCAATGCGCTGCTGGATCAGGAGGGTATGAACCCCTTGATCCACCTGGACGAGCACTGATTTTTTGTCCATCCAGGCCACATGACGCACATGGGCTTCATAGTCCAGGGCTGTCAGGCTGCGGGTTTCAAGGTTTTCCAAAGAAGAGACAAACAAGGTGGACACCGCGTGATCGCTTATGGTGGCGGCTCCGGTCCAAGCCACATTTCGGCCATCGGGACTAACCTTCACATCACCCAGTTTTCCAGGCACATCCACCAACAGACTGGTTTTTCCAGATGCCAGGTCCAGAACGTGAAGGTCCTGGAACATGATGCTGTCATCCACCAGATTTTGCTCGCTGCTGCTATAGACTACCGTTTTGCCGGTGGGATCTACAGCCAGTTTCCATACCACGGAATCGGCCACCAGCACTTCGGCTTCCTGAGGGGCCTGACTCCAATGGAAGGGGGTGCGGTAAAGCATGCGACCCCGCAAATTCTCTTCATACCATCGAGGCAGCCAGCCTTTGTCGGCCATTTCTTTTTCCTGCTCGTCCTGGGCCTCGGCCTCCACGGTAAACAAGAAGCTGCCGTCATGACTCCAGGCAAAAGTGCTGACGCCGGTTTTGCTTTTGGTGACGGCCAAGGCTTCCCCACCATCCACGGGCATGGCCCAAACCTGGCTTTTAGCGTCCTCGCCCCTGGTCATGCGGAAGGCCAGGAAACGACCGTCCGGGCTGAAGGAGGGACCGCTCACCGATGCATCACCAATAATATAGGGCCGCACCTGGCCATCCTTGGTGGACACGACATAGAGTCGGCTCCAACTGCCACCAGGTGCTTCATCCAGGGCCCGGTTCTGCACCACAGTGAATGCTGCCAGTTTGCCATCAGGCGAAATGTCAGCTTGGCTCACCCGACTGAGATCCAGCAATTGGTTGATACCCAGAGGCGCCGCGATGGCGTCTGGTCCAGAGAGAAATACGACCATAAGCAGACTGAAGAGTGTCCAAAATATTCGCACCGAACGTATCATTAAAATCTCCCATTGTTTTTAAAACGGCTGTTCTTGTTTATCAAGCAGGATTTCGTGGGTCAGTAAGCATCCGCATCAGCGCTTCCAGCGGACCTCGCCGGAACTTCTTACGCCACAGATGAGCAAACACTACGGCCATGAAACAGAATACACCAGCACTACCAAGGGCCAACTCCAGGGATTGGTTTTCCAGACGTCCCAGGGCTTCAAGAGTGCCCATTCCGACGATGACGTGAGCCACATAAAGGGTGAGAGCGAGTTGCCCGGTTGCCACCAGTGGCTGAAGCCATTTTGAGTTCCCAAATCGCAAACCCAGGGAAACACAACTTACAATAACGACCAAAGCCACACCAACTCCGGCAAGCATATACAACGGCAGCGGCGGCATAGGACTTGTGCCAAGAATTGAAGCGAGTTCTTCCTGAACAGCCTGAGTCTCCCCAGTGGAAAGTATGCGCATCAGAAGGCGGCTGGCGGCCTCGGAAAGAACGAAGGCCAACAATCCACATGCCAGAAGACGGCGACGAATTTGCATACGGCTCAAATCAAGCCTGCCCACAACCATTCCCACAAGCAAAAAGGCCAACCAGGGAACCACAGGATGAAACCCATTAAAAAAGATGTGCCGCAACATTCCAGGGACAGTCCAAAAACCGCTGTAGGTTAGCGATGTCCAATCCCAGCCTTGGTCGTAATTCAGAGTGAAAAGGAGGATAGGGAAGCACACCACAAGAGCAACAGCAAGGATCAATAAACGCCGTGATGAAGTGCACAACAGAAAGGCGGCGATCGCGATATAGACTCCATAGAAATGAAGAATATCAGCCGGCCAAACGGGAGTGTAAAGAAGCCCACAAACAAACAAAAACAAGGCTCGCCGCAGTAGCGTATTGCGATGCAATGCCTGCTTTTCTGGAAATTGTAGAGCCGAGCGGGACAGAAGCGATATTCCTATGCCGGCAAGTGCGACAAACGTAGCCGCCGCTTTCCCGTCGAGAAATCCAGATGCATTGAGGAGCCAGACGGGGCTCGTGATTTCCGTACACATCACGACCTTGAAATTAACAATCACCATACCAATCACAGCGAGGGCCCGGGCCAGGTCAAACCCAATAATTCGCTGCTTTTGCCGGATGCCTGGTGGTGATATTTCGGTCATGCATCTTCTCTCTTTTGCGGAAAAAAGGGGTGGGCCGCCACCCTATTGACGGGGACGGCGCCGTAACAAGTCTTCAATCAAAGCCCGGCTTTCCGGGAAATGGAAGGACGACACCGGAGCAAATTCCCAGAATTCTTCCAAATTCACCGTGCCTGTATTGCGTTCGTAAACCAGAGCCTGGGTTAAGAGATCTACACGGTCGGCATCACGTACGATGCGGGCTTCGTCATTGACCAGGTCTTCAAATTCAGTCCAGACGACCAACCAGCGATCGGAAAAACCCAAACCGCCAAGAGCCTCATCCATGGCTCTTTTTTCGGCTTCGGCTTTGGCACCTTTGGGCAACAGGCGAGACCCACCCAAGGAAAGATCCCCCGTCACACTTTCAGCCAGATCATGCAACACCGCCATGGTCAGAATTTTCTCCCGATCCAGGTCAAGGGGCACCATCTCACTGAGTGTCAGAGCGGTCAGAGCCACACCAAAGCTGTGGTCAGCCACACTCTCGCAATTGGTCACACCGCGCACGGCCCAGCCTGTTCGCGGCGTGGTCTTCAGGCGATTGGCCAGGAGGAGGAAATCCAACTCCCTCTTTATTTCTTTAGACACGTTCATCCCTTCCGAAAAACAACCATGATAATTAACTATTTTAAACCCGCTGGCAATCTGATATCCTGTTGTCAACCATCAACATTGGAGAAGGCCCATGCTCAAAACACGTTCCATCTTTGCTCTGCTTTTGGTACTGGTCGTTGTGACCTTTTCAAGCTCTCAGGTTTTGGCCCAGTATGACAATGAAGAGAGTCATCACCTGGAGGATTATTCCAGCACTCCTCTGATCCAACCCACCATTGAAGATTTCGCCCCCGCACCAGAACCCATGGTGGACGCAAATGGAAACCCCGTGGCTGAAGGGCCTATCGGAGTCACAGGATACTTCGAAGTGAGTGAACAACAGAAGGTTTTCAACATCACTCCCGGCTATCGTTTTACGCCAAAATTTCAATTGAAAGCCCGCTTCCCCATCATCCTTGAGCGCACTCGCACCTACTGGGATGGAGAAGAATCTGCCAGTGGACTGGGCGATATCGGACTTGATGGCGAATTTACCCATCAATTCAATAGCCCCTCCAAGCTGCTACGGTTCCAGGGTACCGTCAAGTTTCCCACCGGCGACAACGAAAAAATCGTGGGTGACGATGATGTCAGAATCCCCCTGGGCACTGGTTCTCTGGATATGATGCTGCGCGGCCAATACACCCAATCCGACACAAAATATGGCATTTTGGCCTCGGCCATGTTCCGCATCAATGCCACCGGTGAAACCGTCTACGAGACGGTATACGGCGACGGCAGCACGTCCTTGGAAACCATTAATAAATCCAATGGCAACGAATTTGTCGCCTCCGTTTTCGGTCGGTATGTGGTGGGCAATGGTATCTGGCTGAACCTTGGAGCCAGCTTAATGATGACCGGCAATGGCGACTCGGACCTCCAGTTTGGTGACTCCGATCCGACCAATTCCGAACTCATCCAAAAGAGCACCCTGCTGGATATTTATCCTGGTGTGTCATACCAATTCGGCCCGGTCACACCCTACTTGGGAGCACGCATCCCCGTGGGCACCAGCTATGATAATGAATTCCTGAAAGAATCCCGGGACACCGCGTTCATCTTCCAGCTCACATACCGTCCCTTCAAAATGGTGGAATAAATCCTCCGGGCGATCACCAAAAGGGCAGCCCCAAAAGGGCTGCCCTTTTGGTATCAGAATGAACTATCCAGGAATGTTGCCGCCCGCCATATCTCGAGCCCAGGCCAATTCCAGCTGGGCCGTAGCCCGATTCAGGGCCCAATAGGCTTCAGCGTTGTTATGACCCGTTTCATCGGCCTGGCGCAGAGCCTCGGCAGCGGCATTTTCCAAGGCGGCCCAATCAAGATCATTGGCAGCAGCATCCACGGCCATATCTCTCAAGACACTCATGGCAAAGCTGGCCGGATCGATTTGTTGGGATACGGGCAAAGGCTCTCCGTTCACCGCCATCACGGCTGTGATCATGGCCAGAGCCACTTCCAGCACCCAGAGGACATTCTCCTGCTGGGGACCCCGGTGGATGCCATCCAGGATTTGATCCCCCAGGGCCTTAACCCTCTCAGGATCCAAACCATACTTCTCAGCTGCCAATTCCGTGGTCTCGAAACGGGCCTTGGCCGTTTGAGCCAATTCCAGGGCGTCACGACTATCGGTGGTAGGAAATTTCGGGCTTTGGTCTGACATGGGATCTCCAGAAAAAATGTCGGTTGCATCCAAACTCATCCCCACTAGAATAACCACTGAAATAGAAATCACCAGCACACTGCCCCGGAAGAGAGTTCCTGATGAGTGAGAAACACCGCGACGCCGCCATTCGCGTGCTGATGATGCCCCGCGATACAAACTACCATGGCACCATTTTTGGCGGGGTCATTCTCAGCCACATTGACCAGGCTGGAGCCGTCGCCGCCATCCGCGCCGGGTGCAAACAGGTTGTTACAGTGGCCATGGACAAAGTGGAATTCCATCAACCGGTGCAGGTGGGAGAATTGGTAAGCTTCTACACCGAAGTAGTGAAAACCGGCAATACATCTTTGACGATTCAGGTCTGTGTGGAATCTACCCAGCGCGACGGCGGCAAAACTCTGCCCGTCACCAGCGCTCAAATCACTTTTGTGAATGTGGATACCGATGGAAAGAAAATTCCGGTGCCCAAGAGATTCTAGTTTTTAATGCTGGCCAACTTAAAACCATCGCCCCACACCATGCTCACCTGATAGGTGAGGTTGCTCACATCGTCTGTGTACTGGTTGACGAATCCCGCTTCAATGAACAAGTGATCGCCCCCGACGTTAAACAACAGATTTGTGCCCAGTTGGTTGTATTTATCCAGCTGGTAGAGCGGGTCTCCGAGAGTGGTGTAAAAACCATCGCCATCATAAATTTCCCCAAACCCCCGGATGATAAAATGCTGGAGAACGCGAAAATCCACATGGGCGGAATAGGCCCTTCCGTAGCCTTTCACCAAACCGGCGTGGTCATTTTCATCGCGACTGTAGAGCCAGGAATATCCCAACCTGAGCTCTTCACAGGCATCCCAGCCCAAGGGTTTTCTGGTTCCTACTGAAAAACCGGCCAGATAAATAAGGTTTTGTTCGATACGCCCGCTTGTGCTGATTTGTCCCCCGGCATGAGTCCACATGAATTGGGTGTCCAGCCTCACAGTATCGTCCAGCAAGCGGAACTGATTGCTCATGCCAATCTCAAACTCCTCTGCATCCACCGTTTCTTCACGCACTCGCCAATTCAACCAGGTGTCGTTTTTGAGCCAATTTTGATCAGCCCGCAGTTGGAATCCCTGCTCCACATCTGTGCGAAATTTTTGCACATCATCGTGGAAAGAATCATGGATCCAATGGGTCGGTATGAGAGTTCCCCCGAGAATGAACAACCCCGGTGTAGGTTCATAAACCAGCCTGGCCAACGGAGCCGATTCATTCAACCGATCCCGATCACCAAAGTCATGTCCCAGTAAAACCCCCAACTCGATGGTTAGGTCATGGCGGGGATGATATTGCAGTCGCAAAGGCATACGATATCCCGTGAAGGTTTCGCCCTGCATGTGTTGCAGATTGAATATTTCCAATGTTTTGAAAAAGAAGGCCATCTCGGTGATGAGATTCAGATCGCCAGCGGCCCCGTATTTTGGCACATCAAAACTGCGTCCCATGACGGTTCCGCCCGTGATGATGGAATACTCTTCTGCCGCGACGCCTGAAACGCAAATCATCATAAAAACCAGAGTGGTGAAAACCGGGCGCATTAGTATATTGACCATTGGAAACGAGTGTCCTTTTTCGCTATTCCAGTTTCGCGTCCCGGCAGCAAGAAATCCGGGGCTAGCACTGCCCGGCAGGCTAGCGGGATGGCCACCTCACGTCAAGTACAGCCTGGAAAATAGAGATGTTTGACCGGTCTCTGCGCCCGTGGTATTGTCACTGCAATTCAAAATTTCCATCGACCCCAGATAAGGATGTCTCACATGTTCTCTATGAAAAAAATGACCGGAGCTCTTCTCTTGCTCCTGATCGCCATCCCCCTGACAGCCCTGGCTATCACTGAACCCGATACGGAAACCTTCTATGAGGATGCCATGACTGTCAACGGCACCGATATGGTCGTCACAGGGGTAGCCTTGCGTGAAAAGACATTTATGAAGGTTGATGTTTATACCATCGTTTCCTACGTAAAAAAAGGGGTCAGCCTGGGCGAAGACAAAGCCACCGACCTGCTCAATCTGGAAGAGCCAAAAATGCTGCAGATGGACCTCACCCGTGGCTTCAGTAACGAAAAACTCAAGAAAGCCTTCAGTGAAGTCATCGAAGAAAACTATGAAGACATGAGTGCCTTCCAAAGCGACATGGACACCTTCCTGGGTTATTTCACGGCCGATGCTGAAGATGGCGACAAACTGGTTTTCGGATACTGCCCTGCCGAAGGTCTGACCACCTTCTTGAATGGTAAAGAAATGGGTGTCATCACCAACGTGGATTTCATGAAAGCATTGTGGACTGTCTGGTTTGGTGCTGAGCCTGCCGACAAGGACATGCGGGACAATCTGGTAGCTGCCTATAAGTAGGGTGCCCCAAAAGGCTGCGCAGGCCGCTTTTAAGTAACTATTTTGGAACTGAATGGCGGTTTTCCCGTATTGTATTTCCTTGGTACTAACCATTCCCCAAGGAAGGACACGCAGCTATGGCCACCAAGAGTCACCGAATTCTGTATCAAATGGGCGTTGTTTCGCTTCTGGCGGTCGTTGCCCTGGCCGCCATTCTTCTCCTCAAATTTGAAACGGCCATGGCCTGGGCCATGGGCGATTTCCGCCCCCTGGTGCTCAATGGCATCATCTTCGTGCTCTTTCTCCTGGGCACCCTGCAACTGTATAAGGCCATCCGCCACTATCAATTGCAGGAAAACCAAATCAACGAATACATGCAGCGCCGGCAAGAGGGTGAATGGAGTGCCGAAATTCTGGATTCCATGCCCAACTCCAGCTTGATTGCCAACCGCTACCGCACCATCCGCGACCTCTTCAATGGTGGTGGGCCCGTGGATCACGGGGCCATCAGCGCCATCATGATGGCAGAAGAAAGCCTGCACCAATCGTTCCCCCGCTTTGTGAACAATGTTTTGATACTGACAGGTGTTTTTGGCACTGTCAGCTCATTGATCTTTGCCCTGGTGGGAGCCGGCGATGTGCTCCAGGCTGCCTCGCCCGATGCCGGCATGGGACTGCTTCTGTTGGGCATGAACACCGCCTTGACGACCACTGCTACAGCCATCGTCTGCTACTTCTTCTTCACTTTCTTTTTCCACCGCCTGACAGATTTGCAGACCTGGGTTTTCAGTCAGGTGGAGCGCGCCGCTTTGGTGCACATGGTGCCTGAGTTTACTTATGAACCCGAAGCCTTAAATCATCAAACCAAATTGCTCATTGAAGAAGTGAAATTGATGGTTGGAGAAACCCGGCAGAGCCTGAGCGGTATCCAATCAGCCCTGCAACAAACTGATTCTGCCGATTCGGAAAAAGCTCTGCTGGCAGCCATGGAGAACCAGAGCCAAGCCCAGCAATTGCAATACGAAAAACTGCGCAAGGTTCTCATTGAAGGCTTCCGTCTGGACGGGAGATAGGCATGCATCAGTTCCGTGGTTTCAACGATCTGCGGGTCAACCGCCAGAATCAGTCTTCAGAAACTTCCATCTGGCCTTCTTTCACCGACATCATGACCGTCATCCTGATGGTCTTTATGCTGACCATGGTGGTGGTCATCATCAAAAATGCCGACCTCATCAACCAAATTCGTCTCAGCCGCAGCATGCAGGCCGAAAGCGAAACGGCCCTCAGAAACAACGTCCAGGTTATGGCAGATCTGCGTTTGCGGAACACCGATTTGGAAGAAGCAGTGCGCTCGGCTCGTATGGAGATCATCCTCTTGAGCGACGAGATGGCCCGCCTGGACGACAATCTGGAGATCAAAGCTGCGGCCATTGCCCGTCTGGCTGGTGAAAAGGAGGAACTGGAGGAAAATCTGCGCCTGATCAAGATGCAGATGATCGCCAAGGATCAGCAGTTGGATGACGCACAAGCCATGATTGGCGGTATCCGTGATGAGGCAGAACGTGCCAACCGGGAGTTGAGCCAGCAATTGGCCCAATTGTTGAGCCAGTTGGAAGCCAACGAGACAACCATGCTAACGCTCACCGATCAGAAAACGGACCTGGAATTAGCCTTGGCTCGGCAGCGAAAAGATTTTTCCTCACTGGAAGACAAGTACCTCAAATTGGTCAGGCCCGCTCGCAGTTCTCAGGGCAAACAAGTGGTCTCGGTTCAATTCCTGAATATTGACGGAGAACCTCGCTACCTACTCAAAGATCTGGAAAAAACCACCTGGAACCCTCTGCCCAAAGAGGTTCTCTTTGCCCGCTTGAAATTGCTGAAAGATGAGTTGGGTACAGACCTGTATATCAAGGTTGTGATCCCTGACGACAGCGGTCTGTCATACAACGAAGCGTGGGATTTCACCAAGACGATTCTATCGCAATTCGATTATTATTACACTGACGGATGGTGAGAAGGGGCCGGCTCAACTCTCGGGTCTGGTGAACAACCAGGGCCCTGATTCCGGTGGTTCCTCAGTGGCGCTCCAGCCCAGGGCATCAAATCCCAGAAAGTCCTGGGGACGGCGCGCTGTGTGCGTCAGGGCGTAGCGCACCAATTCTCCCCGGGCTCTTTTGGAATGAACGGCCACAGTTTTGAGGGTGCCGTTGTCTCGCCGTTCTTTGAATACCGGAGAGATCACCGGACCCTTGAGACTGTTAAAATCCAAAGCCTTCATGTATTCCTGAGCCGCCACACTGACGATGGGCTCTCCCTCTTTCAAGTCTTCATTTAAAGTGGCCGTCAAGCCAGCTTTCCAGAAATCCACCAGGTTTTTGGCTTTGCCCACTGCCAGCTTTTGTCCCATTTCCAGACGGTAAGCTTCAATGAGGTCGAATGGGCGCAGCACGCCATATAGCCCCGAAAGTATGCGCACTCTTTTTTGGGCATCACGCCGTTGGGGAGCATCCAGGCTGCCGGCATCCAGACTTTGATATAGCAGGCCAGTGAAACCAAAAATGGCGGGTATAGTGGGACGGTCGCTTTGGCCCCAAAGGGCCGAGTTGGCTCTGGTCTCGTCGGCCAATTTTTCGCTCAGAGACATGAGTTTTGTCAGTTGGGAGCGGTTCAATTTGGCCAACAGCCGGGCCAACTGGCAAGCTTCGTCCATTTGCCGGGGCTGGGTGGGTTTCAAGCGGGCAGGGACAGTCGAGTCCATGTTCATGGTCTTGGTGGTGTTCAAAAGCAAGAGCATGATTTCTCCGTCTCAGCCGATGGAATCAAGCTCTTCCCATCGGGCATAACAAGTGGCCAGTTCTTCTTCCAATTTTCCCAAACGGTCCCTGATTTCCTTGGCCTTCTCAGGGGCTTCCTGATACAGCTTGGGGTCAGCCATTTCCTGGTGCAATCCAGCCTGTTCGGTTTCCATTTCCTCAATGCGAAGCGGCAGGGCTTCCAACTCTTTGCCCTGTTTCCAGGTCAACTTGGGAGCGCTGGTGGTTTTGGGCTTCCCCTTGACTACTTTGGCAGGTTTTTCAGCCGCTTGGCGAGCCGCTTTGGCCGCTTTGCTCACCCGTGCCCAATCGGAATAACCACCCACGGTTTCCACCACTCGGCCATCACCCTCAAGGGCCAGGGTGCTGGTGGTGACATTGTCCAGGAACTCGCGATCATGGCTGACCACGAGGAGGGTGCCAGCAAAATCCAGCAGCAGTTCTTCCAGCAATTCCAGCGTTTCCAGATCCAGATCATTGGTGGGCTCATCCAGCACCAGCAAGTTGGCCGGCTGGGTAAACAGGCGTGCCAGCAACAACCGGTTGCGCTCGCCTCCACTGAGTTGGGTGATGGGCGAACGGGCCCGATCAGGAGTGAAGAGGAAGTTTTCCAAATAGGTGACTATGTGCATGGATTGTCCGTTGAACAACACCACGTCATTGCCTTCGCTGATGTTCTCCAAAACCGTTTTGGACTCATCGAGCTGGACGCGTTGCTGATCAAAATAGGCAATCTGCAGGCGCGTACCGCTCAACACTTCACCCGTGGAGGGCGGCAACTCTCCCAGGATAATGCGCAACAAAGTCGTCTTGCCTGAACCATTGGGGCCAAGGATGCCTATTTTGTCTCCGCGCATGATCATGGTGTTCAGGTTTTCGACCATGACCTGCTCGCCCCAGGCAAAACCCAAATTCTTGGTGCGTAAAACCAGGCGGCCGCTCTTTTCTACATCCTGCAAACGCAATTTGGCGTCGCCCTGTTGCTGTCGCCGCTGGCTGCGTTCTTTGCGCATGGCCTGGAGATCTCTGACGCGGCCCTCATTGCGGGTGCGGCGATCCCGAACACCTTTGCGGATCCACACTTCTTCTTCGGCTAATTTTCGGTCGAAATGGGCCCACTGGGCCTTTTCGGTGCGCAAGTGTTCTTCCCGCCTGATCAGAAAAGTCGCGAAGTCACAAGTCCAGTCCCGGATGCGGCCCCGGTCCAATTCCAAAATCCTTTGGGCCAGCCGGCGCAAAAAGGCCCGGTCATGCGTAACAAAAAACAGCACGCCACTGAACCGCTGGAGCTCTCCTTCGAGCCAATCAATGGCGTCGATGTCCAGATGGTTGGTGGGCTCGTCCAGCAAGAGAATGTCGGGTTCGATGACCAAGGCCCGGGCCAGGAGAGTGCGGCGTTTGTTACCTGTGGAAAGAGTAGCAAATAGGGCGTTGCCATCCAGATCGGCACGGGTCAGGGTTTGTTCCACCAGATGGTTGGACTCCCATTCCGTTTCGTCGGGGCGGTACTTGGCCAGGCCTGCAGCCACCACATCAGCCACCGTGCCTTCCAGATCCATGGGCACTTCCTGGGGCAACATGCCAATGCGAGCGCCCTTGGCGCACACAACTTCCCCTGTGTCAGGCTTCAGCTCTCCACTGAGCAGGCGCAACAAAGTAGTCTTTCCTTCGCCGTTACGGCCAAGCAGACAGATACGCTCACCCTTCTCCACACGCAGATTGATATCCTGCAGGATGGAAGGGCCGCCCAATGATAGCGTGAGTTCTTTGAGTTCCAGAATTGCCATAGTCAGCTAAAGATGCGGAATTCGCGCTGAATGACAAGATTAAAAGGCAGTATTTGGTTAATTGGCGCCCACATGGAAGGCCCCCAAACCAGCAGCAGTGAAAAAAGCCATCGTAATGATCCCCAAAACAGCCAAAGGCCCAAAATACCTGGAATCCTCATCTTTTCCCGCAGCGGCAATGGTCTGGATGGAATCCAGGGGAATATGGTAAAGGAGATCATCTTCAAGAAATTCGGGGGCCAGAAATTCGCCTTTTTCGTTCACCCTCAGATCCAAAGCTGTAGCTCCGGCAGACAATTTCAGAAAAACTCCTGTAAGCATTTCCCCAGACACCAAGGTCACGGCCACATCAGATCCCTCAGGCAATCTCACCAGAGACTCAGCGGTGGGCTCCAGTGGAAATTCAGAAGAATCATAGGCCGATTTACCCGCCTGCTGTCCGCTGGAGGCACACCCCCCCACACTCGACAGGGTCATGGAAAGAACCGCCAACCAAATTATTGTCTTGCGTAGAGATTTCACAAGGCCACCTCGTCGTATCAGTTGAGTCCACTCATGGCATGAGCAAATAACGCCAGACCGCCGGCCAGCAAAACCGTCACCATGACAACGGCACCTGCCATTTTCCCATGCTTCGGAGGTTCCAAAACCGTTAGGGTGATGATTTTTCCTTCAGGGATGCGGTACAGTCCCCCATCTCCGGTGAATTCGTCGGACAGGATATACTCCACTTGCTCCATGCGGAAATTCACTGAGGCTTCGGCAGGAGAGTATGAAAGATACACACCTTCAACAATTCGTCCGCTGAGCAATTCTACTCGCACCGGAGTATCCTCCGGAATGCATTGCAACTCCTCAGGAGTGGGATGCCCTATTTCCCGAGGTGCCGCGCATCCCGTAATGGGGCCGCTGTACGAACATCCAGCAACGCTTGAGAGAATCATGATCAGTCCTGCGAATAACAAAATTCCGGATCTGATGGATTTCTTCACGTTCATGCCTCCCAGTCCCCCGTGATGATTGATCCCTTTGGAACAACCACCTGCGAACTGGTTCCATTTTTCATGGTCACATTTCCTTGGATGACGACACCTTCTTCAAAAAGAATGTCGCCTTTGACCACCAGACGCTCACACTGAACAAGGGATGGCGGCCCACTGGGAAACCTTGCTTCGAAGTCATCAACAAACTGATAGAAGGCCGGATCCAAATCGATATATGCCCGCCCCAGTTGGCGTTCCGGATTCGCCTGCACCTGGAAGTCATCAGTCATGATGTAATTATCCGAACGCACATCCAGCAGATCATTGGTTTTTTTAATGGGCGCAAACCGGGACTTGGAAATGCGTACAGCACCAGCTCCCTGGAACACGGCAATGGCCGAGCCCATAGCTGTTTCCAATTGGAAAACGGGCGTGGAGGCCTTGTCGCGCGGGTCCACCGTCTTCTTGTTGCAGATCATGGACAGGCCCAGAATGTTATTCTGGGCGTCCATCAATTCCTTCAAGGCATCCAGGTTGATCCACAGGTTGTTGGTATTGAAAAACCGGTGGCGGGTGATGTCCTGGAAGGTGGCTTCATCTTCGGCCGGGCACTGGGCCGACTCCCGCAGCAACAACTGCCCACCAGGCATTTGAGCCAAATGGCCACCCTTTTTATCGGCCTCGGTGCGGTCCGCCACTTCCATCATGAATGGCAAATTGTTGCTGGCAAAATACCCCAGAATGGCGGGATCAATCACAGCACCCAGATTGTCCGAATTGGAGACAAAGGCATAACGGTAGCCCTTGCTCAATAACTTATCGAGCATGCCGCTGGTGATCAGCGCTGTGTAAATGTCCCCATGACCGGGCGGGCACCAGGCCAGGTCAGGATCTGTATCACTGGTGGCTGGGCTGAGGTCTTCACGAACAATTTTGGGCACCTTATGCTGCAGGAAATCCAGAGGGATGTCACCCTGCAATCCCGTGTACTGGGACAGAGCTTCCAGGCTGTCTTCGCTGGTACTGTAACTGTCCATCAGCACCAAGGGAATGCCGCTGTGCAAAGCCTGTTTGGCAATGATGTCCAGAAAATTCAAACCATTTTTGATTTGCAGAAGTGACTTGGCTTTTTCCAGCCCCATGCTGGTGCCCAATCCACCATTGAGCTTCAAAAGGATGGCCTTTGGCAAGGCCTCGCGTCCAGCAGCTGCCATTTCCGGAGGCAGATTGGCGGTGTCGGGCAAGGTGGCCGCAGGCTCGATATCGGTTTCGGGAATCAGGCCTGTTTCGCCGCTGGCCAACTGATTGTAATAATGCTCGAAAGTGCGCGTAACAATTTCAGGCAATCCTTCGCCCTGCATGCGGGAGGCGAATGGTGCAAAATTTCCCTGGGGCTTGGTCATGTTCCGGGTCTCCTTTGATCTCATTAATTGGTGGCGGGTTCCACTGGGACCCAACCCCTTGGATTGGCTTCGGCCTTGAGTTGTATCCAGGCATTTTTATCCTGGCCGTCGTGGGTGCGCAATCCCAGGGTTCCCAGATATTCCAGGAAGGCGGGATCGGAGGAGCCGTAATACTCTGCCCATTGGGCAATGAGCTCAGGCGATGCGTCATGCAGCCAATTCACTAACAGCAACTTCGTAAAATCTTTGTGCCTGTCCCAGGCCGTGAAAAGTTCATGGTAAAAAGAGGCCTGCAAATCTTCGCTGCTCAGACAGTGCTCACTACCGGACTGGTATCCCACTTCTGTCATCCAGACTTCCCGAAAAGGGAAATCAGTATTGATGTGAGCAAAATCGTTATGGACCATGATGGGTGCCCGCACCTGGAATTGCTGGTCCTGCAAATAGTAGTTGAGCATCACCACATCGGTGAGCTCATTGAGCGCTTTGATCAGGCTGCCGGTGGTACCAAACAGACCATTGATGACGGTGGTTTTGACACCCACTTTGAATTCATTGTCTATGGTGTGCAAATGGGTGGAGGCGGCTTCAAAAAACTCTCCATATTGGGTCCATTCAGCGCCCTGCAATACGAAGTTCACCTCATTGCCTACGGCCACGCCAACCACATTCAGCTCTGCAGGCAATTGAGAGAAGACCCAGTCGACCATGTTGTTGAAGGCTGTTATCATGGCTGGATCATTCCATGCCAGGCCGTCCAGATAAGCGGGAGCCGTACTGTCCACCGTGTTGATCACGGCAAAAGTCAGCAACACCGAAATGCCGTTGGCTTCATAGAAGGACATGGCCGCCAATAGCCCATATTCATCTTCATAAACGCCTTCGGATGATTCTATGTAATCCCAATCCAGAGGCAGTTCCACCACTTGAACACCCGCTTGCTTTGCCACTTCAAAATCAGCCAGAAAACCATTGGTGCTTTCGGAAATGGTGATGCCGAAGAGCCGGTCGCCACCGGCTTGAGGGTTGACCGGAGGAGTGGGTTCAAAGCCTTGTGGCGGTATTTCGGGATTGGTCGAATCGCTTGAACAGCCAAAACTCGCCATTAAAGACACCAACAATAGCCAAAGGATCATTCGCTTAAACATAGTTTTCCTTCAGAAAGTAACAGGCCCGGAAGAGCCGGGATAATAAGATCTTATGCTGTATTCATAGGCCAACCTGGCCCGGGGATCAAGCGGAACCCCAAAAACCACGCAGGCTATGGGGTTCGCCATTGGAAAACACTCCAAATGGGGAAATGATCGCTGGCCGACGTTTCCCGGCACACTCCCGATGAAAGGAACTCCAACTCGCGATAATAAATGTGATCCAGTTTCAGGTGGTAACCAAAAAAGTCAAGAGGCCCACCCCGGGCCGTGCGGCCTTTTGCAGGACGCGCTTCCCGAAAGCCGGCCTGCCTCATCACACGGCGAAAAAGCATGCCTTCGTAGTTAGTCCCCGTATTAAAATCGCCCCCCACAATGACTGGCCCGGTGGGCGAAACAAGACTGTCCCGCATCACCACAACCTGCTGCACACGTTTGTCCAGGTCCACAATCAAAGTGGCGTTGTGAGCGCTTACCACCTGGACAATCCCCCGTTCCATTTGCACATCCACCGCCAGGGCTGTCCGGTAATTATCAGTGAGAGGGTTGGCATGGGGCAGCGACACGGTCCGGACCTGGCTCAAGGGCCAGGGCGAGAGCACAGCGTTGCCAAAAAGACGCCCATGGTGGGGATGGATAAAAGAGGGGAAATAGCAATAATTCATGCCCAGGCGATCCGCCATGTAAGTGGTCCCCTCTGCGTCCATTTCCTGGAGCAAAAGAACATCCGGCTGTTGGGGCAAGGTTTCCTGGGCCAAATCCAGCAGAGCCTGGTCGAGCTTCTCACTGAAAGCAATATTATAGGAAATGCACACCAGAGAATCGCTGGCTGCCGGTTTCACACCGCTGCCGGATCCGGAATATATCCGCAGATCGGATTCGGTAAAGAGAGGCTCGTGGGCGCAGCCGCACAAAAACAGGAGAATGACTATGGTCATGTGGCGCATCGGCAATACTCTCAGATGAAGAGGGCCCATTCAGAATTTGCGCCAATTATAGCACGATTTTTCCTCTCATCAATCATCGTCCATAATCACACCATTGTTCTCAAAGGGAGTTCCCAACACGGCATTGACCGGATCAATGGCCAACTGAAGAATGAAAGCCTCCTGGTTTTCGTGCTCGAAATCTTCCACCGTGATGATCGTGATGGTGGTATCAACCGTACCGGGCATCATGGAGAGCAATGCAGAGCTCGGCGGGATAAAGTCAGAGATGCCATCAGTAGAGCCCTGATCATAACCCAGACGGAAGAACACCGGAACGATGGTCTGCTCACTCAAGTGAACAGTAAAATGCATGTTATCACCTTCGGTGGCGGTGGCCCCCAAGGGAATGGTCAGCTCGGGTTGGTCTGCATCCTCAACGTAACCGGTGGCGCTGATGGGCATACCCAGAACCGCGTCCACCGGACTGTTGAGCATGACGGTGAAATCTTCCAGGGTCCATTCAGGACCGCCGTCGGCTATGGCAGGCACAGGCACAGTAAAGGTCGTGGCCCCGGCCGGCACCACAAAGGGGCCGGTAAAACTATCGTCGTAATCAATACCGGCGCGCACTGCTGTGCCGTCAATGAAGTTCACATTGAACATCACTTCGACTTCACTGGACCAACTCAGGTTGACTATAAACTCCACGTTCTCACCTTCGAGCCCAGTGGCGTCCCCAGCCCAACTCAACTCAGGCGGATCCATATCGGTGATGGTCCCCAGGCCGCTGTTGTCTGCACTGACGGTGGCATTGGTGGGAGAAACCACCGTAATGACGAAAACCTCTATGGCCGCATCCCCACCATCACCGGCGTAAAATTCCACAGGGACAGTGGTCGCTGTTTCCCCAGCCAGGAAGGTGTAGGGACCTGTGGCGGTGTTATCGAAATCGGCCCCCATGGTGGCAGAATCATTGGCAAATTGGAGATTAAATTGGATGTCGGCGGTGCTCGGAGCATCGAGGAAAACATCAAAGATGGCGATCTCCCCTTCATCGGCGGCGGCCGACCCAATAGAGAGTTCAGGAGCATCCACAATGGTGGCCTCCAGGTCCACCACTCCCAGGGCCACGTTGGCGTTGGAAATGTTGGCCCTGATGATTTCGTCGGCCTCTGCGGCCAGTTGATCATCCAGGAAGGGCACGGTGAAGCTCACTTCAGTGGCCATGGCGGCTATGGTGTGGGTGCCGATGTCGGCAAAGGTATAATCGAGCCCCTCACCCTGGGATGTTCCCATCAGGAGATCCAGATCGTAAGTGGTCTCATCCTGACGGGGAGTGGTCAACATAACAGTGAACTCCCAGACGGAGCCTTCGTTCAAAGTGGTGATCAGGGCCTGAACATTGAGGGACGGAAATTCGTTATCCGTCAGAGTGCAGAAGGCATCCTCGGTGCCACAACTGCCGCTTGAATTCACCATGTCGGCCAGGGTGATCACAAACGTTTCGTTGTCATCGTCATGAAGGTCATCCAACAGAGTGACGGGAACCACCAGGCTGCCTGAACCGGCGGGGATGGTCACAGTTTCTGATACCGGAGTATAATCCACATCCGCTTCAGCGGTTTGATCTGCCGTTTGCACATGAAATATAATATCGGCAGAGCTCGTCACTGGAGCCAAAGAAGCGTCTCTCAATTCCACCGTAAAGTTCACCACAGAGTCAGACTCGATGGCCCCCACATCGGAGACCATAAGGCATGGCTGATCATCATCCACCAAAGTACAGGTGGCTACGAGCCCCACAAAACAGGCATGATCAGCGGCCGTGATTTCCAATTGGAAATATTCCAGAAGTGCCTCGGCTGCCGTATCGTTGGCCAAAGGAACCGAAAACTCAGCGCTGGTTGAGTTGGCTGGGATTGTCCAGATTTGATTGCTGATAGTTGTGAAATCGAAGCCACCCAGAGCATCCACTTGATCGGCAACCGGATCCAGGCCATCACCATCGCGAGTGCTGACTGTCAGGTCCATGGCATCAATGCAGGGATTTAAGAGTTCGATGCGGAAAACGGCCTGGCCTTCATTCTCATTGAACACGACATCGTTTAAAGTGATGGTCTGGAGTTCGTCGTTCAAAATAGTGCACACGGTGGGCGGATCATTCCAGGCTGCATTGGCGCTGATATTACTGAGGCTGGCTGTGAACGTTTCATCTTCTTCGTAGAATACGTCGGCATTGAGAACCACCGGAATTTCCCGCTGGGTTACGCCTGCTTCCATCACAAAGTTCTGGTTCAGGGCCACATAATCTTCTCCGGCCAAAGCGGTGCCATCGGCAGTGCTGAAGGTGAAGCTGATGGGCACTGTTTCGGCAAAAGGAATGCTGACGAGGAAGTTAGCCGCCCCCGCGTCCTCGTTCACGTTCACCACGCTGAGAGTCATGGGAGTCAAATCGTTATCCACCACACTGAGAGTGACACGGTCATCTTCGCCGATGATCACGTGGTCCAAGGGCGTGATCAACATTTCAAAATATTCTGTGGGTTCGATTTCTGCGTCGTCCAGAACACTGACCGCCAGAGTTTGGGAAAGGTCAAACCCGGGATTGAAAATCAATTCCTGGGAGAAGCTCACAAAATCAGCGCCGCCCATGGCTGTGCCATCAACAGAGGAGAGCTGAACCCGCACTGTTTCCATACTGGGGCGATCCAAAGTGACTTCGACATTCACCTGCTGGGATGGATCATTTTCAAACAGGATTTCGGAGCCCACCAAATGCAAGCGCGCAATGGGTGGCAGAGTGAAATCGTAGGTGGTGACAACCAGGGAAGAAATGCCCAACTCGGGGCCATAATTGGAGTCCTCCGAGGTGGCCTCGTGTTCGATGGTGACCACCAAATCATCGTTGTCTATTTCGTCCAGCTCAATCCAGAGCACAATTTCCTGCAACTGATCCCAGTTGGTGGCGTCAAAAGTCAGAAACTCGGGCTCCACATGTAAGCTGGGTTCTGCGGGAACAACAGAAGTTTGAACTGTCACTTCATTGACTGGCTCGCTGTTCAAGCGCACACGGTAAGTTTCACGCACCACTCCGGCTTCGGACTCCACCAAAGTCAGGCTTGTTTCCGAGATGGATACACCAATGGTGTCGTTGTCGGCAATCAACACCGGCACCGCACCCTCGCCAGTTTGGTTGGCGTAGGCCAGGTCCAAAGATTGGGAGAGGATCGTCACGGCGTCATCGTGACTGCCTTCGTGAATTTCATCATCCACAGCGGTCACGTTGATGATCTGGGGCTCAGCCCAACTGTCATCCACCGGCACAAATGTCAAAAGATCGGGTGAGAGCATGACCTGATCGTTGGCGCAAATGACACGCACGCGCACTGTATCGGTGGGAACCATGCCCAAACTTACAGCAAAAGCTCCCTGGGCTGCACCTTCCCCCACGCGCAGTGTATCGGTCACCACGGTGACCAATTTCAGATTCGGCTCGAAGGTGTCCCAATCGTTATCACGCCGGTCACAACCAAGACCCAGAAGGGTCAACAAACTCGCCAAAATGAGGATTCCCTTGCGCATCAAAATACCACCAGACCGATAGAAGCCGAAGGAGCAGTTCCGTACCAGAAATCATCGGAACCAGTGTCGGCGAAGTAATACATCAACTCCATCTGGGCGCTGATGCCTACATCAACCCGGCCCACCTGGAAAAGTCTCTGCAGAGCGGAAGCCTTGCAGCCAAAACCGCTGCGTCGATAGCTGCGGTCCACATATTTGAGCATCTCGGTGCCGTCATACAGACCACTGGTGGCCACCGTCACAGCCAGGCTCCAATGAGACCCGAATGATTGGCTCATTTGCCCCATCCCGTATGAGAGTTTCACCCGGTGAAAGGTCACATCACTGCGCCGACCCGGGGTGACAATCTCCCAGGTTTCATAGCGGTTCTGCTGGTACCCCAGAGTGATTTCCTGAAAGAAAATCCAATGGTCCCGCGGAGGCATGTGCTTAGGGTATCCAAACCGAATGGTCCCATAAATACCGAGACCGGGACGCACATCATCCACCCCACCGATGGCAGAATTATCCGTCTTGAATTTGCCCCCCAACATGAAGGGGGCCTGGAATCCAGCCACCAGTCTGGGATAGTCGGGAGTGGAATCGGGAGCAGCATATTTGGGTAAGTTTTTTCGCAATGCCCATTCGGGATTTAAAGTCGTATCCAAACGGAAAGTCATGCCCCCGTCTTCATGCCCATGGAAGCGGGGATAGACCAGAAATTTGTCGGTTTCCACAAAACGATCAAAGGATGGATCGTAATTCCGGGGTGCGTACACCCAATTGTCCATTTCGAAGTGAACAGCCACGTTGAGATCATAAATCCGTACCGTATAGGCCACCCCGGGTTCCAGCTCGGAACTGCGCATAATAAAATGCCCGGGAAAATCTTTTTCGATGTCCGCGTACAGGCATTCACCCTCAGGGGTGCAAAATTCCACTTCACCAATGGGAAAGAAATTGCCGTTTGAGTCCTGAAGCGTGTATTGGATGAAGCGATGCACTCGGTCCTGGGCCTCCACTGGCCCAGAGGGCAGGCAGGCAGCCAGAATAATGAACATGAAACTCCCAAGGAGCCATGGTCTAACAATTGTCCTGAAATGCATTTAACTTCCTTTCACCGCAACAGCTTGCGTTGCTGGTGAAATCGTTTGTCAGCCGTATTTTTTCTCCCGAAGGCGAAGTGCCTTTGCCCATGGGAATCCTCGTCTTGATCCTGGACGGAAGGGCTAGTCCTGTCTTTTTTGTCAAAAATCAGCCCAAAAAAGCAAGGCCCATTGGACCGACTTCTCCCGCTACTAGCCTTTTTTTGCAAGGGCCATTCCTAGATCGGACCATTGGGGCCAGGTAATGAAATAACGCCCTCTCCGAGCCGCCAAAGTGGGCTATGATCTCCATGGCCAACCTTTGCCGGGGTTTAAAGAACCAAAGCAGGAAATTCAGGA
The DNA here is from genome assembly GCA_016744705.1 of Candidatus Krumholzibacteriia bacterium. GTDB lineage: Bacteria > Krumholzibacteriota > Krumholzibacteriia > LZORAL124-64-63 > LZORAL124-64-63 > LZORAL124-64-63. The sequence continues at coordinate 252,636 of JADGDU010000002.1, forward strand.
GTGGCTTTACACAATCGAGGTGATCAAACTGCATGGTGACTATGCATATGATTTTTTTCCTACCACATCCCTCTGATTTATTAAGTGAATATTTGTTAAAAATTTGATATAATCACTCACCACAATCAGCCATCAGACGGTATTTAAAGGGATCCTCAGGAATCAACTCCTCAGGATACAATGCATTGCGCGTCAAACTTGCCACGTTCCTTGGGGGATTATTCCATGATTCGATCCATGTCGCTCGCCCTGACTCTTGTCCTGCTTTTAGCCAGTTTTGCAATGGCTGCCCCTATGACCACAGCCAATGAGTTTCTGGCTAAGGTTAATTCTGACGAGAGCGCTGGCATTCTAAGTGCCGATGAAGCCCTCATGATCAAATTCTACCATGTTTTTGATAATACCAAAGTTCCTACCGAGTATCAGGTGGAAGGCTTTGTACCTCTTAAGTGCGTTACCCCCTTGATCCAACAGTTTGAAGAGATGCGCACAAGCATGCCCCGCTCTTCGGTACAGGAAGTTCAAGATTTTTTAACCATTGAACCAGCCAGATCTACTTATGTCAGCCCTGGAGGCAACTTCACCCTGACTTACAGCACTGTCGGCAGCGATGCTGTTCCTTCCGCTGATGTGGACCCCGCCAATGGTATTCCTGATTTTGTGGAAAAAATTGCCACCTATTTTGACATCTCCTGGGAAACCGAAGTGGTGGAGCATCGTTTCCAGGCTCCTCCCATTGGCAGCGGCACTTACGCCGTTTCGTTCCAGGCCCAGGCCGGGACATACGGTTACACAACCATCGTCAACTACAACCAGGGTTCAACTCGCATCGTCATGCACAATACTTTCCAGGGTTTTCCACCCAACGATGACCCTGAGGGCGATGTTCTGGGTGCAGCTAAGGTTACTGCCGCCCACGAATTCAAACACGCCACCCAGTTCGCCACCAGCCGCTGGTCCGAAGGCGGATGGAACGAAGTGGATGCCACATGGGCCGAGGACCTGGTCTTCGATGTTGTCAATGATTTTTATAACTACCTGAACGGCGAAAGCCCCATTAAACATCCCGAATTGTCCCTCGATTATGGGGGATCCGGCTCCTATGAAGATTGCGTATGGGAGACCTGGATGAGCGAGACCTGGGGCGTGGGCTTTATCACTGACTACTGGGAATGGCGCCGCGGTCACGCCGGACAATCTGTTATGGATTCTTTTGAGGCTGTCATGAACAGTTACGGCACCACTCTTGACGAAGGCTGGGCCCATTTCACAGCCTGGAATTACGGCACCGGATACCGGGCTCTGCCTGGGGTCGGTTATGGAGAAGCAGCTGAATTCCCAGCTGGCAACTTTATTAGTTACACTACCAGCTATCCTTTCAGTTACAGTGGGTCCGTAGACCACCTGGCAGCCAATTACATTCGTCTTCTGGGATTCAACGGGGATATTAACGGAACTCTGGATATCAACTTTGACGGTCCCGATTCCGGTGGCCCCCTGACCGCAAGCATGCACATTAAAAAGATGGACGGCACAGGGGTCATTGAAGTCATCGAACTTGATGGATATAACAATGCCACCTACAGCTGCCAAACTCCTCTTCAGGACATTGACTTGGCTGGTCTCATTGTGGGTAATGCAGCCAAATCCGGCAACAGTGTTCACTACAGTTTCACCATCTCTCAGTATGAAGCTCCTCCGGTGCCTGCTTTGGGAATGGATTCCGACAATATTTCAGTCAGCCTTGAAGCCGGTCAAACCACCGATGAATATGTCGGAATTTCCAACAATGGTGAAGCCGAATCTGTGCTGAATTATGGTGTTAAGGTTTGGGGCAACTCGCCCGTAGACCCGTCTGCAGCCAAGAACATAAGCGGCAGCACTCTGACATCGGACATCACTTCCTTTCTGCCCGGTACCACTTTTGATTTGGAAGTTACTGTTTATAACGGAGCCGTTGATACGGAATGGCTGACCGATGTCACCATGGATTTCCCAGAAGGCGTGACCGTTAATTCCTCCACTGATTTTGTTGGCGGTACTTTTGGTCCCATGATCAGCGATCACAATGATGGTGACGGAGCTGAAGTGCTCTGGCATGGCGTTGCCAACGGGCAGGGTTATGGTGTTGTTGTTCAGGACCAGAGCGCACAAGCCACAATCAACCTGACCATTGCGTCCACTTTCAGTGGCGACCTGGAAATCCCCAGCACCATTGTTGGCGACGGTCGTGGTGCCGGCCCTCACATCCTGAGTCCCACCGTGGTTCTCACTCAAGCCGATCCTGAGATCGCCGTGACCTTCCCCAATGGCGGGGAAGAATTCTATGTCGATGACGATGTTAACATTACCTGGGATACATTTGGTGGAGTTGAATTTGTTGACGTATCCGTTTCTCTTGATGGCGGCGACAACTGGGTTGTACTGGTTGAAGATCTTGCTAACATCGGGTCTTTTGAAACGATGGTAGGTGACCAAGGCAGCATCCACGCCCTCGTTCGACTCTCTGATAGCAATGGCAGTGCTGATGATGTTTCCGATGCCCAGTTCAGCATCATCGAACCCGTAGAGTGGTTGGTTGTCAACCCCATGAATGGCTCGTTGGACCAAGGCCAGAATGAGTCACTCACCCTGAGCTTTGATGCAAATGGCCTGAGCACCAACACCTATAATGCCTGGGTTGTCATAGCCCACGATGGCAATGGAAATTCTGGTGTCGTTCCGGTGACTATGGACGTAACGGGCGGCGCCAGTAGTGTCGATACTCCTCTGGTATTTGCCCTGAATGGAAATTACCCGAACCCCTTCAATCCCATGACCCTCATCAGTTTCAGCCTGCCCAAAGAGGCTCACACCTCTGTTCAGGTGCTGGATGTGCGTGGTCGTGTGGTGCGGACCCTTTTTGTGGGCGTCATGGCTGAAGGCAACCAACAACTCAACTGGGACGGAAAAGGCGACGATGGACGCTCCGTTTCTGCTGGTTTGTACCTGGCCCGTCTGCGCACCGTTGGTTTCGAAGCCACGGTTAAAATGACTCTGGCCAAGTAACTCTTAGGTTGTGCCTCTGAATTTGTGTCTGGTCTGTGTTTTGCCACAGACCAGACATGAAAACTACAAAAAGAAGACCCGAATCATGGACCCCTCCCTTCTGCCCAAACCCTAAGTGTTTACACCACAACGGCCCCACTGATCAATGGCCCCTTAAGTTGATTGGCTACTACCGTAGACAGAACCCCCCTCACTGTGTACAGCGGTTTCTATGCAAGGCCTGCAAAAGAAGCTTCAGCACCCAGACTTTTGCCCAAAACTACTGGCAAAAGCGCCCTGACCTCGATGGAAAGATCATCATGAAGACGGTTGGTGGTATGGCAAACCGCCAAATTGCCCGTGACCTCAAGGTGGCTCCCGAGACAATCAACCGGCACATCGCCAGGTTAGGAAGACACTGTTTTCTCTTCCATCAAACGCAGATGAGAAATTCACCACCAGTAAAAATTGTCGTTGTCGATGGCTTCGAGTCATTTGAATTGAGCCAATACCATCCTATCCACCATCACGTCGCCGTAGAAAAGGAAACTGATTTCTTTGTCTACTTCACCGATAGTGAATTGCGACGTAAAGGCCGGATGACAGCACCACAAAAACGGAGGCGAAAGGAACTGGAGTTTCTACTGGGACGTCCTGATCCCAAAGCCATTGAAAATGATATGAAGGAGTTGTTGGAGGTGACGCTGGGTGAACAACAGGCAGCTCTGGTTCACAGCGATGATCACCCGGCTTACCGACGGTCAATAAAGCAATTAAAGATTTCTATAGTCCCACCCCAGCCATGGCTCGGAGAATGATGGAAGCCCCGCTGGAGATTGAGAGTTTATTGGAGAAGCGGCTGTTCCGGACTCAGATTGAACTGCCTCCTCGCTGGGCGGAATATTATGACGGAACGGTTTGTACGAGAGGGATTGAACATGAACGGCACCATGAATTGAGGCACGCATATTAAAAAACCCGCTTTGCCTAGCGGCGGCAAAGCGGGTTGAAGACAGACACAATTTCGAAGGCACAACCTACATTAACAGGCCGTGGGTTTTTAATCGAAAGCGGGCCACACCTTTGCGTCCAGGAGCGGGTTTGTAGAGAACACTCTGCAAAGCATCTTCCACCAAATCCCCGGTGGTGTTTTTCATAGTGAAAGAGGCCACATGCACCGTAGGCAGGAACGGTGTTGAGCCACCCAGAATTCCAGCAGGTTCCAACTGCACCGTGGTTTCGAATTCAGCCTGAAGCTTCTCTTTCACATTCAGATATTTGTCATGATACAACCCAGCCGCCAGATCGGCCGGAAGGAAAAACCGAATCTGATCGGGGTCCGGTAATAATTCCGCTGAGAAGAGTTTCGTGGCCTCGGGGAGTAATTTTTTTAAGGCTGATGCAGAACGGGGAACGGGAGGAGAATCAGTGTCACCATCCAGAATATCTTCATTTCCGAGCCAGAGAAACGAATACAGGCGGCCTTGGGTGGTGGTGACAGAGTCGCATTTGTCTCCCTGCAAATCCCGCAATTCAAAGATGACTTCCGAATTCCAGTTTTCAGCGAAAGCAGAATCGTCCTGGCCAGGGGTTTTGCTGCTCACGCCCCTGGATGGGGAAAGAACCTGAATGGCTCGGCCCGGAATTTTGCGGACATCAGACCAAGGAAGATTATAAGCTGATTCTTTTTCGTAAAGGGTATCACCTTGTTCAAAGCGGCAAGTGCTTAAGGGGTCAGCGAACGCTTTGGGGATGGCCCAGCTAAAATTGGGGAAGAAGTTGGTCTTTGATTTGGCCATGGTCTTGCTTTTCTCCATTGTTGGCGTTTCCCCCATTAAACCGTCAAAAGAATGATTCCGCCAATGGTCATCACCATACCAGCGATAGTCTTAATGGTGACGGGCTCTCCTCCCAGGGTCATGGCCAGAGCCGCACCAAACAAAGGTGAAGTGAAAGCAATGGGCATCACCTTGGAAAGCGGGGCGCCTTTAAGGGCAGTATAAAAACATAACATACCGATGGATCCCGCCAGAACACCTCCGCCAAGGATCATATAAGCTAAGGCCTTGGGCGAAGCTTGAGTGACCATCTTCCATTGCGGGGCGCTGACAAAGCCCAGGATGACTAAAGCCACCGCCGTGCGGATGGTTATTCCCAATTGGGGGGGCAGGTTGCCCAGGTGCAGCCCCTTTTTTTCAAAGTATCCACCAATGCCCCAAGCGGCGGCTGTCAGTAAAGCGAAGAGTTGGGGTTTCACAGCATTTCCTCCAAGTCAGTGTTTTTTGCAAATCTAAGGCTCCCGCGCCATGGGCGAAAGTAGTATCGGCACATTGGTTGCTGATCTGCTGGCCAAGCCTTACTCTGGATCCAAACTCACCCTGTTTGAAATGGAAAAGCATGACCCGATCCGCATCCGAAATTCTCAGCACCGTCTTCGGTTACGATTCTTTTCGCGGCAGCCAGAAGCAGATCATCGATCACCTCATCGACGGTGGTCACTCTCTGGTGCTGATGCCCACTGGGGGCGGAAAAAGCCTCTGTTACCAAATCCCCGCCATGGTTCGTAAAGGTACCGGTTTGGTGGTTTCACCCTTGATTGCCCTGATGCAGGATCAGGTGGGGGCTCTGTTACAACTGGGTGTCAAAGCAGCTTGCCTCAACTCCAGCTTACCACTGGAAGAGATTCGAGAGGTCGAAAGCCAGTTGATTCGGGGCGAATTGGACATTCTCTATCTGGCCCCCGAACGCCTGCTGCAGGACTCCACCTTAGACATGCTGGATCGCTGCGAGCTCTCTTTGCTGGCCATTGACGAAGCCCACTGTATCTCCCGCTGGGGACACGACTTTCGCCCGGAGTACCTGCAGCTTGACACCTTGCGCCAGCGCTGGCCCCAGCTGCCCATGCTGGCCTGCACCGCCACCGCCGATGAACGCACCCAGCAAGAAATCGTCAGCAAACTGGAATTGGGTGCTGGACGAGTTTTCATCACCGGATTTGACCGACCCAATATTCAATATAGAATCACCAGCAAAGACAATGAGAAAAAGCAATTGTTGGATTTCATTAAAGGCCAACACGACGGGGACGCCGGCATTGTTTATTGCCTCTCCCGCAAACGCACGGAACAATTTGCCAAATTTTTGACTGAAAATGGCCTCAAAGCCCTGCCTTATCATGCTGGTTTGCCTTCACCGGTTCGTAAAAAGAATCAGGATCGATTCCTCCATGAAGATGGCCTTATTGTTGTGGCCACCATCGCCTTTGGCATGGGTATCGACAAACCAGACGTCCGCTTCGTCGCCCACATGGATCTCCCCAAAAGCATTGAAGCCTATTACCAGGAGACCGGGCGCGCGGGCCGGGACGGATTGCCCGCCAATGCCTGGATGACTTATGGCATGCAGGATGTCATTTTTCACGCCCGCCTGGCCGAAAACAGTGATGCCAACGAGCAACACAAACGCAGCGAACGGCAGAAGCTGGATACCATGCTCGGGTATTGCGAAACAGTGACCTGCCGCCGGCAGTTGCTGCTGGAGTACTTCGGCGAAAAGTTGCCAGATCCCTGTGGTAACTGTGATACCTGCCTGGAACCTGTAGATACTTTTGACGGCACCGAGGCTGCTCAAAAACTACTCTCCTGCGTGGTGCGCACCGGGCAACGTTTTGGCGCTTTATACATCATTGATGTTTTGCGCGGCAGTGAAAGTGACCGCATACAGAAATTTGGTCACGACCAATTGAGCACCTATGGCATCGGCCAGGAGTTCGATGCTTGGCAATGGCGTTCCATCATCCGGCAATTGGTCACCCATGGCTTGCTGGCCGTGGATTTGGAGGGTTATGGCGGGTTGCGGCTCACCCCCAACGCCAAGCCGGTTCTTCAGGGTGCAGAATGCGTAATGCTGCGAAAAGAGGCAGCAGCTCCCCGCAGGGCCAAGAAAGGGAAGAAAAAGAAAGCTTCCGCTGCCTTGCTCCTGGAAACAGGGACCGAAGCAGAAAGTGAAGCCAACCAGGGCCTTTTTGAAGAACTGCGCGAATTACGACGGACCATAGCCACCGAGCAGGAAGTGCCCCCCTACGTCATTTTTCATGATAAGACTTTGGCCGCCATGGCCATGCACCGTCCTATGGATGACGAAGGCTTTCTGCAAATCAGTGGAGTGGGCCAGGCAAAGCTGGAACGATACGGTGAAAAATTCCTGTCGCTGATTCGACAAAAAAGCTGATTTAATCCCGAATTCAGCATTTCCTGCCAAAAATGACCGCCAAAACCTTCCCGAAAGATTGTGGCTGAAAAAAAAAGATTCATTAGGGTGTGACCTTTGAAGCAAGGGGGGTGTCTATGGGGCATGAACAGACATTCGGGAGAAAAGGATGCTTCCCGCTTGTATTTCTTAATCTCACCGAAACAACTTTAAATTTTGGAGGAATTGCGATGAAAACCAACCTCACCAGTAAGGGTCTCTTATTTGCCCTTGCACTCGTTTCAGCCGGATTGTTAACCGGTTGCAGTGGTACAGGCCAAGACATAAATCTGGAAGAAGAAATCCAACAGCGCGACGAGCGCATCAGCCAACTGGAAGAACAAGCCCTGCAAAGCCAGACCCAGTTGGAAATGAGCCAGCGTGAAATTCAGGACGCCACCGACCGCGCAGATGATGCCGTTGCCCAAGCCAACGCCGCTGCCGCTTCTGGGTCCACTACTCTGGTGCCTGCCAACATGGAAGGCCCCTTGCTTCCAGCCAACGCCAAAGCTGGCGAATGTTACGCACGCGTTTTGATTCCCCCAGTATATGAATCCACCAGTGAACGTTTGTTGGTACGGGAAGCCTCTTCAACCATCACCGTGGTACCGGCCACCTACGAATGGGTTGAAGAAGAGATCATGGTTAAGGGAGCTGGCGAAAAATTGACCGTCGTCCCAGCCACCTACAAAACTGTGGAAGAAAAAATGCTGGTCAAAGCTCAGAGCAGCCAGCTGGTAGAAGTTCCTGCAGTCTATGGAACCGAATCCGAAGAAATCCTGGTTACTCCTGCCCGTGAGTACTGGAAAAAAGGCCGCGGACCTGTGGAAAAAGTCGATGGCGGAACCGGTGAGATCATGTGTCTCGTCAAAGAGGCTGCCGTCTATAAGACTGTGACCCGCACCGTCCTGCAAACTGAAGCCACCACTCGCGAAGAGATCATTCCTGCCGAGTACAAAACGGTGACCAGCACTATCGTGGATACACCTGCCTTCACTCGTACGGAAGTCATTCCTGCCCAATACGGCACCATCAAGGTTCGTAACGTGGTAACCCCCGCCAAAGAAGTGCGCAACCCTGTGGATGCTGAATACCGCACCGTTGCCAAACGCGCCATGGTGGAACCCAGTTACCTGGAGTGGCGTCAGATTCTTTGTGAGACCAACATGAATAACGCGACCATTCTCGACATCCAGAAAGCCCTCAAAGGCAAAGGATTCGACCCTGGATACCTTGATGGAATCCATGGTTCCGACACTCAATCGGCCATCAATGCTTTCCAGAAAGCCAACGGAATCCCCAGCGGTGCGTTGACTTACGAAACCGTTGAAGCCCTGGGTCTCAACTTCTAGGTTAATCTGATTGAGAGGAGCTCAATCAGAGAGGGGCGGCTCGCAAGGGCCGTCCCTCATTTTTGTAGGTGGAGCATAGATAAGGGAATTTTGGTAGTAAGCTGGCGGGCTATTCCTTTGGCTTGCAGCATCAAATCATCTGGGTCCATGGCCGCCGTTTCCCACAACAGCCCATCGAGGCCATCACCATCAAAGCCGCCTCCACGATGGGACATCAACGCAATCAAATCCCTCAGTTCAACTTCTCTGGTCCAGGCCGAAACCAAGAGCATGGACAATCCATAGAGGTCTGTTTCATCGGACCAATCCATAGCGCTGGAATGACCCCACTGCCAAACCATACCATCCATTTCAGGCCCCATCAGGACACGGTTCAGATTATTTCTCTGCAAAGCTTTCCGGTGAAATTCCGGCGATTCAATCTGTGAAAACTCCTTGGCCATTTTTTCGCAGGTTCCTTCAATAAACCAACGGGTGCCCAGGGGCTTTTTTCCGTCCAGATCATGCCCCACAGTCGGGATTAAGTTCAGCAGATTGTGGGTCAATTCGTGGGGCAAGGTATCGTAAATAAATTCGGTAATATGGGATGACGCACCAGAACCTAACAGAGGTTGGCCTGAATCCAATAAGGCCACCCGGATCTGGGTCCATGGGGAGGAATCTGGAACTTCCACTTCAAACCGATAACAGCTGGGGCGTTGGGAATATTCCAAAAGAAAAAGAAGAACATTACCGGATACTTCCCGGCCCGTTTCCGACTCTAAAAAATTGTAGCAACGATGAACAACCCCGGCCAGGGCCTTGATTTCTTCACCACGGGAGGAGGGAATATTTGTCCTAATTTCAAGAATTCGGCCAGACCCTAAATCGAAGGGCAGAATATCCAAATGCCCAAGAGAATCGGCATCGATGATGGTCAATTCCCGTTGTGTGCCACCAGGCGCATACCTGACTGCTTCTTGAGAAAAGACTTTTGAAAAAACCGGGGACCCTGAAAAAAGCACGCAACAAGCCATTAAGATGGGTAAAGACAAGCCCCGGAATCGGGCATTCAGCCATGTGCTAGAAAGAGAAGCGGTCCTGTAGTTCAAACTCACGGTGGTCCATTCGCCGGATTAGCACCCCGCGAAATGGCATGGTCTCATCACCACAAACCTTATTCCAGGGTGTCTCCAACGAAAAGAAGCAAGAAGTTTGCCAACCCACCAATCTCAGTCGTTCTTGCGCCGGTACTCTCCCGATGCCACCACTAAAGCCACAGCTACAGCCACATCCACAGCACCCAATGAGGCCAACCCCACGGCATTGCCATCAAAAATTCGTTTGAGTACGAACATCATGGTCACCATGGAAAGAATGAATAACAGGAGTTGGGGCGGATAAATTTGCCAGGGCCACAACTTTCCTTCCGCTGACCGCAGGCGGGAAATATTTTGTCGCATTCGTTTGCGCATCACAAAAATTGCTTTGGCGCCTCCCACAACCGCAGCCACTGGAATGATCCAGTACAGGTGCCAGAGGGG
>JADGDU010000030.1 GCA_016744705.1 Candidatus Krumholzibacteriia bacterium
TTTCTTTGTGTACTTCACTGACAGTGAATTGCGCCGTAAAGGCCGGATGACAGCACCGCAAAAGAAAAGGCGTAAGGGATTGGAGTTACTGCATGGGAGACCTGACCCGAAAGCCATTGAAAATGATATGATGGAATTGTTAGAAGTGACACTGGGCGACCAACAAGCAGCATTTGTCCACAGCGATGATCATCCGGCTTACCGGCGGGCAATTAAGAGATTAAGCATTTCAATTGATCAGCAAATCACCCCCGGGAGTAAGCACAGGGATAGTAGGAATTCCCTTTGGGAGGTGAATCTATTAGATCTCATAATTCGCCATTCCAACGCGAATCACAAAAGAGAAACTACCGCCGCGTTGGGCGGAATACTATAGCGGCACTGTTAGCACGAGAGGCATTATAAGCGAACGGCATCATGAATTGAGTCTTGCATTTTTTAAAACCCGCTTTGCCACGATAAGAGCAAAACGGGTTAGGGGTAGACACAATTTCAGAGGCACAACCTATTATTTCAGTAGGGTTATGCGCTGCACGTGCGTGACTCCATCGCTCATCAGCTTCAGGCTGTACACCCCAGAGGCCGCCGACGAGCCGGCATTGTCCCGGCCATTCCATTGCATCACATGCCGCCCGGCCGAAAAAACCTCAGACCGGACCAATGTCCTCACCAGCCGCCCCCTCACATCATAAATTCCCAATTCCACCGTGGCCTGCCGGGGCAAATCGAAGCGCAAAGTGGTGCTGGGGTTAAAAGGGTTTGGGTAGGCCGGCAACAGACGGGCGGCCCCAGGCACAGGCATCAGCAAGTTTTCTCCAACAGCTGTGGGCACACCATCATCGGATCGAGCCACGAGGTCGAAGGTATCATCGCCACAGAAATCATCCCGGCCTTGAACGTAGGTCGACAGTGTTTCCGCCAAAAGGTTGCCAGCCCGGACCACCTGCACGCTGTGGATGTCGGGCCCATTGATGCCATCTTCCATAACCAGATCGAAGGTATAAGATTCGGTCACGCCCAGAATCAAAGGCACACCGCTGTCAGACTGAATGTGGAAAGTGAAAGAGGTGGTGGTTTCTTCCAGAGCTGGCAGGGTAAGCTTCCCTCCGGGTTGCAGAGAATAGGGGCTGATGTTGCCATCCCAGAGCACTTCAAAATCAGCCTCTGTGGGGCCGTCGTTGATAATTTCCAGCCCCTGGTTGGCTTGATGAGGCGAGATGCCAAAAGGCACTTGCTCGTTGCGGCTGAGTTGGATCTGGCTGAGCCGTTTGATCATTTGCCGTACCGGAATGGTGGGTTCGATGTGGGAGCTGCGCATCAGATCCAGTTGCAACAACCGGCCAGGGGTGGTGGTCAATTCATCACTGAGATTGATGGTCATGGCGTGCACGCCTTCTTCAGGACAGGGCGGGATATTGGTCAGAATTCCCCAGGGTTGGGGGCCGGGATCGGGGGTGGGAAGGAAATCTCCTGGTGTGCCTGTGGAACAAAATCCTTCGGCGAATTGCAGCAAGTCAGCGTTAAGGCAAACACTGCAACCGGCAACAACTCCTTCAACCGGGTTGTCTTTTCGGCGTGAACCAAAAGTGGCTGCCACTGAGGTTCCCTGACCATAGGGGTCGGCGGCTGAAAGGCCAGTGCTCAATCCCCCCGGTGTTCCTCCTGGTTTGATGCCGATGGCTTCGTCATAGCGATCCTTCACTCCCTCGACCCAACCAGCAAAGAAGGCCTCATACATGCTGATTTCACTGTCTCCTCCACCGCCGTTTTCAAATTGGAAAAAATCCATGCTGGAGCCGTCGGGTAGGATGCGTTCCACAATCCAGGGTGATGTATCCACAAGAGTGCGCACGCAGTCGTTTTGAATGGCCAGGTAGCCCAAGGTGGCCCAATCCAAAGCGGTGACATAGTGGTTGCCTGAGTCGATTCCAGCGGCATTGGTCATGCTGGTGGCACTGGACAAACCCAGTTGCTCCAGACGCGTATTCATCATGGCGGCAAAGGCGGGAGAGGTCTCAGACCATCCTTCCCAGGGCCCGCCATCGCCAGAGAGAATGGACCCAATGAGCATGGCCGAGTCATTGCCTGAAACGGTTATCATGGTTTGCATGAGCCCCAGAAAACTGAGCCTTTCGCCTTCTACCAGGGGAGTTTGGGATCCGCCAACCTGGTCAGCCACCCAGCCCGGTACGGTGAAATATTCATTGGGGTCGATGGTTCCGTCCCAGATGGCTTCGCAGGCCAGAAGCAGGGTGACGGTTTTCGTGGTTGAGGCTGGCCGGACGCGCTGGAAAGGGCGCTGGCCGTAGAGAATAAAGCCGTCACAATCGAAAAGCACCGAGGTGCGGTGGGGAAGGTCCTGGGGCTGGCGCCAGGGCGCGACAATGTGCACTTCACCAGCCTGGCCAATGTCTGTTCCCTGCCATTCATAGGACGCCCAGTCAGCATTGGGGGCACCGACGGCTAAAGCTTCACGGTTGCTGTTTTCGAAGCGACCGAAACAGAGGGCCATGCCCAGATTGTCACCGCCAATGACAAAGTTGTTGATGGTGGTATGATCGAAGGTGTCAGTATCCATCATAAATGGGCCGTTGGCATCACCGTAAACCACATGAAATATTCCGGCGTTCTGTTGTTCACCTAAAGCCGTTTGCTCGGTCACATCTTCGTAGGGTGCACCAATGGCCAGGTCATCGTACAGATCTGAATTGAACCGGCCCGTGGCCAGGGAGAAACCAAACTGATCACCAGCGGACGGGTCGGTCGAACCCCAGGGGCTGTACTGTCGCAGTTTTTTGGAGGTTTGGTAGTCTGTGGTCTGACCATCGAATTCAAACAGGTATACGGAACCGGCATTGCCCTGTTCTCCGGCGTCGTCCAAGGGTGCGCCCACGGCCACATCAACCTCGCCGGAGGTCTGGAACATATGTCCCACGGCCAGGGAGAAGCCCAGTTGGGCATCCCCTGAGGGCTGCGATACACCATTCAAATTGGCGGCATCACGATAGTACGCATTTTGGCCACTAATGCCATTGGATCCTGCAAAGTAGAAGTACACGCGTCCGGCGTTGTTCTGGTGTTCCACATTGGTGAAAGGGGCGCCAACGACGAGGTCGTCTCCGCCTTCGCCATCCAGTTGTCCGGCTGCCAGGGAATACCCAAACTGGCTATTCTGGGCCGAGAAGCCACCGACGGTGTAAGGGTACATTTGCTGCATACCGTCGAGGCTCAGCCCATCGTCAGATCCAAAGAAGAAGTAGAGAACACCGCTATGGTTGTCCTGACCAATGGCGCTGGCCGCAAGATCCGGAAAACCATCGTCGTCAAAATCTCCAACGGCCAGGGCCCAGCCGAAGTTGGCGTAATCATCTTCGAAAGTTTCCACATCGTCGTAGTCGAGGCGAAGGTAGGGGGCCACTTGCAAGCCGGATTCGGTCCCGGCGTATATCCAGACGGCTCCGCGATCGGGCCCGCCAAAAGTATTGAGTTGGGGAATGCCCACGGCTAAATCGTCGAAGCCATCCTGGTTGAAGTCGCCTGCGGCCAGGGCTCGACCAAAACGGCCAGCCTCGGTGCCCAAATCACCCACGCTGAAGGAACGGGTTCCGGTGGTGGTGAGACCTCGTTCGGATCCGGGACTGATGACGACCATGCCATGGGCTGCGGAGTTGATCAAACCGTTGGATTCGTCAGGCGCAGCGGTGGCCAGGTCATCAAAGCCATCGCCATTAAAATCGCCGGAACAGACGGTTCGACCGAAGCGGTCATCGGTGTTGGGAACATCTTCGGATTCTCGACCCTGGCGTATTACTGAGAGCCAGGCCTGGGCCGGGAGTGGGGCCGCGAGGATGAAAGAAAGAAGGGTCACATGGAAAAGATATTTTGAAATGAGCGGGATTCTCATCGGACGGACCTCCAGGTATCATGAGGGGATAATTCTCCCCTGCGAGATGCCGTCACCCGATATTCATAACAGTTCGAATTGCATTCAGTAGAATTCGGCTGCGAGCATCTCCTATATATTGCACGTAGCACTCCAGCCCTTCCCCCAGCAACAGGTTAGTCAAACCCTTAGGTTCCTGCTACGGTTAGTGTGCTTACCAGTTGTTCTTTCTCTTGAGAACTCAATATTGAGCGTCAGTTGTCAAATGCGGGCTTTTATGGTACGGTACATACCATTCGGAATTAAAGCACAGCTTCTGTACATGGGATCGATGAAAGGGGGATCAATTTGCTTCCTTTTTTTTGAAACGCCTCACTTTTCTTCTCAACCGGAGGCCCCAAAATGAAAAAGTGTAAAACTGCCTTCCTAGTGCCCGTTCTCATCTTTTTTTTATTTTCCTGCAGCGATGGCATTTCGCCAGTTGAGCCGAAGACAGCTACCGTTCAGTTTTCCTTCCAGGAAATCACCCAATTTTCAAAGTCCACTTTCGATATTCTTGAGGCCCGAGAATTTGTCATTTCCATTTGGCAACCCGACGGCACACCGGTGCACACTGATGTGAGACTGGACGTCTTCAACTTCAGCGGTCATTTGATTTCGGAACCCTTGTGTTTGGAAGTGGGGAATTACCAGCTCGCAAAGTTTATCGTTCTGGATGAAAACAACAACGCCATTTACGCGACACCACTTTCAGGCTCAGAGTTTGAATATGCTGTTGAGCACCCACTGCCGAGGCCCTTTGCCATCGAAAACAACATGGTCAACAATGTTGTACCCGAGGTTATCAGCACAGCGGGGCAAACTCCTGATCAGTTTGGATATATCTCCTTTGGTTTTGATGAGGTTGAGGTCTTTGATTTTCTCATTGCGGCCTTCATATATGAAGAGGACGTTCAGAACTGGGTTCTGACGGGAGCAAACTTGAAAATTGAAGCCGACGGGTCTGTTGTTTACGATTATCCGTTTCCAAATTCCACCAGTAGAATCTCAGTGGTCGATGGTAGGAGCATTTACCAGCTGACCGTTAGCAAAACAGGCTATGAAGAAGTGGTCCAAACATTCTCTAATGCGGAGCTTCGGTCTCACCTGGATACGCCCCTTCTCGTAACGCTCAATACCTCTCCACTTCTGTGGAATAAGTTGGATTCGCAGGCAGGAATTGAGAACAGTGAAATTGGTCCTGATGGTTTCGTTTATGGTACGGGGATCAGTTTTCTACCGGCAAAATTTGGCCATGGTTTTCATTCGGGATCTTCGAATACGGGACCAAATTTTGGGCTGTGGAAAGAGATTAACCCTGTTTTCCATTTGAAAGGAACCATTGAATTTTGGTGGAAACCTGCCAGGGATTTTGATGAAACCGGATCCCCGGATCAAGTGTTTGTGTCCGGGGTTTATGAGCAACCCTGGGTTCTGCCATTCCAGCTGATGTACCGCTGGCGAGAGTCAGATCCGCAAATGGGTGGCTTTGAATTTAGCATTTATGGAGGGGACACTAATTTTGCCTACAGGACAGGAAAAGTAGTTCCCTTTGAGGCGGGGGAATTGGTGCATGTGGCTTTTGTCTGGGATATGGACGGATTAACAGTAGATAACCAGGTGAATTATGGGGTTTATGTTGATGGCGTCTATTATGGTTTGAGTAACATTTATTCGCCCGAGGAGGCCGTGACAGAGTTGATGAGGAACCTTGTTGGGGCCTATTTCTCCATGGGGTATTACTCAGGTGATTATCACAACCAGAACCAGGGTGTTATCGACAATGTTAAGATTTTTGATTACGCCAAAACTGGGTTTTCTGATCGGTTGGTTGAGTGACTAAAAAGCGATTCTATTGGAGGGGCTGGGCGATGTTGCGCATGGTCTTCAAGACTTTCGGCAACTACAGTGAAGACTTGCTCGGCTTCTTCAATCGCAATACGAGAGCTGTGGGGATCATGGGGAACTTCATCATAAAACGATATCCTCGGAACTCCATGCGAAATTGCCCGACGTTAAAGAATTGCAGAACCGGCCACCTCATAAGGATCTGGATTGTGACCAGGTTGTCCTTGCGAATGAGAAGGATGGGCCACCCACTCAGAATTGGAAAACATTTCTGGAAAACCACCTGAGCGAAATTGTGCCCGTCGACTTTCTTACTGTTCCAATCGTTATTTTTGAAAACTCCGCAACCTGTTGCGTATTTTTCCGTATGGACTTCTCAGGAGGTACTCCCATCACTGGCACCAACTGGGAAGGCACTGGTATCGCGCCGCATCTGGCCTGCACCAAGGCCGAAGCCAAGGATACGGCCTATCTCCACGCCCTCGAAAACCTGGAGAATAATTCCGACAATCGCATGCAAAAGACAGCCTTGGCATGGACCCGTGAAGGTCTGGTGACTACCTTGTCTCCGGTCAGCCTGAGCACAAAGGAGCTCAAGAAATATATAGGTCAATACGGCCCGCGGCACATCAAATTGGATGGCGAGACCATGGTCTATCAAAAAAAGGGCCGAGACCCATACGTTATGACGCCCATGGGTGATGACCGCTTCATGATCGTAGGCCTGGACTATTTCCGGATCCAGTTTGAGCGGGACGATAATGGCAAAGTGATTCGCCTGGTGGGGATGTACAACAACGGTCGGAGGGACGGGAACGACCGGGATAAATAACAAGGTCCGCATGAGGCGGGATGGCTCTCTCTGCTGATCCTCGTCGCCAAATGATCGAGGGATATGCCCTCGATTAAGGGGTTCAGTAATCCTGTTTGTCGCCAGTGGCTATTCCTCTCGAACGCTTTGGACTTTTGAAAGGCCCCATTGGGATCTTTATGGCGCTTACTTCACCATGCTCATAGAGCCAACCAGGGCCTGGTCCGGAGTCACTAGACGATAGAAATACAATCCCGAGGGTTGGATCTGCCCGCCATCACTCATGCCGTTCCAAAGAATAGAATGATTTCCCGCCTTCCTGGAAGCGCCACTCAAAAGAGTGCGCACCAATCTTCCCGCCAGATCATAAATGGTCAAATCCACCAAGGCCTCCTGTTGGAGACTGAAACCCAGTCTGGTCTGGGCGTTGAATGGATTGGGGGTCGCTTGATGCAGAACGGCTGCCAACGCAGGGGCGTCTGAGACCGGCGAAGGGTTACTGAGAATTTCATCCATCAGGAAAGATTTGCTTTCAGGGGATATAAAAATATGCCCCTGGTTTTCAGCGGGATAATAAACAGCATCGAAAGGGGTCATGCCGAGTAAGTCTGGAGTGCTGGCAACCTCGAAAAAAGGATCGAGCACATCAAGAGCCAGGGCGCTGATTGTGGGAATGAAGCAGTGGTTATCGTGCAGCGCAACGATGTCACCATATGGGGCCTGGGTATCGCCCATCTGAGCCATGGAACCTCGGGTCCCACCAGGAGCGTTGTCCCAGGGCAGAGCAGCATTGACCGAGACATCCTGCTGGGTGTCGGGAAGTGGCCAGATGACGTCGATGAGGCCTTGGAATATTAGCTGAGAGTTGTTCTGGGGCACAGCCCACACATTGCCGTTGATATCTACCAGAAGGCTGCGGTATTCGTAGTGGATGATCTTTTCCCCGGCGTCAAAACCTTGTCCGATACTTTGGCCACTGCCGTTGGCCACTCCAACCAAGCGGGGCAGCTCAGGCCAGTTGCCCAGATTGGCCAGATCATCACGGAATGATTGATAAAGAGAATGGGGACCAGGTGAGTTCTGAGGTGAATGGGAGTAATGATACATGAGCATCTGAAGGGCGGCGGGCTGGCTAAGTCGCGACAGCAGATACAAGGCGTCTGCCGATTCATCGCGGAAAAAATTCAGCCAATGCTGCAGGCCCAAAGGAATGTTGGCTCCGTTTTGGGGTGAATCGAAACTGATGAAGGTGCGTACGTGGTGTTCCTGTCCTTGGTTTTCCATCCAGGTCAATCCGTAGCGGGAAACGAGCCCGCCCATGCTGGCGCCGATCAGGGCCACGGACGTCTCCCCGTCGGTGGCGGTTTGCACCCTTTGCAACAATTCCGTCAGGACAAAAGCATTGCGCTGGATGGGGGAGGTGGCTTCCGTGAAATCGAGGACCACGGCATCGAAGCCCTGGGCGCGCAAATCATCCAACATGTTTTCCTGGTTGAGCAAAGCGTAGAGCACGGGCCAATCCATGCTGTTGTCCAGGTCGAAGCCTTCGACCACCACCACCGGATTGGTCAGCTGGCTGTGACCGTCTGCGAGATAAACATAGGCCTGCCCGGACCCTGCGATACCATCATAAACTTCACTGGCAGTGATGGACCAGGTCTCTGTTGGTTGGGGTGTCACCAAAGCTTTGACGTCTAAAATGGCGGTGGCGTGTAAGTGCGTGCTATCAGTTAACACAGCCTGCAGGCGCATGGTTTTGAGGCCAATGCTGGAGTACGATACGGGTAGGTCCTGGCCAAGAAGCAAGGGGCGCCATCCCTGGCCGTCATCGGCATCAAAAAGCCAGTGTTTGATTTGGCCCGGGGCCGATTTAAAAATGCTGGAGGCTGGCAGATGGAAAACCAAGTCCTGGCCGTGGTGAGATTCCATTTTTAGGCCGGTGAAGGCAAAAGCCAGGGAGGATGTTGTTTCATTCTGAGTATCCAGCTGGTCATACCGTGCCCACAGTACCGCCAGATTCATTTTAGGAGATTGTTTAGCGCGTTGGGCCAATTCCCTTCCTGAAGGCCAGCCCAAAGGTGATTCCGCCGAGCGACTCAATTCATGCAAAGCTTGTTGCCAGCGGGAAAAACCAACTGCCGGGGTATCCTGACTTCCGTCGAGATCTTCGATATGAGCCAGTGGAAGGACACGATCGATGAGAATGCCATTGGGGGTGTGAGTGGGAAATTCTGCGGCTAAGGCCATACTGAAGAGAAAAAGAAAGCAAAGCAGTAGGATGGATGCGAGTTTCATGTCAATCCCCTTGGAAGGCGCGGCAGGATAAAATACTAGATCCAATTTATCTTGGTTTTAGATTCTTCGCAAAGAGGAGGTCATGGCATCGGCGAGGCGGGAGTACTGGTTGTACGGGCGCTAACATTTCACACACGGCCTAATCCTGGCGTGGTAGGATAGGGCCTGTCGATTTTCCGTGGGGACGGAGGTCGGCCCTTGGGCTTCTTCCCCGTGGGCAATTTGGGAGGGAATCGTAATGAAGCGACGAAACTTTTCTTTGTTGAGCATTTTGACTTTTACAGTATTGCTGATGGTCCACCCGGTGACAGGTTGGACTCTTGATCCCCCTGCGCCTGAATGGGTTTTCCTGGGGCTTGAGGGATGCCCAATCCAGGTTGTTGGACACAACAGTCAATATGTTGTCGTGGGGGCCATGGACGGTTTGCATATTCTGGATTCCGAGACGGGGAACTGGCTTGATTTTGCCAACGTGGGACCTGCCGGTTGGCCGGTGACCGCGTTCGGTCGTGCTCCTATGTATTCTGACATCCTGATCACTGGTCGGTTGGACCCGGAAAATCGGGGGGCCCTTGTCATCACCCAGATCTCCGATGGAGCTTCTGAAGTGAGCCTTGGCGATCTGCCCGGTGCGGTGTCCCAAATCGATCACACAGATTACTTTGGCGACTATCGGGTCTGGGCGTGCGTACCAGGGGATACGGAAACCGGCAAGGTATTCAAATCCGGCAGTGGCGGTGAGCTGTGGACCGAGATCACTGGACATGGTTTTTCCAAACCCAATTCTTTTTCCTCTACCATCACTGTGCTTGACCGTGAAATCGTAGCTCAAACCGTGCTGGCGGGGGACGGCCCCCTGCAGTCTACCACCGACAACGGAGAAACATTTGAGCCGGCCCATGAAGATTTGCCTGGAGGCGAGGCCATTACAATCCTCATTAGCCCTTCTTGCGTGTCGAGTTTGCCCAAATCCCGAGATTCCTCCTGCGAATACATCTTAGCCACCACCGAGGCAGGCCTGTATCTCAAGACTGAAACCGACGGACTCTGGCAATTGATTCTCACGCAGCCGTGTCAGAAGGTCATGCACGTGGCTTCGGAAACCTATCAGAGGATATGTGTTTTGACCGAATCAGGAACCTTGCTGGGTGCAGAAATGGAAGAGAATTCAACCTGGATATGGGAGGACTGGGGCGCCAATCTTGGCGACGTTCAAATTGCTGATTTTGAGTACCACTCAAACCACCTTCTGGTGGGTACAGCCAGTCAGGGTCTTTTTAGAAAGATCTTTCCCGTGGGTAGTACCAGCGTTCCCCAACTGAGGAATGACTGGCATTTTTCCGTGGCACCCAACCCCTTCAACCCCATCACCACTTTCAGTTTTGAAGCTCCCCAAGGCGGCTTGGCCGATTTGACGGTCTTCGATATTCGAGGACGAAAAGTGGAAACCATATTTCATGAGGTTCTTGATGCCGGCAACCATGACATAACATGGAAACCCCGGAATTTATCCAGCGGTATTTATTTGGCTCATTTGAGAATGGATGGAAAGGTTGAGGTTCAGAGGGTTGTTTTACTTAAATAAGCTTATTTGTCCTGGTTTCCGAAAGCCACAACGGGCAAACCCAGATGCCATTTAATAGCAGCCAAACGCAGAATTAAAGCCGATATAAGACCAGCCCAAACCGCAACTTGCACGGGGGCGCCTACGGTCATTAGAATCTCAAAAATGCCGGCACCCAGCACGGCGCAGGTGGCATATAGATCGTGACGCAGGACCAGGGGAACATCTCCGGATAGGAGATCCCGAATGACCCCACCGACGATTCCTGTCATCACACCCATCAGGGTGATGATCCCCGGACTGGCCCCGGCTTGCATCGCTTTGGCGGCCCCCAGAACACAGAAGAAAGCCAGCCCAACAGCATCGGCCAACAGTAAAGGCAGTCGGCCGATGGTCCAGAAGCGAGCCAAGGCCACGGTGATCAGGGCTGTCCCCATGCCGACGGCAATGTAAATCGGTTGGTGGATCCAGAACACAGGCACATCCAGCAACAAGTCGCGCAAGGTGCCACCACCTATGCCTGTAATTATGGCCAGTACCACCACCCCAAATAGATCCATTTGCTTACGGCCCGCCACAAGGGCACCCGAAATGGCAAACACTCCGACACCAAAAAGATCAATAGTCTGGATCATTCTATACTCCCAAATTATATCCCACTGAATAGACCCGGTACCGTCCCGGAATAACCCAATTCAATATTTGTTGGTTTCCGTTGCCCGCGTGCCTGCTTGATATTTCCAGACCACAAACCCGCCGACAGGGACTTCCAGATGTTGGGCAATGCGCTCGCATTTTACAGTCAGCAAAAAATACACATCACGGGGACCATCCAACAAGCCCTCGAGATTGCCCTGGCCTTTGGCAATGACCACATCCGCATCGTTGAAGGCTGCGCGGAATTCCGGGGAAGTGCGCTCGAGAATAACTCCCGGTGCATCGTCTCCCGTGGTGATCACCTTGGCCATGTCTGGAATACCCGCTAATTCTGCATCGGCAATGGTGATGTCATTGATCACTGGGCCGCCTCGCACAACAAAAGTCATCGCGGGATGGGCCAGGGTCTCCAGAAAGAGACTGTCGAGCACGATCTCCCCAGCGTTGTCCCCAATATACAGGACCGATAGTGCGGCGGCCAAATCGGCGCCCAACTGCTTGCTGTCATCCACAGCCAGGTCGGCTTTCAGGACGCGCTGGATGGAGGAAGCAGGGTCAAACAAGTGGCGGGCTCCGAAGTCGATGACGTTTCCTGCCACGGCCAACCGCACGGCCATGGTGAATGGGTCTTCGGCCTGGGCCAATTGAATTTTCAATTTGCTGGCGTACTCGAGCATGGCCTGATTGCTGCGGTGTTTGATTTCCCGATAGGGATCTGCATCTGCTGCGGAAAGGCGCAGTTGGGCGTGGAGATCCCGGGCCAGAGAAGGAGGTGATTGGTGCCAGTCGGCTGTAGCCAGAAATTGGAGAGCTTGCCTCAGCATGTCCTCCTTCAATGATTCCTCAACACATCCTTCGTCCATCAAACGCAAACAACTCTGGATGGTGCAAGGGATGCACTCGAATGCTACTTCCATCATAACGCTCTCCTTTTGGATATCTGATTGGGACTCTCAAACAATAGCAGGCACTCAATGCAAGTCAAACCTCGTGAATGAAAGGCGAGAAACTCCGGATGCCGCTTGTGAGAGGGAAGTAAAGGGGTGGGTGATCAAAATTTATGGCATTTGAAACGGTCTTGATTTTGATGGCCGGGGGGCAGCGTACTATACTTGAAGGCAAACAATAATTTACCTGAAAGGACTATCGTGCACGAGAATTTGCCTGCCATGATTGCTGCCCACGCTGCGCAAAGGGGCGACCATCCAGCTATGCGTTTCCGTTCGTCTGGCCAATGGCGTGAAATATCTTACGGGGCTATGAACAATTCCATTCAGGCCATTGCTCGTGGTTTGTTGGAGTCGGGCCTGGCCCAAGGCGATCGAGTGGGAATTATTTCCGGGAATCGACCGGCCTGGTCCCTGGTTGACTTTGGTATTCTGCGCGCCGGGGGTGTGGTGGTGCCTATCTACCCCAGCAGCACGGCCACCCAATTGGTAGAAATCGTTCAGGATTCCGGTTTGCAAACTCTCTTCGTGGGCAGTAACCAGGAATTGGCCACAGTGCGTGAGGCTCACCAGCGGCTTCCCCAACTCAACTTGGTTTTGGTCTTCGACGATGAATCCACCAGTCCGGCCGAGGGCTATCTGAGTTTTGCCGATTGGGCTGAAGCGGGAGAAACTCTTGGTGGCGATGGTGAACTGGCTCGCCGCCAGGAAGCCAGCCAACCCGGTGATTTGGCCACCATCGTTTACACCAGCGGAACCACTGGCGAACCCAAGGGCGTCATGCTCTGCCATGCCAATATTTTTCATCAGTTCCGCGGCCTTTCCAAGCGGTTCACCATTGGCTCCGATGATCGTTCCCTCTGCTTCTTACCCCTGAGCCACATTTTCGAACGGACCTGGACATACTACGTCTTCCATTTGGGCGCCATCAATTGCTACCTGGATAATCCCAAACGCGTGATGTCAGCACTGACCTCCGTCAAACCCACTGTGATGACGGGTGTGCCGCGCCTGTATGAGAAGATCCACGCCACCATGTACGACCGGGTCGAGCGAGGCAGTGCGTCCCGCCGGCGCCTTTTCCAATGGTCCATGGCCGTGGGACTAAATTTCCACACCAGGCGTTTGGCAGGGCGTTTCATTTCGCCATGGCTGAAGTTGCAGCACGTGGTGGCCGAAGGTTTGGTATTGCGGAAAGTCCGGGCTGTGGTTGGGGGTCATAAGAACTTTTTCGCTGCTGGAGGGGCGCCCTTGGCCAAGGAAATTGAGGAAACATTCCTGTCGGCTGGTGTGCTGGTGTGTCAGGGCTATGGCCTGACCGAGACCTCGCCCACCGTCACTTGCAACTTCCCGGAAGGATTGCGCCTGGGAACAGTGGGCCGTCCGTTGTCTGAGGTCGAGGTTCGCATTGGTAAGGATGAAGAAATCCAGGTGCGCGGTCCCAACGTCATGTTGGGGTATTGGAATAAACCCGAGGCTACCGCTGCGGCGTTCACCGAGGATGGTTGGTTCAAAACCGGGGATATTGGCTCCCTCGATCCCGACGGATTTTTACGAGTCACCGACCGGCTCAAGGAGATCATTGTCACCAGCGGCGGTAAAAATGTCGCTCCGGCTGCCATCGAAATGATGGTGGGCAAAGACCACTACATCGAGCAGATCGCCGTGGTGGGCGAGGGTCAAAAATATTTGGCTGCCTTGGTCACGCCCAGCTTCGAGGCTTTGGAGGAATGGGCCAAGGAACAACAAATCCGTTTTGGCGATCGGGCTGAGTTGTTGCGTCATCATCGTGTGGTGGAGTTCATCCGGGAGCGTATCGACAGGCAATCGGCCAACCTTGCGGGATTCGAACGCATCCGCCGCTTCCACCTTTTGGAAGATGGGTTTAGTCTCAATAAAGGTGAAATTACGCCTACCTTGAAACTCAAACGCAAGGTTATTCAAGAGCACTACAAGGACGCCATCGGGCGGCTGTTCAAGGGACGTTAGGGAACTTCACTCATGGGCCGTTTCACCCCGAAATCAGTCCTTGTGATTATGCACATAAGTGCATAATATTGAGGTGATACAATTTTAAGGAGAGGCGATGCCCCGGCCGCAAAAAAAGCGATCTGTATGCCACCCCCCGTTGTTTGATCGGTTCAAACCCACCGGGGTAAGAGGCAATGTTCTGACAGAGATCGCTTTGACACTGGATGAATTCGAGGCCATCCGCTTAGCGGATTACCAAGGCCTGGATCACAACGAATCGGCCGCAGAGATGGGGATTTCCCGGTCCACATTCTCCCGCCTCGTGGAAAAATCCCGGCGAAAAGTGTCTCAGTTCCTGATCGAGGGCAAGCACCTGCGCATAGATGGGGGCGAAGTCCATTTCGAACGCAACCTGATACGTTGTGAAGATTGTGACCATCTGGTGAACATCGCTCTGGATGCGGACACAAAACAATGCCCGGGTTGTGGGTCGTCGAAACTGATTAATCTTGCTGGCGGATTCGGACATGGCCGGTGTTGTGCCAAACACCACCGAACTCGAAAAGGGTAGGGGCATGGATTGTAGGGACGGGAAAGAATCAACTGCGGACGGATGATGACGAGCGCAGTATTTTGGTTGGTACAAAAACCAGGAGATGAAAAATGAAACGAACTTTTGCGATTCCAACTGCGGGCGGGAAAGCCTGTGCTCATTTTGGCCACTGCCAGAGTTTTGCAGTGGTGGAGGCTGACGGCGATCAGTTGGGCGAGGTAACATTCATGGAACCACCAGCTCACCAACCCGGGACATATCCGAAGTTCCTGGCCGATAAAGGCGTGAATGTTATCCTCGCTGGCGGCATGGGTGTTATGGCCCAGAATCTGTTCAAAGAAAACAACATTGAAGTCCACATGGGCGTAAGCGAAGAGGAACCTCGTTCGTTGATAGAGAGCTACCTGCGTGATGAATTGAAACAAGGGAATAACCTTTGTGATCATGGTACTGAAGGCCATAATCCCAACTGCGGTGGTTAAGTCCTGAAGATCGCCATCGCCATTGGGATGGAGAAATGATTCTAACTGGGCCGTTGTTTCCCGGATGACTGTTGAGATTGTGGGCAAAGCATGCCATTTTAGAGTTTGTGCTAAATGCTTGTCCATTATTTCTGGAGTAGGTCACGATGAAAAACGTCGTTATCGGGATTCACGGCCTGGGCGGAAAACCACCGGCACATGTATTGCGTTCGTGGTGGATGCAATCTATTCGTGAAGGTGTCAAACGTTCGCAGATAGAGTTGAACGAGTTCGAATTTGAATTGGTTTATTGGGCGGATATTTTGCACTCGGCTCCTTTGGATCCGGAAATTTCTGACCTGCGCAGCCCTCTTTTTCTGGCTGAACCTTATATCCCAAGCAGACAGGCTACCCCACCCAGTTCTCGTGGTTTGAAAAGACGAATTGTTGCCTTCCTTGAAGAAAAATTCAGTCGAATATTATTAAATGAAGATTTCACCATTAACTACCAGTCGGTGACCGATAGCCTTATACGCCGGTACTTCAAAGATCTGGATTCCTACTATTCCACTGAGCCGATTACCGATGGTGTGACCGAGGCAGATCGGGACAAGATTCGCCGCCGTTTGACGTCCGTGCTCGAAAAACACCAAGGGGACCGCATCCTCTTGATTGCCCATTCCATGGGATCCATTGTTGCCTTTGACGTCCTGGATCTGAATCCGCACCTGCAGGTGGATACCTTGGTGACCATTGGTTCGCCGCTGGGCTTCCCGGTGGTACTGGGGCGGATGGCCGCCGAGCGTGGTGGAGCAGACTCTCGGATGCGGGCTATGCAGATCCCTGACAACATTGGTCAAGCCTGGTACAATCTTGCGGACATAGAGGACTATGTGGCATTTGATTTCAACATCGCAGACGATTTTGTAGCCAATGCCGCCGGCGTCAAACCAGTTGACGTGCAAGTGGTCAATGATTACGTCTATCGCAGGAACCGGAACCCTCACAAAATCTATGGTTATTTGCGAACCCAGGCGCTGGCTGAAATAGTTGGAGATTTTGGACTGATTTGCCCAGAAGGCTGGCTGCATCGGAGCAAACGTTTCTTGAAGGGTCTTCTGATGAAGCGGGAAGATGCTAAGGGAGCATCAGCCCTTTCGGTCAACGAAAGTGAACCATCCTCGCTGGTTCCCAGCCCGCATTATCTGCCCGAACAGATTCCGGAAAAAGAGACTCGTCTGAACCGCACTCAAGCTTTGAGAGATCTCAGGCACAATCCCAAAATCTGGGATTTCGTCGTCATCGGGGGTGGCGCCACAGGCCTGGGAGTTGCCGTGGAAGCTGCCTCAAGGGGCTACAGCACCCTGCTTCTGGAGAAATATGATTTAGGCAAGGGAACTTCGAGCCGTAGCACGAAATTGATCCATGGCGGGGTTCGGTATCTCCAACAGGGCAACGTCTCCTTGGTCCTGGAAGCTCTGCGCGAGCGGACGATTTTGCGGCAAAACGCCCCGCACCTTGTGCATGATCTTCCCTTTATCGTACCCACTTACGATTGGTGGGAAGGACCGTTCTATGGCGTCGGGATGAAAGTGTACGATGCACTGGCCGGTAAGCATGGATTTGGTACTTCGGTCAATCTCTCACCCACCGAGACTGTCAAAAAAATACCCCAGATCGAAACCCAGGGTTTGCGCGGCGGAGTGCAGTATCATGACGGCCAGTTTGATGATGCGCGCCTGGTGATCAACCTGGCCCAAACGGCCGCTGATGAAGGGGCCACGGTCATCAATTATATGGGCGTTCATGAAATCAGCCAGACCGGTGGCGCGGTGGATGGAGTGGTCGCACGCGACACCCTGTCCGGTGAGAACTTCAAAGTTCAGGCGCGCTGCGTGATCAATGCCACCGGACCTTTCACCGATACGGTGCGTCGTTTGGATGATCCGGCTTGCAAGCCCATCATGAAGGCCAGCCGCGGGGTGCATGTTGTTCTTGATGGATCATTTCTCGGGGGCGAAACGGCCATCATGGTGCCCCATACGGATGATGGCCGGGTGCTTTTTGCCATTCCCTGGCTGGACAAAGTTGTTATCGGCACAACGGACACTGCCGTCAAGACTCTGGATTTGGAACCGGTGGCTGAGCCCGATGAAATCTCTTTTATTCTCTCACATGCGGCGAAGTATCTGACTCATGACCCAACATTGGCAGATATAAAGAGCATCTTTGCTGGCCTGCGTCCATTGGTTATGGAGGAGTCGGCCGAGAATACTGCCGAACTGTCCCGGGAACATCAGATCCTCATCTCCTCATCTGGATTGGTGACCATCACAGGAGGCAAATGGACGACCTACCGCCTGATGGGAGAGGAGACCATCGACCAAGCCCTGACCATAGCGCAACTGGATTACGTTCCTTCACAAACCAAAAACCTGGCGGTGCATGGGTGGGAGCGCAATTCACCGGTTTTCGGATTACTGGCGCACTACGGAGTGGATGCCTACAAGATCGAAGCCATGATCGATGCCGAACCGAAACTGGGCCAGAAGCTGCATGAGGACCTGCCTATCACCCGGGCTATGGTTGCCTGGGCTGCCCGTGAAGAGATGGCCCAGACTGTGGAAGATGTTTTGGCCCGCCGCACCCGGTGCATTCTGCTGGACGCCCGGGCCAGTGCTGAAATATCCGAAGAGGTGGCAAAGATATTGGCGGCAGAATTGGACCACGACAAAGCTTGGGTCCAATCACAGGTTGGACAGTACAAGGATCTGGTCACGCGTTATCTGCCTGGCTGATTTCTGATATGATGGAATGTTTCTTTCATTCCTGGAATATGTTATTCTTATGATCAAAAATAGGAGGACTACATGTTCCGCACCAAAGCTCTTTTCAGCCTAGTGTTTCTTCTTGTGGCCCATAGCGCTTTCGCATTTGGCACACCGCTCATTGCAGATCACCATGCCGCTAATGATTTCTCTAGTATCCCTGAAAATCTCTTTGAAGAAATTCGCAATGACTACCGGTTTTTTTATGGACACACTTCTCACGGCAGCCAGATCCCGTCGGGGCTTGCGATGCTGGAGGACGAAAACCATTCGCTATTTGCCAACGTCACCATGCACGAAATCAGTGATGATTTAGGCCACAATGGAGATACAAGCTGGGTGGCTCCCACACGTTCCTATTTAGATGACAATACCGATGTCAATTGTGTCTTATGGTCCTGGTGTGGTGGCGCCAGCGACAACACAGAGGACGGCATCAACATTTATCTGGAAGCCCTTTCCCTGCTTGAAGCTGATTATCCCGCGGTGATTTTTATTTATATGACAGGTCATCTTGATGGCGGGGGACCCGATGGGAACCTCTACGCGCGGAACAATCAGATTCGTCAATATTGCCTGGATAACAACAAAGTACTTTTCGATTTTGCCGACATTGAAAGCTATGATCCTGAGGATGAATATTATCCCAATGAAAGTGATGGCTGCCATTGGTGCGATACCTGGTGCCAAACCCATGATTGTCCAGATTGCGGATCCTGCGCCCATTCCCATTGTTATAACTGCTATCGTAAGGGGAAAGCATTCTGGTGGATGATGGCTCGTTTATCCGGTTGGGACGAAACCGTGGGAGTTGGGGATCGCACGCCCAGTGCCACGTCCCTTGAGCCTTGTTACCCCAATCCCTTCAATCCTTCCACAACTATATCCTATTTTCTGCCCCATGACGATACGGCCAGTTTGAAGATATTCAACCACCGTGGTGAATTGATCGCAGTGTTATCTGAAGGATTTCAAAGCTCTGGGAATCATGATGTGGTTTGGAACGGCAAAGACTCGGCTGGACGCTCGGTGCCTTCCGGAAACTATTTCTGCAGTCTGAAGACCAGCGATTCAAAACGTATACAAAAGGTGACCCTTGTGAAATAATCCTCGGGTAAGAAATTTAAGGGGGAAATCATGAATTCAATCCGTCTAATGGCAAGCCTCACCCTGGTCCTGCTTCTGGGAACCTGGATTTTCGTGGGATGCTCTGACAACACCAGTCCTGAGACGAGCCCGGCCTATCTTAAAGGGTCAGTGAAGTATTCCGATGGAACGCCTATCTCAGGAGCCGCCCTAATGGTCAGTTTCCGACCTTCTTTTGAGGATGTGCTGCAACCGAAAAAAGGGCCATCGACAAGTTTTGATCTACCGCCAGGGGACACAGTGGAGAGTGCGTTGATTCTGGATCCCTGTGGACAGCAAGTAAGAGATCTTTGCGATGGTGATTGCAGCGATAATTTGAATCCATACTGGAATGGGTTGGACGATGAGAATCAGCGAGTTGAGGAAGGCCTTTTCTCCTTCCAGGTGACGTTGGCGGACACCATGTTCAGTAGAGACTTGGTTCTGATTCATTTTTATTCCGAATGGGATCTTGAAGATTGCCGAAATCACGGCCTGACCAATGCCGAAGGTGGGTTTAAGCTGAGTGATGAGTGCCTCGGGTTTGGCACTGAGATTGATACCACTGATGAAGAAGGCAACCCTATCGATACGCGACCTATCCAGCGTCTGATCAATCTTCATCTTGTCACTGAGGATGGGAGGGTTGCTCGTCGGGATTCCATTATGTGGCCAGATCAGGGCTTCCAGGCCGTAGACTTTGTCATTTCTCTTTCAGGCGATTAAAACGCTGTCTACCGTTATTCCTACAGAGTTTGAGAGATCTGTCGATATTAAATTCAATGCCCGATTTTATCACACTTTGAGGGGATTGAATTGTGACCCGACCAACGATCCGCGTTCTTATAGTCGAAAACGACGAAGAAATTCGCCATTCAATTTTGCATGCACTCGAAAATTGCCACCTTTCGGACTACTTGTGCCGCTTGGCTGGTAGCTTGACGGAAGCCGAAACCCTCCTTGCAGAAGAAGATTTCGAACTCTTGCTGGCTGATATGATGCTGCCCGATTCCTTGGGCGTAGAGACTGTAAAGGCCTTGCGAAGCGCCACTCGAAACCGGCTTCCGATCATAGTGCTGACTGGCTCTGAGAATTCAGAGTTAGCCATGCAGTGCATGCAATTCGGAGTTCAAGACGTCCTTCACAAACGTGATTTCACACAAGAATTGTTATGCCGTATGATTCGCTTTTCCATAGGGCGAAAGCAGCTCGAAGTGCGTCTTCAAGAGCAAGTGGAAGTTACCAAAAACGTCATTGCCACCATTCCGCATTTTGTTTTTTGGAAAGATATGGATTCTATATATCAGGGTTGCAATGCTCAATTTTCCGAAGCCGGGGGGCTTGATTCACCGAGCGACATCGTCGGAAAGTCAGACTACGAAATGGCTTGGACAAAAGAGGAGGCCGATAGTTATCGCCGGTGCGACAGTCAAGTCATGGACAACGATTCGCCCATGCTGAACATTGAAGAGACCCAGGAGCAAGCGGATGGAAATACCATGTCCGTGCTCACCAGCAAAGTTCCCTTGAAGGACGAGGCGGGGGAAGTGATTGGCATTCTCGGAATCTACCTGGATATCACGGAGAGGCGCCGACTGGAACAGAATTTGGAAGAACGCACCATTTCTCTGGAGAAGGCAAACGCCAAGCTTCTGGCTAGCCAGGACCAGCTGGTTCAATCGGAAAAGCTAGCTTCCATTGGGCAGCTCGCTGCTGGTGTGGCTCACGAAATCAATAATCCGGTCGGCTTTGTCATGAGCAACCTAGGGACCATGGCCGAAAATATGAATACCATTCAGCAGTTGCTCGATTCTTATCAGGGACTTGTGGATCGTCTTGATAAGGAAGCCGATGCCAAGCACCGCAATTTGGTTGAAGAGATCACCAAATTTAAAGATGAAGAGGACTTGGGTTTCATCCTTGAAGACACCCACCAACTGCTTGCCGAGTCCCTTGACGGCACCAAACGCATTCAGGAAA
Organism: Candidatus Krumholzibacteriia bacterium; assembly: GCA_016744705.1. Lineage (GTDB taxonomy): Bacteria > Krumholzibacteriota > Krumholzibacteriia > LZORAL124-64-63 > LZORAL124-64-63 > LZORAL124-64-63. The sequence goes on from JADGDU010000030.1 coordinate 20,963, forward strand.
TCGTACAAAACCTCCGAACCTTTGCCCGTCTTGACGATTCTCAGGTCCAACCAGTTGATCTCAATTTAGGGCTGGAATCGACGTTGAACATTGTTTGGAACCAACTGAAGTACAAATGCACGGTGAATAAAAAATACGGTGATATACCTGATCTCTGCTGCCATCCGGGGCGGCTGAACCAAGTGTTTATGAATTTGTTGGTCAACGCCGGCCATGCCATCGAGGACAAAGGCGAGATCACTATCGAAACCTGGTCCAGCCATGAGGAAATTCATGTGCGAATCAGTGATACCGGCCACGGAATCTCCAGTGATAATCTGAGTAAACTTTTCGATCCCTTCTTTACGACCAAAGCCATTGGCAAGGGTACAGGATTAGGCCTGTCGGTTTCCCACGGTATTGTCCAGAAACATGGGGGACGCATTGCTGTGTCGAGTGAGGTCGGTGAGGGCGCTTCGTTTACGGTGAGCCTGCCGTTGGCCGGGATTGAGAGTGAGGCAGGTTTACTTTCCTCTTAGATTTTGGTAATCTACATTGACCAAGTGATGCTATGTGAGTGAGATGGGGAGCTCCACACAGTTATCATCATTTCGCCTGGGTTAGCCGCCCTCGTTTGTACTTACCTTGTTTGGAGGGAACATCATGGGTCTTCAGAAAATCATGAGTCTTGTTGTTTGTGTTTTGATTCTTTGCAGCGCGGCGATGGCCACTGCTGGCATTGTTGATCTCACCAATTCCATTGCCACCATGGATGAAGTCGGTTCTTATTCCGTAACTCTGTTCAACTTGCCCAACGCTGGAGGCAGCGCCTTTTCCGAAGCCCAGATTTACATGGATGGTACTGTCATTGACGCGACGATTTCTCTTGTTGTTCTCGATGGATATGGCATTCCGATTCCGGGATACCCTGCGGAAGATATGTGGTTGGAATCTGTTGACGATGGCATGGTTCCTTGTACCGCGGGTAGCTCTCCTGACTTCCCCACCAACGAATTTGGTGAAACTTCATGGGTAAATCCCCTGAATGCTGGTGGATGTAGCGAAGATTTCACTCAGGTCGTGATCAGCGGTCTGTCCTTGAACCAAGGCCCTTTGGCCATGCACTTCAACAGTGCAGACATGAATGGCGATGGCGCGGTGAATCTGGCTGATGTCGGTACCTTCTCCGGCCTCTTCTATGGTGAATACAGCTTCTGCGCTGATTTTTCCAATGACGGTGTTTTGAACCTAACGGATGTGGGCCGTTTGGCTCAGGGTTCCGGTGCCACGTGTCCCTAAGATATTCGGTTGGGGGTAATCGGATATTGGATGGTCTTGCTTCCTGCTCAAGCAAGGTGCAGGACCATCGTGAAAATTGTTTTTGCTCCATGGACAATGAACAATTCTCCGTGGTAAAATTAAAAAAATATGAAATCTGGTTTTTCCCCTTCTGGAGTTTGCAAATTGGACGATTCTAAAAAGCCTGACAACACCCCTGACAGTGCTGTGGAATTTAAAGTCTATTTGTCACACGACCGAACCGAGGTCTTGCTCGATTGTTCAAACCCATATTCCAACATTGATACCGTGGTCATAGATATTATTAAAAACCTTGAAGCCCTTGAACTGCCTGAAATCCCTCCTGCCGAGACCCTCAGAGAATTGATCCTAAAATCAGCCGAACCTGACGAAAACCTGAAAGGCTGGGCTTTTCTTTGTGGCACCAAAGCTGTCCAGCCAGTGCACGGAACTATCCAATGGACCCGCCAATTTTTTGAAGAAGGTTGGGTCATCGACAAAGACACCGATGCCATCGATTTTCGTGAAAAGGTTTCCAAATGTTCAGTCAGGCGGAATGAACTCCTGGCCAGAAGGGCCGAGGCCATGGACGGGTCACCGGGAGTTGACGTTTTCGGAAACCCCGTCCCCGTAGATAAGGCCGAAAAAGCAACCCTGCGATGTGGTAAAGGTGTCTCGGAAGTATTGCAGGATAACCTTGCCAGTTATTACTCCGAACTCGATGGCCGGGTCAGCTTCAAAGACAACACAGTCAATGTGGATGAAGTGTTCGCCGTTCATGGAAACATCGATCTCAAAAGTGGTAATATTTACCACACTGGATCCCTCACTGTGGATGGTGATGTCCGTGAAGGATGCAAGGTGGAAGTTGACGGTGATATCATCGTCAAAGGCCTGATGGAGCCCAGTGATGTGAAATGCGGTGGTGATTTGACCGTGGCTGGTGGAATCATTGGTGATGATGAGCACCGCATTGAAGTCGGTGGTAAAGTTGAAGCCAAGTACATTCGAGATGCTCATGTTTCTGCGGGCGGAAATGTTATTGTGGTTGCCCAGATTTCTCATTCCGTTGTCCGCTCCCTGGGTTATGTTCTAGTCCCCAAAGGACGAATTATTGGCAAAACCATCACGTCCATGCAGGGCATTCGAGTGGAAACGGCCGGAGGGCCCAGTGGAACCAAAACTCTTCTGGTTGTGGGAATAGACTATACACTACAAGACCAAATCGATTTATATCTTGAAAAAATAAGCCATATGGAAGCCCTGCTGGCACCGGTAGAAGCGGCTTTAAAAAACACGGAAAAATCTAAAGAGGAAAAGACACCAGCCCAGGCTATTGTGATCGAAAACCTCTCGGAAAAACAAATGCGCATTGGGCAATCTATTGCCATGGAATATTTGCAAGTGGAAAAACTGAAACTATCACACCCAGTGAGTTCCAACCCTTATGTGGTGATGCTAAAGGAAGTTTGGTCTGGAACCGCTTTCGATCTGAGTGGCTTCAAAACGTTAATCAAGCGCTCCATAGATAAACCACGTATTGCTGTATTGAAAGAAACCCGCGCCCGGGTTATGCCCCTGGGGGATTCGAACATGCCGCCGGATGAAATCTAAGCCCAGCATCCAAATCCGGGTAGGCCAGAGTAATATTCAGTTCTGTCAAAAGCTTGGTCACACGGATGCGTCGATTCTCCTTCAGATAACTCAACAGTGCCGGAGACATCGTTTGTCTGGCGGTTGGAAAATCTATTTCCGGGGGGCGGGGCAGTCCCAGATAATCGGCGCATTTGAAAAAATATTCCGTCATGGATCCAGGAGAACCATCGGCCACATTGTAGGTTGCGCCAGCGCTTCCTCTGTCCATGGCAGCCGTGCAGATATTGACGAGATCATGGGCCTGGATTCGGTTACTGAAAGGCGCGTCGGCTGCTCTCAAAACAGGAGCGCCACTTTGCAGATAGGCTATGGGCAGACGCTCGGGTCCGTATATGCCAGCCACCCTCAAAACCACTGTTTCAGATCCTGATTTTTGGCTCCATTCATTCAATCTTTTTTCTGCATCCACTCGGCGTTTAGCGCGATCAGTTAGAGGATTTATGGCCTGGGTTTCATCAATCCAGGCACCATCACATTGACCGTAAACACCGGTGGTACTCATATACAAAAAGCGAGGGGCGCAGCCATGGCTTTCGAGGTGAGCCAAAAACCGGCCCAGGCGCGGGTCTTCGGTTCCTTCAGAGGGTGGGGGAACCAGGTAAAAAACTTCGCACAGGTTTTCGAGAGAAATGCCCGTCAGGTCACTATCGAGATCTGCGATGGTAGGCAGAAGGCCGATGTTTTCCACAAACGTGGCGCTGGCCGCCGAGGAGACAAGACCCGAAACGGTGCGCCCTTTGGCAACGAGGGCGCTACCCAGCATCTTTCCGATATAGCCACAACCTACGATCAGCATGTGTCCTCTGTTTTTCATAAGCAATCTCTTGTTTCTGGTTCAAATAAGGGGGAATTAGCAACAAGGTAACCGGTTTTGTGATAATGCGGGGAGAAAAGAATGGAGGATCTGGATTTCCCAAAGGTGTAGCACTCAAATGATTTGGTCTTGAATTGGAATAGTTCCAGCTGCTATGATAGCGAGGCTTCAGCATAATAAAATGCCTGACGCCTTCGTTGGTGCCATAGATCCCCACCCCTGGGATTGAGATTCTTCTATGTATTTCAAATGTTTTGGCTTGTTGGTTTCTTCTCTGTTTTACACCCTCTTTCTGCTGACCTTTGGTCCCCCGGTATGGGCCGAAGAAGTTGTGCTCCCTTCAGACATTCGGGCTTTTTCCCTGCACGCCACCGGAGGAGTAACCCGGCAAAGTTGGGACAGCGGATTGCAACGCGCCGCCGTAGAGGTGGAAACGGAATCCTTGGAAGTCTTCCGTGTGGAAGGACGATTGGCTTTCCAGGGTAGGACTTTGCTGAGCCTGGCCCACAGCCGCAGCCTCAGTGGCACATGGCATCAGCAACAGATGTTGGCCGCCTCCTGGGAGAAACAAAGCTCTCTGACAGAAACCTTAGGTGTGTTGGATCTCCTGGCCTGGGTCGCTGGCAGTGAAAAGGGGCTCAGTGGTGAACTGGATTTTTTAGACCGGCTGTTGGGCCTACGTTTCACCTACACCAATGATCTTCACTACGGCCGTACTGCCTCACAAAGTGATTTCGTTTATGTAGATTTCACTGGTCTGGACAACGCCCAGATTTTCAGAGACGGACAGCAACTGGGGTTTCGCACTACCTTTCGCGACTTGCGCATTCAGGTCCCTGTTTTGTTCGACCGTCTTTATCCCGGGGCTGTCACGCGGGTTGGCTTTTTTCGTTCCCGCTGGGAAAAACTCGCCTCCTTGCCTGAGGATTATTTGGATGGTTACCCGGTGGTGCAGGACACTCGGCGTGATATCAGTGGACTGAATGTGAGTTACGACAACAGCCTGGATTGGCCTGGTATCGGGTGGGGATTGTCCCTTGATCTGGGTTTACTGGGAACTGGCCTGACCATAGCTGAGGATAGGGACGAAGATTCCAAGCCCACCTATTCCGCATTCACTGGAGAACTGCGTTGGAATTTTGGCTATGGGGTAGGCCGTAGCGGATTGGCCGCCACCGTGGGAACGTCCCTTCAATGGCGTGGTTGGAAACAAGATGGCCAGGATCTAGACAGGGATTTTCTGGTTCGAGTCTTTGGCCGCGTGGGGTTTGATCTTGTTCTCTAGAGTTCCATTCCATTTCCCATGACAATCCGGGATCAAAAACTCAGAAAGAGGAAGCCAGTGGCGTCATCCCCAAAACCGCTGTAATTTGGACTGTAAAAGTCCTAATTACGGAGGTCACCATGAGCCACGCCAATCTATTCAACCGTCGCCACTTCCTGGCCACAACCGGACTCGCCACCGCCGGCATGTTCCTGGCCCGGGATGTCCTGGCTCAGTGCGAAATCACCACCCCCGACATTCTCGGTCCCTTCCATGTACCCGACGCACCTTTTCGCACCGTTTTGGCCTCGGCTGATGAACCGGGAACCCGCCTGTTTATCGACGGCCAGATTTTCGGCAACGATTGTGAAACGCCTCTGGCCAATACGCTGGTTGATGTATGGCATGCCACGGAAAACGGTTGCTACAGCGTGAGAGAGTCGTGTCCCGACGAAGATCCTTTCAACTGCCGCGGTCAGATGCTCACTGACGCCGACGGGCAATTCAGTTTCGAGACGATTATGCCAGGCTGGTACCTCAACGGAGCGTCATTCCGGCCCAGTCATCTGCACATGATCATTGTGCCGCAGGGAAGCCCTGCGCTCATCACTCAAATCTATTTTGAAGGCGATCCCTATATTGAGGATGATCGTTGGGCGAGTGACCCTTTGGCGGCGGCGCGTATCATTCCCTTGATGGATGAAGGGGCCACCAAGCGTGGTTTTCTGCCGCTGCATATGGATGTGGACATGGTCACTGCAGCGCCCGATGATGCCCACGGTCTGCCGAGTTCAGTGGCCTTAATGCCGAACTATCCCAACCCATTCAATCCTCGCACCACCATCCGTTACCAACTCCGCGTGGACTCGAACGTAAGCCTGGCCGTGTACACCCTGGACGGAAAATTGGTGAAGGATTTGGCCCAGGGCAGCCGAAGCGCTGGATTCCACTCCGAAGACTGGGACGGCCGGAACAATGCCGGCCGTGAAATGCCCAGTGGTGTGTATCTGAGCCGGTTGTTAGCCGGCGGTTTTCAGGGTGTGCAAAAAATGCATCTGGTGCGTTAAGGGCTGGGGCCGTCCTAGTGGACCTCATTGCTCTTTGGATCTGATGCCACCTGAAATCCAGCTTCCTGGAGTTGTTTGCGAATGGCCATGACCACCGCATCGCCGAGATTGCTTGTGCCTTTATTTTCGTTCATTTTCTTAAGTTCAGCTTGGTAATAGTTTTCCCGTTCTGCCACCAGGGTCTTTATTTGATTCTGCAGGTCTTTCCTGGCCTCGGACTGTTCCTGAAGATGCTGGGCACGTTCTGCTTTGGTCATTTCCTGCATGACGTCGGGCAATTCGTCTTCTTTCACCTCCTTGAGAATATCCGGGTTCGATTCATAGGAGTCCACCAGATCCCGACCAGAGTTGCTGTATGCCGACCCTACTTTGGCCTTGAATCTTTTAATGGCCACCGAAGGGCTCAAGGACTCGGCGTTTGAATCCTGTTTCGATTGGTTGTTGCAGTTGTAGAGACGGGAGTCCAAGGTCCCGTACCAGAGATAAGTTTGATTCAATTTCTCATTCGTGTAAAGAATGTCATCGTCCTGGGGGCAGGGGATGTGGACCATCTTCTGGTCCTGGTCAATATTTAAAAACTCCCCCTGGCCAATGCTCGCCCCATGATCCCATTCACCTTTGACACCCTCCTGGTAATTGCCACAATGAATGGTGTTGATGACGATGCCTTGGTCATGAGCGCGCAGGCATGAGTCGTTATAATCCACCGAACCTTGATTGAAGGGCTCGTTGCCGGCAATGAAAATGGCTTGGTAGGAGTTGGCTTGCGACGCCCAGTCCAGACGGGTGACGGCCTCTTGGATGACTTCACCACAGTACTCGTCGCCTCCGTCGGTCGAAAGAGCGAACAGGGCCTCAGAAAGGATATCCAGGTTTTCACTCAAAGGCACCACCTGACGCAAATAGCCTTCACGTGCCGGTAAGTTGGTATTGCCGTATTCGAAGAGAGCCACACGCAACACGGGATTGCTGCCGTCCTTTTCTGCCTCGGCGAATTCCTGAACAATAGTCCATAGCTGACTCTTAGCCTGATTAATGAGACCGTCCATGGAATTGGAAGTGTCCAGCAGCAGGGCTATGTCAACTTGAGTTGTGTGTGGGAGAGGTGGCGGAGCCTGTTTGGCCTGGGCCACCATGGGGTGCGTGCAGAAAAGAAAGGTAACCAGCACAAACAGAAAAGCCTTCGCAATTTTCATGACATCCTCCAAGTTTTAGGGGCTCATTTCTAAAACCGGAAACTCATGTAAAGTTCCGAAGCAGAAAAATCAGGATCTGGTGCTAATAATGAAGTACAATGGTTCCTGTCTTCTAGTCTTGGAGGGATTATATCAAAACAGTTTTCTTTCCTGTCGCTTTGCTTTGCAGGCTTTTCTGGCTATGCCAAAGAATGGCTACAAAGCTATTTCCGGGTAGCCGCCGTTTCTGGCATGAATTGGGTAGTGATCGTAGCACCATTTATTTTCATCATTTGATCAATTTTGGAGTTCCGCCACGGCTGTCTAAACCAAAAACTTATGCCGAAAAAATGAGCTGGCTTAAGCTGTATCACCATCCGGAGCGTTTACGCCTCTGCAGTGATAAACTTGGGGTTCGGCGTTATCTGGATGAAAAACAACTGACCCATCTGGCGGTGCCTGTGGTGGCCGAGTTTGAATCATCGGAACAGTTTAAACTGACCCATCTGCCGAATCAATTTGTGGTGAAAGCCAGCCATGGTTCCAGCTTTTTTCATATTTGCCGGGACAAATCGGCCTCGGATCTGGTGGACCTGCGCTGCCAAATGAAGCGCTGGTTAAACAGTGATTTTTCCCGCTGGTTTGCAGAAACCAACTACCGTGGCATCACTCCGCGTTTGCTGGTAGAGCCTTATCTGGACGAGGCTGAAAACATGGTGGAATTTAAGTTTCTCTGTTTCCACGGTGAACCTCGTTTTGTCTCGGTGATCACCAGCCGGCAGGGGAGCAAACCTGTGCGCGGTGTTTACAGTATGGATTGGAAAAGACTGGGCTTCGGCACTCGCGGGTTGATCAACGATCCCAGGGAGCAACCTTGTCCCAGTGCATTCCAGGAGCTTAAAAATTATGCGACCATACTCTGCCAAGATTTCATTCATGTGCGGGTTGATCTGATGTTGGTGGCGGGAAAAATCTATTTCTCCGAATTGACTTTTTATAATATGGGTGGATTTGGGTGCCTGGAACCTGAGATCATGAACGAAGAAGTGGGATCGTGGATTGATCTGGACCTGATAGGATCCTACGAATAGCTCTTTCCCTTGGTCAGCTGATTCTGGTCCGTTTCTTTCTTGGGAGCTTTATAACTAGTCACTTTCGATACCTCCTCCTGGTTGGGAAAAATCCATGGGCCAAAGCCATCAACTGGGGCGCTGGGGTGAAGATATGGCTCGCCATTTTCTGGAAATGTGCGGGTATGTTTGCTTGCAGCAGCAATACCGTAAACCAGGCGGTGAAATCGATTTGATTGTGCACCGGGGGCACAAACTGGTTTTTGTAGAGGTTAAAACCAGAGGTCCAAACAGCTTGGCCTCACCCGAATCATGGGTGGATGGCCGTAAGATTTCCCGCATGAAACAGATGGCCCGGCATTGGCTTGCGGACAATCGGGTGCAGGGTATCCGGGAATACCGCTTTGATGTGGTGGCTGTGGAATTTCATGGAGATGATCGAGGGATGACCCTCCGCCACTTGGCGGGAATTGACTGATGGTCTCTCTCCAAGTGTTTTGCCATAAAGCATCCCTATTGCGAGATAGGCCCTGATTCCGTACACTCATGTGTCTGACTCGCCGGTTCGCAGCGGTGGAGTTCCTTGTTTTGCTCACCGCCGCTTTCCGAAAATTCAGGCAACACCGGCCGCATGGTTGCGTAGGGAGGGTGTCACCAATGGGTGCCTGCCCTGCGACCGGAGTCGCTTCCGGTTGGCATTCGATCCTAAGGATTCGTATGATCACAGACCAAACAGACTGCGCCCGACACATGGCCAGGGAATTACCCCATATCCTAACGGCCCCTCGCGCTGCTGCTTTCTGTTGGCAGTCATCCCTGCATCGCACCGTGTTCGCCATAACACTGATGGTTCTTGCAGGGATGCTGCCAGCGGTCATTCAAGCTATGCCCATGACTCATACTTCTGCTGAATATATCGATACCAGTTTGGATCTCGACCACAACGGTTTGGAGGACATTCTGGATGCTTGGGTTTCTGGAGAAAAGTCTTTTGCTGATTTGCGACTTGTTGCAGCGCCCCTAGCCAGGAACAACGCGTCTTCAGTTAACAATTTTCCTCATGGTATTGAACCAGCTCAGAAATCCTGGGATGAGGGCATGATCCGAATAATCTGTCTGGGCGCCGATTCTTACGCCACTCATGAGGCCGCCGAATTAGCCACCAGCCAGGGAGCCTGCCGCATCCTGCATGACTTGGATGCCTTCGGTTCCGTGCAGGTCCTGGCCTTGGATGAGCCAGCTCTGGCAACTTTTCTGCAAAACAAACCTGATGGCCGCATTCTTCTGGACCGCAATGGCACACCTGCATTGGATAACAGTGTGCGCCAAATGGGGGGACGGCAGGCCGCTGGTGGGCATTGGCAACTGGGAGATGATTGGTCGGGCACAGTGGCCATTTTGGATTCGGGTTGCGATTCTGCCCACGACGACTTGGGCGATTTTTCGGGCGACAATAACGACGGCCCACCTCCGGAAGTTGGCGACAGCTCAGATTGGTATCCGGGCCATATCGAATGGCCCACTTTCAGTGGCTATAAAATTGTAGGCTGGCAGGATGTCACCGATGATTTTCCCCTGGCACAAGGGCCTTGGGATTATCATCACCACGGCACGGCTTTGGCCTCAGTGGTGGCAGGATCAGGACGGGTTTCGGAACAATACCGGGGGGTAGCTCCCGGTGGTCGTTTGACCATCGTTAAGTTTTACGATTTTGATCAAGTGTGGCATACCTGGGCTGGAGATTTTCTGGCAGCCTGCGCCTGGACTCTGGAGCACCGTGAAGAATACCGCATTCGTGTGGTGCTTTCGGCCGTGAACTGGGATGAAGACCTGGGTATCAGTGATGCCATGAATGATATGGTCTCTGTGGGATTGATCCCTGTGGCTGCCATGGGGAACTATGGCCAGGACGATGCTGGCCCTGGATTTCCTGCTTCAGTTCCGGACGTTCTGACGGTAGGCAGTGTTAATGACGTGGGTGCAGTCTCAGCGTTCAGTGGTCAGGGGGTCGCCGGATGGGGCAAGCCAGATTTGCTGGCGCCAGGTGGCGGCTTGTTGGAAGACCATGGGCGTGTTGTAGCGGCGGACAATGAACCGAATGATACCTACAGTGGACGCTCGGGAACCAGTCTGGCTGCCGCTCATACTGCTGGTGCCGCATTCATCCTCTTTGAAGCCCTCGCCGAGAATGGTATTTCCCTGCCGGCAGATGCCACTTCTGTGCGTACCATGCGAGCCCTGTTGCGCGGAACCAGCGGCCGAGTTAACACGAAGGAAAACTCCACGGGTGAGGGATTGATCAACCTGCCACCTCATGATGCTGTGGACGAATTACGGGGTTGGGGATCTTTGCGAATCGACGCCGCCGTGAGCGCGGCCTTAAATCCTCTTTTTCCCGGGGCCGACCAAATCGATACCCTGACTGCTGATGATTACCGAACTGTTGTAGCACGCCGCATTTCCTTGAGCCCGGGCGTGCGCTACATGCTGGAAGCTGCACCCGAGGCAAACTTGGATGTGGATTTGGCCTTGATTGATCCCCGCCTTTTGGATTTTGATCCCTATGGGCTCAGAATACCCCGGTTGAACGCCGCCGGACCAGGAGTGTCCGAATTTGTATTTCATGAAGCCGGTGGAAGTGATTGGGCTTTTCTGGTCGTGCGCCGCGTATCTGGTCAGGGCAAGGTAAGCTTGCGAGTCCGAGAAGCTGACAGTTTTCTTCAAGAGGGCCGCGCCATCGAGCTTCCGGGTATTGTTTCGGCTTCCCCCAATTACGGGACCATTAACAATTCACCGGGTATTACCACAGTGATTCCCTCAAGGGTCTCATTGGATCCGTCCGCCCATGCCGTAAATTTGTACAATGGCTGGGGGCTTCCTATCCCTGGTTGGCCTGTTTATGTATTCCCGCAATCGTCTGCTGACGGCGGGCTCTCTCAACCCCTGGTCTGGAATCTGGACGGCCAGGAGGGAGACGAAATTGTTCTGGCTTCAGATTTTGGATCCCTCTACTTCTTCAATGATCTGGGAGCCTATGAAGAGATAGAATTGGCCTTCAATCGAGCTTTGAGCAGTCCGGTGGGGGTGGTCACAGAGGAAGGTCAGCGACAGGTGGCGGTTGTTGATGGGCATGGCGTTTTGCGCATGTATTCCTGGGGGCCAGTTCTGGAAACCACACGAGATTTTGATCATAATGATCCTCTTCAGCCAGCAGTGGGCATCCTGGAGCAGGGCCAGCCTGAGCGCGTAGTGGTGGCTTTTAAGGATGGCACTCTGAGTGTGGTGGACGCGGCTGGACAGGACCTCCCCAACTGGCCCCAGGACCTGGAAGGAGATCTTTCTCTGCCGCCGGTCTTGGCTGATGTGGATGATGATGGGCATCGTGAAATTCTATTGCCGGTACATGATGAAATTGCGGGCACTTTACGGGTTCGCATTTTTAATGCCGATGGCACCACCGCATTTGGCGATGGTACATTGTTGCCAACACCCGAGGGAGGCAACTGGTGGCACATGTCTTCCCCTTTGATGGCTGGCATGGCAAACACCGGCGATTTACGTCTGGAATTGATGGGGCTGGTGGACAATGAAATGACAGGGGTGAACACTCGCTGGGGCCTGGCCCGAGCGGGCTGGAATGCCACCAACCAGGCGTTTGCCGAAACTTTGCCCTCATTCCAGGTAGCAGCCACCACAAATCAGGGTTTTTTAAGAATGGATCAAATCCTCATGGATTCACCTTTGGCTTGGGATTTTCAAGGCGGTCCTGGCAGCGATGTAGTTATGTTGGCTGGGTTCCGTTGGCAGGAGATCCTTTTTGGGTTGACGACTCTTCCTGGTTCCACCATGGGCAGCTTTCTGGCCCATCCGTCTGGCCGTTCATTGGAAGGGAAGCAGCCTGTGGACTTGGGGGGAGCGGGAGATTTGCTGGGCACTTCTGCAGCCAGTGTCCTGGTGCCCATCAGTGATGATCTGCACTACCATATCCAAATTTTTGATTCCACCGTTCATGTGGTGCCCACATATGTATCTCATCAGATTTCAAACTTTTGGCCCTCGGCTCGTGCTGATCAAAGAAATTCAGCAGCCTACCCCGTGGGTGAAAACCTGACTTCCGCACCTCGTATCGCTACCCAGTTGGGTAGGATGACCGCCTTTCCAAATCCCGGTTCTGGCCAATTTCAGTTCCGTTGGCAAGACGATGATGGGCAAGGGGAAATTGAATTGGATATTTTCGATTTGCGTGGGCACTTAGTGGTCCAACTTCAATCTCATCCAACAGATGGAAGTCTGTCCTGGGATGGAAAAGATGCCCTGGGGCGGGGGGCGGCTGCCGGCACTTATCTGGCGGTGGCCAGGCGGCAAGATCAACGGTCCGTTGCTCGTATTGTTTTGACCCGATAATTTTTTAAGTTGAGCAGGGAATTCCATTCCCGAGGATTGATTTCCATGGTAACTTCGGGGTATGACAAACCCTGAACAAAGCTCAAAGTCCTATTGGGATCTTATCAAAACAGCCGACCGGCTTCTGGCCGAGGGGCAGTTCCCCAGTGCCGAACAGCACTACGATGTCGCGTGCGCCCGTCGGGAAAGCTCACCCGGCCGGGTTTTTCTCACCGAAAAAATAAGTGATGGTCTGGGGCGGTTTTTCAAACGCAACCAGACTGGGGAGGAAGTAAGCCAGGGCCGTTGGGCTCGTCACCGGGAAGAATTCCGCCTGGCTTTTCTGAGGGAAGGGGACCACATCGTCCGGCGGGCGGTGCATTTGGCAGAGCTGCGTCCAGAGGATGATGCCCAGACAAATCAACCCATTTTGGAACAGGCCCTTTACCTGGTGGGACGCAGCGGCCTTTTTGCTGAAGAACCCGCCAGTGCCATTCCGTTGCTCAAGGGATTGTTCCGTACGGCTAAGCGCACAGGCCGGCCTTTTCCGGTGGATCTTGTCCGGCACGACTTGCCCCTGACCGAAGAAGATCGGTTGTGGCTGGCACGGCGCGGTGGGGAATTGGTGGTGGAGTTTCAGGAACAGGAAACCATGATGGTGGGCAGCAAGCAGGCTGAAGAATGGGCCCGGGTCTGCCTCCAACTTTTGAATCCACGCTATTTTGGGCAAACCGGTCGATTGGAAGAAGAACGCAGTTGGGTTGAGGCCATGACTGCCGACCACCTGCTGGGACGCGCTGGCGAGAGTGTGGCCGCCTACCGAAATTATCTGGAAGAATATCCAGCCCCAGGTGAACGGGCCGACGAGGCTCGCATCCGCATGTTAGAACTTTTGGCCAACATTGACGGGCTCCACTTTCAGGTTCCTCATTATGATGAAGCCTTATCGGCCATGCAATCTGCCGGTCTATCACCTGGCAGCGCCATGGCCGGCCGATATGGTGCTGCTCTGGGACGTATGGAGCATCGCCGACCGGACCCCGAACCAGGCCAGACCGGAAACTATGCCTGGGCTTCTTTGGCTTTGGAAAGCGACGGCCGGGTGGCTGCGGTTTTCTGGTGGGGCGATGAACCACGGGACGTGGCATATTGGCGCCCCGGAGAAGACCCTGCGCATATCCGAAGTTTTCTGGTACCCTGTGAAGACCGTTTGATCTGCGCCCAACAAAGCACTTTGTCGGTGTTGGCTGGAGTGTGGGACGGTGTTCCTGCCCCATGGACGGTTAATGATTTTGTTTCGGCACTCCTGGAAGTCAATCTGCCATCCGGTGGTTTGGATCCGGAATCTCTGTTACGTATGGGCATGGGGGAGACGGGCCCATGGCGGTCGGGTTGGAATCCAGATCACGGCCATGTGCAGTTAGAGCCTCCACGCCGATCTACTTTGACTGAAGCCTGGCAAGGGGGCCCAGCGGGCTCTTCGCTGGTAGCAGGATTGCTGTTGCTGGCCATACGAACTCGCCTAGCCACGGCCGATCCCTGCCTGCGTGGAGGCATCAGGCAACTGGCCCGCCGCGGCGATCCGGCATCTTCCTTTCTCTATGAATTTCTCACCGTAGGCAGCCATGTCACAGCGGAAGTTGATGCCACTTTCGAACCGTGGACCCTGCCTTTGTTGTGGACTCGGCCCGACCCTTTCGGATGGTCGAGTCAGGGGTCTGCGGCTTCTGAAACCACGTTCCCTTCCCGAGACTCTCTGGCTCGCCCCGACCTGGGGCGCAACGATGTGGCTATTGTTTCCACCGGTGATCCGGCGGCGGTGGTGGCTGCCTGGGGAGATGGACGACAGAAGTGGCGTATCGTTCTGGATAGGTTGGACCGCCTGGATAGTTTGTCCCGAGTTGCTGGTGGAGCCATCGGTCCGGTGACCCTTATTCCCCAATCGGGAATGGTGCATGATTTGGATGGGGCGCTGGCCCTTCTGGAGCAAATGCTGACACCCGAGCAACGACCCACCGGTCAGGTTGCGGGTCTTTTGCCGTTGTTCCATTGGACTCGCCTGGTGGAAACCCACAACGGTGATTTGCTGGACTTCATGCAGGTTCGTCCGCGGATTCACACCGATACTCCTCTCTATGATCAGTACTTTGATTTGACCGGGGAATTGCCACGGACCGAACCCCGCCTGGATGAGGCCGGAAGGCGGAACGACTGGACCAATCAGTTCAGCCAGCGGGTGCGTAAAGCCGGATTTGTGGCGGGAATGGTCGATTCCCTGATACCCGATGCCGCCCGTCTGGACAGTTTATGGGGTGTGTTTGAAGGCAGCGATGCGTCCTGGGTTTTTCTGGACAGTGCTGCTGTTCATTGGTCTTTGCTGGGACGGGAATCTGCGGGCATTCAAGAGCTTCATACCCTGATGCACAGTCGGGGCCGCCGACATCTTTCTTTGCTGACTGGGGCCATCTGGCAGCGCTCGGAATTAGAAGAATTGTTAGGCACTTGGTTGGGAGTTTTTGGCACAGCTTATTGTGTGGGACTGACCGATGGTCGGCCCCCTCGTTTGCGGCTTGCTGACCGGGGGCTTATTCCCGATTCCAAATTGGATCCGGTGCAAGCTCTGGGCAGTCAACTAACTTATGTGCGGCAAGTCCTGGACGGTGAAAACGGGGGGACGATTCTGCTTCCGGGTGAAGGTTGTTGCGCTGACTTTTGGCTGGACATTGCCAGTGGCCAACTGGAACTCTCCGGCAATCATTGGCATTTTCTGAGTCCAGCCCGTCGCCATTCGGAATTGGTTCCAGGGGGGCGGATGGCCGCCAATGTTGAAGAGATTCCAGATGCCAGTCGCCAGACTTTGCTGGTTCCTGTGCTGGCCAGCCTGGAAGAGGGGGAGAGTCCCATTGCTTTGTCCGATTCTCCCGCAGACTGGGAATCGGCTGATCGCAACCGCCGGGCGTTCCTGGATTGGCGTCGGAAATTGTGTGGTCTGGAAATTGCCAGCCTCATGGCCGGAACCTGGCAAAATGTGGAAATTATGGATCCCCGTTGGTGGCGTTTGCTGCGACCTGACGATGGGAGCCTCAATGTACCTTGGACAGGTGCTTTGGCCGGCGCGGTTGTTTCCCCCGATGGTATGACCACCTTTGATTTGCCTGGCCTGGGTCGCGGCAAGGATGATCTTTTGCCCACTTCGGTGGTGGACTCCATCAGTCAGTGGTTCCGCTCGAGGCCTGCGGATTTTCCTGTTCCAGATGTTCTGCCAGATCCCCTAGCCAATCTTTCCCTGACCACGCCGCAATTGCAATTGCTGGTGGGGGACTCTGGAAACTTTTGGGCCCGTATCACTAAATTCATGGCCCGGCAGTGGGACCAGGGCGATCTCGGCTCCTGGGCCCTTCTGGTTTCGGATAAACTTCCTGGCCCCACAGCTGATCTGGTTGCCAGCAGCTGGACTTCTGGCATTTCGGCTTGGCCACTGGATGCTGAGCCCGGCTTGCCTGGCCCGGTTCTTTGGATCAACCGGGACGATTTTGCCAACCCGGCCTTTGTGGAATACTTGAACGCCCATCCACCCACAGTGGTCATGGCCTGTGGTGTGCAGGATTGGTTGCCCAAGCATGATGATGGGGGCCAAATTGGGGCCCATGCCATGCGTCTCTTGCTGGATTGCAATACCAGACTTCTGGTGTTGCAGGCGGATGAGCTAACGGAGCCATGGAGAAACTTTCTCCAAGAAACCACTGGTGTGGAACTTGTATCGGAAGCCTCGCCTCAGCCGGGGGATTCCTCAGAATGTGAACCTGTTTTCCCCGGCAGTACCGAATCACTGCAGAGATTGCGCCAGCTGTTGACTCGTCTGGAGCTTGTTCTTTCGGCTAAAGATGAAGGAATTCAGGACAGCTCCCAAACCATGGTATCTGCGCGGCAATTGGTTTCGGCCCGGTGGCTTTCTTGCCTGGCCGGAGTTTCAGAACAGAGCATTCGCCAAGGTGTACGCGTGCTGCGTTGGGCGGGCCGGTTGCAGGGTGATTCTCTCAGCGCTTCGGCCGGTCAATTGGATACACCCATGGGCCGACCCATCACCCATGCTTTACTCATCCCCACTCGATTTGCCCAGTTGGAACACCAGCTGTTGCGACTGGAAGATCAGCTTCCCATTCTTTTGCCCTTATTCCTGGGGCACCATCGGCCAGGATTGTCCACCTGGATTGACCTGGCTTACCCGCCGGTGGAATGTGAATCACAGGACCTTCTTTTGCTGGATTGCTATCTCTCCATGGTGGCGGCCAGTCCTCAATCCCAACTTGTTTATGATTCGCCCAGCGGAGGTATGCACACATCCCGCCGACTTCTGGCCTGTGAAGGAAATCCCGTCCAGGTATTGAGTCAATTGGTGGCATCCCTCGGCCAGTTCCGTGATCGGGTAAAAGAGGTCATGTCCGGAGCGGTGGAAACGGGCAATGGTTATTTGGTAGATACCGGTTTGAGCGATTTGCGTGACGATGAACGTGATTTTCTGGCCACAGGGGCAGCCATGGGGCTTTGGCGCTGGATGGGACCCATGGATGATAAATCCATGCATCTGGTAGATCTGCTCACTTTGGCGGAAAGTCCTACTGTGCGCTCCCGGTCATCAGCCTGGAATTTGCTGGAAGCTTTATCCACGGGAGAACCCTCAAAATTTCATGCTCCCTTAGTTACCACCAATTCTGAAGGTGATTCCAGCGACGCTTCCTCCGGGTGGGGGTTTGGTGGATTGCGAAACCTCTTGCCGGGCAGCACCCGCCAGGATGCCTTCTCACTGGTTATCCAAAAAATTTCATCTCTGGTGATACCCGATGGAAAGCAAGGCCACTTGGTGCTGAAAGGCTGTATGGGCAGTGGCCGGCACGAAGCCATCGCCGCTGCTCTCACCGCTTCGGTGGATGGCCTTGAAGTTACTGTTTATTGTCCGGATACAGAATCAGCAGCTGTGATGTTGGAAGCTGCGGGCCCCCTGGGTGCGCACTTTTTGGGCGATATCCGCATTGCTGAAAAAGGCATCACTCCTGCTGCACCACGCACCTTTGATAGTTACCTGGCAAATACACCCAACAGCTTGGTCATCATGTGCGAAGTTCAGAGGTTTGAAAAGGAAACACGTTACCGCATTGCCCAGATGGGCCGGGGGCGAAAATTGCTGATGACCATCGATCCGGTGGCCAATGTTGAACCTTGGGAAAACCTCTTTTTGACCATTCCCGGTTCTGAGCAAATTATCGAGTTGAATCAACCCAGAAGATCGGCCCGTAAACTGTGGACTCAGGTCAATGAACTGTTGCCTGAACTCATGAGGGGCACAGTACCATCGTTGCGAGCGGATAAAGGCTCCATTGTTGCAGACTATGCGGTGAATCTGGACCAATGCCTGGCCCGTTTGGTGCTGGATGTTGAATCTCGGGATATTCCCGATCGGCTGCGGTTGATCGGACCTTTGCTATCGGACCTGGATTTCCTGGCCGAATCCATCCGCCAGCGCGGGTGGCTGGCAATTCCCGAGAATACTCTGGCGCCCCTTCTGCTACCGGGAACCCGTGAACTGTTGGCTGTGGCCACCGACTTGCTGGCCAGAGGCATGACTCATACCCAGGAAAATGCCGAAGAGGCCGAAGGCCTTCTTTTGACTCCCAGGATGCTTCCTGGAGGAGCAGTGGATCAGTGGGCCAGCTGGTATCAGGACAGTGAGTTGGACCTGGCCTCGCTGAGCATGGCCGATTTTTTCCATCATCTGGAAACCGAGCCCTGGGCACGGTCCTTTCTTTCTCACCCGGCGGCTTTGGAGAGGATTCTCAAATTACTCGAAAGCTGGGCCGAGGAATCGGTTGCGGTCTTGGCCGGAACGGCCCTTTGGGAGGCTTGGTGGCTGACAACCCTGGCACATCTGGGAGTACCGCTTCCGGATGAACGACGGCCGCTTGTCACGTTGGCTGAGTCATCCAGCCCGGCTGGTATTTTTGCTCCTGGTGGCTTGTATCTCTGTTTGGGCAGCGAAAACTGGCGGCAACACTACAACGTTCTGGGCAGGGTTACGGATCAATCCCTCGTCCTGTATAAGGAGCGCTCGCCTCTGGAGAGTGAAGGGCCTGTTCCGCGGTAGAAACTCTCTTGTTCCCGCGCAGTTTGAGCACTACTTTTCAACGGTTCAAACACACACCACATTTGACCAGGAGGATCACTGCCATGGATCTGCCCTTCGAACCCTACCGCATCAAGGTTGTCGAGAAAATTCAGAGGGTCAGCCGGGAAGAACGAGTGCGCCATCTGCGTGAGGCCGGCTACAATGTCTTTAAGGTGCCCAGTGAGGCTATCTATGTGGATCTTCTGACCGACAGTGGCACCAGCGCCATGAGTGATCAACAGTGGGCTGCCATGATGACGGCCGACGAGGCTTATGCCTGTAGCACCAGTTATGCAGACTTCGAAAATACAATCCGTGATATTTTTGGATACAAACATGTGATTCCCACTCATCAGGGCCGGGCTGCTGAAGGCTTGCTATTCAGTGTAGCTGTAGCTGCAGGCGCTGTTATACCCAATAATATCCATTTTGATACCACCCGGGCGAATGTGGAACACGTGGGGGGCATTGCCCTCGATTGTGTGGCTGATGCCGGGCTCGACCCCATGCTGGAAGCCCCCTTCAAAGGCGATATGTCCCTGACCAAATTGGCGGCAGCTTTTGAAAAATACGGCACCGAGCGTATCCCCTTTGTGATGCTGACAATCACCAATAACAGTGGCGGCGGTCAACCCGTGAGCATGGGCAATGCCCGAGAAGTCAGTGCCTTTTGCAAGAAAATGGGTGTGCCTCTGATTTTCGATGCCTGTCGCTTTGCCGAAAACGCCTGGTTCATCCAGCAGCGTGAAGAAGGCTACGCTGACATGGATATCAAGTCTATCTGCCGGGAAATGTTTGCCCTTGGTGAGGGCTGCACTATGAGTGCTAAAAAAGACGCCCTGGTGAACATCGGTGGTTTTGTTTGCATCAACGATGATGAACTGGCCATGAACATCACCAACTTGGGTATTTTGCGGGAAGGCTTCCCTACCTATGGTGGAATGGCCGGTCGCGATCTTGCTGCTGTAGCCCAGGGCCTGCGAGAAGTGATGGATCCCGATTATCTGGCATACCGCATTGGCCAGGTGGCCCGATTGGGTAAGCGCTTGGATGAATTGGGTGTGCCTTATTTGCGCCCCACCGGGGGGCATGCCGTCTACCTCGATGCACGCAAAGCTCTGCCCCATATTCCACAAGAAGAATTTCCTGCCCAGGTATTCACCGCAGCTCTCTATCTGGAGGGTGGTGTCAGAGGTGTGGAAATTGGCAGCCTCATGTTTGACCACTTGGATCCGGACACCGGTGAAACTGTTCACCCGGCCATGGAGTTAGTACGCCTGGCGATACCCCGGCGGGTCTATACTCATACCCAATTGGATTATGTGGCCGAAGTGTGTGCCCAGGTCATGGAAATGGGAGATCGCCTGCGCGGGTTGGAAATCGTCTGGGAGCCTCCTGCCCTGCGCCATTTCACTGCCAAGCTGAAGCCCGTGGGCGGAGGCAAAATGGTGGCAGAGGCCTGATGATGGAATTGTTCTGCCAGGGCATGGGCGAGGAGCTGTGTGCTCTTGTCCAACCCTGCCTGGAATCGGCTGCCAAATCTTTGGATTTGGCAGCCGATTTTCTTTCGTTTACCATCGTTATTGACGACCTTCCCGATGCCTCTGAACCTTGGTTACGGCTCGAAAAAATCCACAAGCCGGACAGGAATTTCATAAAGGGCACTCTGTTTTGTTCAGAGAGTTTCTTCTGCTCGTCCGATCACACCAGTGGCACTGTTTTTCCGCCGGTGGAAATCTGGGATCAAGCCCCGGCTCCCGGCGGGGCCGCCCCCTTCGATTTGGCTCGATTTTCCTCTTCCCGCACCGAAAATTTTCTGCATCATGAATTGCTGATGGCCCGGGATCTGGTTCGAGGCGAGGTGGTCCCGGGGGCTATTGCCACCGGCCAGGTGGAGGCTTTTTCCGCCCTTTGGGCCATTTGCATTGACGGCCGATTGTCCCGCATGGGGCTGCCGGGGTTTTCCCAGGCTGAACGTCGTTCCCGTTTCAGCCGATTGTTCGCCTGCGCGGGCGTCCTACTGCCCGATCACTGGCAAATTTTTCAATCCCTTTGGGATGGAGGGGTGGCGCAATGGAAGGACGTACAGGCTTCCATTCGTCTTTTGCCTCGTCTGTGAGAGGGTTTTTGGAGTCCTGGACTCCCTGTTTCATTGATTTCTGAAAATCAACAGGCAATCATCCTGCGTTTGCATTTGCTTTTTTTTCATTTATGCCCCAATTTCATGTGGTTGTACGGAGATGCTGCCGTCTGTCCAATCCGGGAATCTCATTCGCAGAATGTTTCACGGATGACACACAGATTCTTTAGCGATTCTTAAGCGCTTATGCTAAGCGTGTTATTTCAGAGATGTTTTGCAACCCACCAGCAAAACGTTGAAAGTACCCTTTTGGGAGGTTGGTTCATGTTCGCTGTTTCATCCACGCGTCGTTGGGTCTTTGGTCTTTTGTTGGCCCTGATGGCTGTCACTTTTATTGGACTTGCTGGTTGCAGCAAAGAGGAAGCTGTAGATCCTTACGTCTACGATTCTCTGCGCCGGATCACCCGCGGCGATACTATGAGCGTGGGCTTTACTTTTGAGATCGACGCTCCTGAACTGGAGTACGTCAAAGGCGATGTCGCTATCATTCGTGATGGCAACCTCTTGGAATTCCTGGTCGGTAATGACCTGGAACACACTTACGGCAACATGGCCAAAACCCTGTTGGGCGTGAAAAAGGTTTTCACACCTCAGCCCACCCACTTGGTCATCGAACGCATCAAGCGTAACGGCATTGTGGAAGCTGATAGCATCCCTCGCCCCACTGGCTATGTCTTGCCTCGACTGCTGCGCTCCGGCGCCATTGATCAGGAAATGGCTGGCGCTCCATTGCCCAAAATGGGCTGGAAGGTCAAAGACTACGACGAAGCCGTCTCCATTTACATGCCTGAGAACGAAGGCGATGAACTGAAGACCGTCAAGAGTGCTTATCTGGACTTCGTTTACCGTCCTCGCATTGGCCTGGCCGATTCTGTGGCTGCCAATCCCAGCGAAAAAGATTTCACCTGGTACGCCATCGGCGAAGAGACCAGCATGGAATTGGTGGACATCACACCTGGCGCTGTCTTCATGTTGGAATTGCTGCTTGAAAAAGATCTCCCTCTGATCGGTGCTTTCACCGTCACCAGCATGGAATCTGAATATCGGGCTCGTAAAGTTGTGCATGAAGGTTTGGGTCATGTCTTGGGCACTATGCGCCTGGAATGGTTCCAATATGCCAACACCTACGTTGCTGGCTATGACGATAAATAGCAGTTTATAGATTATTAAAAAGGCGGCAGGTTTTTACCTGCCGCCTTTTTCTTTTCCCCATATCTCAATTCAATTATCAGACAAGAGTTTCCATCAAACGGGCGTCGCGCAACACCGCTTCAGGTGAAACCTTGCCCTCTTTCTCAAGAGAGGAGGTGGTCAGTTTGTTGGCCACCAGGCCCACCATGATGCCGTGTTTGCCGGCGAATAATAATTCTGTGGCATGATGCCCCAGTCGGGAAGCCAAGATGCGGTCGTACCCTGAGGGAGCACCTCCGCGTTGCACATGACCAAGGACGACCATACGCACCCCGCGTTTTAATCTTTCCTGCAGTTCGAAGGTAATGTACGACGCCTTCCCGGCACCTTCGGCCACGATGATGATGGCATGATGCTTGCCTCGGGCGTAGCCGTCTTTGATTCGCCGGGCCACGTCGTTGATGTCATAAGGAATTTCTGGCAGCAGCACTTCTTCAGCCCCGGAAGCGATGGCCGTTTGTGCGGCCAGTAAGCCGTAGTGACGGCCCATGACTTCAATGACGAAAATTCGCCCATGGCTGGTGGCCGTGTCGCGAACTTTATCCACAGCTTCAATGGCTACGTTTAAGGCTGTATCAAATCCAATGCTGATGTCTGTGTCGGGGATGTCGTTGTCGATGGTCGCGGGTACCCCCACAACCGGCAGACCAAATTCCCTGGTCAACTTAGTCGCCCCACGGAAACTGCCGTCTCCACCGATGACCACCATGCCATCCAGCTTGAGTTCATTGATGGTCTTTGCTACGGGAGCTGTGCCTTCATCGGTGGCAAATTCGGGGTACCGGAAAGTGCGCAGAATACTGCCCCCTTTATCCAGGATGCCACTGACCGAACCAGCGGTCATGGTTTCATAAGAACCTTCAGCTAATCCCAGCCATCCTTTACGGATTCCAATGACTTCGGCACCATGCTGCCAAGCCGTACGAACCACC
The DNA here is from genome assembly GCA_016744705.1 of Candidatus Krumholzibacteriia bacterium. Lineage (GTDB taxonomy): Bacteria > Krumholzibacteriota > Krumholzibacteriia > LZORAL124-64-63 > LZORAL124-64-63 > LZORAL124-64-63. The sequence continues at coordinate 44,093 of JADGDU010000030.1, forward strand.
GCTCGCAGGGCTGGATTCATCCCTGCGGCATCACCACCACCGGTCAGAACACCAATTCTTTTCATTTCTTTTCTCCTTCGTCTTCCGGTTTGCTGCCATGCCGTTTTTGATGCCATTGTTTGATCTGTTGCATACGACGGTCCAGTTCCGATTCAAAACCGCGCCGTCCTGGTTTATAAAAAATACGATCCTGCAAGCTATCCGGCAGGCAGGTCATTTCAGATATTCCTTCATTACTATCGTGAGCATAGGCGTATCCTTTACCATAGCCCAATCCCTTCATCAATTTAGTGGGAGCATTGCGGATGTGCAGAGGCACCCCTGGGTTGTATCCCCGTGCCACTTCTTTTTGAACGAGCTTGTAACCTTTGTACAAGGAATTGCTCTTAGGACTGAGGGCCAAATACACCACAGCCTGGCTCAAAGCGAGGGCTCCTTCGGGCATGCCGATGAAGTGGATGGCGTCTCGGGCTGCGAGAGTTTGGGGTAAGGCCAGGGGGTCGGCCAAGCCGATATCCTCGCTGGCAAAACGGACCAGTCTTCTGGCTACATAAAGAGGGTCTTCGCCACCCTCAAGCATGCGGCCAAGCCAATACAATGAGGCCTGCACATCACTGTTGCGCATGCTCTTATGCAGGGCAGAAATGATGTTGAAGTGTTCTTCGCCACCCTTGTCATATCGGGCCGCCCGGCTTTGTATGATAGCCCCAACCTCTTCGGCTGAAAGGGTGGTGCTTGTTTGTTCGTCTGTGGCCTGGACCCGAAAAGCTGAAACCACGGTTTCCAGCAATCCCAGGGCCGCCCGGGCGTCACCTTCACAAATATCGCTTAACATGGTCAGGGCATCTTCGGTCAAATTCAGGTCCAGGTTTTCAAAACCGCGGGGATCTTCCAGAGCCCGGCGCAACAAGACCGTGACATGATCGGGTGCCAGGGGTTGCAGCACAAAAAGACGGGTGCGGGAAATGAGGGCACTGTTCACTTCGAAGGATGGGTTTTCGGTGGTGGCCCCAATCAGGGTCACATCACCTCTCTCTACCCAGGGTAGTAAAGTGTCTTGTTGGGCCTTGTTAAAACGGTGAATTTCATCCAGGAAGAGAATGGTGCCTTGTCCTGTGGCCTGCTTTAATTTGGCTGCATCGGCCATGACGGCTTTGAGTTCCTTAGACCCTACCGAAACAGCGCTGTACTCCAAAAATCGGGCATGGGTGTGTTGGGCTACCAACCGAGCAAGAGTGGTTTTACCACAGCCTGGAGGCCCCCACAGCAAGAGAGACGGCAAGGAATCTCCCTTGAGTAGCAGCCCCAAGGGGCCTGAGGGACCCAATAAATCATCCTGACCAACCACTTCTTCCAGGGCCTGGGGGCGCATTCGATCGGCAAGGGGGATGCTGGTAGTGCGCAAGGAACTGGAGTCCGAGCGGTCTTCTTGGCCTGGGCCATCGGTGTTTTCAAAGAGATCATTTTTCATGATTGTTAGTTTAACGGGATCTTGAGGTCTTGCAAGCAATGGGTTGAAATTGCCCGGAAAAGGTTCTATTGGGTAACTCGTTTGAGCCAGTTGCTTGCATTTTTTCAACCTTGTCTGATTTTATAGGGATAATATGTGTTCATTGACGGGCCCCCTTAGGGGGTGTCTTCATTTCTGAAGGAGTTTTTTATGGCTCGTGCCATTCTCATAGTCCTCGATGGCCTCGGTGTTGGGCATGCTCCTGACGCCGCCGCTTATGGCGATGCCGGCAGCAATACTTTGGCCAACATGGCCTCTTTGGTGGGTGGGGTTCATGTCCCTAACCTACAAAGCCTGGGCTTGGGAAACATCCAAGAACTAGTGGGGGTTCCGGCCATTGCCAAACCGGTGGCTGGTTATGGCCGGCTGCAGGAGGTTTCTTCAGGCAAGGACAGCACTACCGGTCATTGGGAGCTGATGGGATTGGTCACCGAAAAACCATATCCTACCTACCCTGACGGATTCCCACCGGAAGTCATTGAAGAATTCACCCGGCTTACGGGATACGGTGTGCTGGGTAATAAAGCCTCCAGCGGGACAGCCATCATTGAAGATTTGGGAGATGAGCACCTGGCCAGTGGCAAGATCATTGTCTACACCTCGGCGGACAGTGTCTTTCAGGTGGCGGCTCACGATGAGGTTTGTGATCTGGAAGAGCTGTACCGGGTTTGTGAAATTGCCCGGGAAATGCTGGATGGCGATCACAAAGTCAGTAGGGTCATTGCCCGACCGTTCACCGGTCCCTCAGGTCAATTCACTCGTACTGAATTCCGTCATGACTATTCCGTTGAACCACCCGAAGGTTCCCTCGTGCTGACGGGCCTCCAAAAACTGGGTGTGCGTGTCCTGTCCATCGGCAAGATTTACGACCTGTTCGCCGGTGTTGGCATTGACGAAAGCCATGTGTCCCGCAACAACGCCGAAGGCATGGCAGAGTTGGATGAACAGTATGCTAAAAATGCCGATGAATCAGCATTGATCCTGTTGAATCTGGTGGACTTTGATATGCTTTGGGGCCATCGCAATGATCCAGAAGGCATGAAAAAGGGCCTGGAAATATTTGATGTGTGGCTGGGCGAATTCTTACCCAAAATGAATGATGGCGACCTTTTGTTGATGACCGCCGACCATGGCAACGATCCGACCACTCCCAGCACTGATCACAGCCGTGAGCACGTGCCCATTCTGGCCCACCTTGCCGGCAATGAAAAGGGTGTGGACCTGGGTGTGCGCATGGGGTTCATGGATGTGGCCGCCACTTATGCAGACTTTTTTGGTGCCCCGCCTCTGGCCCGTGGCACCAGCTTTCTCTCATCCCTGAAAAAGGAGGGCGGGAATTGAAAGATCAATACCGAGAACTCGTAAACCAGGCCTGTGCCGTGCGCATGAACAGCCATTCCCCTTATTCCAAATTCCGGGTGGGGGCTGCTGTACTGGCCACCGACGGACGTGTCTTTTTGGGCACTAATGTGGAAAATGCCAGTTTCGGGTTGTCCAATTGCGCAGAACGAACCGCTATTTTCACCGCAGTAACTGCGGGTGCCCGGGAGTTTGAGGCCATCGCTGTTTGTGCCGATGGTCTGGAACCCACAGCCCCTTGTGGGGCCTGCCGTCAGGTTCTGGTGGAATTTGGCTTGGATATGGTTGTGCTCATTGCCGGCCAGGACGGTGCCGATGGTGCCATCCGTCAAACCACAGTGCGCCAATTGGTGCCCGATGCTTTTGTGACCTTTGTCGATCAGTCCCAGGAAGGATCCTGATGAATATTCTGGAAATTATTGAGGCCAAGAAAAAGGGCCAGGAACTCACTGCTGAGCAAATACGATTTGCGGTGGACGGATTCACCGCTGATGAGTTTCCTGTCTACCAGATGTCCGCTTTTTTGATGACAGTCTGGTTTAATGGGATGACTCCTGCGGAGACGGAGGCTCTGACCGGGGCCATGCTGGAATCCGGAGACCAGCTCGACACCAGTGGTCTTAACGGACCCAGTGCGGATAAACACAGCACCGGTGGTGTGGGCGATAAAGTGAGCTTGCTGCTGGCGCCTCTGGCCGCCGAATGTGGTCTTAAGGTGCCAATGCTTTCCGGCAGAGGTTTGGGGCATACGGGGGGGACACTGGATAAGCTGGAGGCCATTCCTGGCTACCGCATCCACATGGAGAATGAAGAGTTTTTGGCCATCACTAAAAAAGTGGGGTGTGCCATTGTGGGCCAGAGCGGAAACATTGCTCCTGCAGATGGGCGCATCTACGCCTTGCGCGATGTGAGTGCCACTGTGGATTGTGTGCCTTTGATCACCGGTTCCATCATGTCTAAAAAACTGGCTGCCGGTCCCGAAACCATCATCATCGATTTGAAGACTGGTTCTGGGGCGTTCATGATCAACCTGGATAAGGCTCGGGAGTTGGCAGCCGCACTGGTGGAAACCGGCAAACGTTATGGACGCAAAATGAGCGTCGTCTTTTCGGATATGGACCAACCTTTGGGGCGGGCTATCGGTCATGCCAATGAAACCATTGAAGCTTTCGATGCGCTGCGTCCTGGCCACCGTCAAACCGCACCCCAGGATTTAGTGGTTCTCACTGAAGACCTGGTGGCGGAAATGGTGCGGGTGGCCGGAGTGCGTCCCGATCGTGAGCAAAGCCTGGCTCTGGTGCGTGAAGTCTGGGACAGTGGAAAGGCTTTCGACCGGATGTTATCCTGGGTGGAAGCTCAGGATGGAGTCTTAAACCCCGACGAGGCTGATTTTGGTTTGAAGATGGCGCCTCTGGCTGTGGAAGTGAAGGCACCGACAGGGGGCTGGTTGGCCAAAATCAATTGCCGTCAGGCTGGTTTGGCTCTGGCGGACATGGGGGGCGCTCGACGCAAAGTGGAGGATCCTCTGGATCTCTCTTGCGGCATCGACTTCCTACCCCAAATTGGTGATCGCCTGGAAGCGGGGGAGACCTTGGCGCGCATTTACTGTGATCATCAGGATCAGGCGCAATTGGCAGCCACCCGATTGTTGGATGCTTTGAGTTTCAGTGATTCAGAAATCAAAGCCAACCCTATGATTATGGGGCGCATTGAATAATTGGGATGTCCGGATGATTAAAAAGAAGGCCCCTGTTGTGGGGCCTTCTTTTTGTCAATGAACCTGGATTTAAAACTCAGAGTCGTCATCGTCCAGGGTTTGGAAGTCTTTGTTGTGACCCTGGAAGTCGTGTAACTGTCCACCATGCATATCACAGAACTTTTGGGGGAAGCTAGTAGGAAGAAATACTTCCTGAGCGGTGCTATCGCAGCTGGTTGTAGCCAGCATGCCCGTGCGCAGGCAGATGCTTTCTTCGATAATTCCCGGGGGTCTAATGAAGGGCTCTTCACCTTTTTGGTCTGATATTTTCCCCATGAAATTGGCCCAGATGGGTAAGGCCATACGGCTGCCGGTGGCCCCACGGCCCATGGGTAGAGCTTTGTCGAAACCCACCCAAACACCAGCGCAATAGCTGGGTGTGAAACCACAGAACCAGGCGTTGGTGCTTTCGTTGGTGGTGCCTGTCTTGCCAGCCCCCGTTTTTGTAAAGCCTCTCCAGGATGCCCCGCGTGCTGTTCCTTCCAGAATGGTGGTGCGCAGCAAATTGCTCATCATGTAGGCTTCGGCTGGATCCAGGGCATCACGCTGCTGGATTCTCACCTCGAAGAGAATTTCACCATCCGCACTCTCGACTCGGGTGATGAGATGTTGCTTGGTGTAAACTCCGTGATTGGCAAAAGTACTGTAGGCGGCCACCACTTCTTTGAGGGTGACTTCGCCTGCTCCCAGGAAGAGGGCGGGGACTCGGGGCAGGGGTGTTGTGAAGCCCAGGGCACGTACATTGTCCATTAAGGGGGCCAGGCCAAATTCGTTGTAGAGTTTGGCCGTGGGGGCGTTGACAGAGCGGGTCAGGGCATAGCGCAGGGTCATGGCCCCTTGGAAGCGTCCTGAGAAGTTCTTGGGGCGCCACAGGCTGGCCCCGGTGTCCAGAACAAAGGGAGTGTCCAGGAGAATGGAACAGCTTGTGAACCCGTGTTGAAGCGCTGTCAGATAAACCAAAGGCTTGAAGATGGAGCCAGGCTGGCGAGAGCTCTGGGTGGCCAAATTCCATTTGTAGTCTTCAAACGAGCGGCCGCCGACCATGCCCAGGAGGGCGCCGGTGCGCACATCCTGAAGCAGAGCGGCTCCCTGCAGATATTCCATGGTTGAGGGTGTTTCGTTCACCAGAGAAAGGGAATCGTAGGTAGCCCGTGTCATGTCATATTCCCGGGCGGTCTCTTCAGTGGTCAGATGGCTTTCCAGGGCTTCTTCCATCCAGATTTGGTATTGGGGCACAAGGGTGGTATAAACCTTGAGTCCCTCTTTATATAGCTTCGTCGCGCCGTAATCCCGCTCCAGTTCCTTGCGAACTTCTTCCACAAAATAAGAGGCAAATCCGGCACTGACAATTTCCGATGGATTTTTGGACTTCGGAAAGACTTCTGTAGCGCCGATACTCTCGGCTTCGGCACGAGTCAGGGCTCCGGAGGATATCATGGTTTCAAGAACAATGGCTCGACGTTTGTATGCGTTGTCGAGGTGCTTAAAGGGAGAATAGCGCTCGGGTAACTGGATCATGCCTGCCATCATGGATGATTCTGAATCGTCTAGGTCCCAAACATTTTTGCCAAAAAACGTATGGGATGCGGCCTGCACGCCATAAGTCCCTTTGCCCAGATAGATCTCATTCAGGTACATGGCCAGGATTTCATCCTTGGTGTAGATCTGTTCGATCTGCACCGCCAGGATCATTTCTTTCAGCTTTCGGGTGACACGTTTCTCGGGGGTGAGAAAGAGGTTACGGGCCAATTGCTGGGTCAGAGTGCTGGCACCGTGGCGATCGCCACGCACTAGATTATACCAGACAACACCAACCAACCGCCGCAAATCAATGCCGTAATGGTCATAAAAACGGCGGTCTTCCACTGAAATGACAGCTTGTTGGAGGCGGCGGGGGATTCTGTTGAGAGGAACCAGAGTTCTGTTCTCAGTATAGAATTCGCGCAAAGTATCACCATTGGCTGCAAAGACAATGGTTTTCACGGGAGATTCGATAGTTTGTAGAGATTCCAGGCTGGGAAGGTCCTGGGAGAGTTGATCCACTCCATATATAGTGCCGGCTACGGATCCGAGGATCAACAGTAACACCAAAATAAGAAAGGTTCTGACGAACCAAACGGGAATGCTCAACTGAAAGAAACGGCGCATGGCTCCTCCTGGCCGAAAACACTGGGGTCCGGGTTCGGTCCTACTGTATAGCCGGAACCCAATTATTCCAAATATAAACCAACGGGGAGAATAAATTCCCACTTACGGAAGTGATTATTCCCCGAAATGCCAAGGGTGATGGCTTCCCGGCGGCTCAATTCGCTTCTTTTGTAGCCTCATTTAAGCTCATTTTGGGGGAGAAGGGAGAAAAGACCACCCTTGGACGATGAAATAATGGAGGTGGGGTAAAGTTATTTCAGAAATAATCCGGACTGAGAGGGTTATATAGTATTAAAGTCCTTCCTGTTGGGGGCCGAAAACGTCCTCTGTTGGTGATTTTAGGGCGATTTGATTTTAATTCAAAAAAAGTGCCAATAATCTTTGACAGCAGGAGGGTCGGCACATAACTTGCGCCCCGTTGCCCAAGTGAACAACACGTTGATCATCTGGGACAACCGCCACTCCCACTTTCATCTGGCACTAGTCAGCAGGAATTTGGAGAGGCGGCTCGGGTTCAAAAAAAGTCGATTTTTAAGTTGACACTTTGGAAGACCTTGAGTACCTTACTTCTCCCCTGACAAGAAGGGGACCAGCAGCAGCGACTGCCTGGTACAGTTCTTTGACAACAGAATAGCGTGCGAGAGCCTTTAAACAATTTTGAGTTCATCTCGGAGTTTGTGAAGGG
>JADGDU010000031.1:0-772 GCA_016744705.1 Candidatus Krumholzibacteriia bacterium
GGGAAAAAGCAGATGCGTATTTCACGCACAAGGCCTGATGGCGGAGGTACTCCAGCGTCAGGGCCCAGCCGGAGTAAAAAGCCTAAAAAAGCCAAGGCCAGTCCTCCCAAAAAGGATAAAAAAGCCAAACCCAAGAAGCCCAAAAGTGGTGGGGCCAAAGGCAAAAAAGCCAAACCTGTTAAACCCAAAGGGGATTCCTGATAGGAGTAGCTGTGCGTTTATATCCGTGGAAACTGATTCTGATTTTGCTTTTACTGGTGGCTGCCGGAGTTGTTTGGGCCGAACGCCCTGAACCAGAGGTTCACGGTACTTTTTTTGGTGACCAGATGTATACCTTGTTACCACCCGATGGCATTCCCGCCATCACCGAACCGGAATATGTTACTGGTGAAGAAGCGGCTGCCCAAATGCACCCAGATGAGCCGGTGATAGGCGTGGCCCATGGGGATGATGCCGTTTGTTGGTCCACCTGGCAGCTGGACCATCACGAAATTGTTGATGATGTGTTGGCCGGGCGGCCCATCGCCGCCACCTGGTGACCACTTTGCCATACGGGTGTGGTTCACATCCGCAAAGTCGAAGATAAAACCCTCACCTTCATCGTCTCGGGAAAGCTCTGGCGTAACAGTTTGGTAATGCAGGATAAAGAGACCAATTCTCTCTGGAGTCATATCACGGGTCTTTGTCTTGAAGGGGAGCTTGAAGGTGTCATGCTGGAGCAGATCCCCTCGGTGCAGACCACCTGGGCCCAATGGCAGGTGGCGCACCCTCA
>JADGDU010000031.1:782-50312 GCA_016744705.1 Candidatus Krumholzibacteriia bacterium
CTCATTCTCGGGTTTTGAAGAAGTCCGAAGAAATCAAATCTTCCCAATACCAAAAATATTTTGATGATCCCGAACGCACGGGATTGTTTCGGACTTTCTGGCTGGAAGACAGGCTTCCTGGAAAATCCCTTGTTTATGGCATTACTCAGGGTGCTCATGCTGTGGCTGTGGTTGATGCTGCGGTGGTATTGGGCCAGCCATTGTCTTATGAATTAGGTGGCGTCAAAATCATCATTCTTCGGGATGAAGATGGCGGCGTGCGCGCTGTGCAGGAAGAGGGAGGTCAGGACATTCTGGTGCGTGAGGCGTACTGGTTTGCCTGGAGTTCCTTTTTTCCCAATACGGAAGTTCTGGATTAAAAAATGGCCACCGGGAACCCACATTTGGTGTTCCCGGTGGCCTGAATCAATCAATTTCTATTCTTCACTGCCCAGCCATTTGTAAACCAGTCCTGCCAGAATGGCGCCCACAATGGGAGCTACCCAGAACAACCACAATTGGCCCAGGGCCCAGTCTCCCACAAAAAGAGCGGGACCGGTGCTACGCGCCGGATTGACCGAGGTATTGGTGACGGGAATGCTGATCAGGTGAATCAGGGTTAGTCCCAGACCGATGGCGACGGGAGCCAATCCTTTAGGAGCCCGGGAATCGGTGGCGCCCAGAATGATGATCAGGAACATGAAAGTCATGACGATTTCCATGACCAAAGCCGCAACCATGGAGTATCCATTGGGGGAGTGTTCGGCAAAACCATTGCTGGCAAACCCGGCACTCACATCAAATCCGGCCTGGCCGCTGGCAATCACAAACAGCACACCTGCACCGGCTATGCCGCCCAGTACCTGAGCCACGATGTAAGGCAAAAGCTCCGACTTATCAAACCGGCCACCGGCCCACAGTCCCAAAGAGACCGCTGGGTTGAGATGACACCCGCTGATGTGACCGATGGCAAAAGCCATGGTCAGCACCGTCAAGCCAAAGGCAAGAGAAACCCCAAGCCAGCCAATGCCAACTTGGGGAAACCCTGCAGCCAGGACGGCGCTACCGCAACCGCCGAGTACAAGCCAGAATGTACCAATAAATTCAGCGCCAAGTTTCTTAGGCATATTAACCCTCCTGAAAATGTTTATCATTTAATGATTTCCATTTTCAGAATTTCACAACTAGGCCAAATTTGCACTGATTATTTGATCAGTGCTCGCAGCTTTCGCCATCGCCCATGTGGGGATGACCGTGTTCCAGCTCTTCAGGTGTAGCCTCGCGAACTTCCATGATTTCCACTTCAAAGTTCAGCACTTTACCAGCCAGAGGGTGGTTGCCATCCACGAGAATGCCTTCTTCGGTGACTTCTTTGATGGTGATGACCTGCACTTGACCTTCTGGTCCCTGGGCCTGGAACTGCATTCCGGGTTTGATGTCTTCGATTTCACCGAAGGCTTCTTTGGGGACAGTCTGGATGGCTTCTGGAATCACGGGGCCGTAGCCTTCTTCGGGTTGGACGGCGACGGTGATAGTTCCGCCAGTTTCCAGACCATCCAGGGCTTTTTCCAGGCCGGGCACGATGTTATTGCCACCATGAAGGTAGGGCATAGGCTCGCCACCAACGTTGGAGTCGATAGTCTGGCCTTCATCATCTTTCAGCGTATAGTTCATGAACACAATGCAATTGTCAGCAATCTTCATTTTATTCAGCCCCTTGAGACATGTGTGAGTGGAATTTTCGTGGTCCCAATTTGTGCATTAGAGGTGCCAGATGCTAGAAAAATCCCTATCTGGTATTTTTTCTCCTGATGATTTCTTGACTATTTGGTTCGTTCCTTTAGGTTAGTTGGTTATAACTAACCAAGGGGTGCCTATTGTGAAGCCAAACCGAAAAGAAGTTATCCTCCAGCAGGCCATGGAGTTGATCATTGAAAATGGCCTCGGTGGGTTAACCATGAGTAATGTGGCCCGCCGCATGGAATTTTCTGAGCCAGCCATGTATCGCCATTTCGAGAACAAGCAAGATCTGGTCATCAGTTTGATCCAGAAGGTCTCTCTGAGTTTGGAGGATCTCTTTCTTCAATTTGACCAGGATGCTCCTCCCAATGTGTTTTTTCCCCAATATTTTGATGCTCTCCTGCAATATTTTGAAAAAGTTCGGGGTGTCACGTTGTTGTTTCTCTCGGAATCATCTTTCAACAGTTCTCAAGCCATTCGGGATGAATTGCAAATCATGTTTCAAGGGCAAAACCAACGCATTGTCGGCTATTTGGATAAAGCAAAAGACCGGGGTGAAATTATGCCGGATGTTGATACCGTGGCCTCCGCTCTGGTTTTTCTGGGCACTGTTCAGGCTATCACCACCCGATTTTTGTTGAGCTCATATAACATTGGAACGTTGGATTCGAGCCGACCGGCCTTGGATCTCTTTTTGAGAGGAGTGGTCGGATGATCCGATCTCTATTCATTTTTGTTTTTATAATGCTGGCTGCTGCCCAGGGCGCCTGGGCCCAGATGGCGGGGCCCCAAGTGTTGACTCTGGAAGATGCTTTGGACATGGCCATGACTGGAAGTCCACTCATCCAATCTCTCAAGGCGGGCACCCAGGCACAGGAAAGCCAGGCCCTGGCTGAAAATAATCGGTGGATGGGGGAGTTGATGCTCAATGGCGGTGTGGCCATGGTGGGCGATGATACGCTGATCCGTCCCATCAATTCGGACTTGATGGCCGGCGGAGTGTCCACTTTACCGTTTGATGATCATTACGCCTTCTGGTCCTTTGCTTACCGCATGCCCATTTACACAGGAGGCTCTGTCAGTGGAAACCGGGATGCAGCCCGGCTGACAGCCGCAGCCAGTCGTGGCCAAATGAATCATGAAGTTCTGAGCATTCGCCACCGTGTCCTGAAAACCTATGTTGATCTGCTCTCCATCGACGCCAGCATTGAAGCCTGGCAGGATGAATTGAAGGCATTGAATTCTTTGGTCAGTCATATTGAGTTGGGGCAGGAGGCAGGACAGTACTCCCGTGTAGATTTGTTGAAGGCTCAAGTTCAGCAAAAAAAGGTAGTGGCCATGAGCCATTCCCTGCAGCTGCAACGGACCAGCGGGTTCGCCACCTTGATGGCTCTTCTGGGTGAAAAAAACGGCCATGAAAACCGGTATGACCTGGTGCCCATGGATCTTTCTTTGGCCCCGGCCCCATTGTTGGTGACAGAGGCCCTGGTGGATTCGGCCATGACCCGGCGCACGGATTTGAACGCTTTGCGCCAGCTGGCAGCGGCCCAGCGTTTTAGTGCCCGCGCCGTCAGTGGTAGCCGATTGCCGCAGGTGAGTGTTGGTGGCAATTTCAGCGGGTCCCACGGTGGAAACATCGATTTTGACGATACATATTGGTCTGTCAATGCCACCGTTAGCCTACCCTTGTTGGATATGGGGCGACGTAAAAACCTGTCGCAAAAAGCCGATCTGTATGCCCAGAACGCAGCCTTCAAAGTATTGGATCTGGAGGGGCATATTCGCGCCGAAGTGATCGCCGCCCAATCGGCTTTCACCAATTCCCAAAACAACATTGAAATCCAACTTTCCACTCTCGAGCTGGCTCAGGAAATTAGCCGTTTGGAAAATCTTCGTTACGAATCAGGGCGGGGCGATATCGACAATCTGTTGAAATCTCTCGCCACCCAGAGAGTGGCCGAAGCAGCCCTGGTACAAGCTCGCCACAATCTGATGATTGCCTGGAACAACTTGCAGTTGACCATTGAAGGAGAGTGCCGATGAGACGCCGCATTATTTTTGGTGTGATGATTATTTTGGTTCTGATCTCGGCGGCTCGTCTGGTGCGCATGCGCAAAGCCCAACTCATGGGGCAGGGTGTCCGCAGTGTGGCCACGGTTCCTGTCGCTACCGGTCAGGTGAGCCTGGGAGATTATTCTGCAGAACAAGTGTGCTATGGCGTGATCACTTCCGATCGCCAAGCCGTGGTCCGCTCTCGGGTCGGTGGAGAGGTGAGTCATATTCTAGCGTATGAAGGGGACCAGGTTTCTCAGGGTGACCCTCTGTTGGAGTTGGATGGCACCTCTGCCGAACCCATGGCCAACAGGGCGGTTATCAGCACCGCTGTCAGCAATCTGCAACGTTCGGTGGAAGGCATCCGCCGGACACGGGCTAACCTCAAAGCCACTTGGGAAAATGATCTCATGCTGAGGGAGAACGACGCCATCAGCCAACAGCAAGTGGAGATATCAGAAAACAGGTATGAAGAAGTAGGGGTGCAGTGGGCGGCCTTGCGCAGCGAGCTGGCTGCTCAGAAGGCCCAGTTGGCCCTGTTCACTGTGTTGGCGCCTTTTGATGGCGTGGTGGGAGAGGTGTCGGTCCAGCAGGGTGATGTGGCGGCCCCTATGCAGCCTCTTTTTCAAATCGAAGATTCTTCACCTTGTAAAGTTGTGGCCACTGTCTCTTCCAGGGATTTGCCCCGTATGGAGCTGGGGGCTGCCGTCACATTGGTCTCAGACGGACAATTCCAGCAAGCTCAAATCAGCCGGATTCATCCCTCTCTTGGCCGCACTGGCACGGGTTCGGTGGAGGTCTTTGTGGATCAACCGCCCTTTGGCTTATCTCTTGGTTCGTCAGTGGAGGTGAGGTTGGCCGTGGATGTTTTACCCAGGGTCTTGATGGTTCCCGCAAACGCAGTTCTAGAAAGTGTAAACATTTCCCGGGTCCATGTGATCGAGGGCGATACGGTGCGGGTAGTGCCGGTAAAAGTTCTGGCCACCTCAGCTGAGATCATGGCCGTTGAAGGCGAGCTTTCTCCCAAGGAACAATTGGTGGTGGGCAGTGATTCTCTGTTAATGCGCCTGGCCAACGGTGTGCACGTTTCTCCTCGGGGAGATGTTCGATGAACAGCCATAGTTTTATGGATAAAATCTTTAAAAATCCTCATCTGGTGACGGTGTTTTCGTTGCTGATTGTGATCATGGGTGTCTATGGCAGCGTGGTCATCAAGACTGATCTTTTCCCTCCGTCCCAACGGCCCACGGTGGCCGTTATGGTGGCTCAGCCTGGGGCTTCCGCCGGAGATATTGCCTCCTATGTGGTCAGGCCTCTGGAGCGCTCCTGCCAATCTTCCAGTGGTGTGCGCAAAGTATCGTCCGTCAGCAAGGACGAGGTGGGTATCGTCACTGTAGAGTTTGAATACGGCAAGGGTTTGCAGGAAGCTGTCACTGATGTGATGGTGGCCCTGGATAAGGTGAAATCGGTTTTGCCTCCCGATGTGATGGAGCCTCAGGTTTTCAAGATTGGTGATTTTTCCATGCCGGTCATGACTTTGGCGGTGAGCCCGGACCCAGAGTCCTCTCTGGATCTGGCGGTGATACGCCAGCTGGCGGACAACGATTTGAAAGATGCTTTGCTGAATGTGGCGGAAGTGTCTGATGTGGAAATATTTGGAGGCCAGGTACGGGAAATTTCGATCCAGGTGGATCCTTCTCGTTTGGCGGCCATGAACATTCCCTTACCCACTTTGATGAATGCCATTCGGTCCGGCAATCGGGACGTGCCTGACGGATTTCTCCTAAACAAAGATTCGCAGATAGTCATCAAGACTCGGGGGGAATTGCAGCGGTCCCAGCAGCTGGGTGATATACCCATTCCTTACGGGGGGCAAGTGGTGCATTTGCGGGATGTGGCCACCATCAGCAATGCGCTCAGCGATCCCACTTCGGCCTTCCATTTCAATGGCCAGCAGGCTGTGGCCATCAACATTCTGCGGCATGAAGATGCCAACACCGTCAATACCATCAAGGCCATCAAAAGTAGCCTGGAAGAAGTTGGTAATGATTTTCCTCAGCTGGATATTGTCATTGCCGACTCGCAGGAACGCATTATCAGCCAGTCCATTGATAACCTCTTGAATTCGCTGTTCAGTACCATTGCCATCACCGTGCTGGTGATTTTTCTACTCATTGGCGATCTGCGCTCGGCTCTGGTCTCGGGTATTTCCATACCTTTCACTTACTTCCTGACTTTCACGGTGATGCTGCTGACGGGAATGCAATTCGACATCGTGACCATGACGGCTATCATCCTGGCTTTGGGGCTTTTGGTGGACAATGCCATTGTCGTCCTGGAAAACATTGAACGGAACTACAAGCGCGATGGAGGCGACTTGCGGGTGGTGGCGCGTGAATCCACCAAGGATATCATGCAGGCTGTTTTTTCCGGTACCTTTTCCACCATCATCGTTTTGGTTCCCATCATGTTGTTGGGTGGGTATGTGCAGAAGGTCATGTTCCCTCTGGCCATGATTCTGACCATAGCATTGCTTTCTTCCTTTGTGGTCTCGGTGACAATCATCCCTCTGGCGGCTCCTTTCATTATCCGCAATTCCCAAAAAAATGAACGCCCGGCTTTGCAGTTTTTAAACCGGATGGCTGGGTATTTTCAGACAGCGTTTGTGGATCGGGCCCGGGCTTTTTTCGAGAGAGCCTTTGAATTTGTAAATGCCCACAAGGTCATCTTTCTGGTGGGGCTTTTGATTCTACTGCCTGTTTCCATGAGACTGATGACCATTGTTGGGCGGGACCTGATGCCGCCCATGGACACCGGAATCATCAAGGTTCGCGTGGAGACGGAATCCGATTTTACCGTAGGACGGACTGAAGGATTGATGTCCGCTATCGAGGCCATTGTTGCCCAACAAGATGGAGTGCTGGAGCAACTGTCCTACATCGGAGGGGAAGCGGGATTAGTGTCCTTCGGCAAGGGGCGCACCAGCCAGCAGATCGATATGACCATCAACTGTATTGACCGTTTTCAAAGGGATGAAACGGTGTGGGAAGTTGAAGATATTCTGCGCCAGGAAATCCAGAAACTGGTGGGTGTGAAATATGTGGATGTGACGGAATTTGGCGCCACTCCCCTGTCCAGTATAGCGGCCACGGTGGATATTCAATTGGCTGGGAATGATTTTACTGTTTTGAATCAGGTGGGTCAGGAAATGGTGGACCACTTGGCCCAACGGCCTGGTTTTACCTCGGTGAGCCGATCCTGGGCCAAAGACCGCCCTGAATATCATCTCATTTTTGATCGCCACGAATGTGCCCGCCATGGGCTCACGCCGGTGGATGTCTCCTACCAGATCGCCATCGCTTCCCAGGGTGTGCCGATCAGTGTGATGCGTTCTTTTAATCAGGACGGTGTAAAGATCCGTTTCAGGTTGGATCAATCATCCCGGGAGTCCATGCAACGTCTTTTATCCATTCCCATTCAAACGGCCCAGGGTTTACAAATTCCTTTGGGCAGTTTGGCCCAGGCCGAGAAAGTCTTTGTGCCTTCGGTGATCACTCGCAGTGGCTTGTCATATACTACGAATGTTTATGGCTTGCGGGCTAAGGCGCCCGTGTCATTCCTGTATGATCAGCGCAACATTGCGGTTGGAAAGGTGAGCTTGCCCGCTGGGGTAAAGGTTTCGTCTCAGGGAGAAATGAAAGAAATGAATTCTGCCTTTGGCAGATTGGGGAAGGCCTTGGTGCTATCCATCCTTTTCCTGTATTTCACCTTTGTGATCATTTTCCGATCGTACCTTGAACCTGTGGTCATCATGCTGTCCATTCCCTTTGCGGCCATTGGTGGCGTATGGGGACTCCTGATCATGGACAAGCACGGGTGTATGCCGGCCTTCATGGGGTTCATTCTGTTGACGGGTGTGATCGTGAACAACGCCATTCTGCTCATCGACTTTATCAAGGTTTATCGCAAGGAAGGTCATACTTTGCATGAAGCCGTGAAGATGGCTATCAGGGTGCGAACCAGGCCCATTCTCATGACGGCCATCACCACCATCGTGGGCATGATTCCCATTGCTTCAGAGCAGGCCATCGGCCTGGAGAGGTTATCGCCCTTGGCCGTGGTGGCCATTGGGGGACTTATTGTGGGGACGTTCCTAACATTGATTTACATTCCGGTTCTGTACATTCTGAAAGAGCGTATGATCGGAAATGGGGATGCGTGATTTAGCTACTGGGTGTAGGCGGTTGTTTCTCGTTTTTCGAACCACCATCACGCCAGGCAGTCAACAGAGCCAGTAAGGCCAAAATACTGATCAACCCCAAAGCGCTGTTCATGATCTTGAGCAATCCAGGAACAGCCATTTTCCCAGTCAAGCCCGCAGACCCCAAATGGTAGACTAGAAATACCGTGATCAGCATCATGGAAAAGACCATGCCCAGGGTGCGCATTTGAGCCGACAGGGCCGAAGTCATGGCTGTGTGTTTGCGGGGCGCATGGCTCATTATGACGGTCATATTGGGGGAGGAAAAAAGCGCGAAGCCTATGCCATGCATGGCCAGAGAGAACACCAACAGAGCCGGTGATTCGAAGCGGGGCATTTGCCAGGCTGCAATGGTGCCAATGAAGATCAGGCTGACCCCGGAGGCTGCCAGAAGTTGAGGCCTGATCCGATCGGCCAAGCGGCCGGCAAAAGGGGCCAACGAGGCCATCAGTACAGGGGAAACCATCAACATCCAGCCGGCTTTATCCGGTGTCCAATTCCAGACCTCTTGCAGATACAGACTGAAAAGAAATGAGGTTCCAAAGGCTCCGGCGTAGGTGAGCAATTGGACTGTCAGGGCCCTGATTAAAATGGGGCGACTTTGGAGGGCATCAACTGAAACGAGGGGTGATGGTGATTCTTTTTCCACTCGGACGAACCATATCAAGGCCAAAATTCCGGCCGTTACAATAACCCAGCCCATGGGCGATTGGGCCAGAGTGGCACTGCCGGCAATCAATAAGATAAGTCCGCTGGCGCTAAGTAGGGTTCCTGGCCAATCGAATATGAGTTTTGGCCGTCGCCATTGCCAATTGAGGCCACTTCCAGCGAGCAAAGTAGCCCCAAGGGAAAATAGGGCGCTGATCAAATACATCCATCGCCAACCCATAAATGTGGTGACCATTCCGGCCACGAATGGGCCGGCCGAGAGCCCCACATAAACGGCACCGATGTTCAATCCCATGGCCCGTCCCAAGCGGTTTCGGGGTACAGACTCAGCCAGGATAGCCATGTTGGTGGCTCCTACCAAGGCGGCGCTGAGGCCTTGAAAAATGCGGGCCAGTAAGACTGGAGGAACCGATTGAGATAACCCCAGACCCAAGGTGGCGAGGGTGAAGCCTGTGATGCCCAAGAGGAAAAAGGAATTCTTATCCCCAGCATCCGCCAGGCGTCCGGCCGGGAGAATTAAAGCGGCCACGGTGCCCAAATATAGGGTTTCGAATAAGCCAAGAGTAGCCCCTCCCATAATCAGGTCACGGCTCATGGCAGGCAGCGCGACACTGGCTCCGGAGAACATGAAGGGCATGGCGAAATTGGTGAAGGCGATAGTATAAACAATGCGTTCAGAGGATGACTTATCCAATGGACTGTCAGGAAGACTCAACCCAGATCCTCCTGATACACTTCCAAATCAAATTCTTTCGACCATTCGTTCCAGCGGGCGGTGATGACCATGGGCCGGCAGCACACTGCGCAATCTTCCACCAATTGTTGGTGATGCCCAAGCTCTTCTTCAATGAACACTTCATTGGTTTTGCCACAACTGGCGCATTGATAATTCAGATCCATGATTGTGTCCTGATTTCTTAAAAAGTGTAGACAGTCATGCCGCCCACCATAGAATTGGCACCAAAGATAATGCTTTGATCTGCCGTGTCCTGCCCACCACTTCTGGTGGGAATTCCATTCAAGTCGATATAACCAACACTGATAAAGTAGTGCAGAAAGAACCGTGTCAGGAACTCAAACTTCAAGCCAACTTTCGTATTGATGCCAAAGCCAGCCAGACTCAAGCGATCACTGCGCTCCTGGCCGAACAAGGTCACATCCGTTTTGGGGGTGACGATGCCCAGACCCAAGGCGGCTGTAACATAGAGGCCCATGGATTGGGAGGAGTTCTCCCAGGCTGGGATCATGGTTTCTATTTCGGCGTTGCCGTAATTTAATCCGTCAGTGTGTTCAAATTGTAAAAAATCATGGCCCATCTGGATCAAATCATTGTCATAAATGCCAGCATGATCGGGTGATGCTGATTCTTCGATGGTGCCGGAAATGGTGGTGCCCTGGTTCTGCGTAAGCACGTATTTCATATGGGTCATACCCAGAGAGATGTTGGTTCTTTCACTAATGTAGTAACCAATGCGAGCCTCGTATTGGGGGACGGTCATGCGGGCGGGATTGAGGTAGAGGCCGGCACTGAAACTGGAGGGTTTGTCGTGGGCGGTGGCTTCATTCAGGGTGAAATCATAACCGGGGCCCTGGAAATGCAGGTCACTGCTGGCGTAAGTGGAACGGTTGTATCCCCAATAAAAATATAGCTCGCCTTTGTGGTTGCCCGGTTCAGCAAGGACTGGGGCGGAGCAGAGGGAGAAGGCACTCAAGAGGAGGCACAAGGAAATCTTGAAGAGCTGAGACAATGGGGTTGTCCTTTGGGATGCGAACTAATGATCTCATTCTCTGGCTATAATACTTTGGAAAAGGAAGAAGGTCAATTTGGTGAAAATCATAACTCTTGAAAAACGATAAAGTTTGTTTAGATTGACCGTGTTATTGGGAAAATGAAAGTGATTGGGATTCAATGTGGGAGAAAAAAATGAAAACACGTTTTAATGCTTTTTCAGTAGTTGCGGCCTTGGTTGTGGTGATTGTGGCCCTTTCGGGTTGCAGCAGCACGAGTTCCTTGCCTGGCGGAAGCACTGGTATGGAATTGGGCAAACAGCTTATGGGGTCTTTTGGTGATGCGGGCAGTATTCTGAGTTCCATCACCGATTCGGGATCGGCCCAGAGTGCCATCTCACAGCTGGATGCCGTGGGTGTGGATCTGGACCAGTTGGCCAAAACCGCTGGTGATGCCTCACCCGAAGCCCAGGCCGGCCTGAGCGACATGGTGGCATCTCAAATTCCTGGCTTCACCGAGATCACCGAAAAAGCTTATGCCATTCCCGGCGTCAAGCCTGTGGTGAAGCCTTCGGTGGATTCTCTGCTTTCCAAGTTTGCTGGATTTTAAGAGGCGGATTAATTCGGCTTTTGATCTTAGTAAATGGGCCGCAGTCAAAGAGACTGCGGCCCATTTTTTTTGATTCAATTCCAGACTCTATTTCAGCATGATCATTTTCCGCGTCTGGCTGAATCCATCGGTTTCCAGGCGGTAGAAATACACGCCACTGGCATGGTCACGGGCGTCCCAACGGGACTGGTGAGAACCAGCAGCCATCACGCCATCAACCAGGGTTTTGACCAGCTCGCCACGCACGTTATATACCTGCAGGCTAACTTGACCCTCAGCAGCCAGGCTGTATTTGATTTCCGTCATGGGGTTGAATGGGTTGGGTGCATTCTGCCCAAGGGTGGTGCGGGCCGGGCCCAATTCATCCTGACCAATGGCAATGCCACCTCCGGCGCTGCCGGCAGTCAAACCACCCCAGGTGACAGCATCGATGTAGACGTCATCGTAGTTGGCGCTGGCATCACACATGAAGCGCAACTTGGCGTTGCTGGGGTAGTTGTAGGATGCGGCTGGGATGGGAACAGTTACGGTGTAGAACGTACTGTTATTGAATTCCACATCGCGAGCCCAGGATTCGACGGTTTGCCAGGTGGACCCATCGTAATACTGCAGCCAGAAATCTTCATTGGATTCCATGCTGTAGGCGTAGAAGTAGAACTCCACTTCCATCTCCACAAATCCGCTCACATCGTAACCAGCTGTGTGGTAGAACGATGACGTGGTTCCGGAGTTGTCCTGGATGTTGGCTGCGTTGCTGCCTTCGTAGGCCCGGGTGCCACTGGTGTAGAGGGAGCAATCGCGTCCACCATCGGTGTAGTGTCCGAAGCCACTTTCAAAATCATCGTAAGTAATGGTGACCCACTCGCCACCACCACTGGGCTCAGTCACGGTGATATAAGCGCTTTTGGTCAGGTCATCGGAGCCATAAGCATTGCCGGCAGTGAGACTGACGGTGTAGGACCCAGCGCTGGCATAGCTGTGCGAGGGGTTCTGGGCTGTAGAGGTGCCGCCGTCGCCGAAGGTCCAGTTCCAGCTGGTGGCTGCGCCGGTGGATTCATCGGTGAAAGTTACAGCCAGAGGGGCCACGCCAGAGGCGGGGGAGCCACTGAAGGCTGCCACCGGTGGTGTTCCCACGGGACCACTGATGATGCTGATGCCATCAAAAGCGAACCCATCATAACCGGTGTCGTAGTTGTCGTACTGCTGGAACTTTACCACGAAATTGCTGGTGAGGTTTAGGCCGGCGCCCGCTGCTTCGGCGTCCAGATCGAGAGTGAAGAATTGCCAGGTGTTGTTGGAGTAGCTGGCGCCATTCAAGTCCAGAACTTTGACGAAGCTTGCCCCGCCATCATCCGAGAAATAGATGCCATCCTGAGAGTGGGTTTCGTCGCCAAATTCTTTCCAGTAAAATTCCATATCCAACTGAGACTCTCCCGCGAGATTCAACTGCAACCAGGCTTCGTTCAAACTGTAAGAGCCACCGTTGGTGTGATCGTCCAGCACCAGGTGGTAGTTGCCACTGTTAGGAGTATTGGCCGTAGTAACCTGGATGCGGCCTTCGGTGCCTTCGTACAGAGACCAATACTGGTCTACAGCGCCGCCTTCGAAGCCAGTGCTATAAGGTACGGTGGCGTAGGTGCCGGCGGGGTTGGTGGCTGTTATATAGTTGGTTTTGGTCTCGGCATCGCTGCCCTGAGCGTTGGTTGCCGTCAGGACCACGGTGTAGGAACCAGCGGTGTTGTAGGTGTGACTGGGGTTTTGGGCTGTGGATGTTTCACCGTCACCAAAGTTCCAATTCCAGCTGGTGGGCAGATCGGTGGAGGCGTCGGTGAAATTGACAGCCAGAGGAGCAGTGCCGTTGGTGGGCACACCGGTGAAAGCTGCAGTGGGAGCCAGGGGGGTGGTGCCGCCACCGCCGCCCACGGCTGCTTCGGCATCAACCATGCCGTATCCCGTATAGCGATCCCAGCCGGACCCGGATTCCACACTGACCACATCCTGAGCCGAAGTGACCAGGGCGTCGCGCACCTGGGCTGGACTGTAGGAGGGATTTTTGGCTTTTACCAGAGCGGCCACGCCGGCCACATAGGGTGTGGCGCAGCTGGTGCCGTTGAAGAATCCGGAGTAATCACCGGAATCATATCCACCGGATCCCTGAATATCTGTGGTGGGCAGGATGGTGGGACCCAAAAGGTCAACTGCCGTATTGGCATCCTGAGAGGTGGTACCATAATTCGATCCCCACCAGCGCTCACCGTCGCAGGTGTAGCCGTTAGGATCGGTGCTGACGCCTGTGTTAACATCGCCACTGCTGCTGGAGCTGCGTTTGCGCTCGCCACAGGGAGAGGCTGCGCCCACGGCGATGACGTACTGGTTGATTGCAGGGTAGCTGATGGTGGAGGCGTTTTCGTTACCGGTAGCCGCCAGGATGGTGCAACCGGCGTTGTAGGCGTAGAGCAAGGCTGCGTCGGTGGCAGAGTCACTGCTGATGGCCGCACCCAAACTCAGGCTGAGAATATCTGCACCGTTGTCTGCAGCATAAAAAAGGGCGTTCTGGATGGCACTGAAATACATGGAGCCAGCACTGTCGGCTACCTTCAGGGGCATGATGCTGCAATCGGCAGCGATACCCGCGGCGCCAAGTGAGTTGTTCATGGCAGCTGCCACACCGGCACAAGCGGTGCCATGGCCGGCAGATGAACTGTTGTCGTCGGGGTTGGAATCGTTATCACCAAAATCGTAGCCGGTCACTTGGAGCAGGTCCGGATGGCCTACATCTACGCCACTGTCGATGATGGCAATGACCACACTGCTGTTGCCATAGCCCTGGCTGCCGTCCCAGGCATTCTGGGCGTTGGCATCAAATCCGGCCGTGCCTACAGTGCTGGAGAGAGTGTGCTCATAGGTTCCGCCCCAGTCCAGGCCGGGCAATTGGGCGGTGTTGTTGTGGCCCCAATGGTCGGCGTGCAAAGGATCGCTGGGTACGGCGGCAGGATAGGCGACCCAATCCAGGGAAACCGCCTGCACGCTTTTATCGGCACGGAATTGGGCAGCCAGATCCGTCAGATCATCGGTGGCTTTGAAGTGGAACATGAACCAGCGGTCCACGCCCAGATCGGCGGCTTTGTCCGCGTTGTTTAGTTGAATATAGGGGCGTTCAATAAGGAGAATTCCGGCTTCGTCAGCCAGAAGATCTACCGATTCAATACCCGTTTCATTTTCAGAAACCCGGTCCCCTTTATCGCTCAAATGACTCAGGTTGGATTGGGCCATGGCTTCGGTTTTGAATTGCACAAGGAGCCGGTTGGGTGCAAAAGGAAGAGCTGTTTGGTAGTCGGTGGTGAAGCCACCTTGGACCGGAGCGAAGGCCCTCAGCGAGCCCTTCTTTTGGGCGGCATTCAAGGCACTTTCTTCCTGGGCAAAAGCCGATGTGGATATGAGGAAAATCAGAAGGGTCATGAAAATGACAGCATGTTGTTTTCTGGACATGGGATCTCCTGCAAGGGTGGGGTGAGGAGTGACGAGAACTGCAGGGAACCCAAGGCTCCGAGGGGCCGGGGAAACCTCGCAGAAACCCAGACTATCACGAGTTGAGAACAATTCCAATTGATTTGTTGTTTTTGATGATGTTTCAGTTCATTGAGGGGCCTGAATTGTATTTGGAGAACCTGGGGAGCGTTCCCAATCCAGGATTTTGCTTTTTCCCAATGACCGGGTATAATAAAGAAAAATTGCTTGAGTGAAACCATGAACGATAGGATCCCCAGACCATGAAACTGATCTCCTGGAACGTCAACGGCCTGCGCGCCTGCCTGAAAAAAGGATTCGCTGAATTTGTCGCTGGTTCGGATGCCGATGTGATCTGTTTGCAGGAAGTTCGTGCCCTTCCCGATCAAGTTGATTTCGAGGTACCAGGCTACACCATGATTTGGAATCCGGCCCTCAAACGGGGCTACAGTGGCACCGCCTTTCTCACACGCCGCACCCCGTTGGCCGTCTTTCCCGGTATGGGCATTGCCGAACACGACACAGAAGGACGCGTATTGACCGCCGAATTTGCTGACTTTTTCCTGGTGACGGTATACACCCCCAATGCCAAGCGCGAACTCACCCGTTTGGATTATCGCGAAAACCAATGGGATAAAGATTTTCTGAAATTTGTGCGCAAGCTGGAGAAGAAAAAGCCGGTGGTATTCTGTGGTGACCTGAATGTCTCCCATAAAGAGATCGATTTGGCGAACCCCAAGACCAACCGGAAAAACGCTGGATTTACTGACGAAGAAAGAGCCGGCTTCGACCGCATCGTCAAAGCCGGCTTCATTGATACCTTCCGCGAGTTCGAAACAGGCGGCGGTCACTATAGCTGGTGGAGCAACCGACCCGGAGTGCGTGAGCGAAACGTGGGCTGGCGCCTCGATTATTTCCTAATCTCAGCTGCTCTCAGGCCCCGGTTGGTGGCTGCTACCATTCTCGCCGATGTCCTCGGCTCCGATCACTGCCCGGTGGTTGTTGAGATCAGTTAGGTCCTCTGGGGTATCGTAAGGGCCCTGGTCGGGGGATACAGGATCCAGAATTTTAAAGTCGTCCCCAAACTGACCCAGGAAATCCAGGGTGAAATAGCGCAGGGTTACGGCGGCAGGCAAGGTGATGACACTACCTACATAGGGGATGGCCATCAGCAACAATCCCACGCAACAGGTGAGCAATCCGACCACCAGGTAGGCCATCAAAGAGAGCAATGTCAGAAGCATGTAAAAGATTCCACTGAGGAAAAAACTGCCTGGGTGCTCTCTGAAAATTGCCAGAAACTGTGACCAGGCGGCCATGGTTCCAATGCGGTCCCGGTGCATGATGGGCACCACAAAAGCCGACAGGAAAAAGTCAATGTAGAGCAGGGCCACCAACAGAATGAAGGCGATGGTACCGGCGATGATGACTAGTGGAACCGTAATGATCCATCCGGCTTCAGTGGCCAACAAGGGCACAAAAACTGCCACGCCCAGCAGGGCGCACATGCCTAGAAAAACCATGGAAATAATCCAATATCCCACTTGCCAGACAAATAAGGAGTCGCCCTGAGCAGCAAACTCTCTCCAGGGTTTTGTCACTTCGGTGCGTTGGTGAATCAGGTTGTCCAGGAACATGAATTTGCCCCGGCTGCTGAGCCAAAGCATGACCAGAGCAATGACGAGGATGATAATTCCCGCCAAAATGGCCAGGCCCACGGCGAAGCTGTTGGCCATCAGACCTTGACTGTAATCTCCCAGGTCCCGGGTCATCTCACCGATGTTATCAAAGCCGGTATCTCCTTGGAAGCGGTTGGTGAAATTGCCTCCATTGCTGCTGAAACTGTCGCCGAGGCCGGCCAGAAACGCAGAGAAACCCAGCACAAACCAGGCACCAATATCGAATGGGCGAAAGAGCAGAGTTTTCATACGCAACCAAGCGCGTGACAGTGGTTCTGAATAACTGATGTTCATAAATTCAGTCCTGTGGCTATTCCGGAGCGCGGGGGATGGTCCGGAGTCTGTGCGTACTACCCTTGGTTCTGGGTATTATTCAATACTTTTACCTCAGAAGGCAGTCTTATTTTTTGGGAAAACTATTCTTGAGATTTTTGCAGGCCAACATCGTAAGTCATAGGCTGAAAGGAGAGCTCTCTCCCTTCAGCCCAGGCCAACATTGCCAATAACTTCTAGCGATATAGCCCTTTAATAGCTCCCCATGCCAAATTTTCATGGGCCACAAGGTTCTCCGAGAGGTGCAGGCGGAAGGGAATATCATTTCCGTCCGACCAACCCCAAGGTCCCTCCAGGCCATTGAGGGAGGCAATGCGGTTGCCGCCATCGTAGCAATCGGTGACGTCTCCATACGCGAATCGCATGGCGCATTGCCTTTCCACTGTGGTATATGCAGCAAATTGGTAGAGGCCGGCGGGCACCACGAAGTCTGCGGGGAAAACAAACTCCAGCCAGCCATCAAAAATATCGGTGGGCAGGGCAGTGGAGGCGGAAGTCATTAAATTCCCGTCAGCATCCAGAAGGGCCACATGGATTTCATCTCCGGCGACCATGGATGGTATAGTAACGTTGGGGTTGCCATTGACCACGAACATGAATTCCACACTGAGAACAGCGCTGTCACAAATAAGAGTCGCGGTTTGGCCCTGTCCCACAACAGCTCCATCATGGCGCAAACCAAACCAAGCTGTTCCTCCCATGCAATCAGCCTCGATGAGCTCCGGGCAGGCTTGAGCCGAGGTCGCAAAGGAAGCGATCAGAACTATGGAAAGTGCGAGCAATGAGATACGCAGTAGAATCGAATTCAGCATGTTAAATCCCTCCAATTTCTCCAGGGCTGCCATGAGCTCTGAAGACTCCAATGACATTTTCTGCATGTTGCGCAGAAAACTCTCTCCTTAGAAACACTAAAGAGGAATCACAAAAGTTGCATGCCTTTTTATCTATTCTGGTTTTTGATGCTAATCAGCCGTGGGTTCTACCAATCTGATACCGTCAGGATCAATCTGGACCAGACGTTGCTTGTAAAGAGAGCCTAGAGCTTTTTTATAATTCTTCTTACTCACCCCAAAAGTATCATGAATTTTTTCTGGTGAGGTTTTAGCAGTGATGGGCAGGAATCCACCCTTTTTTGCCAACAGAGTTAGAATGGATTGGGCAATGCCGTCAACCTTTTCATATCCAGGTGCCGTGAGGGATAAATCGATTTTGCCATCTTCACGGCGTTTCTGGATAAAACCATTGAGCTTCTGGCCAACCTTCAATTTCTGGAAAACTTCATTCTGATAGAGAAAGCCCCAATGAGATTTATTGATGATGGCCTTATAACCAAGCTCTGTTTCCTTAGTGATGATGAGATTGACTTCCTGGCCAAATTCATAATCTCCTGGGCCGTCGTCCAGAAATTTGTCCAACCGGGAGGAGGCCACAATGCGCCCTGAGGCTTCATGCAGAAAAACATGCACCACATAGGAACGGTCTGGCTTCATCCGAATTTTCTGTTCAGCAAAAGGTACAAACAGATCTTTTTGCAAACCCCAATCCAGAAAGGCCCCAACCTTCTCAATGGAAGCCACTCGCAGCAGGGCAAAGTCACCAATGAGGGCATAGGGTTTGTGGATGGTGGCGATGATGCGGTCTTCAGAATCGAAATAAATAAAGACATTGAGTCGCTCGTCTAATTCGCACGATTTGGGCGCCGAGCTGAAGGGCAGAAGGATTTCATCCCAATCGTCATCTTCACTATCCAGATAGTAACCAAAATCGACTTCTTTAATAACCTGCAGATTGTTGATCTGTCCGATTTTTATCATGGGAGCAAGGATCTTTCATTGGATGGAATCTGGAAAGCCGACTTGGGGGTTTTGATTTCCTTAAGAATATAACATAACAGGAGGGTCATGAAATATCTTTGCTGAAATCTGAATCAGTATAGCCCTGTACCACAACCCAACATTTCTTTACCATCCAGCACCAGCTTTACCGAGACGGCCATGGGTTCCCCACTCATGGAGTCGGTGCACCGTCCTTTGATAATTTCAATGTTCAGTTTTTGACCGTTGGGATGGGAAAAAAAATAAGAACCGTATGGGGTTTCAGGGTTCAGGGATTCTTTGTCCAGGCCTGAGAACTCCAACTTCTTTTGTCCCAACTCCGTCAGCAGAACGACTCTCTCCTGACCCATGATTAAGTTCCATGATGGTTCGTTGCCCACGGCCCAGAAATTGGTGCCGTTGAGCCAAGCTTGGGCGAGTATGGGCTGCAAGGGCGAGGCCTGGCAAGGGCCAACCCTTTGGCCATCAACCTCCATCAAAACTTCTTCGCCATTGATCCAAATCATGATGCGCTCACCAGCAAATTTGGCTCCTGAGGCTGCTGGTTGAGAATCCAGAATGAGAGTCTCGTCATGGGTGAAGAGCACGGCTTGATGACTGGATTCGAGAAAGTGCACCATGTACCGGGCCGCCAGGGGGCCGTCAAACGAAAAGACATGGAAGGTCTCTCTAACCTCGTTTGTGGTGGTCTGGTCTTCCTGGGGTTTTTCATCCTTTTTTCCGCACCCTGTGGCCAGAATTAAGATGGCCAGGGTTGCCAGTGTCATCAGTTGCAAAATCCGCATGGATATTCTCCGGGGTTGGGTGTTGTTGGGACATTCTCCCACCAGCACCCCTTTCTGTAAATGAATTGATTCATCCCGGACCGCCCTTTGCTGGTTTCATACCAGAAGCACCAAATCGTGGAATTTCATTGGGTTACGCAATAATTGGCGGGTCGGATCATGCATAATGCAACATCAGGGAAGTTTCAGAGTTGGACATTGGGGATGCTTTTGGCCGGCATTTTGTTAATGACCATCCCTTTCCCGGTTACAGCCCAAACCGTCCTGACACCTGCTGACACTCTGGATTACAGTGTCAAAAAAGGCGATACCCTGATCAAAATCTGCAGCCGGTTTCGGCAACAGACCAATCATTATGCATTGGACGGTTTGCTGGCGGATATCCGGAAGACCAACCAACTGAAATCTAACCTGCTGCTTATTGGACAAAAGTTACGCATTCCCGTGTTGCCGGTGTTGGAGTGCCCCGTGACCACTACTCAGGTGGCCGCCGGTGAGGAGATGCGGGGCATCTATTTGACGGGCCCCGCTTGTGGCGTTTCGTCCGTGTTGCGCCGGGTGGATCATTTTGTCGAAGCCGGTGGTAACGCTGTAGTTTTTGATGCTAAGGATATTGATGGTGGTGTGTCTTTCGCCAGCAAACACGAATTAGCCAAATGGGGCAAAGGGCGCAACTTGCCAGTGATATCATCTTTGGATGATATGATGTCCCGCTTTGATCGTCGGGATTTGTATGTGGTGGCCCGAGTGGCACTTTTTCTGGATGGTGAACTGGGTCGCCAGCGCCCGGATTTGGCCCTGAAAGATTCTGAAGGCAACCCTTGGCAGGAACGCGGTTGTTACTGGATGGACCCGGCCCAACCGGAAGTGCGCCAATACAATTTGGCCTTGGCTTTGGAGCTGGCCAGGGCTGGGGTCGACGAGATCCAATTCGACTATGTGCGATTTCCCACCAACGGATGGAAAGAGGATTGGGCTGACTCCATGACCACAGACGTGGAAAAGGTGGCTCTGGGTCGCCGCGCGGTGATCAATTCCTTTTTGGCCGAGGCTCATGACGTTTTGGCCGCCGAGGATGTGCTGGTCTCTGCCGATCTTTACGGCATCATGGCCTGGGGGCGTATGGAGGACTTAGCTTTGACCGGCCAGCATGTACCGTCTTTTGCTAAGTATGTGGATATCATTTGTCCCATGATTTATCCCTCTCATTTTGCTCCAGGTTTTGAAGGCCGGAAACGCCCCGGCGACGACCCCAAATATTTTATTGGTGAAGGCACTCGTCGTTTTGTCGCTCTGGCTGATGGCCAAGCGAAGATTCGACCTTGGTTGCAGGCTTTTCCCTATCGGGTCAGCCAATATGATGGACAGTATATCAAGGACCAGATTGAAGCTGGTCGCTTGGCTGGTGGCAGTGGCTGGTGTTTGTGGAACCCGGCTTGCCGGTACAGTGTGGCGTTGAGAGTTTTGCCGGAAATGTGCCATCCTCAGGCAGTTGATCCGTTGCAGGGCCTGAGCGCGGTGCTGGTTGCAGAAAAAACTGCAAGCAAAGCAGCAATTTCAACTCCTTTAACTCTTTTAGGGACAATGGCTTCACCCCAGGTGGCTACAAAAGAAAATATCGAATGATTTTCCCATGGCATCTGTCTTATGTGGCGATTAGATTTGTTTGAAAATACCAAACGGGTTTTCCGCCAAAGGACTATGCCATGCCTTTCAGCAAGATTGCCGAATCCATAGGTGCTTCCGCCACCCTGAAGCTCAACGCCGAAGCCGGTCGTATGAGAGCCGCCGGTCAACCTGTCATCCACCTTGGTGGAGGTGAGCCCAAAAGCAAGGCTCCCGACTCAGCAGTGGAAGCTGGAGTCGAAATGCTCCGCAGCGGCGAAATCCGGTACACTCCTGCGTCTGGCACACCTGCCATGAAAGACGCCATCATCGATTACACTGAAAAGCACTATGGTCGCCGGGTGGACCGGACCAACGTGATGGCTTCGGCCGGGGTCAAGCAGGCCCTGATGGTGGCTTTGATTGCTCTGGTTGATCCCGGTGATGAAGTGGTTTATCCCGTTCCCTACTGGGTTAGTTATCCCGAAATGGTGCGCCTGACTGGTGGTGTTCCTGTAGCGGTTCGTCCGGCCGATGGATCGTTCCAGCCCACGGTTGAAGAGATGATTGCCGCCATCGGCCCTCGCACCAAAGTGCTGCTGCTCAACAGCCCCAACAATCCCAGTGGAAAAGTTTTTGATCGCCCCTTCCTTGAGGGCATCATCACACACTGCCAAAAAATGGGCGTTGTCATTCTGATGGACGACATCTACCACCGGTTGGTCTTTGATGGCCGCCAGCCTGTGGCCTGTTACGATTGCACTGATGTTTCCGTGGATGAATCCTGCCTTGTGGTGCTCAATGGCGTGTCCAAACAGTATGCCATGACGGGCTTTCGTATTGGATGGGCCGTGGGGCCTCGGGATTTGATTAAGGTCATGAGTAACATTCAGTCACATCAATCGGGCAATCCCTGCAGCTTATCCCAGCATGCGGCTGTTGCGGCTATCCACGGGGCCCAAGGTTCCGTGAGCCAATTGCGCGGCGAGTTGGAAAAGAACCGGGATGAACTTGTTCGCCTGATCCGGGAAATTCCCGGTTTGAAAGTGGATAATCCCGAAGGAACATTCTACTGCTTCTGCGACTTCAGCGTTTTTGATGCAGATTCCACCCGTCTGGCTGCTTATCTGCTGGAGAAAGTCCAGGTGGTGACGGTGCCGGGTATTGAATTTGGCCTGGAGGGTTTCCTGCGCTTGAGTTATTGCGGGGACATTAAAGATGTGGTGGAAGGATTGCGCCGCATAAAATGGATTCTGGATGCTGATGGCACTCCCGAATTGCAGGCCGGCGATACGGTCTTTACCCGGTGAGTGGTTCTCCGGTGGAGCCCGCTTTTGAAATTTCGGATGATATCCTGGCCCAGGTGATGCGCCTTCAGGCCGAAGTCAGCCGCCAGGCTGAATCGCTGGCCGAAGGCTTGGGCAGTCTGCTGGTTTGCCGCCGTGGGTGCCACGATTGCTGCCAGGATAATCTGTCCGTATTTCCCGTGGAAGCCGAAGTCATTCTGCGACACTGCGAACCCCTGCTCACATTTGACAAGCCCCATGCTCCTGGCAAGTGTGCTTTTCTAGATGGAGACGGCGCTTGCCGGATTTACCCCTGGCGTCCCTATGTCTGCCGAACCCAGGGTTTACCTTTGCGGTGGTTGGCAGACGATGAAAAAGAGCAACGGGGTATTTGTGCCTTGAATGCTGATGAGTTTTCCCGCCAAAGCACTGAGTTGGAAGCTCTGCCCGCCGCTAAGTGCTGGACCATTGGCGAAGTAGAGAGCCAGCTGGCCGGTCTTCAGGTACGGGCATTGGGCTCCTTTCAGGAAACTTTGCCTCGTATCAATCTTCGCCATTTGTTTCGATTGCCTTCCATTCGGCTCTGATCTTTCCTGTCTTGTTGTGCCCCTCAAGTGTGAAACAGGCGTTCTCAACGCCTGAGGCATCTCATTGCCCGTAGCTCGGCATATTAACAGGATGTTAGTTGCATAAATTCAATACCCTAGAAAAAAGATTGTCTTTGATCTTGCTGATCGATTGACTATTTTCGTGACAATTACATGACTTCCTGTCAAAGTATGGTTTCCGCATTGGTTGGACTCGTTTTTTGGTGGTCGCCGGGCATCTGGGGATCACATTGAGAAAGGTACCTGGGATATG
The DNA here is from genome assembly GCA_016744705.1 of Candidatus Krumholzibacteriia bacterium. Lineage (GTDB taxonomy): Bacteria > Krumholzibacteriota > Krumholzibacteriia > LZORAL124-64-63 > LZORAL124-64-63 > LZORAL124-64-63. The sequence goes on from JADGDU010000031.1 coordinate 23,713, forward strand.
TTTCACCGGTTGATGCTCCCAATGGTTTTGATTCTGCTTCTGGCGCCTGCCATGACCTTGGCTCTCGACTATCCGGACCAAATTTGTTCGGACTGTCACTCCAACACTGGCGGTGAGCCCACCGAGGTGGATCATACTCATTTGAGCGGCAGTGCCCATGAGGACCTCAACTGTACCGAATGCCATAGCGACATCCACCAACTGCCCCACCGGGATGATTTGGCCCCTGTCGATTGTGGTATCTGCCATGAAGACGTGGCCGAAGAATACGTACAACACGGCCGGGGATTCATTGGTGTCAGTGATGCTGTACCCACTTGTAAACAGTGCCACGGCTCGCACCAAATTCTTCCTCCGGATGAAATTGCCTCCACGGTGCACTCGTCCAATTTGCCCAATACCTGTGGCAACTGTCATGAGGACCAGGAATTCATCAAAGCCAACAACATCAAATTCAAGCATCCCATTGAAGTTTATCTTAAAGGTGTGCATGGCAAGGCCACAGCCGGCGGTAAAGATACCGCAGCTTCCTGTAACGATTGCCACTCCACCAGTGGCAGCGCGCACCGCATTCTGCCCCCCGGCAACCTTGATTCCACCATCAATTATTTCAACATCTCCAAAACCTGCGGCTCCTGTCACAGCACTATTCAAGCTGAGTTCGATGAAGGAATTCATGGCGAATTGGTGGCCCGTGGCGAAGTTGATGCCCCCACTTGTACCCAATGCCATGGGGAACATGGAATTTTGGCCACCGATGACCCTCGTTCGCCGGTCAGTCCTTTCCGGGTTGCTGAAGCCACTTGCACTCCCTGCCACGACTCGGCCAAGTTGAACGAAAAATACGACCTGCCTTCGGGCCGTCTGCAAAGTTACGTGGACTCCTATCACGGATTAAAAAGTCGTGCGGGTGATAAGACGGTGGCCAACTGTTCTTCTTGCCATATGGCTCACCTCGTCTTGGCTGCCGACAATCCCAAGTCTTCAGTTAATACTGCTAATTTGGCAGCCACATGTGGCTCTTGCCACCCGGGAATGTCCGCCGAAAAAGCCTCTGAAACGAAAATCCACGCCTTGGCAGGAAGCACCCATACTGGTTGGGCTTATTGGGTGAAAATCATCTACCAGATCCTGATCTTCTGTGTCATCGGTGGCATGGCTGGGTACTGTCTGTTGGATTATTTGCGGCAAGTGCGCAACATGATGCGCAAAGAACAGGTGCGGCGCATGGAGGCCGATGAGGTGGTCCAGCACACTGTTCTGGCCATCAGCTTCTCGGTGCTCGTCGTCACTGGTTTCAGTCTCCGGTATTATGATGCCTGGTGGGCAAACCTCCTGTTTGGGCGTGAAGGTGGAGCCGCTGTACGTGGGCTCATCCACCGTGGCGCCGCCATCGTCATGACTCTGGGCGCCATCTGGCACCTCTTCTACCTCTTCACCATCAAGGGCCGCATGTTTATCAAGGACATGTCCCTGAGCATGCTGGATGCCAAGCAGTTCTATGGCATGATGCTGTACAATCTGGGACGCAGTGATCGTCATCCCCAGATGCGCCGGTTCTCTTTTGTGGAGAAGGCTGAATACTGGGCCCTCATTTGGGGAACCATCGTCATGGCCATCACTGGTCTGGCCATGTGGTTCGAATCTTCCCTGGTGCAACATCTGGGCAAAGGTGTCCTGGAAGTCTTCCTGGTCATTCACTATTACGAGGCATGGTTGGCCTTCCTGGCTATCCTGGTGTGGCATATGTACGGTGTGATTTTCAATCCCCACCTGTATCCCATGAACCCCTCGTGGTTGAATGGAAAAATGCCCAAGGATATGTTTGAAGTGGAGCATCCCGCTGCTAAATCTGTGGGTAATGTGGATAAAGCCAAACGCATGGGGCTGGAACGAGACATCTAAAGTTTCCTGCCTCAACGAATAAGAGCCCGCCCCAATTGAAGGGGCGGGCTCTTTTTTTGATCTGCCTGAGACAGGAAAACAGTCAATTTTTCCGGTCATCTACCGATACATAAGATAAGAAAAAATATCTTTGGAATTGGGAGTCGATCATGGCGTTCGTAGAAATATTAAATTTTGGAAGTTTACCGGGTAATGCGTCCGCATTTCCTGTGATCCTGGGCCGTTCTTCTGGCATCCAGCAGGACGAGGCTGATGAAATCATAAATGTTTGCAATCTTTGGGGAAACCCGCAGGAAACGCAGGGTTTTCACCCAGCTATTGTCTCTTTGCCTCTGAGCACCAAATCAGGCTCCAGGGCTACCTTTGCCGTGATGAAAATTCAATTTAAAGAAGATTTAATTTTCCGGGTTGCGGTGATTAGCCAATCGGATTTTGCCGCTTTTGGTTACAATCCTTTTGCTTTGGTGGAAGCTGGAGCTTTTCCTGAAGAACATGATGCAGCGGTTCCAGTTCGGATCAAACTGAAGGCAAATTCCGAGCCCATGTCCTTTTCACCCCCTCCTTCCTCGGATGATGTGGGCATGGTGGGCGAGGCTCTGCATCAACTTTTGGTGTCCCATAAACTGTACTTACCTCTTCAGAGCTCAACGGCCCAAAGTGATCGCTGTTTGGCATTGTTGGTTGAGGTGATGCCGGTGGCTTTGAAACAGCAACTGCGATTTGCCTCCTTCGCACCCAGCCCAACAAACGGTTACCACTTGGCAGCCAAGGCCACTGATGGGTGTGAGTTCTCCGGCTGGAAACGGCTGATGATGTCGCAGGTGAGTGGAACCTTGTTGGAAAATCATGCGCAATATGTGAAAAAGGTGAAAGAGTGCCTGGCCTTTGGGGACTTGGCCGTGATCAGAGAACAAAGCAAGCTCTTGTCTTTGAATCTGCAGAACCCGGAAATCCAAAAAGCGCCTGTTCGTAGGACTAAGGGGCCTGTGGTGGCTCCGTTGGCTACGACCGTATTCCGGCCCAAAAGCGTTCAAAAAACCAGCATTGCCCGTGGTCAAAAGACCGTTCGGCCCAACGAAAAACGACCCCAGCTGGGTCAAATGAGGGGGAGCCGTCGGCAACTTCCCGGAGCTGTGGTGGGAGTGCTTGTTTTGGCCCTGACCTTGACAGCAGGATGGACCTATTTGGAATTCATTCATGGGGGAGGTGGAATCCAATGGAATAATCTGGTTTCCTGGCCTGGTCAGGTGGAAAATGACCACAACAACAGGGTGACATCTCTTCTGGAAGTCCCCAATGTGGGAGATGTGTATGATCGACAAATTAAAAAAATTCAGCGTGCAAAAATGATTCCCGGCTTGAACGAGGAAACGGACCAGCGGCGTGGGGTAACGAACCTGAAAACAGAAGCGGCCATCCCCCTGCTACAGCAAGTGGATCTGTTTCTGGAATTATCTGCAGCAGGAATTCGTCAAGGCAGTCGTCCAGACAGAGAGGCGGAACGCCTGAAAGCCCTGGCCCATCAGGGCCATGTGCTGGAAGTGGAAATGTCACGGTTGGAACTGGCTTGGTATAGCCTCTCATCAGGTGTGAACTGGAAAGACCTGACTCATCTTTCTGATAGCATGATCCAGGGACGTCGGGATTCTCTGGCGCGGGTGGCACCTTCGGCTCTCAAGGCAGCAGCCGCAGATATGGAATTTGCCTCACGGCTGAAAAAGCTGGGATTTGGAACAGCACAAATGGGTGGCATGAGTCAGTTGCTGGTGCTGTTTCAGGAATCCAAATATTCCAAACAGTGGTGTGTTGATTTGTATCGCGCCGCCGAAATGGTCTCACCCTCGGCAAGCACCATGACCAGGGCCTACCGCAACAGTGCATTTACTTTGGTCCGCTTAAAGAATGCAGAACACCAAGACCTTTTCCTGACTGAGGCCTTTGTAGAGACCTTGGAAAATGGCGTTTGGCCGGATGAAACAGTGGAAGATATTCTGCCGGGCCTGCGTAAGGAAATTGGAAAATTCAATAACAACGAAGCTCCCCCTCTTTTGGCAGGAACGTTGCAATTGTATCAGATTTTGGAAAATCCAATGCCTTTGGTGGCTGGACTGGTTAGCGGGAAAAAGACCATGGAGGATTTGGAAAACAATGCGGCTGTTCAATTTGATGCTGGGGTGTATGCCAATTATCTCCAAAGAATTCGGTACGAGGCCGCGTTAGAAAAACCAGAATTGTATCCGGTAAAACAGCAAGCCAAATTGATAGAATTTGAAACAGTTAGAGGAATGGGTGGATCCGAAGACCAATGGTTGGACCAAGTGGCCCGACAAAATATTCCCTTCCTGAAGCACTGGGCCAAATATGAAATGAAGGAAGCCGAACAGACGCTCTTTACAGGCCTTTCGGATTTTGACATGAACTGGGAAAGCATTCAGGTTGAAAAGGCCAAGCTGGAACGCCGGGTAAAAGCAGGACATGACTGGACCGCGGTTTGGGTGGATTTGAATCACCTGGTGGAAGGCGGAATTCAGGATGGAACCAACTTGGTGGACCAGGGCCCTGACATTGTTTCAAAACATAATGCAATGAAACTCATGAAAAAGCAGATGGTCCAATCCCATGATCTGGAATTCAAACAAGTTACTGTACGCTTGAACCAAGACCAACTGGAGAATCAGGAATCAGTTGTTTTTGAATTTCTGACGGTTCCCGATGGAGGGGTTTGCCGGAGTGAACCATTCAACATTGGTCCGGCGGCACCTGCTGGAAGTGGCTGGGTTGGCACCGTTGCATTGGCAACCTCTGTACAGTTGTCACCGGTACAGCCATTCCGTGGATCGATCAAAGCTGTGGACGGGGGACGGAAAATGCTCTCTGTGGACTATCCATCCCTAAGCAACAGGGTGGGGCCAGGCGCCTTAGCTCGACCTCGTTCCGGTGAAGAGGGCAGCCTGCAAATCAAAATCTCAGACAGTTGGTGGCGAAGCTTGTCCATGCCTGAAAAAGAAGTCGTGCTTCCCAATTCATAAAAAAGGCAACATTTATAAAGAGGAATGCGTAAAAAGGGGACGGTTCAATACTGTTCCCTTTTTTGTAGCCTTGGAGATTGTCATGAAAGACTTAAAAAACATAACCACCACCGCCCTGCTGATTGTCATTCTTATGGTTTCAACAATGTCGGGAGCTTTGGCCCAGGATGTGATCACCATCGAAAACGGCGAAATCACTATCCTTTCAGATGATGGTGAAAATGTGGTCATGATTGATGCCGAGGCCCTGGAAAGTTTCATTGAAAGCACCCTCGATGAAGCCATGACTGGCATGCATGATGTCATTGAGGAATTGGATGATATGCAGTTGGAAATTCGCCTTGGCGATGATAACCAATTGAGTTTCGAGACTGAAGATCAGATGTGGGAAATGAATCTGGATGTGATCATGAATGAAGTCACCAGTGCTCTGTCTCTGGCCTTTGATGAAATGGATACTGAAGGCTGGGGCGGCCACCGCCACCACATGGGTCAGGATATTGATGAAGAAGATTTGGCGGATGAGCTGGATCGCCTCAAAGACGAGTTGCACCGTCTCCAGAGGGAACTGGATTCATTGAAAGAGATCTGATCAGCCCCGAGGGCCTGTTCATTACCCCCTATGACACCATTCAAACGGCCTCCCCCTTGGCCTAAGGTGTTGTGGGGGGCTTTTTTTTAACCAGCGGGAATGTGGTCCAGGATTTCCGAATGTTCGGGAAAACGGTCCAGGGCTTTCTTGGAGAAAACAAGCTTTCCGTCAATTTGCACTTCAAAAACCCCGCCGCCAGAGGCCATCAGTTTAGCTTCCAGCCCACAGTGATTTTTGATGGCGGCCGCCAAACTGGCGGCCGTCGGTTTATAGTTTCAAACTTGGCAGTATTCGATGCTGATCTGCATCCTCAATCTCCTAAAACTGGATGAGCGGCTTGGGCCAGGCTCGCAATGTATCTTCAAAAGATTCAGGGGTGAATTCATCGATATGAACCACCGAGTTATCGCCACCGCCCAAAATGACGTTACTGATCTTCTCCTGGATACCGTTGGATTTATCCTCCAGGAGGTTTCTCCCAATGTACCACGTTTCAAAGATTCGGCGACCGATCACACTGTGCAAAGTGATGCCATTGACAATCAGGCGGTCAAAGGCTTGGATGTGAAAATTGCCTTGTTTTAGGCCAAAGAGAATGACTTCACCACCGCGGCGGGTGCTTTGGATAGAGTTGTTCACACTGCTGTTGAACCCGGCCATCTCCATGGAAACATCGGCGCCAATGCCACCAAATGTCTCACGAACCTGAGCCACCAATTCCTTGTCAGCGCTCCAGGCGTGGGGGGCCGATTTGGAGAGGTCCAATTGGATCACATCGTCAGCGCCCAGTTGTTTGGCCATCTCCACATTGGCGGGATTGGGTTCGATGCCAATGACCCGTGTGGCGCCCAGGGCCCGGGCCACCATGATGACAAAAAGGCCGATGGTACCACAACCAAAGACGGCTACGGTTTTACCGCGCAGGTCAGCGGTGGTGCAGGCGTGCACGGCATTGCCGAAAGGTTCTTGAACGGCGGCCACTTTCATTTTGATTTTTCGGGGATCGGTGGGCCACAGAACATTGGCCGGAAGCTTAATGTATTCTGCGAAACATCCGTTGCGACCGATGCCGATGATCACGTCCTGGCTGCAGATGTGGGTCTGGCCAATGCGACACTGGTAACAGTTGCCACAGATGATATGACTTTCCGTCGAGACGATATCTTTGGCGGAGTATCCGAAGCGGGAAGTGACTTTGGAGCCCACTCCCACAATCTCACCCACCATTTCATGACCGATGATGCGGGTGGTTTGCTTCTCACGCTTGAGGCTGTCAAAGATCATGCCTTTGAAGGAAGAGCGGCTCCAGATGCCGCGATCACTGCCGCAAAAACCGGCATAGATGACTTTGACCAGAACATTCTCTGCATCACTGGAATCTTTTTGCTCATCCAGATAGGGAGTGGGCATTTCCCTCATGACAAGGCCACGGGATTTATCCCAGGGCATACTGGATTTGTCGTAAACGAGACTTTTCATCATTTCAGCAGCCACGGTGCAACCTCCGCGTCCGGTCAATGCCGGACGAAGAAAAAAGGACCGGCCGCCATGGGCCGGTCCTTCAATGGACAGGGGCAGATGGGCGGCGTATCAGTTCAGCAGATTATCTGAGTCGGGATCGTCAGAATCAAATCCATCATCCCAGTCATTCCACTTCGTTCCTGAAGAATGGGTCTGATTCTCCTCTTCGGCAAGAAGATCATCCAAAGAAACCATTTCGGGAACGGCGGGCTCTTCATATGTGGGGATTTGGGGGGATGCCGGCTGGCTGCCTCCCAATTCAGTGAGGAAGCGGTCAAGACCACCCATACCCTGATTATCGGCCTTAATCTCGGGTTCAGAGGTGGGCATGGTAAGGGGCGGGAGGAGGTCTATGATGGGAGTGATTTCCGATGGTTCATCATTTTCGGCCCCTGCGAGGAAACGACTGACAAGCTCATCGGCCAAATCGAAATAGGCTCGGCTGCCTTTGCTGCGGCGGTCGTAAATCACGGTGGGTTTGGCTTTGAGGGCCATTTCGCTCAAGCGGGTATTGCGGGGGATTCCTGATTCGAACATCCATTGGCTGAATTCTTCGTCCACCCGGGCCGCCACGTGCCGGCCCATGCGGGTTTGTGTGTTGGCCATGGTCAGGAAGAGGCCTTCCAGGGCCAGGGGCATGACCTGGGCTGCAGCACTTTCGGGAAAGTAGCGGCTACGGAAGGAATCAACAAAATCCAACAGTGTTTCCACGGAACCCCGGCAAAGCTCTTCCGCCTGCACCGGAACCAGATAACTGTCAGAAGAGAGCAGAGCTGCCTGGGTGGGAGAGCCCAGACTGGGAGGACAATCGATGAGAATGGTGTCGTAAAGATTGCGGGCCCGGTCCACTTCGGCCGCAAAGGTATCAGCTTTCAATGTCATATTTTCAAGATAGAGTTCTTCATCATCCAGAGAGTTGATGTTGGGTGAGATGAAGAAAAGCTGATCCAGGGCAGAAGGCTGAGCCAAATCAGTGAGGGATCCCACTCCGGCAAATACTTCGTTGAGCCCGGGCAGAGGAGTGTCTGAAGCTTGGCTTAAGGTGGGGCAAACACCGCACTGGGGATCGGTGCCTATGATCAGCACATTGTGGCCAGAGAGGGCCAGGGCTGCTCCCAGGTTCACGGCAGAAGTGGTCTTGCCCACACCTCCCTTGCGGCTGATAAGGCTGATCACCCGGCCGCCCACCGTATTCCAGGGTGTGCGGCGTTTGGGGCTGGCTGGGGAGGCAATGTCCTGGTTGTTGTCCTTCATGGGTGTGTCTCCTTGAGTGTGTGCATGATTTTAGCGACAGAGCCGCAACAGTTTTTCAACAAATCCGGTAGCTCCGGAAAAGACTTCCTGTATATTGCCGGCCATCATGTAGGCCGGAGTGGTGACTAAGAGATTGGTTTCGTCCACAATGGTTTCTGCCGCGGTGCAATCCATATGTATGGCGCCCATATTTTCCACCATACTCGCGGTGGCTGCGTCGTTGCCAATGGTCAATTGAGGATGCAGGTCGGCCCCAAAAACCCGGGCCAGTATGACGGGGGCAATGCACATGGCCCCGATGGGCTTACCGGTGGCGTGAGCCGCCAGTAGAAATGATTCTACATCTGGATGCACCGTGCACTGGTCGCCTTTGGTGGCAAAGTCACAGAGGTTTTTGGCGGCACCAAAACCACCGGGCAGGATTACGGCATCAACGTCTTCCGGATTCATGTCTTTCAGGGGAGTGATTTCACCGCGGACCAAGCGGGCTGATTCCATCAGAATGTCTCGGGATTCATGACCGGCCGGCTGGCCCGTCAGGTGGTCGATGACATGCATTTGTTGGCCAGTGGGGGCACAGGCTGTGACCTGGGCGCCGGCTAGATTCAAGGCCAGTAATGCAGCACAGGCTTCGTGAATTTCAGAGCCGTCATAAACACCACAGCCACTGAGAATGAGAGCAACCTTTTTCATTTTGGTTTCCTTACGGACTTTGGAATTCGCCATTTTCCAGTAGGAATTTCCAGCACCAAAACGCGGTGGGGAAAACTCCGGATGGGGCCATCATGCTCCACTTGTTGCTTGTATAACTTTGCGGGACGATTGTCAACCCTCCTCCTTCTATTTGGCATCAGGATTATCTTTATACATAGGCGGCGTCAGGGCTATGTTGGCAGAAAACATGTGGCCTGTTCCTTTCTTTCCGTGCTCTTGCCTTTTAGATTAGAGCCCAGGGGACGGATAGAAGAGTTCAGGGTGCCGGCACTCAATACATGGAGAATGATCATGACGGGCAAGATTGCGGTGGGGGGAATCACAAGGACCGATGATTTGGTCTTGGTGCGTATCCTTGGTGCCTCGTTTGGGGGGGATCTTTCAGGCAGAGCGCTGACGGCTCTGGGGAACGAAAAAGTGAATGTGACCTGTGTCACTTCGTTTATGGACAAGGACCGCCTGAACAACATCTGTTTTGCCGTGGGCAGCAGTGATCTGGATCAAACCCTGGGTATTCTGCAATCTCTGGAAGACCATATTCAAGCTCGGAGCATCGAGTATCAAAGCCGGTGCAGTGCTGTCTCCATATACGGGCCCCACTTTGTTGAAAAACCTTCCATTGCCGGAAAAGTTTTCGAATCCATTGCCGAGGCTGGGGTGGAAGTCTTAATGATCAGCACTTCTTTTGCTACGGTTTCGTTTGTGACTCATCAGGAGCAAGCGGCCCAGGCTGTCTCCAAATTGAACAGCGTCTTTCTCGTTCCCTGATCACTTCCCACTAGCCCTCTGCTTTGTCCTCATGCCAATGCACATCTTGCTGGGGGAAGGGAATACTCACGCCCTCTGCATCGAAACGCATCTTCACTTCGCGGGTCACATCCCAGTGCACATCCCAATAATTTTCAGTCCGCACCCAGGGACGCACGACAAAATTTACTGATGAATCGGCCAGCTCATGCAGCTTCACATCCGAGGCCGGGGTTTTCAGGACCATTTTGTTATCCCTCAGAATCTCTTTGAGAATTTGTTCCACTTGGGGAATGTCATCCGCATAAGAAACGCCAAAGACCATGTCTACCCGGCGCAAGTTCTGGGCGGTGACATTCTTGATGACATTTCCCCAAATCATGTTGTTGGGCACCACCAGAGTTTGGTTGTCGATAGTCAGGATGGTGGTGGAGACCAGGCTCATGTGTTTGACTTTGCCAAAGACACTACCGGTTTCCACCATGTCGCCCACATCGAAGGGGCGATAAAAGAGAATCATGATACCGGAGGCGAAGTTGGCCAGGGTATCCTGGAGGGCAAAACCGACGATGAAACCCACGACTCCCAAACCGGCGAGCATGGGGCCAAGGGAGATGCCCACATGGGCCAAGGCGATTAGGATACCAATGAGCATCACAATGCGGTTGCTCATGTTTTCAATCATGTTGCGTAACAATCTTGAGGGGCGAAAACGGGACGCATCAATGCTGGCGATGACCAATTTGGAGGCCAGTTTTCCCAGGTAATTGAATAAGACCAACAAGCCCACCACAAACAGGAGATCCAGCAGAAGGTTAACCCCGTTTTTTTGGGCGTAACTGATCACGCTCTGAACTTTGTTGTCCAGAAAATTCATCAGGGCGCCGGAGGCCAGGTCGGTGGTGGTCAGTTGTCCGGTGGATTCTATGAGAAATGCTTCATGGGAAGTGGTGTCCAATCCCATTTTTTTCATGAGAGCAATGAGTTGGCGAAGATTGGTGATATTGGACTGATTTCTTAAGTGGGCTGCTCGCAGAAGAACGGCGTCATCCCCCGTGGCTGGCAGGGCGATGCGATGTTGGAGGGAGCTCTCGTCTTTCAGGGAAAGGCGCAAGCGTCCGATCAGAATGCGGGTGCGGCCAGGCACTTCTTTTTGCAGGTGGGCCGTGAGACGGGCGTGGGGTTGGCCCAGCTTTTCAATGGCCAGGAGATAGTTGAATATGTGATTTTGGATTGTCGTGGTATGGCCCATGAGGTCGGCCACATTTTCTTCGTATTGGCCCATATTGGCAGCGGGGATTAATTCCCGTTGGGTCCGCAAACTAATAAGGTCCTCTACCACCGCTTTTTCCGCGCTGAGGAGGCTGTTGGGGACCGTTTGCAGAAGCGTCTGCACAGGAAGAGAGAGGGGCTGATCCTTGCGGTTTTTCTCCAGATATTCAATCAGATGAAAGACTTGCTCCAAAGCCTTCAGCTGGGCGTATTCCATTTCGTGATCAATGATCAGGCTGTCTTCACCCACCAGACCAGGCAACTGGGCTTTCAGTTCTACAATTTCAGCTTTGAAAAAACCGATTCGGGTCATCAGGCTGTCCACTTCGGCATCGCCATTTGCAGCGTAAGTGGGGGCGGCCAATCCGAGAATGATGGTAACCAGTGGGATGAGAAAAAATCTGCGCATATTGTGCTCCTGGAAAATTCCTGAAATTTTTGTCATTATTACCTGAATGCCAAGATTCGTCGAGGGCGACCCTAAGGACCTATTCAGGTATTCTGAACAGGACTGCTCTTCCACCTTCGATGCACCCAATAGTACATAGCTGGCGCTCGCCTCACTGCCTCTTCCAGTTTGGCAGTATGAATTTCGGTCAACCGCCGGATTGCTGTTTCCTCATCCCATGCGGGGTCAATTTCAATAATGGGCTCAATTTTCAGCAAATGGGAATTGTCCGGTTGCCGGTATAAAAAGGCCATCAGAATGGGGCAACCTGCTTTCACGGCCAGAGTGGCGGGGCCTCGGCTGACGGAGGCTGGCCGACCCATAAACTCTACAAACTGGCCTTTTCTGCCTGCGTCTTGGTCACCTAATAATCCCACTAATCCCCCTCCTTTGAGGGCATTGAGGGTGCGCTGGAACGATCCGCCGGTCAAGATGATTTCGACCCCTTCACGGGTGCGGATATCGTTCTGGAATTTTTCGATCAACTTGTTGGATTGGGGTTTGGCAATACCAAAAACCGTCATGCCTTCGGTGGCGGCCCGGGGCAGAAGCAATTCAAAATTCCCGAAGTGGCCCGAAATCATCATGGCGCCTTTACCCCGGGCTTCAAGCTCTTCCACATGTTCGCGGCCTTCAATGACCACATTATCCAGCAAATCCTGGGAACTGCGGTGACCGGCAGCCAGAAATTCCATCATGGTCATGCCCAGGTTCCGGTAGAAATCATGGGCGGTTTCTAAAACCCAGGCCTCATCCTTTTCGGTCCCGAAGGCGTGGGTGAGGTTATCAATGATCACTTGGCGGCGGAATTTGAGCTTGTTCCAGGCAAATGTCCCAATACCTCTGCCCAATTTGAGGAGGACCTTTCGGGGCAGCAGTTTGGTTAGCTGAAAGAAAAATTGGAAAAGCCCGTATTCCAGCCGGTGTTTGAATTTGATGGACATGGTCGCCATTCCGCAAGGGTTGGGAGAGAGCAGGATGCGTATTGATTTTCTGCATTGTAATGCTTCAAGGTGGATTTGGCTCATAAAATCCGAGACCATGGGGCCATGGAATACATGGAGATTGGAAATATTTCTGGCAAAATGTGCGAATTGGCCTTTTTCTGGGCTGGTATCACCCATCCTTGGTCTTGCCACTAATGTGAAAGGAGTCTGTTTATGGAGCTCATTATCAACAACTTGCAGATTCCCCTGGAGAAGGATGGCCCGGACGAATACCTCCAAGCTGTAGCTCTTAAATTAAAAATAGATTCCGGAGCTATCTCTTTGGGCAGAATCCTCAGCAAAGCTCTGGATTTGCGCAACCAGGACCAATTGTTTTACAAAGTTTCTCTGACCATTCTAACCGATTCAGAAGGCCCGAACCCTTGGGGGTTTACTGAATATGTTGAGCCTGTGGAAACGGTTCAACAGGGTTCCGGAACATTAGTACGGCCAATAATTGTTGGGTTTGGACCGGCAGGAATGTTTGCCGCTTTGCAGTGCCTTGAAAGGGGAAGCAAACCGGTCATTTTTGAAAGAGGAAAAAGAATTGATGAGCGCCGGGCCGATGTTCATCAATTTATCAAACAACGACAGCTGAACTCTGAATCCAATATCCAATTTGGCGAAGGGGGAGCAGGATCCTTTTCCGACGGCAAACTTTTTTCCCGCAGAAATAATAATTCCAGTCATACGAATCGCGTCTTGAAGACCTTTGTCAAATTTGGTGCCCCGGCTGATATTGAATTCATGGCCAAGCCCCATCTGGGCACTGATGTTTTGTGCTCCATCGTTGAAAAAATGCGAATTCACATCTTGGAGAACGGGGGAGAGATTCACTACAATTCCAAAATGACGGACCTGATATTATCGCAGGGAAAAGCGGTGGGCATTGAAGTTAATGGGGGCCAGGAATTCTATTCCTCGAATATTTTTCTGGCCCTGGGACATTCGGCCCGGGGTACCCTGGAAATGCTTCAGGACAAAGGTGTGGCCATGGAGCAAAAGCCCATTTCCATTGGAGTCCGTATTGAACATCCTGCCGAGGCGATTAACCTGATGCGTTACGGGAAGAAATATCAAGACTATCCGGGGTTGGGCGCTGCCACTTATTCTCTGAATTACACCAACCGTAAAGCTGGTCGGGGCGCCTATACCTTTTGCATGTGTCCCGGTGGCGAAATCGTCAATGCTTCCTCGTCTGAGGGGATGTTGGTGATTAATGGGATGAGCTATTCGCGACGCTCCTCTCCGTTTTCCAATGCCGCCCTGATTGTGAGTTGCCAGACTCACGATTATCCTTCGGATCATCCTTTGGCCGGTGTAGAATTTCAAAAAGAAATTGAACGCAAAGCCTATGTTGCAGGGGGAGGTGGTTGGTCAGCCCCAGCCCAAAACCTGATGAACTTTCTGGGGCACCAAAGTTCTGGAGGATTAGGGGACAACTCTTTCAAAATGGGGCTTGTTTCTGCAAACCTGAAAGATATCTACCCCTCCTTTATTACAACACATTTGCTGGCAGCATTTGAAAAATGGCAGACAGACGTGCCCTCATTTGTTTCCGAGCAAGCCCTGTTGGTGGCAGCCGAAACCAGAACATCTTCTCCTGTGCGAATTATACGCAATGAGAGGTATGAATCGGTTAATGTGCAAAACCTTCATCCCATTGGTGAAGGATCGGGTTATACTGGAGGCATCACAAGCTCGGCTGTGGATGCCATCAAGGCTGTTGAAATTGCTGATTTGGGGTAACTTGCCGTGGCAAAAATTGTGAATGATTTGATTTAAAAGAGAAAGCAAAGGTTGAGCAGCAATGGAATTATTGGCTCCTGCCGGAAATTTGGAAAAACTCAAATGGGCCGCGGTTTTTGGTGCGGATGCCGTTTATTTTGGCACTGAATTTGGCTCTCTACGCAGTTACGCCGGCAACTTCAGCATGGAAGATGCCGAAGCCGGTTTGAAATACCTTCATGAGCACGGTAAAAAGGGCTACATCACCCTCAATATTTATCCCTTTTCTGATGAATTCCCCCGTATTGTGGAAATGGTTCGCCAGTTGGACGAGATGGGTGCCGATGCTTTCATTGTTGCCGACCTGGGGGTTTTGTTTGCCCTTCGGGAATTGAATCTCAAGGCTAAAATCCACATCAGCACCCAAGCCAGCACCACCAATTCCCGGGCTGTTTTGGCCTATGGGGAATTGGGGGCCAGTCGGGTGAATTTGGCCCGGGAGCTTTCCCTGGAAAAAATTCAAGACATCCAGCAGGAAATAAAAGACGAGGTTGAAACGGAAGTGTTTATTCACGGAGCCGTGTGCTTCAGTTACTCAGGCCGTTGCGCCATAAGTGATTATTTGACGGGACATCAGGCCAATCGGGGAGAGTGCAAACAACCCTGCCGTTGGAAGTATGGATTGGTTGAGGAGAAACGCCCTGGTGAGGTCATGCCGTATTTTGAAGATGAAAGAGGGTCGTATTTTTTTAATGCACGTGAGTTGGCCCTGTTCGAATTTGTGCCTCAATTGAAAGCAGCAGGTGTGGCTTCTATCAAAATTGAAGGGCGCATGAAATCGATTCATTACATTGCATCCACAGTTTCGTTTTATCGAAAAATTATTGACGGCTGGCAGGTGAACCAGGATGAAGCTCTGAAATTACTGAGTAGAATTCCCAACCGGGGATACTCCAAGGGTTTTATGAAGGGCGACATCAATGGGGACGATTATCAGGCGGATGAGAGCCGTTCTCACAGTGAATCCATCTTTGTGGGAAATGTCATTGAGACCAAAGCAAACGGCCAGACAGTTGTTGAAGTCAGGAACAAAATCAATGCTGGTGATACTTTGGAAACCCTAAGTCCCGATGGTACTTTCGGCGCTATCATTATGCCTGATATGTTAATGACATCTATAGGTGAAGTGGTTCAGTTTGTGAACAACTCTCAATTCCTTGTGCTTAAAGAATCCTTGCCGGAATACACTGTGCTGCGTCGGTTGGCCCCTATGGCTTGATTTCAGTTTGTGTGTGATAAGTCTTGTGCTAGAGTGAGGCAATAAATTTTGGGAAGCGAAATTTGAACCCTGCACAGGAATGTTCATGGCACCAGATAATTTTACAAATGATCTCGAAATTGAAAACCAACAGCTAAAAATTCAATTGGCTCAGGTCAAATTGGAGCTAAAAACCCAATTAGATGCGCTAAACAGATCTCAGGAATTTGCTCAAATTGGCAGTTGGGATTTTGAAGTTGCCACTGAAAAGTTGTCTTGGTCAGATCAGGTTTTTCGGATATTCGGTCTGTCTCCTGTAAATTTTCAAGTCACATATGAAGCCTTTCTGGATGCCGTTCACCCGAGCGATCGGGCCATGGTTAAAGAGACTTACAATGATGCCATTGGCAGCGAAACTCCATATGATGTGATTCACCGGATTTTGCGGCCTGATGGTAGTGTTCGGACAGTCCGGGAAACGTCCCAGGATATACAGGATTCTTCCGGAGCCACTGTGCGTTCCATGGGGATTGTCCATGATATTACCGAACAAAATGCTACCCAAAAAGAACTCGAAGAGAAGGAACGTTTTCTCTCCACTCTGCTGGCCAATATTCCTGGCATGGTTTACCGCTGCAAGAATCACCCGGATTGGCCTATGGAATATCTCAGCGAAGGCTGCTATGCAGTGACGGGGTATGCGCCCGCCGATTTGATGGGGGGGGGCAATCGTTCATATAACTCAATCATTCATCCCGACGACTCCTCTAAAATTTGGCAGACCATTCAAGATGCCCTAGAGAATAAATCACCTTTTGAGATCACTTATCGCATCATCAAGGCTTCTGGTGAGGAACGATGGCTTTGGGAAAGAGGCCAGGCTGTTTTTGATGATGAAGATAATTTGATCGCCCTTGAAGGCTTCATCACAGATTATTCCACCATCAAAAATGAACACCAGGTGCGACTGAATCTGGAGCGGAAAATACTGGAGAACCAAAAGCTTGAGAGCCTAGGATTGATGGCCGGGGGTATTGCTCATGATTTCAACAATTTACTGTCTATCATTATGGGTAATAACAGCTTGGTTTTGGATGAGCTTTCTCCGGTCTCCCCTCTTCGGGAATACCTTAACAATGTCGAGATCGCTTCTCAGCGCGCCGCAGATTTGGCCCAACAGATGCTGGCCTATTCGGGAAAAAGTCAATTTGTGGTGGAGAATATAAACATCAATGAGCTTTTGTTGGAATTGACCCAGATGATGGAAATCTCCATTTCCAGAACAGGTTCTCTGGAATTGGAGCTAGGAAACGATATTCCGGATATTGTCGGGGATGTGACCCAGATCCGCCAGGTCATCATGAATTTGATTTCCAACGCTTCTGAGGCTTCTGTAGAAAATCATGCAGCTATCAAGGTTAAGTCAGGATATATCTGGTGCGATCGCAATTATCTTGAAACCACCTGTGGTACTGAATTGATGAGGTACGATGACCCCATTCCGGAAGGCCAGTACACTTTCATCGAAGTTGAAGACTCCGGTTCTGGTATGGACCAGGCTATTCTGGACCGAATTTTTGAGCCTTTCTTCTCTACGAAATTCACAGGCAGGGGATTGGGATTAGCTGCAACTCTGGGGATTATCCGTGCCCACAAAGGGACCCTGCAAGTGAATTCGAAACGCGGATGTGGGACTACTTTTAAAGTCTTGTTTCCTGCGGGGAATCTGAAAACCAATCGAGGCCGGAGTATCGGAAAAAGCAGCCAGGAGGCAAGCTGGCAAGGGAGCGGTCTAGTCCTTCTGGCAGATGACGAAATGATGGTCAGGAAGTTGACCAAAACCATGTTGGAAAAGATTGGGTTTGAGGTCATCACTGCAGAAAATGGCTTGGATGCTGTCCGGCAATTCAAAAAACGGGCAGATGAAATTTCACTGGTTCTTTTGGATTTGACCATGCCGGTGATGAATGGGCAAGAGGCCTTCCAGGAGATTATCGCCCTAAACCCGGAAGCCAAAGTGATTCTCTGTTCCGGGTATTCTGAATTAGATTTAAATCATAATCTGGAGGCAGGCAAATTTGTGGGTAGTTTGCACAAGCCCTTTTCAATAAAAGAGATGCGGCAGTTGATTAAGCAAGTCTTAAGCTGACCTTTCGCTAATATTGGAACCCACTGCCACCAATAAATTCCCGCAAAAGCGATGTTGGCGGCACTTGGCTGGCATCCATCGGCAAAAGCAAACTGAGCAGGTCAATCAAGGTCCGGGCCAGTCCGTAGTTCTTGTCATCCGGGTCAACTGCAGCCAATCTGGGTTCTGCCCACAACTTCAAAACAGCAAGCTCATAAGTCAGTCCTGAATTGAAGAACAGGTCGGCATGATTCTGGAAAGGGAAAATGTGTTTCTCTTCTCCCAGCCGAACTTTAGGCCAGCGGGCCAGGGTTTCACTGGCAGTGTACCCCCGGAATTTCGCATCCCGCACGATACGCCGGAATAGTCGGGTATCAGTGGTTTTGATATAGCTGAAATTATCGATATTCATATGGCACAGAGCGGAAACATATATGCGCAGTTTCTGGGCATCGCTGATCGCTGGAGTAAGCTGCGGGTTGAGGGCATGAATTCCTTCCACCAGCAGGGGCATGCCTTGTTCCAGTACGGTGGGTGTAGTGCTAATGGAACCTGTCCCAGTATGAAAATTATAGGTGGGAAGATTCACGGGTTGGCCGTCCATTAAGGCCTTCAAATGTTCATTGAACAGATCCACTTTGAGGGCATCGATGGATTCGTAATCGTAATCGCCATCTTCATCCAAGGGGGTGTCGGCCCGGTCGACAAAGTAGTTGTCCAGGCTCAAGGCAAAGGGCCGCATGCCCAACACACGCAATTGAATGGCCAGGCGTTTGGCGCTGCTTGTTTTGCCACTACTGGAGGGGCCAGCCAGGAGAATGAGACGACCTTCTTCGGGCATGGCTCCCACCTGGTCGGCGGCATCCACAAAAAAACGGCTGTGTCTGGCTTCGGAAATCTGGACCAGATCACTGGTTTGGCCATTGACGATGTATTCGTTCATATGCCCGGCATCCTGCACACCTTGTTGGGAACTCCAGGTGGAATAGGCCCGCATGGTGGTCAGAAGCTTGGATTGGGGAACGTAAGTGGGGATCATTTCAGGATCCTTTTTCACGTTGGTCATCAAGACAAAACCGGGGGCTTCAGGGACCAAACGGAAGGCGCGAACATAACCGGTGGAGGGCAGTTGGCGGCCAAAATACAGTTGCTCGAAACTGTTCATGCGGTAGAGGGTCACTGTATCGCGGCGCAGGTATTTGGCAGATTCGAAGCGTTGGTGTTTGCCATCTCGCTGGAGCATTTTCAGCAGAGCGCGTAAACCAAATCGCTGAGGTGTCAGCGGGAGGTCCATGGAAACCAACTCGTGCATTCGGTCTTCCAGATCACGGATCTGCTGGGTGCTCAGGGGCTCGTTGTTGGCCAGCTCACAATAGACGCCTCCACCGTAACTGAAATTGACACGGAGGCGGTGATCGGGAAAGAGATCTTCGGCTGCTACGGCCATCACAAACAGAACAGTGCGCTGGATGGTGGTATTGGCTTCGGCATCCATCAGGCGGATCAAACGCACCCGCTCATCACCATGGACCGCTTCGTGCAGACTGGTCTTGCGGCCATTGATGGACATGATGACCACAGGGTTTTGCAACCCTGGATCTATTTGCCCCTTTTGTTGCAAATATTGGAGGATCGTGGTACCGGGAGCAATCATCACCGGCTGGTTGTCCAGCAGGATTTCCACACGCTCGGCCTCATGACCACTCAGGTTTTCCCCCATTTTATCTGCAGACATCCCGATTCCTTTCGTGTCAGTCCTTGTTCTTATCAGCTTTCTTGGTATTATGGCTGCTGGGAGAAGAAGATAAATTCTTTTTTTCTCCGCCAGCATCTCCCTTTTTAGCACGGGAGTCGTTGATATAAAAGCCCGAGCCTTTAAAATGGAGGCCGGCACCCCCACTGATCAGCCGTTCCACCTTGCTCCGGCATTTGGGACAGCGCTGGCGTCTGGGGGCGCTCATGGGCTTAAATTCTTCAGTGATGAGGCCGCAGCGGGTGCATTCGTATTCGTATGTTGGCATTTTTGTGGATCCTCCAGCCCTCTTTGGGGGCGGGTCTTGAAACCGGTTGTCTTTTTTCGCAACCGGAAATATGGTGGTCAGAGCCCTGCGGCGCCAGTCACGGGCCAAATCTGTTGGAAGACAAATAACGAAGGAAGGTCAGCCATGAAGATCGCAATTAATGGTTTTGGAAGGATCGGACGCACAGTATTCCGTCTGTTGCACGAGCGCCCCGGAGTGGAAGTTGTGGGGATCAATGACATTACCGATAACGAAGCGCTGGCCTACTTGCTGCGTCACGATACGGTCATGGGGCACTTTAATAGCAAAGCTGTCGTGGAAGGTGACACCCTGGTCACCGACAAATGGAATGTAAAAATGACCGCTGAGCGCGACCCCGCTGCTCTGCCCTGGAAAGAACTGGGTGTAGATTTTGTAGTGGAAGCCACCGGTGTTTTCCGTGATCGCGCCTCCATCAGCAAGCACCTCGAAGCTGGCGCGAAAAAAGTGCTGCTGACGGTGCCCGCCAAGGATGAAATTGACGCCACCATCGTTCTGGGTGTGAACACTGAAGACTTGAAGGCTGAGCATCTGATCGTCTCCAACGCTTCCTGCACCACCAACTGCCTGGCCCCTCTGGCTTATGTGCTGGATAAAGAATTCGGTATTGCCAACGGCCTGATGACCACCACTCACGCTTACACTGGCGACCAGCGTCTGATTGATACTCCGCACAGCGATTGGCGTCGTGCCCGGGCTGCCGCAGAGAACATCATTCCCACCACCACTGGCGCGGCCAAGGCTGTGGGCAAGGTCCTTCCCAATCTGAACGGCAAGCTGGACGGTATGGCCATGCGTGTGCCCACCGTTTGTGGTTCCGTGGTTGATCTGGTGACCAATATGAAAACCGACGTGACTGTGGAAGCGGTCAACGCTGCTTTGAAAAAAGCCAGCGAGACCTACCTCAAGGGTATCCTGAGCTATAACGATGATGCTGTTGTATCGTCGGATATTGTGGGCGATCCTCACAGCTCGATTTTCGATCCTGGTTGCACCAGTGTTATCGATGGCCGGGTGCTGAAGACCATCAGCTGGTACGACAACGAGTGGGGTTACTCCAACCGTGTGTGTGACCTGCTGCAGTTGATGAAGGATGTCGGCTAAGACGGACTTCCTGTAGTGAACGAGAAGCAAAGGCGCGGGGATTCCCTGCGCCTTTGCTCATTTAGGGGCCTCAGGAAACGAAAAATTCCAACCATGGAGTTGGGGTGCTATATTGTTGACACCACAAGAAACAGAGCCACGATTCTTTAAGCGAAGCCCAGGTCCCGTATGAAATTTCCCGGCAGAAGAAAATCAAAACACTATTTCCCCGTGGGGGATATGGGCAGAACTCCTTTTAACCCGGATATTGAAGATGATCGTTCAGTCTATATCGTCGGTATCGATCAATTGCTGGTGGATATTGAGGTTGAGGCAGATTTTGAATTCCTTCAGGCCTATGGGCTTACGGTGGGAGAGTCTTACGTTCTTTCCGATGATATTGTGGAAGATATTTATCAGAAGTGCGTGAGCAGAGAGTTGATAATAGGGGAATTTGCCGGCGGCGCGGTGGGCAATACTTTGCACAATTATTCCACCTTATCTGATGACCGCTCGGTGGCGTTGGGTACCATCTGCAAAGACATCATGGTGGGAGATTATGCTTTCAAGTACATCTGCAATACCAGTTCGAAAGTAGATTTCAGTTATCTTCAGCCCCAAAAAGGCCACATGGCCCGGGCTATTTGTTTTGTAACTCCCGACAAAGAGCGAACCTTTGCCATCGGCAAGGGGATCATGAATGAGCTTTGCCCTGAATTTGTTCCCGAAGATGTCATCGCCAATTCCAGCGCTCTGTTGATCACCGCCTATTTGTTGAGGGATCAGGAATCGGCCATGTTCAAGGCCACTATGAGGGCTGTTGAATACGCCCGGAATGCCGGTGTCTCGGTGGTCCTGGCTTTGGGAACTAGCTCACTTGTTGAAGAGAACCACGACTTTTTCTACCAATTCATTGAAGAATATGTGGATGTTCTGGCCATGAATGGGGAAGAGGCCAGCGCATTGATCAGGGAAGAAGACCCTCTGCTTTGCGCGGAAAAGATTCTGGATATTTGTGATCTTACTCTTCTGACTGTGGGCAAAAGTGGTCTTTATATCTGTTCTTGGGTGGATGAAGATCGCGCCAGAAAAACCGAAGATTTGCTGTATTCAAAATCCATCCCCCAGTACAACAAGTTTGAGTACTCTCGGGGTCAGAAAAAATCGGAATGTGTGAGCCCCATAAAAATCTATTCGCACATTAATCCATTTATGGGTGGGCCCATTAAGATTGAAAATACCAATGGAGCAGGTGATTGTGCCCTGGCCGCCCTGTTGCATGATATGAGTGCCAATATGTATCACCGGCAATTGGTGCCTAAATCCCCCAAACACACGGGGCAGTACCTGACTTATTCTTCCATCCACCAAATTTGCAAGTATGCCAACAGGGCGAGTTATGAAGTGTTGAAGCAACGATCTCCAAGATTATCCCACGGGCTGCCTGATAAAGAAGAGAGCCTGGATAATTCCTATTGGAGTCAATAAAGCCATGTGGGAATGTTTTTCATTTTTTCCTGTCCGGTTTATTCCTGGAAAATCGTATTCATAAACATGGGCCGCCCATTCAAGGTTTTGAATGCTACGTGGGCCATGGATCAACACGCTAATCATTGGCAATGGAGCGGGCCTCGTTGGCCGTTCTAACTCTTTGGGGGTCATTGGGTATCAAATCCTGGCTGGAGATGTTACTTCAACCAAGAGAATGATGTTGGTCAGGGGAGAAGGAATTCAGCAGTGCCTTCAGGATGGCTTTCTCTGGAGGGAGGATGGTTGTTGTTGGAGGCACTTGCTGGTCCCACTATATGTCTTAAAAAAGCCTCATTTGAAGGTAGTTTTTCCTCTCTTTGATCTGTTTTGTGATATTTATATTGTATACTTATATGTGCTCATCGTCTTATTGATTGAATTCTTTCCAGGAGTTTCTCATGCGCAGGTTCTTTTGCCCGCTCTTGTCCCTTGTGGCCATTTTGTTTTTTGCCCTGCCAGCTTTGGCCGTAATGACTACCCCTTTGGCTTCCATGCCCGATGAAAGCCCGTACACCCATCGTTACCAGACCCAGCAGTTCCGCATGCAGGAAGCTGAAACCAAAACGCGCCTGATGGCCATGTTGCAGGTCCATAATGAAGCCAAAACCGAGAACATGGAACTCTACGATGTGACCTTCTATGATCTGCAGATGGACCTCAATCCAGGCACTCATATTCTCACAGGAACCACCACTATTCTGGCTGAAGTGTTGGGAGCCTCCCTGACTACCATGGATCTGAATCTCATGGGCAACATGAATGTTTCAGGGGCCACTGCGGGGGGCAGCGGAGTCAGCTTCGTGCACAGCTCCAATGTGCTGACTGTCACTTTGGACCGGGCCTACATGGCCGGGGAAATGGTCACCGTCACGGTGGACTATTCAGGTGATCCCGAGGGTGATAGTTTCGGTTGGGACTCTTATGGTGGCGATCCGCTGATCTGGACTCTGAGTGAACCTTTTGGTGCTCGTCATTGGTGGCCATGTAAAGACCTCAACAGCGACAAAGCGGACTCCGTTGATTTGCACATAACAGTTCCCGAGGACCTGGTTGTGGCCAGCAATGGTTTATTGCAATCCGAAACCAGTCCTGAACCCGGCAAAAAGACTTTTTTCTGGAAAGAACGCTATCCCATTCCCACGTACCTGGTCTCTCTGGCCATCCATCCCTTTGCCACCTTCAGTAATAGCTACACCGCCCTTGATGGCGTCACCACCATGCCGGTTGATTATTACGTGATTCCTTCTTACCTGGGACAGGCCCAAACGAACTACCCGGTGACCGTAGATATGCTGGAAGCCTTTGCCCAGGGCTTTGGCGAATACCCCTTCATCAATGAAAAATACGGCCATGCCCACTTCCCTTGGGGTGGAGGCATGGAGCATCAGACGATGACCAGTTTATCTTACAGTGCCTACTCGGAGCACATCATCAGCCATGAATTGGGGCACCAGTGGTTTGGCGATATGGTGACCTGCGCCGATTTTCATCATATTTGGTTGAACGAGGGTTTTGCCACCTGGAGTGAAGCTTATTGGTTGGAAATGAGTGAAGGAACAGCCGCTTATCGCGCGGAAATGAATGATGCGGCCTATTATGGCCCAGGTACCATTTATGTGGAAAACCCCGACAACTTTTGGGAGATTTTTGAATATAACCTGACTTACCAAAAAGCCAGTTGGGTGCCCCACATGTTGCGAGGCGTCCTGGGTGATGAAGACTTCTTTGCCGGTTTGCTGGCCTACCGGGAAGCCTACGAATATGACAGCGCCACCACTGAGCAATTCCGTGATGTTTTTGAAGAAGTCAGTGGTCGTGATCTGGACAATTTCTTCCAGCAATGGATTTATGGGGGCGGGCATCCTCATTATCAGGTGAGTTACACCACGGAAGCTGGTGCGGGCAGCACGGTCGTGCAGGTTCGCATTGAACAAACCCAGAGCGAAGCGGTTTTCGACATGCCTCTGGTGTTGAAAATAGACCAGATGCTGGGCAATCAGAATTACACTGTGGAAAACAACCAACGTGTGCAATATTACAGCTTCACTATTCCCGGCGCTGTCAGTGGTGTGGAATTGGATCCCAACGGTTGGGTCCTTTGCCAAATCAACTACGGTGGTGCCACCGATGTGCCTGGCCTGGTGAGCACTGAGCCCCGGCTGTTGCCCAATGTGCCCAATCCGTTCAACCCCAGTACGACCATCCATTTTGAGCTGCCTGCAGACTCTCATGTGAGATTGGCAGTGTATGATTTGTCGGGTCGTTTGGTGCGGGAACTGGAAAATGGTGAACGGGTTGCCGGTGCTCATTCCGTGCGCTGGAATGGTCGTGATGGTCAGGGCTTGGCCCAGGCCTCGGGTATGTATTTTGTACGCTTGAATGCCGGCGGTAAAACCGGCCTTCGCAAGATCACGCTGGTCCAGTAACCGGCGGAGGCTCATGCTGAACCTGATTCTGGCCTCGCTTTTATGGGCTTTCTCATTCGGTCTGATTAAGGGCCGAATGGGAGGACTTGATCCCGCTACTGTGGCGGCTGGCAGATTGTTGCTGGCCGCCCTGGCTTTTTCTCCCTTCCTATTCAAGCACCGTTTGCCCAAGGGCAACATCAGCCGGACCATGCTTCTGGGGGCCCTTCAGTTTGGGCTTATGTACTGGTTTTATATTGCGTCCTTTGCTTACTTGCCGGCCTGGTTAGTGGCCTTATTTACAGTCTTCACTCCCCTGTATGTTGTTTTGATTTCCGATGCTCTGGACCGTCGGGTTCGCTGGCGTAATCTGGCGGCCGCGGTGGTTGCTGTGGCCGGAGCTTTGCTGGTGGTGGCCTGGGGGACTCCCGACGGGACGGCTTGGAAAGGGATCTTATTACTGCAGGGGGCGAATCTGTGCTTTGCGGTGGGACAGGTGCTTTATTCCGGGTTGAAGAAAGAGGTAGGAGTTTCGGATGTAATTCTGATTGGCTGGATGTACTGGGGGGCGTTTCTGCTCACAGGCATGGTCGTTCTATTGAGCAGCTCCTTCTCTCTTGAGGCCTGGGATAAACCGGCGGGTTGGGCCCTTTTATACTTGGGATTATTGCCGACCGCTCTGGGGTTCTATCTCTGGAACCGTGGGGCGGCCAGAGTGACAGCCGGTTGGCTGGCTGTGGCCAATAATTTGAAAATTCCCTTGGCAGTGGTTGTGTCCTGGTTGGTTTTTCGGGAGGATGCAGACATGCTGCGGGGCTCTTTGGGTTTGGTGGTGGTTGTCAGCAGTCTCTTTCTTGCTGAGAGTCCGAAAAAACTGCCAAAGGAACCTTCCGGGTAGGTTGACATCATCGAATTCTCTTTCTTAGGGAAGGTGAGGTTAATAGTTTTCAAGAGCTACTTCGGATCGGGGAGGGTGCTCAAAATTGCAACTAGGCGTTTGGGTGAGACGAGTTGCCCGTGGCGAGATAGAATTTCAGAAAAAACTATAAGCATATTCTTGCCCCTCTTCTTTGTTTGGGAATCCAATACTGTACTTGTACTTGCCTGCCAATTTCCGACATCTCGAAAAGGCTACTATTGTGTTGTGCCTACCAAAAAGTCCATCTGCATTGCCTCCATTACAGTTGCGTTCAGAAAAGTATACAGTATTTGGGCACCATCGTTATCGCCGTCTTGCAGGTTCGTCTGGCCAGAATTTTCTAAAGTGGCGGTGTCACGTAGGACAACTGGAATTTTTACTTTGAAATGTAGCAACCTAGTCGTACCTTATTAAGAAACGATAAGATGTCTATAGTTTGATACAATTCAAGGTAGGCGGCGAAATGGACCCAAGACTAAACCCTTATGCGCCAGGTGCAGGAAACCCTCCTCCCGATTTGGCCGGGCGTGACGGAATTATTGAGCGAGCTTCTATTTCTTTGGATCGAATACGGAATAAACGTGCGGCCAGGAGCTTTGTTTACTATGGGTTGCGAGGGGTCGGCAAAACAGTCCTTCTGAATAAAATCAGAATAAATGCAGAGGCTGCTGGGTTCTCAGTTGTCCCCATTGAGGCTCCGGAAGGTCGTTCCCTACCGGGGATTCTGGTCCCAAACCTGCGGTCAGCTTTGTTGAAGCTCAGTAAAGGTGAGGTACTGAAAGAAAGTTTGGCCAAGTCAATGAGAGCACTGGCGGGATTTGCCAGGGCCCTGAAGGTCAAGTACGACGACATTGAATTTGGTGTGGAATTTGACCATGAAAAAGGCTTGGCCGATTCCGGAGATTTGGATCACGATTTAACTGAATTGCTTTTTACTGTTGGCGAAGCAGCAAAAGAGCGAAATACTGCCTTGGTGATTTTTATTGATGAGTTGCAGTATGTTCCAGGGGAACAGCTGGCG
>JADGDU010000032.1 GCA_016744705.1 Candidatus Krumholzibacteriia bacterium
CTGCCCTAACAATGTGCATCTCGACATGGCCAACAACTATTGGGGGACCGTGGAGCCAGATAGCATCGACGCCTGGATTCATGATCGCTATGACACTGATGAAGCTTGTTACTGGGTCGACTATGAGCCATTTCTGTCGGGGTCGACTCCCACCGAAACTCCAAGCCTTGAGGGCTTCAAAGCCATGTTCCGGTGACAGATTCTCTCTGAGAAAAAGTTCCCTTTTCCGTCCCACGTGCGGAGCCAAATTTTTTGGGTGAGAATGGCAGGCCGAGGGTCTGTCTTTTTTTGTGTCTACAAGTTGTTGTGGAAAAGAGAAATGGCAAGAGCGTTCTACCAAAGCATCAAAAAACTTCTTACAAAGCCCGCACTTGAAATAACTGCCGCACCTCTGCTTTTATTCTCTCAAACCCCCAAATAGCAAGAAAATCAAGGTAATGCAACCACCAGTTGACAATTTAATAAGTCTGATTGATAGCATGCAACCAAGGAGATTGCTACATTCTTGCTAACAAAAATGCACCCGTTGAAAGGAAGGTCACTTGTGATTTTGGCAGACAAAATAATGAAGTTAAGAAAAAAAGCTGGATGGTCTCAAGAAGATCTTGCCATGAAATTGGACGTATCGAGACAATCAGTCTCCAAGTGGGAGAGTGCTTCGAGTATTCCCGATCTGAACCGGATCATCAGCCTGTCGGAAATTTTCGGGGTATCAACAGATTACCTGCTGAAGGATGAAGTTGAGGTTGTCGAGACAGTGGGTATCGACACCGAACCGGGTGTTCGGAAGGTAAGCCTGGTGGAGGCTACCCGATATGTGGACGATAAGCTCGAATCGGCCAGGATTACAGCCAGAGGGGTCTTTCTGATTATTTGTGGGCTCATGCCGCTGATGATCCTCCTTGCCATGGCCACAGGGGAGGGCTTTCCCATAAACTCGGATATGGCGGCCGGAATCGGGATTCTGATACTACTGGTTACTGTTTCCATCTCCGTCGGTTTTTTCATCAAATCAGGTCAAATGGGCCAGGAAGCCGAACATATCGAGGATGGTGACTTTGACCTGGAATATGGCGTCCATGGTGTGTTCAAGGAAAAGCTGAGCAAATATTCATCCAAATATGTCACACAAACAGCATTGAGTGTGGCGCTATTCATTACCTGCCCTGTACCCCTGATCATCTCCGCTACTTTGGATAGCTCTGATTTCGTTATTCTCATGATGGTCGCGGTTCTGCTGTTCATGGTGGCTGTTGGCGTCTTTTTCATCATCCCGGTTGGTGCCAGGCATTCAGCATATAAGTGCATTCTCCAGGAAGGGGAATACTCTGCGAACCAACGCAGTGAAAACAAACGTAGTGAAAAACTGGGTGCATTCTACTGGCCTCTGGTTGTGGCCATCTACCTTGGCTGGAGCTTTTTCACCATGGATTGGGGCAGAACCTGGATAATTTGGCCCATTGCGGGGGTTGGATTTGCTGCCTTTGTCGGACTGATAGGTTTGTTCGACAAAGAATAAGAACTCGTTTATCAGCACACTTCAAGCCCTGCTGCCTGCAATGTGTTCCTGTTCAGGCTGGTAATCACCGGGAATGCTTTCCTCCGTGGCGGCGGCAAGCATTCCCGGTTTTTTATTGACCAACTAGTCAACGGCCTTATCTACGCGGGAGTAGTCGTAGAGACCAACCTCGTCGAAGAGAACGCGATCTTCGTAGTCATCAAACCAGATGGCATCGGGGTTGCGCCCCACGATACAGACCTTGCCCCGATCTGGAGCGTCTTGCGCACTGCGCAGGTTCTTGAAAATCAAGACTCCGTTTTCAGCGCCGGGAAGCCCGGGAATGGGCTCGTTGGTTACCGCTGCAACCTCTGTTTTCCCTTTGTAGTGCGTGATTGAAAGACGGGCGTGGGCTTCCACTCCGGACAATCCTTTTTGCGACTCATTGAGGATGCGCCATGCCTCTTCAATGGGAATATTGAACGCGCGGTAGGCGATGATGTCGCGACCACAGAAGAAGTAGTGGTTGCCCACGCCGGCGCGGTACAGTTCGCGCTGCATGATGCGCAAGGCATCCGGGTCGTCGTTTACGTCTTTAATGATTGGCGCCTGGTTTTCGACCTGCAACCAGCCTCGCGATACAACGCCGTCCATGGCTTTTTTGGCATCGGGGTGCCATTGGGGTGTTCCGTTGTCATTGGTCAGGTACTGCCCGCCATCTCCTTTGAGAAGGAATTCGTCAGGATGATTGAAGTGAACCATGAGGCGGAAGCCAACATTTGGCCACGTTTCGTGAAAGCGGTCCAGCATGTCGAGGAATGCAGAATCAAAACGTTTGGGGTAGAAAGCCATTTCCTTGGTGCCCAAGCGGATAGTCTCCACGCCAGCCTCGGCTAACGCTGCAAACCAGGACGCAATCTTGCTGTTGGTCATGACCATGGGGTCGCCGCCCGACAGCAGGACCTCGCGCAGCTTTTCGCGGCCAGTGTCCGGGTGCCGTCCACCGTTATTTGCTACGATTTCGTTGTGGGACTTGACGTATTCCGAAATCTCGGAAATTTTGGCCAGTCCTTTCTTGGCTACTGTGCCATCCTGCCGTTCCACTTCCTTACGGGCAATAAGCTCTTCGCGGTAACAGAAACGGCAGTGTGCCGAGCAGGTGGCGGCCACATACATCAGGCCCATTTCGTACTTGTGCAGCAGCCCTTCCACGGGACTGTAATCCATCTGGTAGCCTGGATCTTCAGAGCCCTCGAGACTGACAGTTTCGTCTGGACTGGCTTTGACGATTCGCTGGAGCAACGGGCTGCGTTTGGCCAATTCGAAATAGTGACGGGTCATTTTCACAGGCATTCGTATTTCCACGTCTCGGTCCGAGCCCTTGAGTTCAGTGAGCGCGGCAATTTCGCTTTCCGTATAGAAGCATTGCACGTCTTCCGGCGCGCTTTCAGAGAGAAATGGGCCCAGACCGGAGATTAGCTGGCGGTCGTGTTTGGGCGACTCGACGGTGTCGAGGAAGGTTTGTTCTTTCGCTGAAGGTATGTACTGAGACATGGCGGGTTTTTCCCCTTCGGAACCTGGTGTTTTGTGAAACAAATTGGATTTTTTGTCCAGTTGAGTGTAACGTAATGTACACTATGATGAACAAAACGACAAGTCAACTCATCGGCACTGTCAGTGACCGCCTCACCAGGACTGAGCGCCGTATTGCCCAGGCCGTCCTTGAAGAGCCCACATTGCTGGCTTTCGGGACAGTCTCAGCCCTGGCTGAGCACGTGGGGACAAGCCGCCCTTCTATTGTCCGTTTCGCTGCCAAGCTTGGTTTTAAAGGCTATAGAGAGCTTCAAGCCCATGTGCGGCAGGGGCTTTCTGACCACCTGTCGCGACCTGCCGATCGAATACGTTCTGAGTACAACGTTGCTGAAGCTGGGCGATCAGAGCTCGTGGCTGCTTTGGAGTCGGTTTTTGATGTTGTGGAGCAGGGGCGTTTCCGGGAGTTTTCAAAGCATATTGTTGGTGCCAATCGTGTCTGGGTCGCTACGGGGGAGAGTTCCCGCGCCGGCGGTTACGCCCTGCACAGTGGTCTGTCTATGGTGCGTGAAAATGTGCATCTCATCGGGGAAAACAGCATTGCCAACGACCTGACTGATGCCGGGCCTGCCGATGTCGGCATCGTCTTTGATTTTCAGCGCTACCGACGGGCGACCGTTCTGTCGGCTAAAACGCTGGCCTCGCTGGGGGCAACAGTCCTGGCGATTACAGACGGTCCACTGTCCCCGCTGGCCTCAATGACGGAGCACTGGTGTCAGGTTTCCGTCCCAGCCGTGGGTCCGTTCGACAGTTCCGTGCCGGCAGTGACTGCAGCGGAGTTGCTCGTGTCTCAGGTAGCGCAGGACTTAAAGGACAGCGCTCGTCGCCGGATCGATCGCATTGAGTCGCTGTGGGATGCCACGAGCACATTTTATCCCTGATAGTGTTCTGTACTTGCCTGCCAATTTCCGACCTCTCGAAAGGGCTTCTGTTGTGTAGCCAGGAGGTGTTGGAATGAGCACTCCCCGTCGTCGTTTTTCTCGTAAGCTCCAATTGGAAACAGATCGCCAAGTCCTGACAACACCACAAACACAAACAGGGTTTTGAAACCTTTGCTCATTGACCCATGGGGAATAAATTGCCGTCTGGTCGGAATAAATTTTATCCAAAGTGCATTTCAAACTCTTATTTTCTTGGGTTTCCTGCCTTTTCTTGAAAGTTGACAATCGAATTCGGTTGGCACGCCTTTCGCTCCTCTCTGGAAATCGCCAAATGAGCTATTTTCCGACTTCGAAAGGCAAAAAAATGTCTGACAACTTTATTACAGCTGAAAATCTATCCGTGGAACTGTTGAAAGAAGTATTTGAAGCGGCATATATCGAAACCAGCGTGGACGATGATGGGGATTTGCTGGTTCAAGAAGCCTGCAAGGTCTTCGTCAGGCCCGACCTGGACCGCAAGAACAACATCCGATTTTTCACTCTGTTTAGTTTCAACGGAAATGCCGGCACCATGGACCAGTTGGTCTGCGCCAACAAGATCAATAGTGAATACCTGATGGTGACAGCTTGTGTCACTGAGGTCGGCGGACTCATGTTCCGCTACGACTTGGCTATGGAAGACGGGATTTCCAAAAAGGGCCTGGTTCTGGCTCTCAAACGCTTTGCTTCGATTCCCCATGCGGCGGCGGGGGATCATGGAGAAGGGTTGCTGGACTAAATATTCTGGATGGAAGATGATCATGTGATTCAAGCATTCAAATTTGATGGCCCCGCTGCTCTTTGAGTGGCGGGGTTTTTTCAAGTCTGGATACTCTGTTTTTGGTATTTGGAATTATTGCGCCTTGGACTACCTTAGCCCGATTGGGAGGGTTTCAGCAATTTCCTTCCTCCCCATCCCCGGAGGTTTACCATGGCTTTAGTTCCCCGCCATCTGTTTACAAGTGCGCCGATTCTATCTCGCGAATGGCTCATCAACCATAGCTGGGTTGTGGCAGGTTCAGTTTTGATGGCTGCCGGCTACAACCTGTTCATCATCCCGCATGATGTGGTGCCAGGGGGTATCATTGGCCTCAGTATGCTGATCAACCATCTGATTGGATGGCCCATCGGTTTGATGGCCATGGTGATCAATATTCCCATTCTGGTGGTGGCCTCGCGCATTATGGGCCCGGGATATGGGGTTAAGACGGCGGTGGCTATGGCGGTCAGCAGCCTTTGCATCGATCTCATGGCCTCCTGGCGTGGCATTGAACCCGTGGTGCCGGACATCCTGATTTCCACGGTTTTTGGTGGCGTGGTTATTGGCGTTGGTGTGGCTATGATCATTCGAGGTAAAGCCAATGCCGGGGGCACTTCCCTGGTTGGCCAACTCATTTCCCGTATCACCAAAGTTTCTACCGGTCAGTGCATGCTGTATGTCGATGGGGTTATCGTGCTGGCCAGTGTGGTTATCTTCAAAAACCTTGAAGCAGCTCCTTACGCCATCATCGGTATTTTCTCAATTTCCCGATCGCTGGATGCTGTGCTACACGGTCTTGAAGCCAGCAAAGCCATGATGATTATCAGCAAACACCACGAAGAAGTCCGCCAGATTATTATTGAGGGTTTGCACCGTGGTGGAACCGTGTTAGAAGGTCACGGTCTTTACATGGACAAGGAAGAGCGGCAGGTTGTTTTTACTGCATTGACCCGTCGGGAGGCGGTGGTTCTTCAGAAGAAAATAAGAATCCTCGACCCCGATGCTTTCTGCATAGTTTTTGATACCAGTGAGGTGCTGGGGTCAGGATTCAAGCCTTGGAATTGAAAGTTATGGGCATCAATTTTCTGTTCGAAAAGAGGACTGTACTTGCCTGCCTTTTCCGACATTTTGAATGTGTAACCACGTGGCGGCGGCGGCCGTTGATCGGTTAGATCAACCCTTTGGTTGAAATATATGAACCCGTTGCTCTTTGAGTGGCGGGTTTTTTATGTTTTTACCACACATTGAAGGCGGAACGGGCAAGCTGCAAAAGATCTGAATTGGTGGACCGGTTCGTGGTATAATCCAAAGTGGCTTCACTTGAGCCTGGGTTATATGATCCCAAACGAGCACGGGCAAAATCATTTTGGGATTTTGATTAAACCCATTTTTAAAAGGGGATTTCCATGAACAAGTTTACCTACCTGGTTTTGGCGATGTTAATATTATGGCCCACACATGGGTTGGCCCAGATTTGTGACACCTATGATGGGGGAGATTTTTTTGTCCCAAACTCATTGACCACTCTGCCCAATGATGTTCATTTTTTGACTGCTGCGGGTGGGGCTTTTTTTGCTTGTGGGAATTTCGGAGTCGCCAAATTAACTGTTGATGGTGACCTTCTGACCGAATTGAATGTTCTGGGGGGAAGTGCGTCAAGGAGGGTGTCGGTTTCCGGGGATCTCTTGGTTTCGGATTGTTCTGGGTCTCTTGAACTGATGCACAGCATCACCGGCCAAATATTTTCATCAATTCCCATTTCAGAAAATTCAGTTTGCCGGCTTGATGGGACCGACTTGGTGATTTGGGATACAACTGCCTTGGCCATTTATGATGTTCAGGATCCGAGTGCTCCCGCCTTGGTCGGTGAAATTGAGTTCAGTCTCCCAGTTGTTTCTGTTCAACCGATGCCTGATTCGGTGAAAAAAGATGACTGTCTGTATGCGGTTTTTTCAGGTGGTGGTACCAGCATCGCATCAGCCCGAGGTTGCCTCGTTGTCTTTGATTTGCATCGCAGAGCACAGCCCAGGATAATCGACACCACTGTAGAATTTCCTTTTTCGACTGAAGAGGGCCGATGGTGGTCCGGCGTCCATTCATTGGGAGATCGTATTTTTGTAAATGGTGGAGCCTGCTTTGCCAGCTGTATGGCCCAACCATTGGATGGCTTTGTAGGTGAAATCCATTTACAGCCTGACGAAAGATTGGCTTGGGGTTCTTATTGTCTTTTTCCACATTCGAGAGTGCCATCCCTGGCGGCTTGGAATGACAAAATCATTGCTGAGGTGTCTTCCTACACTTGGCCGGGCCCTGGATTTTCAAGTCTGTACCAGATCACTTTTCCTGAGTTTTTAGAAACTCCAAGTTTTGTAAAAACCCTAAAAAATCACCAAAGAGGTCGTTTGGCCTCCATCCCAGGGAAAAGTCTTTTGGCCGTGGGGTCTTCGCTTCAAAAGATGTTGAGGTTGAACCAAGACCCACCCCCGCCAACCCCCGAAATCCAGAATCACACAACTCGCGTTTTACTGGAACGAAATGGACTTGGGTATCAGTTGCAAACTTGGAATGGCCAAGGACATGATGATCCAAATGGTTGGATGGTATCGGTCTATGATTTGTCATCAACTCCACCACAGAGATTAAGCAGGGTGTGGGATGTATGGTACACCATTTCTCACATGAACCTGGTGGGAAACAGACTGTATTATTCTTCCGGTGATAAGTACTTGGATATCTCCGACCCCCGCAACATCAGTGGACCACAGGATTCAGAATTCCCTTTGGGGGAATATGCCATGCAGTGGGATGGTCTGGTTGTGGCTTCAAATAACAATTCCGAACTTTGTGGATATTTGCCTGGGCCGGACGAAAGTTTGCAGTTGTTGTGGACTCTTTCTGTGCCTCAAGGTCGGTTGTATCGCTTTGGCGACTTTTTGCTTGTGTCCAATTCCCATAATAGCCGATTTGTGGACCTGTCTGATCCTCTGACCCCTTCCTCGCCTGTCTTTTTCTCAAGAAAAGGGATGTTCAAGGCAGGGCCGGAAAACACTCTTTTTGCAGCATCTGGGACCACGCTTTATTGGTATGATCACTCCGTTCCCACCGCTCCTCATCTTCTTGGGTCGTGGGAAATGGGAGCTGTGATTGGCGATCTGGAAGTTTCCGGAGATCGAGTGTATGTAGGGCTCAATGGCAAAGGCCTTTCCGTCCTCGCATTTGATCCCCAGCTGGGGTTCAGTCCGATTGGGGGAGAGTTGAATCACGCAGCTGCCCAATTGGTTTTACTTGAGTCGGGCCTTTGGCTTGGGGGTAATGTGACTCTTCCACTGGAATGCGACGACCCTTTGCCTACTCTGGTGAGCCTGTTCTCCTTGGAAAAGGTCGGTTCGGAAACATGGGTGAGCTGGAATGCTCAGTTTTCGGGGCAGAGTGGTAGCGAATTCAAATTGACGCGCAGCACTTCGGGTGAACCACTGATTCTTGGCCAAATGCCTCTTCGCAATGGTGAGTACCGGGTGCAGGATCCTGGTCCTTGTTCTGAGGGTCCAGTCCAATACCGGTTGGAACTCTGCACCGATTCCGGGGAATGTTTCACCATGGCGGAAATCCAGGAAGAAAACCCTGGCCCCCTTTCTGGGAAAACACGGCTAAACTTCTCTCCCAATCCGGCCAATCCGGGAACCTTGGTGCAGTTTAATCTCACTCGGCAGGAAGATGTGACTCTGGACGTTTATACCCTGGCCGGCAAACACGTGTCCCGCCTGGTTCAAGGAACGTTGTCAGCGGGTAGAAATACGGCGTTCTGGGATGGCACTGATCATTCCGGTCGAACTGTCAGTTCCGGAGTTTATTTGTTTGCCCTGGAATCCGAAAGCCAACGATTCACCGGTCGGGTAGTCGTGGCGAAGTAGTAATGACGGAATAAATTTTGTCCCTATAAAAAAGTCCATCAGGTCTTTGACCGTGAACTCTTTGGCTCAGGGGCGCCTGATGCAATTTAGAGAGGCTGCTCGAAAAGTGAGTCCACCAACGCATTTGTGGGGATAGGGTGCTGTGAAAACGCCATTTTCAAAGAGGATTGGACCCCAACTTTGCTGGTTCAAGTACATAATAAAATAAGCGAAATCTCCCATCTGGTCATATACGGCGGTTTCGTTTTCATTGACAAAGATCCATCCCTGCTGGAAAGCATAGTTCATCATGGAACTGAATTGGCCAGTAGTGACTTCGAATTGGGATATAAAAAAACCTTGAGTCAGTTGCACTGTGTGGAGGGTCTCGTCGTCCCCGTGACCGGGCTCATTCTCTGGGCTGCCCATGAGAAAGGTCCCGGCAGAAAGGGGGATGGAGGCTTCCGGGATGGCGCTTGTGGATAAAGAAAAAGCCTCCGAAATTGCTGCATTGCCGGCATTTGCCCATTATTTGTTCACCCCAAAGGAACGAATATAAAAGGAGACATGCAAGGCTTGTGCAGATGGCAAAGGTTAAATCAAATTACCGAGGCTGCCTGAATCTGGCAAGCCTTGTAGGTGCCGCCAGTAAAGGCTAAGTCGTCAGATTTCAATACGGGCTGGTTAAATGGTATAGACTACCATTACCTTTGGTAATGCATCGATGAATGAACTTCGTTTGTCAAATGAAGCCCATCTTGTCAAGGTTACTTAACGTGTCGAGCCGGACCCCGGCCTGCAATGGCCCCGGCCTTCAGCCACCAAGTCACTGGATTTGGCATTCAACATAACAACGGGGCCCACCTTGCCACGGACCGCCCCTGCCCGAAAGCGAGATGCGACGTGAATTCGTTCGAAAGTGCTTTTCAGGTTTCCGCACCGACCCGCACCATCAGCTCTACGGTCAAACCGACCGACGTTGAAGCCATGATGGACCGCTACCAGTACACTCCCGAGACACGGGACATTATCCGCAACGAAAAACTGCTGCCCGCTGGCATGCTGAGCCGCGTTCAGGCCCAGTACCCCCAGCACTCCGGTCTGCTGGAGAATACCCCGTTCATGTTTGATGAACGTGCCAAATACTCGGGCCTGCGGGGCTTTCGGGATGTTGTGGCGGTGCTTGAAAAAAACGGCATCGACATTGGTTTCATCCAGGAGCGCGAACTCTTCATCGAAATCTATCGGTTTCTGGCCACGCGCCATGTCCTCAATGCCATTAACTGGCAGGAATTCGCCACCGACTCGCTCTTCCAGCTTGTCTTTCCTCAGCCCGGTATGCTGGCTCCGGGCCTTGTCCAGTCTTATATCTCCTCACCTGGCGAAGCTGAGCGCAAAGCAATTGTTGATGATTATATCACCGAGCACACCAATCCCCATGACGGCAACCAGCTGCTGAACAAACCCTGGTTTGAAAACGAGACCGGCGAACTCGAATTTGTCGAGGGCAGCCAGCACAAATATCCCCAGTGCCAACTCATTTTTGATAAAACCACCCAAAACTGCTTTGCCTTTTGCACCTACTGCTTCCGCCACGCCCAGGTGCGCGGTGACGAAGACATGTTCCTGCAAAAAGACATCCTGCAGGTGCACAATTACCTGCGCCAGCACACCGAAATCACCGACATGCTGATCACCGGTGGAGACGGGGGTTATATCCCCGTCAACCGTCTCGAGCAGTACATGCTGCCGGTCACCGAGGACCCTTCGCTTTTGCACATCCGGACCGTTCGCCTGGCCAGTCGGGCCCTCAGCTACAGCCCGGAAATGATACTATCGCCCAAATACGACGCCATGCTGGCCCTATTTCAGAAACTTGTGGATAACGGAATCCAGGTGGCCTGGATGGCACATTTTTCCACCCCCCGCGAGTTCCTCAACCCCAGTACCATTGCTGCAATCCGCCGCCTGCAGGCCCACGGCGTAACCATTCGCAGCCAAAGCCCCATCATGAAGCACATCAGCCTCTTCCTCGATGATGACGGTAACGTGGATGTAGACCGGTCGGCCCAGAACTGGATTGACCTGGGCAATTTGATGGCCACCATGCAGATCAGCTTCCACTCCATGTACTGTGCCCGTCCCACCGGCGAGCACCACTACTTCACCGCCTCGTTGGCGGACATTGACAAAGTCGCCTCCAAAATCCATCGTTCTCTAGCCAGTATCAACCGGCCGTCGCGCTATATTTCCATGACTTCCTCTGCGGGGAAAATCAGCTTGCTTGGCACCACCACTGTCGGTGGTGAAAAAGCCTTCGCCCTGAAATTCACCGAGGGCCGGAACATGGAATGGATGGACAAGGTTTTCCTGGCCAAGTACGACGAAGAAGAAAACACCGTGGATCTGCTCCAACCATTTGATACACCGGACTTCTTTTTCAGGGACGAGCAACAGGAAATCGAAGGTGCCCTTAAAGATGCCCTGCTGCAACGGATGAACAAGTAGTACCGAAACAGGATTTGAACGCCAGAAACGACAGGAACGATATGATCGACAAACGCATGGAAACCATTGTCGAAGCCGTTGCCGACATCCGTGACGGCGCCACGGTAATGATCGGCGGATTCGGCGAAGCGGGAAGTCCCATAGAATTGGTGCACGCCCTCATTGACCTGGGTGTGGGGAATCTGACGGTGGTCAACAACAACACCGGCAGCGGGGAAGTCGGCCTGGCGGCCCTGATCAGGAACGGCCAGGTTAGCAAAATGATTTGCTCCTACCCAAGAACGGCCAACTCCACGGTCTTTCCTGAACTGTATAGGGCCGGCAGGATCGAGTTGGAGTTGGTACCCCAAGGAACCCTGGCCGAACGTATCCGCGCTGGTGGTGCCGGAATCCCCGCTTTCTACACGGCCACCTCCGTGGACACCATTCTTGAAGAGGGCAAAGAAAAACGCATCTTCGACGGCCGCACCTATGTCCTGGAGCATGGCCTCGTCGCCGATTTTGCCCTGGTAAAAGCAAGCCGCGCCGACCGGTACGGCAACCTGGTCTACAACAAGACAGCACGAAACTTTGCCCCTGTCATGTGCACAGCTGCCAATACCACCATCGTCCAGGTGGAAAAAATGGTACCGGCGGGAGACATTGACCCTGAGTGCGTGATTACCCCGGGCATCTTTGTTGATCGCCTGGTCGAAGTACCCAAGCCCATGCTGGAATCCACGCTGGTGAACGAAGGGGTGAGTTACCCATGACCGAAAAGAGCACACCACAGGGCTGGACCCGGCCCGAAATGGCCAAACGCCTGGCTGTCGATATTCCTGACGGATCCTACGTCAACCTGGGCATAGGCATGCCCGAAATGGTGGCCCACTTTGTGCCCGAAGGCCGCGAATTGATTTACCACGTTGAAAATGGCCTGCTGGGTATGGGCCCCAACCCACCCGAAGGCCAGGAAGACCCAGAACTTATCAATGCCGGCAAGAAAGCTGTTACCGCCATCCCCGGTGCCGCCTATTTCCATCACGCCGATTCCTTTGTCATGATCCGCGGCCACCACATCGACCTTTGTGTATTGGGCGCTATGCAAATCAGTTGCGAAGGTGACCTGGCCAACTGGTCCACCGGTAAGGAAGGTGCCATCCCTGCTGTGGGTGGTGCCATGGACCTGGTGGCAGGCGTAAAGACCATATTTGTTCTTACCCAGCACACCACCAAAACCGGTGAGCCCAAAATCGTCGAACAGTGCAGTTATCCGCTGACCGGCAAGAATTGCGTCGACCGGATTTACACCGACCTCTGCGTCATTGAAGTCACCGGGGAAGGACTTGTGGTCACCGATCTGGCCCCTGGCGTAACCTTCCAGCAGGTTCAGGAAAGAACCGGTGCCCCTGTCACCCCAGGACCAGAGTTGAGGTCACCGTCATGACTCGGCCGAAGACCAACCGCAGCGCCGAACTTTACGACCGTGCCCTGCAGTTGATGCCCGGTGGTGTCAGCCGCAACACTGTCCTGCGTAAACCCCATCCCTTGTATGCCGCCAAAGGTGATGGCTGCATCGTCACCGACATCGAAGGCGTAGAGCGTATCGATTTCGCCAACAACATGTGCTCCCTGATCCACGGCCATTCCCATCCGGATATTGTCCGGGCCGTCACTGAGCAGATGCAGAGGGGAACCGGTTTTACTCTTGCCACGGAGCAGGAGGTGGAGTTCGCGGAGCACATGACCGGCCGCACCGATAGTTTCGACATGATCCGATTCGTCAACTCGGGTACCGAAGCAGTCATGGGTTGCCTTAAGGCCGCTCGCGCTTTCACCGGCCGGCCTAAAATTGCCA
This sequence comes from Candidatus Krumholzibacteriia bacterium, assembly GCA_016744705.1. GTDB lineage: Bacteria > Krumholzibacteriota > Krumholzibacteriia > LZORAL124-64-63 > LZORAL124-64-63 > LZORAL124-64-63. Next base: position 13,004 of record JADGDU010000032.1, read on the forward strand.
AGGTCGAGGGCGCCTACCACGGGCTTTACGACTACGCCGAAGTGAGCCAGACCGCAGGGCCTGGAAACTGGGGTGAGGCTGCACATCCGTCCAGTGTTCCGGTGGCTTTTGGCACGCCCCAGTCGGCTTTGGATGACGTGGTCATTATTCCCTTCAACAACGTCGAAGCATCGCTGAAAATTCTGGACGAACACGCTGACCAGCTGGCCTGTGTGCTGCTGGATCTCCTGCCCCACCGGGTGGGCCTTTTTCCCGCCTCACCGGAATTTGTCCAGGCCATGCGCCAGTGGACCGAACGCCACAATGCCCTTCTGGTGCTGGACGAGGTCATCACCTTCCGAACCGAATTTGGCGGCACCCAGACCCGCTATGGGGTCAAGCCAGATATGACGGCAATGGGCAAAATGGTAGGCGGCGGTTTCCCCGTTGGCGCCCTTGCCGGACGGCGCGAAGTGATGCAGGTCATGAACCCCCTTGCGGATAATGTCCTCTTCCCGCATTCGGGCACGTTCTCAGCAAATCCCATCACCATGACTGCTGGCCTGGCGGCCATGAGGCTCTTTGACGAGGCTGCCGTGGCCCGGCTCAACAACCTGGGTGACCGAGCCCGCGCCGGTATCACCGAGGCCATTGCCGTAGCCGGAGTGCCTGCATGCGTTACCGGATCCGGATCACTGTTGCGCGTACACCAGAGGGTAGAAGCTCCCAACGATTACCGTTCAGGCTTCGTCAGCGGTGAAGAAGCGGCCCGCACCAAGGTTCTGCTGGACCACCTGTTCGACCACGGTATCATGATGATCGGCACTTGCTCCGCAGCACTGTCCACGGTCATGACCGAGAACGAGATCGACCGCCTGATCGATACCATGCTGGGCGGCTTCCGCAAACTCAAGGAGCTATAGAGACATGAACGAAGTGTTCATCTGCGACGCCATCCGCACCCCGGTGGGCCGGTATGGTGGTTCCCTGGCCACTGTCCGCACCGACGATCTGGCCGCCATCCCCATCACCGCCCTGATGGAGCGTAACCCCGGTGTCGACTGGAAAGCCCTGGACGATGTGATGTACGGCTGCGCCAACCAGGCAGGCGAAGACAACCGCAACGTGGCGCGCATGGCCCTCTTGCTGGCAGGACTTGATCACACCATCCCCGGCGTAACGGTCAACCGGTTGTGCGGCTCGGGGATGGATTCCATCGCCTATGCCATGCGCACCATTGCCGCAGGTGAAGCCGATATGATCATCGCCGGCGGGGTCGAAAGCATGTCCCGCTCTCCCTTTGTCATGGGCAAGGCCGAGTCCGCCTTCAGCCGGGCCGCCAAGGTGTACGACACCACCATCGGCTGGCGCTTTGTGAACTCGAAACTGGACAAAATGTACGGCACTGAGGCCATGCCCATAACGGCCGAGAACCTGGTTTCGGACTACGGCATTTCGCGCGAAGACCAGGATCGATTTTCATTCTGGAGCCAGACCAAAACGGCAGCCGCCCAGGCCGATGGCAGTCTCGCCGAAGAGATCGTGCCGGTCAGTGTCCCACGCCGTAAGGCCGATCCCCTGGTATTCAGCGCTGATGAACATCCCCGCCTTTCCAGCCTTGAAAAGCTTTCCACCCTGAAGGCCGCCTTTGCCGATCCTGGCACCATCACTGCCGGCAACGCTTCCGGTGTCAATGATGGCGCCGCTGCTCTGCTGGTTGCCTCCGGGGAGGCCGTCAGGAAATACGACCTGAAGCCTTTGGCTCGCATTAAAGGCTGCGCTGTAGCAGGTGTGCCACCCCGGATCATGGGGCTGGGCCCGGTACCGGCAACCCACAAACTTCTGCAAAGACTGGGATTAACCCTGAACCAGATGGATGTCCTGGAATTGAACGAGGCATTCGCCGCCCAGGCCCTGACCTGTTCCCGGCAATTGGGACTGGCCGATGATGATCCGCGCATCAATCCCCTTGGAGGGGCCATCGCCCTGGGCCACCCTCTGGGCATGAGCGGTGCCCGTCTGGTGACCAGCGCGGTTTACCAGCTGCGGCGCACGGAAAAACAGTATGCTCTTTGCACCATGTGCATTGGCGTAGGCCAGGGCATCGCCATGGTAGTGGAAAGGGTTTAGTGCATGCCTGACCAGCCACAGCTTCCCCCCGAACACCACATTTCCGATCTGGGGATCAAACCCATTGGTTTCCAGGGCGATGAATACGCAGCCGAACTTCAGCTTCAGCCCCGGCACCTGAATATCGGCGGCATCGTCCACGGCGGTGTTCTTTGTAGCTTGCTGGATACGGTCATGGCCCGATCATTTTTCATGGCCGAGACGGGACTCACCCTCTCGGCGGCCACATTGGAGATGAAGGTGAATTTTCTGGGTTCGGCCAAGGAAGGCAAGTTGACGGCCAGGGCGCAGGTCATTGACCGCACCAAACGCACTGCCTATGTTGAAGGGCGCATCGAGCGGGAAGACGGTAAAGTGGTTGCCCGGGCTACTGCAACGATGATGGTTTTTAGTGAAGGACAGGCGCGATAGCCGGCCTCTAAGCCCAATTCACCCGGTATGGCCCACTTCGTGAAGGATCCATTTTCGGAATGCTACTGCCGGCCCATACTCCCGGTGCTCATCTGGCAATACAAGATAGTAACCCTGTTCACTGCGATAAGGAAGGTCGAAAAGACGGACCAATTCACCGCGTTTCAATTCCCCTTCTACCAGAAACTCGGGAATCAGCGCTGTGCCCATCCCCGCTACGGCAGCCTGAGCAGCAGTGATAAAATCTTCGAAATACATTCCCTGACATTCGGGCATCTCGACATTCTGAGCCTGGAACCAATTAGCCCAGGCGTCGGACCGGCTGGAGATATGCAATAAAATGGTTCCAGCCAAAGTGAGGGGATCATTAGTCGAATGAGAGTCAAGGAATTCGGGAGAACACACGGGCACCACCGCCTCCCCCATCAAGTATGTGCTCTCAGCATTGGACCAATCATCCTTTCCGTAGTGTATGGCCGCGTGGACGCCTTCTGTCCGGAAATCAAAGGGCACCAACTGGGCAGAAAAGTGCACAGTGACACCAGGATTCGCTGACAGAAACCGGGGCAATCGAGGCATGAGCCAGCGGGTGCCAAAAGTGGGCAAAGTGGCCAGTTGGAGTGCTCCGATGCTGGGATCAGACATTGCCCGCATGCTGGCAGCCTGGATCAGGTCCAGAGCCCGGCGCACATCATCGGCGTAAGCGCGGCCTACTTCGGTGAGAACAATCTGGTGATGCTGACGATCGAAGAGCTTGACCTCCAGCTGATCCTCCAGGGCAATGATTTGTTTGGATACCGCCCCCTGGGTCAGGTTCAATTCCAGCGCCGCAGCAGTGAAAGAGCCGGTGCGGGCTGCCATATCAAAAGCAAGGAGCATGCTCATGCTGGGCAAAAGCCTTCTCATGGGTATAGCTGGCCAGTTCAATGTCATTTTTCTACTCGCATGGGAATTCTCCGGTAAGAAAAAGTTGTTATAGCTCTTAGTTTGGGAACAATACAATAGCTGGTCCTGAATGTGAAATCATTCGGTTGTGCCTCTGAATTTGCGACATCTCAAAAGGGCTACTCTTGTGTGGCAATATAACCAGTCGATTCCGTGACTATTTCTTTCTCAGGAGCTCCTATTTAGATTTTCTAAATTTGGCAAAACTTACTCAGGTGAGATGGAATGGATCTCTTCACGAAATAAAAAGTGGGCGATTATTTGATTTCAGATATATCTTGTCGGGACGTTAGTTGTACATACATGAAAGGGCGGTGGAATGGACAAAATTTACCTACGAGCCATGCTCCAAATAATTATCACAGGTCATTGGTTTACCGACTCGGTTACCCGTGAGTTGAAAGAGTTTGGTTCCACTGAGCCCCAATTTAATGTTCTTCGTGTGCTGAACGCCAACCCCGGAAAACCGTGCTCTGTACAGGAAATTCAAAAGGGGATGGTTCAGAAGTCGAGTAACGTAACGCGGATTGTGGACAAACTTCTTAACAAGGGCTATGTCCATCGTCAACTCAATGAATCAAACCGTAGAAAAGTAGACATTTCCATCACCTTAAGCGGGCAACAATTGCTCACTGAGTTGGAAGAAAAGGTCTTTGCTTTTCATGCGCCGCTTCAAAAAAATCTTACCCGTGAAGAGTGTGAAACTCTGACTCATTTAATAAAAAAATTAAAAGGAAAAAAGGATGGATACCCAAATGAATCAAAAAAATAGTACCAAGACAGTGGTCGCATTTGGTGCAAGCTGTAGTACAAGTTCGATCAATAAAACTTTTGCGGTTTACGCTGCGTCCCAGTTGCCGGATGTTGAAGTTGTGGAACTTGATCTCAATGCATTCGAGATGCCAATCTATTCTCAAGATCGAGAAAATGAATCGGGAATTCCTAAGTTGGCTCTGGATTTTCTGGAACAAATTGGAGCAGCTGATGGAGTGATTATTTCGCTTGCTGAACATAATGGCTCGTACAGCGCTGCGTTTAAAAACATTCTCGATTGGGCCTCCCGCGCACGAGAGAAAATGGATGTGTGGCAGAACAAACCCATGCTTCTGATGGCAACTTCTCCAGGTGGTCGTGGAGGTGCCACGGTTCATGGTGCCGCCAAAGGCCTTTTCCCACATTTTGCAGCAAAGATTGCGGGAGAGATGATTCTTCCCGGTTATTTTGATAATTTCGATGTCAAAACTGGCATCACGAATCCCAACCTGAAAAGTGAATTTGAAAAAAACCTGACTCTCTTTCAATCAGCATTGTCTGCACTTGGGATTGAGTAATGAATAGAAAAATTGTATCAGTGGTTTCAGGCCAAGCGGCTACTGATGGCGATGGAGTTTCCCTTAAAAGGATTCTCTCTCATCCACACGTGGACCAATTTGACCCATTTCTAATGCTCGACAGTTTTGGCAGCGATAGTCCAGCTCCTGGTCCAGGGTTCCCATGGCACCCTCATCGCGGAATGGTCACGATAAGTTATCTCCTTAAAGGATCAATCGAGCATGAAGACAGCATGGGAAATCAGGGGACAATTACTGCTGGTGGAGCCCAGTGGATGAAAGCTGCATCTGGAGTCATCCACCAAGAGACGCCTCTTCCTGGTTCCAAAGGAATTCGTGGGTTTCAGTTTTGGCTCAACCTTCCGGCATCTGAAAAAATGAGTGACCCCGATTATGGCGATATTCAATCTGACGAATTTGCGGTTGTTGAGCCAAATGAAGGGGGCGCAGTAAAAGTTATTGCTGGTGAATTTGGGGGTGAAAAAGGTCTCTTGGGTTTTGTGGGAACTGAGCCGGAGTTTTATGACATTTCCTTGGAAAAAGGGCGTTCAATTTCCATTGAAACATCTATTGAGAAAAATTTCTTTTTGGTGGGGATTGCCAAAGGAGCAGTGATTGATGGCGAAGCTGTTAATCCTCACGAAGCGTCGCTTCTATCTGGAGGTGACTCGGTCATGATCTCGGCTAGAGAAGATTCAAGAGTCTTATTAGTAGGTGGTAATAAACTAAAAGAGAGCGTTGCTTGGAGTGGTCCCATTGTTATGAATACCCAGGCTGAATTACGAATGGCTTTTGATGAGTTAAAGAATGGCTCTTTTGTCAAATAAGCCCGCTTTGCTGTGTGAGCGGCAAAGCGGGCTGGAGGTAGACACAATTTCAAAGGCACAACCAAATCATTTGAGCAAAGTCAGTTTTCCTACGTGCTTTTGATCCTCTGCTCGTAGCATAAAGAAATACACTCCCGAGGCCGTAACCTGCCCCTGAGAATTTAGACCATTCCATACTTGTTGATGTTGGCCTGACATGTGGGGACTCTCATCCAGCAAGCTCTGGATATGACGGCCCTGTACATCGAAAATATCCAAAGAAATATTCATCTCTCGGGGGAGGTCGAAAGCAATAGCTGTGCTGGGGTTAAAAGGATTGGGGTGGGCACGAACGATGATTTTGCCAACACCAGGAGTATCCCCCGCTGCAGATACACCCGAAGAAAGCCAAGCTAGCAAATATTGTAGAAAATCGGCCCTGGCAGTTGGACTATCCAAGGAGCCAAGGTCAAAGGGCAGGGCCATGGTCCGGTTCCCCGAACTGGGCTCCTCTGCAGCGATAACAGCTGCAAAGGTTCCCCCGGTGGACCCTACGGGATCAAGGGTCGCGCAGGAAAAGCCAGACCCAATGGCACCAATGGCATCGAAGGATTTGATGTCAGGACAACCTCCGTCAACAGCCCATTGCATCTCATCAGGGAGAACACCATTTTCCGAGAGAGGGTTGATTTGGAGATCCCGACGTCCACCGTTGGCGTTGGCGATGTCAGAAGAATAAGCCTCTACGCCCAGGCGGATGCTGAATGTGAAGCCCCCGTTGAGGGCTGGAAGTCGTGCGCACAATCCATCACCAGCAAACAGCGCCTGTTTGTTGCCCAAATCAAGCCAGTTGGAAAGCAGGGTGAGATCACTGTATTGATCATGATGTTCAGTGATGGAATTGTACTTGTTGTTGCCAGAGGTGTAGATCATGGTTTCGTAAGCTGAAAGATCACCTGCGGTAGTGGTGGCTGCGGCGCCAATAAAACCAGGTACAATTTTGAAAACATCGAAGTCTTCATTCTGGATGTACCCCATATTCCTCATTGCATCGATCCAGTAGTGGGGAGCCTGGTGGGCCTTCTCACTATCGACAATCAAAATAGAGGGTTGGCTGAAGGCTCCAGCCATTGGTTGCGATAAAGTTGGCAATGCCCGGGCAACCAACTCAGATGGGAAAAGTGATTCCGTGCTGAAGTCCAAAATGCTGTTGGTATCGGCAGGCCAGGAAGAGGTGCGGATGTCACCCTGCAGTTGATCGGCAGCGGTGATGTAATAATGCAGAATGTCACCAGGGAAGAACCATCCTTCATCCTGAAGGTCAAAGGTCCAGAAATCCGGCCTGATATTTCCACTGTAATCGAAGGCGTATTCGGCCTCCACCATGCCCCGCAAAAGACCTTCGGCGTTGGGGATGCCGGGCCTTACGGAATCAAAGGTAGGATTGCAATTCAGGACCCAGTGCAGGGACGGAGGATAGGGAGCCGTAGCTCCCAAACGTAGAATGGCAGCCTTGATCAACATGGAGTCGCCGACAGCAGGAGAATTGTAATAACTGGTCGATGGGTCCACACGGCACGAATTGGCTGCAAGGTCAACCGGGTCCAGAGTATCTGCGGTAGGAAAGGCATCAGCAAAAAGATGTTGGCGTTCCACCAGGATTTCAGGACCTTGGGGGGACCAGATTTTCAAGGCCACATTATCGAAATAGGGGGCGGGGGTTCCGTTAGAACCGTTCCAGCCCCAATGCCAGCCTGCTTCATTCACGATGAGAGCTATTTGTACCCACTTCCGTTCAGGGTGAAGAAGGTCACTGATAGGTTCTTCATGCCTGCGGAATTCCGGGCCGCCATTATAAATATAATTTCTGCTTCTCCAGTCAGCTGATTGAAGATCGGCGGGGTCTTCACTGTCAGTTGACCGAATTTCCCACTGATAAAAAACGCCTGCTGAATCGTTATTGAGGACCTCGTCCACATACACATCGAAGGAGAGAATCGCGGCATCATGGCCTGCAACCCAAGCCAGGGGAGGCGACACAACTTGATTTTCAAGGAACCAATTCTGACTGTCGTCAGCCAACAGGCCGCCGTCATTGTTCACAATCCAGCCCCCAGGATCGTAGCAATATGAAATGCAGGGAGTGCCTGGCAATTGGGGCACAACCAATCCGTCATCTACAAAATTAACTTGATATGAGTAATTGGTTTGGCAAGGATCTGTGCTTCCTAGGTCATTGCGTAGGTTAGCGAAATCTCCAACTCCCCTGAACTCTGACTGATTCCAGTTCACTATGCTTCCGGGTTCGAAATCATCAAAGGTGATCAGGTTTCCATCAATGAAAACTGAGAGGTCGTCAATTTGGCAAGCACCATGTCCTGGGGCCATGCAGTCAACATCGGAATAACCGCCATCGGACCAGACACGCCACCACAACCGAACTTCATCGGAGTTGGGGCCGGAGTATTCTCCAGGTTCAAGAACCGTATTGAAGTCCAGGTCAACGGTGCTGTCGCCGGTACCGGTCCATGAGGCGAGCATTTCCTGGGCAATTCCTCTGTTGATGAATAGTTCAAGGAAGTCCCAGTCGGTGTCAGTAAGGTCGTAGACCATTTTGCCGGTGAGTTGAACTGTGGTTGGTTGTGTGGGGTCGGGAACAATATATCGCCAATCGAGGTCGTCAAAAAAGTTGTCACCCACGCCGCCAATGGTGTCCTGTTCACTGCAGGCAGGAATGGTTTCATCGCCACAGTACATGGCGTGGTTGCCAATTTCATGACCTTCAATGTGTTCAGCCCAATAGGTTGAAATGTGCCAATGATTAAATTCGGGAACTGCGATGTCATTATGAGTCCAGCCGTGCCAGTTTGGCTGGCCAGAGGGTGTTTCGAAACTTCCATCCCAGCGGCCGGGGCCACCCATGATGTACAAGGTGTCGACGGCGGTTTTGTTTTGGGTTGGAGCAAAACGGACCCAGGGTGTGGATTCGTTGATGGGGTGAGGGACGGAGTTTTTTGCGACGGGACGGGCAAGAGATGCAGGAGTGAAAAAGAAAACTAGGGCGATGGTAAGAAAATAGATCGCCTTCATGGCATACCCCCTTGAGCTCGGTCAATGAGGCCAAACCCAAAAGGCGAGCGATTTCAGCCCCGTTTCCGCGAAACTCATTGTACGGGATTACCGGTCAAAAGACAAGCAAAGTGGTAGGGCTTGGCTTGTTTGGTCAAATCACGTGTGCTTGGCTGCCAACTGCCGGCAAAAACATCCTCCAACAAGGTTTGCGTGGTGGGTGAATCTGTTTTTACTTGATTTCTTTAATTCATTTGCGCAAATTGCCAAATACGCAAACAAGGACGAAAACAGTTAAGGCCGCCAAGCCTCAAAACTGAAAGGACCTAACAATGCCCGCCACTCCCAAACCTCTGTTGGATGCCCGCGCCAAGGTGTTCAAAGCCCTCGGTCATCCGACCCGTCTGGCCATCGTTGATCTATTGGCCAGTGGTGAACGTTGTGTCTGTGAAATCGATGAAATCATTGAAGCTGACATGTCCACCGTTTCCCGCCACCTTTCGGTGCTCCGAAATGTCGGCCTTCTGTCCAGCGAAAAACGCGGGAACCAGGTTTTTTATAAACTGGAATGCCCCTGTATTACGACTTTTTACGGTTGTGTTGAAAGTGTCATTTCCAGCGCCGGCAAGCCTGTGCAATTAATTATCACGTAGTGTGAACCCGGAGGAATATCATGGCGAATAATAAGTCAGTCCTGAGGTTGGTCACAGCCATCATCATTGTGGGGGTTGCTGCTGCAACGTATTTGTTGCGTCCGGCCTCTGAAAATGAAAAGGCTCACAATGACGTAACCGTTGGAGAGGAATCCATCCAGATACCTCGCCTGCTGGATTTGGGCGCTGACAAATGCGTGCCCTGCAAAATGATGGCGCCCATTCTGGAAGAACTGAAGACAGACTATGCGGGAGTCATGGCCGTTGAATTCGTGGACGTATGGAAGAACCCGGATGCAGCCAAGCCCTACGGTATTAGTATCATTCCAACCCAGATCTTCTTTGCCCCGGATGGCACCGAGTTATTCCGCCACGAAGGTTTCATCTCGCGGGAAGATATTCTTTCCAAGTGGCTGGAATTGGGAATTGAGCTGGAAGATAAGGGAGCTTGATCATGGGTGGTGTTTTCGAAAGTTTAACAACCGCTGTCCAGGGCGCTCCACACGTGGCCCTTGCTGCGGCCCTGGGTTGGGGAGTCATTAGCATTGTGCTGAGTCCGTGCCATTTGGCCAGCATTCCCCTCATCGTAGGATTCATTCAGGGGAGGGGTGAAAACAGCCCCAGACGAGCTGCCCTTCTGTCCACTCTATTTGCCACCGGTATTCTAATCACCATCGCCATTATTGGAGTCGCAACAGCAGCAGCTGGGCGCATGATGGGCGATGTGGGATCGTTTGGCAATGTGATGGTGGGCGTGATATTTATTTTCGTGGGCATGGCCCTTTTGGATATTGTGCCTCTGACTTGGACGGCACCGCAGCCCACTGGTATGAAAAACCGAGGAGCCTGGGCCGCTTTTGTCCTGGGCCTGGTGTTCGGAATTGCCCTCGGCCCATGCACCTTCGCCTACATGGCTCCTATGTTGGCCGTCACTTTCAAAGTCGCCGGAACAAGTCCTATGTATGGGGCCGCGCTTCTGGCAGCCTACGGCATTGGACATTGCCTTATCATTGCTCTCGCTGGTTCCAGCGCTGCCTGGACCCAACGAGTTCTTAATTGGAATTCGGCCTCATCAACCGGCCACCGCATCAAATATGGTTGCGGAATTTTGGTCATTTTGGGTGGTTTGTATATGCTGTGGACAGCACACTAGGAGTAACCGTGTTAAAAAGAATGATGATCGTTTTGTCCGTTCTGGTGATCTTTTTGGCTAGCACGGGTGAGATCTTTGCCGACACTCCTCGCGAAGCAAAAGTTGTGGCCACTTACTTTCACGGCACGTTTCGTTGCCAGACCTGTTTGAATATTGAATCGCTGGCTCGTTTTAATGTGACCGATGTTATGGCCGACGACATTGAAGATGGTCTCTTAGTTTGGCGACTGGTAAATTACGACAAAGAAGAAAACGTTCATTTCGAAAAAGAATTTGGGCTAGAGGGCCCTACCCTGGTAGTGACTCTTGAACAATCTGGTGAAATTCTGAAGTGGGAAAGGCTGGATCGAGTCTGGGATTTATATTCAGATGTTCCTGCTTTTGACAAATATGTACTCAAAACCTTGGAAGGTTTCCTGGATTCGGCCACTTTGCTGGAACCCCAAATTTCAAACCAGGGGCAATAAATAATTATTGATTTGCTTGGTACGATTAGCTGTGCCCAGTCCCCACCCCATACTAATCAAAAAAGTACCCCCCGGGGGGTGAAGTTTGATGTCGAAAATAACCACGGTCAGCCGCCCGTTTCATTGGCCAGAATCCGGACAATCCGGTTGTAAACGACCAGTGTTGTCAATTCGCTGTTGTCACTCACGGTGTTCACAAACTGAATCACGACCGTATCAATATCCCGGTGGTACCGAGCGGTGCTTTGATATCCCAGAACCCAGCCTTTATGGTCAAACACATAGATAGAAGAATAAATATCCATTTCATTCTCATCCAATAGTGAACCATCGTTTAAGGCCCTCAAGAATATTCCTACATCCTCAGCTGTAGCCATCATTCCGAAATCAATATCCTTAAAATCGTTCTCAAGACCGACGTAATACCCGCTCATGACATCGTCTAAATCAACGTCAGAAAGCGAGCTGAAGGTATTGTTCAACTCCAGGGGTATCAAAATTTTCTCTCTTATATATTGATGATGGCTATAGCCCAACACCTTGTCCATGATTTCGGTAATGAGTAAATAGTTAGTATTTGAATAGCTATATTCCTGATTCGGTTCAAAATCTGCAGGCATGTTAAGTATCAAATCGAGCGATTCTTTATAGCCGTTTGGGGGAACATCCCATGAGAAACCAGGCTGGTCCGTAAAGTTGGGAATACCACTCCGATGCTGCACCATCAGTCTCAAAGTGATTGTTTCTGCATTTTCTATTTTCCCCACTAATTCTGGAAAGTGATCGGCGAGTTTGTCGTCCAAAGACAATACGTTCTCATTGATCAGTTTTGTGACTGCAACGGCAACATACAACTTACTGATGCTGGCAATTTTGAATAGTGAATTGGGATCCGCAGGTATTCTGTTTTTACGGTCTTTCCAGCCAGCCACATAAGATGCTGGTGGTTCACCAGCTTCATCTACATACACTATAATGCCATCCAGTCCATGACCAACAGCGTCATCGACTTGCTCTTGGACAGTCTCCGGTAGAGGCTTTAACCAGGCCCATATACCATTCCATGGTGGGAAAATTACAATGCTAATTATTCCCAAAGGAATCATGATAATTCTTAGAATTTTGTCTATACGTTTTTTGTTTTGCATTAGCATAGAAAAATCCTATCCACCAAACGGCTCTCTCAATTACAGTTGAGGGAGAAGCAGTTGGCGGGTTTCGCTCACGTTTTAAACATCAACCATTTGAAATGCGTGTCTTGCGTTTGGGCTTCAACTTAACGTTCGTTGCCGCGTTTGAAATTTCCGGTAATTTTTGCCATGGCCAATTGTTGACCAGCATCATCCAGCACCTTCAATCGGTGCAAAAAGGATTCAGCCTTACGACCTTTAATAATCAAAACCTGAGAACCTCGCCATGAGATAAACACTTTTCCGCTCCCACCTTCTCGGTAAGAAAAAGGTTTGTCTTGGAGCCCGCCTCGGCTGTCTTTGTTTGTTGTCACTTAACCCTCCACAGTGAGGTCCATTCTCTGAATACCGAAAGCCTTCCAACTTCGGTGGCAAGTCCGGTGTTGGGAGTAAAATCCGTATTTTGAAAAAAGCTCCAACTGATTCAACAATTGGAGCCAATCAATATGCCAGCAAAATTACCGATAAATGGCCTTCAACGCACCAAAGCTATCACTGTTAACAGGCGAAATCGTGCTTTCCGGAGATACCACAACAGTGGTGCTTTCTGAAATAAACACAGTGCTATAAAGAATATCGACTACAAAATAATCGATAGACATGGCAATCCGATTGGGGGCATCCTCGGCAGGATCTACAACATAAAAAGCAAAGCCATTGGTATATGTCCCATCCGCCCGCCAAAACTCAGTAGGACTACTGCCGTCCCAAACAAAACCCACTCCAGGTTGTCCCATGGAATATTGTCCACCGGATATCGAGCCAACAGGAAGGTTGGATCCGGAACTGCTTACTGTGAAATCAACAAGTTCATAGCTACCAGCCTCAACCAATCCATTTTCAAAAGTACCCAGAGTAACAAAAGTTCCTTCTTCGGTGCCGGTTCCCGAGCTGTTAACCCAGTTCCAAAGAATACCCGCCTGAGCTGGACAGTTAATCAAGCTCATGGACAATAGAATTACCACTACAACTTTTTTCACGGAAACCTCCCTGAGAAATCACAAAAAACCACACTCGTGAATGTTGAACAGATGATGCCTGAGTGTTGGTCTTCGACAAAAACGTGGAGAACTTCACTGAAAACAGTATTGATAAATTTGACACCCAAGGAACTCTTTAGTCGTTCTCGTCTAACCATTTACTTAAGACTTTGATATACCTATCATTTTCTTCAACAAATGGCATATGTCTCGAATATTGAAACAGTTCCCACCGACAATTAGTGATCTTGTCCTGCATCTGCTTAGCAATAAATGGAGAGCATAAATCGACACCACCGCTAGTGATCAAACAAGGCTCTTTAATTTCATGTAATTTTTCTGTAAATTCATATCCTGCAAGCGTTCCTGTTGGAGAAAATTCATTTTGACCCCATCCAACTACATATGATTCAGTTCCTGATTTTTTGGGTCGTTTCAAACATTCTGGAGATTCGTCAGTCACTTCGCCTGCACAGTACATTGTCATAAACTTTCCTAAGGCCGTATCGTATTCTTCGCTGGAATAGTCACCAGTTCTTACAGCATCTAGCAAAGCCTTTTGGTCAGATTCAGCCATATATGAGATGCGTCTTCTTTGTTCTTCTTCCCACAGCTTGGCCGAAGCAAGAGTGGAGGACAGTATGTATGATTTGATGCCTTGGGGTTTATCTTCAATGGCATACCAAATAGCCTGCATGCCGCCCCAGGATTGACCCAACAAATGAATTTCATCTAGGCCCAAATGCTTTCTTAGTTCAACGAGTTCTTCAATCCATGTTTCTGCATTAAATAACTCTGGATGACCCTCAACAAATGACTCACCACAGCCAATTTGGTCATACATTATTAACTGTCTTCCGCTTTCAGCAATTATATCCAATACCTCAAAATAGTTATGTGTAGAACCAGGTCCGCCATGTAATAAGACCAGTGGTTTTTTATTATTTAGATTTTCACCAACTATTCGGTAATAAGTTTTAAAGCCTTTAAACGGCATGTGCCCTTCAATGATTTTCATGGTCTCCTCCTATAAGATATTCGTGCCCGTCCGCCGTCTTTGCACCACTTGGTCAGTCCTCTGGTATCAAAAACCGAATCGTATAACTTCCATCATATCCTTCGATCCTACCATAAACCTTCTTGCCATCCCCACGGTCAGCAATTTCAAAGTAAAGGCTATTGCTTTCATTCCCCACGATTGTGGCGTTGTAAAGCTCAAGAATATTTTCGTAATTCTTGATGATGGCCTTGCGAGAAAAAGCAGTGTTCCGTTTTTCCTCCTTGATGATTTCATAGCTGATTTTTTCGTGGGTTCCGGAATACTCTTTGTAGACATTTTCGGGGCCGTAATCCCGGGTGTATTGGATACCCAAGGCGTCATCTTGATAGGTGTAGTTCTCCGTAACGACCGAATTCTCTATTGGCTTGATGAAGTCGATGGTGATGATGGATTGCTGATTCCCACCACTTTCCTTGTGCAATTCAACACGGCGATTCTGAGCGCGACCTTCGTCTGTGTCGTTGGATGCAATGGGATCTTCTTCGCCATGACCCTTGGATTGAAGCCTCTCAGCTGAAATGCCATGATTGACGATGGCTCCCATGACAGCGGCAGCCCGGTCGCTCGAAAGCTGGGCGTTGTAAGTGTCGCTGCCTTTGTTGTCGGTGTGCCCATGAACCGAAAGAACTAAATCGTTATAGCGCTGCATCAGGGCCACTGTGGAAAGAACTGCCTTTTGTGATTCAGGTTTGAGAGTAGCCTTGTTAAAATCGAAATGAATTCCATCCAGAGTGATTTTTCCGGTTTTATCAAGCTCCGTTTTGATGGCATCGGGAGTTAGAACAAGGCTTTGTTCGAAGGACTCTTCCTGGATTATTTTAAAGGAAAAAGAAGTGTCGTAGCTTCCAAATGAAGCCACCGTGTTGCCAAGTTTGAACACAAAATTATTGTCTTCGTCATCCAGGATTTCCGCACCCAAAACTTTGAGTTTCCTTTTGTAATCATGGGCAACCATGTACCGATAGCTGTCCTTGTTATCGGCCACCTTACTAAAGTCTATTTTCCAGTATTGCCCCTTGTGCGCAAACCTTCCCCGATCATAGAAGAAATCTATTTCGTCGTATTCAAAATATTTGACTACGGAGAGGACGAAACCATCGACATTGGGGATGAGCTCATGCTTGGGAAAATTGAAATCCTTGCCTTGCTTCAGTTGGTACTCTCCTTCAACTGGCAGAGTCACGATTTCCGGACAGGGGACCTCACGCAGTAAGGTGTAGGAGTAGCTGGTGGAATAGGTTGATAGTTTGAGGTAGTAATGGTCTTGTCCCTGATTGAACTGTAAAAATCCGTCCAGGAATTGGGGGTTGGTCAATCCAAGTTGGGTTGTAAAAAAGGCTTCGACCAGGGAATCGCATTCATTCCCGAGCTTGGTGGGATGCTTGAATTTTTGCGATACAGTGGAACCATATACACTGACATAGCCTGTTCCCTTGATCCAGAAAGCCATCTTGTCATAGCTCTGGTGTTTGATCTCACCCTGAGCGGTGGCGTCTGGATAATTGAGATCCGGCAGTGGGCTCATGGCCAAAGCAGTAGTGGTGCCAAGGAGAATGAGCAGGATCAGGGCCTGTTGGGTTTTCATATGGTGGCGACTCCTCAAGGGCGCTGGTTTCGGAATGGCATATGGTAGAGGGCGTTTCGCATTGAAGCCCTACCCCAGTAGGTTGGGCACAAAATGTTTCTGCAAAAGTTCTGCAATCATCTGAGCGATTTCCTTGCGTTGGAAACCGAAGACTTCTACGCCGCACTTGAACAGGAAATCTGCTTCGTCCGCCCCTAAACTCTGGTCTGCCAGGGCCATTTCCACCATGAACAGGAACAAAGGGTGCCTTTCAGCAGGATTGGCTTTGAGAATGGCCCCAACCGACTCCATGAAGATTTCGGTGATCTCACCCTGAGCAACAATCTCATCCAGCAATTCACGAGGGAAATGAGTGGCCGAAGAAATGGCCGCCAAGACGGTTGTGATTTCAGTTTCGGTTACCACGCCGTCCACATTGGCCACAAGCAAGCCCGCCGAAACGAAAAACCGTTTCCGCTCCCAAGCCAGAGGCGAAACGCCCTTGTTCAAGATGAGCTGGGTCAATTCATCCATGTTTTTAGTCAGGGCCGTGTCTTCTTCCATATCTTCTGAGTCGTGGACTTGGGCCATGGTTTGCGATTCGGCGAAAAGCTGAAGGGCTTTCAGGCGAATGGGGTTGACCGGGTGTGTGGTGGAAAGGGCTCCGGTGGAATTCTTAAAATAGTCCAGGATGTCATCCATGGATTTCTGATAAGCGTCGCCATTAAACTGAACTTTGTCGGCATCCAGGCCTGAAGAAAGCTTGAAGAAAACCGAGCGAGCCACGGCCAGGTCGGGCATGGCGATGAAGCCAAAGCGGTCGGCGGTCAATTCTGAGAGTTTGTCCCAGGTGTCCAGCTTATCAGATAAGAAGGAAGACATATTACTGCCAGGAGGGAAGACAAACCCCATGACACGCCGGAGTTCAGAATTCTTGCTGATCAAGTGGCCAAACTCGTGGCCAATGATGAAGCGCAATTCCTCTGGGGTGAATTTGTCGATGATGCCCGAATTCATGGTGATGATGTGGGGCTGATCTTCTTCCACCCGGCTGATGGCGTAGGCATTGAACTCGGGGGAGCTGTCGATGAAGAATTCGACCTTTTCGGTGAACCCAAGGGCTTCCTGAACTTCAAGGCAGGTGGCATGAATACCAGGTGTTAATTCTGGAGCAATTTTGAAGCTGTGACCTTGGAGCAAAGCCAGATACACGTTGTCCACCGCTTCTACTTTTGATTCACGGATAATGGACTGCACCAGTTCGGCATTGAATAGGTTGGAGAGGTCTTCAGTGAACAGCTTCTCAGCGGCCACACGCACCTGACTGTATTGCATTGTAATTCCTTTGAGGGGCGATTGAGGAGGTCTAAATATCCAGTATAGAATAGCAAGGAAGGCCTAGTCTGACTAGGCCTTCCCTACACCGTCAATTATTCTACCAATTTCACGTCATTCAATTTAAACGACCGGTCAAAAAAACCATCGGTGGGACCGTAGAAACGGAACATCAGGTACGGCGCTTTGTTCATTGTTGGAATCCAATTACTTTCCAACCCTTTTGGCGATTTGGGACCCATGTAAATGGTGACACTTCCATCGCCATTCTTTTTCATATCCTTTATATCTTCCGAATCAAGTCCGTAGCGCTTCTGTGGGTTGTAAATCATCGCCCAAGTATTCATGTCATAGACGGACAATGACCAAAACTGATCGACGGGTACATTTGCCTGCACATTCAAGCTGTAGGTTTTACCGGGAGCGAGCAGGTTGCCACCTGCATCGTGGGCCGTTGTGACATACATCGTAGACGGTTTCGGTGCGACTTCGGCCGGGAAGTAGGTGGCAGTGAACCATGGGCGAATTGAGCGTTCGTCGTAATCGAGAATATCGTCCATGTCGAAACTGAATCCGTTGTTGGCATCGGTGACGAACACGTCCCTCCAGCGTCGGTCCGGCCACCACAGCTCTTCGGGTTGAACTTTGAGGAATTTCTGCTGCATGTAGTACCAAGCGTCGGTTGCTGCCTGGCGCAGAATTTTCTTTGTCCGGTCGTCTGGAGTGAAGGGCTTGCCGGGCTCAATCCCGATGGTTTTCAGCATGCCCATCATAGCTTTGTCGCGCTCACGGACTGGCCCGGCGCTCACGATTTCATGCAGGTCTTCGAACCACCTCTCATCGTAATAGGGAAGTGTCGGATTCAGCATTTCCACAGGGTCAATGACTTTAGTGGGCGCCAGGTCGGGCAACTCCGAGAGGTAGTACATCTTGATGGACTTGGAAAGCTGGTAAGCATCTTTATCCGTGCCGTTGGGTGGCAGAGCGATGGAGCGGAATGCAAAGTCGAGGATGTAGCTTGGACTTTGTAGGTTGACGTACCCGTCGGGCACATTCCCTTTATAGTTGGGTGGGATCAGAATGATTTTCTTACCCTTGCCTTCATCCAGCCCAATGGGACCAATGTCGGCGAAGGTGATAAACCAATCATCAGCGATCTGGCCAAAGAGAATGGCTTTGTCAGTGGCTGGGGGAACTTCCAGGACTACCGGGCCTTTGCGCAGATCGGTTGTAGCACTGACATAGGGTGTAGAAAAATTGGTTGTCAGGCCTTCTAAATTAGCTCCTGCTCCCCGAGAAAAGGCCAGGATGGAATTGTTGTCACCACCGATCGCGAAGGCGGTCCGCCGGAATCCCAGTTTCGATACCGCGGGCATGGACCAGATCACCGCTTCAAATGCACGCTGGTAAAGGATCTGGTCATCCATATCCTGAACACTGTTAAAGGATGGCGTCGATCCCTCAAGGGGTTGTCCGCCCGCGGGTTCCTTGGCGCCGGCTGGAGTAGCGCCAAGGCCTGTAGCCATAAACATTACCAACAGGCACGCAAAAACTATAACTTCGGGAAACTTATTCATTTTCATTTTTCTGCTCCCATGGCAGTAACGATGACCGTTTTCAGCGAGAAAGGATCATCACTATGGATTTAGCCTGTGTTAATGTAAAGATAGAGACGGTATGCTACTGTAAGTTACAATTGTAGCGATACCTTACACTTGCCTGCCAATGGCCAAAATTTCATACCTCTCTATTGCTGGTTATGACATTGTTGATTGATGTAAATCAATTTCGTTTCCCTTTTTATCTCCGGTTGTGAAGAATCAACCACTGCCCTCACGCTCACTGGGCAAAAGGCGGATAACCTAATTTCAGATTAGATTATTGTGCGATGGAATATAACTGGAAAACTCCAGCCTTCGGCCTCATCCGGCCAATACCTCTCAGGAGCTAATAAATGAATAAAACAAAAGCCTATTCTGCCGCTAGCGCAAAATCCCCCCTGGCCTCCGATACGATTAACCGTCGTGAAATTTTGGAAAAAGACGTGCAGATTGAAATTCTGTTCTGTGGGGTCTGCCATTCCGATCTGCATACAGCGCGTAATGAGTGGTCCGACATCATGGCCACAACATATCCGGTGGTGCCTGGCCACGAAATTGTAGGAAAGGTTACCGCAGTTGGATCGGCGGTCACCAAATACGGGCAGGGCGATCTTGTGGGTGTGGGCTGTCTGGTCGACTCTGACCAAACCTGCCCCAGCTGCGAAGCAAACATGGAGCAGTTTTGCCCCGAAGGCGTTTTCACCTACAACAGCCCAGACAAACACCTCGGTGGGGTCACTCTTGGCGGGTACTCTGAGAGCATCGTTGTTGATGAGAATTTCGTCTTGAAGGTACCCGAAAATCTCGACCTTGCGGGAGTGGCACCATTGCTGTGCGCCGGAATCACCACCTATTCGCCCCTGCGGCATTGGGGTGTTACGAAAGGCAAGAAAGTGGGCATTGTTGGCCTGGGCGGCCTGGGTCACATGGGGGTCAAGTTCGCCAATGCATTTGGAGCCCACGTCGTTGTTTTCACGACCTCAGACTCAAAAGTTGAAGACGCCCTTCGCTTGGGAGCTCATGAAGTTGTGAACTCACGCAACGCCGAGGAGATGGCCAAACACATGGGCAGTTTCGACTTCATTCTGGACACGGTTTCAGCCGATCACGATGTCAATGCCTATATCCAGCTGCTTGGCCTTGACGGAAACCTGACTCTGGTTGGTGCACCGGAAAAACCTCTTCCGGTATCATCCTTCGCCTTGCTGTTCGGTCGCAAAAGTTTGTCTGGATCCTTGATCGGAGGCATTGCTGAAACCCAGGAAATGCTTGATTTCTGTGGAGAACATGGGATTACCTCCGATGTTGAGGTTATCCCCATCCAGCAGATCAACGAAGCGTACGAGCGTATGCTTAAATCTGATGTGAAGTACCGCTTTTCCATTGATATGGCGTCGTTGAAGAACGAATAGCCATTTATCTGAATCTGATCGATTTTGCCCCGCTACTCGTAGGAGTGGCGGGGTTTTGTATGCCATTTTGAAATATTTGGTTGAGAATTGTATGATATATAATGATGTGAACACTGGCAAAATCCGACGATTTACCGTGTACAATCAGCTCCTTTCTCACGCAACGCTTCAGTCCAGGGTTTCTTTCGCAGAAAGATAAAATAAAACGAAAGACTATTGCATCTGGTTCGTTTGGTAAAAATAATCGGTGTACGGACCAACACCTCCGATATGCAAAACACAGCCTTCTTTGGAAAATGACGACCACTCAACCAGGAGAATCAACATGACCGTCGCCAAAATGACCCTGATCTTGTTTCTGATCGCCCTGCTGCCGGCAGTGGCGTCGGCAGCCCTGACTCCACCCGTCCATCCCCTGTTCGACGGCGATGCGGTGCACGAAGTGCGCCTGACCTTTGAACAGTCCAACTGGTGGAGCCAGCTGCTCTCCAATTATCAGTCAGGCGGCGACGATATTCCCTACCTCGAGGCCTCCTGCGAGATGGGCCCTTACAGCCTGTCCTCTATCGGCGTGCGCTTCAAGGGTAACAGCAGCTACTCCTACCCCGGAGAGAAGAAAAGTTTCAAGCTGGACTTAAACGAGTTTGTCAGCGGTCAGGAAATCGATGGTTTGGACAAGTTGAACCTCAATAACTGCTTTCTTGACCCCAGTATGGTGCGGGAAAAGGCAGTCTACGAACTTTGCGAGTCCATGGGCATGGCCGCCGGGCGTACCAATTACGCCGCGGTGTATATCAACGACGAATACTGGGGGCTTTATCTCCTTGTCGAACAGCAGGACCAGGAATTCATCGAGAGCCGTTGGGGCAGCGGCGAAGACGGTAATCTTTGGAAAGGCGAGCCCTACGGCACCTTTGAATATCAAGGCTCATCCGAGGCCAGCTACTACGATGATTACGAGTTGAAAACAAACGAGGAAGAAAACGATTGGTCCGACCTAGTCGATTTCATCGACCAGCTCAACAATACTTCCTTGGCCGCTTTGCCTGACAGCCTGCACAACCGCCTGGATGTGAACTCGGCCATGGCCATGATGGCCATCGACAATTTCACCGTGAACCTGGACAGTTACGTGGGCCGTTGCGCCAACTTTTACTTTTATCACCGCGAACTGGACGATCGTTTTGTCTTCACCAAGTGGGACCAGAACGAATCCTTCGGTATTTTCAACCAGTACAATTATTCCACCTACCAGTTACAGCAGTTGAGCGTGCTGTGGACTAATCCTCAGTACAACGAAGATCGCCCCCTGGCTGAGCGCTTGTTCGATGTCGATGCTTACCGCGATGTGTATTACGGTCATATGCAGAAGCTGATGTCTGGCGCGGCCGAACCCACAACCCTGGTCAATCGCATGGAAGAACTGCGCGATATGATCCGCCCCTATGTGGAGACCGACCCAAATAACATGTTCTCCACCAGCCAGTTCAACATCTGCATGACCAGCAATGTCCAGGCAAACACCGGCGGCCCCGGTGGGCGAACCATTCCCGCCCTGCAGACTTTCATCAACAACCGTAACAGCTACCTGCAAGGGCAGATCGGCACCTGGACTCCCATCACCGGCTTGGTCATCAATGAAGTGATGGCTCGCAATTCGTCGGTCGTCGCCGATGAAGCCGGTGAATACGACGATTGGATCGAAATTGCCAACGCCGGAAGCAGCGCCATCAATCTCGCGGGCTTGGGCTTGACTGATCACTTTGAAGGTGTGCCTGATTTCATCTTTCCTGATGTCACTTTGGCTCCGGGTGAGTACCTGGTGGTCTGGGCCGACGAACAACCTCATCAAGGCGACCTGCATGCCCCCTTCAAGCTTGATGGCGACGGTGAACAAGTTTTCTTAACTGACGGTGCGGTGATCATCGACCAGATGACCTACCCCGATCTGGGCACCAATTTGAGCTGGGGCCGTTGGGCAGACGGCGTGGGCGAGGCCCAGTTGCTTTCCATGGCCACACCTGGCGCTGAGAATCTGAATTCCATTTTGCCTGAAACCGTGGTCTTGAAAATTAACGAGTTCATGGCCCAGAACACCGCCGGCATCCAGGATGAAAACGACCAATTCGAAGACTGGGTTGAAATCTACAATCCCGGTCCTGATAGCGTCGAGTTGGGTGGATTGTTCCTTACGGACGACCTGACCCAGACCACCCAATGGGCTCTTCCAGACTATAGCCTTCCAGCGGGAGAGTTCCTACTGGTGTGGTGCGACAACGACGCCGAAGACGGCGAGATGCACGCCACCTTCAAGCTCAGCGCCGGTGGCGAAGAAATCGGCTTGTACAGTCGCCTGGCTGCGGGCAACGAATTGATCGATAGCGTCAGCTTCGGTGCCCAGACGGCCAACGTCTCCTTGGGGCGAGAATCTGATGGTGGTGATGTGTGGGTGGCGTTCAACGAACCCACCCCTGGGGCCACGAACTCAGGCCTCAGTGATGTGCCATTCCTGGAATCGGCACTGCAACTGAATCCCAACGTTCCGAACCCCTTCAATCCGCAGACGACCTTGAGTTTCGTTCTGCCCTCTGATGGTGCTGTACAGTTGGATATTTTCGACGCGCGCGGTGCCCGGGTAGTACAACTGTTGCACGAAGACTGTGCCGCCGGTAGCCACGAAGTGGTGTTCACCGGGAAGGACTCCAGGGGCATGGCTCTGCCTTCGGGTGTGTATTTTTCACGCCTGAGTTTCAACAGCCAGTACCTCACCAGCAGGATGACACTGGTGCGTTGATCGGTTGTCAGATGTTTGGGTGTTAATTATTAAGACGCGAGCCGGAACTGCCGGCTCGCGTCTTTTTGGTGGGACAGGATCTCACCCTCCGATATCAACCATGCTCTTCAGCCCGAACAACTTGCTATCCTTTTCAGCAGCAAAGCCATCAACGAGACGCTTTTCCACAGCATCGCGAATCACCGCCATGAGGTCTGTATCAGTGGCCCCACCGCGCATGAGCAGGCGCAGGTTGGCCTGGGGCCGGCCGTAAAGGCAGGTACGAAACTCACCACTTGCGTTCAATCGCAGGCGACGGCAGCTGGAACAGAATGTACGGCTGTGCCCTTCAATAATTCCAATGTTACCGCGGTGCCCTTTGACGGCATAGAGTTTGTCTACGGCACCGTCCGGATTCGTTAAGGCTTTCAATTCATAATGTGGGCGGATGAATCCCAATATATCGTCACCGTTGACGGTAGCGGCCAGTGGTTTGCCTGTGCCGTCAAAAGGCATTGGCTCAATGAAGCGAATGGAGACATCACGATCCTTGGTCAAGGCAACAAAATCAGGAATTTCATTCACGTTTTCGCCTGGTAAGACAACCACGTTAATCTTCAGGCCCATGCCTTTTGCGAGCACCAGATCCATGGCTTTCAATACGGTGTCGTGTCCGCCTCGGCGGGTGATGTCTCGCCATTTTTCGGGTTTTAATGTATCGAGACTCAGGTTGATCCGCCGAAGCCCTGCGGCCTGCAGGTCGTGGAGATTGGCTTCGAGTAATAAACCGTTTGTGGTCATCAGAATTTCCGGTGATGAGGGCAGGCCCTGCAGCCCGGCTATCAGTGAGACGACACCTTTGCGCAACAGTGGTTCGCCTCCGGTAATGCGAATTTTTCGCACGCCGAGTTGGGCAAAGATGGCGCCCAGGCGCTGCATCTCTTCCAGGGTCAGAACATTCTCACGGGCAGCCAGTTTGATGCCATCGGCAGGCATGCAATAACGGCACCGCAGGTTGCAGCGATCGGTCACCGAAAGGCGCAAGTAATCGAGGTGGCGACCCTGAGGGTCACGCAAGGGTGGGATTTGGGTAGATTCCACTTCAGGGCTGACCTCATGGGTCAAGCCTGTTTTGGGGTTAAGACGAAACATGTTTTCCTTCCAAATACGGGAGCAAATCGCACCGTTTCCCGTGCAACCGTGTCGGCCCTTCGCCATGCCTTCTCAGAGGTTTAGGCAGCCGGGCTGGGAAAACCCTCACTTGTGGTTTGGAACAAATTAGAGTCAGTACAAGGTAGGTGGAAAGAAGGCATACAGCCATTGTAAAAGCTGTGCAGTACTTGCCTCTTTCCATCGCCAAGGGCTGCTTTTTAGACTATAATTATCA
Source organism: Candidatus Krumholzibacteriia bacterium (assembly GCA_016744705.1). Classification (GTDB taxonomy): domain Bacteria; phylum Krumholzibacteriota; class Krumholzibacteriia; order LZORAL124-64-63; family LZORAL124-64-63; genus LZORAL124-64-63. Next base: position 37,250 of record JADGDU010000032.1, read on the forward strand.
GACCTGCGTGACTTGATTTGAATAACGTCCCCCTTAAGGATTAACATGCCCTTGATCAAAATCCGCTACTTTGCTGCTTTGCGTGAGCAAACAGGTAAATCTGGCGAAGAGTTGGAAACATCCGCTAAAACTGCCGCCGACCTTTATGTCGAATTATGCCGTCGATACGAGATCACTCTGGCTGCCCACAATGTGAAAGTGGCAATCAACGAAGAGTACCAACCCATGGACAGCGCCTTGAATTCAGGCGATGAAATAGTATTTATTCCTCCGGTTTCCGGTGGGTGAGCGGGAGTATCCATGTTTGAAATTACGGACAAGGCCATCGATGTTGAGACCCTGCGACATGACTTGGCGGATCCGGCAGCAGGGGGCATGGTCATTTTCGAAGGTGTGGTTCGCGACCACAACGACGGCCGCGCAGTGTCTGCCCTTGAATACGAAATTTTTGTATCCATGGCCGAAAAAGAAGCAGCCCGAATCATGGCCGAAGCCAAAGAGCAGTTCGATGTGACTCATCTGCGTGGAGCCCACCGATTTGGATTGATGGGTATTGGTGAAATGGCCATTTGGGTTGGGGCCAGCGCCAGGCACCGGGAAGCAGCCTTCAAGGCCTGTCGTTATCTCATTGACGAAATCAAGTACCGGCTGCCCGTCTGGAAAAAGGAACACTATGTAGAGGGCGCCTCTGATTGGGTGGATTGTGAGGGATGTGCTCACCACCATCAGCCGGAATTCACCGAAAAGGAATATTACAGTCGTCAAACACGGATGTCCGATTTTGGTGAAAGCGGGCAGGATAGTTTGCGCTCAGCCCGTGTCCTTGTGGTTGGGGCGGGTGGCTTGGGATGTCCTGCTCTCAGTACACTTGCAGGGGCGGGTGTGGGCCAGATAACTATTTGCGATGGTGACATTCTCGACGTATCCAATCTGCACCGACAGACTTTGTACGGACATCAGGAAGTGGGGCAGTTCAAAGCCCAACTGGCCACGCAGAAACTGCATGAACTGAATCCGCTGGTTTCGATTACTGCTGTATCCGAAAATTTCAATCTACTGAATGCCACCGACCTGTTGGCTGGGCACGATGTGGTGCTTGATTGCACCGATAATTTCAGCACGAAGTTTCTATTGCACGACGCCTGCTATCTGGCCCAAAAGGTCCTGGTGCAAGCAAGTCTTTACCAGTATGAAGGTCAAATTCAGGTCTTTGATTTTGGATCAGATTCAGCTAGCGGTTGCATGCGCTGCACGTGGCCAGAGATTCCGGCAGCCGACTGTGTGGGATCCTGTGCGGAAGTGGGTGTGCTGGGGGCGGTCTCCACTGTCTTGGGTGGTATGCAGGCCATGGAGACCATCAAGCATTTGACGGGACGTCCCAGCCCGGCCACTTCGGCCACAGTACTGGTTGATTTGCTCTCCCTGGAAACTACGGCTGTCAAACGACCACGGGATCCATCTTGCCCACTCTGTGGTGACCAACCTGGAATTGTGGATATTCATGATCAGGAGTATGAACCGCGCCAATTCTGGGAGGTTGGGATGAATGAATTTATCCAGAATCATCCTCAGGGTCATATTGTGGATGTCCGCAGTGAGGATGAGCGGGGAACGCCCGTGGGCGACATGGCCTCATGGGACAATCTACCAGGCGCTGGCCACCGGGAACTCCTGGATTTAGCTGGGGAAAATGAGGTCCTGCTGGTCTGTGAGGTTGGAGTGAGGACCCGACGGCTGGTGGAAGAATTGAGAGCGGCCGGCGGTCAACGGTTTTGGTCGTTGTGGGGTGGGACTGCAGGTCTGAAGTAATCAAAATAGCACCCCCCGGGGGGGGGCTATTTACATGGTTTTTTCGCCGAATCGAGACTTTAAGAAGGATTCCATATCACTTCACAAGGGCCAATCTCTGGCTGGCGTGATTGGTCCCGCTGGCCAGAGTGGCGAAATAGGTGCCGCTGGCCATGGACATTCCTCGGTCGTTGGTGCCATCCCAATGGACAGTGTGATTTCCGGTTGGGAGTTCTTCGTCAACCAGAGTTTTGACCAGGAAACCGCGGACATCAAATACGCGCAACGTGGTTTGAGCTGTGGTATCAATCCTGAAATCTATCTTTGTCCTTGGATTAAACGGGTTGGGCATCGGTGGGCTCATTCCAAATTGCCCCGGGTTGGCAAGGGGGTCCACCAAAGCTGTCAGGTTGTTTTCCTGGCCCACAAAAACAGTCACCGTGGCTGTGGTGTTGGCCCCATTGGAGTCGGCCATACGGTAAGTAAAGGTATCAAGGCCCGAATACCACACATCGGGAGTATAGTTAAAACGGCCATTCGGGTAGACAGAAAGACTTCCGTGATCAGCGCCGTTTGTTATCAGATTGACATTGATACTATCGCCGTCCGGATCGAAATCATTCCGCAAAACCCCCTGTGCTCCGAGCACCGAAAGTGTGCCGTTCATGGGAACATAATAGTGATCCATTTCGGCGTAGGGTGAGCGGTTTGGGTCAAAGACGGTGATCGAGCACATAGCCGTGGTAGATACACCATTAGCGCTGATTCGGTAGGTGAAACTATCGCTTCCTGTAAAACCCGAATCGGGGTAATAGTTGAATCGGCCATTGGTAAACACCGAGACAGAGCCGTGTTCAACGCCGCTTAAAACGAGAGAGACAGCAACGCTGTCAGCATCGGGGTCAAAGTCATTGAGAAGCAATCCGGTCGTTGACGGAACGATCAGGTCCCCGTTCATGGGTACCTGATAATACTCGTTCTGCGCCACCGGTGGGCGATCCACGGAAACGACTTGGATGTGGACACGGTTTATTTCCTGGTTGGTTCCGTCACTGATACGCATGTCAAAATAGTCGTACCCCACGTAGCCCGAATCGGAAGTGTAATTGAAATTACCCCCTTGAAATACGGAAAGTGTTCCGTGATCAACGCTGTTGATAATCAGGGTGACGGTCAACCCATCCCCCTCGGGGTCGAAGTCGTTGGAAAGGACCCCGGCATCAACGGAAATCTGAAGTGCTTCATTTGTCACGGCAACGTAAAAGTCATCCATGGCAATGGGAGGACTTCCCGAAAGAATGACGTTTTCGGGAATCGGTTCAGCATTCTCGTCAACTGGAACCAAGTCCCTTGAAAACTCGACCTGTTGCGTAGAGGGCTTGGCAGGAGCTATTGGTGCAAGGGCCATTCCGACGGGCACAGGAGCACCTTCGGTATCGATGACAACTGGAGGGGTTCTTTGGGGCAAGGCTTTTGTGATGGGCTCGCCTTCTCTGACAGGAACCGGTTCCTGGGCCAAAGCCATGGTCAACGTGCTGATGCACATGATGGTTAGAATTCCCAGAGTGCGTATATGTTTCATGACTTTTCTTTCATCTCTTCTGCTTGTATTGCAGGCAGTTGACTCAAGTGAGTGAGTCTTT
>JADGDU010000033.1 GCA_016744705.1 Candidatus Krumholzibacteriia bacterium
CTACCAGTGCCTTTGCTTTGGCCGGAGCCGAAACCCATAGTTATGATGACAGTTGGGGCCCGGAAGGCCTGACCATGTCCCGCCAGGCCGGCGACAAGCTGGAAATTAATTTCTCTCTGCAAGGCTGGACCCTCGGCACCGTCGATGTAAACGGCCGTTCGGCCAACGTGATCCAGATGCCCGGAGTGTTCCTGCCCAACGATTCTGGCGCTCCTGATTTGCCCGGTATCAGCCAGTTCATTGCCCTGCCCAACGGAGCCACGGCCACCGTGCGGCTCATCGATTCCCGCCAGGAAACTTTTTACGGTGTGGAAATGGCCCCAGCCCCGGTTATCCCTTTGGATACTGACGAAGGCCCTTTGGTCTATACGCGAAATAACGAAATTTTTGCCAAAGACACTTACTACCCTGAAAATACACTGCTGGTGGGCGATATTTCCACCATCCGGGGTGTCAACGCCGCCATGCTGGGCATCACACCGTTCCAGTACAACCCGGTTCGTCAGGAACTGGTTGTTTTTCGCGACATGCGATTCGAAATCACCTTTGATGGTGGCGACGGACAGTTTGGCGAGAATCGTTTGCGCAGCAAGTGGTTCGACCCCATCCTGAACGACATTTTCCTGAACGCTTCCTCTTTGCCTGTGGTGCAGGAACCGGCCAACCGCGGCAACCGCACTCCCGACTTTGAATACGTCATCATCAGCCCTCCGCTGCCCACTTACCTGGCCTGGGCCGACAGCCTCAAACGCTTCCGCACCGAGCAGGGTATTCGCACTGGTATCTTCACCACTGCAGAAATTGGTGGCAACAGCGTAGCCTCCATTGAAGGTTTCATCGACGATGCTTACGCCAACTGGGATTTGCCCCCGGTGGCGGTTCTGCTTTTGGGTGATCACGGCACAGAAGCTTCTGATGTGATTGCACCCATTTATGACAGCTATTGTGTGTCCGATCATATTTACGCCGATGTCAACGGCAACCACATGGCCGATTTGATTTTGGCCCGTATGACTGCCGACAACCCCACCAACCTGGAAACGTACGTGCGTAAGGTTCTCGATTACGAGATGAGCCCACCCACTTCTCCCAGCTTTTACAACACCCCGGTGATCGCCGGCGGTTGGCAAACCGAACGCTGGTTCGTTCTCTGTGACGAAGTGATCTACGGTTTCATGGCCAACGAGTTGGGTAAGGTTCCCACCCGGGAATATGCCATTTACAGCGGCAGCCCCACCACCTGGTCCACCGCCACCAACACCGCTGCAGTGCTCAATTATTTTGGCACCGATGGTTTGGGATACCTTCCGGACAGCCCGGCCCACCTGACTGATTGGGGTGGCAACGCCTCCCGTCTGAACGCCGACATCAATGCCGGTACCTTCCTGGTACAGCATCGTGATCATGGCGGGGAAACTGGCTGGGGAGAACCCAGTTACAGCAGTAATGATTTGACGGGTCTGAACAATGAAGAGCTGACTTTTGTCTTCTCCATCAATTGTCTGACTGGTAAATACAACTATTCCAGTGATAGTTTTGCGGAAACTTTCCACCGGCACAACCAGGGCGCCCTGGGTCTGATTGCCGCTTCGGAAGTGTCTTACTCTTTTGTGAACGATACCTACGTTTGGGGTATGTTCGATTACATGTGGCCCGATTTCGATCCCGGCTACGGTGTCGCTGGGGACCACAAATTCATGCCAGCCTTTGCCAATGTTTCGGGTAAATACTTCCTGGAATCCAGCAGCTGGCCGTACAATACCAACAACAAAGAAGTGACCTACTACCTGTTCCATCACCATGGTGATGCTTTCAGTACCGTCTATTCGGAAGTGCCCTCCAACCTGACGGTGGCTCACGAGGCCAGCCAGATCAGTGGTGTGGATTTCTTTGCCGTCACCGCTGATGCCGGCGCCTTGATCGGTCTTTCCGTTGGTGGCGAAGTGATCGGTAGTTATATCTCCACCGGTGGCGAAAACATCATCCCCATCGAGAGCCAATTGCCTGGCCAGGATCTGATCGTAACGATCACCAAACAGAACCACTACCGGTACCGTTCCGTGGTGCCCATCATTCCTCCCGAAGGTTCCTTCGTCATCTTTGACGAGTTGGCTCTTGATGATTCCCTGGGCAATGGCAACGGTGTGCTGGACTTCACCGAAGAGGCCACCCTGGACATCACCCTGCACAACGTGGGACTGGACCCTGCCCTGGGCGTGACCGCAGTCATCAGCAGCGAAGATCCAATGATCACCATCCTGGATGATACCCAGGTCTATGGCGACATCGCCGCCGACGGATTACTGGGTATGGCCGGTGGCTTCCGGGTGGTCCTGGATGCTGCTGTACCTGACGAGCACGTGATTCCTTTCACTCTCGTGTGCACCGACGCCGACTCATTCTACACCAGTGGTTTCTCCCTGGTGGCCCATGCTCCGGTTCTGGACATCGCCACCTACACCATCACTGGTGATGCGGATGAGGACGGCATCCTTGATCCCGGCGAAACCGCCACCCTGACAGTGACCATGGCCAACCTCGGTTCAGCCTCGGTTTACAATATCAATGTGGATGTGGTCAGCCTGAACCCCAACGTTGTCTTGACTGGCAGCACCGGTTTCATCACCATGCTGGCTCCTGAAGGCAGCCGTGCTGTGAGCTGGACGGTGGCCGCCCATGAAGAGACTCCCGTCGGTGAGGTGGCTGAGTTCACTCTTGAGGCTAACGCCGATGATTTTGCTTATTCCGGCACTCTGAACTTGAGCGTTGGGCTGAGCATTGAAGATTTCGAAAGCGGCAATTTCGCGGCCTACCCTTGGACCATGGGTGGCAATGGCGACTGGATCATCACGGAAATCGCTCCGGGTGAAGGCATTTACAGCGCTCAAAGTGGTTCTATCAACGACAACCAGAATTCTGAACTCTCGGTGGAGTTGGCTGTGCTCACTCCGGGAACCATCACTTTCCAGGCTAAGGTCGACAGTGAATCTGGTTATGATTTCCTGACGTTCAACATTGACGGCAGTGAGAAAGGCAGCTGGGCCGGTAGTTTGGGCTGGACGGAAGTGTCTTTTGCGGTTGAACCAGGCAATCACATTTTCAAGTGGGATTACTCTAAAGATGGTTCCGAATCGGGTGGTTCAGATTGCGGCTGGATTGATTATATCATTTTCCCGGCCATCGGCGAACCTCTGCGTCCCTCCTGTGAAATCAGTACAGATCTTTTGGAAGAGAACTTGATCAAGCCCAACTCCAGCACCCAAATGCTCACCGTGATCAACACCGGTGAAGGCGAGTTGGTTTACGACGCATCTGTGCTGCTCAGTGTGCCGCGCCAGAGCGAAGTTCCTTTCCAGAATTTCAAAAAAGATGAGATCGATACCCGCACCGTGGACAATGAAAGCCGCGCTTATGGTGGCCCCGATGCCTTCGGATATACTTGGATCGACAGTGACGAAGCCGGTGGTCCGGTATATGCGTGGACGGAAATCAACGGTGTGGGCACCAACGCTGGTAGCGGCGACGATGCCAACCTGGGCCCCTTCGATCTGGGCTTTGAATTCCCTTACTATGGTGGAACCTACGACTCTGTTCGGATATGTACCAATGGCTGGGTGAGCTTCACCTCTACTGCTACGTCCTACAGTAACCAGGGTATTCCCAACAGTGCTGAGCCCAATAATTTGCTGGCCGTCTTTTGGGATGATTTTAACCCCAATGACGGTGGATCCATTTACTACTACGCCGACGTGGCCAGCGACCGGTTCATCGTGGAATTTGATGGCGTGCCTCATTACTCCACTGGAAATCCGGAAACTTTCCAGGTTGTGATCAATGCCAATGGTTCCATTGAGTACCAGTACAAAGTCGTGGCAGCGGCCACTGGTGCTACGGTGGGTACCGAAAACGCCAATGGCACCGACGGGCTGCAGATCGCCTTTAATGGCGGTTACCTGCACAGTGAAATGGCCATCCTGATGGCTGCGGAGCCCATTCCCGAACCTTGGATGTCGGTCTCTCCGCGCCAGGGCGTTGTGGGTCCCATGAGCAGTGTCGATCTGGAAGTGACCTTCAATTCGGTGGACACCGAAGCTGGAGATTACGAGGGTGTTGTCACGGTGCAGACCAACGACATTGAAAACCCAGTGGTCCAGATTCCTACCGCTCTGACGGTCACCGATGGTTTAAGTGCTGCCGATAGCGGTGGAATGCCCACAGCTTATGTGCTGGATGGCGCTTACCCCAACCCCTTCAACCCTGCCACGACCATCAAGTTTGCCACCCCACGCAGTGGGTTGGTGAGCCTGAAAATTTACGATCTGGCAGGGCGCCACGTGCGCACTCTGGTCCAAGGCCAGAAGACTGCCGGTTACCATTCTGTCATGTGGGATGGTACCGACCATAAGAGTCGGGGCGTGGCCAGTGGCGCGTACTATTACCGCCTGCAGGCTGAAGGATTCGAAGAGACTCAGAAAATGCTGCTGATCAAGTAGTCTGAGTCTGTGTAATAAATTTGCCTGGCAATTAAGTTTTGGAAACTTAATTGCCGGGCATTTTTCATGTTGGTTGCGAAATTTGTCTATTGCCTATAAGATCTTCTTGTTTTGAGATTCCTGAGAACTTGCAACTTCCCGGAGGTTTCTTCTTGGCAGATTATGATCTTTGCGTGATTGGCAGTGGCCCTGGTGGCCAGAAAGCAGCAATCCAGGCGGCCAAACTTGGCAAAAGTGTGTGTGTTGTTGAGCGCATGCAGCAAGTTGGGGGAGTGGCTATCCACACCGGGACTATTCCCTCCAAAGCTCTGCGCGAGGCCATCATCCAGGCCACCGGAGGAAAGGATCACCTCCGTGTGCGAGCGGTGGTGAAGTCTGGCAATATATCCATCAGCGATTTGCTGGCCTCCTGCCAACGCATCATCGCCACCGAGATGGAAATTGTGAGTGTGCAATTGCGCCGCAACGGGGTCACCCTTGTTCAGGGGGCTGCATCTTTCAAGGACAAGGGCACCGTTTGGGTGGAAAACGCTGAAGGCCAGTCGGAAATCAGTGCTGATAATTTCATTGTTGCCGTAGGCACCGAGCCCGTGCGACCTGACTACATCCCTTTCGATGAAGCTTGCGTTCTGACCTCTGATGATTTGCTGCATTTGAAACGTTTACCCGAGTCTTTGATTGTTGTTGGTGGTGGTGTTATCGGCACGGAATTCGCCTCAATGTTCTCGCGTCTGGGTGTGCGGGTTACCATGGTCGTAGGTGGCCAGCGGGTGCTCAATTTCCTCGATCTGCAAATTGGGGAAGCCTTGCAATACCACATGCGAAGCCGGGGTATGACTCTTCGTTTTGGTGAAGAGCTTAAAGAAGTGAAAAAGCTTGAGGGTGATGACCATCCCATAGTGGAAGTAAAATTGAAGAGCGGAAAATGCCTCCAGGCCGATGCCTTCCTCTACTGTATTGGCCGCCAGGGAAGCACCGCGAATCTGGGGTTGGAGAATGCAGGCCTGAAAGCCGATAAGCGGGGGTGCATTCAAATTGATGAGAATTACTGCACCGCAGCGCCCAACATTTATGCCGTGGGTGATGTGGTGGGTTTTCCTGCCCTGGCCAGCACTTCCATGAACCAGGGGCGCATGGCCAGCTGCCACTTGTTCCATAAATCACAAAACAAGCTGCGTAAATTTTTCCCCTTCGGTATTTATTCCATCCCCGAAATTAGCATGGTGGGGGACACCGAAGAGAGTCTTACGGAAAAATCAATTCCCTATGAAATAGGGTGCGCCGGTTATAAGGAAATTGCCCGAGGTCAAATCATCGGTGACGATGTGGGACTGCTGAAAATTTTATTCCATCCTGAAACCCGAGAGGTTCTGGGAGTGCACATCATCGGCACCGGGGCCACAGAATTGATCCACATTGGACAAGCGGTGATGGCTCTGGATGGCAAACTGGATTATTTCATGGACAGCGCCTTTAACTACCCCACTTTGGCTGAAGGGTATCGAGTGGCTGCTTTGAATGGGGCCAATAAACTGGTCTGATTCTCTATGTAATACGCAAAGAAAAGGGCCGTCTGGATAACCAGACGGCCCTTTTAAAATCTAGTCTGTGCAGAACTAGTCCAGGTATTTCACCGTGGTGGCAAAGAAAGTCATAGCTTCCAGGTCACCCTTGGTGGCTGACTCTACATTCACGGGTGCGGCACAGCTACCAGCCAATTCCCCGTCTTTGGGTTCTTCTTTACCTTCATCAGCATCATCGCCACAGTAGTCGCGATATTTGGCCACCACAAAACCGGTCATTTTGACTTTTTGGCCATTCTTTTTGGTATCGAATTTGAAGGCGTCATCTTTGGCACGAACCAGAGTGAAGGCTTGGCCTTCTTCGTATTTGCCATCGGCGATCCACATTTTGCAGCCACTTTTGCAGGCGCCAACAATGGTGCCTTCCACGGTGATTTCGGTGCCTTCAATTTTCTTGACGGAACTCTCCATGGTTTTGACGGAATAAATCTCTTTGGAGGCTTCGGTGGCGAAACCGGCAGTGGCGATCATGGTGATCAGTAATGCGGCCACGGCCATAGTCATCAATTTAGCGATTTTCATTTTCGTTCTCCCATTTTTTGGATCCAGTTAGAATCTTTTGCGACGACGAATCTTGAAGTACATGACAATGCCGGTCACGGAAAGAACCGTGAAGCTGGCGGCGATCAGATCATAAAACCAAGGACCATAGGAGCCCAGGATTTCTCCAGTGTGGAAGTCTGTGATCAGCCATTGCAGAGGCACACTGTGGGCCTCATCGGGAAACAGGTCTTCCAAACCCTGAGCTTCCCGCACCTGATCCAATCTCTGCTGATAAGCCGGTGGCAAAACCGCTGTGGGGACACGCGTGGTATCAACCCAGTGGAAGTCGTGTCGGTGGTTCAGCAGAAATCCGGTGATAGAAATGAAGAACATGCAAACAGCCACGAACAAGCTGAGGCCTTTCATATAGCCAAGGCTGAACATGTGAACTTTCCGCCAAGTCTTCATCGCGTTCGCTTTCATCGGATCAAATGATAACACAGCATCGGGATGGATGTTCCCTTTTAGTCGAAGAAATATAGTATAAAGGTGGGTGTTGGTGAAATTATTAACGCGATGTTGGTGACATTTCTGTGACAGGGCGGGTAAACAGGCCCTGGGTGGTTCCAGGGCCTGTTTGTGAGGGCCGTAGGTTTCTATTTCTGCCAGACGGGAATCCGGCCAGGGGTGTATGGAGCGCCGGCAGCTTCCAGCCGGGCTTCCAGGTCTTTGATGTCTTTCTCGACCAGATTGCGCAATTCTTCCAGCAATGGGCCAAACTGGCTGGCTGCAACAGCCAGGCTTTCCTGTTGGGTTTGTGTGGGTGCGCTGGTGATAGAGCGGGTGCCCCACATCACACGGCTGACGCGACTGCGCAGACCGGGGGTGGTGGCTTCGCTGTGGCTGCTGATGGTCCGGTCGCCATTCATGACCACCCACATGTCAGCCACCTGGTGGTCCAGGCGATCAACCTCATCCAGCATGGTGCGCTCCAGAGCCGGCGTATCATTGATGGCCTGACGGATATGATTCAGACGGCTGCTGGCATCACGCATGGTGCGCGAGGTTCCCAGAACCACTCGGTTCAGCTCAGCGGCTTTTTTCTGGAAAGCCAGAGAAGCACCGAAGTCGGAAGTTTGGGTTTCATTGTTCCCCAACAGACTGGTGTTGAATTCCACAGGACCGGCCAGAACGGTTTCTTCTTCCAGCACTCGTTGGCTCAGAGTCACAGAGTAGGTCCCGGGCATGGCATAGGGCCCAGCCGGGATGTCGTCCCAGGGAGTACTGGGGCCGCTGCGGTTGAGGTTCACCGGGCTGATGTCAGGGTAACGCAGATCCCAGGCTACACGGTGGAAACCGCTGCTGCTGGGGCCGCCAAAGCGCCGCACTATGGCGCCAGCGGAATCCTTGATCGTCAGGATGATGGCCGGATCCAATTCGCGATCTTCAGCACGCAACTCATCCCAGCTGGGATAGAAAACCGGTTCGTTGTTTTTGAATTTTTCAGAGTCGGCTTTGCGGCGTTGCTTCTGGAGAGTTTTGAGGCCCTCGTCCAGACGGTAAGTGATGATGGCACCGTAAGGAGGATTCTTGGCCAGCCAGAAAGCGTCACCCTGGTGCCCCTTACCGGCAGATCCCACCGGGGTGCCCTGGTTGTAGAGCAAGGCGTCCTTTACCGGGAAGATCACGGCAGCTTCATCCATCACTTCGGGGGTCAGATTTCTCAGTGGAGAGTAATCATCGAGGATGAAGAATCCACGCCCAAAGGAGGCCACCACCAGATCACTTTCCCGGCGCTGGATTTCCAGGTCACGGCAGGCGATCACCGGGATGCCTGCGCTCAACTGGGTCCAGTTTTTGCCGCCATTGCGAGTGAAGAACATGCCGAACTCAGTACCGACAAACAGCAATTCAGAATCCACATGATCCTGGGCGATGGTGTAGACGGTGCCGCGTTCGGGCAAATCGCCTGCGATATTCTTCCAGCTTTTACCCTGGTTGTCACTCATCAGAACATAGGGTTTGAAGTCGTCGCGTTTGTGGTTGTCGAAGGTGGCGAATATCACGTTGTCGTCGAATAGCGAAGGTTCCAGATCACTGACGTAACTGCCATCGGGCACATCTTTGAAACTGTTGTATTGGACCCAATGGCTTTGGCCAGGCTGGCGCACATGAATCAAACCGTCGTCGGTTCCGGCCATGAGCAAGCCTTCAGTCACAGCCGATTCATTGAAGGCAATGACACTGCCATAAACCGAAGTGCTGTTGTTCTTGGCCACCGCATCAACACCCCAGACACGGTCCATTATTTCCAGCTTGTTACGGTCTACACCACTGTTCAAGTCGTCACTGATTCTGGTCCAGCTGTGGCCCATATCTTCACTGACAAAGACCTTTTGGGAACAGTAATACAGACGCTTGTGATTGTGCGGGCTGATCAACAGTGGGGAGTTCCAGTTCCAATTCAGAATTTCGCCCAACTCAGGCTGGGGCTGGATGTCCAGGTTTTCACCGCTGGTTTTATCGTAGCGATGCAGGTTGCCGTGTTGCCACTGGCTGTAAACGATGTTGGGATTGGTGGGATCGATGGCTGGTTTGAAACCATCGCCACCGAGGGTGAAGAACCACTCGCGGTTGCTGGCCCCGTGACCAAAGGTGGTGCGTGAAGGCCCACCGATGGTGTTGTTATCCTGGGTGCCGCCATACACGTTGTAGAAGGGTTCGTCGTTGTCAACGGCCACCCGGTAGAATTGGGTGATGGGCAGGTTGGGAAAGAAACGCCAGTTATCTCCCCGGTCAAAACTTTCATAAATACCGCCGTCGCAACCGGCCAACAGATGGTCGGTGTCGATGGGGTTGATCCACAGGGCGTGATCATCCACATGCTTGCTGGCATAGCTCAATCGTCGCCAATTTTTGCCCGCGTCTTCGGTCACTTGCAGAAACGTATCCATGCTGTAGACACGGTCCGGGTTGATGGGGTCGGGGATGATCTCATTGTAGTACTGGGGGCTGCCAGCTACGTAGTTGCTCATCTTATTCCAGGAGGCGCCACCGTTTTGGGTGCGGAAAAAGCCGCCTTTATCCTTGGCTGCCTCGATGATGGCATAAACCGTGTCGGGTGCTTTGGGGGCAATGGCCAAGCCGATGCGTCCCATGTCGGTGCCGGGCAGTCCGCTGCTCAATTCGGTCCAGGTGGCGCCGCCATCGGTGGTTTTGTGGATGCCGCTGCCGGGTCCGCCGTTGATCAGGGTCCAAGTGTGGCGCCGGCGTTGGTAGCTGGCGGCGTAGATCACCTCGGGGTCGCGGGGGTCGGCCACCATGTCCACGACACCGGTGTTTTCGTCAATTTCCAATACCAGGTCCCAGGTGGCTCCACCATCGATGGTTTTATACACACCGCGGTCGCCACCAGGGCCCCACAGCGGGCCTTCTGCAGCTACCCAAACGATTTGGGGGTTGGTGGGGTGCACGATGATGCGGCCAATGTGCAAGGAACGTTTGAGTCCCATGTTCTGCCAGCTGGCACCGCCGTCTACGGATTTATAGATGCCATCGCCATAAGCGACGCTGCGTTGGCTATTGCTTTCGCCGGAGCCCACCCAAATGATATCCGGGTGGCTGGGGCTGATGGTGAGGCAGCCAATGGAGTAGCTTGCTTCACCGTCAAAAATAGGAGAGAAGGTGACACCCGCGTTGTGGGTTTCCCAGACGCCGCCACTGCAAACGCCCACGTAATAGTGGTTTTTATTGCGAGGATCTACTGCAAAATCGGCGATGCGTCCGGAGGCGATGGCCGGACCGATTTCCCGGAAGGCCAGCCCGCCAAAATCGCCACTGGAAAATGGCGTTTCATCTGCGGCCATGGCCGTGGTGGCCATGAGAATGAGCAGGCAGGTCAGGATGAGAGTGCGCGCCGCCACAGCGGTGCCTTGGCTTGAAAAACGGGGCATGGTTTTCCTCTTTCACAGGACAAATGAAAGCCTGCGCGCGGGTCGGGGGCCGTACGCGGATCAGTGTGTGGAATATTTCAGCAGGTTATATATAACAGATAAAGGGCTAGCCGATCAATTCATCATCCGGGTTTTCGGAAGAAGTTTCGCCCAGGGGCAGATAAATGCGGAAATTGGTGCCTTTACCCACCTCACTGTCCACTTCAATGGTTCCCTCGTGGTCAAAAATAATGCCGTGGCTAATGGAAAGCCCTAATCCGGTGCCTTTTCCCACATCTTTAGTGGTGAAGAAGGGGTCAAATATTTTGGAAAGCACATCTTCGGGAATGCCGCTGCCGTTGTCGGCGATGGATATTTCCAGTTGGCCGTTTTGCACACTGGTGCCCACGGTGATGGTACCGCCGCTTTCGGGCATGGCGTGAGAGGCGTTGACCAGGATGTTCATGATGACCTGGTTGATCTGGCCTTTATGACATTGGACCACGGGGACAGATCCAAATTCACGGACGATTTCGCAGCTATACTTCAATTCATTCCAAACCATTTTGATCATGGCTTCGATACCGTCATTGATGTTGTGCGGCCCGCGGGCGTCAGAATCTTCCCGGGCAAAACTCTTAAGGTTTTGGACAATTTCAGCCACCCGGTGCACGCCTTCCATGGATTCGCTCATGACATTGTCGGTGTCTTCAAGAATGAAATCCAAGTCTTCTTCTTCTTCGAGTTCGGCAATGGCCTTTTGTAGAACGGCTTTGTTTTCCTTGTCATCGATTGGCAAAGCTGCAAGCTCCCGATACAGAACAATTATGGCCTTCATGGAGTCAATATATTCGCTGATGGTTCCCAGGTTGCTGGTTACGTACCCCACGGGGTTGTTGATTTCATGAGCCACACCGGCGGCCAACTGGCCAATGGAAGCCAGTTTTTCTGATTGCACAATGCGGTCTTTGTGTTCTTTGAGTTGGGTGTGTGCTTCCTGGAGCTTGTCCCGGCTTTCCAGCAGTTGGTTTTCTGCGGCCACCCGGCCGCTGATGTCTAAAAAGCTGAAAACCATCAAATTCGAAAATTCATCCTGCAGCAGAGTGGTGGAAAACATCACCGGCACAAGGCTCTGGTCTGAATGAAGCAAATCCAATGTGCCGGAGCTGCCCTCGGGCTCCATCTGGTGGAAAGGGCAATTGGTCTGGCGCCCGGATGGGAGGCAAGTGTGCACTTGTTCGCCCAGCAAGTCGTCAATGTCCTGGCCCAAGGTGCTTGCGGCAAGGGGATTAACGTCCATGATCTGTTGGGTGGCAGTGTCCAGAATGAGCAAACCTGTTTGGGCCGCATCAAAAATGGCATTGAACAGGAGGTTGCCTTGGTTTGTTTCCCGTTGGCTACGCGCCTCGCGTTCGTGTTCAACAACGATTGCTTGCTTACTCATGCCGGAACCTAAGCCTTAAATTTGAACAAAAGATCCATCAGAAATCCCTGAGTTTGTGTGGGCTTTCCTACTGGAATCATTATCGACGGGGAATAAAAAAACTTGAGTGGTTGCACGGAAGCAATCCCTGATGCTAAATTTTACCTGTGTTGTTGGCAATCTCCCATTCGTCTAAAAGGCAGAGGAACGGAACATGAGCACGAAACCCCGGATTTTATGTGTGGATGATGAAGAGAATATCCTCAATGCCATCCAGCGCAGCCTGCGCAAGAGGTATGACATCGTCACCGCTGGGGGAGGTAAAGAAGGTCTGGAGGCCATGGCCGAACAAGGGCCTTTTGATGTGGTGGTTTCCGACATGAAAATGCCGGAAATGAATGGGGCCACCTTTTTGCGCCATGCCCGCCAAAAACATCCTGATACCGTACGCATGCTGCTGACAGGGTTTGCCGACCTGGACACTGTCGTCACGGCTGTCAACGAAGGTTATATCTACCGCTTTTTGGCCAAACCCTGCTCCGCTGCAGTCCTGGCTGATGCCATAGACGGCGCAGTGCGCCAGCACCAGTTGCTGACATCCGAAAGAGTGCTTTTGGAACAGACCCTTAAGGGCAGTATTCGTGCCTTGACGGAAATTCTGGCTTTGGCCAATCCAGCGGCTTTTGGCCGGGGAACACGCATTTCCCAGCTGGCTATTCTTTTGGCCAAGGTCATGAAGGTGGACGATCCCTGGCAGGTGGAAGTGGCGGCCATGTTGTCGCAAATTGGGTGTATCACTCTGCCTCAGGAAACGGCTATGCGTTGGTACTCGGGTTCGGAATTGAGTGAGATCGAAGAAGATATGATTTTGCGTATGCCGGAGATCACCAACAATGTCTTAAAACCTATTCCGCGTCTGGAACCGGTCTTGGATATTTTGACCAACCAGATGTTGAATTTTGATGGAAGTGGCAAAGCGGGCAACAAACTGGTAGGCGAAGAAATTCCCATGGGAGCCCGCATCCTGAAAGTTTGCATCTGTTGTGAAGAATTGATCGCCAAGGGTGCCACCCCTGGAAATGTTCTGGATGCTCTGCGAGCCCAGAAGAGCTGGTTTGATCCGGATATTATTGACGCCTATGAAAACGTGGCCAGCTCAGGGGGAGCAGAAGAGACCATCCGCGGTGTGACCTTGCAGGAATTGCGCACGGGAATGGTTTTTACTGAGGATGTAAAATCCCGGAACGGCCTTCTGCTTGTGGCTTCCGGCCAGGAGTGCAACGTCAGTCTGTTGGAACGAATCCAGAATTATGCCGACACCACCGGGTTGGTTTTACCCATGTGGGTGAAGAACCCGGACCTGCCGGAAGAGGAAGATGAAGTGGTGCTGGATAGCTAGATTAGTTCCAGATCCTGCCGGGAAAATGCTACGGGTATTTGCCGTATTTCCTCACCCATCAACTGGGTTATGTCCGGGTTTGCCCCTTCCCCGAAGAGAACCAGTTTCTCTTGATGGTTTTTCAGGATGGGGGCAATTTTTTGCAATTGCTCGGTCTTCAAACTGCTGGGATCCAGGATAATGAGATCGACGGCCCCGCTATCATTGGCCTTTGCGAAGAACTCTTTCATCCCCAGCATGGTGTGCCCAAAGTGCCCCAAAACTTGGCTAGTCCATTCGGCCCGCAGAGCATCAGTGCAAATCATGACAACGGTTTTTGACTCTTGGCTCACCACGGTGGAAGCGCCCGCATCGCCGTCAGTGGCAATTTTCAGGAAAAGCTTGGTTTCAATAATTCTTTGGTCCATTTCATCCAGAATGTCGGCCACTTCTTTAGTGTTTAGACCGGTGACTTTGACCAACTTTCTAAAATCCTCTTCGCAAAGTGAACGCTCATATACATCTCCATGAACACTGGCAAACAGGTCGCCCAAGGCAACGAGACTGATCAAAGGGTCTTCTTTTCCAGTAATGACTTTGGGGGTGTGGTGGAATCGAATGGCATCACAAATGTTGCCGGGCAGCTTCCATTGCTTTAACAGTTTTTGCCCAGCACGGGTATGGGCCATGCCGATAAAGCGGCGTTCGTTTTCCACCATGTTGACGGGGCCCATGTCCATGACTTGCATGAATTCATCGGGCACTGCCAACAACAAGACCAAATGGCCGATATCATGAAGCAAGCCTGCAACAAAAGCCTCTTCTGGAACGATGGTCTTGGTGTGCCTGGCCAGGACTTCGCAGGCTGCAGCGGCAGCAATGCTGTGATCCCAAAATTTCTCTTGAAGCTCACCGGTTCCGGCTTTGGACAGCACCCGTGTGACTCCCAGCCCAAGAGCCAGATTGCGCATGGCTGCGACACCCAAGATAACAATGGCCCGGGGAACGGTGGATACTTTGCCACTCAAGCCGTAAAACGAACTGTTGACCAATTTCAATACTTTGCTGGTCATAGCTTGGTCTGAATTGAGCACCAGGCTGATATCGTCGGCCGAGCTATTATCGTCTTCCATAACCAACAGGAGTTTCTGCACTACCAAAGGCAGAGGCGGCAATTCCTTGATGGTTTTCAGAATTTGAGTTGTGTGGTCCATCGTTACACTCACGAGGTGACCTCCTCTAGCAGAATTACGCAGCCTCTTGGGTTGTCTTCGGTCCCCAGGCGAGAGGGACGCGCGTGGAGGTCTTTTTCATCCCATTGGAAATGAAAATCTTCAATCTCAGAAGAGGCCAGGCATTGCCGAATTCTTTCCACCGCTTCCAGAGGCAGGATGTCATCAATCTCTACTCCGGGCATCATGCATTGCAGGGGAGTGAGCTGTTGCCGGGCCGTATCATTGGTCATGATCAGTTCTTCTTCCTGACTTATGCCAAGAACCATCAGAGGCAAATGTTCCAGAACTTCCTGGCTGAACTGGAGGGAGCGTGTGCGCTCTACCACTGAATCTGCCAGTAGGTTGTTCAGCCTTTCCAATTCCACCAGTTGGTGTTTGGTTTGTTCGCTCAGTTCCCGGTTTTGAATGACCAGATTATAATGGGCGAGGCCTTGCCTAATGATGGTCTTAAGGTCTTCATCTTCCCAGGGTTTCCCAATAAAACGAAATACTGCGCCCCGGTTGATACTGTCGACAATGGCTTCGGCTTCGGCGTAACCGGAAAGCACAACCCTTACTGTGTCGGGGTAGAGATCTTTAACTTGGCTGAGAAATTCGGTACCGGACATGTTGGGCATGCGTTGGTCACTGACCACCATTTGGATTTCATTGGCTGCCAGAATTTCCAGTCCTTCGGCACCACTTTCCGCTGTGAAAAGCTTGTAGGGCTCTTTGCGTAAAGATCGCCGCAGGGAACTCAGAATCGATTTTTCATCATCCACTGCAAGGACAGCATGTTCGGACATAACGCTCTCTTTTTCACCATAGCCTGTTGAATGGGCCAGGTTTGAAGTTTTGGAGCCCTCATATTTGGGCTTTTCGTAGGTATTGGTTCGGCAGGTTTCGGATTAGTCTAAAGGAATTTCTGTGGTTTTTTATAGGCATCAAAAATCGAAGAGGCAGGAATACTCTTGTCTAAAGACCCCTTTATTAATATCCGATAAAAAAATAGCGAGTTGGTGGAATTGATTCGCTTGGTAATCATTGAGACGGGGAGTTTTTGGAAATCCTGGATTGTTCAATGTCAAAGGAATTGTCATGAGTCTCGGTTATACAGACGACTATTTGGAGTGTCAGTCGGCAGATGCTAGCAACAATTGCTTTAGCCCGATGATGGAAAATACCAGCCATGAAATTTATGCTTTTGATTGCCAAACCCTTGAGATCGTTCATTTCAACCAGGGTGCCATAAACAATCTGGGCTATTCCGCGGAGGAAATGAGTGCCCTTTCGATTTTGGATATCAAACGAGATCATACACTGGCAAGCTATTTGAACTTGGTGGATCCTTTGTGTTCAGGAGCCAATCAATCCATGGTTTTTGATGCCATTCACCACCGAAAAGATGGATCTACCTATGCGGTGGAAGTTCAATTACTGCTTATGCCTGAAAACCCGCATTTGTTCTTGTCCATCATTCTTGATACCCGGGAACAAAAACAGCAAGCAGATCTCTTACGGGAAAGTGAAAACCGGTTCAGGACCGCCTTCGAGACCAGCAGCGATTGTGTTCTTATTTTGGGCCAGCAAGGCAGCCATCTCTTTGCCAATCAAGCGGCCATGGATTATGTGGGCACAACAGCGGAACAAGCCGTTGGTAAGAATATTCAGGAAAGATTGAGCCATATCCCAGAATTTATGAATTTGTGGAAGGGGCGAATAGAGCAGGTCTTTTCCACTGGGAAAAGTCTGCGGGTTCAGGATGACGCAGTATTGGATGGGCGGCAGGTTTATTCCGACTCCATTTTGGCCCCAATTTGCTCCGGAGATGGCCAAGTGACATCCGTCTATCTGGTCCTCAGAGACATGACTGAACTCAAGGAGACGGAACGCAAGCTGGGCGATTCTCACGAAATCATAAACAGGAGCCCGGCCGTTGCTTTTCTTTGGAGTAACACCCGTGGCTGGCCTGTCGTTTTCGTATCAGACAATGTTCTAAATGTTTTGGGATACAGTTCGGATGATTTCTTTTCAGGCAAAGTGGCCTATTCAGAGCTTGTTCATGAAGAAGATTTGGAACGTGTCATCAATGAAATGGTGAAGTATTCCGAAGATGATGAATGCGAGGGATTCACGCACGATCCTTACCGGTTGATCACCAAGGCAGGACAGTCCGTTTGGGTTGAAGACCGCACGACGTTCCGCCGCAACAGCGAGGGGCTGCTCACTCACTATCAGGGGATCGTTCTGGATATTACTGAAAAAATTGATGCGGATATGGAGAGAATTCGCCTTGAAAAGAGCTTGTATCAGAGTGACAAGATGGCTTCCATCGGACAATTGGCAGCGGGAGTGGCCCATGAGGTTAACAACCCTATCGGGTTCATTTCGTCCAATTTGAAAACCATGGCTGATTATATTCAGGAGTTGAAAGGTCACTTCCTTGCCCATAATCCCGAGAGCTTCAATCCGGAAGTAGCCGCCTTGTTTGAGGACTTTGAGGAAGCGGTGTCCGAATCACTGGATGGTGCTCAAAGAGTTAAAAGAATTGTGGCTGATATGATGGGAGTATCCCGCCCAGGCATCGACAAAATGGAACAAACTGATTTGCATGATGGAATAGATTCCACCCTGAATATTGTTTGGAACCAGATCAAAGACACTTGCAGGGTTGAAAAGGAATATGGGGATATCCCTCAGTTGGAGTGTTTCCAAAACAAAATCAACCAGGTTTTTCTGAATCTGCTGGTCAACGCCGGGCACGCCACGGAGCACAAATCGGGATTGATCAGAATCAAAACATGGGCAGACCTGGAACAGATCCATGTCTCCATCCGAGACAATGGCAGCGGCATTCCTCAGGAACATTTATCCAGGTTATTTGACACCTTTTTCACCACCAAGGAAGTGGGGCGGGGCACGGGCCTGGGTTTGAGCCTCTCCCGTGACATTGTTCACGAGCATGGCGGATCCATCACCGTCACAAGTGAAGTTGGACAAGGAACCGAATTTGTCGTTTCTTTGCCCCTTGTTCCCGTTGCCTCACAGGAATCAATTCCCGTGGTCTAAACAATATCCATGGAAAAGCACGGAGATCCCATGAAGCCCTTGGTTGTGTTTCTCGTTGCCATTGTATTGTCCTGCTGTCAGGTCCTTGCCGCTGACAACTGCACTCCTTCCCACGCGGTCATTCTGATCTATCATCACGTGAGTGAGACCACACCTGCTTCCACCAGTGTCACACCCGATATATTCAGGCAGCATCTGGAATTTTTGGATCACCATGGCTTTCGGGTCATGGCTCTGCCCGAAGTGGTGGAAACATTAAAATCCGGGGATGATTTGCCGGACAGTGTGGTGGTCCTGACCTTTGATGATGGGTACGAATCGGTCTACACCGAGGCCTTCCCTCAACTGAAAAAACGGGGTTGGCCCTTCACTGTGTTTGTTTGCCCGGAGAGCATTTCCAGAAGCCGGGGCCCGGTTGTGACCTGGGATCAATTGCGGGAAATGTCAGCTGCTGGTGCCACGGTGGCCAATCACGGGTTGCGGCATGAATTCATGAATCGTCGCCGT
This sequence comes from Candidatus Krumholzibacteriia bacterium, assembly GCA_016744705.1. GTDB lineage: Bacteria > Krumholzibacteriota > Krumholzibacteriia > LZORAL124-64-63 > LZORAL124-64-63 > LZORAL124-64-63. Next base: position 18,083 of record JADGDU010000033.1, read on the forward strand.
GCTGGTGAAGATCCTAAAACCCACAGGTTGCGGCTGGAGTTGGAATTGAAGTTTGCCCAGGAGCTCATTATTGACAACCATCTGGGCCATTCTGAATTGCTGGCCTATCCTTATGGCGAGTATTCTCCTGATGTGCAAAGTGTCGTGGAAATGCTGGGCTGGACGGCTTTAGGCCAACAGTCGGGAGCCGCGGGAGCAAACAGTGACTTCACCTGTCTGCCCCGTTTTCCCATGGCCGGGCAGTTTGCCGCTCTGGACAGTTTTGGGGATAAAGTTTCCTGCCTGCCTCTGCCCACAAATATCATGATGACCATGGATCCCAATTTGGAGCCGGAATCGGCTGCCACAGAGGCACCCACTTTGACTCTGGTTTTGGAAACTGGATGTTTGGGCTCTTCGGTAGTGAATGCTTTTGCCAGTGGCCAGGGTCCCATTCCTTGCCAATGGCTGGACAGAGAATCCGGATTCCTGCAGATCCAGGCGCCGAATCCATTGCCAATGGGGCGAAATCGCTATAACGTGACAGCTTCAGTTCCGGGGACCAATCGGTGGTATTGGTTCAGTCAGGTGTGGATCGTCGGCCAGGAGCATCAACATTGATTCGTCACCAATTGATCATTCCTCTGTTGAGTGTTACGGCCCTGTTGGCACTGGTTCTGTTTTTTATTCCTTCTGAGGATCTGCCCAAAGAAAGTTGTCCTCTTATTCTGGACTACGAGGAAGAGGAGGATCTTCCTTTACCTGACTTTGCGAGTGTCCAGAATATTCGCCAGCGGAAAATTGTGTTTTTTGAATATATGATGCCCATGGTCCAATTTGAGAATCGCCGCCTGGCAAGCATTCGCCAGCGCTTGGTTTATATTCAGGAACATATCCGAAACGAGCGTGAGTTGGATGCTCATGACCGGGCCTTCTTTGAAAATGTTTTGGTTGAATTTCGGCTGGCAGAAAAGAACCTGACAGAGGCTAAACTCTGGCTTTCGCTATTTCAGCGAGTTGATGAAATTCCTGAGGCCCTGGTCCTGGTTCAGGCGGCCAATGAATCCGCTTGGGGAACATCCCGCTTTGCCCATGAAGGCAACAATCTCTTTGGCCAGTGGTGCTTTGTGCCTGGCTGCGGCATGGTGCCCGAAGGTCGCGCTCCGGGGGACACTCACGAAGTGGCCACTTTTGACAGTGTGGCGCATTCGGTGGCTGCGTACATGCGCAACCTGAATTCCGGTTTTGCTTACGATCAATTGCGGGGTATCCGAGACCAATTGCGGAAAGATGGGCATCCTGTCACCGCATCCAAACTGGCTGTGGGCTTAACGAGATATTCCCAACGCGGTGAAGAGTACGTCAGTGAACTCCTGGCTATGCTGAGAGTGAACACTCCTATTATTGATAAGATCAGGTCCCAGGGGCCCGACAAACCAGAGGCTTGAGATCATGTTACGGCTGACCCGAAAACTCCTCAGTGATATTGCCGCCCAGCGTATTCTAATTCTGGATGGGGCCATGGGCACCATGATTCAGGGGTATGGCCTGGGCGAGTCCGATTTTCGCGGCGAATTACTGGCCGATCACCCCGTAGATTTGAAGGGTAATAACGATCTGCTGTGCCTGACTCGTCCCGATGTCATCAGTGAAATCCACCGGGAGTATCTGGCCGCCGGTGCGGACATCATCACCACCAATACTTTTAATGGTACTTCCGTTGCCCAGAGTGATTATCAAACCACTCACCTGGTGCGTGATATCAATGTGGCCGCGGCCCGGTTGGCCCGTGAGGCTGCTGATGAAATCACCAAGCAGAATCCTGATCGCCCGCGTTTTGTAGCGGGCAGTTTGGCGCCCACCAACCGCACCTGCTCCATCAGCCCAGATGTGAACGACCCCGGCCTGCGTAATATTACTTTCAACGATTTGGTCGTTGCCTATGGTGAAGAAGCCGAGGCTTTGTTGGACGGTGGTGCCGACTTTCTCATGATCGAAACAGTGTTCGATCCTCTGAATGCCAAAGCGGCTGTGTTTGCCTGCCGCCGCCTCATGCGCCAACGAGGTTTACAGAAGATGCCCCTCTGGATTTCCGGTACCATTACCGATGCCAGCGGGCGCACCCTTACCGGCCAGACGCCAGCGGCGTTTTGGACCAGCATGCGGCATGCCGACGCGTCAGTCTTTGGACTGAACTGTGCCCTGGGCGCCACGGCCATGCGTCCCTTTTTGGAAGAAGTGTCCTTTCATGCCGATACCTTGGTTTCGGTTCATCCCAACGCCGGCTTGCCCAACGAGCTTGGCGGCTATGATGAAACGCCCGAGCAAATGGCGGACATTCTGGCGGAATTTGCCAGCACAGGATTGCTGAACATTGCCGGTGGTTGTTGCGGGACCAAACCCGAGTATATCCAGGCTTTTGATAAGGCCCTCAAGGGCATCAAACCCCGCCAGATTCCCCAGCGTAAACCAGGGACCTGGATGGCGGGCCTCGAGCCTCTGAATATTACCAACGACAGCTTGTTTGTGAATGTAGGCGAACGCACCAATGTGGCGGGCAGCCGAAAGTTTGCTCGGCTGATCAAAGAGAACAAATTGGAAGAAGCCCTGGAAGTGGGGCGCCGTCAGGTCAGGGGTGGAGCCCAAATTGTGGACGTCAATATGGACGATGCCATGCTGGATTCGGTGGTTGCCATGGGGGACTTCCTGAATGTCCTGGCCAGTGACCCTGAAGTGTCCCGAGTTCCGGTGATGATCGATTCCAGCCGCTGGGAAGTTCTGGAAGCGGGACTGCAGCGGATCCAGGGTAAAGGTGTGGTCAACTCCATCAGCCTCAAGGATGGCGAAGAAGAGTTTCGTAAACGAGCCCGTCTGGTTCAGGATTACGGTGCAGCCGCTATCGTCATGGCTTTCGATGAAAAGGGGCAAGCTGACACCCTGGAACGCAGGGTGGCCATATGCCAAAGAGCCTACGACATCCTGGTCCAGGAAGAAGGCTGGTATCCCGGGGATATCATTTTCGATCCCAATGTTTTTGCCGTGGCTACCGGACTGCCCGAACACGATGCCTACGCATTGGATTTCATCGAGGCCTGCAAGCAAATTAAAATCCACATGCCCGGTGCCCTCATCAGTGGAGGCATCAGCAACCTGAGTTTCAGCTTCCGGGGCAATGATACGGTGCGCGAGGCCATGCATTCGGTGTTCCTCTACCACGCCATCTCCGCTGGTCTGGATATGGGCATTGTGAATGCCGGGCAGCTGGCTGTTTATGCAGAGATTGATCCGGAGTTGCTTGAAGCCGTGGAAGATGTTGTTCTCAACCGTAAGCCCGGAGGCACCGATCGCTTGATCGAACTGGCCACCCGTACGGTGGGCAAGAAAAGTGCGCGCAAAGAGGATCTGTCCTGGCGGGAAAATTCGGTGGCCCAGCGTTTGGACCATGCCCTACTCACCGGCGATTCAAATTTTATTGAAGAGGACACTCTCGAATCTTTGAATGAATTGCAAAGCCCCCTGCGAGTCATTGAAGGTCCTTTGATGGATGGCATGAACCACGTGGGCGAGTTATTCGGTGCCGGAAAAATGTTTCTGCCCCAGGTGATTCGTTCGGCCAGAGTGATGAAAAAAGCGGTGGCTGTCCTGGATCCCTATTTGGAAGCTCTGGATGATGGCAAGGGGAGCAACGCGGGCACGGTGTTGATGGCCACGGTTAAAGGTGACGTGCATGATATAGGCAAGAACATTGTCTCGGTGGTGATGGGTTGTAACAACTACCAGATCATTGATCTGGGGGTGATGGTGCCCATGGATAAAATCATCGCCACAGCCATCGCCGAGAAGGTGGATGTTGTGGGCCTCAGTGGTCTTATCACCCCTTCACTGACGGAGATGGAACAGGTTGCTGACCAAATGCAACGCGCCGGTTTGAAGGTGCCTCTGCTCATTGGTGGCGCCACAACCAGCCGGCTGCACACGGCAGTGAAAATTGCGCCCTTTTATGAACCGGGCGTCTATTATGTGAAAGATGCTTCCAAGGCTGTGGCCATGTTGAGCACCTTGTTGAACCCTGAGCAAGGCCCCATTCTGGCCCAGAGCACACGGGTGGAATATGCTGAAATTCGGGCTAAAAGAGAGGCCGACCAGCAACGCCGTCCTTTGCGTTCTCTGGCTGACGCCCGTTCGCGGCGCCAGACTTTGGACTTCCAAACTCACCCACCGGTACCGCCCCGGACCCCGGGCTTGCAGGTGCTGGATGAATTGGACCTCAATGAGTTGAGAAAGTTCATCGACTGGACCCCGTTCTTTCACACCTGGCAACTGCCGGGGACTTACCCGAGGATCTTCGAAAACCCTGAGGCAGGGCCCGAAGCCCAGCGTCTGTATGACAATGCCAATACCATGCTAGACGATTTGATCGCCGGGAAAAAGCTCCAGGCCCGAGCGGTTCTGGGCGTATTTCCTGCGGCTGCCGATGGTGACGACTTGGTTTTCTATACCGATGAGACCCGCACCCAGGAGCTTTCACGGGTTCCATTCCTGCGCCAGCAGAGGTTGAGTAAAACGAGCCGACCCAATAAAAGTTTGGTGGATTATGTTGCTACCTCAGATAGCGGAATTCCTGATTGGGCGGGTGCTTTTGCCTGCACTGCCGGATTGGGTGCAGCCAAACTGGCCGAAGAATATAAAGCGGCTGGGGATGACTACCGGGCCATTCTGGTTAAAGCCGTGGCCGACCGCCTGGCCGAAGCCTGCGCCGAGTGGTTGCACCTGCAAGTGCGCCGGCAGGTGTGGGGCTATGCTGCTGAGGAGGCCGACTCCATCGATTTGATCAAAGAGCAATACCAAGGCATCAGGCCGGCGCCGGGTTATCCCGCCTGCCCGGATCACTTTGCGAAAAAAGCACTCTTCGCTTTGCTTGGGGTGGAAAATAACATTGGCATGAGCCTGACTGAGAGCTGCGCCATGGAGCCAGCGGCTTCCGTCAGTGGATGGTATTTCAGCCATCCAGAGGCTCGGTATTTTGGCATTGGCCGCCTTGGTGCAGATCAAGTGGCCGATTACGCCCAACGTTGCAATATCAGTGAAGAAGAGTCGGCCCGTTGGCTGGCTGCCCATATCGACTGACCACAGACAAGGATCGACCATGCACGTCACAGAACATCTTGACCGGGCCGAACGCACGCTTTTCAGTTTTGAAATCATTCCACCGCCCCGGGGAAAAACTGTGCGTGATATCATCGATATCGTGGAGCAAATTGCTCATGTGGACCCGCCCTTTATTGATGTGACCAGCCACATGGCCGAAGCTGTGTATGAAGAACTGAGTGATGGCTCCATCAAGCGCCGAGTGCGCAAAAAACGACCCGGTACCATTAGCATCTGTGGCATCATTCAAAACCGTTACGGTATTGAAACTGTGCCGCATCTTCTGTGCGCGGGATTCACTCGGGAAGAAACTGAAGATGCCATCATCGAGTTGAACTATTTGGGTATTGAAAACGTATTGGCCATCCGCGGAGATCAAAGCAACTACACGAAAATTGTTCGCGATGGGCGCACCCGAAATATTTACGCCAAAGATTTGGTGAGCCAGTTGGTGGATTTGCGTGAAGCCAATTTCCTGGAAAACATAGCCAACAGCGAGGCCATCAATTTCTGCGTGGGCGTGGGAGGGTATCCGGAAAAGCATGTGGAATCCCCCAATTTCAAAACCGACTTGAAACACCTGAAGGCAAAGGTTGAGGCCGGCGCCGACTATATCGTCACTCAGATGTTCTTCGACAATTCAGTGTTCATGGAATATGTGCGCAAATGCCGGGAAGCGGGCATAACAGTGCCCATCATTCCCGGCCTGAAGCCTATCGACAATGTGCGGCAACTGACCACCTTGCCCAAGCATTTCCATATCTCACTGCCGGATGACCTGGTAGACGAAATTACGGAATCGCCCAAGCATGTGAAGGAAATCGGCAAAAACTGGACCAGCAAACAGTTGGCAGGTTTGATGAATTCCGGTATGGAATGCATTCATTTCTATGTGATGAACAACGCCGCTGCCACGGTGGAGATCATCAAAGGTGTGGGCTGATCTAATCAGTCGTGCAAGCCGGCGGCTGCATCTGCGGCCACGGCTTGCTTGACGGCTTTACGCATCCAAATTCCGCCCCCGATCACTACAATTATAGGTAGCAAGAGCGCCGGCAAAACCAAGGCGTCGTGTCCTTGGGTGCGGGCGTAGTCCGTGACGAACAGGCCAAAGTTGAATGTTCCATGCAACACCACGGCCAACAGCAATCCCCCTTTGATGCCGGGACCTTTGCCATCAAACCGATGCTTGGCAGCATAGTACCCCATCAGCCCGGTGAAAATGGCGTGGGCTGGCACCGAAAACAGGGCGCGCAGGGTGAAGATGATAAGAAGTGAACCCAGGTTTTGGGCCCCCGCCAGGTAGCCGATATTCTCCAGCAGGGCAAAACCCAATCCGGCATAGGCACCATAGACCAGTCCATCAAGACGTTCATCAAACTCAGGCTTTTTCCAGGCATGGCGCATGATGACCATGAGCTTACCTGATTCTTCCACCAGTGCTGCCACAATGAACGACGTATAAAAACTGTACCAATAACCTGGTGCAGACGGTCCAAAATATGTGGCCACCCCTTGGACAATGACCACCGGTATGGCCACAAGAGCCCCCATGAGAGCCACCTTAACTAAAGTCTTCATGGGCTCAGGGCGAGCGCGATCCCAGCGCCGGACAATAAACATTCCGATGAGGGCGGGGATGGCCCCTAATAAAGGTAAAAACAAATTCAACCTAAACTCTCCTTAATAATGGGGTTACAGATAGATCGTATTATAGCCTATAATTTATATCTCTACAAAACTCTATCTCAATAGTTGTTGCAAGACCGTGATGAACGATGTAAATTTCGGCGTGGAGGGAGGCTTATAGCGCCCGGTTGCAAGGATGCAATCTTGGTATGTCGCCTGAAGGGATTCAACAAGCGCCTATGGCTTCAGAAACGCAAGTACGCCGTATACTCTTGCTGCACGATGACCAGAAAGTGGTCAACGTCGTGGGCGGGCTTCTATCATCTCTGCGACGCCCCCGGCATCTCGTCGCCCATTACCAACACCTCATTGACGGCTTAACTTATTTGATGGTCAACCCCGTGGACCTTGTCCTGGTGGGCCCCGGACCGGCCGATGTGGATCAGTTGGGCGCGGTTCAGAAAATCAGTGCCGCCCATCCGGATATTCCCATCATTTCCCTTCTTGAAAAAGCCAATCCCGAACGCTCTTTCCTGCTCCAGGAAAAAGGTTCGGCCGATTGTCTCAGCCTCGATGAATTGCATCCTGGTTTGTGGGAGCGCTCTTTAAATTTCTGCCTGCGGGAGTTGAAGCTGGTCAATGAGTTGGCTTCAGCTACAGCCCGTATGGATTGGATGCTGAACACAGACTCTCTCACGGGATTGCTCAATCGCAAGGGCATGGAGAAAGCTACTCTGGAGAGCCTTTCTCATGCACGAGACAATGATTGTGATTTGCAGATCATGTTGGTTGATCTGGACGAGTTCACGCGCATCAACTCCACCTTGGGCCATGGCGTGGGAGATCTGGTGCTGATCGCCGCGGGCCGGCGCATATGCGAACTGGTCGGACCCAATGACCATGTGGGGCGTGTGGGAACCGATCGTTTCATTGTCGTGCTGGAGGATGCCTGCGGGGAGGACGCTGCCATCCTGGCTGAAAAAATCAGGTTGGCCATCACCCGCGATGTCATCCAGGCAGGGGATCATTCTTTGGTCACCACGGCCAGTCTTGGGGTGACGGCCGTATCTCGTTCCTCCATCAGTTTTGACGAAGTTCTGGCCCAGGCTCACTTTGTTTTGCAGCGCAGTAAGTTGAAGGGAAAAAATCGGGTCTCCAGGGCCAGCAGTATCGCCGATGTTCAGTTGATCAAGCCGGTGGAGGTGGGCCCCGATATGACCCGGGCCCTTCTGCGCGGCAACGTGCTGGAAGTGTTCAGCCAGCCCATTGTGAATCTTCTGGATGGCCGCATCGTCTCCCAGGAGATGTTGATCCGCGGTCCAGCAGGACCGTTGCACTCGCCCGACGCATTGTTCCGCTACTGTCAGGAAAAAGACATCCTCTCGGCAGTTGATCTGCGGTGCTTGAAAAAGTGCGCCCAAGTGGCCGGGGTCACTGCTACCGGAACCTCGCCTCGTTACCATGTCAATATCATGCCCGCCACCCTGTTGCAAACACCGGTGGATGAACTGATTCGTGTCCTGCAGGTCAATGGCGATTATGGTCATTGCTGCCTGGAATTGAGCGAACAACAACTCTTGGGTGACCCCGCCGTATTGCTGCCCCGGGTGCGCTCCATTCAGGAAGCGGGCATCCGCATTGCCATCGATGATGTGGGCTACGGCATGAGCCATCTGGAGAACTTGCTCATGCTCAACCCCCAGGTGATGAAAGTGGACAAGCGGTTGGTCATTGGCCTGGCTGGGGATGAAGAAATGCGCCACACCTTGGCTCGTTTGCTGAAAATAGCCGATGTGCTGGGGGCTGAAGTGGTGGCTGAAGGCATTGAAGATGCCGATGATTACCGGATTCTGCTGGAGATGGGTGTGCGTTTCGGTCAGGGTTATTTGTTCGGAATGCCCAAGGCTTGCGTGGCCCCTATGCTCAAATCCCTCCCAGGAGATGATGAACAAGGGGCCAGAGCCGAAGCCTGATTATTGTAATGGGCCGACCTTTGCTTCCACGGCCTCCAGCACCGCGCAGCTTTCCACCAGCTTCATCATGGCTGTATGATCGGGTGCCAAACTCCTGTCCACATCCAGATAGTCCACGGTTTCCCTCACTCGATCGAGAGCTGCTTTAACTCCCGTTCCAGGATTGAACTCGCGCAGATTTAATGCTTGGGCCGCTGCCATCATTTCGATACCCAAGACTCCGTAAGCGTTTTCCAGAATTTGCTTGTTCTTCAAAGCGGTGTTCATACCCATGGAGACAAAATCCTCCTGGTCGGCCGCGGCGGGAATGGAAGCGACTGAGGCTGGGGCGGACAAAATTCTCTGCTCCACAATGAGAGAATCGGCAGTGTATTGGCTGAGCATCATCCCGCTGAACATGCCGGCGCCTTTGGTCAAAAACGGTGGCAACCCCACACTCAAGGCCGGGTTCAACATTCTATTCAAACGCCGTTCGGATAAGACACTGATCATAGTGATGGCCTGTCCTGCCATTTCCATGGGCAAAGACACGGGGGTTCCCTGGAAATTGGCGCCTGTTTGAAAGGTGCCCGTTTCTGGAAAAAAGATCGGATTGTCGCCCACACCGTTGAGTTCAATTTCCACCTGGCTGCGGGCGTAGGCCACGGCATCATGGGCGGCGCCGATGACCTGGGGAGTGGACCGCATGCTGTAGGCGTCCTGAACTTTTGTCTTCACTTTCCCGGTCAACAAATCGCTGCCAGCCAGGCATTGTCGGATGGCCGCGGCACTGCGAATGGCTCCGGAGAATCCCCTCACTTCATGCAGGGGGGCCTCGTAGGGTTTCATGTTGGCCAGCAAGGCTTCCAGTGACATGGCCGCTACAATTTCTGCCTGCTTCAACCAGCGGTTCATGTCGTAAATGTGGATGGCGCTCATGGCCGTCAGCAGGTTGGAGCCGTTGATGGTGGCCAGCCCGTCACGGGCCTGGAGACCGGGCACGGGAATGCCGGCGCGCTCCATGGCTTCGGCACCCTCAAGTAACTCTCCTTGGTAATAGGCTCGGCCTTCACCCATAAGCAACAGGGCCACTTGACTCATGGGAGCCAAATCTCCACTGGCGCCAACCGATCCTTTTTGGCAGACGAAAGGCGTCACCCCTTTGTTCAGCATAGCCACCAGAGTTTGGGTGATGGCAGGGCGGCAACCAGAACGGCCATGGGAATGCACATTAATGCGGCCGGCCATGGCTCCCCGTACATATTCAATGGGCGCGGGATCGCCAATGCCTGCAGCATGGTTGTAAATCAGATACTTCTGAAACTCCCGAACCTGGTCGTCATCCAAAACAATTTCTGAAAATTCACCGATGCCAGTGTTCACTCCATACATGATTTCCCCAGCCTTGATCTTCTCTTCCAGCAGGCTGCGGCAGTGGGTGATGCGTTCGAGGGCGGCGGGGGCCAATTCAATTTGCTGGCCGTCGCGGGCGATGGCGACGAGCTTCTCGATGGTGAGTTCAGTCCCGTTGATTTGGATGGCCATGGGCAATGCTCCTTACAACAATGAGGAAGTTGGTTTCAAATTGCCGGTCGATTATCTTGTCCGGCAACCCAAAGACGTGTAAATTCTACAGGGCGGCCCTCTTGGGGGCCACAAAATTCCATGGTGGATGAAAAATAATCCAATTCCCGCCTCCGGGCTCATGATGGGTAAGAAGAGGTTCAAAATGGCAAAGAGTGCATTGATTACAGGGATTACGGGCCAAGATGGTTCATATCTGGCGGAATACCTGTTGGATCTCGGTTATGACGTTTTTGGTATGGTGCGTCGCTCGAGCACTGAAACCCTGGAACGCATCGAACATATCAAAAACAAAATTGAGTTCGTGCAAGCCGATTTGCTGGACCAGGCCTCGCTCGATAAGGCTTTGCAGACGTCCAGCCCTGATGAGATCTACAATCTGGCCGCCCAGAGCTTTGTGCCCACCAGTTGGAGCCAGCCGGTTTTAACGGCGGAATTTACGGGTCTGGGTGTCACTCGGATTTTGGAATCCATGCGGCATTTTGCCCCCGATGCCAAATTCTATCAGGCCAGCAGCAGTGAAATGTACGGTAAGGTGCGCGAGGTGCCGCAAACGGAAATGACTCCTTTTCATCCCCGCAGTCCCTACGCTGTGGCCAAGGCTTATGGGCACCATATCACTGTTAACTATCGGGAGAGCTATAACCTATTTGCCGCTTCAGGTATTCTTTTTAACCATGAGAGCCCACGGCGGGGACGTGAATTTGTCACCCGAAAAATTACCGATGGTGTGGCTCGTATCAAGTTGGGATTGGCCGAGAATTTGGCCCTGGGAACTCTGGATGCCCAGCGGGATTGGGGTTTCGCCGGAGACTATGTGCGGGCCATGCATCTGATGCTGCAACAGGATCAACCCGATGATTTTGTGGTGGCCACCGGGAGCACCCACTCAGTGCGGGAATTTCTGGAGATCGCTTTTGATCATGTGGGGCTCAAATATGAAGACTACGTGGTGCAGGATCCTCGTTATATGCGGCCAGCCGAAGTGGACCAGCTCATTGGCGATAACAGCAAGGCCCGCCAAATTTTGGGATGGGAACCTACAGTTACTTTTGAGCAACTGGTGAAGATGATGGTGGACAGCGACCTCCAACTACTGGGTGGCTGAGGCAGCACCTAGTTTTCAAATAGGTGCGCTGCGTCCAGGCCAAAAGTTCGCACTATACTGGCGGTGTAAACAGCGCGCTCCAGCATCATGAAATGACCGGTTTGCCCCAACCGCTTGAAGCTGATGGAACGGGCTTTGCCAAAGCCTATTTGCTCTAGGATGGCTTTGGTTTGGTCAGGGTTTGGAAAGAGTAACTCACTGCCAATAATCAACATGGGCACGGTGAAGGAGTGCAGCTCGTCTGTCATGTCGAATTCGAAGCTGCTCATTAAGAGAGAGACAAAAGTGGTGCGGTCTGTTTTTAGCGCGCTGTCCACAACCTGATCAGTGATATCCGGCATGGGGCTCATGACAGAGTACCGTCCGGCTACAAATCGATCGTAATTATTAAGCAGTTCATCGGTGACTTCATTCTTTTGCTCGGGGCTGGCCATCTGCACCGGCGCCGAATCCATCATGATAAGTCGGTTCACATCCACCGGATGATTTAGCGCATATTGCAAAGCAATCATGCCGCCCATGCCATGACCGACAAGGGTGGGGTAAGCGAAACCCTGCTCCTTGATAAAGGCTTCGAGCCGAGTCACTTCTTTGCTGATGCTATTGTCGGCAATGGGTTGGGTGTGGCCGTGGCCTGCCAGTTCGAAGGTGGCCACTTTGAAGGTGCCGTTGAGGAAAGGCAACATGCCATCCCACACTTCAACATTGGATCCGAGGCCGTGGATGAGCACCATTTCCAATTCGCCTCGGCCTTCCATCACTTCAGCGTCCTGGGCTAAAGCAGGCAGAATACCCACCAGAAAAGATCCCACCAGCAGAAGCAGAACGGTCATACGCAGAGTCATGGGAATTCCTTTCGGGAAGCACACCAGAGGGGCCTCCCGTTTGATCGTTTTAGCCAACCTGATAGGAGTCTCCATCTCGGGCCTGGCTGATTTTTCCTTCAAAATATTTTCCCACCTCAGCAACCAAATCCATGGCTGCAGCGGCAGGGTACTGATGGGTCAACACTACGTGCCGGGGTTGGGAGTCGGCGCAAAGCTCGCCCACGGCCATAGGGTTCAGGTGGCCCTTGGTGATAAAATGGTCGGGCACGGAACATTCGACCACCAGCAAATGGGCAGCACGGGCCGCCTCATTCAACGCCGGACAGGGGCCGGTGTCCCCAGAAAAAACAGCCACCTGGCCTTGGCTGTCCTGGAAACGGTAGCCCAATGCATATTCTGACAACCGATCCTGGGGATGATTGACCCGAAAAGGAGAAACCAGCCCGCCGCCGGAGAGTTCCAGCGATTGCCCATCTTCCCATTCCACCAACTCCAGAGAACGGTGGCGAGGGGTCAGCCAGGACCCATAAATATCTTTCAATTTTCCCAGCAAATCCTGTAAACCCCGGGGACCATAAATCCGCAAAGGCTTTTCACTGAGACAAATGGGGGAATGGGCTGCAAAAAGCAGGGCTACCAGGTCCAGACTGTGGTCGGGATGCAGATGGCTCAAAAGAATATTTTCAATTCCATCCACTCCCCGGGGAGCGAGTCCCGATTTGAGCAGGCGCACCATTGCTCCGGGACCTGGGTCCAGCATCAGTTCCTGTTGGTCCAGAACCACCCAATAGGCAGCAGGACTGTGAGTTGCTGTGGGGACGGCTCCACCGGCACCCAGGATGTGAAAGTTAATCATGATGATAAAACAACAGGATCAGAGGGGAACGTCAAGGGCTTCCCTGTGTATAATATAGTTAGCTTGCGCTGAATTCTGGACAGAAACCCCCTTAATCCGTATCATAGAGCGGTTTCCAGATTTAAAGTACCTTTTGAAAGGATCGGCATGATCTCTCGATTGTGGCTGCTGTTGGCCGTTTGTGTGTTGATGACGGGGTCTTTGGCCTTTGGGGCCAGTGAATTGACTCCCGAAGAAAAAATTGCCGAGCTTGAAATCAAGGTTCAGGCTGATCCTACTGATGGGAAAAGTTGGAATGATTTGGGCGTGATGTACGCCCAGGACGCCAAATTTGAAATGGCCCGCGATGCCTTTATTCACGCTGTTCAAACGGCCCCTCAGGAGGGGGACTTTCACCGAAACCTGGGACTGGCCTTTTCTCGTTTAAATAATTTCCAGATGGCTGTGGCCGAATTCCAGGCTTACCGCCGTTTTGATGCTCTCGGAGGCCTGGATTACTGGCGCCTGATTGGTGTGGCCCAAGTCAATTCCCAGCAGACGGACGCCGCCCGTGTGACTTTCAATGAAGGCATCGACATGTTGTCACCTGTACTGGGCCCCGAAGGCATGCGACTGGTTCTGGCCTTGAATAAACTGGAGTCTGACGCAGGTAATGAAGGGGTGGTTCGGGATTTGCTGAAAAAGCACACTCCTGCAGCCAGAGATTTGGTCAAACATGCCCGTGAAGATACTGATGATGGTTATATGGAAGCCCAGTCCATCATTCATAACCGGGTGGGCGTGATGGTGGAAGACGGCAAATTGATGGAGCAGTCTGGCTTATTTGGAGAAGCTGCTGAGCTCTATAGTGAGGCCTATGCCATGGCCCCCAAACGGGATGATTTATTACCTCGCCTGGTGGATGTGTATCTCAAAGGAGGCAAGAGTATGGAGGCGCGGGTGGCGGCTCGTTTGGCCAGGGATGATCATCCTGAAAAATCAGGAACCTGGATTGCTACCGGGAAAGTTCACGAAAAAACCGACCGCATGGATGACGCGATCATCGCCTATGAAAAAGCCTATGAAATTGATCCCAGCAACGCGGAATTGCGAGTGGCCATCGGCAACCTGCTCATGCGGCAGGGGAGGGATAAAGAAGCGACCAAGTATTTGAAAGCCGGAGTGCAGGCTGTAGATGCCAAGCCCGAAGTGGTTTACAATTATGCCGTCAGTTTGATGCGTGAAAAGAAGTATCATGCGGCCATTCCTTCCCTGCGTACAGTGACTCGGGAATTGCCCGATATGTTTCAGGGGTGGTTGGCGTTAGCCCAATGTCTTCAACAAACGAAACAGTACTCCAAGGCGGTAGAGCCCTACGAAAAAGCCTATGGACTGAACCCCGATCCCAAGCTGCTCTTTCAGTTGGGACGGTGCGCGCAAAAGAGCAAGCAGTACGAGAAAGCCATCACTGCCTATGAGAGTGCTCTGGTGGCTGACCCCACTTATGTGAAAGCTCGGTACAATCTTTCGCTGACTTTCATGGACGCCAAAAAATATGAGGAAGCGGTGGACTCATTCAAGAACCTGGCCGTGTTGGAGGGTGATAGCTACCGCGCATATTACAGCATGGGTTTGAGCCATTATTACCTGGCACAATATGATGAGGCTCTTGATGCTTACGATATGGCTTACGAGCAGAAAGAAACTGTCAATGTCCTGAACAACATCGGTTTGGTGTATGATGCCATGGGTAATAAGAAAAAGGCCCAGGCATATTACAAGGATGCCAAGGCCCTTAAAGGTGGAAAATAATGTTTGAACGATTGACCATGGCGGCGCTATTGCTGTTGAGCCTCATCATTTTTGAGTCCTCGACCGGATTGGCAGAGCCGGTGCATTCTTCGCAATTGCCACCTTTGACTCTTGATGGTCCTTTTCCCCGTTGCAGCGAGGACGTCTTGACCACCGTGGGTTTTCCCGACCATATGCACAGCCAATGGTGGCCCGGGTGGCAGGTTTTGCAAGATGAGAGTGGGCAAACTTATGGCCCGGGGGCCTTCTGTAGCCGCAAAACCCTTCTGAATCACGAAGGTTTGCAGGTGGAACCAGGCCGCAACAGCATTGGGCATTTTGTGACCCTGCAAAACGAGGCTTACAAGGCCTGTGATTTGATGATCATGCTGGAATGTCTGGACTGGGCGGGGCATGTCTTGCCTGAAATGCTGGGTCTGGAGCTCACCGACACTTTGACGGTGACAAGCCCGGATAATATTCCCGCTTACACTCAGCAGACTGGCCAGGGCATCTGGCGTCTCTATCAGCTTTCAGGGAATGAAGCCACCATCGAAACTTTCGGGACTCTGGTTTCGCGCACCCTTGAAACCCACGCGGTCTTTATGCTGGTGACGGACTGGTTGCTGCATGAGAATATGCCGGTTCCTCTTCCCGCATGGATGCACGCCGGGTTGGTGGAGTACATGGGAGAAGACGGAGCCCATCTGGTGAATTACATGAAAGAATTCCGGAACAATGGAGACATCCTTTTTTCTCCCGCCATCAGCAATTTGATTTTGAATCAACCGGTGGATCCCGATCAGGGACGCGACCGGGAAATGTTCCGCCGCGCCAGTTACAGTGCCTTTTTAATGGTTTGGGAATTGGTGGAAAATCGTGGGGGCATGAAGACCATGCGCGATTTTCTGGTCCTGGCCTGTGAAGGCGTAGAGTTGGACCGGGCCAGTCAAAAAGTTTACGGCATGACCATGGATGAACTGGCCACTTCCCTGGACCCTGTGGTTCTGGGAGAACCGATCGGCGACAATATCCAGGCCACCAAACCTTCCAAACAACCAACTGTTGAAAACTAAGATCATTTAGGAAAGGTAAAGAACCGACATGAGCAATCCCAATCCCGTCCGCGTACGCTTCGCACCCAGCCCCACTGGCTTTCTGCACGTGGGAGGCGCCCGCACGGCCCTCTTCAACTGGCTATACGCCCGCAGCCAGGGTGGCACCTTCGTTCTGCGCATTGAAGACACTGACCAGGAACGCAGCACCGAAGAAAGCTACGCAGCCATCCTGCGCGGCATGGAATGGATTGGCATGGATTGGGACGAAGGTCCCCACAAGGGCGGCGATTTTGGTCCTTACCTCCAGAGCGAACGCCTGGACATTTACCGGAAGCACCTAGCCACTTTGGCTGAGGGCGGCGACGCCTACAAGTGCTTTTGCACCCAGGACGACCTTGAGGCCCGGGAAGAAGAAATCAAAGAAGAAGGGGGCCAGTGGGAAGGTTACGATGGTTTCTGCCGGCACCTGGACGCCACCGAAATTGCAGCCAAGGAAGCAGAAGGCACTCCCTTCGCCTGGCGATTGCGTACCCCCGATGAGGGCAGCACTTTTTGGTACGACATCGTGCTCGACAAATTGGAATTCCAAAACGAGCTCTTGGTTGACCGGGTGATCTTCAAGGCCGACGGTTTTCCCACTTACCAGTTTGCCGTGGTGGTGGATGATCACGACATGGGTATCAGCCACGTCCTGCGCGGCGATGACCATGTGAGCAATACACCCTTCCAGTTGATGATCTTCGCAGCCATGGGCTGGAAGCCGCCCAAGTTTGGGCACATGCCCATGATTCTGGGCCCGGACAAAAAACGATTGAGCAAGCGCCACGGCGCCACCAGCATTGAAGAATTTCAGAACCAGGGAATTCTGCCTGCAGCCATGACCAACTACCTGGCTTTGCTGGGCTGGTCTCCCGGTGGCAACGCCGACGAAGTGATGACCCGCGAGGCCATCATCAAAAAGTTCAGCCTCAAAAAAGTGAACAGCAGCCCGGCGGCTTTCGATTATGACAAACTGGCCCACATCAACAGTGAGCACATCAAGCGTTTGTCGGCCGATGACCGCCTGGACCTGGCCAAGCCCATCGTGGCTAAAGGTGGTTGGTCTCTGGACAACGATTGGCTCATCAACGGCGTGGACAACCATGAAGACTATCTGGTGCGCATCCTGGGAACCCTGGGTAATCGCTTCAGCAATTTGGTGACACTGGCCGAGCAGATCGGTTTCTTCTTCACCGAAGAACACTTTGTGGACCAGGATGCCTGGAACGAGAACGTGGCTCCTGAGCCTGCCCGCGCAATTTTGGTTGCTCTTTCGGCTTCCATCGAAAAGAATCTGGATATGGATGTGGCGCAACCTGCTTCGGCTTTCGAAGAAGTGGTGCGCACCACGGCCGAGGGCATGGGCGTCAAAGCTGGGGAGCTCATCCATCCAGCTCGGGTCGCCCTGACTGGCCAGACCCGCAGCGCCGGCATTTTCGAAGTGATGGAATTGGTTGGTGCCAGGCGAGTCGTTGCCAGAATGAAGAACGCAGCCAACAGTTAAGGGGAGCGTCGCGAAAAAGCTTCTGGGCATTATAGGGCGTTACTTCCTGGTATGGGTGGTGGCGGTGCTGGCTTTGCTGCTGGCCACCTCCCTGTTGCCTGGCTTTCGTCTCGATACATCGTATCCTCATTGGTGGGTAGCCGTACTGCGGCTACCCCTTATTTTTGCCCTGGGCCTGATCATCCTACGTCCTCTTCTTGTTTTTCTAACTCTTCCTTTGAACAGCTTAACTTTGGGGTTCCCCAGTCTGCTTTTTAACGGATTGATTCTGTACCTGTCGGCTCAGACCGAACAGGCCTTTGTCATCTCCAACTATGGTGAAGCTTTGCTGGGAACCCTGGTGATGACTGCCGTTTCAGCCAGCATTACGGGTTGGTTGGGGCTGGATGAAGCTTATCCCTTTTACCAATCGGTGATCTACCGATTGGGGCGTAATTTTGGGCCTCGCTCAGATCGCAAACCCTTACGGGGCTTGCTGATTTTACAAGTGGATGGTTTGTCTTATTACAGCCTGCGTCAGGTGTTGGACCGTGGCCGCATGCCCACCGTGTCATCGATGTTGGCCAAGGGGACTCACCAGTTGCACCGCTGGCATTGCGGCATCCCTTCCAATACTCCGGCAGTGCAGGCAGGGATGCTGTACGGCGACCGTCAGAATATTCCCGGCTACCGTTGGTTTGATCGCCAGAAGCAGAAGCTGAGGGTGGTCACCCGGCCTGAAGATTTGCGAATCCTTGAAGAGCGAGCGGCCACTTCGGGTTCTCCGCTGCTTAAGGGTGGTTCCTGCATCAACAGTTTCATGTCGGGGGGAGCGGCCAAACGTTTGATGACCGTCAGTGCCGTGGGCGAAAATGCAACCCAAAGGCGAGAGGGCGAGAGGGCCGATTTTAATCTTTTCTTTCTCAGCCCCACGGCATACACCAAGGCCGTGTTGGACAGTTTGTGGGATTACATGGCGGGCCTTACGATGTCCGTCATCGGGCTCATGGATCGCGATCGTCCCCGTCTGAAATTCAGCATCAAAAGGGTAGCCCAACGAGCGGTGGCCAACGCCTTTTTACGCAACCTGAGTTTCTTTTGGTTGAAACAGGATATGGTGCGCGGGGTGCCGGTCATTTATTCGAACTTTGTGGGGTACGACGATGTGGCTCACCACTCGGGACCTGATACCTACGAATCCCAACTCAGTCTGGCTGCTTTTGACCGCCGCTTGCGCCAGTTGCGGCGGCGGGCCCGGCGCACATCACCCATCCGCTATGAAATTGTTCTGCTGTCGGACCATGGTCAAACGCCCAGTATTCCCTTCCGTATTCTGTACGGTCAAACCATCGAAGAAGCCCTTTCGGAATTGATGTCACGCACCGCTGGCGCTCCTGTGGATGTGGCCCGGGCTTTTGATCCTGACCTCAGCCACACGGCCTCATTGCTGGCAGAACTGGACGATGTTGAGGAAAGCCATCTGGGGTGGGCGGCCGATCGTGGGCGCCGGGCCCTGCGGCATATCACTCCCGAGTATGAAGACCTGGAGGGGGGAGATGATTCGCCCCGGGCCGTGGTCTGTGTCAGCGGCAGTTTGGCCCATATCTACTTTGTGGGATACGACGCTCCTCTGACTTTGGAAGATATCCAATTGGCCCATCCGGATTTGGTGGAAGGATTGGCCAACCATCCGGGGTTGGGCCTGGTGGCCGCTCGCCGCAGGGATGGCGACCCGGTGGCCCTCTGTGACGATGGGGTGCGCAATCTCATCACCGGTGAGTTGGCTGGCTCAACAGATCCCCTGGCACCCTTCGCCCAGCGGGCCCGTTGGGCAGGGGAATTGGCCCAGCTGATGAGTTATTCCGATACGGGCGATTTGGTGATCAACGGAGCCTGGTTGAGCGATCGAGGGCGCATTGTGGTACTGGAAGAGCAAGTCAGCAGC
>JADGDU010000034.1 GCA_016744705.1 Candidatus Krumholzibacteriia bacterium
CACTCCCAGCTTTTTCCCGATGCTACCCAGATTGTCCCCACTCTTTACCTTGTAAGTTACCCGCTGGTAACCGGAAGGGGGCACGTAATGGCCTTTTTCTGCTGCTCGGCTACGGGCCAATTGAGTCAGTTGCGCTGGCATGGGGATCAAAAGCTGATCTCCTGGTCGGATAAGGTGCACGTCTTTCATCTTATTCAAGGCAGCAACATCATCCACCGTAGTCCCATATTTGCGGGCGATGATTCCCAGATTTTCTCCGCGCTGAACTTTATGGCGACGCCAGGTTAATCGCTTGTCCAAGGGCACTTTGCTCAAAGCTGCGGTGGCCTTATTCCCTTTTCCCTTGGGCACTCGAATGGGGTAACCCTTCATGCCTGGAGGACTGGCTTCCCGCAGGAGGGCAGGGTTCAGTAAGATCACATCCTGGACAGGAACGTCAGCGCATTTGGCCATGAGTTCCAAATCGGTGGCATCCCTGACCTTGACGATATCGTATTGCAGCGAGGGCACGGAATTGTTTTTGAATCCATATTTTTCAGGGTTTTCACCAATTCGTGCGGCAGCAATAAATTTGGGAACATAGGCCGTTGTCTGAGAGGGTAAGCGCATGTCCCAGAAATTATCATGACCATGTTGCCGAATGCGTCGGGACACTCTGTTTTCACCAGAGTTATAGGAAGCCAAAACAAGAGCCCAGTCGCCAAACCGGCCATGCAGACGTTCCAAGTATTTGGCGGCCGCATGGGTGGACATTTCCAGATCCCGGCGTTCGTCGATCCACCAGTTTTGCTTCAAATTGTAAGCTTTACCTGTGGCTGGCATAAACTGCCAAGGGCCCATGGCGCCCACACCGGATTCCGCACCACTGCTTAGGCCACTTTCGATCACGGCCAGATAAATTAACTGCGGTGGCAGGCCATATTCTTCAAGCACAGAATTGACCAGTTTCTGGCTGGCGTTTTTTCGGTCCAGCCAAATTTGAAAATTACGGTGACCACGTCCAGAAAAATAAGTCACCCATTTGCTAACAGCCTGGTTATCAACTTTCAGCAAATCTACCGTAAAGGCGGGCAGGGTCATTCCCGTAGCGGGCACAAGAGAATCAGGAAAAGCGAAATTACCCAAGCGCACGTATTCAGTTGTTAGAAGAGAGTCACTCTGGGCGGGATCACCCGCAAAAGCTGTTTTCTCTGCCAAGATCCCATCCAGAAACCAAGTTTGGCGCTGAATACTGAGCAAAGACGCAACATAAAGGGAATCCGTATGGGAGGGCAGTGGTTTCATGGACTGGTCTTCCAAGACGAACAAATGATCTTGAGCCAGAGCCAATTGGTTTTCCGACAACAGGTTCATCGTGGTATCCAAGAGGTCTGAAAGATCTTCCAGGGATGCATAGCCCTGGGGCCCCAGAGGCAATTCAAACGAATTCGGATTCTCAGGTGGGTCCAGCAATTCCAGGTCAGTGAGAGTAGAATCTAGCTCTCCATTGAGATATTTGTGTGCAGGATTATCCAGCTGCAGGGAAGCTGAATCAGGGGGTGGGGTAGATGGGTCGTAGCTATCGGGTACGCCACTTCCACTGGTGCAACCGGACATCACCACAAGTGAAAAGGAGATCAAAAAAGTCACTTGCAGGGTTCGACTAAGCAATAAGTCTCGAAAGTAACCTTTTCTGATTAAAACATTTAACTTAAGCGTCATCCTTGACTGCTCCATTTTGTAAGAATTCAATTTGCGGGAACCATGGTTGCCCTCGATTGTTCACTCTGCAACAACATTGAAAATGATGCAGACTATCATCAAGGATGAATATTCCCGGTAGTTCCATATTTGTATAAAAAGTAGCAATAGAAGTGCCATTTATTCAAGTAAAGGGGTTGATTATTTCCCTACATTATGTAATAATTATTACCATCTTGTAATGCGAAAGGAGGGATTCAGTCACAATATGGAAAATCTGGAACTGGCATTAAGGAATTTACTGACTAAGGATTTACCACTTGATAAAGCGGGGCCGCACTTGCGCCATGCTGTCAAGCGGGCCTTGGCTGTGGGAAACAGTGCCCAGATGTTATCCGCTACCCGTACTCTTGTGGCTGACTTGATCCGTCGCAATGTTTTGTTGAGAGTTGCTGTCGAAGGTCAAGGTGGCCTCGACATGTCGTACTGCATGGTTAAAGATACCAACCGCTTGGTTAACCTGGCATTTTTAGGTGAAGAGCATGGCGTGGCTTCCTTCCATCCAACTACTTCTGATGCCGCTCCTTTTTCCGAGGATCCCAGCCACGAATCCAGAGGCGGGTCCAGTTTGTCTGAATTTGCTGGAATGCTCGGCGCCATGGAGCATGCCCAGGATTTAGAAATTGGGTTTCCACAATCAGGCGAAACGGGAGTCATTCTCAGCAGCATTCTGCGCCTTCTGGCTCGCTTCACACCCCAATTTGATCTTTATGTATTGCTCTTTGAGGATGAAATTCTGCCTGAAGATCCTCATCGCATTTTCACCGTCACCAGCACTGATTTAGCTTCTGGTTGGATGGCTGTCCGGCAGCCTTTGCATTCGGCTTGGATTCCTTCTCCCGCTGAACTGCCAGGTTTCATTCAGAATCATGCCGCTCAACACCCTTCCCGGGGGCAACTCTCATCGGCCGTGGCGGTCCCTTTGATGGAGCCTGGAGATGTGGAAGCCAACCCGGAATCCGGATGTGAGTTGGGCCTGCTTTTCTTGGTCGCTCACGAAGACTGGGACAGAAGCCCTCTGCTGCGCCTGGCCAAGCGCCTTTCTCGATTTGTCACCCGGCGTTGGCAACACCAAAGGGAAGTGAATCAAAGAATTCACACTGATAGCCTGACTAAGGTTTATAACAGAGCCTTCTTTGACAGCCAATTTACTTTGGAATTGGAAAGGGCCAGGCGATCCGAACAGCCACTTTCTTTGGTTATTTGTGACTTGGATCACTTCAAAAGCATCAACGACCGTTACCTGCACCATAACGGGGACCGGGTTTTAAAAATGGTGGCACGCCGCCTGCGTGAAGAATTACGTCGAATTGACCACGTCTGCCGTATTGGGGGAGAAGAATTTGCCCTGATTCTACCCGACACCTCTCATGAGTCTGCGTTGGAAGTGATGGATCGACTGGTCAAGGCCCCCTTCCTAGAAGAGATCATCCACCAAGGTGAAATCATCGACGTGAGTGTGACCTTCTCCTTCGGGGCCATCACTTTTCCCGAAGCGGGAACTGATGCCTTCGAACTATACCGTAAGGCTGACGCCATGCTTTTCCTCTCCAAGGATTTGGGCCGCAACCAATGTCATTTCTGGAGCAGCGAAGGGGATCATATTCAATTGCTGCCCAATGCCTCCGCCGACTGACCAAATTTTCTTCGATACTACCCTCCACCAAATATTGGGCCCTGACCTGGAGTGTTATTCATCTGCTCACGTTCACCTATGGTGGATGGATTTGTGGCTTATGGGGGGTGACCTCTGAAGAGTTCGATATTTCGATTCGAAGAAGTCTAGTGATCTTAAGCGCCCTCTTGCCTGGCCTGCTCTTGGTGAGCAGAAGGCCACTTTGGATCCTTATGATTTGGGTTATGGTGGGGGGCTCGGGCTTAACTAGCGGCTACTTGGAGGCCTCGGGTCGGAATCTTAAACGGAGTGCAACGGCACCGGGAGTGATGGAGCCGGCAACCCTAGTTTCTTTCCATGCCAAAGCACTCATTCGGTCCACAGGGTGGGCTACCCAAACCCCCCGAGGACTTTGGCGGTATCCCGCTGTTATTCTGGCATCATCAAACCCAGATATAAACAATCATCAGAAGTTGGAAGCCAAACGAGGCGAAGGCATCCTCATTTCTGGAAAGAACAAGCCTCCCTTGCCAGGGGAGATGCGAGCTCTGGCATTAAAGATTTCCATTCCTACCAATGGAGATTTGCCTGGAATGTTTGATTATCGACTATTTCTGGCTGGTCGAAATATCCTTTGGCAAGGCAAGGTTTTGGATGAATTGATCATTCCCTCTATGGGTGGTATTCCATGGTTTTACCGCATGGTCCTCAATCCCATCCGAAATTCCATTCTTTCAAATATCCAAATTCAGCTACCTCCTTTGGAAGCATCGCTGGCCGCAGCAGTGCTTCTGGGGGCCAAAGATGGGACCAGCAAAGCCGCCAGTACCCCGTTTGCTGATCTGGGCCTAGCTCACCTATTTGCCGTCAGCGGTTTGCATGTGGGAGTATTGTTGGGGTTGTTTCTATTGCCCGGTAAACTCTTTGGAATTTCACCCTGGCAAAAATGGATTTCCCTGGGGTTGATTTTACCAATTTATGCCTTGTTGACCGGATTGCCTGGCAGTGTGGTCCGGGCTGCCGGCTTGGCTATTCTGGCCACTGCCAGTTACCCCTTTGGCCGCCAGGGCAACCCTCTTCATTTCCTGGGAATTCTATTTTGGGCCTCTACCATCTGGCAACCGGATCAAGTCCTGGATATTGGCGTTAGGTTGAGCTATGCAGCGGCTGCAGGAATCTTGGCATTCACTTCCATAACCCGGAACATTGATTATCCACGTTCGGGCTGGCGAGGATTCATTCTGGGTGGACTCTTTATTAGTCTGGCAGCCCAATGGTCCACTTTACCCATGGTTTCCACCTCTTTTGGCCGTATCAGCCTGATTTCTCCCTTGGCCAATCTGCTGGCCGTGCCAACCTTTGGGTTAGGGGTGTGGTTTGTTGTTTTGAGCCTGGGGCTTTCATATATACCCTGGAATTTGGCGGATGTGTTTTCGTCCTGGGCTTGGCTCGTATTCCGGGCTCTGGAAGCTTCGGTACAATTCTCCCAAGTGAAAACGGGGGGAGTCAATTTGGGATTGCCGGCACCGACACCCATGGTGATCCTAACCTGGATCATCCTGACTGCCATCTCCCTGATTTCACTGTACCGGATGTCCACTGGTAAGATCTCGTTCCAACAAATGATGTTGATCCTGCCAGCCATCACCCTGGCCATGTTAGCTTTGTACCACAATCCGCCAGGTAGATCTTTTTTCAGAAAAGGACCCGAAGTTTGGCAATTTGATGTTGGTCAGGGTGATTGTTCACTTATCCGTTTTCCTGATGGCTGGACTGCCATGATTGACACTGGTGGACGATTCGGGTTTACGGGAAACAATAAGGCTGGCCCTCTTAGCCGGACTATTTATCCTTGGCTAAAGCGAAATGGAATCAGACATTTGGATGCTGTCATTCTCACCCACGGGCATCTGGACCACACTGGAGGGGCTTCTTTTCTCAACTCTCAATCAACGGTTAAGCAATGGTTAGGAGCAGGGGAAGCTTTTCATGCGTTGCTGCCCGATACTGCCGGATTATTACTGTCCCAATCCGTACATGGCCAAATTTTACACTCGTGGGAAGACTGGACACTGCGTTTGTATTTTCCTCTGAATGAAATGCCTGAGCACTTGCATGAAAATGATTACTCCATAGTCACGGCTCTCAGGCATCAGGAAAGAACCCAATTTTTATGGAGCGGGGACCTTGAAGTGGATGGCGAAACTCACTTACTACAAGGACCAGGACCCGGAGGAGGTACCCGGGTCTGGAAAGCCGGGCACCATGGCAGTAATACATCCGGCAGCCAGCCATTTCTGGATATCATCAAACCAGAACTCATTCTCATCAGTTGTGGAATTGGAAATCGGTACAAACACCCAAGTCATGAATTTTATGTGGTTTGCGAGGATACGATTCCTGTAGTCAGAACCGATTTGCACGGGAGCATTCATTTACTGTTCGGGGATAATGGGCAAATTTGGTGGGAATCAAAAATCAATAGTGGCCATTTGTCCGCGGTCCCTTGACACCCATCAGGTGTGGATTTAAGATGCCGCTTCCAACCCGTCCATTTCATCGGCCGGTTCCTTCCGGTCCAACCCACAGGGGAGTTTCATGGGAGCCTTACGCAGCACCCGGGACCTCGGTCTGACGCCCGATTATGAGGGCAAAGTCCGGGATATGTTTGATCTTGGCGATTCTTTTCTCATTGTCACCACAGACCGCATTTCTGCCTTTGATGTGATCATGAACGATGTCGTTCCTGGCCGGGGCGTTGTCCTGAATGTCATGAGCCTGGCTTGGTATGATCATTTTGCTGACCTCGTACCTAACCATCTGATCACCGCTGACGCTTCTAAATTCCCTGCTCCTTTCAACACCCATGCGGCGGCCCTTGGCGGACGATCCATGTTGGTTAAAAAGGCCGATCGTTTCCCCGTTGAATGTGTAGTGCGGGGATACATTGCGGGCTCCGGCTGGAAAAGCTATGGCCAGGATGGAACCATCTGCGGGCACCAATTGCCCGAAGGCTTGGCTCTGGCCCAAAAGCTTCCCCAGGCCCTCTTTACTCCATCCACCAAAGAAGACGAAGGGCATGATGAAAACATTCCTTTCTCCACGGTGGTGGAAATGATTGGTCAGGAACAGGCTGACAAACTGCAAAAGCTTAGCCTTGAGCTTTATCGCCAGGGGTCCGATTTCGCCGAACCCTTCGGTGTGATTCTCGCCGATACAAAGTTCGAATTTGGAATGATCGAAGGGAAGATAACCCTCATTGATGAAGTCCTGACCCCTGACTCCAGCCGTTTCTGGCCTGCCAGCGAGCACAAAGCAGGGCAGGAGCCACCCAGTTGGGACAAACAAATTCTGCGGAATTATCTGGAAACTCTGGACTGGGATCACGAGCCACCGGCCCCATCCATACCCCAGGAAATTCTGGATCAAACATTCCGTCGCTACCATGAGGTTTTGGAAATTCTGTTTCCCCTGGAGGCCCAAAAATGGCAAGCCTTCCTGTAGGTCAGGGGCCCCGGGCACTGCTCAGTGTGACGAATAAATCCGGGTTGGAAGATCTTGCCAGGGCTCTTCTGGTTCATGACTACCAATTGATTGCCAGTGGTGGCACGGCCAGCTTTTTACGGGAACTGGACATTCCTGTAACCGGAGTCAGCGACCTGACCGGTTATCCGGAAATTTTTGCAGGCCGAGTCAAAACCCTGCATCCGGTTATTCATGGCGGAATTCTCGGTCCCAGCCGGGATAGTTTTGCAGAAACCAAGGAGCTGGGCATTGAGCCCATCGATGTGGTGGTGGTCAATCTTTACCGTTTCGAGGACGCCCTGGCAAAGGGAGCCAGCGAGGCTGAAACAGTAGAACAAATCGACATTGGAGGGCCCACTCTGTTGCGGGCCGCGGCCAAGAACTTTGAGAGGGTGACTGTTCTCTGTAATCCTTCTTATTACCCTGAGTTTTGTCAGCAATTGGAAAGTCATAACGGAGGCAGCGACCGTATTTTTCGTCGCCGGATGGCAGCGGAAACCTTTCGTATGATTGAGAAATACGACCAAGCCATTAGCGGATGGTTTGAAAATTTGACCCAAACATCTGCCGGTCTTTCTCTGCGCTATGGAGAAAACCCTCATCAAAGTGCGTCGCTCATTTTGCCAGGTTCCAAACTGGATTCCGTGGGGATCCAGCAACATGGTGGAAAAGAACTTTCATACAACAACCTGGTTGATCTCGTGGCGGCAGTGAAGCTCATGGGAGACTTCCAAGAGCCTTGCTGTGGTATTTTGAAGCACACCAACCCATGTGGGTTTGGTCTTGGTGCGGGAGCCCAGGGATTGAACCGCGCTTTGCGCTGTGATCCGGTCTCAGCTTTTGGGGGAATCTTTGCGTTTAATAGCGAAGTGGACCTGGAAACTGCTGGCATTCTTGCCAAGAAATTCTTGGAAATCATCATTGCCCCATCCTTCTCGGATGAGGCCCTGGAAAAGCTCACCAAGAAAAAGAACGTTCGGGTGTTAACCGTTGATTTTCCAGCATTTCTGGCTTCCACCAAAGGCAAGACCCGATCTTGGGGTCAGTTGGTTCTGGCTCAGGAAGAGGACGCGGGCTTCAGTGAACTGGAAGACATGAAGGTGGTGGCTGGCGATTCCCCCGACCCTCAGACTATGACCGCCCTCGAGATGGTTTGGAAAGTGTGCAAGCATGGCAAAAGCAACGCCATTGTTTTGGGTGATCTGCACGCTACCCTGGGTCTTGGTTTTGGCCAAATGAGTCGTGTCGATAGCACCGAACTGGCCATTATGAAGGCGGCCAATCAAGGCCTGGACATACAGGGCTGTGTGGTGGCATCCGATGGCTTTTTCCCCTTCCCCGATGGCATTGAAAAATTGGCGTCCGCAGGGGCCAGGGCCATCATTGCCCCCGGTGGAAGCATTCGTGATGATGAAGTAGCCGCCGCAGCGTCCCAATTGGGAGTGACCTTAATCCTGACAGGACGCCGGCATTTCAACCACTGACCTGAGAGCAACTCCAGACCCCGGATGGGAACTATCCCGTCCGGGGCGGCGTTTAAAGAGAATGGTCCGTAAAGCACAAAATCCACTCTTTTGCTGGCGAAATCTGCCGCTGCTTGCGGTCGTACTTTTGTTTGTCATCTGCTTTCCTACTGAGGGATTGGCTACCGATTCTGAAGATATTGCAGAGCTGCACCGACTGCGATCGGACCGTAGGCATTCTGCCAAGAATGTCCAATCCCAACAAAAATCGGTTAACGCCCCAGCACGTTTTGGACTGTTGGTTATCCCCGTTGACTTTTCAGACCAACGATTACCCTCCGACTGGAATCCCCTGGACAATCTGTCCACCCGCATCTTTGGTTCGCAGGGGCATACGCTGGAGAATTATTTTGACGTGGCTTCCGATGGAAAAATGGCATTGGAAATCACCATTGCTCCGCTTGTCCCACTGGCTGGGGCTCGCCGAACATATTCCGATGTTGGGCTGGCTGGTTTTACCCGCACCCGCGCCATGGCCACGGAAGCGATCACTGCGGTGGCCGATCAGGGGTTGGAATTTCGACGTCTGGATATGGATGGACCAGACGGTATCCCTGGCAGTGATGATGATGATGGACAGGTTGATGGTGTTCTCATCCTGCATTCCGCCCCTGGACAGGAGAACGATCCGGCCTTGGGCCTGATCCAACCACTCCAATTTTTCATCGAGCCACCTGTTGAAAGTGGTGGTGTGCAAGCCGCATTTTATGCCGTGGCCAGTTTACAGAGTGGCTTGGGCATTTGGGCACACGAAACCGGACATTTGCTGGGCATGGAAGACCGATACGACCCATTGCTACACCCTGAATCTGGCGGTGTAGACGTTCGGTCTCTTGGTGGCTTGGGAAAATTCAGTTTAATGGCCTCGGGAGCCTGGGGTACAGGAGACGGTAATAACCCGGCTTTGCCAGATGCCTACACTTGCTGGCAGTTGGGCTGGACTAGCATCCAACGTTTCCCACAGGCGGGCAATCCCCCTTGCACTGTTTCAGCCTGGCGCGGTCAGGGGCTGCCTCCGGTTCAAGTGTGGTCAGCCGGTCCCCTTGAATCTGAATTTTACCTCATGGAAGCCAGGGATCCCCAAGCAACCTTCCCCTTTGATGGAGGGATACCAGCAGGGCAGATGTTGATCTACCATGTGGACGAAACGGTCCCCGACGGCTGGTACATTTCCGATGATGATACCGGATACCATCTTCGTGCCAGACTTGTGGAGGCAGATCATGATTTTGCCTTAAAGAATGGCGAAGATGATGGCCGCAGCGAGGACTTATTCCCAGGTCCTTTAAGTGTAAATATGTTCACGCCCTTTACATTGCCTGGTTCCGCAGGATACACCGGGCCATCGGGCATCAGTATGGAAAACATAACCGCTTCCGGATCCTCGGTGACCTTTGATGTTTCTGATTCTGAGGCTGAGTTTGTGCTCGATCTGGAATTTCAGGTCATGTCCGGCCCGGAAACACAATTGATATTGAGTGTACGCTCCCTGGGCCTTCCCATCAGTGAACTGTCCTGTACGATCAGTGTATCGGGTGAAGGAGGAGGACATTTTCCTGGTGGTGCTTTCTCTCAAAACGTTCTTCTTTCTCAAACTTCTGGGATTTGGTCACCCATAGAAGCCGTGTATTTTGAGGCGCCAGACCAACCTGCCGAAGGGGCCATAACCACCTTCCATTTTCAGTTTTTGGCAGATGGACAAAATCTTCCAGTAGAAACCCTTCCCTGGGTGTGGACCACCAAAAACAGTATCTTCGATTTCCAGCAACCTGGCTGGACGTTCTGGGAGCAGACTCTTCCTAATGACGTATCCAACACCCAGTGGCACCTTTGGAATCAGGCTCCCTTTTTGACTGCTGATGGCACAGCAGTGTTGGCATGCACAGGAGAGGAAGAGTCCACCTCTGCGAACTGGCCCAATGTCCAATATGGAAGAAGGGGTAGGGCTGCTCTCATCAGTCCTGCTGTGGGTGATGATTTGGCAGGCATCCAGCTGACTCATGCCGTGGAGGTGGAATTCCTTCACGCCGGGGCCGTCATGGATGGCGCTGCTGTTTTTTGGCAGGCACCGGATGGTAGCACCGTGCCGGCGCTGCCTGTGGATGGTTGGGATGCCGTCATTTCAACCGAGTCAGACAACAGCCTCGGAGGATCATCTGTTTTTGCCGACTCCATGCTGGTACTGGATGACGGCTTTCTCCCACAGTGGCGCTGCGACGTGCTGCCACTGCCAACCTCTGGACAAGGGCCCTGGCGGTTGAGATTGGAATTTTCCAGCAATTATCTATGGCGCTGGCGGGGATGGTTTGTGGCCAAAATGGAACCGGTCAGCCAAATCCCAGAATCTGCTTTCCCTGTTCAATGGCAAAAGGGGAATGCTATATGTGGTGCAGGGCTCCAATTTGATGCCCCTTTTCCCGGACATATTTTCGACAACCCGGTGGTGGAGTTTTTTGATCCGGCAAGGGGAGGTTTCTTCGCTTTGGATGGGCAGGAAATTCACCTGGCGCATTGCAATCTCAGGTATTTGCTACCCCGAAGGTACATTTTAGATCAGTTGCACCCGTTAGGGCTAACCCGGCATTTGCTACGCGTGGTTTTCCTTGGACCTCAGGGAAAAGTCGCCTCTCGCAGCATTGTTGTTTATCCTGATGAAGGTGCTCGGGCCATTGGGTACCTGGAGCAACCTTTCCCCAATCCATCCACCGGCAGTATCAAATTTCTGGTGGAGGTTCCAGAGGGCCAACAAGCGAATCTGAAAGTCTATGATCTGCGGGGGCGACTGGTTCATAAACAAAATTGTTCTGCCGGGCGGTACCAAATTTTTTGGAATGGCCTGGACGACCAGGGCCGGCCTTTGGCCGCCGGCAACTATTATCTGAAGCTGGAAGGATCCAGCTTTTCATCCATGCGCAAGGTGGTGCTGATCCGGTGATGTTAAATACAATACGTCTAATCCTGCCGATTCTTCTCATTAGCTTTTCTTTTGCCAGTGTTTCGGCCAAAAGTGTTTATGATCCTTTTATTCAGAAATTTCAAGTGGGTACTCTCACAGATCCGGCCGATGTGGAACTGGCCTGGGGTTACCCTGTGGGGTTGGTTGAAACAGCCAGTGTCGACACAGTTTGGACTTCTGCCGGCCTGGATATTCTATCCCAAAACGTAAACAGCCAATCTCCTCATCTCAGTCTTCGCCTCCTGGCAGCAATGGCCGATGAGGACGATGCTGCATCCTGGGTTCAGTGGCATCGGTTGCGCATCCAGCAACTCCAGGACTGGCCAGACACCCTTGTCACCGATGGCCAGTACCTTTTGGCCGAAAGAATGTCCATGGGCTTTTTCCGTGCCTTTGAAAAAAAGCACTGGAAAGAGGCCCGCCACATTGCCAACACCATGATCTCCCAACATAAAAAGTTGGGCCTGC
This sequence comes from Candidatus Krumholzibacteriia bacterium, assembly GCA_016744705.1. Lineage (GTDB taxonomy): Bacteria > Krumholzibacteriota > Krumholzibacteriia > LZORAL124-64-63 > LZORAL124-64-63 > LZORAL124-64-63. Next base: position 11,828 of record JADGDU010000034.1, read on the forward strand.
CCACCAGAGATGTTTTTGTATGGACTCTGCGCAGCCGGCTCATTGGGCGCATGTTGGAAGAACCCATCCAGCCGGAGAACCTTTTCTGGGATGCATCTTTAAACCTGGGCACCTATGATATGGGCAATGCCTGGGTCCTGTGGACTGCCCACCGGCGGTTGAATGGATACCCCGCTTTGCCCACCAGTCTGGACTCTCAGAAGGATGCCCAAAAGTTATCCGTTCTGCGCAGGAATTGGTTATTGGAACGGGACATTGAAGATTCAGCCTTCTCCGAAACCCGGAAGGCCGGTTTGGGGGCCAAGCTCCTTAAAAAACTAAACTTAAAAAATCACCTGGAGAATTACCCCAACCCGCCCCAGGATTTCACTCTTCAGGGGTGGTGGGTCTCTGGGCAACGCACCAGCAAACGCGGGCAGACTGATCATTATGAAGCCCTGGCCCAACGATCCGATTTAAAAGCCGGCTGGAAAATGGATCTCCTGCGACGGGCTTCCGAGATTCACCTTTTGAACCGCCGCTGGAATGAAGGTTTGAACAATCTGACTCTGGCCCTGGAAAAATCGGGGCAAAATTCTGGCACCTCTGGACAACGCCGCCGCTTGCGCCAGTGGGCGGAGCAGGCCCTCGTTCTGGCTTTGGCGGAAAACGATACCCTGAAGGCCCTCGAAATTCATGACCTGGCCACCAATAATCTTTCCGGAGAACAAAAAACTGTTTTCCTGGAGGAGACTCGCCATTGGTCAGTGGAGCTGGGGCTTTCAAAAACGGAAATCGCTGCCAGCGACGATATCAAAGACCAATACCGCAGCCCTGTTGAGAGAGGACTCTCGGCTTCCATTCAGGCTGTCCAGAAACCACGCCGACACGAATTCCAGCACTCAACGGGGACTCCACTCTGGGGATTATGGGCGAGATGGGGACTGGCTCTTCTGGACAACCGGCAAACAGAGAACGAGATTCAATACAAGGCCTTGCTTTCCCAAATACTGGAAACTCCGGATTTTGCTATTCAGGAAGACCTGGTGGTGCAAGCTGTGGCTTTGCTCATGAAGACAAGGCTTGAAAAAGAAGCATTGCTGCGCTGGGCTCTGGACAAAGACATTCACCACCTTAGCGGCGGGAAGTCCCTGACTGCCATAAGTCCCATGTCTCCTCTGGCCAAGAAGAAGCTGGACGACCCTGGGGCGTTGCATGCCATGCTGGGGTTCTCTCTTTTGGCTGATGATTTGCGTGGAATTGTGGGCGTTGCCACCCCAATGGCGCAAACGGGTTTGACAAAACGGGAAAAGCTCTGCTTTCTTTACCCCCTTCCCAGGGACGGAAGTGTGCATACGGCCTTATCGGAGGCCAGCAATGATCCGGCCCTGCTTTTGGCTGTGGCCAGAAATGAATCTCTCTTTGAGCCTTCTGTCCGTTCATGGGCTGGAGCCTTGGGTTGGATGCAGATCATGCCCTTTCACTTCCCTGATAAGGGAGCCCGGCCCGGTGCCGACAACTGGAGTTGCGCTGCAGTCTCCATTGCCAAAGGTGATGCCCTTCTGGAAGAGAACAGAAGGCGCTACGACGGCAATCCGTATTTGACCGTGGCTGCCTACAATGCAGGGCCCGGAGCGGTGGCCCGATGGCAGAAACAGTTGGGGAACAATACCCGTGATGATATTTTCCTAGCCTGGATAGGGTACCCCGAAACCAGACATTATGTGGAAAAAGTTCTGATCGACCGGGAAATCTATCATTGGATTATCAGTGAGAGTCGACTTATCTCCATAGGTAGCGACGTTCACTCATTTGAATAATACGGACGAAAATGTCCATCCTATAACCTGAGGAGTGTCCCCATGGCCAACGGGCTTCTGGGCTTCATTGAAAAAGTTTTCGGAAAAAAGAACAAAGACATGGCTAAGCTGCAGCCCATTCTGGAGCAGGTCAAAGCCGTCAGAGGACAGTATGAAGCTCTGTCCGATGAAGAGTTGCGTGCCAAGAGGGAAGAATTTAAGGAACGACACCAAGGGGGAGAGTCCCTTGATGATTTGTTGCCTGAAGCTTTTGGGGTTGTCTGGGAAGCCTGCCGCCGCCTGACTGAGCGCAAAGCTTCATGGGTGGTCTGGAATCAGGACCAAGTATGGGAAATGATTCCTTACGATGTGCAAATCGTTGGTGGCATTGTCCTGCACAGCGGGAAAATTGCAGAGATGGCCACCGGTGAGGGTAAGACCCTGGTGGCGATCATGCCCTTATATCTCAACTCCCTGCCCGGAAAAGGCGCTCACCTGGTGACCGTCAATGATTACCTGGCCCAACGTGATGCCCAGTGGATGGGTGGCGTTTTGGATTTCCTGGGCTGCAAGGTTGGCTATATCCTGGGCCAAATGAGCCCTGAAGAGCGCCGGGAAGCCTACGGCTGTGATGTAACCTACGGCACCAATAACGAATTTGGTTTTGATTACCTGCGTGACAATATGGTTCTGCACGCCGAGCACCTGGTGCACCGCGACTTCCATTATGCCATCGTCGATGAGGTGGATTCGGTATTGGTTGATGAAGCCCGTACACCTTTGATCATCAGTGGAGCAGTGGACAAGAGTACCCATCAATTTGAAGCCCTGGCACCCATGGTGGCTTCGGTTGTGAAGCATCAATCCCGCCTTACCAACGACTGGGTCAGCCAGGCCGAACGAGCCTTGCGCAACGCCGAAGGTGATGGGGAATTAAAAATTGATGATGAAACGGCGCTTATTCTTTTGCAAATCAGCCATGGGGCTCCTAAAAATCCACGTTTCCGGAAGCTTTGCCAAATTCCTGGGGTTCTCGAGAAAATTCAGCGCACAGAAGAAGCCTTTATGCGCGACAAGGCCATGTGGGAGGCTGACAAGGATCTGCTCTATGTGGTGGAAGAAAAGAACAACCATGTGGACCTGACGGAAAAGGGCCGCGAACTAATGTCCCAGCAGGATGCTGATTTCTTTGTCCTGCCTGACCTTGCGGAAAATTCTGGAGAAATCCAGGACAGCGAGGATATGACAGAAGAGGACAAAGCCAAGGCCATTGGTGAAATTGAACAGAAATACGCGGAGAAAAATGAACGCATCAGCAACGTTGATCAGCTGTTGCGCGCCCACAGTCTGTATGCCAAAGATGTAGAGTATGTGATCCAGGAGGGCAAAGTCCTCATTGTGGATTCTTTCACGGGACGGTTACAACCCGGCCGCCGATTCAGCGAAGGCTTGCACCAGGCCTTGGAGGCCAAAGAAGGCCTCGCAGTTCAGAAAGAAACCCAAACCCTGGCCACGGTAACTGTTCAGAACTTCTTCCGCATGTATTCAAAACTTTCCGGCATGACTGGAACCGCTGAAACTGAAGAGGCTGAATTTAACGGCATTTATAACTTGGATGTGGTGGTTATTCCCACCCACAGGCCCATTGTCCGTAACGATATGGACGATGTGATCTACAAAACCAAAAAAGAGAAGTACAAGGCCATCATCAGCGAGGTCGAGCGGCTGCACAAGCTGGGCCTGCCTGTCCTGGTTGGTACCACCACCGTGGAAGTCAGCGAGCTTTTGAGCCGGCTGATGAAAATGCGGGGTATTAACCACAATGTACTGAATGCCAAGCAACACAAGGCAGAGGCTGAAATCGTCACCGAAGCCGGACAAATGGGAGCTGTGACCATTGCCACCAATATGGCTGGTCGGGGTACGGATATTAAATTGCAGCATGGCATTCTCGAGTTACCTGAGAAATGGCCCAACGATCCCAACCTGGAACCCGAAATGTACGAAGGTCAAGACTCCGGCCTTATGATCATCGGAACCGAACGCCATGAGAGTCGGCGCATTGATCGGCAGCTTCGTGGACGTGCGGGCCGCCAGGGTGATCCCGGTGCTGCCATCTTCTTCCTAAGTCTTGAAGATGATCTGATGCGGCTGTTCAGCCCCGATCGTATTATCAAAGTGATGGATAAGCTGGGAGTCGAAGAAGGGGAGGTCATCACCCATAGTATGGTGACCAAGGCCATCGAAAAAGCCCAGGTCAGGGTCGAGACTCAGAACTACGAGATTCGTAAACATCTGCTGGAATACGATGATGTGGTCAACAAGCAACGGGAAGTCATTTATGGTCTGCGCCGCGCCGCCGTGGAAGGCAGCGACCTAAGTGAAGATTTCAACGAATTCTTCGCCGGGGCTGTGGAAGGTATATTCTACGAATCGGCCACCGAAGATGATGCCCCCGATTTCTGGGACATGAAAACCATGGCTCTCAATTACCAGGCTACTTTTCTTTTGCCTTTGCCTCTTGAAAGTGACGAACACCTTACTACGGGCTTTGCCGCCGTGCTGGAGTTGCTCACCGAAAAGGCCCAGGATAAATACGACGCGAAAATAGAACGTCTGGGCAGTGACGTTGCTGGGCAGTTGCAGAAATACGTCCTGTTGCAGATTCTGGACGAAAAGTGGCGGGATCACCTTAATGAGCTGATTCTATTGCGCAGTGGTATTGGGCTGCGCTCTTATGGCCAGCGCGATCCACTCATTGAGTACAAAAAAGAAGCTTTCCAGATGTTTAGCGCTCTGATGGATAGTCTTGGGCGGCAAGCCATAAGCTTGTTCATGAGGGCGGAAATTGTCCAACGTGATCCCGTTCCCGAGACTAAGGTTGAAAAAGTCCAGACCAGCCACCAGGAGGCTTCAGCCTATAATCAAGGTTCATCAGTGGACCCGGCTCCGAAGGGTCCCGAGCACCCTTCGGACAACCGTCCGGTGCAACGCGACATGGATAAAGTGGGCAGGAACGACGATTGTCCCTGCGGCAGTGGCAGGAAATACAAAAAATGTTGCGGAAAGTGAATACTGGACAATTGAGTGTCCCTGTATTTGAATAGACTCCGTTAATCGAGACCAACTGTGAGGAAAAGCATCTATGGATCCTGAACGCGACCGTCTGAAACATCTGTTGATCATCTTGCTGGAAGCTCTGTCCACCCATGGGGAGGAAGGGCCTCCAAGCCGTAATCGCATCCAGGAAAAGGTTGCCGATGCTGGTTTGGATGAAGGCGATGTTCACGGATTACTGGACTGGATCGAGTCTCATTGGAATGCTTATCACGACCGGAGCCTGGATCATGAACCTTTGCCGGAATCACCGTCGGAGTATGCCTACCGGGTTTTCAGTGAAAGTGAACAGGACTATATCACCCATGAGGGTATTGGTTACCTGGTTCAACTGGTCAATGCAGGCCAGATCAACAGGGCGCAAATGGAAGCCTTGTTGCAATATTCGTCATTTATTGCTATCAAACCCATGACCTCGTCTGATCTGGAAGCAGTCATCGAACAGGTCTTGTTTCGTTCTGAAAGACCCGGCATGACCGGCGGGGCTTCAGAGGGTTTTGAAAGTCGGCATTAAGGCCGGCTTTTCAATGATCGTTCAGCCGGGTGCGCCCGGCTTTTTCTTAACATGGCCCACTAGGGAAGGATTTTCTCTTGAAGTTGATTATCGTTGAGTCCCCAGCCAAAGCCCGCACTATCACTCGGTTCCTGAGTAAGGAATACGAGGTTTCTTCGAGCTATGGACACATCCGGGATTTGCCTGGGGGCGCCAGTGAAATTCCTGCCAAATTCAAGAAAGAGTCCTGGGCCCGTCTGGGTGTGAACCCGGACAATGACTACGAACCCATTTACGTGGTTTCCAAAGATAGCAAAGCCCAGGTGGCCGAGCTTAAAAAACTAGTCAAAAACGCTGATGAGATCTTACTCGCGACGGATGAGGATCGCGAGGGTGAGGCTATCAGTTGGCACCTTTTGGAAGTGTTGAAGCCCAAGGTCCCCGTGCGGCGCATCAGCTTCCACGAGATTACCAAATCAGCCATCCAGGAAGCATTGGACAATCCCCGTGAAGTGGATATGCAACTGGTGAGAGCCCAGGAGGGTCGCCGGATTCTGGATCGGCTTTTCGGATACAGCCTCTCTCCAGTGTTGTGGAAAAAAGTGCGTACGAAGCTCTCTGCGGGCCGGGTGCAAAGTGTGGCTGTCCGCCTTGTGGTGGAAAAAGAAGAAGAGCGCCAGGCATTCCATGTCTCCAAATACTATGACGTGGAAGCAGACCTGGTGGGGGACGAACTTCCCTTCAGCGCTAGACTGACCAGTGTGGATGATACCAAGCTGGCCGGTAGCAAAGATTTTGATCCTGATACAGGGGATTTGAAAAATCCCCAAACCAGAATCCACCTGCACGAAGAATTGACCGGCCAACTGGCCACCGCTGCCAAGCAGGAAGTTCCCTGGACCGTCCACAGCATCACCCGCAAAGAAACCACCCAAAGGCCCTCGCCACCTTTCACAACCTCGACTTTGCAGCAGGCTGCCAGTGGCCGCCTGAGACTTTCCCCGCAAAGAGTGATGCGAGTGGCCCAAAGACTTTATGAAGGTATTGCCCTTTCTGGAGGCATTCGTGAGGGTTTGATCACGTACATGCGTACTGATTCACTCACCCTCAGTGAAAAAGCTCTGGCCGAAGCCGAGACTTTGATCAATAGCCAATATGGGGCCGATTATACAGATGGTCCCCGGCGCTACAAAACCAAAAGCAAAGGCGCCCAGGAGGCTCATGAGGCCATCCGTCCCACGGATATTGCCCGCACCCCTGAAGTGATGCGCTCTTATTTGGATTCGGAAGAATTGGGTGTTTATACCCTGATCTGGAATCGCACCGTGGCCTCCCAGATGACCAATGCCAAGTTGGACAAAACCGCAGTGGATTTCCTGGCCAAAACCACGGATCGATCCCTGATCTTCCGGGCCAACGGCTCCATTGTCAAATTTCCCGGCTTCCTCAAAGTGTATGGGGACAGAGGCAAAGACGCCTTGCTCCCTAACCTGGCTGAAGGTATGAAAATCGGGGCTCCTGCTGGAACACTCGAGCCGGGCACGCCCTCTGTTGATATCACAAGGGTTGAGCCGGTTCACCATGAAACGCAGCCTCCTGCCCGTTACACAGAAGCCTCGCTCATCAAAAAATTGGAAGATGAAGGCATTGGCCGCCCTTCCACCTACGCCACTGTCATCAGCACCATCCAGACCCGCGATTACGTAACCAAAAAAGGTGGGGCTCTGATCCCGTCTTACATTGGTATCGCTGTTACTCATCTGCTGCGACAACACTTCAGCACCTATGTGGACACCAAATTCACGGCTCTGATGGAGAGTGAACTGGATCTGATTGCTGAAGGTAAATTTGACTGGATTCAATTCCTGGATCGTTTCTACCGAGGCAGTGAAGACAACCAGCGTGGGTTGGAAAAAGCCATTGAGGAAGAATTGCCCCTCATCGAATTCCCTCGCATCATGGTTGGGACCGACCCCAAAACCGGTGGGGCCATTGTCCTGCGTATCGGTCGCAACTACGTCTACGTGCAAGTTGAGGGTGATGAAGATCGCAGCGCCACGTTGCCTGTGGACCTGCTCATTGATGAACTTGATGCCCAAAAGGCCCTTGACCTCATTGTGGCTCGGGATAAGAGCAAAGAGCCTATCGGTGTGCACCCTGAAACAGGGCAAAACATTTACGCCCTGACCGGTCCTTTCGGACCTTATCTCCAGCTGGGAGAGCAGGAGGGTGATAAAAAACCCAAACGCATCAGCCTTGGCAAAGGCACCGACCAAAGCAGCATTGATATGGAGTTTGCCTTGCGATTGCTGAGTCTTCCCCGGGAAATCGGGATTGATTTGGAATCGGGCAAACCCGTACGCGCCGGGCTGGGCCGATTTGGTCCTTATGTGGAACTGAACCGGATTTTTGTCAGTGTGGAATCTGTGGACACGCTTTTCTCCATCGGCATGGAAGAAGCCCTGGAGAAAATAAAAAACAAAAACAAGAAGACGGTCCTGAAAGAACTGGGCGTTCATCCCGAGTCAGGGGAGAACCTTCAGGTTTTGAAGGGCCGCTATGGCCCCTATGTAAGCCATCAGAAAGTTAATGCCACCATTGGCAAAGGTCGGGATCCTGAGGACGTCACTTTGGAAGACGCTCTCGCACTGTTGAAAGACGCTGCCGAGCGCAAGGGTACAAAGAAGAAAACTACCCGTAAAAAAGCCACCAAGAAGAAAACGGCCAAGAAAAAGACGACTAAGAAGAAGGTTACCAAAAAGAAAGTGACCAAGAAAAAGGTCACGAAGAAAAAGGTCACCAAGAAGGTTGTGAAGCCTGAAGGCGGAGATTCTGAATGAGCTTACCCGAGGCTGCGGTGACCATTGTTGGGGCCGGTCTTGCTGGGTGTGAAGCAGCGTTTCAACTGTCTCGCTTTGGCATCAAAGTTCGGCTTCTGGAAATGCGACCAGGTCAGACTACGGCAGCCCATGAGGGTGCCGATGTAGCGGAAATCGTCTGTAGCAATTCACTGAAAAGCACGGTGCTATCCACGTCTTCCGGTTTGCTTAAAAAGGAATTGGATTTGCTTGGGTGCCGTTTGCTGGAATATGCCCGGGAAACTTCGGTGCCTGCTGGGGCTGCTTTGGCCGTGGACAAGAGGCAATTCAGTCGGCTGGTTCTGGCACAACTGGAAGCCGATCCGTTGATCACTCTGGAGCGCACCCACGTACAGGATCTTCCCTTTCGTGAAAACCACTGTTATTTGTTAGCCACCGGCCCTCTGACCACTCCTGAATTAGTGGAACAGCTGGGCCAACTAACGGGTACTCCTGCTTTGCATTTCTTTGATGCCATTGCTCCAACGGTCACCGCTGAAAGTCTGGATACAGATATTCTTTTTCGAGCGGCTCGCTATGGCAAAGGCGACAGCGACTATTGGAATTCCCCGTTAAATGCCGAGCAATACGAAAATCTTTACCAGAATCTCCTTTCCGCTGAAAAAGCTGAAGTCCATGACTTTGACCGGGCCGACCTCTTTGAAGGCTGCCAACCCATTGAAGAGATTGCAGCCAGTGGCCCCCAATCCATGTCTTTCGGCCCCATGCGGCCGGTGGGCTTGGATGACCCCAAAACCGGGCGTCGGCCTCACGCCGTAATTCAATTGCGCCAGGAAAATACAGAAGGCACACTGTTCGGCCTCGTGGGCTTTCAAACCCGCTTAAAATTTGGTGAGCAGAAGAGAGTATTCAGGCAAATTCCCGGGCTTGAAAAAGCCGAATTTGTCCGTTTTGGGCAAATGCACCGGAACTTCTATCTGGACACGCCCAGGGCCCTTAAGAGAGATTTCTCATTGCCTGAACGGCCGGATGTCTTTTTAGCCGGACAAATGACTGGTGTGGAAGGCTACGTGGAAAGCATCGCTTCCGGTTTGTTAACCGCCTGGAAACTGGTCTCCAGATTAAAAGAAAAGACCTTGGAACCCTTGCCCTCAACCACCATGATGGGCGGCTTGCTGGGGCGTTTTCTTTTTGATCAAACCAGCCAACGCTTTTCGCCCATGAATGCCAACTTTGGACTTTTGCCTGATCTTGTGCCCAGGGTGCGGGGCAAAAAGTTTCGCAAAGAAGCCAAAGCTCAAAGAGCGGTGGAAGCCATGGAAGCCTGGGTTTCCACCAACGCCGATCAGCTTGTCTGATATTCTTGCCTGGTTCATGCGGGTAGAGTGGAGGTCCGATGTTCGAACAAGTGCTGGAACCATATCTCCGGTCTCTGGAAATCGAACAGGGAGTCAGTTCTCACACCATCGAAGCTTATGGTCGCGACGTTTCATCTTTTCTGGAAACGGCCTGTGCATTCGGAATTCTCAAACTTCCTGTTGATGCCCAGCAATTGAGCAAGCTTGAAGACCAGCGTGGCCTGCTGCGGGGGCATTTGGCTCTGTTGCGAAAACTCCAGAGACGCCGCACTACTGTGGACCGCCATCTGGCAGCCATCCGCTCATTCTATAAATACCTATTGGTGACCCATGTGCTGGAAAAGGTGCCTGACAATTTGAGTCACGGCAAAGGCGGCCGGGAAAAGCTTTTACCCAAGGATTTGAATCTGGAATTAACGGAACAATTGTTGGCCCAACCCAAGACCGACAGCTTGATGGGGTGCCGGGATAAAGCCATGTTGGAATTGATTTATGGCCTGGGATTGAGGCTTGCTGAATTGGTTGCCCTGAACCTGGGAAGCATCAATTGGAACGATGGACGGGTTAGGGTCTTGGGTAAGGGCAATCGCGAAAGAATTTTACCCCTGGCGGGATGCGCCAAAACCGCTCTTCATGATTACCTTGAGATGCGGCTGGATCCGGATGTATGGTTGCGCTACCAAGGTGGAGCAGCCCAATCAACGGAATTGGCCCTGCCCGTATTTGAAGGACGGCGGGGCAGCCGCATTGCCCGGCGCACGGTGCAAAACAGAGTGGCCCATTACGCGGGGGAACTGGCAGGAGTCAGCGGCGTATCACCTCACACCCTGCGGCATTGTTTTGCCACGCATCTGCTGGAGGGTGGAGCGGGTATCAGGGTGGTTCAGGAATTGTTAGGGCATCAGAATTTATCCACAACCCAAATTTACACACATTTGAGCCGGGGCCGGTTGAAGGAAAGTTTCACCAATGCCCATCCCCGGGCTCGCAGCAAAAATAAACAGGAGAATGATTCATGAAGGTAAGATCCACAACAGTGTTGGCCGTTTTGCGAGATGGTGTTGGATCCATTGGCAGTGACGGTCAGGTTACTCTGGGAAATACCGTTGCCAAAAACGGTGCCGTGAAAGTGCGCCCTCTTTTTAAGGGTCAGGTTTTGGTTGGTTTCGCTGGAGGAGCAGCCGACGCCTTCACTCTCTTTGAAAAATTTGAAGGCCATCTGGAACGCTACCATGGGCACCTCAAGCGAGCCACGGTGGAGATGGCCCGAGAGTGGCGCAATGATAAATTTCTACGCCGCCTGGAAGCCATGATGATTGTCATGGACAACAAAGATATTTTCACGGTGTCCGGCAATGGTGACATCATTGAATCTGACGACATGGTGGCCGCCATCGGCTCCGGAGGTCCTTACGCCCTGGCTGCCGCCCGGGCCCTGGTGGACAACACAGACCTGGGCTCTGAAAGCATCTGCCAAAAAGGTCTCGAAATTGCCGGCAACATTTGCATTTACACCAATACAAACATCACCGTACTGACGGCCGAAAATGAAGGAAAATCAGAATGAGGATCAAACAAATAGAAACTGCAGGCATGTGGACCTGCCCTGAAATCGTAGAGATGCTGGACCGCTACATCATTGGCCAAAATGACGCCAAAAAAGCGGTGTCCATTGCTTTAAGAAACCGCTGGCGACGCATGCAACTGCCCGAAGATATCCGCGGGGAAGTGGTGCCCAATAATATTATTCTCATTGGTCCCACCGGAGTGGGCAAGACCGAGATTGCCCGACGCTTATCCCAGATGGCCGACTTGCCTTTTCTCAAGGTGGAAGCCACCAAGTTCACCGAAAAAGGCTACGTGGGCCGCGATGTGGACAGTATGGTGCGGGACCTCCTGGAAAACAGTATATCCTTGGTGAGGCGCCGGGCAGAAGAGCGGGTGCAGGAAGATATCGACCAATCCGTAGAAGACCGGCTGGTGGAAATTCTCTTTCCGCCTTTGACCGGGCTGGACGAAGATCCGGACCGGAAAGCCCGGTGGGTCAGGAGTCAGGAAAAGATTCGCACCCAGTTGAAAGAGAAGGTGCTTGAAGATCGCGAAGTGAGCATCCAGGCCGAACAATCATCCATGCCCATTGCCAATATCTTCTCCTCGGCAGGAGAGGAATTTGACGCTTCCTTTGGGGAAAGCATCAAAGGGCTTTTTCCCAAAAAGAAAACCACCAAAAAAGTCACCGTGGCCAAAGCCAGACGCATCCTGCATGAATCTGAATCCGAAGCCCGGCTGGACATGGATCAGATCTTAACCCAGGCCATCGAGCTGGTGGAAAATGGTGGGATCATCTTCCTGGATGAAATCGACAAGATTGCCGGTGGAGGTGGGGGCAGCGGTCCCGATGTCAGCCGGGAAGGTGTGCAGCGCGACCTTTTGCCCATTGTGGAAGGCAGCGCAGTCAGCACCAAACACGGTCCTGTCAAGACTGACCACATTCTGTTTATCGCCGCCGGGGCATTTCATATGAGCAAGCCCAGTGATATGATTCCCGAGCTGCAGGGGCGTTTCCCCATTCGTGTGGAGCTCACCAGCCTGACTGAAGAAGACTTCCTGTGCATCCTGCGCGACACCGAGGGCTCTCTGACCAAGCAATATGAGGCCCTGCTTAAAGTGGACGGATGTACTCTGAACTTCACTTTAGACGCCCTGGAAGAACTGGCCCGGCTCACGGCAGAACTCAACAAACGCATGGAAAACATCGGCGCCCGAAGGCTGCAAACTGTTCTGGCTCAACTGTTGGACGAGCTTTTGTTCAACGTTCCGGTGACCCTCCAGGGGACCGTCAATATTGACCGGGAATTTGTCCAGGAGCGTTTGACGGACATTATCCAGGACCAGGATCTTTCAAGGTACATTCTTTGATTGGACACACCGTTTCAAAGGGCTATTTTTGGCTCGACCTTAAATAGCCTTAACTTTGACCTGGAGGATTTGACGTGGCAAACAAGATGGATTTCCTGGCAATCGATGATCACAGTTACGCTGACTTGAGAGGCATCCTTGATTTGGCCAAGGCCCAAAAGCCCCTGGCTCGCAATCATGAGCTGCCTCACACTTACACCAACCATGTGTTGGCTTGTGTTTTTGCCAAACCCAGTCTGCGGACCCGGGTCAGCTTTGAGGTGGCCATGCGCCAGCTCGGTGGAGAGTCTCTCTTCATCACTGACAAGGAAATTGGCATGGGAACCCGTGAAAACGTTTACGATGTAGCCCAGGTCATGAGCCGATTTGCTGATGCCATCATGATCCGTTGGTTTGACGACAATGAAGTCCAGGAACTGGCCAAACACGCCAGCGTTCCTGTCATCAATGGGCTGACGGACCTGACCCACCCCTGCCAGGTCATGGCCGACATTCTGACTATCGAAGAGCACCTCGGCACCATCGAAGGCAAAAATGTAGTGATGGTTGGTGATGGCAACAACCTGGCCAACAGCTGGCTCAACGCTGCCATCCGTTTCCCCTTCAACTTCATTTTGGCCTGCCCCGAAGGTTACACTCCCGACGAAGGCGTGATGAATAAGGCCGAAGCTGCCGGTGCCTCTTTCATGATCACCCACGATCCCAAAGAAGCCATCGAAGGCGCCCACGTCATTTATGGCGATGCTTTTTACAGCATGGGCCAGGAAGAAGAAGCGGTGAAACGTCGGAACGACTTTGCACCCTTCCAGATCAACAGCGAATTGTGCGCCAAGGCAGATAAAGACCACATCGTTTTGCATTGCCTGCCTGCTCATCGGGGCGAGGAAATCACTGACGAAGTGATGGACGGCCCTCACTCTGTAGTCTTTGATGAAGCGGAAAACCGCATGCACGCCCAGCGCGCCATCATTGATACTGTTCTACGTAAGGGGTAAGGCATCAAAGACCCCAGGCGACACATCACCATCCAACCAGGACCTCGTACCGTTGCCCTATTGCTTTTGGTCATCGGTCTTGTCCTGGTGGTGAGTTGCGCCGTGGTTGAACCTCCTCCGGGTGGGCCGGTGGATTCCACACCGCCCCACCTGGTTTCCATTAATCCTGATTCCGGGTCCACAAACCTGGGTGAAATTTCGGTTCTGAGATTCACCTTTTCGGAAAAGATGGACCGGGCCAATGCCTTTTCCTGGTTGTACTTTTTCCCTGACCAACGCATCCGCAAAACTAAATGGCACAGTGCCATAGAAGCTGAGATTTTTCTTGAATCTCCGCTGCCGGCTGACACTCTAATTGTGGTGGAAATTGCCGGTGGTATGCGAGACGCTCACAAGGTCAAAAACAACCGTAGCCGCCGATTCCCCTTGGCTACCACCGACACCATTGCCTCGGGCGTTTTGGCTGGAGTTCTTCTTTATGAAGAGGGCCCTCTGAACAACGGAGTGGTAGAGCTCTACAGCCTCCAACCTGATAGTGTTGAGTATTATCGGCGCCCCATCATCCGGCGCACCGTGACCGACGACCAGGGTGTGTACCGCTTCGACTGGCTTCCCGTACCCAGTGGCCCTTTTCTGGTACGGGCTTTCAAGGATGACGATAACAATTTACGGCCTGGAGAAAAAGATCCCCAGCGTCTACTGCCAGACACCTTGCTGGTGGATGCTATTACCGGAACCAGCACCGCCGGGGTATTGACCCTGTACCCCACCAACACACCCGGCACAATGTTTGCCGATGCTTTTGAGGCCCCTTCATATGATGGCACGGTCATGGCTTGGGCCATGTCCATAACCGATGCCGATACGGGGTATTATCCCAGCCCGGTGGCCCCGGGCCAGGAAATATTTGGTTACCTCTATCCCGATAGTGGGGGAGTCATAGAAGACGTTCCTCCCGGCAACAACCGGATCATCGCCTTCGTGGACATGGACCGGGACAGTAGTTTCAGTGCGATCCCCGACACCTTGCTTTTTGAAGCCGGAACGACTCTCGCGGATTCCGTCCTTTGGTATCTGGAACCATGGGTTGTTCTGGAGGATGTGGCGCTCGAGCCTGGCCTTTCTGCTCACTTCCTGCTGCCGGCCTGGACTGACTCCCTGACTGCCTGGACTGCGCCACCACCGGCACCGGCTCCCCTGGACAGCCTTAGTGCTGCCCTGGCAGACTCTTTGCAAAATCTGAATCCAGACGTACCGCCGGAGGAAAAATGAGCTCGGCCTTGAATTTCACCAAAATGCACGGAGCCGGAAACGACTTTGTCATGATTGACCAACGGGACCTGGAAGGCCAGATTCTCACACCTGAACACATCATGGCCCTTTGCGATCGGCGCACCGGAGTGGGAGCTGACGGCCTGATCATCATCGCTTCCCCTTCTTCAGCTTCAGCCGCTTTTCGCATGATCTACTCCAACGCTGATGGGTATGAAGCCGAAATGTGTGGCAACGGAGCACGGTGCAGCGTGGCTTTTGCCCAAGCCGCCGGTCTGGCCGAAACCAAGATGCATTTCGATACTTATTCCGGCCTCCTTGAGGGAACGGTATTTGGACCTGAGGATGTGGAAGTCAGTCTTCCCGCCTGGAAAGATCTGCAACTCAACGTAGACCTGGGGCCCCAGGAATTCAGCGCTCATCACACCTGCAATACTGGCGTGCCGCACCTGGTCATTCCTGTGCCCGATGTGGCTCATGTGGACGTCTGCCGCTGGGGCAGCCATTATCGTAACCATGAGCTTTTTGCACCCTCGGGAACCAATGTAAATTTCGTATCTCTGAATGCCGAATCAGGGGAGAATATGTTGCGCACCTATGAACGGGGCGTAGAAGATGAAACCCTGGCTTGTGGCACTGGCGCATCCGCCACTGCGGTGGTACTGTGCCAACTGGGTCTGCTTGAAAGTCCCGTCAAATTACACACACGTGGTGGAGATCAACTGCAGGTGAGTGTTGATTTCACCCGCCAGAAACTCTTGCTGCGCGGTCCGGCTGTTACAAGTTTTCGAGGAAAGGTCCAGATTAATGGCTGAAAAGATTTGGGAAATGCCCGACGGGATTTACACGGCTTTGGTCACGCCCTTTGCAGGGCAGGCTGTCGATCACAACGCCTGGCGAACCCTGGTCCAACGCCAGATTGACGCTGGAGTCTCTGGAGTCGTCCCGGTGGGCTGCACCGGGGAAGCCGGTGTCCTCAGTAACACAGAGCGGGAATACCTCGTCAAATCCGCTGTGGAGATGTGTGCCGGGAAATGCTCAGTCATTGCCGGCAGTGGCAGCAACAGCACAGCGTTAACTTTGGAATTGACCCGGAAAGTGAAACAGTGGGGCGCCGATGCGGCCATGCTGATTTCACCCTACTACAACAAGCCCCAGCAGCATGGCCTGGTGGCCCATTATCGGGCTGTGGCGCGTGCTGTGGAAATCCCACTGGTGCTTTACAACGTGCCTGGGCGTACAGCGGTGAACATCCTTCCGGAAACGGCAGCGGAATTATCTGCGGAGCCCAACATTGTGGCTTTAAAAGAAGCCAGTGGCAATCTGGCCCAGATTGAAAGAGCCATCGACATTTGCGACATGAAAGTTTTCTCAGGCGATGATGGATTGAATTTTAATATTTTTGGCATGGGCGGGCGCGGAGCCATCAGTGTGGTGAGCAACCTTCTGCCAGGCGCCATGGTTCGGTTCTGGAACGCATGGGCTGCCGGTGATATCAACCAAGCCTGGCCCTTGTCCCGAGCATTCGATCCCGTCACCAATGCCTGTTTTATCGAGTCCAATCCGGTTCCCGTGAAAGAACTTCTCTGTCTGGCTGGATTGTGCCATCGGGATCCCCGGTTGCCACTGATGCCCGTGGTGGAAGCGAGCCTGACTTACCTGCTGCAATTCTACGAAGGAACCTTGGCCGAACTAATGAAATCTGATCTTATGAAACCGGAGGGCCGTGCGTGATCCAGGCAGTTGTTCATGGCGCAGAAGGCCGCATGGGGAAATTGATCACCGAGTTGGTCACCGCCGCCGATGATATCCAGTTGGCCGGCCTTGTTACCGAGAAAGGCCGGGGGCAAATAGTTGGATCTTTTCATGCCACCCTGCCGCTCATTGGTCAGGATGAGATGGGGGAGAAACTGCCCAACGGGTGTGTGATCCTGGATTTCTCCCTGGCTCCAGCCTTGGACGGGCTTTTGCAGCAAGCCATGGTCTTAGGATCTCCACTGGTGACTGGAACCACAGGGTTTTCCAAAAACCAAACCGTCAACCTGTTGGCGTATGCCAAAAAGTTTCCGGTCGTTCATGCAGCTAATTTCAGCGTGGGGATTCCCGCCCTGCAGATGTTATTGCAACTACTGGCCAAAACGCTTCCTGCGGGATTTGATGCTGAACAAATTGAGACTCACCACATCACCAAAGTGGACAAACCCAGCGGCACAGCCCGGCACCTGGAGACAGTGTACAAGAGCCACCGGAATTCGGAATCTCAGGTGATCACCCATAGCCAGAGGCTCGGTGGAACCATCGGGGAACACACGTGGACCTTCAGTGATGCCGAAGAAACCCTGGTGCTGACCCATCGGGCCCATTCCAGAAAAGCTTTTTTGAGGGGAATTCTGCCATCCGCGCGTTTTGTGGCCACCAGCAAACCGGGAATGTATGGCCTAACCCATGTGCTGCAGGGACTGGCTGAACTTTCCTAAAGGTTTTTAATTGGTAGATCTCGCTAAAAAAACGACGTTAATAGGCGCAAGAAAGAGGGCCCTCCTTGAGGCGAGCCCTCTGATTCTTTTCCTGGCCTTGGTTTGTAGCCGGCCAGGGAGCTCGAGCGCCTTACTTTGCGACAGCAGCCGCGAAGCGACCCTTCAGACGGGCAGCACGGGACCGAGGCATCAAACCCTTGCGGGTATTGGTGTCGATCATGCTGTACATCTTACGCAGTTCGATGACCTTTTGCTCATCGGTTGCTTCACCAATGGTGGAGCGGAACTGCTTGAAAGCAGTACGCATGGCAGCACGGTTCTGGCTGTTGCGCACGTTGCTCTTCTGGCTCGTGATCAGGCGTTTCTTACAACTTTTATGGTGTGGCACCTTATAAACCTCCGTTTGGGACTCACAGGCGCGGGAATCTAATAGGAATGTGTGGCAATGTCAAGGGAAGCTAAAGCAGATAAGGAAGAATTGGACCTGGAAAAGAAGCTCGCCCTTCTGCCCGAGGCCCCTGGCGTGTATCTGCACAAGAACAAGCAGGGCAAAGTGATATACGTGGGTAAGGCCAAACTCTTAACCCACCGGGTGCGGTCTTATTTCCATACTGGGGGAGACAAAGACGCCAAAACCAAACTTCTGGTCAAACAGATCGATGATTTTGATTACATCGTCACCGATACTGATGCTGATGCCCTCGTGCTGGAAAACCAGCTGATCAAAGAATACAGACCTCTCTATAACATCCGTTTGAAGGATGACAAATCATACCCTTACCTACGAGTAAGCCTCAATGAGCCTTTCCCGCGTATTTCCGTAGTTCGCCGCATTGAGGAAGATGGAGCCCGTTATTTCGGACCTTTCACCAATGTGCACGCCATGCGGCATACCCTTAATTTTGGCGCTGCAGCCTTCCAGGTCCGCACATGCCATCTGGATCTCCCGGAAAATACAGTACCTCGCCCCTGCCTGGATTATCAGATAGGCCGGTGCAGCGCACCCTGCGTAGGGTATGATTCCCTTGAGGGATATGGAAAGAAAGTCAGCCAGCTGGTTCGTTTTCTGGATGGTGGTGACTCCGAAGTGGTGGCTGAGCTGCAGAAGGATATGCAGCAACACAGTGAAAGCCTCCAATTTGAAGAAGCCGCAAAAGTCAGGGATTTGATTGAACAGTTGGAGAAAACCACAGACAAGGCCCGCCCCGTATCCGGCGTCCAGGGCAACTGTGATTTATGTGCCGTGGCCCGGGAGAGAGGAGATGCTTCCGGAGTCATTATTCGGGTCCGGGGGGGTAAGATCCTTTCTTCTTTACACTTCCTGCTGGCAGATAAACTGGAAAGCGGTCTGGATGTCTTCATGGCCCAACTTCTCAGAGAGTACTACTCGCGCGCGGGAGATATTCCCGGAGAAATCTACCTCAGCCATGATGTGGATGACAGACCCAGCTGGCAGGCCTGGCTCAGCGAGCAGAGAAAGCGGCCAGTGCAATTGAAGCTGCCCCAACGAGGCGCCAAAAAGGATGCAGTGGAACTGGCGCACACCAACGCCACCTTCAAGCTTCGGGAAATTCTCCTGAAACACGAATTACACCACCAGTCCAGATTGATAAAGGTCACCCCCGCAGACATTCAACTGCAGGAAGCCTTGGACCTGCACACCACACCCAATACCATTGAGTGCTTTGATATCAGTAACTTTCAAGGCAAGGAGACTGTGGCGTCCCTGGTTTTTTTCAAAGCAGGCAAGCCCCTCAAAAGCCGCTACCGACGCTTCAGGATCAAAACCGTGGAAGGAATTGATGATTTTGCCAGCATGGCCGAAGTGCTCAGCCGCTACTACGGCAAGCTGGTGGAAAAAGGTTTACCAACTGCGGACCTGGTCATGGTTGATGGTGGGGCCGGTCAACTTTCCGCCGCCCGAGCCGTCCTCTCTGAACTGGGTTTGCATGAAACCCAACTCATCGGCTTGGCCAAAAAGCAGGAGACCATCCACCGGGAAAATGGAACCATCAATCTTTCGCGCAGCAGCGAAGCCCTCAAGCTTCTGCAAAGGGTCCGGGACGAAGCCCACCGCTTTGCTATCACTTATCACAGGCTGGTGCGTGATCGCAAAACCACTGCCAGCGAGCTGGACCTGATTCCTGGTATTGGCAACATGAAGAAGTTGGCTCTGTTGCATTTTTTCGGATCAGTGGCACAGATCAGAAAGGCCGACGCAGAAGCTCTGGGGGAGGTCCGTGGTATCAACCAACACGATGTGGTGGCCATTTTGGCATATTTCGATCAAAACCCTGAAGCCAAACCAGGGGAAATCTCATGAGTTCAGGAGTATGGGATCTGGCTCTGGACTCCTTCTTGGACTACTGCCGTGCCGAAAAAGGCCTATCCGAAGCCACTCTCCAGGCTTCAGACTTAGATTTGAAACGGCTCCGGCATTGGAGTGAAGAAAACGATTTACCCGGCCCGGGAGCCCTCCATGATGCCCACCTGCGCCTATTTCTCGCCAAAGCGGCAGAAGATTTGGTCGCCTCCTCTCGAGCCCGACTCATGTCCACGATCCGCTCCTTTTTTCGCTTTCTCCTGGCCGAAGGAATGGCCTTCAGCGACCCCACTGCCACCATCGCCATTCCCCGCAAAGGACGTAAGCTGCCCGTCATTCTTTCGGTGGACCAGGTTTTCCGATTGATTGAAGGTATTGATGGCAGCAAACCCCGAGATTTGCGCGACAGGGCCATTTTGGAGCTTTTGTACGGGTGTGGCTGCCGGGTGAGTGAGTTGTGTGCAGTGGATGTGGTGGACCTGGATTTGAACGAGGAAATGTTGCTATTACGGGGCAAAGGTAGCAAACAACGCCTGGTACCCGTGGGGCAACCCGCAGCTGAAGCTGTCAATAAATACATCCAGCAGGGCCGGATGCCGCTATTGAAGGAAAAACTGTCCCCGGCTCTTTTTCTGAATGTTAGGGGCGGAAGGCTTTCCAGGGTTTCGGTCTGGACGATCCTAAAAAAAGCAGCCAGGGACGCTCAATTGCCTGCAGACATGTCTCCCCACACTTTAAGACACAGTTATGCCACTCATTTGCTGGAAGGTGGGGCTGATTTGCGCGTCGTCCAGGAATTGTTGGGTCACGCCGATATCAGCACCACAGAAATTTACACACATATCGATCGGCAATGGCTCACTGAGGCCTGGTTGGAAGCCCATCCTCGGGCTCGGGGCTGATACGGTTCCACTCTGCTTTGACAACCTCCTTTGCTGGTGGTAATGTTCGTCCATTGGCATACCCTATTCCATGATCTGAAAGGCCTGTTTTGAGCGAAACTAAATCCAAAAAAGTCATACTCAGCGGGATGCGTCCCACAGGCCGTCTCCATTGGGGAAACTACACAGGCGCTCTTGAGAACTGGAACAAACTCCAGGACGAATACAACTGTCATTTTATGGTGGCCGACTGGCACGTGCTGACCACCGCTCTGGACAAAGCCAAAGAGATTGGCCACAACAGCCGGGAAATGTTTCTGGATTGGTTGGGGGCAGGCCTGGACCCTGAAAAATCAGTCTTATTCATCCAGTCAGAGGTGAAAGAACATGCGGAGCTGAACCTCATCCTGTCCATGATGATCAGCATGGGGCGCCTGGAACGGAACCCAACTTTCAAAGAACAAATTCGCGACCTCAACATGGGTAACGAAATCAGCTTTGGTCATCTGGGTTATCCAGTGCTTCAAGCCGCAGACATCCTCGTATACAAAGCTCATGCCGTTCCCGTGGGTGAAGATCAACTGCCCCATCTGGAACTCACCCGGGAAATGGCCCGGAAATTCAATCGTATTTTTGGCCAGGTTTTTCCTGAACCAGAGCCTCTGGTTACCAAGTTTTCTCGGTTTCCAGGCACCGACGGCAAACGCATGAGTAAAAGCCTTGGTAATACTATTGAGATCAGTGCTTCGCCTGAACAGATTATTAAAAAGATCAAACCCGCCTTCACGGATCCGGCCCGGTTGCGCAAAACAGATCCAGGCAACCCTGACATTTGTGCCGTCTATACTTGGTACCAGAAATTTGCTCCGGATCAGGTGGAAGAAACGGCATCAGAATGTCGTAGCGCCAGCCGAGGGTGTGTCGATTGCAAATTAAAACTGGCCGATGGGGTCATCGAACATTTTGCCCCCTTGCGTGCACGCCGGGCCGAGTATGAAAACAATCCCAAGCAGTTGGATGAGATCATCGCAGCGGGTTGTGAAAGGGCGCGAGCCGAAGCGGCACGCACCATGGAAGAAGTTCACAAAACCATGGGCATTGGGTAGGGGAAGATTGTGACTGAATCACCCCTTGAAAACCCGGATAGCTCTGAGGAAACTCTCAAGAGTCCTGAGCAGGAACAGTTGGGCGGGCCTGAATCCTGGAACCTGGATGCCTTGCCTCCAGAACTGGATTATTTCCGCACCAGCGAAGCCTATCAGATTGAGCTGACCGGTTTTCAGGGCCCCATGGACTTGCTGTTGTTCCTGATCAATAAGGAGCATGTGGATATTTATGATATTCCCATTGCCCACATCACGGAACAGTTTATCCAACACATTAAAGTAATCCAGGCCATCAGTCTGGATTCTGCCGGAGAATTTATTGCCATGGCGGCCACTTTGATGGTGATCAAAATGAAGATGCTCATGCCATCGCACAGAGATGATGAAGAAGAGGATGAAGAAGATCCAAGAGCAGAGTTGGTGCGCCGTCTTTTGGAATATCGGCGTTTCAAGGAAGCGGCCGAATCACTTCAAAAAGCTGAAAATGAGCGGCAACAATACCATCTGCGGCAGACCAAATTTCCTTATGTTGACCAACTGGATCTGGAGCCCAAACTCCGCATTGAAATGTTTGATTTGCTATCGGCTCTGGCTGGGATTTTCGACCGAATCCAAGCTAAACCCATCCATGAAATTGAAAGAGAGCCTTTCACTGTAGACCAAAAAATGGACCTCATTGCGGAAAAAATCATGGGTGGCGCCAATATTAAATTTGAAGAACTCTTTGCTGACGAAACCATGAAAATGGAAGTCATCGTCACCTTCATTGCCATTCTGGAACTGGTCAAAAGAGGCCGCCTGGAATTTTTACAAACCCACGCCCGGGGCCCCATTTGGTTGCAGGAACCAGGCAAAGTGGCTGAAGATGCCGATGAAACCGCCATCATTGAAGATATCGATGATTCGAATGAACTGGAGACAGAAATTTGAAACGGGAAATAGAAGCCCTGCTCTTTGCCACCGACAGTCCCCTGACCTTAGTCCGTTTGAAGAAGCTCCTTCCCGGGAGTGAAACCTCGGAAATCCGGGAGGCGCTTACGG
>JADGDU010000035.1 GCA_016744705.1 Candidatus Krumholzibacteriia bacterium
GTGGTAAAAGCACTTAGGGTTTGGGCAGAAGGGAGGAATCCACGTTTTGGTGTTTCTGTTTGTAGTATTCATGTCTGGTCCATCGCAAGCAACAGACCAGACACAATTTCAAAGGCACAACCTATCGGTACAGGGACTTTACCATATCCCAACTGGGAGTGCTGGTCGGCAGAAAATCATTACTAAGCATGAAATTATCCATTCCCATACTCAGACTTCCCACTCCCAAAACACGAATTTCGCATGTATAGACATTAGCCATGGTCTCGGCAAATGTGGCCGAAGCAGCTTCCTGAACCCAACCGGCCGCTAAAGCGTCTTCATCGGACCAAGTGGGATCGAATTTTATGGTGACAGTTTGCCAAACTCCCATAGTAAAATCTTCTGTCACCCTAATGTACCAACCATTGTAAAAAGTACTCAGGTACCGCACACGGAACAGAGCTTCGGTAATTCCGGTAGAAAAAAACTTCAGGCTGCACCGGACACCGTCATAGCCTGAATCACCATAGTCGCCGATATAGGGTTCTGAGTTATGGACCGCACCAATAATTCCAAATTCACTTTGGGAAGAAAGATAGCCGCTGTCATCAACCCCTCCCGAAGACTCCCAGGCAACACTAGTATTGCTACTGTTCCCCGACCACCCGTTGAGAACTCCATTATTCCAATCTTCAAAGGCCGTGTCTGCATTGGCAGGCAAGAATCCCAGCAACATCGCCAGCATTGTAGAAACAAAGATTACTCTGCGAGTCATTATGGTCTCCCTTGTGATAATTCACCCAATTCCCCCATGGCTTACTTTAGGACCCTAGAGTCTCTGTTTAGTATTTGCAAGTGGGTTTTCAATAAATCAAAAGGAAAGATAGACCATGATCGGCAGGCAAAATCAAAAGAGCCTACCCTGATCCAATTCAGCAATAGGCTTATAACTAAAACGATGAATGGCACAAGGGCCCAATTTTTTCAAGGCTTCCTGATGTACAGCTGCCCCATAACCTTTGTTTTGAGCAAAACCATAACCCGGAAAAATGCGATCATAAGAAACCATAATCCGGTCCCTAAAAACCTTGGCCAAAATACTGGCCGCAGCGATGGCAGCACTGGTTCCATCACCCTTAACAATGGCCTTGGCCGGCAGATCCAATTCCGGAATCTGGGTCCCATCAATGAGAACCAACTCGGGAACTGATTTCAGCTTCAGAACCGACCGCCGCATAGCCAACAACGAAGCCTGCAAAATATTGATGCGGTCAATTTCACCTGGTGAAACAGCACAGGCGCCCCAACAAAGGGCGCCTGTCCTGATCTCTCCACAAAGGGCTTCACGCCGCTTAGCGCTGAGTTTTTTACTGTCGTCAAGTCCTTCCGGAAACCAGTCGTCAGGCAGGATGACCGCAGCGGCAACCACCGGACCAGCCCAACACCCACGACCTGCTTCATCAGTACCGGCCAGAATATGGCGGCGCTGACCCGATTGCTCCTGGTCATAAATAACCAGTGGCGACTGGGCGGCAGACAAGACTCCG
This sequence comes from Candidatus Krumholzibacteriia bacterium, assembly GCA_016744705.1. Taxonomy (GTDB): domain Bacteria; phylum Krumholzibacteriota; class Krumholzibacteriia; order LZORAL124-64-63; family LZORAL124-64-63; genus LZORAL124-64-63. The sequence goes on from JADGDU010000035.1 coordinate 1,530, forward strand.
TCTACCGGCGTGCTTCGCGAATTCTTGCCTTACGACCTGTACGACCACGCAGGTAGTACAGCTTGGCGCGACGAATCCGACCATGCTTTTTCACGGTGATGGAATCTACGTTGGGGCTCTCCACAGGGAAGATACGCTCGACAGCGATGCCGCCGGTGACCTTACGCACTGTGATGGAAGCTTCAGTACCAGTTCCCCGACGGGCGATGACCGCGCCGATGAAATTCTGGATACGGCTTTTGCCACTTTCGGTGATCCGCACGGCAACGTTGATGGTATCACCAATGTTGAATTCGGGAAGATCATCCCTCAGGCTGTCAGCCCTCATTTGTTCGACGATGTTCATTTCATCCTCCAGGCCCGGAAATTTTCCGAGCTAAACTGCCCACCAGCGGGGAGCGTATTGACGCGACCATAGCTGAGCGTGAATTCGGTGCCGGTTTCGACCCGGACAACCGACGTTACTTACCAATCAGGCTTTCCCTGGCTTCGGGTTTTCCAGAAGCTCGGGTCGGCGTTCCTTCGTCCGTTTGGCGGCCTCTTCGGCGCGCCACTTATCTATATTGGCATGGTGTCCCGAGAGAAGGACCTCGGGCACCTCCAGCCCCCGGTATTCCGGAGGTTTGGTATACCATTGGCAATCCAGACCGCCACCACGTTGCTCCGTAAAGCTATCGTTATTGGCGCTGTCGCTGTTGTGCAGCACACCGTCCAGACGTCTGACCACTGCGTCGGCCATGATCAAAGCCGGCAACTCTCCTCCAGTCAGGACATAGTCTCCGACTGAGATTTCCCGGGTCACCACCAACTGGCGGGCTCTTTCATCGATACCCTTGTAGTGGCCACAGACGATGATCAACTCACCTTTATCCCGCAGTTCATCCAAAAGTTCCAGAGTGAGAGCTTCATCGAAGGTCTCGCCCTGGGGCGTGGTCAGAATCACTGTGGCATCATCATTTATGCGGCAAGACTCCACAGCTTCCACCACAGGCTTTGCCATCATAATCATGCCCGCTCCGCCACCGTAGGCTTTGTCGTCCACGGTGCGGTGCTTGTCCGTGCTGAAGTCGCGGATATCCACCACTTCGTAGCGAACCTGCCCCTGGCGCTCGGCGCGTCCGGCCATGCTGGTTTCCAGTACGGTACGAACCATATCCGGAAACAAAGTGAGCACCTTGATGACTGGCGCGTCAGCCGTTGTGGACATCCAGCAGTCCTTCCGGCGGATCGATGATCAGGTCACCCTCGAGAGCGTCATTGGCCTCGAGAATGGGAGCCACAACCGGGATCAGAATCTCGGAACCCCCGGAAGGGATCACCAAGAGAAACGTTCCGGCGGCCAGCCTGACCTCATCCACAGTGCCTACTGATGCACCCTCAACAGTGCGAACATCCCGTCCCAGAAACCGAAACGGTAATCCGCCTTTGGGCAGTGGGAAATCTTCGTGGTCGTAATTCGACCGCAAAAAACCCAACTCTTTGCCAACCATGGCTTCGGCAGCATTGCGACCAGAAACACCTTCAACAGTGACGGCAATACACGCGCCCGCCTGCCGAAAATGTTTGATCCTGGCTACTGCGCCGTCCTGCCACACCACAAAGGGCGATTCCAGCAGTTCGTCGTAGTAATCCATAAAGGGATAGAGCTTAAGCTCACCCTTCAACCCGATGGCCTTGACAATCTGGCCTACACAGACAAAAGCGTTTGCATCACTCGACAATTTCCAACCCAACCCGTTGTTCAGTGTTGGCGCTGGCCGCAGTCAGCAAAGTGCGCAGAGCCCGGGCGGTTTGACCACCCTTGCCAATGACTTTGCCCAGGTCTTCCTGATGCACGCGCACCTGGAAAACATCGCGGTCTTGTCGGCGCACCACGTCGACAGTGACGTCTTCGGGATGCTCCACAAGGTTGATCACCACAAAGGAAATGAGTTCCAGAACCCGTTCCTGACCGATGTTCAACTCTTCGTCCTGAGGCAAACCGTCGTCGCCGGGTAATGTTTCTTCCCGGGGTTCGCTCATTTTTCTTCGTCCTTCTTTTCTTCTTCAGCAGGGGCTTCTTCAGCAGCAGCTTCGGCAGCGGCAGCAGCCTCTTCTTCTTCTTTGGCCTTGGCAGCAGCGGCTTCTTCATCGGCTTTGGCCTTGGCGGCGGCGGCTTCTTCGTCAGCCTTGGCTTTGGCAGCGGCAGCTTCTTCTTCGGCCTTGGCTTTGGCTTCTGCTTCTTCGGCAGCCTTGGCTTTAGCGATCTTCTTGGCGGCGGCATCCACGCGGGCAGCGTTACGCTTCTCCACGTTTGCCTTGAACTCTGTCATTTTGGCTTCCACGTCAGCTTCGCTGGTGCCAGCTTTGATCAGAGAGAATTTGTAAAGTACACCTTCACTGCGTAACAGGCTCCGGGCTGTATCGCTCAAAGTGGCGCCCTTATGAAGCCAGCTGAGGATGTCATCATCATTCAGCTCGATGGTGTGGGGCTCAGTGAAGGGGTTGTAATAACCCAGGTTTGCCAAGTAGGCGCCATCACGGCGTTTGCGGCTGTCGAGAACGACCAAACGGTAGAAAGGACGTTTTTTGCGGCCCATACGGGTCAATCGGATTGTTGTAGACACTTATCAACCTCCAGTTGATTGGTTTCGCCCCATGCAACATGCACCGGGCGTACGTTGCAGGTCTTTGCAGAACCTGCTGGCCAACATTTCAGCTCGGTCAACCACCGAACATGTTTTTGCCAAACTCCTGCAGACCACCAGCGGCGTTGATTTGTTTCATCATACGCCGCATATCGCGGTACTGTTTGAGCAGCTTGTTGACCTGTGAGACCGTAGTCCCACTGCCGCGGGCAATGCGTTTGCGCCGCGAACCGTTGATGATGTCGGGATCCCGACGTTCGGCCAGGGTCATGCTCTGGATCAAGGCCTCGGTCTTGGCGAACTGCTTGTCGTCAATGTTAGCCTTGTCCATCATGTCCCCGTTCATGCCGGGCAACATCTTGAGCACACCCTTAAGTGAGCCCATTTTCTTCATTTGCTGGATCTGCTTGAGAAAGTCCTCGAGGGAGAATTCACCCTCAGAGAACCGGTTGGCCATATCTTCGGCCTCCCCCAGGTCCATCTTTTCTTCGGCCTGTTCGATCAGGGTGAGCATATCGCCCATGCCCAAAATTCGGCCAGCCATGCGGTCGGGGTGGAAGACTTCAAGGTCCTCCAGCTTTTCCCCCACACTGATCATTTTGATGGGACGGCCGGTGACTTCCAGCACACTGAGTGCCGCACCACCACGGGCATCGCCATCCATTTTCGTCATGATGGCGCCATCAAAGCCCACCTTATCGCCGAAGGACGAAGCCACACTCACGGCTTCCTGGCCGATCATGGCGTCCAGCACCAACAGCTTCTCATTCATGCTGACGGCTTTTTCAATAGCCTGCAGCTCGTCCATCAGGACGTCATCAATGTGCAGCCGGCCAGCAGTATCGACGATCATCACGTCGCACTTATTATCCTTGGCCTTACGCAAACCCATTTTGACAATCTGGCCCGCATTGTCACGTTCGCGGTCACTGTGAACCAGCACGTCGATGGAGTCGCCAATGACATGCAGCTGATCAATGGCCGCCGGACGGTAGATATCAGCCGCAACCAACATGGGATTGCGACCTTCTTTTTTCAGCTTACGGGCCAATTTGCCACAAAACGTTGTTTTACCCGAGCCCTGAAGACCCATGACCATGACCGTGGCGATGCCGTCTTTGGCACCTTCAGAATCAAGGTTCATTTCCGCCGTATTCCCGCCAAGCAGAGCCGTCAGCTCTTCATTGACGATCTTGACCACCTGCTGGGCAGGGGTCAGACTGCCGAGAACATCCTGGCCCAAAGCCTTTTCACGGATGTTGCCCACCAGTTTTTTGGCTACGGCGTAATTAACGTCGGCCTCAAGTAAAGCCAGACGCACTTCACGCAGGGCCTCTTTGACGTTGTCCTCGGTCAAGCGGGCCTGACCAGCCAGCTTTTTCATAGTATGGTCGAGGCGTTTGGTCAGTTCCTGGAACAAGGCTTCCTCCGGAATATTCCTGGCTAGAAACCCTCATTTAAGGGTCCCGGCACGGAAAAACACAAAATGGCACCACAACAACTCCGGATCTTCTGAACAGAAGAGCGGATTTGTGGAGCGCATTATGTTATTATAGTTCAATCACTTAACAGTAAAAAATGACAAAGAAAGCCGCCGAAACGACTTTGGCTGCCAATCACTGTTGGAGGTGGAAATTAAGCAATTAGGGCCGAAATGGCAAGGAAAGCCCACCTGAAACAGGCGGATCAGCGAAAATAGGTCTTCACCAGCCCCAGGTTGGGCGTCTCGCTGTAAAAAATGTCTCAACCACTTACCTGGCCATCATCCAGCAAAAGGAATTATTGTTGGCTGAATGGATACCATTTGAGGCCGACCATGAGAGCCAGACCACCCACATCCACTTTGAAATCTTCTGTCCCGAAGAAGGTATCGTCGGTCATACTCCGGGAATATTGGCCGGAAACATAGACCACTGTATTGCGGTTCTCCGAAGCAAACTCCAGACCGGCCCCCAAAATGAATCCTGCAGAAGCCACCTTGTCATTTTCAATCTGATAAACTCCCCCAATGAGAGTATTGCCGTTGGCATCGGGATACTCAGCATTTTCATACAGAGTCACTTGGGTATCAACCCAAGTCATATCAAAGCCACCAAAGAAATAGTAACCCAGTTCAGTATTGGGATAGATGATACCCAGAACCTCGAAATTACTTTGCTGCCATTCAATATTGAGGCCCTGTTCATAATAAATAACACCGTTGCTTTCGGAAGTTTGCTGCTGGGAGGTTTTAGGAATATTCAAGCCACAACCTACCTGCAGCGCAAAAAATTCATTGAACTTGTACCCCGCCACCGGCTTGACACCCAGAAGCATCTTATCAGTCCAGGACAACCCCACGGGGCCACCATCTTCAGTGGAAAGTGGTTCCCGGACGCTGAAATCATATTCGCTCCAGGTACCGCTGGCTGCCACATACAGCAGGTTTGCGCCACCACCGACGAAGAAACCTTCCGGTCCTTCGGCCCAGGAAGGGGCGGCAGATACGACCATGGCCATCAGGACCATCAAAAATGCCAAAGCTTTCAATGTCTTCTCCAAAATTTAGATTAAAGGGCTCCCAAAGGAGATCCTAATTAACTAGCGGTTCAAAATCCGGACTCTTTCCGCCCTGTCCGGAGCCCCAAACAGCCAAGACCCGGATACCAGGATATCTGCTCCAGCTTCCCGGCACTGTGGACCGGTTTCTCCGTTGATACCACCGTCCACATTGATGAGATATTCTCTTCCTTCGGTGCCCCGGAGACGGTCCAGCTCGGCTATCTTCTCAAGGGCAACCGGATTGAAAACCTGGCCACCAAAACCTGGCTCCACACTCATGACCAGAATCAGGTCCACCTGATCGAGGTATGGCAGGATGGTTTCAAGGGGCGTACCTGGTTTCAGACTGATCCCCCGCTTCATGCCCAATTCACCAATGCGAGCCAAAGTGGATGGAATATCAGCATCGGCCTCCACATGGATGGTCAATCCATCAATGCCCGACTTGGCGAAGGGTTCCAAATAGTTATCTGGCCGGCTGATCATCAGGTGCGCATCCAAAGGTAAGGTACTGAGTTTACGCAAGGCAGTGCAAATGAAAGGCCCGAAAGTGATGTTGGGCACAAAATGGCCGTCCATCACGTCCAAATGCAAAAAATCCGCCCCGGCGGCGGTCATGCTCTGCAAATCTTCGGCAAGGCGGGAAAAATCGGCGGACAGAACCGAAGGTGCCACCCAAGCGCAGCCTTCAGCGGGACGAGGCAACCAATTCAAGACGTTCTCCTTTGGGAATGCGTTTACCAGCCGGGGGAATTTGCTCCAGAACCAGGTTCGGTTCCACATCCGAGGTGCGTCGGTAGCCCACGGGGGCCAGCACAAATCCGGCGGCATTGATAATTTGTCGGGCCCTGTAAAGAGGAGTGCCGCGCAGATCCGGCATCCGCACCAGTTCAGCTGCCGGCGGTTCGGCTACCACCAGATCAACCACGGCGCCTTTGTATAATTCCAGTCCCGGTTCCGGGCTTTGGTAATCCACCACCGTTTCACTCACGCCGGCACGCCGAATGTGCAGAATACGGCCCAGGCGATAATTTTCCCTTTGCAGGGTGATTTCCGCCTGCCGCAAAGAGAGCCCAGCCAAATCGGGCAAGGCCCCGGCCGGAGGACCACTACTGGTGATCACCATAACGGTGCGACCACCCCGGATCCCTTTTTCAGGGGCCGGGATTTGATCCAAAATCATACCTTCAGGGATGGTGGGATGGGACACTTCACGACTGACCACCACCTGCAAGTCGTGGATGGTCATTTTAGTTTGGGCTCCCGTGATGGTCATGCCTCTGATATCCGGCATCGACACCACCTTGTTCTGGTGGATCAATTGCGGCAAAACCAGAAAGTTGATACCCAGTACAGCCACGCCGCCCAGGATCACCATTCCCATCACCAGTAAAAGGAACTTCCACAATCTCACGGATTAATCCTTACCCAAAGGTTTCTTCATCAACCGCGCGGCAAAAAAGCCATCGCCGCCAAATTCACCCGGCAACCACTGTCGGTGCCAGTTTCCCATTTCATCTTCAACCACAACCACATCATCCCGCTCGGCCAGCAACTTGTCCAGCACCACTTCATTTTCCAGAGGTTCGAGGCTGCAGGTGGCATACATCAGCAACCCACCTGGGGCCAGCAAATCCATGGCTGCATGAGCCAGTTTGCGCAAAATTCTGCCGTTGCGACCGGGCATTCGTTTTTCCAGGCGCCACCGTCCATCAGGATGATGCCGCAAAACACCAGTGCCACTGCAGGGGCCATCCAGCAAAATCGCCCCAAAATGATTGGGCTCAAAAGGGGCAGCCAGTCCGTCCCCATGAATCACTTCAATGCGCGGATTGCTCAAACGTTGCACAGTATTTTCCAAAAGTTCCACCCGGGCGGGGCGGTTGTCCATGGCCACCACTTTACCCTGGCCAGGCCAGGAAGCGGCCAATCGGGCGGTTTTCCCGCCAGGAGCGGCACACATGTCCAGAACCGGCATGTTTTCCAGATCAGTGCCCGATAGAACTGATGATCCTTCCATCAGCCAGTGGGTGGCCTCCTGGACTGTAGGATCCTGAACAATGAGGCAAGGGTGCTGCTGTAAAACCTCTACCAATTGGGCCCGGTTGGGGCGCGCCTCGGCCCACAGAGTGCGAGGATGATTCCCTGGACAAACGGCCAACCCAGCAGCATCCAAAGCTTCAGCAATGGCCACCGGGTCAGCGGGGGCCAGCACGTGGAAGGCCACAGCCACTGGCTGGTTGTTGAAAGCACAAATTTCTTCGGTGGGCCGTTGGCCAAAACGCTCCAGCCAACGCTGGACCAGCCATTGAGGATGGGACTGCCAGGCAGCAATGTGAGCCCCGGCATCGCCCTCCAGATCCCTGAAAAGTTTCTTCATATTGGCTTCACGGTGGCCAGTGTTAGCCGCATCATCCGACAACAATTTTCGGTTAATGGATTGCAACACTCCGTTGACAAACCCCACCTTGCCCCGGCTGATGTGCGAACGGCAAAGCTCTCCAGCCTGATGGATGGCCGCATAAACGGGCACTCCATCCATGCCCAGCATTTGGTGCAGAGTGAGGTGAAACAGCGCCAGCTCATTGCTTTCTTTGGAAATTCTCTTGCGCACAAATTGGCGCAGAATGTGATGGTACCTGGCCCGCCATTGCAGTGTGCCGCGGACCAATTCAGCCAACAAAGCACCGTGGCGTGGATCTTCCTGCCCGGCAATGGCCTCTTCCAAAAGAGCATCCAGGTTTTCGTCTTCATAGACGTCGATCAAAATTTCCAAAGCTTGTTCGCGCAGGGGATCGGCACTCATGAGCAGAACACATCCCCTACTTGAATCTCAAATCCCCGAAGGAACTCGTCCACAGGGAGAGGACGTTTGCCCGGAACCTGCAAGCCGGTCAGCAGGATGGAGCCCTGGCCGCAGGCCACCTGGACGCCTTCTTCATTTAGACTCATGACGGTGCCTGGCTTTCGCTGGGGATCGAGGTTTGACATGGGGCGGGCCTGGGTCACCTTGAGAATCTTTTCGCCCAGAAAAGACGTGGTTCCCGGCCAGGGACTAAGGGCTCGAATCTGGTTATGCACCGTCACCATATCGCGATCCCAGCGGACCGCCGAAAGAGTTTTGGTTAACTTGGGGGCGTAGACGGCGCTTTCATCAGTTTGCTCCAGGGCGCAGATATGTCCGTTGGCCCGGTTGCGAAGAGTGTGGATCAGGAGATCCGCCCCTTGTCCGGCCAGGTTTTCCAGCACATCCCCGGCAGTTTCTTCGGGTCCGATGGCTATGGCGCGTTGGGCCAACACCGGCCCGGTGTCCACTCCCTTGTCCATATTCATGATGGTCACCCCGGTCCAGCTATCACCATGCATCATGGCATACTGCACCGGCGAGACACCTCTCCAGCGGGGCAACAAACTGGCGTGCACATTGATGCATCCCAGTGGTGGGGCCGAAAGCAGCGGTTCCCGCAGAATGTGACCAAAAGCCACCACCACCACGGCGTCAGGTTTTTCGGCCATGATGGCTTCGGTGATCATTTTGCGGTCACCCTTGCCAAAATCCAAAACCGGTATGCCATGACCCTGGGCCACAGCTTTGACCGCCGTGGGCAACATTTTGCGCCCCCGGCCAGCCCGGCGGTCCGGCTGGGTCACCACCAGACTCACCTCAAAGCGGTTCTCCACCAGGGCCTCCAAAGAAGGCACGGCAAAATCGGGGGACCCCATGAAAACAATCTTCATTTCCCGTTCCTCAGCTTCCAGAAAAGATAACCCATCCGCTGCAGCAGCAGACGTGGCGCCATCCACAATTTCCCTAAGAAAGAGAGATGGTCGCTGAACAGCACTCCGTCCAAATGATCCACTTCATGCAGGACAATGCGCGCGAACATGCCCTGATTTCGAACCTGGTGTTTGTGACCACTTTCGTCGGTGTAGTTCACCACCACACCCCTGGGCCGGTTCACTTCAAAGAAAAGCCCAGGGAAAGACAGGCACCCCTCTTCAAATGGAACATCAGGTCCAAAGGTCTCCACCACTTCAGGATTGATCAAAGTATGCCGACTTTTGGCCACGGACGCTTCCGGATCCCGGATGATGACCACCCGGGAATTTACCCCTATCTGGGGCGCCGCCAACCCCACTCCCCCATCTGCCTCCAGAATACGCCACATCCGCTGAATCAGCTCTGTGGTGCTGGCTTTTGTAGGATCAACCTCCTGGCATGGCAGCCTCAGGCAACCATCACCATACCGCCGGATCATCCGGTCGGGGTTGATGCGCTCCTGGGCCATCTGGCCATCAAGAGACAACTTACTCTGCGCTCTCTTCAAGGATGGTCACGGCGCTTTTGGTCATTTCCACCTTCACGTTTTCAGCAATGGTCACCACCAGACGGTCACCTTTGACGTCGCGCACGGTGCCCAACAAGCCGCCATTGGAAACGACTTTATCGCCCCGTTTGATAGCTGCAATCATGGCTTTGCGCTGGTCAGCTTGCTTTTTCTGAGGCCGGATGATCAGGAACCAGAAAACACCAAACATTAAAATGATGGGAATGAATCCGGCCATGGCTGAGCCGCCGCCTTCAGCGCCACCGGGCATTGACATGGCTAATACGTTAATGAGGGTCATGAACCACTCCTTGATTGCAGTTGGGGACACAAGGGATGCCTTGTGGCAAATTTCAGTGAATCTTATCAGGCAAAGATGTTACCTCACGGTTTCAGGGGCAAGTTTCGAGTGAGGACGATAAGAATCTCCAGAATAGGATTGCCTGGGAATATCCGGCACCATATTCTAATTTATACATCTATCGTTCGAAGGGGGACTTAGGAATGACAGGTTATCGCAGAACCATATTGTCCATTATTATCATTTCTTTTTTTATTGCCGGTTGTGGAAGCACCCCACCTGTCAGCCAAACTGAAGCCGAACTGGAATTGGGTGGTCATACCAACCGGTTCATTGACTGGGACACTGAAGACTGGAAGTTTCTCCTACCCTTCTACCCGGTCCTTTATCCGGAATCCACCAATTTTGACAATCTCAAGTATGAATCTCCTTACGCTGCAGCCACCCACTATGAGCCCCGGTTTTCACCGGTCAATCTGGCTGAGTTTCGGGATCTTCCTCCTCTCACTCAGAAGCTACGGAGAGAGGCAGCCAAGGAGTCCTTGTACGACGCTATGGCCTTCAATCGCATCATCGCCTGGTCCTGGGAAATCTGGTGTAGGTCCCGTACCCAACAGGTGGCACAAGAAGCTGCTTTTTATAAATACGGCATCCTCACCCCCGCCATTCAGAATTTAGAAAAAGCTGCCGGGGAAGACCCAAGCAATCCATTCACCTGGTCACATTTAGCTTTTTTCACAGGCCTTGTGGGAAATAAAACCCGCCAGTTAGAAGCGTTGGAAAATGGATTTGTAGCTCTGGAGGTTATCAAAAACCACCAGGAGTTGACTCCCGAGAAAGCAAAAGAGCTTCATCTCATGGCATTGCGCTGGCTGCTGGACAAGGCCTGGCTGATGCGCGATAAGGGTCAATTTACTGAGGGGATGCGAATTGTAAAAACCACCATGACCATGATGGTTGAAGATGAATACAAAACCCATGCTGAGGGACGGGAAGCTTTACTTCTGGAATCTTTGCTCTTGGTCGACCAGGGATTTTACGATGAAGCCCGCATTAATGCCAACCAGTTCAAGACAATGAAACTTCCCATTTTGGCCTTTTCAGGGGGAAGCACACCCCGAACCAAACACAACCTGAACCACACCGAATCCGATTTTTGTAGGCAATGGGTGTGGGATATGACACATCTGAAACTTGAAAATGAAGCCCAAGCCTTGCGCCCCAGAGGCAGCCAGGTCAATCACCTTGAGTACCCCCCACATCTTGGGTACCGATACTGGCAGGATATGGGTCGCATCAGAGAACACTTTGGGCAAAACGCTGAAGCCTGGAGCTGTTATTTTAGAGGACTTCTGTGCCGGCCATTTCTCAGTTTTTTTCCCAGCAAAATAACCAATGGTTCCACGCCTGTTTTTGGACAGGAAGACACCGGAAACTTTCATTTTCTCGGATATTATGAATTTTTCCTGGGAGGCAGCGAATTTGCCTATGCCGCCAATCGTGTCGCCTCTATGGAATGGGCATTTGGGGAGCAAAAATTGGCTAAATATGGGAAAGAAGCCCTGGAAACCTTAACGGCCTGCCATGCCAAAGGAATTCGTCCCATGTCGGCCCTGGCCTTGCGTGGATACGCATATACACTGCTGAACCAATCCCATTTGGCCGAAATCGACCTGCGAGCGGCAGACCTAATGTTCACCGAGGCTGGCCGTGAAAACTCCCAAGTCCTCCGCCTTCTGGTCACTCTGTGCTACAACCGCAAAGCTTATTTGGACAGCCATGATTTATTAAAACGCTACCTTATTTTGCACCCTGAGGATGCCTCTTCCTGGGGATTGCAGGGAGTGATTCTGGCCCAATTAAATCTCTACGAAGAAGCACTTAAGGCCACGAATGTATCTTTGGAATTGCAGCCCGAATCCACCTCCGGTTTGTTCAACCGTGCTCTGGTTCAATTGCACCTTGGCCGCACTGAAGAAGCGCAAAAGGACTTGGCCAAAGCCGGAAAGCTTTCTCCAGAAAACACCAACATTGCCCGGATGGCAACTCTGGTCAGGAATGACCCCCATACAACCCTCGTATTGGAGCACCAACCCCAAAAATGGACGGTCAGTACTTCTGATTCATTGGAATCTCAATGGGAGAACCCCGCTGCTGGATTGCCAGAAGAGGAACTCTCTGCTTTCCTCACCAAAGCCCAGGCAACCTATTTGGAAAAGCCGTCCCAGGAAAGCCGCCTGGCCCTTTGTTGCGCTCTTGTGGAAAATAGCCAATGGCTGGATGTGCAAAATTTGATGGCTCCTTCTTGGCCCGAAACAATCGATCTGCAAGGCACTCTTTTTCTCTTGCAGGCAGACCGCGCCCTGGGTCAAAGCCAGCGTGCCATGATTCTGGCGCAATCCCTGACAACCGACTCTGTCCTGGTGGCCAGCTCCCGTCTTTGGACCATGGTGGCGGTCATCTGCATTGAGAATTCTCAAAAAGAAAGAGGAGCGGAAGCTCTCAAAATGGCCCTGGAATTGGACCCGGAAAACCAGTCTCTCCATCGCTTGAAGGGGCAAGTCTTAAATTAGAAAAGCGGGATATAAATCCCGTTATTTCTTGCTCTGGCGACCACCAGGCCTCCGGTTTTGAACAGCCAGCAACCGGGCTTTCTCGCCATCCTGCCAGCGCCGGGTCACCTCGGCTGCAAAGGGCTTAAAGGCCCCCTTCTCAATAGCCGCCCGAATCCCAGCCATCAATTCCTGATAAAAATACAGATTGTGCATGGTGGCCAAGGTGCAACCCAAAATCTCGTTGGCCTTAAACAGGTGTCTGATATAACCGCGGCTGTGGCGGGCACAGACAGGGCAGCCACATTCCGCATCCAGGGGTTGGGAATCTTCGGCATATTCCTGATTTTTTACAACCAGGCGGCCATCTCTGGTCAGCACGGTGCCGGTGCGGGCCATGCGGGTAGGCAAAACACAGTCAAACATGTCGATGCCCATGGCCACGCTCTCCACGATATCATCGGGAAAACCCACCCCCATGAGGTAGCGGGGCTTGTCTTCGGGTAGCAGGCCCGCGGCCAACTCGGTCATCTCGCGCATGGCATCGGTGGGCTCTCCCACAGACAGTCCACCCACGGCGTAGCCGGGAAGGTCCAGCTCCACAATTTCGGCAGCACTTTGCCGGCGCAGATCTTCGTGCACCCCGCCCTGCATAATGCCAAACAGGACGCGCTCCCACCCTTCCCGAGTGGTCCGCCCGCCAAAGACATCCTTGCACCGTCTTAACCACCGGGTGGTCCGGTCCAAAGCCGCTTCCACCTCCTGGCGGCTGACGCCGTATGCGGCGCACTGATCAAAGGCCATGACAATATCCGACCCCAGATTGAGTTGGGCCTCCATGCTCACTTCGGGGCTGAAGAAATGTTTGCTGCCATTGAGATGGGAACGAAATTCCACACCGTCTTCGGTTACTTTATTCAGATCGCTGAGGCTGAAAACCTGGAACCCCGCACTGTCGGTGAGCAAAGCGCCATCCCAACCCTGGAAGCGGTGCAACCCACCCATACGCTGGATGAGTTCATGACCGGGACGCAAGTACAGATGATAGGTATTGCCCAGAATGATGCGAGCTCCAGTATCCCAAACCGATTCAAAGGTCACGGCCTTAACCGTTCCCACCGTTCCCACCGGCATAAATACTGGTGTTTCGATGGCCCCGTGACCAGTGACCAGACGCCCACGACGAGCATCACAGTCCGGTGCTTTTGAGTTCACGGTGAAACTAAAAGGCGTATCCAAGGCGTGGTCGATCAAGGCTTGCATCCTTTGCTGTCAATACTGAAAAAGCGAGACGATCCCGGTAAAAAGGATCATATCTGAGAGTTGACCTTAAACAAATGTAGCCATTATTTCCAATTTTGTTTTGAAAACATGGCCAACCTTATTGTGCTCACACTCTCAGATCCGTATCATCAAATTAAGAATTGAAAATGCCCGGGGGGGAGTATTCACACAATTTTGTGGATAGTGGTTCGTCATTCCTTCTGAAAAAGGATGAACCATGGGCGCATTTCTTTCCTTATTCATAGCATTGCTATTCTCCCTTTTCTTTCCTCTCGAAATTCTGGCCTTTTCCGAACCCGATCCTCCCTCAACTCCCCCAAGCCCATCAGGCCTCATCGTCCAGGATGGCAGTTTTGTTATGGATGTTGGTGAGGTCCACATCAACATCACCAACGCCGGTATGATTGGCTCAGCGCCAGGATCCAATGAACCCTATTCTGATGTTCCATCCTGCCAGTGGCCATCTGGGTCCGGGGAAGAATATCTCTACTCGGCAGGCTTGTGGGTTGGCGGCATTTTACTGGGTGAGGCTCGAGTCTCCACTGGAGGCCAGGCCAGTGAATGGAAACCGTTGCGGGATATTCAGTACACCATCTATGAAGGCATTGGCGGAAAAATCATACGTCCCTCAGGCAATTCTCTCGCCGGTGGCAGGCGATTCCCCGAATCAGGTGCCGATGACGATCAGGACGGCATCAGTGACGAAGAAATCCTCAATGGGTTTGATGACGACGGAGACGGTCTCATCGACGAAGATTTTGCCCAGGTGGGCAACCAGATGTTGGTCTTTACCAATTACGACAATACTCAATTAGCCATGGAACAATATTCAGATCACCAGCCCCTGAACCTGGAAATGGTGCAGACATCTATCCAATGGGAGAACGACCAGGTTGATGATTTTGTGGGCTTTGATTACACCATAAAAAACATTGGAGTGACGGAAATCAGCAACGTGTATCTCGGGTTCTTCGCCGATGGGGATATCGGCCCTCGGGGTGTTGGTGACATTTTCAACGACGACATGGCCGGTTCCTGGCAAGGCCCAGTCAGAGCATCGGACGGCAGCTGGGTGCCAGTGGAAATGGGATACATGTGGGATGCATCCGACACCAGCCCTTTGGATGGATATTTTGGCGTGCTATTTCTGGGCCACGACACGGATCCCACCGGCCGCACTGCCCCCACTCATGTGGGCTTGCGGACCTTCCAGAGTTTTTCCTCCCAGGCAGCCTTCGAACAGGGAGGAGATCCCCAGAATGATGCCGACCGCTACGAACTGCTGAGCGCTGAGCCCGGAGACTGGGATACCAACGCCACCCGTGAAGGAGATTTCCGGTTTTTGGTATCGGCTGGTCCGTTCTCCACCCTGGAACCGGGCAAAACCCTGGACTTTCAGGTGGGAATGGTGGTTGGTGCAGGACTGGGCGGCATGGAATCAGGCGACGGGTTGCTGGCCAATTGCGCCGAAGCGGCCCTGACTTGGTACGGCATCCAGGCCGATACCATCAGCAGCCAACCATTGGTCAGCAATCCGGCCATTTTCGCCGAAACCGGAGTTCTGGGCAGAGAGACTATGCTCTGTAAAGAGGACTTTCCATTGGGACCCGGGGGCGACAACCCCTTCGACAATCTCTTTCTCGACTTTGGCGATACCAGTTGCGTTTCAGCACAGTGGCTCCTTGGGCAGGACCGGCCCAGCGATGATGACATTTTCTATTACAACTTTGGTCCCGATGATACCCGCCAATGTGCCATGTTCAATATGGATAATTGTTTTGAATGCGTGCGCCAGTTAGGGCCCCGATGCGACGAGATGGCTCTGGAAAACGGTATGTGGAAATGCAACCAGGAGGGCATTGAAGATCAGGTGGGGTGCACTGGAATGGGTGGCAATGAAACCACCATCCATTGGCTGGTGGGCATGGCTCCCCCACCTCCAGGCTTGCGTTTGTGGTCGGCTGATAATCGGGTACATATCTTCTGGGATGACCGAAGCCAAACATCGCCGGATATCAGGTTGCGCCAATTGGATTTTGAGAGTTACCGGGTGTGGAGAGCCGACAATTGGGACCGCCCATTCGGCTCTTCAGAAGCCAATGGACCTGCCACCAATCTCTGGCAAATGATCGCCGAGTATGATCTGATCAATAACTACGTCACCACCTTGGCAGGACCAGGCCAGCAAACCTTTCTGGATACGATTCCCCTGGGAGCCAATACTGGCCTGGATGTCATATCCTATACGCCGCGCATTTTATCGGATCCGCGCTTTGAAGGATTGGCCGAAGCCATGCAGCAAGTCATTGACAATGATCCTGACGGCCTCCTAACCGAACGCCCACCCTTGCGCAATGTTCGTGGCCAGGTGAGGGTTCCCTATGTGGGCTTGATTCGGTGGGAAAGTTATCCCGCCGCTCTGGACACCTTTTTTATGGTGGCCTACCGAGCCCCCGATGCCATCAATGGAGTGAAAGAAAAACACAGCACTGAGTTTCACGAATACATCGACCGGGAAATCCACAATGGCTTCACCTATTTTTATTCCGTGACGGCCACTGACCATGAGTTGCTGGTGGGTGACGAGAACAGCATCAATTTGCCAGTGGGTCCAGGATTGGGAGGAGATCCGGGATCCTCTTTTGATTTCACAGTGCCAGGAACTGAATCCCAGACGGCAGCAGAGCGGGAGCGTGAAGGAGCCAATATTTATGTTTTCCCAAACCCTGCCACCCGGGATGCTCTGGCAGAATACCAACAGATGAATCCCAGCAGTGACGACCCAACTGGAGTGCGGGTCACTTTCACAAATCTGCCCCAATCACATTCCACCATCAGCATTTTTACGGTCTCCGGGGATTTGGTTCAGACCATTGAACACGATGGGCTGGGTGGCGTGGGCCATGCCAGTTGGAATCTGGTGAGTAGGAATCACCAGGAAATCAACAGTGGCATTTATCTCTATTCGGTTCAGGCGGAGGACTCGCGGTTTGATGATTTTCTGGGGAAATTTGTGGTGGTTCGCTGAGTGGAACTCACTGGCCCAATCCGGGCAGCAGCAACATGCAATCGCCGTAGCTATAGAAACGCATTTTGTTGTTCACAGCGTAAGCGTAGGCCTCGCGCCAGGCCTGGTCATGAGAGAGAGCCGCCACCAGCATCAGCAGAGACGAGCCCGGCAGATGGAAATTTGTCAGTAGGCCGTCGGCTGCGGAAATGCGCTCAGGAGGCTGGATGAAAAGACGGGTCATTCCGGTGACTTGCCAGTGACCCTCTTCTGAATGAGCGGACCCGGTAAAGAAAGGATCGGGGTTGAGGGCATCTATGCCAAACTCACGATGGTCTGGGCCGGGCTGGTCCAGCCCCAGGCGCTTCACCGATTCCAACACCCGCAAACTGGTGGTGCCCACGGCGATGACCCGGCCACCCTGGCTGCGTGTCTTCCGGATGGCCTCATCTGTTTCCGCGCTGTATTTAAAAAACTCCCGGTGCAACCGGCCAGCGGCGATCTGTTCAGGAGTGGGAGGCTTGAAAGTGCCTGGCCCCACGTGCAGAGAAACCCGGGCGATGTTTACGCCACGGGCCTCCAGAGCAGCCATGGTTTGGTCAGAAAAATGCAAGCCGGCAGTGGGCGCAGCCACGGAACCAGCTCCCGAAGAATCTGCCAGATTGTAAACGGTTTGATAGCGAACTCTATCTTGCTCAAACCGTTCTTCCTGCCGGGGATCGTTGTGATCCCGCCGAATATATGGTGGCAGCGGCATCACCCCGTGTGCATCGGCCAGGCGCCAGGGGTCAGGATCCGACTTGATCAAGACTTGTCCATCATCCCGCTTTTCCACAATTTCCAGAAGGGCCCCTTCGGACCCCACTTGCAACATGATGCCAGGACGTAAGCGGCGACCCGGTTTGGCCATGGCCAACCAGGTGCCCTGGGCCACGGGTCTGATGAGGAGAATTTCCACCTGCCCACCAGTGTCCGCCCGCTGTGTTTGCAGGCGGGCCGGCAGCACGCGGCTGTCGTTCAGAACCAGCAGATCGCCGGGCTGTAAAAAATCTGGAAGATTCCGGAAGACATCCTCTCCCACAGGCCCCCTTTCGGGCTCCACCAGCAACATCCGCGAGTCACCCCGGTGCTTGGGGGGATCCTGGGCGATCAACTCTTCGGGCAGATCAAATTGCCAGATGCTGTCGCCGCTCAAAGCAAGGCTCCCTGGGCGCCCGGCCCGGTGGTGGGATTATCCAGGCCCAAATGCACATAGGCATGGGGCGTCACTTCCCGTCCCCGGCTGGTGCGCTTCAAAAGGCCTGACTGAATGAGGAAGGGCTCCACCACATCCTCTAAAGTATCAGACTCTTCACCCAGACTCACAGACATGTTGCTGATACCCACAGGCCCGCCGGCAAAATGGTCGATGATGGTTTTCAGATACCGCCGGTCCAGGGGTTCGAGCCCTAGCTTGTCCACTCCCAGCTTGGTCAGCCCATCATCAGCCGTTTCGCGGTCAATGACTTCCTTACCCAAAACCTGGGCGAAATCACGCACGCGGCGCAGCAAACGGTTAGCAGCCCTCGGGGTCCCCCGGCTGCGGCGGGCAATTTCAACGGCCCCTTCTTCATTGATCCCGATGCCCAGAATTCCGGCGGAACGGGTGACAATAATTGCCAGATCCTCTGGGGGATAAAAATCCAGGTGGAAGACGATTCCAAATCGGCTGCGCAGCGCTGGCGTGATCAAACCAGCTCGGGTGGTTGCACCAATGAGTGTGAAGGGCTCCAGCTGCAAATTGAAATGCCGGGCATTGGGGCCCTTGTCGATGATCAACTCCACACGCCAATCTTCCATGGCCGGGTAGAGGTGCTCTTCGATGACCCGACCCAACCGGTGGATTTCATCAATGAAGATGGCCCGGCGGTCAGCTTGCTCGCTCAAAAGGGCGATGAGTTCGGCGCTGTTGGAGAATGCGGGACCACTGGTCAGGCGCAGCTCCATCTCCATCTCAGCTGCGACAATTTGGCTCAGGGTCGTTTTGCCCAGCCCCGGAGGTCCATGCAACAGGACGTGATCCAACACTTCACCCCGCTGGCGTGCGGCCTGGATGAAAATGCGCAAGTTCTCTTTGAGGGACTCCTGGCCAATGAAATCGTCCAACCGGCGCGGGCGCAGGCTGAGGTCCAGGTCTTCGTCCTGTTGTTTTTGGTTGGGATCGGTCCAGCGTTGGTCTTCCAAGGTGGAAAATATTCCTTTTTAGGTTGTTCGTTTTCGACAACAAGTCACTCACATTTGAACTGTACTGCAACAGGCCTGAAAATCAACGGTAGAGTGGTTGGACAGCTTTTCAGGTCGCAAGCTAGCCTTAAATTCCCCGCAATGCGGACCGGACCCAAAGTTCCAGGTCATCCACAACATCCGGCTTACTCTGCCGGGCCTTCAGTAAGGCCTGTTCGGCAGCAGCTGGAGGCAGCCCCATGGCCTGAAGCACTTCCAACGCCTCGCTCAAGCCTCTTGGAGCAGTCTCTGTAGAGCCACCAGGGCCTGTGCCTCCCAAAACGGATTCCGGTACCTTTTGCCCCAACTCCATCACCAAGCGGGCGGCGCTTTTTTTGCCGATACCCGGCAACCGCACCAAAGCCTTCTCATCCCCAGCCCGCAAAGCCCGGGCAATTTCGTTTCCGGAGGCTTTCGATAACATTCCCATGGCCACTTTGGGTCCAACCCCCGACACTGAGATCAGCAATCGGAACATGGCTCGTTCCTCAGCATCGATAAAGCCAAAAAGAGACCAATTATCTTCCCGCACTGCAAGATGCGTCCATAATTTGATGGGTTGCCCCACCGCCGGCAGACGTTCCGCGCTCATGGCAGACAATTGCACATCCAACCCGATTCCCCCACCAATGGTGACGATGGCTTCTGTGCCTGCTGCGGCCAGGACTCCGTCCAGAAATGCGATCATCTTATCCTCCGGTTCTTGTAGGTCAGAGCCACGGCCAGGGCATCACTCATATCCAGGGGTGGCTCTTCCTTGAGACCCAGAATACGCATCACCATAAACCGAACCTGCTCCTTGGCAGCACTGCCGGTGCCCGTTACGGCCAATTTCACTTCCCGGGGTGCGTAGGATTCCACTTCCAAACCAGCCTGAGCCCCGGTCAAAAGAATGACCCCCCGGGCATGGCCCAGGATCAATGAACTGCGGGCATTTTTGGCATTGAAGAGATCCTCCACGGCCATAGCTTCAATGGCGTGGCGGCTGAAAACATCGGTGAGCTTTTCATGGATGGAGTGAAGTCGCTCAGCAAGAGGAGCTTTACTGCTGGTGCGGATGACCCCGCCTTCGAGCATACGCATGGTAGGGCTGGTATTGATGACACCGTAACCGGTGGCATGACTTCCTGGATCGACTCCCAGCACGATCACAAATCAACCTCACGTTTCCAAATTCAACCGAAACTGATACGGGGATCATTCTGCCAGATGATCAAAAACAGCACCCCCCGGGGGGCACTGTTTTTGATCTTTAACCAATGACTGGACTCTAATGCTCTTGTCTCGAAAAAGCTAGAGGCTTTCTTCGATCTTCGCCATCAACTCATCATCGATGTCGAAGTTGGCCGAAACCTGAGACACGTCATCCAGATCATCCATGAAGGTGATCAGCTTCATCAGAGTTGTGGCTTCATTCTCCTCCACCTTGGTCAAGGTATTGGGGATTTGGGCCAACTCTGTAGAGGTCACCGGCAACTCGGCCTCAGCGAGGGATTTGCTAACGGTGTGCAGGTCTTCCATGGCTGTGGTCACGGAAATCATGCCACCTTCTTCTTCAACATCTTCGGCACCGGCCTCAATGGCTGCGTCCATAACCGTTTCCAGGTCACAGCGCTCACCGTCGAGCATGATGATGCCCTTGCGGTCAAAAATGAAGGTCACACAACCACTGGATCCCAGATTGCCGCCAAATTTGCCGAAGCAATGACGAACCTCTGCGATGGTGCGGTTCTTATTGTCCGTCTGGCACTCCACGAGGATGGCCACGCCACCAGGACCGTAGCCCTCGTAGGTGATTTCCTCGATAATCATGCCGTCGAGGTCACCGGTTCCGCGTTTGATCGCTTTCTCGATGGTATCGTTGGGCATGTTAGAGCCACGGGCGGTGATGACAGCCGAGCGCAAACGTGGGTTTGACTCTGCGTCCGCACCACCCTGCCGCGCCGCCACGGTGATTTCTCTGATCAGCCTGGTGAATACCTTGGCCCGTTTGGCATCCTGTGCCCCTTTACGGTGCTTTATATTCGCCCATTTTGAGTGTCCTGCCATGATCTCCCCTATTTCCTCTTCAGTTATCCGATCAATTATCTGTGGAATTTAGTCTTCGACGACTTGTTCCTTCAAGTGCTCAGCAATCAGGCGCTTCTGCACATCGCCAGGAACTTCCGCATAATGCGAAAAGTCCATGGTGAAGGTGCCGGTGCCCTGAGTGAAGGAGCGCAAGGCGGTGGCGTACTGGTACAGCTCATCCTCGGGAATGTTGGCAGTCACCACTTGGTAAGGGCCATCGGCGTCACTGCCCTGGATGGCACCACGACGGGTGGAGACATCGCCCATCACATCACCCATATAAGCCTGGGGCACGACAATGCGCACCGACATAACTGGCTCCAGGATGACGGGACGCAATTTCCCTGCTTCTTCATTTACACAACCCTTGAGGGCTTTGGCGGCAGCCATTTTGAAAGCCGCTTCACTGGAATCAACATTATGGTACGACCCAAAGAACAGGGCGCACTTAACATCAACCATTTCGTAACCGGCGATCAAACCGGTGAGCATTGTTTCACGGCAACCTTTTTCCACTGCGGGAATGAACTTGCCGGGAACCACGCCACCAACGATTTCATCGGAGAATTCAAATCCTTCACCACGAGGCATGGGCTCCATGCGCAGGTGCACATCACCAAACTGTCCCCGTCCACCACTCTGCTTCTTGTGACGTCCCTGCTTTTCGGCAGTGCCACGAATGGTTTCCTTGAAGTTAATTCGGGGCCGGCGGCGTTCCACCACAACTCCGGTAATTTTCTTCAATTTGTCCAGAATGGTATTGGTATGGATATCACCCTGGGTGGCCAGAAGCGTTTGTCCCAAGTGGGGCTGATGGATCAACGAGAAGGTAGGATCTTCTTCGTGAATCTTATTCAGACCAGCGGCCATTTTATCCTCTTCACCACTGGTGGCGGGAGTAATGGCATCAGCACTGGTAGGTACCCGGTATTGGATGGGTTCGAAAGTGAATTCCACACCGTCGGTCAACGTATTGCCGATTTGGGTGTTTTTCAACTTGGCGGCCAAGACGATATCACCGGCCGTGGCCACATCGATTTTTTCTTTGGTTTTACCAACAGTTACGCTCAGCTGTCCCATGCGCTCGGAACTGCGCCCATCACTGCATTTGAAGTTGCCGCCACTTTTGACGGTGCCACTGAAAACACGCAGCCAGGTGACATCGCCACCCTGAGATTCATATTGGCGTTTGAAGGCGAAAGCCACCGTGGGGCCATCAGCACTGGGGCGGAAGGATGCTTCGTCCTCAGTACCAGGAATGAGACCCTTCATATCACTGCGGGTGCGGCTGAAAGAACTGGGGAACAGATTGACCACGGAGGCCAACAGAGAGGTCACACCAGTTTCGCTAACGGCATCGGTGAAGAGAATAGGATAAACGGTTCCTTCGAGAGTCCCTTTTTTCAATCCGAGGATGAGATCCTCATCACTCAGGGTTTCATCTTCCAGAAATTTTTCTGTCAAATCGTCGTCGGCGTTGGCCGCGGCGTCCATCAACATTTCCCGGGCCTCTTCCACGGCGTCGGTCATGTCATCAGGAATGGGGATTTCCACGGAGTGGCCGTCAAATTTGTAGGCTTTCATGGTGATCAGGTTAATGACACCCTCGAAGGTTTCGCCCACACCGATCGGCAGTTGCAGCGGAGCGGCGCCATTGACGCGCTCTTTCAGTCCATTAAGAGTGCCGCGCCAATCGGCCTGTTCCTTACCCATACGGTTAACCACGATAAAAGTGGAAAGATGGGTTTTACGCAGCATATTCCAGAGATTCTCCGAAGCCACTTCAAAGCCACCATCAGCCTTGACAACAAAGATAAGGCCTTCCACCACGCGACTGGCTGCGCTCACATCACCGCGGTAATCATCAACACCCGGGGTATCAATAATATTGATCTTGTTTTCTTTGTATTCTGTCCAGGCCATGCTGGCTGAGATGGTTTGTCTTTTTTCGATTTCCTCTTCTGAGTTATCAAAGATAGAGGTTCCATCATCAACATTCCCGCGACGCCCCACTTTTTCGGTCACAAAGAGCATAGCATCGGCAAGACTGGTCTTACCAACTCCGTGGGGCCCAACTAAGGCGATGTTGCGAATTTTTTCCATGGGATAAGTTTTCAACGTTCATCCTCCCGCGTGCATGGGTCTTGAGTCGATCCAACATTCGGTGGCGCCGCGGGGTGCAGTGAGACTGCTCTCCAGGCACGTTTCTGAAGGCTGGATTATATGTCGGTCACCTGTTGTAGGATTTCTCCCACTTCAGAGCCGGTTTTTTCGACGAATTTCAATGGTAATAGCACGACAAGGGCATGTCAACTAGCCCAAACAACCCAATGCAATGAGGGAAAGTTCTGGACAGAAAACGCCGTGACCATTACCGTTATTCGTGTTCCGGATCGGGCGGTGGAATACCCTGCTTTGAGTCAGTTAACTCAGGCAATCCCCGTCAGGGACCGTTGCAACCCCACCGAAATCCCAATCGTCAGCCTTTTGGCCGTGTTTTCTTACGTTCATTGGTTGGCAGAGGTGAATTGATGAAGACTGGTAAGTTCGTTTTGGTTCCCGCTGTTTTGACTTTGGCACTGGTATTTTTCCTGTCTGCCGGAGTCCTTCAAGCACAGGAAGCCCCTGCCGCGGCGGAAACACTGGCTGAAGCTGATGCCGACGCCCCCATTATTGATGAAGAAGTCGAAGAAATTCTCGATTATTCAGACTATATGGTGAAAGCCTACACCCTGACCCCATTTTACGGGTACTTTTCCGGTGC
Organism: Candidatus Krumholzibacteriia bacterium; assembly: GCA_016744705.1. Taxonomy (GTDB): domain Bacteria; phylum Krumholzibacteriota; class Krumholzibacteriia; order LZORAL124-64-63; family LZORAL124-64-63; genus LZORAL124-64-63. The sequence continues at coordinate 25,266 of JADGDU010000035.1, forward strand.
CGTATATCTGGAGAATCAGGAAATTTCTGACCGCACGGTTCTCACTGATGGTGCCAGCGACATCATTGGCTTCGACGGTGAGGTCCTACCCGAAAGCCGCGACACCGACCATTACCAAGCGGCCCACAAAGAGATTGAAAGCGGCCCCGCCTATGGATTACGCATTGGTATTTATGCCAATGACGATTTCCACCTGGATCTGGCTGGCACCTACGCCACTGGTAAGGTAGTCACTTCCATGCTTTACACGCCTGATGAGGGTGATCCCTCTCAAAATGTTCGCATGCAGGTGGATGAAGATGATGGCTACAGCATGATCAAAGGTGGCGTTCACCTCGGTTATGACGCCCGGCCGGCTACTTTTTGGGGAATTACTCCCAAACTGGGTTTCGGTATTGGTGGCCTCATCAACCGTTATACCTACCTGGAAGACAAAACAGCCCTCTATCTTGAAGGTAATTTTGGTCTGACTGCCAACATCTACAAAAATATTGACCTGACGGGGCAAGTGGATCTCACCACCTTTGCCTTTGAAATTGATGAACTGGGCTATTCCAATTTCGTCAAGTACACGACGTTCACCGTAGGGTTGAGCTGGTACTTCGATGTTGTGCCTGCAGACGTGCGTGCGGCCCACCAGGCTATGCTGGCAGAGATGGACAACTAAGTCCCACCCTCAGACTCCTGAATAAAGAAAACCGCCGGAGAACATCTCCGGCGGTTTTCTTTTGGTGACAGTCGGGGTCAGGTCCCGAAACCGTTCACATCTACTTTTTCTTAGCAGCCTTCTTGGTCACTTTTTTCTTTGCGACTTTTTTAGCGACCTTTTTAGCGACCTTTTTAGCTACTTTTTTCTTGGCGACCTTTTTAGCAACCTTTTTGGCTGGTTTCTTGGCCACTTTTTTCTTAGCAACTTTCTTGGCTACCTTTTTCTTGGCTACCTTCTTAGCAACCTTTTTCTTAGCGACCTTCTTGGCCACTTTCTTCTTGGCTACCTTTTTAGCTACTTTTTTCTTAGCGACTTTCTTAGCGACCTTTTTCTTGGCTACTTTCTTAGCTACTTTTTTAGTAACTTTTTTGGTAACCTTCTTGGCAACTTTCTTCGTCACTTTCTTCTTCACGACTTTCTTAGCGACCTTTTTCTTGGTTACCTTTTTGGTAACTTTCTTAGTCACTTTTTTGGTCGCCTTCTTGGTCACTTTTTTAGCGACCTTTTTCTTAGCTACTTTCTTAGTCACTTTCTTAGTCACTTTTTTCTTCACGACTTTTTTAGCGACTTTCTTCTTAGCGACTTTTTTGGCAACCTTTTTCTTGGTTACTTTTTTAGCCACTTTTTTCTTCGCCACTTTTTTCTTAGTGGTTTTCTTCTTGGCGCCAGCGGCCACCAAGGCATGTCTCTCCTCCATACCGGACCTCACTTAAGGTAAGAGTGTTCCTGCGTCCACCCGGATCCCGCACCCATTTGGTTTCCAGGCAAGACCTCCTGTCTTGGAAGTATCGAACACATGCACTTGGCGTCAGGTAACCAGAGTGAATGCGAAGACATTATTTCTATCGTTTGGGAAAGGTGTCAATAAAAAAAAGAGAAACTGTTCATGAACAGTTTCTCTTTTTTTTTAATGGTGCCCGGGGTGGGATTCGAACCCACACGATTTTTGGTCACTACCCCCTCAAGATAGCGTGTCTACCAGTTCCACCACCCGGGCACAATTCTCAATCAAAATCTAGTTTCCGTCGGTCGTGCCGCCGGAAGAATCATCGCCTTCAGGAACGAGTCCTTCGTCGATGGGATTGCTTGCCGGAACGTTCACTTCACCGGACTCTGCAGCCTCCTGCATGACACTTGTGGAAGGGGCAACACGCCCTGTATCCTGGGTCATGAATAAGAGGAAACTGGTGGCAAAAAAGGCCACCGCAAAATAAATGGTCAGCTTATGCAGTAATGAGGTCATACCGCGAGAGCCCAACATTTGTTGAGTGGATCCTCCACCGCCGCCAAATGCACCGGCCAGGCCGCCGCCTTTACTGGACTGCAGCAAAACGACCACAGACAGAACGACGCAAACCAACACATGAACGATAACCAAAAAAGTGTGCAACATCTTCAATTGCTCCCGCAGCAGGAATATACAGAAATTCACCAGCGGACCATCAAGTGTGGGTCCGTAAAGGGACGGGTAAGTTAATACTCGCTCTGCTCTCTGTCAAACCCCTTTCTACGCATCGCTTAAAGCTTCAATTCCGGGCAATTGACGCCCTCCCATCAATTCCAGGGAGGCTCCGCCCCCGGTGGAGATATGGCCAATTCGATCAGAAACACCAAATTGATTGGCTGCAGCAACGCTGTCACCACCGCCCACAATGCTCAGGGCTCCCCCGTCAGATGCTTCCGCCACAGCATCGGCAACGACCCGAGTTCCGGCCGCGAATGAGGGCAGTTCGAAAACACCCATAGGGCCATTCCAGAAAATTGTCTTGGCGGCCATGATGGTTTCCCGATAACTGTCAGCACTGGCCGGGCCAATATCCAAGCCCATCCAGTCCGAAGGAATGTCAGTCACAAGGACATTTTTCTTCTCTGCTTTGTCATTAAATTCGGTGGCCACCGTACAGTCTGTGGGCAAGATTAAATCGGCGCGACTGTCTTTGGCACGAGCAGTAATTTCTTTCACTACTTCCAAGCTTTCTTCATCCAAAAGACTTTTGCCAATGGTCAATCCCGCCGATTGGAAAAAGGTAAAAACCATGCCGCCGCCCAAGAGAAGTGTATCAACTTTATCGAGCAGGTTTAAAATGATTTCAACTTTACCCGCCACTTTTGCCCCACCCAGGATCGCCACAAAAGGACGTTCGGGTTCGCCCAACATTCCGCCTAAGTTTTTCAGTTCCTTCTCCATCAAAAAACCCGCCCGGCAAGTTTCAAAATGTTTTGTCACGCCAACGGTGGAAGCATGAGCACGGTGTGCTGTTCCAAAAGCATCATTCACATAAGAGTCACCCAACTCAGCAAGGCCATTGGAAAAACCGGAATCGTTTTCTGTCTCGCCGGGATTAAATCTTAAATTTTCCAGCAGAAGAATTTCACCCGCCTGCAACTCCGCAGCCTTTTGCACAGCATCAGGTCCCACTGTGTCCCTGGCAAATTTCACAGGAGCCTCAACCAATTCGGCAAGACGATCGGCCACCGGACGAAGAGAAAATTCCGGGTCAATTTTCCCTTTGGGCCTGCCCAGATGACTCATCAAAATGACACTGCCCCCATGGGACAGGATGTAATTGAT
>JADGDU010000036.1 GCA_016744705.1 Candidatus Krumholzibacteriia bacterium
TTGTCCCGCAGAGCCAATGCCAGATTCACAGCGACAGACGATTTGCCAACGCCACCCTTGGCACTGGCCACGGCGATGATTTTTTTAACCCCAGGCAAACCGGCGCGGTCGGCAAAGGGATCAGTGGAATGACCATGAGGACCCGTGGGAGCTTTTTTTCCACTGCGATCGTCAATTTCCACTTTCACAGAGAGCACCCCGGAAAGGCTGCTCAGTTTTTCAGCCACGTCCTCGCGAACCTGGTTGATGGTCTCTTCTTTTTCACTGGTGCGCACCACGGTGACAAATACTTCACCGCCGGTGACTTTGACCTCTCCGATCAAGTCGATGGAAACCACGCTGACCTTGGTGTCGGGCACCATGACCTGCTTGAGGGCTTCCAGCACAGTTGCCGTATTGAGATTGGAACTCACTTTCACTTCCTCCTTGGCCCGCAAGGGCCTTGTGCCTGTTTCAAAAACAGATTTATCTTCAATCAACCAAAATCAACAGATATTCAGGGCCTCGATCACATCTTCCAGGATGACGGCATGGTCAAAGGCCAAATCGGGCAAACGATTCAGGGGAAACCAGGCTGCATCGGCAGCGTCGTCACCTGCGGCCAGCACCGGTTGCTCACCAATGACCACGGCCACATAAACCACGGAAACCGTATGCCCCCGGGGATCCCGATCGGGTCCCCCAAAGGTGCGGAATTGCCGAAATGGCAATCCCTGCAAACCCGTTTCTTCAGAGATTTCCCGATTGATGGCATCTTTGATGTCTTCACCGTAATCGACGAAACCACCTGGCAAGGCATAGCGCCCCTTGAAGGGTTCACGCCCCCGTTCAATCAACAGGATATGGCAAGAGTCTTCCCCCACCTTATGGTTTTGACGATGCAGCACCACCCCGTCCACAGTGAGGGCGGGCTTCTTGTAGGGTTGAGCGGTGGTTTCGCCCAAAACTGATCAGTCCTGCTTGAAAGAGGCCAAAGCCTCATCACATTTATCAAAGGTCTCAAAGACCAGTTTCAACTGGGCCACGTTCAGGATATTGTCGATGCGGTCGTTCACTTCGCAAATCTTCAAGCGGCCGCTGTTCTTTTTCAGGGTGTGGAAAGCCGAAACCAGAATACCCAGCCCGGTGGAATTGACCCAGCTGACTTTGGACATGTTCAACAGCACATCCACATAACCTTGGGCAATCAGTTCTTTCACTTCACTCTGAAATTTATCGTGATCAGGACCACCCATGATTTTCCCGGAAACCTGCAAAACCATCACTTCGCCTTGCAGTGACTGCTTGATTTTCAACTTGCTCTCCTTAGTGGCCAGTGTGGGTTGTTTGTGTACGGATATATGATAAAGTCCAATGCGTAGGTTTCCAACCCGGTTTTTTTCAAACGGTCCCATCGTGGAGGAATTCTGATGTTCACCGTACGCTCTTCCGTCCTCAGCGGCTCCTGGTACCCTGCCGATGCAGCAGACCTGAAGGCCTCCGTGGACGCTTTTATAAATGAGGCAGACATAGCCCAATTACCCGCTGGGAGGCCTTGGCTGGCGATTACGCCCCATGCAGGGCATGAGTACAGCGGCCCGGTCGCTGGACGTCTATTTGGCCTTTTGAAATCCCACCGCCCCGAACATATTTTTCTACTGGCCCCCAACCACAGACAGCCCATTTCAGAGATAGCCCTGCCGCAGGAGTGGGCCTTCGCAACCCCCTTGGGAGAGGTACCCCTGGATACCGAACTCATAAGCACTCTCTCTTCGAAACCCGGATTCGCCATCAATGCCCGGGCTCACGCACAGGAACATGCCATTGAAATTGTCCTGCCCTTTATCCAAAGAACCTGGCCTCAATCGCCACCACCGGTAATTCCCATGCTGGTTCCCATGATGAATGCAGAAGCCCTCAGCCAGGCAGGGCATCAATTGAAAGAGGTGATGGGACCCCACGATCTGCTGCTCGTTTCCTCGGATTTCACCCATTACGGGTCGGCATTTGGTTTCCAGCCCTTTACGGAGGATGTCCCCATGTCTCTGGAAAGACTGGATGCCGGGGCCATTTTGAAAATCCTTGCCGGAGATGCCCCCGGACTCCTGACCTACGGATACGAAACCGGAATCACCATGTGCGGCTTGGCTGCGTGTTGCGTGGCCCTGACCGGCGGACCACCCCCGGGATACGAAGCCGCCCTGCTGGATTACCAGCGCAGCGGCGACCGGGACGGAGACTATTCCCTCAGCGTCAGCTATGCCTCCTTGCTGCTGACCACCGGAAGTGAGACATCATGAGTACCCTGAATGAAACCCAACGCCATTTTCTGCTCCAAATTGCCCGCCTGGCGGTAACCTCTGCCGCAGAGGAAACAACACCCCCGGACATTGAAGAGCTTGCATCCGAGGCCGGAATAAACCTGGAAGGTCCCTTGGGAGAAAACCGCGGCGCCTTTGTAACCATAACCGCCAAGGGACGTTTACGAGGGTGCATCGGATACATCGAGGGATTCAAGCCCCTGGCTCAGGCCGTGGCGGACAATGGCCGGGGCGCCGCGGTGGCGGACCCGCGCTTCAATCCCATCACCCCCCAGGAGCTAAGTGGTCTGGATATTGAAGTTTCCGCCCTTACTCCCATGCATGACATAAATTCCCATAAAGAGATAAAAGTGGGAAAGCATGGTATTTTGCTGGAAAAAAGTGGGCGCCAATCAGTATTTCTACCCCAGGTGGCCACTGAACAAGGGTGGGATTTACCCACCACTTTGACCCATCTTGCTCTCAAAGCTGGGCTGGGTCCTGATGACTGGCGACAAGGTGCCGTTTTCCGGGTTTTTGAGGCCGAAGTTTTCTAGTTGTCGGAATTGACAACAGAAGTTACTTTCAAAGTCCTGTTACAAAGGTGAAGAACACTCATGCCTCACCCATTTGGTATTGCTTTTAGGGAGTATGTCGACCATGGGTCTGTTGGACAAAATTGCTAATTTTACGGAAGCCCGGGAACTGATGGACGCTGGCGTCTACAATTTTTTCCGCGTGATTGAATCGGCCCAGGAAAATACCGTCCGGTATAAAGGCCATGAAGTCATCATGCTGGGTAGCAACAACTACCTGGGCCTGACCAACCATCCCAAAGTTAAAGAAGCCGCCACCAATGCCATCGCCAAATATGGCACAGGCACCGCCGGCAGTCGCTTCCTCAACGGAACTCTCGACATCCACATCGAACTGGAAGAAAAGCTGGCCGCTCTGGTGGGTAAAGAAAAGGCTCTGGTCTTTTCCACCGGTTTCATGGTCAACCAAGGGGTATTGAGCTCTCTGGTGACCCGCAAAGAAGCCATCATCGTCGACCGCACAGATCACGCTTCCATCATCGACGGCGCCCGTCTCAGCTTTGGCGACGTGCGCAAATACCGCCACAATGACATGGAAAACCTGGAACTGGTCCTCAACAACGAGAAGGACACCAACAAGCTGGTCATCGTTGACGGCGTATTCTCCATGGAAGGCGACATCGCCAACCTTCCAGAAATTGTCGCCCTCTGCAAAAAATACGATGCTTTCCTCATGGTTGACGACGCCCACGGTGTGGGTGTGTTGGGTGATCATGGCCGGGGCACCTGCAATCACTTTGGCTTGACCGAAGACGCAGGATTGATCATGGGCACGTTTAGCAAATCCCTCGCCTCGGTGGGTGGCTTTGTAGCCGGCGATGAAGATGTAATGCACTTCATCCAGCATAACAGCCGCGCCCTGATGTTCTCCGCCAGCATGCCCCCCGCCTCGGTGGCCTCGGTTTCTGCTGCCCTGGACGTCATGCTTGAAGAGAGCTGGCGGCATGAAGCCTTATGGCGCAACAACGACATCATGCGCGAACGCCTGAAAGATGCCGGCTTTGATACCGGCCCCAGCGAAACACCTATCATTCCGGCCGTGGTCGGCGAAGATATGGCCGCCTTTCAGATGTGCAGCCGCATGGCTGAAGAAGGGGTTTTCGTGAACCCCGTAGTGAGCCCGGCTGTGGACAAGGGCAACGCCCTGATCCGACTCAGCCTCATGGCCACTCACACCGAAGACGAGATCAACAAAGCCATGGACATCATGGCCCGTGTGGGCCGCGAATTGGGCATAGTCCGCAAGTAGACCCGCCCCAGGCTACGGCTTGCAGAAACAACGGGCGGTCCCAGCGGGCCGCCCGGTTTTTATTAATGAAAGTTCGATTTCTTCAGGAGGAAGTCATGTCGTTCACTATTTCAGCAGTCGAAGGCAAACAGGACCTGGACAGTTTTAACCAACTGCCCTACCGAATTTACCGGGACGATCCCAACCAGGTCTATCCCCTGCTGGACGAATTAAAACACTTCTTCGACCGCGACAAAAACCCCTTCTTTAATCATGCCGTTGCCCAGCAGTGGATTGCCCGGGATGCCTCCGGCACCGTAGTGGGACGCATCGCCGCTGCGGTGGACAAATACAGCAACGACCATCAGAAAGAAGAGGTTGGCTTCTTTGGTTTCTACGAAGCCGAAGACAACCTGGAACTGGCCTCTCTGCTGCTTGAAACAGCCCGCTCCTGGATTGCCGACCAAGGCATGCAGACTATGCGTGGTCCTGGCTGCTTCACTTCAAACCACGATTGGTTTGGCTGCCAGGTTGATGGCCTTTTCAACCGACCGGTCGTCGGCATGCCTTACAACCCTAAATATTACCAACAGCATTTTGATAACTTTGGACTGCTCAAAGCCAAGGACCTGTTTGCCTGGTATATGGAATCCGATGGCGAAATTCCTCAAAAGATCCAACGGATGATCGACCGCGTGATCGAGCGGCCGGGACTGAAACTTCGCAACATCGACATGAGTCGTTTCGAGGAAGAAGCCGGCTTGTTGCGTAAGCTCTACAACGAAAGCTGGAGCCAGAACTGGGGCTTCATTCCCATGGATGACGATGACTTCGCCTACAGCGCCAAAGACATGAAGAGCATGGTTGATCCCGCCTTCATTCTCATCGCAGAGATGGAAGGCAAACCCGTAGGCTTTTCAGTGACCTTCCCCGACTTTAACATTGCTACCCAGCCCATGAAGGGACGCATGTATCCTTTTGGGTGGCTGAAATTTCTCATGGCCAAACGCAAGATCAAATACGCCCGTATGCCCTTGATGGGCGTGCTGCCCGATTACCGAAAATTAGGCGTGGACATGGCCTTGGTATACCGCACCTTGCAGGCCGTTTTTTCCAAAGGCATCACCGCTGGTGAGTGCTCCTGGATTCTTGAGGATAACAAACCCATGAACCGCATCCTCGAAGGTTACGGGGCCAACATGTACAAGACTTATCGCATCTACGAGAAGCCCGTGGTATGAGCCAGGGCCTGATTGCTCTTACGGGCGCCACCGGATTTCTGGGCAGTCATATTGCCGACGAACTTTTGGCCCAGGGGTTCCAGGTGCGGGCCTCGGTACGCTCTTCCAGCAACCATCGCTGGATTGAAGGCAAGGCCATCGAAACCGTAGTGGTGAATCTGGCTGATGCTGATGAATGCCGACAGTTTCTGGACGGTAGCACCGGCTTGATCCATTGCGCCGGCATGGTCACTGCCAGCAGTGAAGAGCAGTACCGGCAGGCCAATGTCCTGACTACGGAAAACCTGCTGGCCCAAGCCCAACTGGCTTGGGCCGGACAAGAGCACAACCCCGCCTTTGTATTGATCTCCAGCATGGCCGCCCATGGCCCCGCCGGAATAGACAGCCCGGCGGTAGAAACCAATACCCCCCGCCCCATCACCGCCTATGGCCGCAGCAAATGGGCCGCCGAAGAAGCGGTGCAAAATACCGTAGTAAACTTTCGCCGGGCCATTTTGCGCCCGCCCTCTCTCTACGGCCCTCGGGATCCCGAATTTCTCCCCCTGTTCAAAGCAGCCACCATGGGCATCACCGCCCGCCTCGGGCGATCCATGACCGGACTGAGTCTGGTGCATGGCCGGGATGCGGCCTCGGCTGCGGTGGCTCTGCTACGGTGCGAGCAGGCCCAGGGAGCTTTCTTTGTGGATGATGGCAAGGTGGGTTACAATTGGGCAGAGCTGGCGGCAGAACTGGGTTTGGTTACCGGGAAAAAAATATGGACCCTTCAAGTGCCTCTGGTGTTGTTGAAGATGGCCGCAGCCCTTGTTGGTGGCCGCCGCGCCGCCTCTTCACCAGTGCTGAATCAGGACCGGATGCGGGACCTGGAATCTGTGGGCTGGGTCTGTGATGGAAGTCACCTGCACCAAGTCACTGGCTGGGCACCATCCCATACCTCCAGGACAGGCTTTGCAGACACCATGAAATTTTTTAAGGAACAGGATTGGCTTTGACATTTCGACGCACACTGGTGGAGCTCTCCCTGCGGCGCATGAACATCGACCGTTGGGTTGTGGTGTATTTGTTGGTCAGTGCCTTCTTTCCCTTCCTGCGCCCCGGGGTTTATCCCAACCCCCTGACTAACGCCCTGGTCCATGTGGGCATGTCGGTGGCCATCTGGTTCATCCCCCCCATGCTGCGCTGTTCCAAACATTTCATTTTGCGGTTGATGGGTGAAATTTACATCCCTTTCCTCTTCCCGTTTTTCTACGCTGAGATGGAATACATGGGGCTGATTTTCTTTGATTTTGAAAACAGTCTGGACCCGGCGCTGATCAAAATTGAACAGGCTATTTTTGGTTGCCAACCCAGCCTGGAGTGGTCTCGAGTATGGCCCTGGCCTTGGTTTCATGAACTGATGGAGATGGCCTATTTCTCCTATTATTTTCTGGCCGTGGCTTACCTGGTATTGGTCTTCCGGGCCAAGGGACTGGCCGAGGACCAACGCTGGGATGCTGTGCGGTCTTTCATCCGCGACCTGAGCACCGTCATGCTTATTTGTTACATGATGTACACTTTATTCCCTGCCTGGGGACCCAAGTATTTCAAAGCCGGCTATGTAGATGTGGGCGGGTGGATCTTCACTGACATCATGCACTACATTCACGACAATGGAGCTCTGCTGGGAGCGGCTTTTCCTTCCAGCCATGTGGCCGCCTCTATGGTTCCCTGGTGGCACACCTGGAAGCATTTTCCCCAGCACCGCTGGTGGATGACCACGATTTTTGTCCTGCTGAGTATGAGCACCGTGTACAACCGGTACCATTACGTGATTGATGTTTTTGCGGGATTACTTCTCGGTGCCTTGGTCATGTATTTCGGAAGCCGGTTGGGGGACAAGGCCAGAGATCGCCTGAAATCCCAATGCCCTTCCTAGGCTCTCCTTTATTATAAAAAAACTCCGGAGCCCTGGGACTCCGGAGTTTTTTTTCCTGGCAGCCCACGGCCGCCCAACAACTTTTACCCTCAGGTGAAGCCACCACTGCCGCAGCCACCGCCGCCACCAGCCATACCTCCGCCCACGCCGCTGCCCCCGGTGGCAAAGGACGAGAACCCTCGTTCAATGCGCTTGGAGCTGCAGGCCGGGCACTTGACCTTGCCATCATTCAATTCGGCTATGGTCACCAAGTCTTCAAAATTATGTCCGCACTTTTTGCAGGTAAATTCAAACAACGGCACGTGGCCACCTCCAGCTTTTATTCCAGTTTTTGTGGCTCGTCAGATTGTTTTGAATCTTGTGTTTGTTCCAATGGAGGTCGATCACCGATCGAACAGGATTTGGGGCCTCAACCAGGCTGCAATCCCATTTTTGGTAAAACAAAATTCACCACAACAAAGTAAAGGACCACAAAGATGATCAGTTCGAGCATGCACGATCTCCTGAAATTCCAGCCCCATCCCGTAGGAAGACACCAGTGTATTGATCTGCTTGATTAATTGATTAATCTATAAGGTAGGACAGGATTACTCTCTGTCAAGCCCACCACCTCACCATGAGCAGTTAGAACGTTTTTTTGACCCAGCCGCCATCCGATACGATGCACTGCCCCGTCAAATACCCAGCACGTTGGGACATTAGGAACAGAATCAAGGCAGCCAACTCTTCAGGCTCTCCCAAGCGACCGGCAGGAATTTCATTGGTCCAGCCAGAAATCACCTCTTGGGCAGTGCACCCGGTCTGTTCCTGCTTTTTCTCAATCAAGCGCTGCACCGCGCTGGTGTTGTGAAACCCGGGAGCTACCGAATTGACCGTCACCCCAAAAGGGGCGGCATCATCGGCCAGGGCTTTGGTCAGAGCCTGCACCGCCGGTCGCAGAACGCTGGATAACACGAGGTTTTCCACTGGTTGCAATACACTGACCGAAGTGATCTGAACGATGCGTCCCCAACCCCGTTGCTTCATTCCCGGTAAAACCAGGCGACATAACCGCAGGGCGCTGGCCAAAGTCAACTCATAAGCCTTCCGCCAGGCATTCAAATCCATATCGTCAAAATTTCCTGCCGGGGGGCCTCCCCCATTGACGAGCATCATGTCTACGGGGCCCAACTGGCTTTCTGTCAAGGCCATGAATTCTCTCACTCCAGCATCATCGGTGATATCCAGAGGTCTCGCCAGCACCGCGCCCCCCATGCCCCCCCAAGCCATTTGGCCGGCTTCCCGCACATCTTCGGCCGTGGCGGCCAGATCATCGGCATTGCGGGCGCACAAGGCGACCTTGGCTCCCTCGGCAGCCAACTCCATGGCCACAGCCCGTCCAAATCCACGACTGGCCGCCATGACCACCGCAGTTTTTCCCTTAAGTCCCAACTCCATGCCTATCCCTCCTGTTCTTCATCCCACTGCTCTCCAGAGAAACGAACCATAACACGCAGGCACATCCGTTGCATCGCTTTTAGGTAGAAGCACCCCGGGGAAACAACGGGGAACAACAAGGAACAATAGGGAACCGAAACCGATTCGGGACCGTGCAGAGGAAGTTCAAGTTTGGCTGGGAACTCGCAATCCGCACTGGAACGTTACAAAGCCCGCCGCGAGGGAAACCTTCTCGACGAGGTTAAAAAACCACGTCCTCAACGATCCTCTGGATCAAGCAGTTCACTCCGGCAATGGCTGCTGTTGCTGCTGCTATTGCCCACCCTGGGATTCTTTGGCTGGCGAGCCTACAGCGCAGTGCCAGGCCCTCCCCTGCAATTGACTTATGAAGTGGATTTGACCCACGCTCCCACCGGTTTGCTCACCGTCACACTCATCGCCGAAGGCAAGTTGCCACCCCAACTGAGTTTGGAATTTCCTCCTGGTGTGTTCGGAGATTCTGGAAGCAGATTACAATTGAGACGCCCTTCAGCCCACTCTCTCAAAGACAACGGAGAAATGGGCCGCTCCCTGGCTGTGGACCAAACCTCCTCCGGGTGGAAACTGGGAACCCGGGGCCTTAAGCGGGTGGGTTTTATCTACCGAGTGGATTTGACAGAAACTCACACTCAGGAAACAGATATCAGAAAATACATTTCCACTCCCGTCAGCGGCGGTGTGCGGTTTGCCGGATTCGAAGTTTTCCTGGAACCCGCCAATGCCAGCGTCGACGATATCACTGTCACCGTACACAACCCCCACGACCTGCAGGTTCTGGTTCCCTGGCCCGCCCTTGTCAAAAACCAGAATACCAACAATGGCCCATTATCTGACGCCCACCTGGGTTATGGCCAAGGCTACAATCCGGGAGTCGCCTCCCGGTCACAAAATGCTTCTCTGGCCAATGGTTTGAAAACTGGTGGCCCCGGCGCCGCAGCTCCGGTGCCTACAAACTTGCTCTACCATCCGCACAATCTGGCGGATCTGAACAATGCTCTGGTGGTCTGCGGCAACATCCGCACCCTCAGCAGCCAGTCCCGGGATTGCGTGATCCAATTTGCCACAGACCGTGATTGGCTCTTTTCAAATGCCGATGCCCTGGAATTGGTACGCCGCATCGCCCGCACCGAAATGGGCTTCTTTGGGTCGGCCCCCACGGAGCAAATCACGGTGTTGGTTTCGGCCAACGAAGTGCGCGCCGCGGAAGGATTTGATGTTTATGGAGTGCACACCGGAAGTTCGATTTTGGTGATGCTTGACCCTGAAACCACCTGGGGCGTGCTGGAAGAACAGGCAGCCAGCGTCATCGCCCATGAAATGTTTCACGGATGGTTGGGCGAAGCCATCACCCAGTTGGAACCGGAAACCATGTGGTTCACGGAAGGCGCCACCACCTGGTACTCCGCCCGCATGTTGAATGCAGCGGGTATCTGGAGTCCACACCATGCCCGGCAGGTGCTGACCGATCGTTTAAATCGGGATTTTGTGATGAGTCCTTTTCGGGGAAAAACATCTATCGCAGCAGCGGCCACCGATGTGATGGGCGACGCCGAAATGGTGCGGTATTCTTATGCAGGCGGCGTGGCGGCGTGCATGGCTCTGGACCAATGGCTCGCTGAGCAAAGTGGGTTGGAAAGACCTTTGGATGAAGTCTTGCGCCACCTCTACCGAAACTCCAATGACGATGATTTTACGCGGCAATCTCTGGAAGCCGCCATCTTTACCGTCACAGGCGTGGACAGTCACGCCTGGATGGAGAATTATGTCTATGGAGTCAAAAGTTTGCCGCCGGTTGAACGCTTAATTTGAGCCCATGGCTTCCTTCAGGAAAACCACAAAGGCTTCTGCTGCTTTGGTGTTTCCTTCGCTGCTGGGATGGCTATTTCCGCCATCGCCAGTGGGATACGCAGACCAATTGGTTTTCCCGTTCTTCGTGAGAATATCATAATGATCAAACACAGCTACGTTGCTGGATGAATAACCCGAAAGCCATCCGTTTTCCGAGTCCATAAGCCAGGAGTTGAAACTTCTAGCCCATTCTGGATGTTTGGGAGAGCCCTTGAAGGTTCGCTTCAAAAAGGCCTTGAAGCCAGGGGTTTTGGCCAATGGCGGAGCAGTGAAAGCCACAAAAAGAACATCAGGATTGCCTGCGAAATAAGGCAGTAGAGAATTGTATGCGGCCTTGGCATTGACCAAGGTCAGTTCGCAGGAATCGGCATCCCCCGGCCCGGATCCTTCGCCAATAAAACGATTGTTAGGATAACAGGATTTGAAGGCCACCACCGCATTGGTGGTTCCTTCAGGCAAAAGGTCATCCTGGTTTTTTGTTTTGAGAATAAGCTCCATGTTATCACGGAATTTCTGATGCCAATGGCAGATATCTGTATCCTCACCCACCACCGAGTCATAAGAAGCTTCATTGACCGCAAAACCGCTGTCCTCTAAAAGGGCGCGCAGTCCACCACCGTTGGGGTGGCTGCTGTAAATGCATTTCTCTCCGACGTTGCTGCCAACATCTGCCAACAACTGTCCACCACAGGAATGATGAATAAATAGAAACTCCACAGGTTTGTCCCCCTGTTCGGAAATGGAATCGCTGGCATGGGCCGGGATCGTACCACCCAGAATGAGCGAGCTGATTAACAAGCCGAAAAACATATAATTTTTTATCATAATGACCCAGCCCTCCAGGGGGTTCAGACTTAACCGAATTTCATGATTGAAGCGAAACAATACCAACGGGATTGATTACATATTTTAAATCATTGCTAAAAAACAGCAAGACCCAAGACGGCGGGCCATTGATTCCCCATCCATCATGAGTTAACTTCTCCCCAGCCCCTCTTTTTCTAAACTCACCAATCGGAGGCCCTTTGTGAGTTCCGCCAAATTTAAACGCACCCTGATCACCAGCGCCCTGCCCTACGCCAATGGCGAGATCCATTTGGGCCACTTGGCCGGAGCCTATTTGCCGGCCGACATCTACGCCCGCTACCTTCGCCTGCGGGGCGAAGAAGTGCTCTACATTTGTGGCAGTGACGAATACGGGGTGCCCATCACCTTAACCGCCGACAGGTTGGGCATCACCCCCAAAGAGGTGGTGGATCGCAACTACGCCTCCATCAAAAAAAGCTTCGCTGATTTTGGCATGAGCTTTGACAACTTCAGCCAAACCAGCCGTGATATCCATGCGCAAACATCCCAGGCTTTTTTTGCAGACCTACACGCCCAGGGGCTGTTCACCCAGCGCACCAAAGACCAGTTTTATAGCGCTGCCCAGGATCGTTTCCTGGCCGACCGTTATATCGAAGGCACCTGCCCCCGCTGTAAAACCGAAGGGGCCCGGGGCGATGAGTGCGAATCCTGCGGAGCCACTTACGATGCCACCGAACTGATCAACCCCAAAAGCGTCCTGGACAATTCCCCCCTTGAACTGCGCCCCACCACCCATTGGTTTTTACCTTTGGGCGACTGGCAGGAAAAACTGGAAGCTTTCATTGGCAAACATCCCGAGTGGAAGCCCAATGTGCAGCAATACTGCAAGAGTTGGTTTGATGATGGCTTGAAAGAACGGGCCGTCACCCGCGATCTCAGTTGGGGCGTCCCCGTACCGCTGCCTGATCACGAGGGCAAGGTTTTCTATGTCTGGTTCGACGCACCCATCGGATATATCTCCGCCACCAAGGAATGGGCTTTGGCTCAAGGCGACGAGAAGGCCTGGCGCACTTGGTGGCAGGATGAAGAGACGCGGATGGTGCACTTCATTGGTAAAGACAACATTTTCTTCCATGCCCTGTTCTTCCCCGCCATGCTCATGGCCCATAGTGAAAACTACATTCTCCCGGAAAACGTGCCGGCCAATGAATTTTTGAATTTGGAAGGGCAGAAGCTCTCCACCAGTCGAGGTTTTGCGGTTTGGCTGCCGGAGTACCTAGAGAAATTCAGCGCTGATTCATTGCGTTATACTCTGGCTCGCAATCTGCCGGAAACGCGGGATACAAACTTCACATGGGAAGGCCATCAAGCCAAAAATGATGGCGAGTTGGGCAACAAGTTTGGCAATCTCATCAACAGGGTATTCACTTTCACCAACAAACATTTTGATGGGAAAGTACCTGAATGGTCTGAAGAAATGATGACCGACCTGGACCGCAGTGCTCTCGAAAAAGTAGCCAGTGATTTGGAAAAATGGACCGAACACATGGAGAAATTTGAGTTCAAGGCCGCCATGGAAATTTGTGTTCACGCCGGTCAGGAAGGCAATCGCTACTTTGATGAAGCAGCGCCCTTCAAGGTGCGCAAAGATGACCCAGTGCGATGTGGTCATATACTCGGTGTGACCTTCCAAATTCTGCGCCAACTGTGCCTGATGTTGGCCCCAGTTAT
The DNA here is from genome assembly GCA_016744705.1 of Candidatus Krumholzibacteriia bacterium. Classification (GTDB taxonomy): domain Bacteria; phylum Krumholzibacteriota; class Krumholzibacteriia; order LZORAL124-64-63; family LZORAL124-64-63; genus LZORAL124-64-63. The sequence continues at coordinate 13,119 of JADGDU010000036.1, forward strand.
TCCCTTTGGTATGGAAAAACTTTGGGGTTGGATGGGCATGAAGACCGATCTTTGGGTAGGCGGCTGGACTGAAGGCATGCAGCCCATCGAGCCGGGACGCCCTCTTGGGAAATCTGAAATTCTATACCCCCGGCTGGAACAGTCTGATATCGAGGAAGAAATAGAGCGCTTGAATAAGATGTTGGAAGAATAGATATTGTTCGATGTCCCCCGGCGCTTGTCGGGGGACCAGGATGAGGATAGTTTTCTAATGAATCTCCGGGGTGGTCTGTTTTTCAAGAGTCCCAAACCGGTATTTGAGCCCCACCCGCGCCGTGAATCCAGAATAGTCCAAACTCATATCTGACCCATCGGCCTTTAGAGCCGGAGCGCTTCCATACTTAAAGGACTCCACATCAGCCAAACGCCATCCACCCGTCAGCTCTAGAATGGAAGATTCACTCACCTGAATATCAAGGTTGGCCATGCCTTCAAAGACCATGCAGTTTCCAGAGAGATCTTTTTGACCGTAGCTGGCACCCGAAGTGGTTTGATTCACATCTCCACCGGCAACCAGAAAACCCAAAGAGCCCACCACTCCCAATCGCCATTTTTCCTGGCGAATGAAATTCAGTCCCATGCGACCCGTGAAAATATCGGCAGCCAGATTGACATCCGCTTCAATTTCCATATCCGTGCCCTTGGTGGACGCATATTGGTGCTCCCAGAACAGGCCGTAATTCAGAAGGGGCGAAAGGTCATACCCAACTCCGAGGGACAGGGCCAGGCCCGAGTTAACTTTGTCCAAATTGAAACCATCAGGAGAGTCTTCGTGCCAACGGAAATCGGCTTGGTTGATGTCATCCATGGCCATGCCATTAACTCCGAATGAGACCTGAAACCATGACCCTTCTGCATTGACGGCCAATGTGGTCGAGGCCTGCCCCAGGGTCAAAACGAGGGTTAGAATAAACAGTCCAATGATGCGCATCAAATCCACTTACCTTTCATGCCTTTCAGGCCTGTTGATCGAAGAATCAAAGACCGCCTGCCTGGCCCATGTGTTCATCATCTGCACTTGTTCGTCCTTCAAATCCAGGTGCTCACGAGCCTGGCGCAGTTCTTCCTGCATGCTCAGACCAAACAGGCTGCGGTCGTCAGGATTCAGTCCACAGGCTATACCAGCGGACAGGAACTCCTGCAAGGGGTGATCTGAATATTCTTTCAACGCGCCGGTGCAGAGATTGGATCCCGGGCAACACTCTACAAAAACATTGCGGGCTTTCAGAAGGGCGATGATCAGAGGATCGCCGGCTGCTGCCAAGCCATGACCAATGCGCCGGGCACCACAATCTTCTACAGCCTGGCGGATGGAATCGGCCGCGGCCACCGGCCCCATGGCCGGTACTTCCCCCGCATGAATGCTCACCCCCAGGCCTTCAGCATGGACATCGGCAAAAAGAGGGGCAAAATCTCTGGCGGGGCCTGTGGCTTCATCGCCACCGAGCCCAAAACCAACCACTCCTAAAGCTCGCCCGGCCTTAGCCGCCTCTTCGAAAGCGCGCCATCCCTGATCCAATCCCCACTGGCGCACGGCGTCCGGTAGCCAGCGCAGCGTAACTCCGCAGCTCTCCTCCACCTCGTGGGCTGCTTCATGCAGAGCGAGCTGAACAGCCTGAGCGTCCAGGCCCCGCTTCAGCATCACTCCATAAGACAAGCTCACTTCGGCATAACCCACGCCATCGTCATGCAATGTTTGCCCTAAATCAAGGGCCAGAGCATGGAAATCAGCAGGAGTTTTGATCAGCAACGTGACCTTGCGAAACAACTCCAAAAAATCCAGAAACCCATCAAATACATAGGCAGTGCCCGCATCATTCAAACAACGAGCGGGCAAGGTCGGCTGGCCATGCTTTTCAGCCAGAGCCAGCAGCCGCTGGGGAGTGACAGAGCCCTCCAGATGGGTGTGCAGTTCCACACCGGGCAAATCATGATTCATCGGGCTAAGATCACTTTCCTGACCTGCAGACTGTCGTTGGCACGCAGGTCGAAGAAGTAGAGTCCCGAAGGCAGGGCCTGACCGCCGTCGTCCAGGCCATCCCACATGGTGGTGGTCCATTGGCCGGTGCCCAGACCTTGCTGCAGGCTGCGCACCAGGCGGCCCCGCAAATCCCGGACACTCAGACGATAGTACTCTCCCCGGGACACGGAATATTCCAAAGCCGTGCGGGGGTTGGCCGGATTGGGCCAGGCCTGACGGGCCATGAGCAGAGAGATGCCGGGTCGTTGTTCGAGCATCAGCGGTTCCCATTGGGATGGGTCGGACAGTTGGAGGAAGCCACCACTGGTCAGCCGGATGGTGGCTTCATATGAAATTTGAACGTCTGCGTTTTGGTCTGCAAAAGGACCTTCATCCAACAATTGGTAGCGGAACATTCCACCGGTTGGGGATGAGGAAAGGACCAGGTCTTCGGCTGGGCCATTGTAGATGGTGGATGCGGGCAGGCGGATAATCTCCAGGCTCTGAATTTCCTGGGGCGCTAAAGGCAGAGCCAGCAGGAGATTCACCTGACCGTCGGCTGTCCATTGAGATTCGGCCTGGTAATCATAGATGGCCACGGTCTGATTGTCCGAAGCCTGCAACAGGCAATACCCGGCGGGAGAATCGTTGGCAACTTGTCCTCCGGGAGCACCCACCGCGTAGTCAGACGAGCCGTCGCCATCAAAATCTCCAACACCCGCCACAGCAAAACCAAACTTGTTGTTGGCATTGTTGCCTGTAACCATGGGGTCCACAAAAATGGCATCCAAAATAGACACCGATCCGGAAGAACTGGTGCCTCCCTCATAGATGTAGGCACGCCCTGCGTCGGTGCCATCATCCACAAGAAAGGGCGCCCCAATGATGAGGTCATCCTTGCCGTTGCCGGTGAAGTCGCCCAGGTTGTTCAGACTGTAACCCAGTTGGTTGCCGCCGTTGCCGCCAGTGATATAGCGGTCGCCGGTGGAGGAAGGATTGGGGTCACCGAATATAATTTCGATGCGACCGGCATTGCTACCCGGTGAATTGTGAGTGGGAGCGCCTACGGCGAGGTCATCGTAATTGTCGCTGTCCCACCGTCCGGCGTGTTTGACCACCCAGCCGTAACGGCTCTCTGGCGCAGTCCCGCCCACTGACAGAACCATTTCGCTGATGCCATTGGGGCTGGCTGGAGGAACGGCTCCCTCAAAGATGTACACAGCCCCGGCATCGGTACCCCCGTGGGTGTTGTTCAGAGGGGCGCCCACGGCCACACTCTCTTCGTTTCCCCCCAGGAAGTTTCCGGCAGAACACACAGACCAACCAAAATTATCCTGGGCAATTTCACCCGTCAGGAGGGTGGCGTCGGAGAGATCGTCACTGGGCCCACCGTTGGCTCCATAAATGACATAAGCAGCCCCGGCGTTGAGGGCTGCCGCGTTGGAATACGGTGCACCCACAATGAAATCGTCCTTGCCGTCGCCATCAAAATCACCCGCGGCGGAGATGGAAAAGCCGAAATGATCGCCACTGTTCTGGCCATGGATGATCAGATCAGGGGTGTTCGACAGGGTGGATCCCCCATAAAAAATACAGATGCGGCCACTTGCTGAAGCGTTGGCATTGCTTAATGGGGCACCCACGGCAAAATCAGGGTCCCCATCGTTGTTCACGTCGCCCAGATCGGCCACAGAAAAACCGAACTTTTCATCGGCCACACCGTACCAGCTTTCTGCTGGAGCGTGAGTGATATTGGGGTTGCCATACCAGAGAAACGCTGCCCCCGTATTGGATTCACCAGGAGCCCCTACGAGCAGGTCGTCCCTGCCATCACCATTGACGTCACCGAGGCCACAAAGGGAACCGGCAAATTCCTGCCCGGTGATTCCTCCAGCGAAATCTGACAAGTGAACAGCTTCCGCAAAGGTCGCAACCGGAAGCAGCGAGAAAGCAAACAACGTCCCAAGGCACAGCGCGGCACAACAGTTGCTCTTTATCTGGCGAAAAGTGGAAAGAAACACGAAAGCCTCCAAATCGGCGGTTAAACTGGTTTTTTTCCCACTGAACCGGTTAAATGGCCCGTATGGGAAAATCCAACGTGCATTTTGCAGGTGTTTGCACTTATCTTAGCACGTTAATGGACACGAACCAAGAGCGACACTGCTGGTGGAGGCATGAATCTGTATCCGAAGTCATTAAATAAACGGCTGAAAAATGGTGGCTTGGCCGTCATGGCCATCGCTGGTGCCGTACTCTTTGTTTGGGGCGTTGGGGTCAGCAATCCCGATTCTGATGAACCCATGGCTCAAAACGGCATGGGCGGCCCTGCCGAACTGCCTTTGAGCAGTGTCCTGGCTTTAAACTCTCAAGATCTGCACGGATCATTCCTGAAATCTCTTTCCAGCACCGTGAAACCCACCGAAGAATTGGGCCCCCTCTACCAGAGCGGCAATGGTCCCAGTGAGATGATCATCCAACGGGGCGAAACTTTTTATGACGCCCTCGCCGCCCAGGACGTAGGGCATGAAGACATCATGACCCTGGTACAGGCCTGCAAATCATTCCGAAATCTGCGCAATGTGCGCATCGGTGAAGTGTTCCGCCTCGAAGTCAGAGAAGATGGCGGCCTGGAGGCCCTGGGGTTTGATCTGGATGAAGAAAGCTACGTCACCTTTGTGCGCGATGGCGACTCCTACGAACGCGTGGACGGCACCTACCCGGTACAATACCACCTGAAGGCCATTTGCGGCACCATCGAAAACAGTCTCTATGCCAGCTTGCAGAAGCTTCACGCTCCGCTGGCCCTGGCTCCCAAAATGAACGATATCTTAGGCTGGGACCTGGATTTCAACCGGGACCTACGCAAGGGCGACACCTTTCGCATCCTCTACGAAGAAGTTCACAAAGAAGGAGAAGTGGTCCGCACCGGATCCATTCTCGGGGTAGAGATTATCAACCGGGGCAAAGCCCGTCAGGCCTTCCAATTTACCACTGCTGATGGACGCACCCATTATTACAACGCTGAAGGCTTGAACCTGCAGAAACAGCTGAGCCGCGCCCCCCTGCAGTACAGCCGGGTCAGCAGCAAATTCAGCTATCGTCGGTTCCACCCGGTGTTGAAAAAATGGATGCCGCATTTGGGCGTGGACTACGCCGCCCCACTGGGCACTCCCGTGCGCGCCGGTGGCGATGGCGTGGTCGTAGCCTGCACCAGCAAAAAGGGCAATGGTCGTTATATCCAGATCCGCCACACCAACGCCGAATACGAGACCTACTACTTGCACCTGTCGCGATACGCCAAGGGCATCCGCAAGGGTTCAAAGGTGGATCAGGGACAACTGATCGGCTACGTGGGAGCCACTGGCTACGCCACAGGTCCTCACCTGGATTACCGGGTCAAACGCAACGGCAAATTTGTGAACCCACGCAGTTTGAAACTGCCTGCTGCCGCTCCCGTGGACGCCGGGCTCATGAAGAGCTTCCAGAGCCAGACAAAGGTTTATCTCTCGGTGCTTGAAGGACTGGAGTTGGGTGGACAGCCAGTGGAAGTGCCGCCCCTGATGATGGCCGATCTGGATGAATGCACGGGACCTGTGGTCTCTTCGGTTCTCTTGCCGGCAGGAATCAGGCTGGACTGATTAGTTGTTTTTTAAAGACGTATTATAACTGCGCAAAGTCACCACAACATGTCCTGGCACCTGAAGCAATTGTCCAGAGTCTGGCTGCCACATTCCCACTGGCGGGGTCCCGTCAGGGTCCGCTACTAAGCCAACGGATAAATAATCCTCATCCAAAAAACCAAATTCCAGGGTGCGCACATCGGCTCCTGGACCATAGATTTTGAAAACCACCCGCTCTTTATCTTTCAGAATGCGACGATCACTATTGCCTGGCAGAACCTTCAAGACATCCAAGCGATCCAAATTCACAATGAGGTAGCGAGACATGCGATCATAGGCATACTCGCTCAAATCTTTCCGTTGGCTGGCCTTGGGATATTGGGTGAGCCACGACTCCACAGTGGGGCGTTCCGAATCACCGGGTCGAACTATCTCAGCCTCCCCACGCTTAGCGCTGAGCATCAATACGCCTTCTCTGCTGGCCTTCAGGGAGTCACTCTCGGCCACCAGGTATGAGATGGCCCGGCTGTGAAGCAAGTCACTCAAGGGGCCGCTGAGGCGGTTCAAAGCTTCGCCTTCGGTCAACAGTACATTGCCCCGGCGCAGCGCAGGCACCGTTTGATCTTCCAAAGCCATTCCCAAAGCTATCTCCAAAACACCAGAGGCCGCGTCTGTGGAATCGGGATTGATGCCTGCGCCGTACATTTTGACCCGACGCCAGGGTGGATCCAACTCCCACTCCTGCAGACGAGCCTGGGCGTATTTTGGTTCCGGAATTTGGTTGACGATGATTTCACTGCATTCGTAGATAAGTTGGTAAGGCACATTCTCGCTGGCCAACAACCAGGTTTGCCCACCCCGAAGATCCATTCGGTCTGAATAGTGCCTCTGGTAGGCTTGAGCTTCAGGGCCCAGCGCTGCCAATCCGCCTTCGGGCTGAAGCAGCCACCAACGGTCTTCAAATCTTTCCAGAAGATGCCGTTCTCCGCTGTACCAGATTTCCATTTTCTGGACCAAATGACGGTTGAAGGCAGGCAGAAGGTTTGACAGCTGTAATGAAGCCGGCAAAGCGGCCACACGATTGCGCACAATTTCCGTCACCGGGAAACAGCCGGGCCGCTGGGGAGTGGAAGCGTAGAAAGTTCCGCTGATGGGATTGGAAGTTCCGATGGCAATTTTCTGCTGCCGACCATCTGCAGTGAAGATGGTCATGCGCAGAGCCTGGGGCCCATTAAACTCGTAACGACGATCTTCCACTTCTGTGCCAGGCAGCAAACGTCCGCCTTCGGCTACCCGCAAGTCCTGGAGAAAACGAGCAACGGCTCGCTGGTCAAGAAAATCGCTGAGTCCACCACCCACAGTCCAATATCCGGAATCGGATTTTTCAAAGCGGTATTGGGCACCGGCATGAGTCAAAAGGAAACCATCGATGGTGGTGCTTTCCAGATCCAGAAGCGGACCACCCAAAATTTCATTATCAGAAGAGGAATTGCGGCTCAAGCCCCATAGAACAGCCCCGGAAACCAGGACCAGAATCGCCAACAGCAAGGCTGAGCGCGGAATTTTTCCACTGCGGTCCATGGCATTGAAAAAGTTCAAGATTGCTCCTCTGTTCGCCTGCGATGCCGCACCATGATCCCCACGGAAACACTCATGACAAACAGTGGCCACAGGACAACGGCACCCCACTGGATCAGATTCTTTTGGTTGGAAGTCAGGATCACCGGTTGGCTGAGGGGGTCACGCCCCCGCAGTTCGATAAGGCCTTCTTCCCGGGCCAACCAGCCCAGGATATTCAGCATGAGATCCCGATTGCCATCTCGATTCACCATGCTGTTGTTCATAAATTCAGAATTGCCCACGATCACCATGCGCCCCGATTTGGCCTTTTCGGTGGCAGGAGTTTCCAGCACCAAAGCCAAAGGCAACGGACCGGGAGCGTCCACCCCCTGATTGAAGCTGGGATTGCCACTGAAGCGAGTGCCTGGGTCTTTCTCAGCCCAACTCACTTCATTGCTGACCAAAAGCAGCGCCCCTTTGATGCCCGTGCTTTCATCATCCACAATTTGCAAAGCCTGAGCGAAGGGGAATAAAGTAGGGACCCCTTGTAGCGGAATGGAAATCTCATGACTTCCATAACCCTCTATCACTTGAACCATACGGCTGACCTTGCCCTGCCCCGTGGACGTGATGATCACGTCACCACTCAAATGCACACGGTATTGGTCAAGCCACCTGACCCATCCCACAGGAGTGGGTGGATCGAAGAGGGCCATCAGGGCTTTTCCTTTTGCCAGATGATTATCCAGAGCCGCAGTTTCCAGAGGCGAGGGCTCGGTACGGGGCCCCGCGACAATGACCACATCACAAGCGGAAGGAATGCCACCTGTCTCGCTCAGAACCAAAGGTCGGATGTCATAACCCTGATTGATCAGCTCAGCCTGCATGGCAGAATAACCAGCCATTTCATCACTGTCCAAGCGGTGCTCGCCGTGGCCCAGCAGATAGCCGATGACCGGGCGCTTACCCTTGACCAGACGGAAGACGGCATTGATTAAACCGCTTTCTTCCGGTTGTAGAATGGTGGCGCTGCGGTCCCCCACTTCCACCACAATGCTGCGCGAAACCATGACGCCATAGCGGCGCACCAATTCCAGTTCGGTTTCCGGGTCCACCATTTCGTATTGCAAAGAGCGGGAATGCTGGCGGCAACTTTTGAGCAAGACTTCGGTTAGATCATAGGCCGGATCGTGGCGTTGATAAAAGGCATACACCTGGACCTTATCAGCATCCTCCAGAACATCCAAATCGGCATCCAGGTTTTTGAGTACTTTCACCGTTTGAGGCGCCAGACTGTAGCGTTTATTTCCTGTCAGATCCCACGTGGAAGGAGCCAGGTTCACCACACTGTAGAGGACCACAGCCAGTACCAAAGTCAGCAAAGGGGGTAGCCATTGGGCGGCTCTGCGGCGTGAGGGGAGTCGGCGGCTGGCCAAGAGAGCGGTGGCTGCCGTCAAGGGCACCACGGTCATCAGAATGAAGAAAGCGATATCGCGGGTATCGAGCAGGCCCCGGCTGAAACGTTCAAAATGGACCATCAACGAAAGTTCAACTGCGATGTTTGCCAAAAAGTCAGGCAGAAGGCGCTCCAGCAGTTGCACCATGAAAAGCAGCATGGAAAGCACAAGGGAAACGAAGTATGCCAGGATCTGGTGGGTGAAAGCCACGGAGGTCAATGTACCCCAGGCCACTAGACAGGAAGCCAGAAGCACCAGTCCGATAAAAACAGTCACCAGGGGGCCAGGTTCTGGTTGGCCAAAGAACCATACCGAAGCAAAGAAAACCATGGTGGCCAGCAACATCACCGAAGCCGCCACCAAAGCGGAGAACCACTTGCCTACAACCCACACAGAATCGGGTACAGGCCAGCTGGCCATGAGGTTGTATCGGCCCGAACGGTATTCAGGAGAGAAGAGCCGCATGGTCAATGAAGGCATCAACAAAACCACCAGCATGAGCATGGTGGAAACCAGAGGCCGGAAAATACCTTCGGCCAAATTGACGTAGTTCCCGCTGCGGGCGCTTTCCAAAGCGCCTGTGCTTAAGTCACTGTAACTGATCATCAGCTTGGTGAACAGAAGCCCCACCAGGACCAAAAACCCGCCCAATAAAATCGGGGCCATACTACTATGAAAAAAAGCGCCCACTTCGCGGCGCACGATGGCATTCCATTGCCTCATGAAGTTTCTCCCGGCTCATCAGGGGTTTCCACTTCAGGGCTGTCCACGCCAGTCAAGCGCAGGAACATATCTTCAAGGCTGGGACCCTTATCCTGAATATTTTGCAACCGGCCACCAGCCTTGATCACCGATTCCACAAGCTTGGGCCGCACCTCCACCGGGTTGCCGCCAATCATGACCTCGGCACCTTCATCGGTGATGATGATTTCATCTACTCCAGCAACTTCCCTCAGGGCCTGGGCCACGGCATCGCGGTCTCCATCCCAGGTTAAAATAACACGCTGGATGGTCCCGCCATCTGCGCCTTCAGCAGCATAAGTTTCCAACAGGTTTTCCGGAGTATTTTCTCCCACCAGGACACCCTTTTTGAGGATGAGAACCCGATCGCAGGTGGCGCTGATTTCTGAAAGGATGTGGCTGCTGATCAAGACCGTGCGCTGGCCTCTGAAAGATTTGATCAACTCCCTGATTTCGACAATCTGGTGAGGGTCAAGACCACTGGTGGGTTCGTCCAAGATTAACACCGGAGGATCGCCCACCAGAGCCTGGGCCAACCCCACGCGCTTGGTGAAGCCGTGGCTGAGATTGCCCACCAGTTTATGACGGACATCCTGCAAGCCGCATTGGTTGATAATGGTTTCGAGATGCTCATGCAAAGTGCTGGAAGGTACCTGTTTAAGGTTGGCCACAAAGCGAAGAAAATCAGCGACAGTGTCGTCCGTATAAAGAGCCACATTCTCGGGCATGAAGCCAACCAAACGGCGCACGGCCAAGGGGTCATCCATGACATCAAAACCGGACACGGATGCCGTGCCTGAAGTTGGCCCCAGAGAACCTGTCAGGATTTTCATGGTGGTGGATTTTCCGGCACCGTTAGGACCCAGGAAACCAACAATACTGCCCTGAGCCACCTGAAAACTCAGGTCGCTCAGGGCCAGGGTCGAAGCAAAACGTCTCGTCAAATTTTCAACTTTTATCATGTCATATATAAAGCAACAGTTTAGGGTGCTGTCCAGCGCATAATGCAGGAGCCCCAGGTGAATCCGGCACCGAAGGCGCAGAGCACCACCAAGGAGCCCTCTTTGAGCCGGCCGTCACGGTGGGCTACTGCCAGAGCCGAAGGGATGCTGGCTGCGGTGGTATTACCAAACTGGTCAATGGTGATGGCCACTTGGCTATCCTCCAAACCAACCCGGCGCTGGGCCGCTTCAATGATGCGGATGTTGGCCTGGTGAGGAACAAAAAGATCCACATCCTGGGCCGTGAAATTATTCTTGTCGACAATTTCCTTGGTGATACCTGACATGCCTTTGACTGCGTACTTATACACATCGCGGCCGGCCTGGTACACCGTATGCAAGTTTTGGGCAACGGTCTCGGCACTGGCGGGCATCAAACTGCCACCAGCCTTCATATTCAAAAATTTGCCGCCGATGCCATCAATGTGGTTGAGAGCATCGATGATGCCTCCACGGGATTCATCCACTGCTTCCACCACCACAGCCCCGGCTCCATCGCCGAAGAGAATGCAGCTATTCCGGTCAGTCCAGTCAAGGATGGAAGACATGACTTCGGTGCCAATAACCAACACCTTTTTGGCATGTCCAGCCTCCACCTGAGCCCGAGCGTTCTGCAGAGCAAAGAGGAAACCACTGCAGGCACCCTCAAGGTCATAGCCCCAAGCATTTTTGGCGCCAATGATTTCCTGAATAAGGCAAGCCGTAGCCGGGAAAAGCATATCAGGTGTCACCGTGGGCACAATGATCAGATCCACATCTTCAGCCTTGATACCCGCATGCTCCATGGCGGCCTGGGCAGCTTTGGCTCCGTGGAACGATGATCCCACACCTTTTTCAGCTATGCGCCGTTCCTTAATGCCTGTGCGTTCCACAATCCATTCGTCATTAGTATCGACGATCTTTTCGAGGTCCGCGTTGGTGAGACGTTTTTCTGGAAAGCTCATACCGACACCGGTGATGCCTGCGGTAAGCAAAGTCCTTGGGGCCATGGTGATCCTCCATGGAATTTTGGGTATTAAACGAAGGGCCCGGGTATTTCAGGGGTCCTGGGAAGGTCGTAATATTTTTCCAATTTAGGGGATTTCCTGTTGGAGAGCAACCAATGATTGAAGGGATCCTTTTGCTTGGAAAGCAAAAAAACACCCCCCAAGATTTCCCGGCGAACCGTTCATCTTAGGGGGCGTATTTGCAGGACGAGCACCACCGGCGGTTTCGGTCAGGCGGAGAGGTGATTAACCTTCCCACCCCGGAGGCGCCGGGCGGCCAAAGAGGAGGGCGAACTAGTCTTCCTTCTTGTCCTCGTCCGTATCGGCGACTTCTTCAGTGACTGCATCAGTCACTTCTTCGGTCACTTCTTCTTCGGTCAGCGCTGCTACGGCCTCGGCTTTTTCCTCAGCTTTGAGGATACGACGGGCTTTGCTGCGCTTCTTGCTGTCCAGGCTCTTGGGACGGGCGGTGTTATCCACCAGTTCCAGGATGGCCAGCTCTGCGTTGTCGCCTTTGCGGGGACCGAGGCGCATGATGCGCGTGTAGCCACCGGAACGTTCGGCGTAACGAGGACCGATCTCTTCAAAGAGTTTCTGCAGAATGCCTGGTTCCATGACCTTGCGCGCAGCCTGACGGCGTGAGTGCAAATCGCCTTTTTTGGCGAAGGTGATCATTTTTTCAGCCACAATGCGGACTTCTTTTGCCTTGGGCACCGTAGTGGTGATCCGCTCGTGCTTGAACAGCGAGGTGATCATGTTCCGGTACATCATTTTTCTATGGGCCGCAGTCCGGTTAAGCTTGCGCCCCTTGACATTATGTCGCATGTCTTCTTCCATCCTTCATATATCATCGGCCGGTGGTCTTATCCACCGGGCGGTGCGTCCAGCTTAAATGCCGGTTTTTTCCCGGACCTTATCGCAGACTTCTGGCTCGAAAGCCATACCGAAGTCCAGATCCATACCACTGAGAATCTCGGTGATCTCGTTAAGACTCTTCCGGCCGAAGTTGCGGAACTTCAGCATTTCCGGTTCAGACTTGGTGACCAAGTCGAACAGGGTTTTGATATGCCCTGATTTCAGGCAATTGGCGCTGCGAACTGAAAGTTCCAGCTCCTCAACGTTCCGCGACAACAGCTCAACAAGGCGTTCGTGCTCCTGATTCACTTCAACTTCCTGAGCGTCAATAGGCGCTTCATCGAAATTGATGAACATCTGGAGCTGATCCTTGAGGATCTTGGCCGAGAAGCCAATGGCATCCTCTGCTCTGACCGCACCGTTGGTTGTGATGCCAAGAACCAACTTATCAAAGTCGGTGCGCTGGCCCACACGAGTATCCTCAACCCGGAAGCTAACCTTCTTCACAGGAGAGTAGTTCGTATCCATACGGATAATCCCAATGACCTCGTCTGGGATGTTGTGAGTATCCCGATCCACATAACCACGCCCCGTATTGATGAACACACGGGCGCTGAACTTTGCTCCATCTTCGGTGATGGTGCAAATCAGGTGATCGGGGTTCGCCACTTCCATTTCCAGCAATCCCTGAAGGTCGCCAGCGGTCACGGGACCAGTTTTGCTGACTTCAATGGTGGCCCATCCGGACGGCGCGTCGGACAGGTTGAACACCACTTGCTTCAGGTTCAGTACGATATCCGTGACATCCTCAAGGACACCAGTGATGGTACTGAGTTCGTGTTTGACACCTTCAATTTGAACTGCACAAACACCGTGTCCATGAATGGACGACAGCAAAGTGCGGCGAAGGGCGTTACCCAGGGTATGACCGAAACCCCGCTCCAATGGAGCGATTTCCAGTTCAGCGAAGGTCGAGCTCTTGTGAGAGACCTTCACGCCCTCGGGCATCATCATGTTGATCCACTTCATAAAAATCCACCATCCCTTATGGTTCAGCTTACTTCGAGTAGAGCTCCACAATCAGGTTTTCCTGAATGGGGATAGGCAGATCGGACAACTGAGGTTCACTCAGCAGGCGACCTTCCAGCTTCTTCTCGTCGGCCTCCACGAAGGGCAGACGGTCCCGTTTACCGTTGTCTTTGAGAGACTGAACGATTTGGGGAATATTGTGACTCTTGGTGCGGATGCTCACGAGCTGGCCAACCTTAACCTGACGGCTAGGGATGTCACAGATCACGCCATCGACGGTCACATGCTTGTGGCGAATCAACTGACGAGCAGCTGACCGGCTGGGTGCAAAACCCATTCGGTAGACAAAGTTATCGAGACGCTTCTCCAAAATATTGAAGAGGTTCTCACCGGTGGCTCCAGAGACCCGGTTCGCTTCTGCAAAATACAGGCGGAACTGTTTCTCGAGAACACCATAAATAGAGCGGACCTTCTGCTTCTCACGAAGCTGAAGCTTGTAGTCCGAGGGTTTACGCCCGCGGCGACGTCCATGCTGACCGGGGCCGTACGGCCGTCGATCCATGGCGCAGCTGCTGCTATAGCAACGTTCGCCTTTGAGAAAGAGCTTCATCCCCTCACGGCGGCAGAGTTTACACTTTGCCTCTGTGTACCTGGCCATTAATTGAACCTCCTGTGCGACAGCGGTTCTCTTCCGGGTCGCACGTCATTGGAAAAGGACTTCGAAAAGTCCGTAACTACATCCGGCGCCGTTTAGTTGGGCGGCAGCCGTTGTGCGGAATGGCAGTGCAGTCCTTAATACGAGTCACTTCGATACCTTCAGCCTTTAAACTGCGAACAGCAGCTTCACGACCGGAACCGGGACCCTTGACCCACACCTCAACCTTGCGCATTCCACCCGAAAGGATTTCCTGTGCAACAAACCGTCCGGCAAGCTGGGCGGCAAAAGCGGTGCTTTTGCGGCTACCCTTGTAACGTCC
>JADGDU010000037.1:0-2363 GCA_016744705.1 Candidatus Krumholzibacteriia bacterium
GTCTCCGATGGTGTCACTGGCTTCATCGTCCCCCCGGAAAATCCAGAGGCTTTGGCCGCTGCCGTGAAACGTTTTTTTCGGGAAAACAGAGCTGCTGAATTTGCCGCCAACGTGGTGGTGGAAAAAGAGAAATACTCTTGGGATCGCATGGCTGAAGCCGTGGAAACTTTGGCAGCCGGAGATGAATCATGAGTCAAAAAATATCAGCCGCCGATGTTCTGATGCAGCTCGCTGCTGGAATCATTGTGCCCATGAGCGAGAAACAATGGCTGCAAATTGAAGGTTCCTTTTCCTCTGTGGAAGTCATTGATACGGGGCTGAGTGGTCAGATCCAATTGCTGCACCGGCCGTTGCCGAATGGGAAAAAAACTGGCTGGGCTTTTGTGGAGCAACCCAAAGATGGCCAGCGGGTGGTTCGGCCTTTCAAGAGTGAAAAAGAGGCCCGCGCTCTGATCCAGGATCGTCTCGCCGCCTACGAACGCATGTGGGATGGCTGAGGCGGTTGTAAACCAGATTATTACAACTGACCGGGAGTCGGTTTTCGTGAAAACAATGACGGGATTGGATAGGTTAGTGGCGGCTGATTTTGCCGCCATCGGGAACCGCAAAGTTGGATTGCTGGTGCATCCGGCGTCGGTGGATGCACACTTGCGCCATGGGCTGGATCTTTTTCATAGTGCCCAGAATGTCCAGGTGAAGGCTTTGTTTGGTCCCCAGCATGGGATTCTGGGTCAAACCCAGGACAACATGATCGAGTGGGAGGGCTACCGCGACACTCGCACGGGTTTGCCTGTCTATTCCCTCTATGGTGAACACCGCAAACCCACTCCCGCCATGCTGGCTGATATCGATGTGCTGGTGATTGACTTGCAGGACGTGGGGGCTCGTTACTATACCTTCATTTGGACCATGCTGCTGTGCTTGGAGGCTTGCAGTGAAGCCGGTGTGGCGGTGATGATTCTGGACCGGCCCAATCCCCTGGGCGGCGTGATGACTGAAGGCAATGTACTGGATACGGATTTTAAATCATTTGTGGGTTTGGCCCCCATCCCCATGCGCCACGCCATGACCTGCGGCGAGTTGGCTCAATTTTTTGTGCACTGGCGTGAACTGGATGTGGATCTGGAAATCATCTGGGCCGAAGGCTGGTCTCGTGCTGATGATTTTGACGCCACCGGCTTACCCTGGGTTTTGCCATCTCCCAATATGCCCACCACTGATACGGCCTTTGTTTATCCGGGCGGTTGCTTGCTGGAAGGCACTATGCTTTCTGAAGGTCGCGGCACGACCCGGCCCTTTGAACTTTTTGGTGCTCCTTATGTGGATGGTGCGTTGCTGGCCTCCTATTTGACTCAATTGGATCTGCCTGGGGCCCTTTTCAGAGCCGTAGATTTTGAACCCACCTTCCACAAATTTGCGGGGCAGGTTTGCAGTGGAGTGCAGGTGCATGTGACTGATCGTCTGAGCTTTGAATCTGTGGTGACTTATACGGCGGCCATTGCTTTCATCCGCCAAACCTGGCCTGAAGGTTTTGCCTGGAAAGAGCCGCCTTATGAATATGAAAACATCAAGCGGCCCATCGATATTTTGGCCGGCGGCGAGAGTTGGCGGCAGGATGTGGAAAGCGGACGCCATCCTTTGGAAATGCAGGCCCAATGGCGATCAAGGCTGATGAGTTTCAATGTTCTGACCGAAGGGTTCCGGCACTATGGCGGTTGAACCAAAGATCCGCGGTATGATTTTGGCTGCCGGCTTTGGCACACGGCTGGCGCCCATCACTGAACACGTGCCCAAGCCCTTGTTGCCTGTGGCGGGCACCACTCTGCTGGACCATGCGGTGGCGGCCTTTGATCGGGCCGGCATCAGCGAGATTGCCGTCAACAGCCATCATTTAGGCTCTCTGGTTGCCAAGCAATTACAGCAACGGCCGGACGCCCAGCGGTTCTCTCTTTTTCACGAAACGGAAATTATGGGCACGGGAGGCGCTCTGGACGGAGCCCGTGAGTTTTTGGAATTGGCCGACCACTTTGTGGTTTTTAATGGTGACGTTCTTTGCGATGTGGATCTTGCTTCTTTAGTGCAAGAACACTTACGAAGCGGCGCTCTGGGCACCATGCTGTTGGTGGACCGGCGACAATTCAACACAGTCCATTGCGACTCTCAAGGGGAGGTGGTGCATATTCAGGGCGCAGGACCACTGGATACCGACGACCTTTCTGAAGAATGCCAAGCTTTGACATACGCCGGCATCGGTGTTTTTTCCCGCAGGCTGCTGGCAGATATCACGCCCGGTTTTTCCTCTCTGATCACTCCCTTGGTCCGTGCCATGGAGGACCATCCGGGTTGCGTGCAGGGCTATATCG
>JADGDU010000037.1:2373-26533 GCA_016744705.1 Candidatus Krumholzibacteriia bacterium
CCCCTGGTGCGGGCCATCGGCCGCAATCCCGGGTGTGTGGCGGGTTACACCGAGGAAGGTGTTTTCTGGGATGATCTGGGCACCTTACAGAGCTACTTGCGGGTCATTGAGTCTGTGGACCGAGAGCCTGCCAACTTTACCTGGATGAAAGAAAACCAGGGCAGCCCTCTGAGTGTGAACCGCATCACCGGACACGGCTCCGATCGCCGGTTCTGGAGAATGAATACTGCAGGTTGGTCAGCAGTGGCTATGCAAAGCACACCGGTGCCCCGAAGCGAATTTCTGTACCAACTGAACATTGGCCGCTTTCTGCACCAATACGATTTGGGCGCGGCGGCCATCTATTCCGTTGATGAGCCCACCGAAACACTGCTGATGGAAGACCTGGGCCAGGCCAGTCTGCTCTTCCTGGCCCAAAATCCAGGAACTCCGCCTCATCTTCTGGCTGAACGTTATCGCCAGGTGGTGGATCATCTGCTCCGGTTGCAGTCTTTCACCGAAACAGCCAGAGCCGAATGCCCCTCAGCTGTTGATCGCTGCCTCAATCATGAGGTCCTGGTGTGGGAGACGAGTTATTTTCGCGAGCAATTCCTCCATGGCCATCTCGGTTTGAAAGCCGAAGACACCCGCCAGCTACAGCCTGAATTTGAAGCTTTGGCAACCTGCGTGGCACAACAACCGCTGGTGCTGCTGCATCGGGATTTCCAGTCCCAGAATATTCATTTTCAAGGGGGCCGGGTTCGTTTGGTGGATATTCAGGGCATGCGGCTGGGGCCACTTGGGTATGACATCATGTCTTTGGTGATGGACCCATATGTGGATTTGCCAGCTGATTTGAAGGATGAATTGTTGGACCGCTTTGCTTTGGGCACCGGGCGGGATGTGGTGGAAGTGAGAGCCATGGCCCTGGCTGCGGGACTCCAACGGGTGATGCAGGCTTTGGGGGCTTATGGTTTTCTGGGCCATGTGAAAGGCAAACGAGATTTTCTGCTACACATTCCGCGGGGGCTGGAAAATCTGCAGATGCTTTTGGACCAGGCAACGGCTGATGGCATGAGTGCTTCCATGTGGGCGCCAGGGGGTCTTGTGGAATTGCAGCGGATATTGGAAGCTCATAAGACACCCTAGACGGTCATTGTGGGCGCCGTGTTTGGATATAAGTGCTGAAAGCTTGTAATTGATCGGTGCAGATGATATCCACTCCCTCATCCAGCAACCGGCTCCACAGCTTTTCCTGATTTTTGATGTCGGGAAAATCGGTTCCCCAGAACCTCAATTTTCGCCCCTGTTCCTGAGCTGCCGAAACGATATTTCTCAATTTGAGCTCATCCCTTGGGGGGATTTTCCCTTGTCCGTTCCAGGAAAATTCTTCAGTCCAATTGGCACTGATCAGCGAGATGATTGGTAAGTCAGGATTATTCTGCAAATCTGACAACCGCCCGTCATACCGGACCCAGTCACCGCGGGCTGACACCATGGCTTCCAGATCGCGGTTTCCGGAAACTAAAATGCCAACGGAGCCATTATTTAAATCCCCATACTGAGCCAATAAGGGCTGCAAAGCCTCCCAGCCTGGGGCCGCGTCAGTCTTAATGTCGATCATCAAGACAATCCCGGAACCATTCTGGTACACATGTCCCTGGTTCTTGTTTATCAGCTCTCGAAGTGGGTCCAGATAAAGAGAGCGAAGGGTTTGGGAGGCTCTGATGTCTTCGGCATCATGCGCCACAAAGAAGGCTCCTTCCATCAGACAAACATCCACTTCAATGCTGTTAAAGCCCCAGTGCAAAGCCTCCCACAGGGGATGATCGTGCTGGTAATCATTGTGGGCATGGGCAGTGAGGGGCAGGGGAGAAAGAGCAGGTTCAGGGCGCTCTGCAGTGGCCTGCATGGGGGCACAAGCCAGATATATAAAAATAAAGAACATGAGAGCGCTTTTCATACTGATGGTCTATCCTTCCCTGTCTGGAGTGCTAGTATCATAGCACAATGCTGGTTGGCCGACAGAACAGATGGGAGAGTGCCATGCGCGATGGAATGAGCATCGTCAAAAGTTACACCAACGAAACAGAAGCCCAGATTGCTCTGGCCCATCTTCAGGCCGAAGGAATCACCGCCGTGATTGAGGCCGATAACTGTGGCGGCATGCGTCCGCATATGGATCTGACCTGCGGTGTGCATTTGCTGGTGACAGGGCTGGATTGTGAAAAGGCGGCGGCCCTGCTGCAGGACGCCAAAGCCGATCCCATCACCGAAGCCTGGACCTGCTCTTCATGTAATGAAAAAATTGAGGCTGGTTTTGACACCTGCTGGCAATGCGGGGCTGAAAAGAAATAGCATCTGAGCAGGTTGTGCCCAAGGCTCCTCCCCGTTAGATTGGCATTTACTCAAACTATCCCCTGCCCACGCCGGAGAGGTCCATGTCTGAATCAGATTTCAATTTCCAGCGCTCCAGTGGAGTGCTGCTACACCCCACCAGTTTGCCTGGTTCCGATGGCATTGGTGATCTGGGCTCCAGCGCCTTTCACTTTGTTGACTGGCTACACCAGCACGGCCAAAGCCTCTGGCAAATTCTCCCTCTGGGTCCCACCAGTTTTGGCGATAGCCCTTACCAAACGTTGAGTGCCTTTGCCGGCAACCCTCTGCTTATCAGTCTGGACAAGCTGGAGGAGGATGGCTGGTTATTGCGAGAAGATTTGGCTTCACGACCTAATTTTGATGAGCAACGAGTCGACTTTGGACCGGTCATCACCTGGAAATTTTCCATCCTTCAGCGGGCTTGGAGTGTTTTTAGGGAGCAAGCTACGGCCGCCCATTGGGATCAATTTAAGGCCTTCCGTCAGAAGAATGCTTACTGGTTAGACGATTTTGCCCTCTTCATGGCCTTAAAAGAAGAAGCCGGGGGCAAAGCCTGGTGCGACTGGGATTCCCGGTTGGTCAGCCGCCAGGAAGACGCCCTTCAGGATGCCCGCCAACGTTTGGAGTTGAGTATCAGCTCTTTCGCTTTTGTGCAGTGGCTCTTTTCTGAGCAGTGGCAAAATGTAAAAAATTATGCTTCGACCAAGGGCGTGCGCCTGGTGGGAGACGTGCCCATCTTTGTGGCTTATGACAGCAGTGATGTGTGGGCCAATCCTCAATATTTTCAATTGGACGATGACGGCCGTCCCACCCATGTGGCCGGCGTGCCTCCCGACTATTTCAGTGAAACCGGCCAGCTCTGGGGTAACCCTTTGTACAACTGGCCGGCCCTCAAGGCCGATGGTTATACCTGGTGGATCGATCGTTTGCGCAGTGGTCTGGAAATGGTGGACTTGATCCGCATCGACCATTTTCGTGGTTTTGCGGGATACTGGGAAGTGCCCGCCACGGAAGACACAGCCATCAATGGCCAATGGAAGCCAGGGCCGGGTGCCGATTTTTTCAAGGCTTTGCAGGGGGTGTTTGGCGAGAAATTACCTCTCATCGCCGAAGATCTGGGTGTGATCACCACCGATGTCGTGAAACTACGGGACGCTTTTGAATTGCCGGGAATGAAAATTCTGCAATTTGCCTGGAGCGGTCCTGATAATTTATTCCTGCCTCACGAACATGTGACAAACTGCGTTGTCTATAGCGGCACTCATGACAACGACCCGACACTGGGCTGGTGGCAACACCTGGCCGATGCCGCCACCAAGGATATGGTCCAGGAGTACACTGGATGTGCGGTGGATGAACCCCACTGGACTCTCATCCGGTTGGGCATGATGAGCTGTGCCCACACTTTCATTGCCACCATGCAGGATGTGCTGGGGTTGGGGCGTGAGGCGCGCATGAATTTACCCGGCGAAGGCACCGGAAACTGGAACTGGCGGATGCCTGCTTCGGCCCTCGCTGACCCGGCAGGCCAACGGCTGGGCCGGCTGACCTGGTTGTACCGCCGGCGTCCCGATCAAATTCTTTCCTTACCCAAAGACCCCGAATTCTCCGGGGCGGACGGCTTAAAGTGAACCCTTTGAAAAAGATTACCGGCGATTTCAGACGCCTTGTGCTGGCCACCATGTTCTTTGGGGCCACCGGGGGCATCTTCATGTCCACCTTGAACAACTACCTCGCAGATTCTCACGGATTCACGGCTGCCAATCGAGGCTGGCTGGAGTTTCCCCGGGAAATGCCGGGGTTTCTCATCATCGTGGTTATGGGGCTGTTGTTGATACGCTTCCGGGAGTCGCGCATTGCGGCGTTGGCCATGGTGGCCACCGCAGTGGGAGCCCTGGGCCTGGCTTTCCTTTCGCCAAAAATATCCCTGCTGGTTGTTTGGATTGTCATTTGGTCCCTGGGGGATCATATCATTTTTGCCGTGGAAGGCCCCATTGGGTTGAAGCTGGCCAAGCGAGGGGGCGAAGGGCGGCGGCTGGGACAGTTGGGAGGTGCCCGAAATCTGGGTGTGATTCTGGGTGTGTCGGTGGTGTGGCTGTTGGCTCGGTATGTGGGTGATCGTTTCGACCTGTTTTATATGGTGGCCGCTATCTGCGCCGCAGTGGCTGGTTTTTTCTACCTGCGTCTGGATCTTGGCAAGCAGGATGCCCCTTCGCACAAATTGGTTTACCGCAAAGAATACAATATTTTCTATGCTATCAGCGCACTGTTTGGCATCCGCAAACAAATCTTCATGGTCTTTGGAACCTGGGTCCTGGTGGATCTGCATGGAGTGCCCGTCTCCACCATCGCTTTGCTCTATTTTGTGGGGTCGGTGTTGGGAGTTGTGTTGCGCCCTCTGCTGGGGGATGTGATTGACTGGCTGGGTGAACGCAAGGTACTGGCGTTTGATGAACTCATGCTGATTGTCGTGTGCTTGGTTTATGCTTTTGCCAGCGATCTTTTGCCCCAACCCTATGATCTTTACCTTCTTTACGGGGCTTATGTTCTGGACCATATCCTTTTTGCATTGCGTGTGGCCCGCACCACATATCTAAAGAAGATTGCCAAGGATCCGGCTGATATTACTCCCACCATCAGTTTGGGGATCACCATTGATCACGCAGTGGCTATGACCCTGCCAGTGCTCTCGGGTTTCATTTGGGAACGATTTGGGCATCAGTATGTTTTTCTCATGGCGGCTGCGGTGGCTGTGGTGGGGTTCTTTATCTGCCTGCGTATTGTCGTTCCAGAGCAGAGCGCCGAAACTTGATCTAGAAGGCTGGTTTTTGTCTTAAGCTAGCTTTTTGGTCCGTTTGTGTGCATTATAACAGTTGGCACGCCTGATGCATGCCAATACGAGGGGTGAAAGGTTTACGCGTGATATTGAAACGATCAAATACCATTCTTATAATCCTGCTGGCAATGCTTGTGGCATTGCTGGTTTTGGGCGGCTGTGGCAATTCCACTAAAACAACCGATCCAGTGGTTCCGGATAACCCCTTTGATTTGGCCAAAGTGGGTACTGACAGCACGTTTGAGGTCATGACCTGGAATTTGGAACAATTTGCCAAGAATGAAGCGGTGACCACCGATTGGGTTATCCAGGCTGTGCAAGGCCTGGATGTGGACATCATTGCCATGCAGGAAATCTACAGTGGCTTTCGTTTTCAGGCCGTGGTTGATGGTCTCGAGGGCTGGTCTGGTTTCAAAGCCAACAGCGCTTCCTATGATGTGGACCTGGCCTTCCTCTACCGCACCGACGGGCCTTTGCAAATGGAGTCCATCCAGGAGCTGATGACCGATTTGTGGAAGCCCTTTCCTCGTAGCCCTCTGCTTTTCCAAGGCACCTTCGACGGAAAACCGATCGCTGTCATCAACAACCATCTGAAGTGTTGTGGCGATGGTACCATTGATGAAGCAGACGACAGGGACGAAGAGACTCGCCGCCGGAATGCCTGTATTCTGCTGGAAGAATATGTGCTGGGAAATCTCAGCAACCACCGGGTGTATCTGGTGGGTGATTTTAATGATGAACTCACTGATGATCTGGATCAAAACGTTTTTGCTAATTTCCTGGGCGATCCCAACCAGTGGTTGGTTTGTGATTTGGAAATAGCCCAAGGGTCGGCTTCCGGCTGGTCATTTCCCGGATGGCCCAGTCATCTGGATCACATCATTATCAACCAGCCACTTTTCGAAGCCGCCGGGGGCAGTGATACTGAGGTGATGGTGGTTCCTCTGCAGTCTTTCATGCCCAACGGATGGACCCAGTACGATCACGACATCAGTGATCATCTGCCTTTGGTTTTGAAGCTGAAATTGTAGAAATCTGAATAAATAAAAAGAGGGCCTTCATGTGAAGACCCTCTTTTCTTTACCCGCTAGCCGAGAATAGTCTCGTACTGATCAGCATTAAAACCAACCAGCAGAGTTTTGCCGCGCTGGATGGTGGGAGCCCTCAGGTTGCCGGTGGTGCCCAACATCATCGCCAGCAATTCCTCTTCGCTGGGCTGGTCTTTTTTCAAATCAAAAGACGTTATCTTTTTACCCTTCATGACCACGATCTTGGAGGATGCCGCAATGAGTTCCCGGGCTTTATCGGCGCCCAGTTTGGCATTGGCATTGGTCTCGGATTTGGTGGTGATGTCATGATCCGCAAGGAACCCCTGCGAGCGGTTGCAACTCGTTCAGCCTTTGCGGTAATAGTACCAGTCTACACGTTTAGCCATGTCTGTTCTCCCGGTTGGATTGAGGAATTTAAGGTGAGATCATTCTAGCGACTTTGGGCGACTTTGCAACCTGTGAGGTTGATGCCAATGACTCCGGCAAAGCGTCCGGCCTCTTCGCCCTGGTCGCGCCAACTCCAGAAGGCACCGCCCTGGCAGATGGTGCAGATGCGGCTGTTTTCCACTTGGCTGGCAGGAACTCCCGCTTCCTGCAGTTGGAAAGTATTGGCGGCCCAAAGATCGAATATCCAGCGATCGTTGTGGGGGCTGAAGAACTCCTGGGCAACAGGGCCCAATTTCTCTATGGCTTCGTCGCGCACTGCGGCACCCACTTCATAACAGCAAGGGCCAGCCGATGGGGCAATGGCCCCATGAAGCGAAGGGGGGGAGGCTTCCATTTCCCCAACCAGGCGTTGGACCAATTGGGTGGTGATGCTTTGCACAGTGGAGCGCCAGGAGGCATGGGCAACTCCCACCACTGACGAGCCATCGGCGCGCTGGCCGGCCACCAAAATAATAGGGCAGTCAGCACTGCGGCCGGCGATGAGCAAACCGGGTGTGTCGGTGATCAAGCCATCAGCCTGGCCGGCGATACCAGAGGCGCTGACCCGCAGAATGGTATCGCCATGCACCTGATGGACCCAGGCGGTGCCATCCATGGAAAGCAGCTCGGCGGTGAGGGCTGCCGCGTCGGCTGTGGCCTGGTCGGTTCCGATTTTTCCAAAAGCAGGCCCAAACCTTGTGGTGACAGCGTGGGTGATGGAAGCTTGCTGGCCCAACCCGGGAAATTGGCTGAATGGTGCTGGGGATTGGTCAGTACTCATGGTCTATTCCCAAGGCACCGGCAGGTTCAAATTTTTCAACTTAAGGGACAACTCATCCCGCTCACGATTGCGGATGAACCCACCTTTTTTTGAAGCTTTGAGCCAGCCGGCTTCAGTGGCAATGCTCATGGCCTGCTCTCTTTTTCCGGCACCGATGGCAGCCATGATCTCATGTTCAATGCGCGAGTAGAAAACTGATCCCATGCGGTAATCTTCGAAAGCTTCCCAGGCCAAAGGAACCCAGCGTTTGACGATTTCTTCACCGATGATTGTGGCGTAATCCCGGATTTCTTTCTGGGCATGGGGGTCCATGCGCAGAGAGAGAAAATGCAGCAAATTGTGCAGATCCAATTTCCAGTAGGCTTCAGTGTAGGTGCACAGGGGCAAGTCTTTGCGGGCTTGTTCGCGAGCCACGCCATGCTCGAGGCGTTGGCTGTAGAGCTCACGGGCGTTGTTTTTAAAGTCCGTTTCGGCCTGGGTCAGTTGTTGGCCGGTGTCGGGGTTGAGATAACCATCGCTGCCCTGTTTGTTATCCGTAGCCTGGACTCGCCACTGGTCAGGAGAGGTGGTTTGGGAAGAATCGATGGCGATGGAATAGCGAGTGCTTGTTTCATTCACAGAGGCCGTCCGGTGGCGAATCCACTGCCGCCAAGCGTCCATAGGCACCCTCAAATGCAACTTCAGACTGCACATCTCAAAGGGAGTGGTGTGCCGGTGCCGTAACAAATAGCGAATCAAACCACGGTCATCGCTGGTCTTCTTGGTGCCATCACCATAGGAAACCCGGGCCGCCTGCACGATGGCCTGATCGTCACCCATATAATCCACAACCCGAATCAGTCCATCATCCAGAACCTTAAAAGGAACTCCCAGAATTTCATCCAGGGCCGGCACTCCGGGGCGGTTCAATTTTTCAGCGCGCTGCTCCATCATCTCTCCTGTTAGTTCTCGAATGACTTGCCGATGGCTTCTTCAATAAGGCTGTCTTCAGCATGTTGGGCCACGGTGATTTTCAGATTTGGTTCCAATTCCATAGCTCGCTCAATGGCAAACTCTGCGCCTTTGTTGCGAGCCCAGGCCCGGCGAGCCACGCCGTTGTTAACATCCCAGTGCAACATGGAGCGCAGACGCCGGGAAGCGTCGTCACTGCCATCCAGCAGCATGCCAAACCCGCCGTTCATGACTTCGCCCCAACCCACGCCGCCGCCGTTGTGCAAGCTGACCCAAGTGGCGCCGCGGAAACTGTCGCCAATGCAATTTTGCACGGCCATATCGGCGGTGAACATGCTGCCATCGTATATGTTGCTGGTCTCGCGGTAGGGGCTGTCGGTGCCGGATACGTCATGGTGATCGCGTCCCAGGACCACCGGGGCGGATATTTCTCCCCGGGCGATGGCTTCGTTGAAGGCTGCGGCAATGGCCCGGCGTCCTTCAGCATCACTGTACAGGATGCGGGCCTGGCTGCCGACCACCATTTTGTTGGCACCGGCCTGGCGGATCCAGCGCAAGTTGTCCAGGTACTGCATCTTCGTTTCTTCGGGGGCGATGGCGGCCAGTTTTTCCATGACATCGCCGGCAATGAGGTCTGTCTTTTCCAGATCTTCGGGTTTGCCGCTGGTGCATACCCAGCGGAAGGGTCCAAAGCCAAAGTCGAAGCACATGGGGCCCATGATATCTTCCACGTAACTGGGATAGATGAAGCGGCCGTCATCCTTGGCGATATCCGCACCGGCGCGGCTGCATTCCAGCAAAAAGGCGTTGCCGTAATCCCAGAATTTTGTGCCGCGGGCCACCATGCTGTTGACGGCGCCAATGTGCCGCAGCAACGAAGCCTGGACCTTGACTTTGAAGGCCGCAGGGTCGGCCGCGAGCATGGTGTTGCTCTCTTCGTAGGTCATGTCGGCTGGGTAATAACCGCCGGTGTAAGGGATGTGCAGGCTGGTCTGATCGCTGGCCAGTTCCACGGCAATGTCGCTGGCGACCAGGGCTTCCCACAAATCGATGATATTGCCTTGATAGGCCAGGGCCACGGCTTCTTTGGTGGCTTTGGCCTGGCGGATTCGTTCCAGCAGAGCGGGCAGGTCGGTGTGGACTTCATCCACCCAGCCTTGCTCGTGCCGCTTTTTCACGGCGTCAGGATTGATTTCCGCCAGCACTCCCACGCAGCCGGCGATGACGGCAGCTTTGCCCTGGGCTCCACTCATGCCCCCCAGACCGCTGGAAAGGTAGAGGGCCCCAGCCAGAGGGTTGTCTCCTGAAAGATAAAGTCTTCCTGCTCCCAGCAAACTGATGGTCGTGCCATGAACAATGCCCTGGGGGCCGATGTACATGAAGCTGCCAGCGGTCATCTGGCCATAACTGGTGACGCCGAGGGCGCTCATGCGGGTGTAATCGTCGCCGCTGCTGTAGTTGGGGATGACCATGCCATTGGTCACCACAACGCGCGGGGCGTCGGGGTGGCTGGGGAAGAGTCCCATGGGGTGGCCGGAATACAGGGCCAGGGTTTGTTCTTCGGTCATCTCTGCGAGGTATTTCATGGTCAGCAGGTATTGCGCCCAGTTCTGGAAAACGGCGCCGTTGCCGCCATAAGTGACCAACTCATAAGGATGCTGGGCCACGGCCGGGTCCAGGTTGTTCTGGATCATCAACATGATGCCCGCAGCCTGGGCACATTGGGTGGGGTACTCGGCTATGGGGCGGGCGTGCATCTCGTAAGTGGGACGGAATCGCAGCATATAGATGCGGCCGTATTGGGCCAGTTCTTCAGCAAATTCCGGGGCCAGGACAGAGTGCATGGCCGCGGGGAAATAGCGCAGGGCATTGCGCAGGGCCAGCTTTTTTTCAGCCGCAGAGAGAAGCATGGGGCGCTTGGGGGCGCGGCTGATGGCTGGGCTGGATTCGGGCATGGCCGGAAGGCTGGAAGGTATACCCTGGCGAACTTGTTGCTGGAAGTTTTCGATACTGTTTTGGGCGCTCACGGCGCGACCTCCTACAAGGGTGATTGGTTGGATCGAAGATAACATCTGGGAGGCTCAGTGGAAAGCACGGGTCGTCTTTGAAAATGCTCGCCGGCAGGCAAGAATTCTGATGTATAAATTGAAAAATGGTGAAATAAAAAGGCCCCGGGCATTTGCCCGAGGCCTTAGTCTCAACAGGTTTCCCGAAACATCACTTCACGAGGACCATGCGCTTCACGTGCAGATCGTCACCGGCTATCAACCGATAGAAGTAAGCTCCCGAAGCAACCTGGCGTCCATTATCATCGTGACCATCCCAGGAAACATTGTGCTCGCCGGCGGGCATTTGCTCGCTGACCAGAGTAGTGACCCGGCGACCGTCGATGGTGTAGACCACGAGCTCAGTTTGGGTGGCCTGGGGCAGATAAAACCCAATGGCCGTGGTGGGGTTGAAGGGGTTGGGGTGGTTTTGGCGTAACAACACCGGACGATCCACCGCAGGAAGATCATCCACCGGGGTCAGACCCGATTGGGTGAAGGATTCAATGGAGAAATCGTCAATGGCCGCTTCGATGAGGCCACCAGTGTTGAGATCGCAGGCCAGGAAGCGCAACAGAATTTGATCTGTCAGCTCAAAGGTGCCGTCTTCCAGGGTGTTGAGTTCTACACTGACTTGCTGCCATGAATTGGCATTGTCCACAATCCGGTCGAACTCAATCCAGCTGGCGCCATTGTTGTTGGAAATTTCCACCACAAAATCGTCATCGACGGAGAGCCCGCCTTCGCCGTACCAGCACCAGTACTTGACCACCGCGCGATCCACAGCGGAGAGGTCGAACACGGGAGTCTGGAGGGTGGTGCAGCCGCCATCCACATCGGCAGTTCCGGCTCCGTCACCTGCGTTGGCGTTCCCTGTTACAAAACAGGCTACGGCTGGATCAGCGGTGTGATCGTCTTCAGGTTGCACATTCAGGCCATTGTAATCGGTTCCCACGGGGTCGGCCCGGACCCACAGGCCGGCCGTGGCCTGGTCGCCAGGTGCGCCCATTTGCCAATCGGGGTCACCGGGATCTTCGGCTTCCGTCAGATAGATGATTTCTGTGACCAACAGTGAGAAAGATTCATCAGGTGAATTTGCAGGCAGTTGGCTGGTGTATCCCAAAGCATCGGTAGCGCTGAAATAATACTCTATTTCAGTGTTGGCTGAGTGACCGGGGATATCGCCAGTGTAAGCCCCTCGTACCGGGGACATGGTGACGGCATTCCAGGAAGAGCCAGCCATTCTCCAATTCAGGATCACCTCGCTGACAGTGCTACCATCTTCGGCCATAACACCCATGGTGTAGGGACCAGCCACATCGGAGGTGGCTAACTCACCACTGGGATCCAGAAGCACGGGACCAAAATTATCAACCAGAGGAAAATTCATTGAGGATTGGACATCTTCTTCAATGAGCACATTGTGAAATTCGTTTGTTTCAAATCCTGACCTGGAAACGACAATGGAGTACTCGCCGGCAGGCAAGTTGGCGTGGAATTCACCGTTGGTATCGGTGGTGATTCCGGAGCCCCAACCTTGCACCGTAACCAGGGCGCCGGCCAGAGGCAAATCACCGTAGGAAGCATTGATGACCTGACCGGACAGAGAGCCAAAACCGGTCATACAGGCTTCGACTGCGGCATAAGCATCAATGAATCCCCAACCATAATTATTGTCTTCACCAGGGCTGCCCAAGTCGATGGCTGTATCCATCAAAATTTGCTTGATGGTATTGACTTCCAGATTCGGATTGGCTTGACGCATCAGGGCCACCACACCGGCGACATGGGGGCCAGCCATGGAGGTTCCGCTCATGTACTGGTAGCCGCCACCGGGTTCGGCACTGTAGATGTCACTGCCGGGGGCGCTGACTTCGGGCTTGATGGCCAAAGCGGGATCCACAATGGCACAGGTTGTGGGCCCACGACTGGAAAAACTACTGATGGCGAAAGGGGAATAATACTGGGTGGAACCCACGGAGAAACAATTGTAGATGGAGGTGGCACGGTCAGATGGAGAGCGCAGAGTGCCCGAACTTGGACCTTCATTACCCGCGGAAAAAACAACCACAACACCGGCGGCTTCGCAGTTGTCGATGACTTCCCACCAACGGTCGTCACAATCAAAGTATCCGGTGAAGTTTTCGTTCACACCCCAGGAGTTCTGGACGACGTCTGGTACATCGTCAATGGTTTCTGGGTTATTGTCCGGGTCGGCGAACCACTGGAAGCACTCAATGATATCGTTATCAAAGTTGCCACTGGAACCCTGATCGATGGCATTGGAGGCAATCCACAGGGCGCCGGGGGCAATACCGATGGTATCGTCAGGAGCTATGCCGGCCATGGTGCCGGTGGTGTGGGTGCCGTGACCGTGATTGTCCACGGGGAAGATGGTTCCTGTGTCCAGGACATCCAGCCAGCATTCACTGGCGTCGGCATAGTTTCCCCGCCAACGGGTGGCCAGGCTGGGGTGGTTTCCGTCCACGCCAGTATCCAGCGAACCGATGATGGTTCCGGTGCCGTCAATGCCCAGAATATTCCAGGCTTCACGGGCGCGCACAGCATCGATACCAGGGGCCACACCAATGCCGCGGGTGTCCATTTCTGAACGGCTGGCTGCGGGGCGAATCTCCACAGGTTCGATCAATTCCGGTTTGAAATTGGGTTCGACGTAATCGACATCGGCACGCAAAGCGATGCGCTCAATTTCTGCCGGCAAAGCATAAACAACCATGACGTTGGTGATCCAGTACTGGGTGTATCCCAGGACCGAGCCACTGGCCTTGGCAGATTCCAGATCCGCCGCGAGGTCGTCCTGAACCTGGGCCTGATTCTTTAAAGAGTACACAATTTCAGCATGGCGCTGTTGGCGGGTGGCTTTTTGCAGAGAGAGTTGGTTTGAGAGATCCTGGATATCCACCCGGTTGGCGAAGTGGACCAGAACACTGACCGGCTTGTCAGCGGGCAGGTCGCCCAGCATTGCGTCCAATCCGGGAGACAATTCCCCGGCCTGGGCCACGGAAGCCGAAATGATCGGAACCAGGAGGATGAGTAGAACAAGCGGTAGACCTTTAACGAAACGCACAAGTGTCTCCTTCCAAAAAAACAGGGGCGACAGAATATGGAAATCCATTCTTAGTAAATCTGAAATGGCATCTTAAACCAAATGATCGTTTGAATCTTCACGGTTTCGGGATAAAGGACAGAAAAGTGACGGTTTATTGCTCTCTATTGCTGAGATTCGGAATAAATAGACAAAAGGAAGCCACTTCGTTAATTTTTTGAGCACTGAACAATCCTTTCTGCCAACACAGACTTTTGAAGGCCGGGTTTATGATTTCCAGGAATACAGCCGTGCCTGCATTTCTCCTGTTCTGTCTTTTGGTTGCTCCGCTAAAGGCCATGGCCGTCCAGGACCTCCCACCTGATTGGCCAGCTACCCCCGCCAATGTCGACACCAATGGTTTTGCTCTCATCCTGGGTGGTGGCGGCGCCCGGGGCATTGCCCACATCGGGGTCATCGAAATGCTCGAAGAGTTGGGAATGCGGCCCGATCTTATTGTTGGCACCAGCATGGGATCGGTGGTTGGCGCCCTTTACGCTGCGGGTAAGAGTGCGGCGGAAATTAAAGAAATCGCCCTGGGACAATCCATCTTTGACATGATCGTAAAAACGGAAACGCCACCGGCCCAGCTCCAGGGTGGTTGGTGGGACCCGGCTCCTCATCAACTCAGTTTGCAGGTTGATCGCTGGCCACCTCTGCCCAATGCAGGCTTAAGCCGAGGGCAGGGTTTTGAATCCATGATCGGAGAAAATACCAGCGACGCCCTCTTTTTGGGAGGCAATGATTTTGATAATTTGCCCATCCCTTTTCGCTGTACCAGCACAGATCTTCTGCAAAATTCTCTGGTGATTCATGATCATGGCTCGCTGCCCCGGGCGGTGAAAGCCAGCAGTACCATTCCCATGATATTTTACCCTGTGCCAGACGGAGAACGTCAGCTGGTGGATGGTGGCTTTCTGGACAATCTGCCGGTGCAGGTGGCGCGGCGGTTGGGCTTTGATCGGGCCGTGCTGGTGGATGTGAGCAATGTGCATCTGCCGGACAAAGAGGTTCCCAAAGATCTGTATGAAATGTGGGTCCGGATGGCCGAATTGCAGACTCTCTTCCCCAATGATTATAGCGTTGGGCCGGAGGATGTCCTGCTTAAAATGCCATTGTCCGATTACCGGAGCATGAGCATGTCTGCCGCTGCTGAAATTCTGGCCATAGGTCAGGAGACGGCCAGCCAGCATCGTGAAGAATTGAAAGCCTTAAGGGATGCTTGCGGCCCCGCAGTGTTCAGGAATCAAGGGGAAGAGGCCGTGGGGCCGGTCACTTTGCAGTCCATTGAGGTGCGTGGCCTGGAGCGCATGCAACCCGAACGTGTGCTGGAGCGGTTGCAAATGCACGAGGGTGGGCAAATGGAACTGGCCCAGGCCTGGCGTCAGGCCGAATGGCTGTGCCAGGAAGGCAGCTTTCAAACTATCAGTTTCGAGTTCCAGCGTCTGGGATCCGATTCTGCCCAAGCCGTGGTGCATGTGGAGGAAGACACTCATCCGAGCCTGGAATTGGGTGCCAGCGTGATCACCGATGACGGGGCGGCCATCATGGCTCGGCTCCGGGCCAACAACCTGTTTGGCCGTGGGGGAACCCACCTCTTGAGCTACCGGTACAGCGACCGTGAAGCCCGGCTTGATGCTCTGGTGGATCAAAGCATCAACGACGGGGGATGGTTAGCCCTGCGAGCCTTCTTGCGGTGGCAACGGGAATTGCCGGTAGTTTATTCCGCTGGTCTAGAAGTGGATCGTTATGTTTTTCAGCGCACCCAGCTCAGTCTCGACCTGGCTGTGCGCAGCTTTTCATTTGGCTGGAGCCTCTATCTGGGCGGGGATTTTGGCCAGACCAGCAGTTATCGGGAAAGCCGCCCCATGGGAGACGATGGCAGCCAAGACTTGAGAACCCTTCATGTTGCTCTGGAGAGCCACAGCCGAAATCTCCCGGTTTTGCGGCACCGCCGGGGTGCAAAAATCAGATACACTCGTTCTTTGGAAACGGATGAAGAGTTCTCGCCCTGGTGGCGGACAGATCTGGGGTGGGTCTTGCCGGTGGACGGTTTGGGATCCTGGAATCCCGTGTGGGCTGTGGGCGCCGTGTTTAGCTCCACCCACATCCCTGTGATCCATCAAGGCCGGGCGGGGGGACCACAAGGATGGGTGGGGCTGCGCAGAGATGAAATCATCGCCCCACAAGTGGCCTGGTCCCAAGTGGCCTTGCAACGCATGCTTGGCGCAGGGGTATATGTAGAGTTGGCGACTGCCGTGGGTTGGTTTGGCCAGGAAGATTTGTCCGTTGCGAAACCTCTTTGGGGTGGAGCCTTGGAAGTGGGCATGGACAGTTTACTGGGGCCCCTGAAGTTGGGGTACGCTTTGGCCCAACAGCGGCAAGGATATGTTTATTTGCAGGCAGGGCACGCTTTTTAGCGCAATTTTCTGCTGAGCATCCTTGCATCCAGCGCACTGTCTCGGGTATATTCGTGGAAGAAAACGTATCCTCAGGAAGGAAAGAAAATGGCGCAAATCGTCGATAGAATGATCAGGGCAGCCAAGCTTGACCCAACACTTTTTGAAGAAGTGGCCCGGGATGAAAGCACCATGGGGGAAGCCCTCACGGTGGTGGTCATTGTCAGTGTGGCTTCGGGTATCGGCATGTCGTTGGCTGGTCCCTTTGGTTTGATTGGCGGGGCCATTAGCGCGCTGATCAGTTGGTTTATATGGGCCTGGTTGGCGTTCTTTGTAGGCACTGTCATGGTTCCCGACTCCGGCACAAACACAGATTTGACCAGTGTACTTCGAGTCACAGGTTACGCTTCGGCCCCTGGGGTCATTGGCGTTCTGGGTTTTATTCCACTTTTCGGTGGGCTGGCGGCCTTGGTGGCCTCATTGTGGATGCTGGCTGCATTCGTTGTGGCCATCAAAGTGGTCATGAATTTCGAAACCACGGGTAAAGCCGTGTTGGTTTGTATCATTGGATGGCTTGTGAAATTGGCCATCGGCGGACTTCTCGTAATTATGGGATTAGGCGGCGCTCTGCTGCTGGCATCCTGATGGAGGCTGAAATGAATTTTGGAAGAATGTGTTTAGTCTTGGTGATCTTCCTGCTGGTGGGCACCTCGGCTCTGGCTGCTGATCCTGTGTACCGGGTGCAAAATGAGTATCCCGTGCTGGACGAAATTACAGAGGCCCGGGCTGCGGTTCAAGCCGAACGCGATAGCATCCGTGCTGCTGTAGACGAGCAATATGCCGACGATGCCGAAGCTAAATCCGAAGCCAGCAAAGACCTTCGGGTAGACTGGAGTAAAGTCAAGTCTCCCCAGAGCCCTGAAGATTTTAAACAGTTGTGGCACCTTCCTCCCACACCACAGTTTTACACCGGTAGCTGTTGGGCCTTTTGCTCGGTCAGTTTCATGGAAAGCGAGGCTCATCGCCTGGGTGCTCCGGAAGTCAAACTTTCGGAAATGTGGGTGGTTTATTGGGAATACGTAGAGAAGAGCCGGTCCTATTTGCGCAACTTTGGCCACACCCCATTGGCTCAGGGCAGCCAGGATCATGGCACCATGGAAGTTTATGCGCAATACGGTGCCATGAGCCGGGAAGCTTATCCCGGAGTGCTGACCGAAGATGGTCGCCACGACCACACTCCCTTGATGAAGGAACTGAAAGGTTACCTGGACTGGGTTTTGGAAAGTGGCACCTGGGATGAGGATCAGAACCTGGCTTATGTGCGCTCCATCTTGAACAAGCACATGGGCACACCACCTGCGGATGTGGTATATGAAGGCCGCACATACAGTCCCCAAAGCTTCCTTAAAGATGTGCTTCATCTGAACATGGATGATTATGTCGGCTGTGTTTCGCGCATGGACACTCCCTTCTATAACCGGGTGATTCTGGATGTGACGGATAACTGGCGCCGCAAGGATGACTATTTGAATCTGCCCCTGCATGACTTTTATGAAGTGATCAAAAAGTCGATTAAAGAGGGCTACACCCTCAGCATTGGTGGCGACAATAGCGAAGCTGGCATGGATGGAAAGTTTGATACGGCCATCATTCCGGAGTGGGATATTCCTGCCAAGTATATCAACCAATCCAGCCGTGAATTCCGCATTGGCAACCGGACTACCGGTGATGATCATGGAGTGCATGTGGTTGGCTATACCAAAGTGGGGGGGATGGACTATTTCCTGATCAAGGATTCCAATCGTTCTTCCCGCTTGGGAACGTTCAAAGGATATTACTTCTGGTCAGGAGATTATATCAAATTGAAGATGCTCAGTTTTACTGTGCACAAAGACCGGTTGGACGGATTACTGAACTAAACCGGCTCACTCTTCCCAGAGAATCCGGTAACATATGACTTCCAAAGCGGTGTCATCAAAACGAGGGTTGGTTTCGTCATCACAATCGAAACCGCCCTCGTTTGCATTCCGGACCATGACCACGTGGCTCCCCTGAAAAACATACCATTCATCGAAGAGCGGGTCGCCTTCACCCACGATGTCCACCTGGTTGCGGAACTCTCCCTCTGTGTTGAAAATATCGTAGCGCACCATGACACCTGCGGGCAGGTTGCTGAAGCTGGCGGCTGATTCTATCCAGATTTCGCAGCCCCAGGGGTTGTTGGTGATCCACAATTGATTCACCCAGGGATCATAGTCACCAACGACAATGGGTGGGTTGCTTTGGCGGTAGTTTTTCTGGAGTGCTTTTTTGATTTTGTTGGTGGTGGCGACGGATCGCTTGGGGCGCTGGCCTTCACGGGTAAAGCTTTTGATGATGGCACCCTCAGGGGTGGCGCAGTGCACCCGATATTCATTGCGTTGGTCGGCAAACCAAAGATTACCGTCAGGATCTACATCCCAGCGATTCCAAAGTTGTTGGTAGCTCTGGCTTTCATCTACAACGCCATTTTGCAGGCCTTTGAGGTAGGCATCTTCAGGAATTTTTCGGTAGGTGTGAGTGATGGTTCCATCGAGTGAAATTCCAGCCAATTGGGTGGTGTTTCTGGTTCCTCCGTCCACAAAAACAACCTTGTCCACTGACAAGACCAGGTGGCTGAACTGGCTTGTGCCGCTCATGCAGCCCAAGAGGTCATGGTTATCGGTGTCTTGTGTGATTACGGTTGTTTCGCCGGGATCGCCGTTCTCTTCCAACCAGACAATGGAGGCGGGCATGGCTTCGAGCAACCCGATGCCTCCGTTTTCCTGCAAGAAAATTTTTCTGGCCAAAGTGGTCTCACCAGGACCTTCACCTAGCTTGCCCAGTACTTTCAGGGCTTGGCCTTTGGGACTCAGCACCGTCACTTCCTGGGTCTGATAGTCAAGAATGTAGGTCTGGCCTTTGGCGTCCATTTTGATGTCGACGATGCGGCCGAAAATGAGGTCGTTTTCAATGCCCACTTTCCATTGTTCTTTGAGATGCCAATGGCGTATGGATTGGGTGGGCTGGGGGCCATTGTGGATGGTGGTAAAAGAGAGCAAAAAGAGGCATAAAAATAGAGCTGGCATGGTGAAGATTCCCCCCCAGGAATAATAAAAAAAATCAGTGAATATCAAACATCCACTGATAGCATAGGTTCCAATTTACCCAAAAGGGGGAATGATGCAAAGCTAGCAAATTCGCGCCGGCGGGAAGATATCATCTCTTCCCGCCGGCTTCGTTGCCAAAGCAGCTTTCTAGCTACGAATCTCATCCCAAATCGTCTTCATGTCATGCTTAACCTGAACCTTGCGATCCCGGTAAGTGGTATGAAGCAACTCATGAGATTTCTTGCCCAAAGGCTCGCCCAAAAACTCTTCGTATATTTTCGTAATACAAGGGTTGTTATGGGATTGCCGGATGGGCGCTTCGCTATCAATTTTATAGATGGCCTTTTGGCGCTCGTGCCAGAAACTCTGGTAGTTCTTCTTGATGCGTGGCTGCCCGCCACCGCCCATGCAACCGCCGGGGCAGCCCATGAATTCGATGAAGGTGTAGTCGGCCTCGCCGCTTTTCACAAGTTCAATCATTTTCTTGGCCGCGGCCAAACCGTGAGCCACACCCACTTTGACGGTGCCTTTATCACCCAGGTGAACATTGGCTTCACGCATGTGGTCGTAACCTCGGATGGCGTTAAACTCAATGGTGGGCAGCTCTTCGCCCGTCACAGCGAAGTGCACGGTGCGCACAGCTGCTTCGGTGACACCACCGGTGGTGCCAAAGATTTCTGCCGCACCTGAATACAGCCCCATCCACTCGTTGTTGTATTGGCCATCTTCCAGGCCAGGCAACCAGACACCCTCACGCTTCAACAAGCGAGCGCATTCCCGGGTGGTGAGGACAACGTCCACGTCGGGCCGTCCATCCACCACAAACTCAGGTCGGGCGGCTTCTTCTTTTTTGGCCGTACAGGGCATGATGCTAACAACCCGCATTTTTTTGGGATCAATTTTCATGCGGTCGGCCAGATAAGTCTTTGCCACGGCACCAAAGCACTGCTGGGGTGATTTCACCGTGGAAAGATTGTCCAGAAGCTCGGGATGGTGTTTTTCCAGCCAATTGACCCAACCAGGGGAGCAGCTGGTAAACATGGGCAAAGTACCCTCATTTTGGATACGGTTTAAGAGCTCATTTCCTTCTTCCATAATCACCAGATCAGCGGTGAAGTTGGTGTCCAGAACAACATCGGCGCCCAGCTGCTCGAAAGCAGTGATCAATTTGCGCTCAACGTTGGAGCCACGTTCCATGTTGAATTCTTCACCCAGGGCAACCCGGGTGGCCGGGGCAATTTGCACCACTGTGAAAATGTCCGGGTCGTAGAAGTAGTCGATGACCTGTTCGGTATCGTCTTTCTCGGCCAGGGCGCCCACAGGGCAAACCAGGGTGCATTGTCCACAGCTGATGCAATCACTGTCGCCAATGGCAATGCTGTCGCGTACGCCCACTTCGGCGCGCAGGCCAGAGCCGGAGAAGACCAGCACATCGGTGCCCTGGACGTCTCGGCAAATGGCCAGGCAACGCTGGCAGCGAATACACTTGGTCATGTCTCTTTCAATGGCGGTGCTGGTGCGATCGATGCAGCGTCCAGAAAAGAATTCCGGGTTGCTGAAACGGGTGTCCTTCAGTCCCACAAATTGGGCAGCGTCCTGAAGCTCGCAATCGCCGTGGCGAATGCAGGAGGCACAGTCCTGGTTATGATCTGCCAGCAACAGTTCCATTTGCAGCCGTTGGGTTTTGCGCACCTCGGTTGTCCGGGATCGGATAACCATGCCATCTTCCATGGGCGTATCACAGGCCGTCAGCAATTGTGGTTTGTCCTGGCCGGGACGCGAGACTTCCACAATGCACATACGGCAGGTGCCTGGTGTGTGCCCGATATCCGCCAACTCGCACAGAGTGGGGATGAATTGTCCAGCCGCCCTGGCGGTCTCCAGGATTGTTTGATCGGGGGCGAACTCGACACTCCGCCCGTTGATGGTTGCGTTCATGATCGCCTCCTATTTTTCTGTTACTACTGAGTAAACTCGGTAGCAGCGCATGCATCTGGCCGCTTCGGCGTAGGCCGCTTCCACGGAAATGGGTTTTTCGACTTCTTCAAATTTTCTTTTGCGGGTCTCGGGATCCAACTCGTCCACCTTCACTCGATACAGGTGCTGGATTGGTTTTTCAACCTCTTCAGCGTGCAATTTCCGCATGCCTTTGAGCAACTTCTGGAACCGTCGTTCGGGGCGGAATAGCAACCGCCCGTGGGTCAGGTAATCGTCGATGCTTTCGGCTGCCTGCTGGCCCTGGGCCATGGCTTCAATGAGGGTGGCGGGTCCCGTGACAGCATCGCCACCGGCAAAGACGCCCCGCCGGGAGGTGCGCAAGGTCTGGTCGTTGGCTTCGATCAGGCCCCAGCGGTTGAAGTCGACGCCTTCATCGGGATTGATGAAACTGTGATCCACTTTTTGCCCAATGGCCGGCACCACAAAACTGGTGTCCAGGGTGAACTCGCTGCCATCAACGGGAACCACTTTGGCGCGACCACTTTGGTCTGGTTCTCCCAATTCCATTTTGATCAGTTCCAGGCCGGTGACTTTGTCTCCGTCACTGATGACGCGGGTGGGGTGGGTCAGGAAATGAAAGATGACACCTTCGTGTTCAGCGCCTTCGATTTCTTCTATATCGGCTGGCATTTCTTTGCGGCTGCGGCGGTACACCAGGTGCACTTCTTCCACGCCCATGCGCAGGGCGGAGCGGGCGCAATCCATAGCTACGTTTCCGCCACCAACAACCACCATTTTATCACCCAGATCCATGGAGACACCCATGTTGATGTGGTAGTGGTTGATGAAGAGCAGGAATTTCACACCGGTGATATATCCACCAATGGAGGTGTCTTCACCCGGCACGCCCATTTCTTTACCCTGGTGGGCTCCGACGCCCAGGAAAACTGACTTGAAGCCGTCTTCAATGAGAGTATCCAGGGTGAAGTCCTGGCCCATGCGTTTGTTGTAGTGGATGGTTCCGCCCAGATCCTCAATGATGGAAACTTCCTTACGCAGGATCTCTTCTTTAGGCAGACGGTACTCAGGGATGCCCACGGCAGCCATGCCGCCGGGTTCGGTCAGAGCCTCAAAGACTTCTACCGGGTACCCTTTAAGCAGCAGATGGTAGGCGGCAGACACACCAGAGGGTCCGGCACCAATGACGGCCACTTTTAAGTCATCCGATTTGGGGTTGGGGATCAGGTCACGGCTGAACCAGTGTTCGCTGGCATACTTTTCCTGATCGGCCACAAAACGTTTGAGCACCTTGATACCCACAGGCTCATCCACCTGGGTGCGGCGGCAGGCCATTTCGCAGAAACGCACACACACGCGGCCACAGGTGGCAGCCATAGGGTACTTTTGCAGGACCACACCAACTGAGTGGGTGAATTTTCCGTCTTTCAAATAGTCGATGTATTTGGGCACATCAACTTTGCTGGGGCATTCTTCAATGCAAGGGGCGGTGACGTAACTCTGGCCGGGTTGGGCCACAGTGGCGGCTCCGCTTTTTAATTCCTTTTCAGCCACATCAGGAAACTCATCCAGCAGTTTCAGCAGAGGCACGGTGGCTGATTGGCCCAGCCCGCAAAGGCTGGAGCTTTGGATGTGTTCGGCCAACTCGCGGATTTCGCCGAGCTTCCGGTCGCAGCATCCATTTTCACAAAGGTCTTCCAGCTTCTCTACCAGAATGCGTGTGCCTGTACGGCAGGGAGTGCACTTTCCGCAACTTTCGTTGGCGGAACGGTTCAGGTAGTCCCGGATGGCTCCCATGATGGAAACATCAGGATCAAAAACGAAAAATCCTTTACCGCCGATGAAGGCCTTGATGCGGTTGCCAGGATCGAATTCCTTGAAATCTCCCAATTCTTCGAATTCTTCCATTTCAAAAAAACGTTTGCCCCGGTTATCAACCACTAGCTGATCCCAGGCACCGATGACGACTTTTGCCATGATCAAGCCTCCGCAGTGGGGTTTAAGGTAGACATTACGTGTTGTTCAAAACTCAGGTCGGCTTCTTTTGGATTCACTTGGAACCGAAGGTCACCGAACCGGACACTGACTTCATCTCTCTGGCAACCCCCGCCAATGGCGAAGCTGCATTTCAGACAGATCATATTTTCCAATTTCTCGCGAGCAATGATATCCATGTAGCTTTTGAGCACCAGCTCTGCACCGCTTTGGTGGCAAGTTTCGCCTACGCAAACGACCAGATCCTGCATGATTCACTCCTGATTGGTTTTTGATGGAAAAGACAGAAAATTGTAAAAGTCTGCCGCATTTGCTGTTAAAGAATTAACAAAAAGCCCCTGGAAGCAAGGAGAATTTTCATTCTTTTTTGATGAAGTGTAAACCTGTTATTTAACAACAACTTATGAAATTGAAAATCAACTAAAAATGAGGTATGCGAATGAGGTGATGAAAAATAAACTCTTCCATGCGGTTATTTTATTAACGGAACTTTGGTGAAGTTCTTTGCGTAATACGAGGATGAACGTATTCACTCATTTTCTACAGGAGAGACCATGATCAGAAATATATCTTCCATTTGGACTAAGTTTTCCCAGAGCGGGCTCCTCAGTCTTGGGTTAATGGTTTTGGTTGTTTTTTCATTTCGCTCGGCTGTCGCTGACTGGAATGACGTTCCCACAGGGTCCATGCGCCCCACTATTATGATTGGCGACCGCATCGTGGTGAACAAATTGGCCTATGATCTGAAGGTTCCGTTTTCGGATTATTCTCTGGCCACCTGGTCCTCACCGGCCAGGGGGGACATTGTCACCTGCTGGTCCCCAAAAAATGGTGACCGGCTGGTCAAAAGGGTGGTGGCCATACCCGGAGATACCATCGCCATGCATGGGGGAAGGGTGTTTATCAATGGCTCGGCTCTGGAGTATGATGCAACCACAGCCGAAGACTCAGAAAGTCTTCCCCTGCGAGTTTTTTACACGGAGAATTTGAGCGGTGTCAGGCATACAGTTGCCCACGACCCTCAGAAGCAGGCTTTGCGCGATTTTGATCCTGTTCTATTGGATACCGAAAAGTATTTTCTGATGGGTGACAATCGGGACAACAGCGCCGATAGCAGATACTTTGGTTTT
>JADGDU010000038.1 GCA_016744705.1 Candidatus Krumholzibacteriia bacterium
AGCTGAAAAAGCGAAAAGAAGTATGCCAAGTACCAGTATCTTTCTCATCCTATTTCCCATTGTTTAGGGGTATTCCCTAATAAAACGCTAAAGATGGAATCAACGGAGCCGCATGGTGCTTCCGTAGAGGAATTATCGGAAGGTTAGGGGCTGCAGCTCACAATGGGATTCCACGTGTAGGAGAATATTGGAATTCTGGCGTGCTGGATACTTTAATCGAATCATTAGCGCATGTCAATTTGCGCTGCCCCATCCTTATGGATGCCAGATAAATGGGAAGGGCTCACCTCCTGGCTACACAATAGTAGGCCTTTCGAGATGTCGGAAATTGGCAGGCAAGTACATCCCCATAATTTACGAATTTCATAAAAAAAGAACCCACGACAAACGCAGGTTCTTCTCATTTATCCAAAACAAACAGCTAAATTATCTGCGCCCACCCCGCTGAGTCTTCTTCTCAAACTCAGCAATCAAATCCTTACCGGAATCCAGGCTCACCACGCGGAAATCTTCCACATGCAAAGTCGGATCGTCCAGCACATTCAATTCAATTTTGAACGTGGTGCAAAGATCACGGAACTGCTCAGGGCGTTCCTCAAGCAGGTACAGGGCCAGCACCGGATTCGCCTGAATTTGCAACCGGGTCTCTTTGGTCACAATGGCAATACGGTGAATAAGCCGTTCAATCTTGCTGCTCATGGTCTCCATGGACAGCACTTTGCCAACACCTGTGCAATAAGGGCAATCGTTGGATAGCTGGCTTTCCAGGCTGGGCCGCACACGCTGACGGCTCAATTCCACCAGGCCGAGGCCGCTGACGGGGAACACCTTATGACGGGCCCGGTCACGCTTCAGATGCTGGCGCACGTCGTTGAACAGGCGCTTGCGGTTGCCTTCGCTCTCCATATCGATGAAGTCCACCACGATGATGCCGCCGAGGTCGCGCAGGCGCAGCTGGCGGGCCACTTCCTTGGCAGCCAAAATGTTGGTCTGCAGGATAGTTTCTTCCTGATTGCGGCGACCGGTGAAGCGGCCGGTGTTCACATCGATGGAAACCAGGGCTTCGGTTTGTTCGATGATCAGGTAGCCGCCTTTTTTCATCCAGACGCGCTTGTCCAGAGTCCGGCGAATTTCCTGTTCAATTTCGAAGTGATCGAAGATGGGCAGGTTGCCTGTGAACTGCTGGATACGGTCGCTCAATTCCGGAGCGAAGGTTTTGACATAAGCCATCAGGCGGTCATAGTCGTCTTTGTCATCAATGATCAGACGGCTGGTATCTTCTTTGAAAATATCGCGAATCAAACCCACAACCATACCCACATCTTCGTGGATGAGAGCCGGTGCTTCGCTTTCCCGGTTTTTGGTATCGATGCCGGCAAAAAGGTTACCCAGATACTTAACGTCAGCGATGACTGCGTTATCCTGGGCGGTTGTGGCTGCCGTACGAATGATAAACGCGCCTTGTTCCGGGCGATTGCTCTGCACAATCTCCTTCAACCGGTTGCGCTCTTTCCGATCGTCAATTTTCCTTGAAACTCCGATTTGGCGGCCTTTGGGCATCATCACCAAATAACGACCGGGAAGGCTGATGTCGGCAGTCAGGCGGGGGCCTTTGGTGCTGATGGGCTCTTTGGTGACCTGGACGATAATATCATCACCAGTTTTCAAGACAGTGCCGATGTCGGGAACCTTACGGTAACGGCTGCGGCCCCGGCTGTTCTCCTCATCGGTATCATCGTCGTGATCCAAGTCCGAGGCGTGCAGGAAGCCCGCGCGCTCCAGACCAATATCGACAAAAGCGGCCTGAAGGCCGGGTTTCACTGAGGTTACTTTTCCTTTATAAACGTTGCCAACAATGCGTTTGCTGTCGGCCCGTTCAACCAGGATCTCCACCGCTTCGCCATCTTCGAGCATGGCGATGCGCACCTCGTGGAGCGAACTGTTTATAATAATTTCCTTCTTCATACGGCCGGTCGCGAACTTCTAGCTGATAAAATGTTTTCCAAGCCAGAAGCGGCGACTGGATTCACCTACTTCCTGTAGGGGCGTAATAAGCCGCCCATGATTGTTGCGGCCGAAATATCCTGTGCGGGTCACAAGGCTTTGCCTGGCATCGGCCAGGGCCTCGCCCAACAGGGCGGCCAAAAAGTCAAAGACAGGGATGGTTGCGCCGGTGCCGCTGCGTATCAAAGTGAAACTCAACACCAAGCCGCCATCATCCGCTGTTTCTTTTTCCAGACACAGACCGCCGTGCGGTACCATAGCCCGGATATCAACGTCAATATCCCCTTTGGGGCGCTTCCGGGTGACAACCATGCTTTTGCGGCCGAGGAAATCATCCACAGCGGCAGCAACGGTTCCCGAATCAGGGCCACCATCCAGAGGACCGGGCAATTCCACCCGGTAATCAAAACTTTGAACGATTTGGTCAATGGATCGGGGCGCTTGCCCGCCAATGACCCGTTCCTGTCGAATAATCAATCCATCCGGCAAGACTTGGTTCAGGGTTTCCGCCAAACCTGGCACCTGGCATTCGAAGGCAATATCCAGATTTTCCTGCACGCCAATGACACCCACTGGCAATGGGGGGCCAAACTTAATCAATGGATGAGGATGATAGCCCCTGCTGTAGGCTACTGGCAAGCCGGATCGCCGCAGGGCCAACTGCAGTTGGCGCTGGAAATCCAGGTGCCCTAAAAAGACCATATCGCCCTTTTTGGTGTATTCCAGACGGTACCAGCACTTTGCGGCAGCCTGTTGCCGCCATATGGTCCACTTTTTGATCTCGGTTCCCGGCTTGTTAGGATTTTCATTACGAGGGTCGAAAAGGTTCCCAGAGGGTTCGTTCTGACCCTCCTCCATCGTCCCAAGTCCTTGATTTTCCTTATTTATGGCCCCATCGGGTCCACTTTCGGCCAAGGGTTCCACCTGGGCAAAGACATGCTGGAGTTCGGCACCACAGGCGTCACATTTGTAACATTCCCCTTCCAGCCGGCAGTCGTGCAGAGTCTTATTCCGCAACGAACGCTTCCAGTCTTTCAAAAGGAAATCTTTACTCACGCCACCATCGACCAAGTCCCAGGGCAAAGGGTCATCTGGGTTGCGCTCGGCCGTATAGCTGTCCGGCTCCACACCCACCGTTTCCATGGCCTGCATCCAGCGGTCGAAATTGAAATATTCGGTCCAGCCGTCGAAGCGGGCGCCAGTGCGCCAGGCTTCGGCCACCACTGGGGCCAGCTTTTCATCCCCCAAGCCGAGGGTCCCTTCCAGATAACTGACTTCTCCATGGCGGAGGCTCACCTTCACCCGCATGCGGCGCAGACGGTGGCCCAGATAGTTATTTCGGCGTTCAATCTCTTCCCTGGGAATTTGTCCCGACCACTGGAAAGGAGTGTGGGCTTTGGGAGAAAATGGACTGATGGAAACATGAATCTGTGATCCACCCCGCGGCGCCACAGACACAAGCTTGCCAACCAGGGCCACCAACTCATCCAAATCTTCATTTGTCTCAGTGGGCAGGCCGATCATGAAGTACAGCTTGACGCCTTTGACTCCCGAAGCAAAAGCCTGTGTGGCTGTGCCGAGAATATCTTCTTCGGTGATGTTCTTGTTGATAACATCCCGCAGACGCTGGCTGCCGGCTTCAGGGGCAAAGGTGAAATTGGCCGGGCGTTCGTTGCTGATGCGCTCGTATAATTCGGCATCGACGGAGTCAACCCGCAGACTGGGCAGGACCAGATTGGTGCGCGTATTTTCCAACTCATCCTGGATACCGGCCACGGTGGGACTGAGCCCGGAATAATCAGAGGTGGAAAGACTGAGCAGGCTCACTTCGGAATACCCTGCTTCGGTGATACCCTCCACAGCGG
This sequence comes from Candidatus Krumholzibacteriia bacterium, assembly GCA_016744705.1. Lineage (GTDB taxonomy): Bacteria > Krumholzibacteriota > Krumholzibacteriia > LZORAL124-64-63 > LZORAL124-64-63 > LZORAL124-64-63. The sequence continues at coordinate 3,870 of JADGDU010000038.1, forward strand.
CCTTGACCAGATCAGCGGGATCCCGCTCACGCACCGGTCGGGTGATCATCCCGGCCTGGCAAAAACGACACCCGCGCACGCAGCCCCGCATGACTTCCAAAGCCAGCCGGTCATGCACCGGTTCCATCACCGGAACCAGTGATTTGGGTGGAGGAAAATCCCCCAGATCCTGCACCACACGCAGAGTGATTTTTTCTGTCACTCCACTGTGCCAGGCACCCGGCATGGCGCGCAATTTGGCCACCAATTCGGCTCTTGTTCCACCGGATTCTTTATGCTGCGCCGTGAGCTGGGCCATTTCCAGCACAGCCTCTTCCCCGTCACCCAAAAGAACAACATCCAGGAATGGGCCCACCACTGTGGGGTTCAAAGTGCAGGAGCCGCCGCCAATAAAAACAGGATCATCTTCGCTGCGATCAGCCGCCAAAATGGGGCTACCCGCCAAGTCAATCATGGTCAGCATGTTGGTGTAGGCCAGCTCATATCCCAGGCTGAAACCAATCACGTCAAAACTGCCAGCCGGACGGCGTGATTCCAGACCGAAGAGGGGCAGACCCTCTTTGCGCATGGCCTCTTCACAATCTGGCCATGGTGTGTAGGCCAAGTCGCAAAAAGTATCCGGACGGTCCATCAACAGGTGGTAGAGAATGCGCAGCCCCTGATGGGACATGCCAATTTCGTAGGCATCAGGAAACGCCAGCAGAATATTAGCCTTTTCGGCTGCAAAACCCTCGCGCCGGGCTCCAAGCTCTCCGCCAATGTACCGGGCAGGAGACGTTACGGTGGGCAAAATCTTCCGCGTCAGGGTCCTGCCAAGTTCTTTGGCATCATCAAATTTTGGGTCGGGACCATAAACAGCCCCCATATTTGTATCAGTCAATACTCTCTCGTCTTCAACTGCCGTCCGGTTTGGGAGGCATGGGTTTGACGACAATTTCCTGTCCGGCGACATGATTGTCGAATACGTCTTTGTTTCCGTGTGCACTGAAGGACACGGGGTAATTGCCAGTAAAACAGGCGTCGCAGTAGCGTTCTCCTTCCCCGGCAGCCTCCATCAGGCCATCCAGGGAGAGGTAATGCAGGGAATCGACCCGCAAATAAGTGGCAATCTCTTCAACCGTGTGGCTGGAGGCAATCAGCTCATTCCTGACGGGGGTATCGATTCCGTAGAAACAAGGATTGGTCACCGGCGGGGAGGCGATGCGCAGGTGAACTTCTTTGGCTCCGGCCTGCCTCATGAGCTTGACCAGTTTGCGCATGGTGGTGCCGCGCACGATGGAATCGTCGATCATGACCACACGCTTACCCGCCACCACTTCCTTTACGGGATTGAATTTAATACGCACCGACATATCCCGCACCTTCTGGGCAGGAGAAATGAAGGTCCGGCCCACATAGTGATTGCGGATCAGGGCCAATTCGAAAGGCAATCCGGTCTGTTGGGCATATCCCAGAGCGGCTGTGTTGCTGCTGTCGGGCACGGCGCAAACCAAGTCCGCTTCGGCCGGTGCCTCCCTTCCCAGAATCTCTCCACTGCGGCGGCGAACCATCTCCACGCTGGTGCCAAAAATCTGGCTATCCGGACGCGAAAAGTACACATGTTCGAAAACACAGCAATGCTCTTCGGCGGACTCGGCAAATTGCCGGCTGGTCAATTCACCATCACCCAGAATGACCATTTCACCCGGTTTGATATCCCGCAGATAAGTGGCCCCAATGATATCGAAGGCGCAACTTTCACTGGCGATGACATAACTGTCCTTGTACCGCCCCAAACACAGGGGACGGAAACCATGAGGATCACGGGCGGCAATGAGCCGGTCCCGTGTCATGATCAACAAACTGTAAGCACCTTTGACCCGAGGTAGGATTTCCTGCAAAGCATCTTCACAGGCGATGGCTCTGCTGCGCGCCAGCATGTGCAAAATCACTTCGCTGTCACTGGTGGTGGAAAAGATGGAACCGTCGGCCTCCATTTCCATCCGCAGCTCCGGTGCGTTGACCAGGTTGCCATTATGAGCCAGGCTGATGCTTCCCCGGTGGGAGGCCACCTGTAAAGGTTGGGCATTCAAAATATGACTGCTGCCACTGGTGCTGTAACGCACATGACCGATAGCGTAATTGCCCGTCAATTCCCGAGTGGTTTTTTCATCGAAGACATCTGCCACAAGCCCCATTTTTTTGTAGGTGCGCAGCTTGTGACCATCACTGGCGGTGATGCCCGCGCTTTCCTGTCCCCGGTGTTGCAAAGCATGCAGGGCCAGGCTGGCCAATTCTGCTGCTGCGTCAATGGCGGCAATGCCCACCACTCCGCATTCTTCGCCCCAGTGTCTGTTGAAACTCATCAAAGCTCCGTTCCGGCCATGAGCCAGGCTTCCATATGCGGGTTTATGAGAAGACCCTGTTTGCGGCCGCGGGCCACAGCAAGGTTTTGACCGGTATCAACTGCGGAGTCTGCATCGCCACTGATGAGCAGGCGCCACAAAACTCCAGAGAGCACCGGGCCTTCCTGTCCCAGAGGAAACGAAACAACGTCAACAGCCACCAGACCTTGTGCTGGAGGGCCGCCCAAGAGGGTGTTGTACAGGGTGGTGGTGTCGTGGTTGTCGCCATCGATATCAGTACCCTGCAACCGTCCAGCCCAATCAGTGCCAACAAAACGCCCCCGGCAATCATCACAGTGGAACCACTCAGTTGGAGAGTCCTCCTGAGTGAAGTGACCGTAATGGTGCTTGTTGGGATTGAAATAACGGCCAGTGTTCAAAAGTTTGGCCATACCACCGGGCACGGTGTCGCCCCAGAAAGTATGCAACTCACTGCGGAAAAGATTCACCAGCCGGTCGCCTCCTTCGAGGCGATCTTTCATCACCAGCAAGGCGCTGGCCGCGTGCAAATCCACGCCCTTGTGACTGGTCAATAATGTAGTCTGCAAGCTCATGAGATCCTTTCAGTGCTTAGCACATTTCCACAAGACGACGCAGGAGGAAGGTGCCGGGACCGGCCGCTTCCAAAGTTTTGGAATCGCCGGCAGCTGCCATGCGGGCAAGGCCCCAGACGCTGGGTTGGTCTTCGGGCACATGGCGCAATTGGGCCGCCCGTTCGGGGTGCGGCATCATGGCCAGCACATTGCCTTTGCGGTTGGTCAGACCCGCCACGTCCAGCAAAGAGCCGTTGGGGTTGGCTTCTTGGCGGCCACCGAGTTGGGTGTATTGCAGGGCCACAAAACCGTCGGCGGCCAGCTTCTCAAAGAAGGCCGGATCTTCATGGGTGAAGCGGCCTTCGGCATGGGCAATAGGCAGCGGAATGGAACCTGTGATCCCTTCCACAAAAGGACTGTTGGCGTTGGCATGTGCTTTCACCGCAACCCATTGGGAATGGTATCCGCTGCGTCCGGGAAAACGGTTGGAGGCCAGGGCCACTTCCACTGCTCCAGGCTCCAGCCCCGGAACCAGACCCGACTCAACCAACACCTGAGAACCATTGCAAATGCCCAGAATGGGCTTGCCGGCTTCAGAGGCATCCAGCAAAACTTTCAGCAAAGGATCTTTGGCTGCCACTGCGCCGGCGCGCACCCGATCCTGGTACGAAAAACCCCCAGGAATGAGGAAGCCATCGAAGGCCGCCAACTCCCGGGCGCTGCGGGTCCAGCGGAAGATTTCCGACTGCCCGCCATTGGCCTGGATCAACCGGGCCGACTCCACTTCGCAGTTCACTCCCGGCAATTGCACCACGGCAACCCGGGGCTTGCGGTTCAAATTGATCATGGGCACAGGAATGATTTCCTGAGCGCTGGAATATTCAGCAGGGTCGGCGGTGGGAGGAACCATATCCACTGCTTTTTCCCCGCCCAGCAAAGACGGCAAAGCCTTCTGCCAGGAGGTGGTCATTTTAACCACATCCAGATTGGCAATGCTCACCCCGGTGTTGTCTTTGACAGAGATAAACGGTTCATCCGTCACCACGCCCAGGTCCCACCAATCGGCCCCCGCCTTGTCCAGAATTTCAACGGCATCTTCCATATGATCCGGATCCACGGCCACCAGGAAACCGCCGTTTTCATTGAAGAGGAATTCTCTGGCGGTGCGATCGGTTTCGGGCAGGGCGATGTCGGCCCCCCGAACCCGAGCCGCTTCCAGCCCCATCACCATTTCACTGAGGCAAACGGCCAGTCCGCCATCGCTGATATCATGGGCGGCGCTCACCAATCCGGCGGCCACCATGTCAATAACACTGCGGATTTCACTGCGGGCGGCATCGAAGTCCAACTCCGGAACCGCTGGCCGGCCGGCACTGTAACCGGCGTCCAAATAAATGGAGCCAGCCATTTCAGCGGTGCGCAAGCCCACCAGGAGAATGCGGTGGCCTGCCTGGCTGAAGCGTTGGCTGCGGCATTGGGTGTAATCGTCAACAATGGCCACACAACCCACAATGGGCGACGGGGCCACACTGCGGCCAGTACTGCTCTGGTTATAGAAGCTGACATTGCCACTGATGACGGGCAGGGCCGCGCCAGGTTCGGCATAACAGCCCACGCCGCGGCAGGCATCGCCCACCCCACGCACCGATTCGGTGAACTCCCAGAATGATTCAGGAATTTCAGGGTTACCAAAATTCAGACAGTCGGTCACAGCGGCAGGACGCCCTCCTACGCAAGCCACGTTGCGGCATGCTTCGAGTACGGCTGAAGCGCCGGCTGTCCAGGGATCGGCCAAACCCAGCAGAGGATTGCCATCGGCACTGAGAGCCACTGCCCGCTTGCTGCCGGGCACAGGCGCGATCACACCGGCGTCGGCCTCCCCCGGGCGCATGATGGTGCTGGCCTGCACTTCACTGTCGTAATGCCGGTAGATGTACTCCCGGCTGGCAATGTTGGGATGTTGCATGAGCCCCAACCACTCGTTGGCAATTTCACTGACCGCCGCTTCGGGCAACCGCTCATGGGCCGCCACTTCAGGGCGATCAGGAGCCTGGGATTTGCGGTCGTAGGCAATGCCTTCGGTGATGGTTTCGATGGGCGCGTCGGCCAAAATTTTATCACCGTGGCGCAGGATGTACCGGCGCTCAGTGGTGACCTTGCCAATCTTGCAAGCGCTGGCTCCCTCATACAGTGAAGGCAGGGCAAAATCTTCATTGTAGATCTTCAGAACTTTTTGAGTCAGGCGGGTGGGCACGGCCAAACCGTACCGCTCCTGGGTCTCACTGCAGGCGCAAACCCGCGCCGGCAAATCGGCGATCTGGTGCACCAAAGCCACATCCACATCGCAACCAAAACCACCGGCATCCACCAACTCACTGGTGACACAGCTTACACCGCCGGCACCCAGATCTTTGAAGCCGATGGTCACTCCTTCATCCCTGGCCATTTCCAAAACAGCCTTGTTGGCCACAGAAAGAATGCGCTTCAGGAATGGATCGGGTGTTTGCACACTGCCCTTGTTTTCCATGGCCTGCTCGGCATCCAAAGTGGCCGAAGCAAAAGCGGCGCCCCCCATGCCTGACCAATCGGTGGGTTTGCCCACCAGGATCAGATCGAAAGGCTCGTGAGCAGCCTCTTTAGGCACCGCACTGTGGGTGATGTGCTGGTGTTCCACAATGCCCACAGCCACCACATTGACCAGGCAGTTTTCATTAAAACTGGGGTGGAAATACACGTCGCCACCCAGGTTGGGCACACCAATGGCGTTGCCATATTGCCAGATGCCATCCACAACCTGGCGGGCAATGTCGATGCGGTGGGGAGCGTCGGCGTCATCCTCACCTTCGGGTTTGGGCCAGCCAAAACGCAGAGGGTCCAAGGTGGCGATGACCTCGCCGCCCATGCAATAGACATCCCGCACAATGCCGCCAATTCCCGTAGCCGCTCCCTCAACAGGCATGACCTGGCTGGGATGGTTATGGCTTTCGTGGGCGAAAATAATGCCGTAGTTTTTGCCGTTGATCTCGCCAAAATCGACAATCCCTGCATCTTCCACCGGCCCAACCACCACATTATCTCCGGTGGTGGGTAAATTGGCTTTCAGGTGGGGACGGCTGCTCTTATAGGAACAGTGCTCGCTCCACATGGTATCGAAGAGGGTCATTTCCGTGAGAGTGGGATCGCGTCCCAGCAGGTCGGCCACCTTGCGGGCTTCGCTAGGGGCCAGGGTCAGTCCGTGCTCGCGCAAATAGGCGCGCAGGCTGTCATCATCGTGCTCACCAACGGGGATCGGTGTGAAGCTTTCATCCTGATAAGCCAAGTATCCAACTCCTGGTTTTCCCTGCCGGAATCATATCCTGACAGGAATAAAAAAAGATGCCCGCCGGGTGGCGGGCATTGAATTACCAGTCTTTCAATTTCAGTGTGCGCTCAAAGATCAGCGGCACGTTGCGCAGCTGGTGATCCAGATCGAAACATCGATCCAGCACCTGCCCGCTGAGCCGGGATGTTATTTCTTCATCCTGCCCCAGACTGTCCCGCAAGGCGAGACCTTCATCCCACACCCGCATGGCGCAGCGCTGCACCCAGCTGTAGGCGTCTTCGCGCACCACCCCTTCTTCGGTCAGGGCCAGCAGCACCGCCTGGCTGAAGAACATGCCGCGCACCTTCTCCATATTGGCGATCATGTTTTCGGGGTAAACCACCAAGCCGCTGATGAGCCATTTCATTTTGGTCAGCATGTGGTGCAGGGTGTGGCAAGCATCGGGGAAGATGATGCGCTCCACACTGGAGTGAGAAATATCCCGCTCGTGCCAGAGGGCCACATTTTCCAAACCCGTATGGGCATACCCACGCAGCAGGCGCGCCATACCGGTGAGTTTTTCGCTGACGATGGGGTTCTTTTTGTGGGGCATGGCACTGCTGCCTTTTTGCCCTTTGCCGAAACTTTCTTCAACCTCGTGCACGTCGGTGCGCTGCAGGTTGCGAATTTCCACGGCAATTTGTTCGAGGGTGGCGCCCACCGTGGCCACGACCTGCAGCCAGTTGGCGTGGCGATCGCGCTGGACGATTTGGGTGCTGGCCGGGTCAACCTGCAGGCCCAGTCGCTTCATGGTCTCTTCTTCAACGGCTGGATCAAGGTGGGCAAAAGTGCCCACAGCGCCGGAAACCTGACCGTAGGAAATTTCATCCTGGGCGGCGTCGAGGCGGCGAAGGCCACGCTCAAGGGCGCTCCAGTAAACCATTAACTTTAGGCCAAAAGTGGTTGGTTCTGCATGGATACCGTGACTGCGGCCGATCATGATGGTGCCCTGGTGCTCCTGGGCCTTCAACTCCACCGCATCCAGCAATTCCACCAGAGAATTGCGCAGAATTTGCCCGGCTTCCTGAATCTGCAAAGCCAAAGCCGTGTCCAGCAGATCGCTGCTGGTCATGCCCTGATGCACAAATCGACTGCTGGGGCCAATGTACTCGGCCATGTTAGTCAGAAACGCAATCACATCGTGCTGGACCGTGCGTTCGATCTCCAAGACGCGTTGGGTATCAAAATCGCCTTTGGCACGGATTTCAGCTGCGGCCTCAGCTGGGATCTCTCCCCGATCAGCGCGCACTTCACAGACCACAGTCTCCACTTCGCGCCACAACTTGAACCGGTTGTCATCAGACCAGATAGCTGTCATCTGGGCACTGGCATAACGCTCAATCATCGGTACTCCTGACCGGGATTTTTACCCGGCAAACAGAAAGAGAATAACAACTGGAATTCTCCCCTGGCTTCTGGCCTGGAGTTAGAAATTCCCGCTGATATCTGGATTGTCTGACGTGTCCGCTGGAATTTACCCTTGAACATGGTGCTGGTCAAGCATTGGGTTATCTTAAATAGGCGCAAATTTTGATCTCTTTCCCTCATTTTAGGAACTCTGTGAATACCAACCAACAAGCTGAATTGAGCCGCCAGGGAATTTTCCATCTGTTGATCGTCTATCTGGTCTGGGGGAGCACTTACCTGGCCATCCGCATTGCGGTGCGGGAAGGCGCCGGGTTCCCTCCTTTCACTCTGGCCTTTATGCGTGTGGCCGTGGCATCGGTCATTCTGCTGGCCATGTCCCGCTTGCGGGGAGAGCGCATCCGCCTCAACCGGCAGGAATTTTTGCTGTTGTTTGGCAGTGGCCTGCTCTTGTGGGTGGGCGGCAACGGCCTTGTAACCTGGGCGGAAATGCGGGCCAGCAGTGGTATGGCTGCTCTGTTGGTGGCTGCCTTGCCCATCTGGAGCGAAATCATCAACAGCCTCATTGATCGGAAAAAGCCCGGCTGGAAGGTGACCAGTTCCATCCTGCTGGGTTTTTCCGGAGTGGGAGTTTTGACCTGGCCCGTGCTCAGGGCTGGCAACACAGCTGACCTCCTGGCTATCATCGCCCTTTTGCTGGCCCCGTTGTTCTGGTCTATGGGCTCCATTTGGTTTCAGAGAAAGAAACCGGATCTGAAAGTGCGGGCCGTATCTGGTTGGCAGCACGTGCTGGGCGGAGTGGGCTTTTTAGTGGTGATCTTTTTGCGGGGCGAGCCCCTGCCCCAGCCCACCACCGAAGCTTGGTATGCCTGGGGATATCTGGTGGTGTTCGGGTCGGTGCTGGCCTTCACTTCTTATATGAGAATATTGCAACTGTTGCCCTACCGTGTGGTGATGACTTATGCCTACGTCAATCCGGTGATCGCTGTGTTGTTGGGATGGTTGATTCTTGGCGAGGAAGTGACTGGCTGGACTATTGGCGGGACCGTTTTGGTTATCGCTGGAGTGGCAGGGATTTTTAACAACAGGGATTGAACTTGCCCGCCGCCTTCCGGCTTCCCCCATGTGCCACGCAATGCAGCACATGGGAAAGGTCGGCAATGGGCGGGCAAGAACATCTCATCTTTCCAATGATCAGCTGACTCTTTCAACCGTCAATCTCATCACCTGTTTGGCTGCATCTCCAGCTGCTTTCAAAAGAGGATACCCCGCAGGTGAGGCCGTCAGCAGAGGGTGCGTCCCAATCTGAGCTGTAAGGACCGCATTGACATCCATCCTGTTCTGAATAATGAAACCCAGAATATTGGTCAGCTCACCAGTGCTGTGCCCACCGACAACCTCTCCACCCAGGATCACACCGGACTCACGTCCCACAATCAACTTCACCATCTGGCTGTGGGTTCCTGTCAGGGAACCGGGATGTTTGTCGATGCCCTCAAAGGCTCCCACCACGATTTCAAATCCCTCTTCCCGGGCACGAGTTTCTGTCAAACCCGCCACGCCAAAACCGGTATCACCCAGTGCGGTGCAAAAGATCGAAATCGTACCACTGAAAGTTTTGATCACAGACAGGGAGTACAAATTGAGCCCCGCGGTGCGCGCTTCGGCACAGGCCGTGGAGGCCAACATGACCGAAGTGGGTTTGCGGGTGACAAAATCAGTTTTTTCGGCGCAATCTCCCACTGCAAAAACATCTTTAGCGCTGGTGCGCAAATACTCGTCCACCCGAATGAAACCAGCAGCGCTAACTTCCAATCCAGCTTCTACAGCCAAATCTGCCCGAGGGTGGAAACCCATAGCCAGAATCACTGCATCCACCGGAATGGTCTGACCGTCCGCAAGCACCACACTGGTGGCCCGGTCGTCGCCCTTGATTTCTTTCACCCCGGAACCAGTGCAAACTTTCACACCGCGCTCCACAAGGAGGGCTTCCGCACGGACGGCAATCTCCGGATCAAATGCGGCACCCAGAATCAGAGGTTCCTTTTCCACAAGCACCACATCTTTGCCCCACTGCACCAGCTCATCGGAAATTTCTACCCCAATGAACCCAGCGCCGATGACGGCCACACGCTGGCAGGACTCCAGTTTTTCGTGCATGGAATCCAGATATTCTTTGTCCTTGGGCACATTAAAGACATTGGGAAAGGTGGTTCCCGGCAGCCAACCTGGGACCAGGGGAGCCGACCCCGTGGCGATGACAAGCTTGTCCCAGACGATGGCGCTGCCGTCTTCCAGTTGGCAGGATTTCTCAACGGTATCGATGGAAATGACTTTGCCCAGAACCAGCTCGACACCCTCCTTTTCAAACATTTTGTCGGATGGCAAAATGTTGTTATCAGTAGATTCTACCGAAGAAAAAGTGTAAGGGATGCCACAGGGAATAAGGGTGGTTTTTTCAGGGCGGACGACAATCACCCTGCGATTGGAATCGATAGATTTTGTCGTCATTGCCGCCACCAAGCCAGCAGCGCTGCTGCCAATGACCAAGACATCAGTTTTTCGCATCTTGAACTCCTCTCAAAACATGAGGCAAGGTGGGCTTTCGATCAGGAGGTGTTGGCGGAGACTGGCGTTTTGAACCATTCCGGAAAGACCAGAAGAGGGAAGGCCCGTTGTTAGTTAATTTAAAGATAGTGCCCCAATAACGGCCCACAAGTTATTTAAAATAACCTAGTTAGATGGTATCAATTCAAATCCCGGACTCTACCAAAGCCCCTGTTGGACACTTGCCGACAACACTCAAATCCTGGGGCGGGTTGTCGTAATCGATTTCGGCCAAAAAGTCCACAACCCGAATCTTTTCACCCTCGCAGAATTTCTCACAAATCTTGCAACCGGTACACGCAACCGGGCAATTTTTCTTAGCCAAACCACCCTTGTCATGGTTGCTGCAAAGGACATGGATTGGGGCATCTTCGGGAACCAGATGGATAATCCCTTTTGGACAAGCAGCTAGGCACATGCCACACCCCGTGCACCGGGATGGAATCACCCGAGCCACTCCCTGTTCTGTAATTTCGATGGCTTTGAAAGGACAAGCCCGCTGGCAATCACCCAGCCCCAAACAACCGTATTCGCAAAGCCTGTCACCTTGCCCCAGAAGATTCAGACTGGCGCAGGTCGCCACTCCATTGTAATGGAATTTCTTTCGCGAATCCGGATCTTCAGATCCCTGGCACATCACCATGGCCACCATGGGTTGTTGCGCTTCCACGGCCATCCCCATCAACTCACCAATGGCCCAGGCTTCTTCTGCTGGACAGAGTGGGCAATGGTCCGGCGTGATATCACCCCGCAGGATGGCAGCGGCAAAATCATGGCAGCCGGCAAAGCCGCAACCACCACAATTCGCTCCGGGAAGATATTCGATGATTTGTTCCAAACGAGGGTCGGTTTCCACAGCGAAGACATGGGCGGCCAAGCCCAACCCCATGCCGGACACCAGGCCCAGTAGGGTCAAGAAAGCAGTTGATACCAACATGGGATTTCTCCAATGGTAAAAAATATCGGTCGGCATTTAAGCCAGGGTTGGTGGCAAAGGAGGAGTTTGGCGGGCGGAATAGCGGTTCCATATTGACCTCACGGGAATAAGGAGGAACGCTGGGGAAATGGCTTCCCTATAACTGAATTAAGTCCTTTCAAAAGGAGTTTTCAAGGACAAAACAACGGCATTTTTCGTTCCAATTTTGCCTTTTCCAGTAACAATTTTACCCCAAATAATAAATGCTCAAATATTCCCTGAAATATTCCCATTCGCTCTCACCCATCTTGTATTAGACTGTGGCCATACTAACATTTCATTTACACCTTCATCCAGGCCTTCGCGTGCGCCTGAATGAACGGGGAGGGCTATCCTTGAAAAAAATTAAAAAAATACTTCTCTGGACCCTGGCTATCATCACGAGCCTGGTTCTTTTGACACTGATCGGCATTCAACTCTTCTTCCCCATGGATAAAGCCAAAGACTATGCCCTGAACAAAGCGACCCAGATGCTTGGCAGGGAAGTCACCATTGAAAATGTTAACGTATCTTTCAAGGGAGGGCTGGGGCTTCGCCTCGAGGATGTGATGGTGGGCAACCCGGCCGGGTTCTCCTCCCCTGGTCCAGATGAGCCCTTTCTCAGATCGGAATCCATTGATTTGAAAGTGGCCATCAAACCACTGCTCAAAGGCCAGGTGCGGAGCCACAGCCTGGTCATCAACCATCCCGTGATACACATCAGCACCCTGGCTGACGGCTCGAACAACTTCACCTTCGCCCCCATAGACTCCACTCCCGATGCGCCGGCACAAGGGGCAGCATCAGAAACAGAGACGGCCCCCGTAAGCGCCTCCATCGATCAGATATCTCTTAACCAGGGTGAGATCTATTTCCATGATGGGCCATCCCGGAGCCAAGGCCGGATCATGGGATTAAAGATCAGATCATCCCTGGCCAATCCTTCAGACCAGAACTTTGATATTCAGGGTTCCCTGGAGACCGAGAGCCTCCACTGGAGTGGATCCCCCTACTTACCCCAGTTGAACCCAAAGTTGGACTTCATCGCACATTACGATCAGGGCTCCGGTCAAGCCAACCTGGAAAACCTTAATCTTCAAATCGGCTCCATCATACTGAAGATGACCGGCCTTTTGAAAGGTCAGGGCGACGAGATGCAAGCCACGGCTCGCGTTTGGTCTGAAAGCATCACCATCGACCAGATCCTGGCTTTCGTTCCTGCCGAGGCCTTGGCCGGCATGAAGGATATCACCGTACAAGGAGGCCTGGCCCTGGATTGTGATGTCGATTTTGCCGCCAGCCGCACCGAGCCTCTAACGTACAAGGGAACCGTAAATGCCACAGATCTCACAATGCAAAAGCAAGGTATCGAACCAGAGGTTCAAGTGGAGCAAGCCCTCCTGGCCTTCCGCCCGGATTACCTTTTAGTGGACCCGCTGCTAGGCAGCGCCGGTGGTGAATCATTTTCCGGAAAAATCGAAGTTTGGGATTTTGCCAACCCGCGGCTGGAAGGCCAACTGGACGGTGCCGTTTCACTGGATCTTGCCGAGTCCTTTCTGGACCCCAATCTTAAAATTAAATTGGGAGGTCGGACTGAATTTAAGACCCAATTCACGGGCTCCCTCGATGCTCCTGAGCAGATGAAATATTCCGGGCGCATGAAAGCCGGCGGCGTTCACATCAACAGTGTTTCCCTGCCCGAACCCATCACCAGCCTCGACGCGGAAATCACCTTTAATCAGGACCGCATTGTGGTCGACAATCTGGCAGCCCGCACGCCATCCAGTGATTTTTCCATAGTGGGCACATTGCAGGATCCCTTTCCTTACTTTCTCCCCGCAGAACTAAAAGGTGACCAGCCGGATGTCCCCACTCCAAACTTGGATTTCACCTGGAAATCCCAAAAACTGAACGTCGACAAACTCTTTCCTCCCGCCAGTCCCGGTGCGGTGGCTGTGGGTGCCGACAGTGCTCCTCAAGCCGAGGCTCCGCCTCTGTTCCAATTTCCAGAAATGACAGGGACCGGCACTGTTGCCATCGACACTCTTCTCTACAGTCGCGTGGAATTTACGGATGTTAAGTCGCCGGTAGAAATATCCCAGCAGAGTATCAACTGTCCCGACGCCACCGCTCAGGTTTACACTGGGGGAATTTCCGGATGGACCAAAATCGATTTGCAAGACCTGGAAAACCCAGGCTACAGCGGTCATTTTTCAGCCCATCAAATAGAAATTGACGACTTCCTCTCACGCTTCTCTTCCTTCGGCGGCTATTTCTTTGGCAAGCTGGATCTGGACGGCGGATTCTCAGCGGCCGGACGCAAACCCGAGGCCATCATGAGCTCCCTGAGCCTTGATTCCCGGGCCGGTATGAACCAGGGAAAGGTCGTCACCACTGGCTTTGCTCTGGAGGCTCTCAACTCCGTGGCCAGCTTGGCCGGACAATCCCTTGATGCCGAACAATCCCTGAAAAACCTGTCCGCATCTCTGCGGGCAGAAAACGGACGGGTGATGGTTGATCAACTGGCCACCGGGTTGGGAGGCCTGGGCGATCTGAGCCTCGGGGGTTCCTATGGTATGGCGGGAGACATGAAATTTGAGGGCACCATTCTATTATCCGAGGATCAAACCCAAAAGCTTTTCCAGGCAGGAGGATTGGGAGGTCAGGTGGCAGGCCTTCTGGGTAGTGATACCACCCGGTTAACTCTTCCACTGACTTTGGCGGGTTCTTTGCAAAAGCCCCAATTGAAAGTGGATACTTCGAGCCTGACTCAGGCCATCCAGAACAATCTGGAAGATGGGCTCAAAGATGAACTGAACCGGAAGCTCAAGGACCTTTTCAGATAGATCCATGAAAGACCAACCCCGGCGGATGCCGAAGTTTTTCTCGGATAGATTAAATGGTAGGTACAGACCTTGGTGTGATCAATCTGGTTTGATGCCCTAATTCTGAAGCATCAACCCCGCTCCAGGGCCCAACGGTAACCCGAGCAGCAACCAGATGACCAGCAACAGCATCCACCCCACAGTGAAAGCCATCGTGTACGGCAGCATGGTGGCAATCACTGTACCAATGCCGGCCTTGGCGTCGTACTTCTGTACATAAGCCACGATCAGGGCAAAAAAGGACATCATCGGGGAAATCATATTCGTCGTACTGTCACCAATTCGGTAAACACCCTGCACCAGCTCGGGCGAGTAGCCCAACAGCATGAACATGGGCACGAATACCGGGGCCATGAAAGCCCATTTAGCCGAGGCGCTGCCCATGGTCAAATTGATCGCCCCCGAAAGCAGAATGAAGGCCAGCATCAGAGGGATGGGCCCCAGCCCCGAAGCCTTCAGACCGGCCGCCCCCTGAATGGCCATCACCATACCCAAATTCGATTCCTTGAAATAGGCCACGAACTGAGCGGCAAAGAAAACCAGCACCAGAAACAGACCCAGGGTTTCCATTCCTTCTTTCATGCCGGAAATAACATCGGTGTCATTTTTGAATGTGCCGGCGGCCAGACCATAAGCCATACCGGAGAGCACGCCGCCCAGGAAAATGAAGGTCACGATTCCGTGCATGAAAGGAGAATGCAGAATGCTGCCGGTGCCAGTTTCCCGTAGAAATCCATTTTCCGGAAGCAGACCAGCCAGGATGATTCCCATCAATACAAGGTTCACGCCCAGGGCCGACCACAGGCCTTTCTTTTCTTGGCGAGTCAAGGGGTTCAACTCGTCCATTTTGACGACCTTATCACCACTGTATTCACCTAAGCGAGGCACTACGATCTTCTCGGTGACCCAAGTGCCCAGCCCGGCGATCACAAATGTCGATACAAACATAAAATAGTAGTTGCAAGCCGGTGTGACTGAATATGTGGGGTCGATGATACGCGCTGCTTCCTGGGTGATGCCCGCCAGCAGAGGGTCAATGGTGCCCAGCAGAAGGTTGGCGCTGAACCCTCCCGAAACACCGGCAAAGGCCGCAGCCAGCCCTGCAATAGGATGCCGGCCAATGGACAGAAAAATGATCGCCCCCATCGGAACCAGCAGGACGTAACCCACATCTGACGCCATGTTGCTCAACACACCCGAAAGGACGATAACAAAGGTCATCAGGCGGCGCGGGGCCGACTTGACCAGCAGCCGCAAAACGGTGGAAATCATCCCGCTTTTTTCGGCCACGCCGATACCCAGCAGGGCCACCATCACCGTACCCAGAGGAGCAAAGCCGGTGAAATTATCCACCGTGGAATCCAGAATCCAATGCAGGCCGGGAATGGACAGCAGATTCACCGGCTCGATCAGGGAGCCATCTTTGGGATGTGTTGCCGTAATGTTCAGTTTGCTTAACAACCAGGAGAACAGCACCACCAGGGAGGCCAGACTGGCAAAAAGAGTGGCCGGGTGGGGCAAAGCGTTGCCGGCTCTTTCCACGAGTCCCAGGAAGCGTGCAATGATGGGATTTCCGGACTGATTTTTATTGGCAGAGGTCATGAATCATTGGTCATTTATGAGGGCCATATATTTTTCAATGCAAGATTTCTTATCTCCAAAGATACATACGGCCTTGCCCATCTAGCCACCCTGCATTTCGATGGGACATTTTGAGAACCCTAATGGGTGAGCAAAAGCCCAGCGCATGCACGCCGGGCTTTTGCTTCTTTTGGGCCTTTGATCTAGTTGTCCAGGAACCAGTCCAATTCTTCCAGTTCGGGCACCCGCTCTTGCAAATCTTCGGCGATGTCTGCCGCCATCTCTTCCAGCTCAGCCGCTTCTCGGTAGAGCTTAATGACCCTGGAATTGAGGGCGTTTTATGACGTGTTTTTGTCTGCAGTTTTATTATAATCATCAATTAAATTCTCGTAGTGAAACATTAGCTGGGTCTCACTATTTAAAAGATTGTTGATATGCAGAATAACTAACTTTTTACTATCTTCAGTATCGACAAAGAGATTTGGGTAAATAAAATCCATCAGTTTTTCCATTTTAGTATCAATAAGATTTGATGTAGATTTAATGTCCATCAACATGGTCATCATTTTGAAATCAATTAAACCAATCTCGTTTCTGGAATAAAACTCCAATCCGGTATTTCTCAAATAGGAGCCATGCAGTCCATCTGCTTTAAAAATTAAGTCACTGAGAAGGACACGGTCCATACAATATTTAGCTACTGTATCCCGCAAAGCAGTATGCCTCTCAATGGCAACCTTCAATTTATCACTGTTTAAAAAAATCTCCTTTTTCACAGCTTCTGTTGATGCAGCTTGATACTTTTTCGATTGATAGGTTTCTTGAAGATTGCTTATAACTAGCGCAATTAACACGCCAATTGTTACAATTGTAAGCTCTTTTAGGTAGGATGGAATATCTGAGGACAGTCGATTCAAACCCATTGTTTCTCCCTTTTTTGCGAAAGTAGCGACACTGGTTATCCAAAAGTCGCAAGATCACATGCCAAAAATGGTCGATCAACCTGGGGCTCACCGGAAGGGTTGTTTTCATAGACGCGATCCTGCCTTCGGCGATGATTGCAGCATGTTGGCGTGCCAGCGGCGCCGCCCACCTGCTAGCCCTCCGTACCCTTGGCCACCCAGTTGAAAGACACCCAACTTTTGGCCAGGGGATCCATGAACAGATACTCTCGGTCCGCCAGCATCTGCTCGTCCGTGGTTACCGTCGCCATACATTTCGGGTCCGGATCCTCGCGCGAGAGATCACGGCTGTAGAGCGGGGTGTCCTGGTTGGTCTTGATCATCAGCACCGGCGCCGCTTGCGCCGCCGTGAACCAGAGTATGCCGCCGGGGCATTGCAGCAGGGTGACGCCGCCCTCATCGAGGATATCCTCCAGTTGCAACTGGGACCGGCGCCAGGAAAACACCGCCGCGAGGGGTTTCATTTTCAGGCCCACGCCGCGGCGGGTGGACCCGCTGCCGTGCGGCGTAACTGAGGACAACGACCGGCTGACGAACACGGCGCCCGACGGCGCCGGAAACAACAATTGGCACAGCGCATAGATAGCAATGGCCAGGATCGCCACTACCACAAGCCAGATGCGCAGGCTGGACCAGACGGTCCACGGGTTGTCCGTGAAGTCGACTACGAGCGGCGCCGTTGGCCAGAATGCCGGCTCCACGCCGGGCAACTGCAGGATGAAGCGACCGGCGTGGCGTCCCGGGGCAACGTGCGCGGGGATAACGACTGCCACCTGCACCGAGCTCTGCACGGGAACTCCCAAGGCCCCGGCAGTGACTCCTGGCCGGCCGGGCGCCAGCGGTTGGCCGGCAATCTGAATGCGCGGCCGCTCCGTCGCTGGCAGCGCCCCATCCCCCTCCGGCCCATCCCAGACGAAGGTCAGCACCGCACCTGGCGTGCTCAGTGCGTAGTGGGTCGACTCCAGGTCCAGGGTGAACGGGCGCGGCTGGATTCTCAACAGGACAAAGAGATTGAGGGCGCCGAACAGTATCGTTAAGAGTACCAGCAAGCCAAAGGCCAGCCTGATGCGCGAGGCGGTACCACGACGGACCATCGCCAGCTGTGCGGTGTCTTGGGAGAGTTGCGTTGTCATGGTGCATTCCTTCTGAAGGGGGCGGTCCAGCCTGGCGCGCGCGGCACGCCCTCCAGCTTAAAGCCGGGCAGACGGCGCCCTTGCGTGTCGGTCACCACCAGGCGGGTGAGTGCTTTCACCTGGACACCGCGGGTCTGGGCGGGGTCTCGCACTGGGATCCCCAGGCTCTGCAGCGTATCAAGCCGCACCGTGACCAACGCCGGTCCCTCGCTCAACTTTGCCACGGGAATGTTAGCGACGTAGGTTGCCTGAGCTCCTTTGCTGGAACCGGCTGCGAGCGCAAAATCCAGCGGCAGGGTCTCTCCGGTGTCGCGCCGGATGGAACCCGACAGTTGCGTAGGCAGGTTGCCGTACACTTCGTATCCAGCAACGGCAACGCCATCGGCGTAGCGGCACATATACAGCCTGGCCTCGGGCAATTCCCCCTCGGAACCCTGTTGGCAGACCTCAGGCACGGCCAGGGCCCAGCCGTAGCTCGGTTCGAGGTAGACTGACATTTCGGTCACAGCTCCGCCAACCGGAACCAATTGCCAATCGCCCGCGCTGTCGTCCGCCGACACGCCGGTCCAGAAACGGCCCTGTCCGCCGAGATCGACGGCGCGGTCGCCCCGAACCAGCCGCAACGACTTCAAGGGTGCGTCGCTAGTGACCTGCACCGCGATGGCCCGGGTGTCATCCGGCACGCGGAATCGCGTCTCGCCCGGCGCGACAGGAAGGGCACTCATGTGGAACCAGCGTGCGAACGCTGCGACGAAGTGGCCTACCAATTCATCGGCGCTGCGGCAATGCGTCACGCCCGTCTCGGTGCCCCAGAAGCGGGCATTGGCGTCGTCCCCGGACAGCATCTGGCGCACGGCCGTCAGGTCGGACCGCCAGGGCCGCGTATCGAGGTAGAGCGGGAACCAGGCCAAGGGCGCCGACTCGTCCCCGGCCACGGGGAAACGGGCATCCATGAGGTGCGCCAGGCGCGCGGCCACCCCGGCGGCGATGTCGACGTTCGGGGGCATGTCTGTCTTGTTGATGGGCTTCTCGCCCGCGCGCCGGTCGAAGATCAGCGGACCACCGACCGCCGTCAGCAGGTCAGGTACGGTTCCGCGCCGGTCGCAGCTTCGATAGCGCTCGCGCTCGCCATCTGACAGCAGCGGTGTGAAGCAGGGATGCGGTTCCATCGGCCCGTCGGTCATAAACAGGACGGCCGGCGGGCTCGGCGCGCCAGCCACGAGCCCGGCCACGGCGTCCAAAGCTGCGGCGTAGTCCGAGTCTTGAGCACGGCGCGGGTCCTCACCCGGATCCCCGCCCCACGCCCTGGGGCGTCCCAGGTAGCGGACCAGCGCGTCGGAGAACCGCTTCCGGTTCGTGTCCGTCACCGGGAGAAAGAGTTCCCCGTCGCCACTCCAGTCGATGGTCTGGGCCACGGTGCCGAACAGGACCACCGCAATCCCGGCGCCGACATCGTCTCCGGAGATTTCGCCCCACATGCGGGCGTAGGTGTCAAAGAACCGGAGCGCGGCCACCGTCTGCAGGCGCTGCATATCTGAAGGACGCGAGACGACCCCCATGCTGCCGGAAACGTCGAGCACCAGCACGGCCCGCGGCTCAGCGAGCCGGGGCAGCCATGGAGCCGGGAGCGGGGACGCCGGCACGGCGGTGATCGGTTCGGCGTCTGACGGGGGCATTACAGGCGTTCTCAGGAAATGGAACGCCAGCACCGCGGCTGACAGCAAAGCCACCGCAAAAATGCTACTGATAATGGAGTTTGATTTGTTTCGCATGCCACAACGAATAATGGATTTTGAGCAAGATGCCAATGGAAGTTTCGCATGGACTAGCTTTATCACCACTGTGCTACCAGTAAATCCGCCCGTATTGTCAGGCAATCAGTTAATACAGCGCGGCAAATCAGTCACTGGTTATCAATTCTGGCCTCTCTACGGATTATGAGTTCCATTCTCGCGGGAAATTGAATTAGGACCGCTATTGGCCAAGAATTTGATTCGACCTCATGACCCCTTAGTTGCCAGGGCGGGCGGCAGTTCTGGAGATGGAAGAGCAAGCCGAAGGATTTTGGCCGTCCAAACCAGAACTGGAATTTTTTCCTTCTACTTGGAATATTTTCACGATGACCGTACTCATCTTGGAATTGAAAAAATGACTCTCTTTGGCCAAGGTCATTCTGTGCTAGAGCGCACCTTCCCACGTATCTACTAAATCTAGCGGCAATTTTGACAGCAATTGGGGAGGATGGAGTTTCAAGAAGTCAAATTGTGGGGCAGATAGACTTATTGGTAAAGACAGCCCCGGGCATTGTTCCTTATCTGGCTATGGTTATTTTAAGGACGTCTGTTCCCACGGCTCCGCTGATTCTGGCAAAATAAACACCTGAAGACATAGCGGAGCCTTGGGTATCACAACCATCCCAATTCAGGACATGGTATCCGGCCACCCACAAGTTGGTTGGCAGCCACGAGCTATTTCATCAATAACATCTGCTTTTGTTCCACCTTATCTCCCGAACGTAACTGATAGAGATAAACACCAGAAGAAACTTGCCCACCGCTTCGATTTTTTCCATTCCATTGGATTTGGTGTTGGCCCTCTTCTTGAGCATCGTTCACCAGAACACGCACCACATGACCGGCCAAATCGTAGACCACCAAGCTCACCATTCCAGATTGGGCAAGGGAATATCTGATAGTTGTGGAAGGGTTGAAAGGGTTGGGGGCAGCGCCATGAAGAATAAAAGCGGCCTTCGCATTCGAACCAGGAGTATCACTTATGGCAATCAGGGCTCCGGCTTCGCTTTCATTGCCTGAAAAATCCACCGCAGATATTTTATATGCATACTGCCAGGGGTCATTGACGTTGTCAGTCCAGCCCGATATGGGCACCTGTTGAATAAGATTTTCCGGCGAAGGAACAAACCCAGAATTAGTATCTCTATAAATTCTATAATACTGAAAATCCGCGGCCTGAGCGTCATCCCAATCAAGGATCACCGAATCCTCGCTATATTGTCCCATGATGGCCATGGGAACACCCGGGGCGAGATTGTCCACCGAATACCCACTCTTGCCTGGTGAATCAAAATGAATTCCGGGAGTTGCCGTCAGGCCCGAGACCAGGAAATAGGTCAGATGCTGGCCTCCCACAATGGTGCTATCGGCAAGGGTGGGCACAGTGGTGAAGTATTCATCTTCCAATCTCACGGGAACGGTTTTGACAAACTCCCACCCTGTTTCAAGCATCAATGAAGCGTGTTCCTGTACCAGGAGGCTTTCATCAGCCACTTGGGGATTCAGCCTGGGTTGTGCATCAGATTTGCTGTCGTTGTTGAAATGGCGGTAGACAGCGTATTCCACAATTTGGTTGGCATCCCCGGCAAAATCATAACCACTCCTCAACCATTTCAATCGAACCTGTAGGCCCTGATCGTCGGGAATGTCGAGGACCCATTCCACCTGGGGGCATTCAGTGAGCCATTCCATTTCCAGGTAGTCTACATAGGGTGAATTATTATAGGGAAAATTCAAGCTCACCTTCCAATAAAAACTGGATCCGGGAGTTTCCAATACCCTCCAAGAATATTCTCCCGAATAGTCAACCCAATCTGACATCTCATCGGTTTTCAGGAAAAGGCTTCTATTTGAATTCCCAGAAAAATGAGAAACTTTGGCCCTCACCACTTTCCGCCCATGCCATGAATAACCAAGCGATACGGCCTCATTGTTTTGAGCGTCCACCTCATCACCGTAAAGACCGAGTATTTTCATTCTCCAATCATTATCACCGGTAAAACAGGCAATTCGTCCAGAAATGTCTACGGCTGTATATGTCTGCTGGTCACTTGCATTATAGCGGCCAACATCAATGGGGATCGCCGGATTGGATATATCAACTTGCATAAGATCGTTGTCATTTTCCACAATCACCAGCTGATCCCCGGCAATATCCAGGGCATTGATACTGTTCCCTGAATGAAAAACTGTCAGTTCCACAGGGCTTGAAGGGTTGGCGATACTGAAAATTTTCAACCCATCATCGGTGCCTACATAGGCGACATCACCGGAGATTTCAAGACATTGGTTGGTACCTGAAAACGAGTGGTTGTTGACCAGGGCAAGATCATGCGGGTTGGTAATATTAATGGCAGCCAGGGAAGACGAGGTAAGCACCCAAGCAAGATCTCCTGCAATTTGTAATTCCAACATTCCCGGCAATGAATAACTATCACCACTGGACAGGGAAGACGGGTTGGAAACATGGACCGCCTCAAAGGTTGAGGTGGACTTAATGACATAAGCAAAGTCACCAACCACTTCCACATCGTAGATTCCCAGAGAGGCACCGTAGGTGTCGATTATCGTTGGACTGGTGAGAT
>JADGDU010000039.1 GCA_016744705.1 Candidatus Krumholzibacteriia bacterium
GAAAAGCCACCGGCTTCAATGGCCAGCCCCTGGGCGGGGTCACTGTACGATTGAAAAACAAAGATTTTGAAGATGTTTGTGAAACACTGACTGATGCCAATGGCCACTACTCAATGGATGTGAATCGAGGAAATTATTACTGTTTATATGCCATTAAGTTATCAGAATACCGAGTCAATAAACTAGAATATTGGGCTTGGAACATTCCTGTTTATGAAGATTTAGAGATTAACCCTCAATATGACAGTATGGAGATATATGGTATCAATGTCTTTGAGCCGCAGGTCACTCCCCAAGAGACATACATGATATATTTCAGGCCAATGAGTCTGCAAAAAACTTTGGCCTTTTCATCTGCGCAAAATGTCGACAGCAAAGAATTTCAGGAATCCAAACAGGCAGAAAGCCTATTCTCTAAATCAACAAGCCTTATTAATATGTCTCCCGAAACTATAACGGCAGAGGAATTGACCATTGAAATTAATGGGGTGAAAGCCGAAATTGTAGGGATCAATAAAATAACGGAATATGCCCGAGGCATCTCGATGTATGGATATTGTGTTCAAGTCATAAAACCAGAAAACAATGAAAAACTGGAATTAGAATACGACCTGATTTCGATTACTCTCAACTCTTTAGAGACAGGGGAGATTGGCAAAGGCGAGACTTTTATTCAGAGATAAGATGTGCGTGATTTTTTTCCCGTTCACCGGGTACATCAACAGAGATGGCCGGTTCAAATTGTATGCGTGCCCTCTGAAAATACGTAGCGGCCAGAGCCTGATTTTTACGCCGGTTCATAGGCACCAACCACCGCAGAAAACCTTTCATCCCAAACTCCATAAACTGCGCCAGCCGAAACTTCCAAACCTGTCCCGGTCCATAATTTTTCTCCACAAACAACCGGTAACTTTTCTGGAATTGCCGGGTGGTGAAGGTGCTGGCTTTTTCGGCCGCTTTGCCTTCCAGGTGCACCACTTGAGCTTCATTGCAGTACCAGATTTCCCATCCGGCTTGCTTGGCGCGCCAACACCAATCGGTCTCTTCAAAGTACATGAAGAAGCGTTCATCCAAGGGGCCTATGGTGGCCAAAACAGGGCGGGGAATCAAAAAACAGGCCCCTGCAATGTAGTCCACCATAGCTGAGGGATCGCCGGGTTGGGGAATATGCACAACCCTCTTTTGCAAGCCACTCAGGGGCAGAGCACGCATGGGATCCAGAAAACCAAGCCAGTGGAAACGGGGATGAGGAAAGTGGCCAGAGGTGATGGTGGGCTGGCCCTGACCATCGGTGAGCATGGGGGAGGCGGCACCCAGATTGTCTTTTCTCCGGGACCAGGCAACCAGTTTGGCCAAACTGCCCGCTGGGCAAACCGTATCCGGATTCAGCAGCAGAACAAAATCTCCACCACATTGAGCAAAAGCCAGATTGTTGCCTTTGGAAAAACCGATATTCCCGCCGGCGGGAATTAATGTGAAGGCAGGAAAAGATTCAGCAACCATGGGGGCAGAACCATCAGCCGAACCATTGTCCACCACCAGCACTTCAAAACTCAACCCAGAACAGGCACCCTCCAACGAGGCCAAACAGTCGCGCAACAGGTCACGCGTGTTCCAGTTGATGATGACGATGCTCAGGTCCACGTTCAGCTTCCAGGTTTGGTGGCCACAGCCAGCAGGAAGGTTCCAGGGGCATCGAGGGGCGCTGCTGCTTCAGCGATGGCCAGTTCTCTGGCCAGAGAAGTGCAGCGCAGGCGGCCAAAATTGAAGCCTCTGTTAATACCCTGTACGAACAAATCCTGGGCCAGATCGCTGCGGAAAAGGTTCTGCATCTCCTGCACCTCAAAACCGATGCCGGTTAAGAGTTCGCGCAGGCTGTCGTTGCGGAAATACCGCACCACGTGGTGGGCCTGGCGGTGCTTCTCAATGAGTGCTGCATCCTCAATGGTCTCCAGTGTATCCACAGTGAAGATGATCTTGGCGCCCGGCTTCATGGTGCGCAGACATTCCCGCAGCACTTCTTCATGGTTGTCGATGTGTTCGATGACGCAGATGCTGAAAACCAGGTCAAAGTGATTGTCCGGGAAGCCGATTTTTTCAAGAGGCTGATCCATAAAATCAGCCGTGGCTTTGTGGGTGTATCCCCTGGCATAGTCCCGGGCGTCTTCCACAAAGGAACTGTTCACATCGATGCCCGTGATGGGGCCGGTGTGTTCGCCAATGAGGAAAGTCTGCAAGCCATCGCCACAGCCAATATCGAGGCAGCGTTCGTCACCCCGAAAATCGACCCGGCTCAGCATCTCCTGGAATTCCAGAATCTTGAAGGGGCTATAAGTGAAGCGAATATGCGGATACATGCCCAGCTTCATCAGGAATTTCAGGACAGTCTTTTTCAAGCTACTTCCTCCCGGCCCGGCGCAGCAATTCCTGCTCTTCGTCAGACAGGCTTTGCAATCCTTCACGGGAGATTTTATCCAGGATGCTATCAATGCGTTTCTGGTCTGTGCTGCCTGGAGAAGAGGTGCGAGGTTCGCTCTGATGAGATTGCTCGTTGGAGGTTTTTTCAGGACGCACAACCTTCATACGGCGCTTGGCTTGGCTGCGTTTCCAGTAAGAGCTGAGAGCGTTGCCTTTGAACATCTGACCACTGAGGCCAGGGATGGTGATTTGGATAAAGATGAAACCGGCCAACAGACCACCAAGGTGGGCCAGGTGGGCCACGCCATCGCCCTTGGGAATGGACAGCAGATCCATCATTCCATAAAGCACCACCATGTACTTGGCTTTGATGGGCAGGATTCCCATAAGGAAGATCTTGTTGTCAGGGTAGGTCATGCCATAGGCCAACAGAAGTCCCATCAGGGCTCCGGAAGCACCCAGCATCCAGCCGCCGCCAATGCCTATCAGGGCAAATATGCCATAGAGCAAAGAGCCCCCGACGCCACAGACCAAATAATAAAGCAGGAAGGTGCGCTGTCCCCAGAGGGCCTCAATCTGGGTGCCAAACATCCAAACACCCAGCATGTTGAACAGAATATGTGAAACACCGCCGTGCAGAAACATGTAGGTGACAAAGCGCCACACCTGGAGTTGGTTCACGGCTTTTTG
Source organism: Candidatus Krumholzibacteriia bacterium (assembly GCA_016744705.1). Taxonomy (GTDB): domain Bacteria; phylum Krumholzibacteriota; class Krumholzibacteriia; order LZORAL124-64-63; family LZORAL124-64-63; genus LZORAL124-64-63. The sequence goes on from JADGDU010000039.1 coordinate 3,109, forward strand.
AGTGTTGTAGGCACCCCATTGTTCCAGGGTGTTGGGCAAAACCTGTTGTAGGAAAAAGACCGCCACATTGGCAATCAACAGGTATTTGACCACGGGTGTGAGTTGGAAACCGGAAAAGGCCATGCGGCCACCATTGTTCATCCTCATGGTATATCATTGCTCCATCTGCGGAAGGTCGGCATATTTTGGCCCCAGGGGCGGAATCAATTATTACCCCAAAGGTACACAACTTTGGTATCGGAACCAACTTCAATAACCTGAATAAAAGTCCATTGAAGGCCTAGTAGCTGGGGAAAACAGGTTTCCACTAGTGCTGGGAAGTTAAATTGCCTGAAACTACTGGTTTGATCACCCTGATATTATCTATCTGTAGAAGCTGGTGCTGGGCTACGCCACCGGTGTAACTGACCAAGGCCTGTCGTCCGGATTGCAGGGGAGAATCGGTGTCCGTGTAGGAGAGAGCAGAAATGCCATCAACTGAAAAATGAATGTGGTTCTGGGAAGTGGTGATCCCCAGGTGGTGCCATTCGGATAGGTCGTGGGATAAGGGGGCAGTGGACAATTGGTACTGTCGGCCGTTGACGATTTTGGAAAGGAAAACATCCTTATAGGGTTCACCCCGCAGGGTGGCCACATACATGTCTCCATTTTCCTGGACACGAAACCCTACGCCATGGTGAGCACCGTCATGAGTGAGCACATCCAGAGTTAAACTGAAATTGGTCCAATGGTACTGGCCAAAATAACTATAGGAAAGAACCTCAAATCCCCAATTCTCAATTTGATACTGCCCTGCATCATTTACTATCCACATGTCGTTATCGGGTTCAAAGCCACCAGCGGTGCCGTCATCGAAGTTTTCTTTGAACAGAATGTCTTGAGCACAGAGGGGCAAAACAGAGAAAACGAGGGCAGAAGTGAGCAGAAAGATCAAGCAGGGCGAGCGCATGAAAGTCTCCATGTTCAGAATAATATGATAACAATACCTACTTAATGTTACAGCATTTTTTCTTTTTCGTCAAAAAAAGGGGAGGCCATGATGGCCTCCCCAATCGAAACAGGATGAGAACAATAGTTCCTATCCTTTAGCGCCAGATGGATCCCATGGCATGAGCAGCCTCAGGACTCAAAACAGGCATGGTACCGGAGAATGATTTGCCACTGATGTCGGCCCCGTAGGTGGGGTCCCAAACCAGGGCATTCCAGTCAACATTGGCCACGGAGGTTCCCAACAAATCGTTGATCTCTCCAATGAACTCGTTGGCAATAATACCGTAACCACGGCTGTTGGGGTGAACCCCGTCCAGAGAGAAGAGAGTGGCTGCTGCCGCTTCTTCCACTGTCATGGGATCATCCACACCTGGGGTCAGGGGGTTGTCCTGGCCCACCAGGAAGATGAAGTGCATAGCGGCCAAAGGACCGGCTTCATGGGTTCCGTTGGCAACTTCCACCATCAGCGCGTTGGTATCTACAATACCCACGGTGGCCATACCGGAGCCGGTCACACCAGCAGAAACAGCGTCCATGATGCCATTGAACGTCGTGACCTGAGTTTCCACGGCAGTCACTTCGGCAGTGGTCAGGGTGAAGTTACTGGTCATTTCGTTATATACGGGGGCTCCGTCAACAATGTCAAAACCTTCGCCCTCGGTGTTCATCCAAGACAGAACAGGGAATGTCATCATTGCGACGTCATTTTCCTCGTATCCACCTGGCCAAGGCACACTGGCCTGGCCTTGGCCTACGACATTAAGCTCAAAGAAGTCTTTGGGAATGAAGTAGGGAATGGTGGAGATGCTGGGGATATTGGCCACAAGGATGGTTGTGGGGAATCCGGTGCGCTGCACCAAGGCCCCAGCCAGAGTACCCAAAAGGGCTGTAAACTCGGCTTGGAAGGTGCCTGCATCGGTAATGTTGTCACCAATGACAGGGTTGCCACGGGTGGCTCCGCCCAGAATGTCATTGTTGCCAATCCACAGGGTTGTCACTGCTGAACCACCAGCAACTGTCTGCCAGAACATGGAACTGGTTTGCCAGCCCGGTGTGGGAGGCGGACCAGCGGAAGGATCAACCTGGGTATTGCCGAAGAGGCTTGACCGGTTGATAAAATTAAAGAATGTGTTTCCCGCGGGAACACTGGTGGTGGCATCATAAGCATTCATGACATCATGAATCAAGGCACCAGGAACACCGTGGTTATCATAGGGGACCGGCAAGGTCCGCAGCAACAGCGGGTTAGCGGCGCTGGTGGGATCCAGGAGGTCACTCATATTGTGAGTACCCAGAACAGAAATGCTGGTACCGTCAAAATGCAATACGCCGTTGACCTTGGTGGGGTCCTCGGAAGCAGTGCCACCAATACCAGGCATGGCAATGTAGGGCTGAGTGAAGTCAGAATCGCCAACACTCACGTCGAGTCCCATTTGCTGGGCAATCAGACGAGGGTAACTGGCCAGCTGACCATTGATGCAAAGGCCGCCATCCTGATAACCAGCGGTGAGGCTGTTACCCATGGAGGCAAAATTGGCAAAGGTTTCAGTCCCACTGGGACCCACTAGTTCTTGGGATTGCTCGAGTTCATCGACAGTGCACCCAACCAGAACGAAGGCCAGCAGAATGGGCAGGCCCAAAAGCAATTTCATGGTAATCTTCATTATCTGCACCTCCTTTAGAAATGGTAGCCGACGGCAAATCCGAAGATATTGGCCAGGGCTTGGTAAGTACCGACGGGATAAGCAGGATCTTCATTGGCAGGGCGTCCGTCTTCAATGTTGGAACGCTCTTCACCCAAGACGGCCATATAGCTGACGGTGAAGTCAAACTTGTCTGTCTTGTATGTGGCACCCAGGGAATAGTCCTGCTTGTCTGCATCGGGCAACAAGGGGCTGATGGCTTCCACAGGCTGAGGAGTGGTGTCGTACACAAAACCGGCCATGATATCCAGCTTCCCGGGAATGGCGGAGTAGGTAGCACCAAAGCGGGCTTGCCAGGCATCTTCATAATTGAAGATAATGGCATCGTCCATGGCGGGATTGTCGAAGTTCATGTCCAGTTTGTCGAAATGACTCCAGCCAAAATGAACGTAATTTCCTTCCAAGCGGAATTTCTCGGAGAAACTGTAAGCAGCTCCCAGACTAAGAATGGAAGGCAAATTGAATTCAGAGCTGATAGTGTGATCGCCACCACCAAGTCCGGCCAGAATGTTGGCAGCCCAACCGTATGCATCGCTACCCGGGGCAGCGGCATTTTCCAGAGTGGCATCCTGGTCTTCGTAATTCATGGTTTTTTCGAAGTGGTACATCAGGCCCAGGCTTAATTTCTCCGTGGGGCGATACATCAGGCCTAAGGAAGGAGTGATATTAATATCACTGCTACCGTCAATTTCTGTATGGAGAGCGTTGTCGCCATCCAGAGGATAGAGGGTGTACCTTTTCAAGTTCAGGGTCTGGTGCGCGATGTCCAGGCCCACAGCCACTGCCAATTCAGGAGTGACCAAATAAGAAAGAGCAGGTGTGACGTATACAGTCTCGATGGATACGTCATGGCTCACTTGGCGACCAACGGTCTCTTCCTCGTTTTGCCATTCAACGCCCAGTCCGTAGGGGGCATAAAGTCCGATACCAAAGCTCAATTTTCCACTACCATTGTGGGTGTAATAAGCTCCAGGAATGAGAAAAACATTGTCTTCGGTTTCTTCATAAACGGCTTCCTGGCCATCAATGGCAGCGCTGGTGTACTTAGCAGCTGGAGCCACGGGCATCAAGTTGAGATTGACTTGGTTGCCTTTGAGAAAGGACAGTCCGGCAGCATTGTAAAAAATTGCTGAGCCATCATCGGCACTGGCTGTGAATGCTCCGCCAAGGGCTGTGGCCCGGGCCCCAGCCTCATAAATGCTGAAACCAGCAGCTTGGACGAGTCCGGCGCTCAGCGCCAACCCTGCCACCAGTAAAGCACTTGCGATTCTCTTTCGCATCTTTCCTCCTTAAATACATGGAATGTAGAGCCCCCAATGAGCTCAGGACCCTCTGATGAACCCGAACATGGGGTCCTGGAATCCTACGAATTTACAGAACCGCACCCTAGCACAGCACTGTTATCTTGCAAACTCTAAATCAGGGGGTTTATTGTTCCGATAATTCAACTCAGGAGGAAAAGTTGCGAATCGTTTACGACCAAACGAAAACCAGGGAAAAGGGACTGGCTGGTTGGTCAGACTCCATGCCAAGCTTTTCTGGCAATGCCGATATTTCTTCAGCCGACCAAGCCCTATGGGAGCTTCTGGCGCCAGATCAAATGCCTAACATTTGCTCTCTTTCGGTTTCCCGCCCTTCTCTGCAATTTTGGGATCAACTTTTTATTGTGAGGCAAGCTGACCGATCCCAATACGATATCTTGCGGGAAAACCCTTTTGATTCCCCTTCAAATAATGCCTCTATTGCTTTGAGTGGTCGCGGCTTTCATGGCCAGCGCAGCCGCCCCTGGTCTGCCCATGAGGGCAATCTGCATTTGAGCATCAGTGTTCCACTGGATCTTCCTACTGGTCCGGAATCTCTGGCCTGGACCATGTTGCCGGCTGTGGCGGTGATGAAGGCCCTGGGGAAAATGGGCATTCCAGCCCATGAGCGTTGTGGCATCAAATGGATCAACGACGTGCTGGTGGGCGGGGAAAAATTGGCTGGGTCAATTTCTTCGTTGGTGGTTTCCGGTGGGCGGGTGCGCCGAGGGTTTCTGGGCATCGGATTGAATGTTTCCCTGGCTCCTGATTTGCCGGTGGCGACCTGTTGCCTGCATCAGCATTTGGATCGTGAAGGCGCCCAGCTGGGAATGGTTTTGCGGGAAATCCTTTCTTGTATTGCAGATTTGATTCTGCTTCTGAATAATGGCGGAAATGATGCCATTATTGCGGAATATCAGCGTTTAAGCCTGGTGGTGGGGCGTCAGGTTCAAATCATGTCCGATCCAGCAAAAGGAAGTCCGGAAGAGATTTGCCGGGGAACAGTGCAGGAAATTTTGCCAGACCTGGGTTTGATGCTGGAAGGGCAGGACGAACCAGTGCATCGGGGACGGCTCTTTTTTTTAGAATAAATTACAGGTTACTTTAGTTTTGCCGATGTCTTGGAATAGAATCGAACACAGCCCTGGAGGTTGTGGTTTTCCATGCATATCGGAGTGAAAATGATTTTCGGCAAAACAGCCGCCACAGATATCCGCATTGCCCGTGCTCTGGCTCAAAGAGGAGCTCCGGGATCTTTTGCCTACGCCATGTTTGTGGGGCTGGTTGCCGGTTTATCAAAGCTCTTTGACCATGAGCCTGTGAAGGTGGGGGTCATTTTCGGAGTGACTCTTCTGATTGGTGGTTACCGCAGGTATTTATCTGCCAACATGGAAAAAGATTATCCTCATGATCCCCAACGCTGGGCTCTTGCCTTCCAATTAGCCACATTTTGCTTTGCCATTTGCTGGATGGCATTTGTGATCCTGGTGTTGATGACTTTTGGGCCAGGCTGGGAAATGTCCATGACCTTGATTGTCACCACCGGATTGGCGTCCGGGGGAATCAGTGCATTGAGTGCCGATGCCCGCACCGTGATTCCTTATCTCTTGATGATTGTTGGCGGTCCAGCAGTCATGGAACTGGTTTCCGAAGGCCCCCAGGGTACGCAATTGTCGTTCATGTTGGTGTTGTATCTACTGTATTGTCTGCTCCAGGGACGCATCCAAAACCAGCACTATTTATCGGAAGCTGCGCAAGCAGATTTGTTGGAAAAACAGAGCTGCGAATTAGTGGCCGCCACCAGAGAAGCTGAAGTGGCCAACGAAGCCAAGGGATTGTTCCTAGCCAATATGAGCCATGAAATCCGTACCCCCATCAATGGCATTCTAGGCATGACCGATTTAGCTCTGGCTACAGATCTTTCAGTGGAACAGCGTGAGTATCTGGAGCTGGCCCGGTTTTCCGGGGGAAATCTGCTGGCATTGGTCAATGATATTCTGGATTTTTCCCGTATTGAAGCCGGGCAACTGGAGCTGGAGATGGTGGACACAGAGTTGCGTCCATTGGTGGGTGAAATCATCGACTCTTTGGTCAAGGTTAATACCAAAGTTGGGGTGCCCGTGCATTGGACTGTGGCCTCAGCCATGCCCCAACGATTCAACTTGGATCGGGTGCGCCTCACACAGGTGCTCAATAACCTGGTGGGCAATGCCATCAAATTTACATCCGAGGGAGAAATCTCCGTTTTGCTGGATGGTCGGGAAACAGATGATGATGTCTGGGAAATCAGTGGCCAGGTCACCGATACCGGCATTGGCATCCCTGAAGATAAACTGGGCACCATTTTTGGCACTTTTGCCCAAGCGGATAACAGTTTTGTCAGACGTTATGGGGGCACCGGGTTGGGTCTGGCTATTTGCCGCTCTCTGTTGCGTACCATGGGCGGCGGACTGTGGGTTGAAAGCGTTTTTGGCCAGGGCAGCACCTTCCATTTCTCATTCACCGCCAAAGCGATGCAAGAGCGTTCCCAAGTCGTTGTGGGCCAAGTTGATCTTTCAGTTGAGCAACCCTCAGCTCATGAATTGTCCGTTTTGGTGGTGGAAGATAACCTCGTCAATAGCCGATATGTACAGCGCTTACTGCAAAAGAAAGGGCATCGTGTGCAGGTGGCTGAAAATGGATTGTTGGGAGTGGAAGCCATCCAGGATAATGATTTTGATTTGGTCTTGATGGATGTGCAAATGCCAGAAATGGACGGATTGCAAGCGACGAGGGCTATTCGCTTAGCTGAGGTGGTTTCAGAGTGTCATTTACCCATCATTGCCCTGACGGCTCATGCCTCGGCTGAAGATCGAGAGCGTTGCCTGGCTGCGGGCATGGATGCTTATCTTACGAAACCTCTGCAGGTGACAAAGCTCTGGAAAATTATGGATCACGTGCGTGAAGAAACGCCTTTGCAAGCCAGCTCTGGTCAGTGATTTATCGAGGAACTTCTGTCTTTATCCAACGTATGAATCTCCATGCCAATGCGTCCCCGCAGACACCACCCACTCAAGTGGCCAACGGTCATAGCACTGGCTTTGACGTGCCTTTTTGTAGGTGTGTTCTGGGTGCCCCAGCAATGGATAGACCTCTTCTTTTCTCCCCTTGATACCAAGATTCTTGGTTCCAAAAACCAATCCACTCCCTGGATGATCATTATGCCACCTTTGGTTGTGGAAGCCCTGCCAGCCACCAATGAACCGGCCCAGAAAAAAGATTCTTCGGAACCGAAGACTCCGCCGGCCCATGACCCCGGCTGGTGGACTGCCGCCTGGCAGGTTAAGACCACCGTTGATAGTGCGCCTTTGCTGGCTCCGGCTTCCCGGGACAGTGTTGCCCTGCTCCTGAAAACCTTGGGTGTGGGGATGGATTTCACCCGGAAGGCCCTTCCGGACAGTGTATTGGATCACCGACTCATGCTCTTGCGCATCGAAGACAGCTTTGCTTTTGAGGAATTGAAGCCGTATCTGGCGGCCCTCGGAATGGCCCGGGCCAGGGCTGATAAGAATTCCAGAGAAGCCGACATGTATGATGAACATCTGGGGTCGCAAATCATGACTCCCGACTGATAAATACAGGTTTTGCTATTTTCTGATTGAAGTTTCCATTCCGTGTGGCACTATACAGAAAACACACAGACTTCTTCCGGAGAATGACCCCATGTTTGAAATCACCCAAGTGGAATCAGGAACCCTTTTGCTCAAAGGCCGTTTGGATGCGGCCGCGGCTCCCAAAGCCCGCCGCGTCCTGGAGGACGTCCACACCACTTGCCGCCTGAATTTTTCCGATTTGGATTATATCGCCAGCGTGGGACTCGGTCTGCTGGCGGCTGCCCAAAAACGTTTGATGGCCTCAGGGCATGGTCTGATTTTGGCCGACCTGAATCCACATATGCGAGAAATTTTTTCTCTCGCCGGATTCGAGGGCATTTTTGAATTTGAATGAGACATTCAGTCACCCCGGCCTGGTGGTTAGTTTGCTGGCTGCCCTGGGACCGGTGTTGATTTTCCTCTTGGTTCTGGTGTTTCTGGACACCTTCCGTTTGGTGCGTTTGCGCCGGGTAGGGTGGGCCATTGCTGTGGGCATTACCACCGGATTGGTCAGCTACGTGGTCAATACCAGTGTGTTGGCGTTGCTGGGCTGGCCTGTGATAACCTTCGCCGTGGTTGTGGCTCCCATGGTGGAAGAACCCATTAAGGGATTGTATGTGGGGTGGTTGTTGCACACTCGCCGAGCCGGGTTCATGATCGACGCTGCCATCCTGGGATTTGCCACCGGCTCGGGTTTTGCCGTGGCCGAGAATATTTTCTATCTGCACAATCTGCCAGATGCTCCCCTGTTCGTCTGGATCATTCGCGGATTCGGGACGGCCCTTATGCATGGTGGGGCCACCGCTATTTTTGCCATTTCAACCAGAGCTCTGATGGAAAATCGAACCAACATTTCCTGGAAGGTGTGGTTTCCCGGCATGTCTGCCGCCGTTCTGGTGCACATGGTCTTCAACCGGATGCTTACCATGCCAATACCTGCCACCATCGTCATTCTGGTGCTCCTGCCAGTGCTGATGACTTGGGTTTATCGGGTGGGGGAAAACCGTATGCGTCGTTGGCTGGGGCAGGGCTTTGACCGGGATACAGAGCTGTTGGCTCTCATCAATGAGGGCCAGGTTCAGGATACTCCTTTGGGTAAATATCTGGTTTCCTTGCGCGGCAGTTTTCGTCCGGATCGGGTGGTGGATATGCTCTGCCTGCTACGCTTGCAAGCTGAGTTGTCCATCCGGGCCAAAGGCATTCTTATACTGCGAGAACATGGGCTCAAGCCCAACGCTGATCCTGATTTGCAAGCCAAGTTGGAGGAGGTCCGCCAACTGGAACTCAACATCGGCAAAGCCGGCCTCTTGGCTATGCGACCGGTTTGCCGTTGGAAAGACGCGGACCGTTGGCAACGTCACCTTTTGGAAGAACTATAAATTCCTGACCAACCCGCCTCCCCGGGTGTCCAATCTGAAGCCGTGCCGCTGGTAAAACTGGCGCAGGAAAAAGTGCGTGCGAATGGTGCCCACACCCTGGCTTCTCATGCGGGTGATAAAATCGTCCAGGATGGCGCTGGCAATGCCGCGTTCCCACAAGGCCTGGCTGACGACGATCCCATCCAGAAAAACCGGTCGATTGTTTTGGAGGCGGTATACTGCCCCACCAATGATTTGCTCCGCATCGTCCATGGCCACCAGATAACGATCGGCCGAACTGATGGATTTGGGAAAACCAGCCTGTAGGAAGAGGCGGTAGAGCTGCCCCACATCTGCAGGCCCAGAAGGCTCGCACACCAAGTATTGTCGTTTGTGTTCATCGGTGATTGTTGAACGCACCACCACCTTGTCCACCTCACCGGAGCCCACTGCCGCCACTTCCACTGTTTCATCTTTTCGGCGATGAGGAAAGACCATGCGGTTGAAGGCCTGGCGGTCATCAGAACGGGTCAATCCGGATTGCAATTCCGAAAGTTCAACCATTTGGGTGGCCCGCAACTGAGGAAAGCGGTGCATGCGCACGAGCAAGCGGTCAAAGATATCTAACAGATGAATATCCGCCTCTTTGAAATAGGTACCGCGGAAGAGGGAGAACCGGGCAATGTCACCCAACCGGCCTATTCGATACAGGCGTGAAAGCTCTTCAATGATCCCCAGCCGGGCTTTCACCGAGGACTGGGTATTGATCCGTTGCCATTCGTTAAACCGTGCGATGGCACCCACCAAAGGACGGGGGACATAATACCTGGTTTCCAGGTGAACGATGAACTCATCCAGGGCCACAATGAATTTAGGCCCCAGATTGTTGGTCGCCCCACCGGCAATTTCATCACGCAATTCGTGGAAATATTTCAAACTGTCTTCAACACCCATGGCTTCTACAAAGGCTTCAAAAATCCATCGTTGGTCCAGGTATGGTTCTATCCATGGATAGTGGCTCAGGGTATGCTGATAAATATTCCTCCACATGGGGCGAATCAGCGACAGGGGGCCTTCATAATATTTCCAGCCCGCCAAATTGTTCTGAACCGCGCCTTTGCGAAAATCGGGTTCCGGCACAACGATGTTGTTGGGTGTGATCAGGCCGGGAATAATCCGGTGACCACTGTTGCGCCAGCCTTTGACAACCACAGACATGGCGCGCACAAGCAACTGGTGCCACTGCAAAGAAGTGGGGGGACTGGTCCCCGGTCCACGCACGCTGCTGAACTCTCTGATTTTCTCCCACACCGTCAAGTCACTCACATAGGCCATGGATAGTGCGCCCAGTTCCGGTCTGCAGCAACCAAAGTCAGGCAGCATGGAAGTGCCAAACGGATACCCTTTGAGCACAATGTACCAGAAGATGGTTTCCTGAATGCGGGACTGGTCTGCACTGGAGTTGATGATCAACTGCAGGTCAAAATGCTTGCCAGCTTTGGTGTTGACGCTGACCCGGTAACGCGAGTCATCAAAACGTGAAATGATCCGGGATACCCAAATGCCGTCAGTTCGGATTTCATCCAGGCAAAGAATTTCGCCGTTGAAAGCCAACTTAATGGATTGCTTGAGAAAGGTGGTCCCAATGAGGACGTCTTTCAGTTTGGAGACTTCAGCTTGGCTGAGGCCTTCCTGAAAACCGATTTTTCCTTCCCAATATTTTGGGTCGAGGCCTTTGTAATCCTGCAGGAGGTGAGCCTCAAACCAGTCGGCCATGGTGTTGAACTCACGCCGGGCACTGGCCGCTAATTCCGGGTCGTCAGTGTGCATGATCCAGCACACCAATTCTTCGCGAATGGAATTATAAAATTCGGGATGGTAGCGGCCAAAGTCGGCCAACAGTCGGAACAAATCGCGAAAGAGGATCCTGGTCTTTTCATTGGCTGGCCAGCTCAACTGGGTCCGGTACATGAACAGTCGTTGCCGGAAAGCGAGCAGGCGTCTGGGCTCAATACTGGCTCGGCTGATGGCCTCAAAGCTCGTCTCATCCAGGAAAGGTTTTCCCGAATCGATAAAGGCAGGAAGAAATTGCAAATAGTCGGGCACAGGTTGGTCCAGGACCAAAAGCTGGTAAGCCCGGCAGCGGATGCTTTTGTCCGGATGGTTGGCCAGAGCTTCCAGGCGTCGCCGAATCACTTCGCCTAAACGGTTTCCCACGTGGCTCAGCTGATCGTCCAGATCTTTGATGGCTGCGTGAGCGGTTTTGGGGTTGGCAAAAAGGGCTCGGCTGCAGAGAGTATTGACCATGTCCACGGTCGGGTCAATGCGGCGCAGGATGAGGGGTGGAGGCTCTTCATCCAGCTCTCTGGGGGGCAGTGTGACCTGTTCCTGGAAGGGACCCAGGTCGGAATCCCAACCCAGCTTACAGGGACAGAATGCCATGAGGGGTGGGTTGGCCATCCACAAGATAGGATGCCTGGTGAGAAGCCCCAGATCGACAACATTCTCCTCCATGAAGTATTCCAGGTCACCAATGCGCACTCGTCCATTTTCCCCTGGCCGGATGATCAGTTCGATTCCCGATTCCCGGTTGATGATTCGGTCCTCACCAGGGGCGATGGCGTCGTCTAAAATACCCAGGTCGCGCACAAACCAGCGGGGTATGCGCACCTCGAGAGATCCCAGTTTCAGAATCTGAACATTGGTCTGGTAAAGTTCGTTAATGACTGATTCAAAATTCTTCTCGATGACCTTGCGGCGAAAAGAACCTTTGGGCGTGACTTCTCCCTGGTCGAGGCTGAAATCACGATCCACCACGGCAAAATTCACCACCCTCTCAAAGGCCGGCAAACCGGGGTTGGCCAAAGTGACAATCTGATTGAAGTACTCACGGCGTTCTTCTTCTGTGACCAAGGAACGCAGCACCTCGTCCTGGGTGTCGGGGACAATGAGCAGAGTATTGAAAGAACGGCCGTCACCAGCGAGGAAGGTGTTTTTGATTCCGGGAACGCCATCAAAAAGGCTTTCAACTTTTCGCGGAGCCACGGTTTGGCCACGGTTGTTCTTATAGATGTCCTTGATCCGGTCCACAATTTCCAGATGGCCTGCTCCGGTCTCCTGGAAGAGATCGCCGGTGGGCAACCAGAAACTGTCGTTGCCGGGTTCGTCCACTGTGAGGTCACCGATGGGGCCATCTTCAGGCAAATAGCGAGCAATGTAGGGGCCGGCAATTTGCAACTCACCCAATTCACCAAAACTGACGGCGGTTCCGGGCAGAGGAATTCCCACAGAACCGGCCACATAATCATCGGGTGGGGTCATGGTCAGGCCGCCGGTGCCTTCGGTCATGCCAAACCCACTGCAGAGGGCAACGCCTCCGCGGTGATAAAAGCGGAAGACTTTTGGGTCTAAAAAACCAGCAGCTGAGAGCCCCCAGAAAAGCCGGGTACCAGTGACATGGCGGAAGGCTTCAGCCTGGCTCAGGCCCGATTCCGGGTCGTTGGCCAATTCCAAAATGCGGGCCCGGATTTGCACCCAGCGCACGGGCACACTGATCAGGGCGGTAGGCTGAACTTCCTGAAACTGCCGGATTAATGTTTCGGAAGACGGGTTGCCAGAAAATACATAAGTTCCGCCCCAGAATAGAGTGCCCAGCATCTCCAGATAACGTCCGAAAGTATGGAACAGGGGAAGGTAACAAAGTAATATTTCTTCCCGACCAACTTCGGGCAGTGCGGCCGTGCGTGCAAAGCGTTTGCTGACCAGATTCAATTGGCTGAAAGCAACGCCTTTGGGCCGGCCGGTGCTACCACTGGTGAACATGACAGTGCTCACTTCACGCATGGTTCGCCGGGGACGGTTTTTCAGGATGGTGTCGATGTCGTGGCTGTCCTGCAGCGCTCGCCATTCTTCCATAAGGTGGATGTCGTCGGACCCTGCCCGGTGGCAATCATTGAGAGTGAAAATGACAAACCGCCGCCGTGTTTTCTCGCGGATGGCGATGAGCTTTTCCAGCCGCTCAGGATGATCGCACACAGCACAGGTAATATTGAGACGGTCAAAAATCCAAACCAGATTGTCCACGCCGAAGTGCACATTCAAAGGAGAAACAAAAATGTCATGGGTCAGGCAAGCCAGGTCGCAACAGGCTGAGCCGATGCTGTTCTCACATAACAGCGCCACCCGGGTTTCGGTAGGTTTGAATTCCGCATCTTCACCCGGAATTTCCATGTTGCCAAACTTGAGGAAAACGGCCGCCTTGGAACGAACGCGCTGATAAATTTGGCTATAGGTCCAGGTGCCTCCACTGGTCTCGCTCAAGTCCTGAAAGAGAATTTTATCCGGTTGCCGGTTCACCCGCTGGGCCAGCAGGTGGCCCAGGGAAAACTCCATCTCCTCCACCAGGCGGAAGGTGGTGTCGGCCCAGCGGGATCTGTCGCATCGTTCCTGCAAAGCCGTCATAAATCGGGGATGACGGGTTTCTTCCAGATAGCTTTCCCAGGCTTGCCGGTCCAAAGCTGCCAGACCCTTTTCCTCCAGAGCTCCTTCTGTCCAGGCCAGGAGATCAAGGGCCTGCTGGGTTGTCAATTGCTCGGGAGCCTCCAAAAAGGGGCCCATCAAATGGGTGAATCGGCTACGGGACAAATCCATCATCACTCCTGCACTGGTTCTTCGGGATGGGTGGTCAGGCGATAACCGACACCGTGCACAGTGAGAATGTGCTTGGGTTGTTTGGGATCCTGTTCAATAAGTTTGCGCAGGGCCAGGATGAAATTGTCCACGGTGCGAGTGGTGGGGTAAGCACCAAATCCCCAGACCCGGTCCAGGATTGTTTCACGATCCACGGGTTCGCCTTCGTGTTCCTTGAGTAATCTCAAAATCATGACTTCTTTTTCTTTCAGATCCACAACACCTTCACTGGTGGTGGCCTGGAAGGCTCGCAAGTTGACCGACGCTTTGCCAATGACGAGGGTCTCGGGAGCTTCCTGTCCCCGGAACCAATCCTGCCGCCGGAAAATGCTTTTGATACGGGCCAGGAGTTCGTTCAATTCGAATGGTTTGGTGATGTAATCATCACCACCTTCATCCAGTCCCCGAATCCGATCCTGGCCAGCGCTGCGGGCCGTCAGAAAGAGGATCGGAACCCGGTCCCCTTCGCGGCGGATCAGCTTGCACAACTCATAGCCATCCATTCCAGGGAGCATGACATCCAGCAGAATCAAATCCACCCCGCCCCGTTTCCATAAATCCAGACCCACTTCGGCGCTGGCGGCCAGCAGGGGTTCGTAGCCTTCGAGGTCCAGATTGATTTGTAATCCATCCGCCAGGTGGGCATCATCTTCCACCACAAGAATACGACGTTTCATGCTCTAATCTCCTTTGTACGCGGGCAGCATGACATAAAAGGTGCAACCCTTATTCTCTTCACTCTCAATTTTTATTTTGCCACCCATGTTGGTGATGTTCCGTTTGACGAGGTAAAGTCCCACGCCGGCCCCAGCGGCTGGGCGGCTGTCAGGGCTGCCTGAATTGTTTCCGCTATAGAAACAATCAAAAACCTTTTCATGCAACCGCTTGGGGATGCCGCAACCGTCGTCCTTTACCGTAAGCAGGTTCCAATTCCGCCGCCGCGTCAGGGATACTTCAATGTTGACGGGGTCTCCATTGTGTTTGATGGCGTTGACCAGCAGATTGCGCAAGGCCAGGGTGAAGGCGACTTCCTGCCCCTGGGCAAAGAGCCGTCCCTCATGATCGAGAGTGATGGTGGCATCGTGATCCTGGCTGAAGCCTCGCAAACCATCAATGACACTTCTACTAGCCTCCACCAGATCCAGTTCCACCTTGGGACCGGGGGTGAAGGTATCGTCTGCACTCATGGCCAAAATCTCGTCCACCAGATTTTCTAGACGTTGAATGTCCTCGACCATACGGCCCTGGATACGTCCTTTGTCTTCGTTTTTCAGACCATCACGGCTGAGGGTTTCGGTGTACAGACGCAAGCTGGCCAGAGGTGTTTTGAATTCATGTGTCGCACCGGCCAGGAAGAGTTCACGAGCTTGCACAAACCGGGTTTCGCTGCGCCAGGAAAAAACCAGAATAATAGACCCAGCCAAGAGCAATACCATGAAAAACAGGCCCTCATAGAGGAACATATTGCGTGTGGAATGTGCCTTTTTTTCGATATCTTCGAGGACCTGCGGGTTGACGAGAACGTCCACCCCCCGATTGGATCTTTTGAAGATGAGTTGGGGAAAAGACTCACCGAGCATACCCTCTGGATCGGCGCGCACTTCGGGATTGGACTGGATCAAAAAAACCGCATGGAGGCGGTCGTTGGCCAGTTTCTGTCGTTCGGACTCGGCTTGGGCGCCGCTCTCGGTGGTCAGGAAGTATACCCACCACACTCCCATGACCAGCAAAAGGGCCACCAGGATTCCGTAAATGATTCCGCGGTTTTTTTTCATGGAGTGCCTCTACTGGTATTCCCGTCCAAGGATCACGCTGACGATGATGGCGCCCACAGCGAGGGGGGCCACGAATTTGATAAGCACACGCCAGAGCTTAAACCAGGAAAAATCACCGTGGCCTTTCTGCAATTCGTCCAGGGTGTCCCGGGCTCCCAGAACCCATCCTACGAATAGGGCAATCATAAATCCGCCCACGGGCAGAAACCAATTACTGGCCAGATAGTCCATGGTACCGAACACACCGGCGGTGCTTTCACGACCCACCAAGTTAATGCTGGATAAGGTTGCGTTGCCACCCAGGCTCAAGGCGTTGAGCACACCAAAAGAGGCAATGACGGCTCCCATGGTCAGCGATGCTCTGGGGCGGGACCAAGACAATTCATCGATGGCATAACTGCTGACCACTTCCAGCAGACTGATGGTGCTGGTCAGAGCGGCAAAGCCAATGAGGAGGTAAAAGATGGCATTGAAGAATCCGGAAGCCGGCAGCTGGGCAAACACCGTGGGTATGGTGGTGAAGAGAATGGTCGAGCTCTTGGACACTTCAATGTCTGAACTGTTGATGATGGAGAACATGATCACGCAGGCGATGAGAGCAATCAGCGTATCCAGAAGGGATATCTGAAAGGCAGCCCGGGGGATGCTAACATCTTTGCTGATGTAACTGCCGTAAGTGAGCATGGCTCCCATACCCAGACTGAGAGTGAAGAAGGCATGGCCCAAGGCTTCCAGCACCGACCCGGTGGTCAGAGTGCTGAAGTCGGGCACAAAGAGGAAGCGCAGGGCTTCACCAAATCCGCTGGTGGTGCTGCTATAAACCAGAAGAACCAAAAGAATGAGAAGGAGCAGGGGCAGCAGTATTTTGGCCACCCGTTCAATGCCTTTTTGAACCCCGAAATAGACAGCCCCGGTAGTCAACCCCATGAACATCAGATGGTACATCACCTGCTGCTGGCCATTGGTCAGAAACTCTCCGCCAAAGTAAGTTTGCAGAGCGTGGGCATCGGAGGCCAGGTGGGACAGTTCACCCGAGAACGACAGGTAGGTGTAGTGAATGGTCCAACCGGCCACCACGCTGTAATAGGAGAGGATGGTGAATCCGGCCAAAACTCCCAGGAAGCCCACGCTGCTCCAGGCTTTGCCACCGGGTTTGCCCTGGCTCAAATGGCTGAAAGCTCCCACGGGACTGAGTTGGGTGCGCCGCCCCACCAGAATTTCGGCCACCATGATTGGCACGCCCACCAATAGAACCATGCCGATGTAGACCAATACAAAAGCGCCGCCGTTATTCTCGTGGGTGATATAAGGAAACTTCCAGAGATTTCCCAGCCCGATGGCGCTGCCGGTGGCTGCCAGGATAAATCCGAGCTTTCCACTCCATTGTCCGCGTGATTCTGCCATGAATATTCCTTGTTGATGGGATCGGTTGTTGAAAGCGATCAAGGGTTGATTGGGGACGCGTGGCCCACTTTATCGGAAAAGAGCTTATTTATCCACTATCGAAAACGGGGGATACAAGAGGAGGGGATAAAAAAAAAAGATCCGGCAAGCCGAATCTTTTTTAATTTTGGTAGCGGGGACAGGATTTGAACCTATGACCTTTGGGTTATGAGCCCAACGAGCTACCAGACTGCTCCACCCCGCATCCATATTCCTTTAGTCCGCGCAATATATGCGCCGCCCCTCGGGCTGTCAAGAAAGCCCAGGCGAAACTTTAATTTTTGGTTCCATTGTTCTGTTTTTCAGGGAAAACCGTCAAAACTTCTTCATGGGGCTGTTGCATGTTGTGCTCCTGCCGAGCCATTTTCTCCAAGGCTGCCGGGTCCGTGGCCAAGCCTACCATTTTTTCCTGCAACTGCGTGTTCTGGGCCTCAAGCTGCTGAACATCGGCCATCAGTTCTTTTTCATGGGATCGCAATTTGAAAAAAGTGGCCAAACCCGCTTCACCAAATTGGGAGAGGGCCAGGATGATGGCGACAACAGCAATGGCCGCACCGAAATAGGAACGCCTGGTCAGGGCCCGCTGTCTGGCCGGAGTATATGTGTGGTTGGTATTGGTCTGGGCGCGCCGGGAGCGCTGGAGCCAGGAAAGCACGGGGTCCACCTCCTTGTGGTTTCCGCTGGCGCGGACCGGAATAAACCGGCCCGCACCAAACAATCAACAATGTGACATGATCCTAACGCAGATTGTAGAAACAATCCAGTCCAGGATACACTGCCAGATCATCCAGCTCTTCTTCAATACGCAGCAACTGGTTGTACTTGGCAACACGATCACTGCGGCACAGGGATCCGGTCTTAATTTGACCGGCATTGGTGGCCACAGCCAGATCGGCGATGGTGTAATCGGACGTTTCACCACTGCGGTGACTGATGACATTGGTAAAGCGGGCCTTCTTGGCCATCTCGATGGCTTCGAGGGTCTCGCTCAGGGTACCAATCTGGTTCAGCTTGATCAGGATACTGTTGGCGCAGCCTTCCTGGATGCCCCGGCGAAGACGCTCGGGATTGGTCACAAAGAGATCGTCACCAACAATTTGCACACGGCCACCGATGGCTTCGAACAGTTTGCCCCAGCCTTCCCAGTCGTTCTCGTCGAGTCCGTCTTCGATGGACATGATGGGATAGTTATCCACCAGACTCTTGTAAAACTCAATCATCTGGTCGGCATCCCAGTCTTCGCCGCCTTCAGCTTCCATGTGATATTTGCCATCTTTGAACATTTCACTGGAGGCAGCATCCATGGACAGAACGATATCTTCACCAGGCTTGTAGCCGGCTTTTTCGATGGCCATCATCAAATAATCCAGGGCTTCGCGGTTGCTGCCCAGGTTGGGGGCAAAGCCACCCTCGTCACCTACGGAAGTAGCCAGGCCTTTGGCGTTGAGAATGGATTTAAGGCTGTGGAAGATCTCTGCACCATAGCGCAGGCCTTCAGCAAAAGAAGGTGCGCCCACAGGCATGATCATGAATTCCTGGATATCCACGTTGTTGTCCGCATGGCTGCCGCCGTTCAGGACATTCATCATGGGCACGGGCAGGGTGCGGGCCGAAACGCCACCAATATACTGGTACAGAGGCAGTCCTACGGATTCTGCAGCAGCCTTGGCCACGGCGATGGAAACGCCGAGGATGGCATTGGCGCCCAGTTTTCCCTTATTCTTGGTGCTATCCATTTCCAGCATGATGCGGTCAATGAGCAACTGATCAGTGGCGTCCACGCCGATGAGTTCTTCTTCCAGGCTGCGCACGTTGCCCACGGCGTCGAGAACGCCTTTTCCGTTATAGCGGTCTTTGTTGCCATCGCGCAATTCCACAGCTTCGTGTTCTCCGGTGGAGGCTCCGCTGGGAACGCCAGCGCGGCCCACGCTGCCGTCTTCCAGAAAGACATCGACTTCGATGGTGGGGTTACCCCTTGAATCCAGAATTTCTCTGGCTTGAATGATTTCGATGTTGCTCATGGAATCCTCCCGGGAAGGCTGCTGATAACCAGCAAACTGAAAATATCTAATGCTCCGTCTCAGGCCGCAGTTTAATTCCGGGGAAGCCTGCTGTCAATCACGGCTGAACATTCCTGTTGATCAGGAAACTCTATTGACCATTTACAGCTCGACAGGCTATCTTGCCCGCTGGCAACCAAAGTGAGGCATCATGTTCGACCGGCATCAGGATTTGAAAACCATCCGCCGCTGCAAGCGGGGTGAGGAAGCGGCGTTTGCCGAAATTCTCACCCGTTATCGTGGTGCCATCCACAATCTTTGTTATCGGATGACCAGAAACAGTGAAGATGCCTCTGATTTGGCCCAGGAGGTCTTTATTAAGGTCTTCAACCTGTTGGACCGCTTCGACGAAGATTATGCGTTCAGCAGCTGGCTTTTCCGTATCGCCACCAACCATTGTATTGATTTCCTACGGCGCAAAAGGATGCAATTCCAATCCATTGAGGGCTCCACCGGGGCCGATGGTGAAGAATATGAGCTCCAGTTGCCTGATGGCGGGCCTACACCGGATGTGGTCTTGCAGCGCAAAGAGGCATTGCAGCGGTTGGAAGAGGTCATTTCCGATTTGCCCCCTCATTACAAGGCGATCACACTTTTGAGGCATGACCAGCAGCTCTCCTATGAAGAAATTGCCGAAATTTTGCAATTACCTCTCGGTACGGTGAAAGCGCGCATTCACCGCGCCCGCAATATGGTGCAACAAATGTTGAAGGCCCGATCATACGAAATTTAACTCTATTTTTTATATGAAAAAGATGGAGATTTTTTGAAACATACCCTGCCAGCGGTCGTAATCCATTGGCAGACAGGTGATCAAGTCAATGTCGGGGGATATTACGATTCCTGTCTCTCGAGGGATGCCACAGCCAATGCTTAGGCTTTGGTTGTGGCTCCCCAATGACCAATGTTTTTAAACGGAATTCCCGGTTGTACCGTCAACCCCACGCCACCCGGGAAAGCGATTTTTCGCAATGAAGGAGGCGGTCATGGGCCGCAAAGAAGATAATCAGCCCCTTGAATGTGGGGCGTGCCGGGATTCTCTGCAGGAATACCTTGATGGCACCCTGGAGAAATCCATTTCACTCCAGCTTTTTCTGCATCTTCGTGATTGCGAAGAATGCCAAACCGAACACGATGAACTGCAGAGCATGTTCCAATTGATGGACAGCCTGCCTGAGGTGCCATTGCCAGCCGATTTTGATGCAAAAATTCTCGCCTCGGTGAATTATGAGGGATACCGTGCTATGGAGAGCATTCGCCGTGAGCGAGTACCCGTGTTTCTCGAGGAAGCCTTTCTGCCGGCTTTGCTCCGCTCCCGCATCACCCGTTGGGGCGGTCTGGGTGTTTCGGCGCTGGCCCTGGTTTCTCAATTCACCATAGGTGGATCCCCTTATCTGCCCGTTGTGGTTGCTGTTGGGCTGGTTCCAGAATTTCTGGTGCGCATGCAAGGGCTGGGTCGTCGATTTGTGCTGGCGGGACAAACAGGAAGTTGAATTTTGGATGAGAGTTCAGAGTGAAAGTTCAGGAAAAAGGCGCGGTTCTGTATTGAACCGCGTTCCTGCTATGTTGGCAGTGATGCTTTTGGGCATCATAGCCATCTCTGGATGGTCTCCTTCTCTGGTTCAGGCTCAGGGCCGTCTTATTGGCGAGGCTCCTATCTCCTCTCGCGACAGTCTTCGTCTGGAGATCGAGCAATACAGCCAGGCCATTTCCGGTCTTCGTGACAGTCTTAATCTGGACGATTTTGACATCCAATTCAGTGATGAACAGCGTTTGCGCCTTGAAGACACCATCGAAGATTTTACACAAATCATCGAACAGATTGGTGGCGAATTGGGCGAGATGGAGTTGGAGATAGTCAACAATCGAATCTCCCTGCTGGATGACGATGGTGAGGGAATCGTCATTGATATTCCCGAAAACCTGGACGAACAACTCAGCCAGGGGTTTGAAATCCTGCAGCAAATTATTCTCAATGATATGCCCGAAGAGCAGAGTGAAAAAATCCAGCAATCCTGGTCCTGGGGGCTGGGAAAGCCAGCCGCAGAGCCTGAGCGGGTTATCCTTAAGGGAAACATCGTTAAGGTTTGGGACAATTTGCAGATTGCTGAAGATGAAGATGTTCGTGGCAATGTCGTTGTTATTTTTGGAGATGGGGAAATCTCTGGCCGGGTGGATGGCAATGTGGTAGCTGTTTTTGGCAACCTTCGCTTGGACGAAACGGCAGAAATCACCGGACAGGTGGTGGCTGTGGGTGGGCATTTGGATCAGGACCGGCTTGCCGAAGTTGGCGACGTTGTCGTAGTTGACCCTTTTCCTGGCTGGGGCGACTCCGATTTTACCATCGGTGCCGGCAATGGTATTCTCAGTCTGGTGGTGGGGATCGGCGAGTTTCTGCTAATTGCCTTGTTAACCTTGTTGGTGATGGCCATCACGCCCCGCATTAAAATGGACCGGGTAATCAGAGTTCTTGAAGAACGGGCACTGCCCAGTATCGTCACTGGAGTGATGGGATCTTTAGGGATCTCCCTGCTGGGATTAGTTTTGATCGGGGTGCTGGTCCTGACCGTAATTGGAATCCCGGTGGCTCTGCTGGTCCTGGTGGCCATGCTTTTATTCTCGGTTTTATCTGTTGGTGTTGTTGCCCTCGCCCTGGGGCGCCGCGTCTGCACACTGCTGTCCGGAAGGTGCGGGTCCGATTGGATGGTGCTCTTCCTGGGACTCATTCTCCTGGATGCCATTTCCCTGGTAGGCCAATTGGCCGGATTGCTGCCGCCCCTGGGTGGCGTGAGTCATGTCCTGGTTGTGGTAGGGTCTGCCATTAAGATGGTGGCCTACCTCTTTGGGGCCGGAGCCTTGTTGTTAAGCGGGTTTGGGCGCAAATAGCTCCTGATTCCTAGACTTCCTTTTCCTATTTCCTGGCGTTTTCCCTCTGAGGCAGTTCTCCACTGCCCAGGTAGGCTTGTGCCTTTTGGCATGTGTGAAAAAATCCCCGCATAAATTGTGAAAAATTCCCATCAACGTTTTAAATATGGTATCATGGCTTGTGAATTATGTGGAAAAACCCTGGCTGATTTGGGGGAAAATCCCCAGATAGGCCAGGGAGTCTGATTTCCAGGAGATGACACCCATTCTATTATGC
>JADGDU010000003.1 GCA_016744705.1 Candidatus Krumholzibacteriia bacterium
CTTGAGTTGGTTTCGGAAAACAAACCGCCGCAGGAATGGTCCTGCGGCGGTTTTGTCTCTAATCCTCGGTGTATGAAATGCCCACTCTACTCAAGGCGATTCTCATTTCCCCGGATGCAACCGCGGCAAAACCCGGTGACCAGCCTTAACCAGGGCAGAGTTTTCTTCCCTGGCCCGCAAAGCTTCAATTCCCTTTTGAGAATCATCATGCTGTGCCAAAAAATCCCTGGCAAATTGGCCCGATTCAATTTCAGTCAGAACTTCCCGCATGTTGCGCCGCACGTCGTCATTTATGATGCGCGGACCTCGGGTCAAGCCTCCGAACGATGCGGTGCCGCTAATACGACTGCGCATACCATCGATGCCGTAGCGGTGTAAAAGATCGGTGATCAGTTTCAGTTCATGCACACATTCGAAGTATGCATTCTCTTCTCCATACCCACCTTCGACCATGATGTCGAAAGCCGATTGCAAGAGCTCAATCACACCACCACAAAGAACCGCCTGTTCCCCAAATTGATCGCTGATGCATTCTTGACGGAAAGTGGTCACAAAAAGCCCACCCACAACGCAGCCCACAGCCTTGGCGTAAGCGGCGGCCAGGTCCCAGGTGGCCAAGGGAGACGAGTCAGTGACAGCCAACAGACCCGGCACTCCACCACCCTGAGCAAAAGCAGCCAGAAGCATATCGCCCTGGCCTTTGGGAGCCGCCAAAAAACAGGGGCCCGCCCATTGGATCTGGTCGAAAGCAATGGCAAACCCATGGGCCAATCCCACCACCGTCTCAGGACTCAGAACGGGTTTGATGTCCTCTTTAAAAACCTTGGCCACCGCCTCATCCGGCAGCATCAGCATAACCACATCAGCCACCTCGGAAGCTTTCGCCACCGCTAGCACATCCATGCCCTCTGCTTTGGCTTTTTCACCGGTTTTGGAGCCGGCGCGGCTGCCTACCACCACCTGCACCCCCGAGTGATGCAGATTCAAAGCATGAGCCCGGCCCATGGTGCCATAACCAATGATGGCCACCTTCAAGCCCTGCAAGGGATGCAAACTGATTTCATGGGCCTCAACCACCGTACCGGCGGGAGGCGGATATTGCGAAAAAATCTTATTGTTCATGAACGAGAGAATACCGGGCCGACCGCTTCTTGACAAGGAAGGGCTCGTGTTTTAGATTCTCTGCCTGCTCGGATAATACCGGGTTTAAAAATGTATTAGGTGGCGGCTTAGCTCAGTTGGTTAGAGCATCGGAATCATAATCCGAGTGTCCGGGGTTCAAATCCCTGAGCCGCTACCAGCATTTTTTTTTAGTTTTAGCCCGCTTTATCCCTCCCCACTGACGGAGGCGCGGTGAATCATCCATCCCTAAAAACTCACTTTCTGACTCGTCTGGACCAACTCACTGGTCAGGCTTGCCCCGGTGTGCCCGTTTGCGGCCTCCTGGTGGGGCTCTCTGGTGGACCCGATTCTGTAGCCCTGCTGCTGGGGGCTAAAATTTGGGCCGATGAACGCCAGGCCCCTCTGGCCGCCTGCCATCTGAACCACCGCCTGCGTGGTACAGAGGCCGATGCCGACGCCCGCTTCTGCCAGGACCTTTGCCAAAGACTGGATATTCGCCTCTTTGTGCACGAAGAAGACCCCCGCCCCTTGGCGCGCAGCCGGGGTGCAGGCCTGGAGGAAGCCGCCCGCAGCCTCCGGCAAGACTTTTTCCGAAAAATTCTCCAGGAAAATGAAGATCTGCACTGCGTGGCCACCGGCCATCATCTGGACGACCAGGTGGAAACCGTCATCATGCGATTTTTTCGGGGTACCGGACCCGACGGCATGGCTGGCATTCGCCCTGTCTCGGGGCAGATCATCCACCCTCTGCTGGATTTACCCCGCAGCCAAATTCTTGCCTGGCTGGAAACTTTGGGCCAACCCTGGCGCACCGATGCCACCAATTTGGAAGGAAACAACACCCGCAGCCGCTTGCGGCGAGAGCTCTTACCCCTGATCCGTTCTATTTTTGGCGAAGGGGCTGACCAGACCCCGGCCCGCCTGGCTGCTCTGTGGGAAATGGATCTGGACCTACTGGAACAAAACACGGCCCAAACAATGGCCAGTATTGCCGTAGCCCCTCAGGAGATGCCCCTTTTGCCAGTGGACCAGCTGCTGGAACTGCACCCCGCCCTGGCCGCCCGCACCCTACGCCGCTGGTTGACCTTACCAGGTCAAATGGATCCCTCCCGACTGGAATCGATCCACCTCATGAATATTCTGGCCTGGCTGCGGGAAGGTACCAGTGGCAGCACTATGGATCTGCCCGGAGGGTGCCGCTTACAGAGGAATTTTAATCATTTGCAGATGATTCATTCCGCCGATGAACTCCCTCCCATGCGAAATGCGGGAGATTATCGTATTTTGGTAGCCAGATCCCAAACCCCGGAAGATGTTGAATCTTACGGGCTCCGAGAAGGCCATGGCTGCCTCGCCGGACCAGAAACCTGGAACCTGACCTGCCCTTCAAACGTCTTGAAAGGCAACTTGAAAGTCCGGAATTGGCAGCAAGGTGATCGCATTCATCCATTTGGGCTGGACGGAACCCGAAAGCTGAGCGATCTTTTCCAGCAACAACGCATTCCAGCTACAGATCGGTCCAGTGTGCTGGTGGTGGAAGACGATGCAGGAATCATCTGGGTGGTGGGCTTGGCCCGCGCCGAAAGAACCCGTCTGTTGCAACCCGGCCAACCCGCCGTTATTATCACGGTGGCCGCTCGGGGGCCCAATATTCAGAATTACGATACGAAAATCGACAACCCAATCATCTAACGCAGTTCACCTGTAAAAATGAGGAAATCATCGAATGAGCTCTAAGCAGCCGCCAAAGCAGAAAAAACAACCGCAAAAAGGTCCCAATCTGAGCCAGATTCCTGGAAAAAATGCCGGGTTCTGGGTTCTCGCCGTGCTCGTGCTCTTTTTGATTTACAGCACCATCACCGGCACCCAACAGTCGGAATTTGAAATCACCCAGAATATCTTCCTCGAACAGGTGGAAAGAGGCAACATCCGCGATGTGGCCAAAACCAACCTGGATATTCACGGTGAGCTGAACGAAAAAACCACCCTCATGGTTAAAGACGGCACCGACCAGGTTGTGGATAAATTTTATACCCGGCTGTGGAGTGATGAACCCGGACTGTCCCAGGCCATCATGGATGCCAACCCCGGAGTGGTGCTCACCGGTGAACGCGCCAAGACCAATTGGTGGGCGCACTTCCTCATGTACTATCTGCCCTTCCTGCTGATTCTGCTGCTGTGGCTGTTCTTCCTGCGCCAGATGCAGGGCGGCGGCAACAAGGCCTTCAGCTTTGGTAAGAGCAAAGCCAAGATGTTCAACATGGACAACCCCGAGGTCACCTTCGAAGACGTAGCCGGTTGTGATGAAGCCAAATACGAACTCCAGGAAATCATCGACTTCCTGCGTTCACCCCAAAAATTCCAACGCCTGGGCGGGCGCATCCCCAAAGGCGCTCTTCTGGTGGGCTCTCCTGGAACCGGTAAAACCTTGCTGGGCCGGGCCGTGGCCGGTGAAGCTGGCGTGCCGTTCTTCAGCATGAGTGGCTCCGACTTTGTGGAGATGTTCGTGGGTGTGGGCGCCAGCCGTGTGCGCGATTTGTTTGAACAGGGCAAAAAGAATGCTCCCTGCATCATCTTCATTGATGAGATTGATGCTGTGGGTCGCCACCGTGGTGCTGGCCTTGGTGGCGGGCACGACGAACGCGAGCAGACCCTGAACCAATTGCTTGTAGAGATGGACGGTTTCGAAAGCAACGAAGGCGTGATCCTGGTGGCCGCCACCAACCGCCCCGACGTGCTGGATCCTGCTCTGCTGCGCCCTGGCCGTTTCGATCGTCAGATCGTGGTGGACATGCCGGACATTGTGGGCCGTGAAGCCATCCTCAAAGTGCACATGAAAAAAGTGCGCCTCAATGATGAAGTTTCCGCCAAAGTCATTGCCGCCGGTACACCAGGCATGGCCGGTGCCGACCTGGAAAACCTGGTCAACGAAGCGGCCCTGCTGGCTGCCCGTAAGGACCACGACAATGTCACCATGGATGATTTTGAAGACGCCAAAGAAAAGGTCATGCTGGGCCCCGAGCGCCGCAGCCGTGTCTTCAGTGATGCCATCAAACGTGAGGTGGCTTATCACGAAAGTGGCCACGCTGTAGTGGCCTACAAATGCTCTGAGGCCGATCCCGTGCACAAGGTGACCATCATCCCCCGCGGCCAGGCCCTGGGACTGACGGCCATGCTGCCGGTGGAAGATCAGTACACCACCAGCAAACAGAAATTCCTGGATAAGATTTGCATGAGCCTGGGTGGCCGCGTGGCCGAAGATGTTTTCCTGGGTGAAATCGGATCCGGTGCTTATGGCGACATCAAAGCCGTGACCAGCTATGCCCGCACCATGGTCACTCGTTTGGGTATGAGTGAAGCTGTGGGACCCATCGCCTATGAAGAAGGCGGCGAACAGGTTTTCCTGGGCCGTGATTATGGTCGCGCTTCTACCATCAGCCAGAAAACTCTGGAGCTGATCGATTCAGAAGTGCACCGCATTGTGGATGAGCAATTGAAACGCGCCAAAGAGATCCTGGAGGGACACCGCGACCTGGTGGAAGTTCTGACAGCAGCCTTGCTCGAGCGCGAGACCATTGACTCCGAAGAGTTCATCATGCTCATGGAAGGCAAAGAATTGCCAACTCCTGAGCTGGAGATCGATCATTCCACCGATGAGGTGGAAACACCTGAGGCAGAAGCTGCCCCTCAGGAAGAAGCCGATCCTCAGGAAGAGAAATGAGCTCTCTGAACCATGAAAAAGGGTCCCTTCGGGGGCCCTTTTTTGCACCCTCCTGGAATGTGGGTCGGGCAGTCCTGACTCCTTCCAATCGCCCTTTGGTCATGGGCATCCTCAACCTCACTCCCGACAGTTTCTTTGATGGCGGCCACCACAACCAAGTGGGTGCCGCCCTGCTGAAGGCCCGCAGTATGATCGACGCCGGAGCCGACATTCTGGACCTGGGAGCCGAGTCGTCCCGGCCCGGAGCTGGCGGCATCACCTCCGAAGAAGAGATGGCCCGATTGCTACCCGTCCTCAAATCCATCCGGGATGAGTCCAGCATTCCCATCACTGTGGATACCATTCGGCCAGTCACTGCCCGAGCGGCCCTCTCCCATGGCGCCGATGCCATCAACGACATCAGCGGAGGCCAGGATCCGGAAATGTTGAAACTGGCAGCCACCGCCGCCTGCGGCTTGATCCTGATGCACATGCAGGGCACCCCCGGGACTATGCAGGACCAGCCTGTTTACGCCAACGTGAGGGCCGAAGTCTCCACCTGGCTGGAAGGACAATGCGCAGAGGCAATCCAGCTGGGAGTGGCCGCCGATCGTTTGATGGTGGACCCGGGCATTGGTTTTGGTAAAAAACTGGAACACAATCTGGCCTTGATGCGAGACCTTGAAAAGATTGGCAGAGGCCGCCCGGTGTTATTGGGTGCGAGCCGAAAAAGCTTCATCTCCCATTTGACCGACGCAGCAGTGGAAGACCGCCTCCCCGGCAGCCTCGCTGCTTTGGCTGCCGCCTATTTGAGCGGAACCACCATGGTCAGGGTGCACGATGTGGCAGAGTCCATCCAATTTTTGGATGTGCTGGGCTCTATCTATTCCGCAAAGTAGCATTCCCGCCGGCGGGAATGTGAGCACAGATAATTTTCCGCTCAACGTTTTGGAACTCTGATTCGTTTTACTCATATAGTAAAGCACCTCAAATTCAGAGAGGATTCAAAATGACCCGGTTTCTGTACCTCCTTTTTCTGGCACCACTGCTGGTCACTTTTTTCGTTTCAACCTCCTCGGCTGGAACCACCAGCCCATCTCTGCTTCCGGGAATGCCAGAGGAAATACGCCCCATCACCGAAGTCAGTATGGATAAGGAACAGTACCTGAACCTGGCCCATCAATGGCAACAATATTCACAGGACCACCCCACTTCAGCTGTGGCCCAGATCATGATTTACAAAGCCCTCTTTTACAGTGGGGAACAAAATTCCGACATCCTTCAAGCTTTCCTTTCCAAAGCCCTGGAGCTGGACCCTCATTGCCCGGAAGCTTTGAACTCAGCCATGCGTACATCTCTCCGCAATGGTGATCCCATGGGCACCATGGAAGAATGTTATCAATTTGGTATTCAGGCAGTGGCCGGCGCACCCGACTGGGCTACCCCCCATGCCATGCTCTATATTCTGGCCACTAATCTTGGCCGCCAGGCAGAGGCCCAACAACATTTGGTGGCTATGCTGGAGAAGGATTATTTCACCCCTGCCCTGCTCGATTATGGTTTCAACATGCTTGCCAGTGCCGCACCCGGCGGGATCATCATCACCAACGGTGACAATGATACATACCCCTGCCTTTGCCTCCAGGCCGGTCGTGGCATACGTCCCGATGTCACCATCGCCAATCTTTCCCTGATGACTCTTCACCCCATAGCCAAGCAATTCCTCACCACGGCAAGCGCCGGCTTCCCTCCTGCCTTGACAGTGCAGGAGCTCGGCAGTATCGAACAAAAATTCCATGACAACCGTTCGGCTTACCACTACATGCTGGGCAACGCTCTTGTGGAAAATCTGTGTGAGCAAACGTCTTCAGGAAAGCTGCAGCGTCCTTTCTATCTGGCGGTCACTCTTCAGTCCAATGCCACCCTCACTTGCGGCTCTTCCCTGGTGCTGGAAGGGGTCCTTCAGCGGGTGACTGCCCCTGCTATCAACGAGCCATCTGAGCCGATCACCGACATCGCAAAAACCTTCCATTTGTTTTCTCACGAGCTGCGACTGGACAGTGCCACAGGTTTGGGCACTGATTGGAAACGCCACCCTTCTCACGTCCAGTTGATGAAAAACTACACCAACATTCTTTTCCGGATGGGCTACGATGCTGCCGGAAAGAAAGACTGGTCCATCATGGAGTACGGGTTTGAAAAGAGCCTAAAAATGGCCTCCTTCCATGAGGATCAAGCCACCGTGAAACTGATCCTGGAATATTGGGAAAAGATTGCACCTGAGAGCCAGAATCTGCAGCCATGGCTTGCGAGAACCCCGTGAGCAGCCCTCTCCTTTCCCCTCAGGCCGACCAGTTAGTGGTGGCCGCCAGATCGGGAGATGCGGCGGCCATGACCAGTCTGTACCAGGAATATGGCCCCTCAATTTTGGGTTTTCTTATCCATGAGGTGCGGGATAAACACCTGGCTGAAGATCTACTACACGATACTTTTCTGCGGCTTTTCCAGAACCGGGCCAGGTGGCAGCCCAACGGCAAGCTGAAGTCCTGGCTATTCACCGTAGCCCACCGCCTGGCTTTGGATTCTCTGCGCACCCACAAACGGCGCCAGGAATTGGAAAAAGATTTTGATGCCAGCAGCATCATGGGATCGGCTCTCCCTCCTGACACTGATGGGCTCAACGACCTGGTGGAACAAACTCTGGCAACCTTGCCCCCGGGTTACGCCACCACCTTCCATCTGCGCGTGGCTCAGGAATTCACTTACCCGGAAATCGCTGAAATTTGTGGTGAGCCCGAAGGAACCTTGCGATCCCGAGTCCATCACACCCTGGGATTGTTAAGAAAGAGATTGGAAAAATAATGAGCAACAAAGATTACTGTGGCTGGTTGCCCGCTTTCGCTGCCGATGACCTGGATCCACAGCAACAAGTCCTGTTCCGCCAACACCTGACGCAATGCCAGGATTGCAACCTGGCTTGGGAAAACATGTCTCTTGCTTTGGGATCTTACCGCCAAAAGAAGACATCCCCTTTACCCGAGGCCGGATGGCAGCCATTGCAAGGCTCAAAAACCCGCCCCACTCAGAGAAGACAACGAACGCGATTTACTTGGCAATACGCCTCAGCAGCCATTCTGGCCCTGGCATTTTTCACCTCCGGTTTTTGGATGGGCCGCACCAGCGCCGACCAACCATTGCCCACAGCCCTACACTTTCCCTTAAATATTTCCCCCACAGACGACCTTCCGGAATTCATACGCCCCCCATTCACAGTGGCCCTCGCAGAAAGCATTCCCCAAGTATTTTCTCATTCCAGGACAATTCCCCGTTGAGAAACCCCTTCCCCGGTGGTAACTTAGTAAAACCATGTGGGACAATATTACCGGCAGCATCCTCATCGACCTCCTCGATATCATCATCGTGGCCTATTTGCTGTACCGTTTGATCGTCTTCATCAAAGACACCAGAGTCATCCAGATGTTCCTGGGCCTGGGTTTCCTGCTCTTGCTTTCCTTTGTGGCCAGCAGTCTGGGCATGATCATCGTGGGCCAAATCATCGATACCCTGCAAACGGTTTGGGTGGTCGCTTTCATCATCATCTTCCAGCCCGAGTTGCGCTCGGCCCTGACCAACCTGGGCCTGCGGCGGGGTTTTGGCATGTTCAAACAGACCGATGACATTCCTGCCGAAGCGGAATTGCTGGCCTCCATCACCCGCCTCAGCAAGCGGGGACTGGGCGCCATCATCGTCATTGAAGGCGAAGTGCGCCTGAACAACTGGATCAAAAAAGGCGTCACCCTGGACGCGGAGATCACCGCCCTGACCATCGAAGCCATCTTCACCGTGCCTGGCCCTCTGCACGATGGTGCTGTGATCATCAGCCAAAATAAAATTGCTGCCGCCGCCGTCATCCTGCCTATCACCGAGCAGGAAGAGCTGGCCTACACCCTGGGCACCCGCCACCGGGCCGCCATCGGCATCAGCGAACAATCCGACGCCATCGTCATTGTTGTCTCCGAAGAGACCCGCGCCATCAGTGTGGTTTTTGAGGGGGAAATTCGCCGAGGGCTGGCATTGGATGATGTGACCACAGAGTTGGAGCGGATCCAGCTGAAGAAGTCTGGTCCTGTGCGCAAACAGAAGAAAAAAGTAGAGGAGACTGTAGAGGCCGGTGAAGGAACTGCCGGCGCTTAATTATTCGGCGAGCATTCTCTCAGCTTGCAGGCACCAATTTTTCATCCAGGGCCTGCATTGCCTCAGCCTCCAAAAGTTCCGGTCCCACTTTGGATTCAGACAGGGCTGCCTGTAGAAAAACCGTCACAATATCCGGGTCGAAACGTCCCCCTTCATCCAGTCGCATTTCTTGGGCGGCTTCCAGGATGCTCAAAGGTTTGTCCAAACCGATACCCATAATCATGGCTACGAAATTCTCCACAACCGTTACCACACGAGCGCTCAGTGGAATGTCCCGACCGGTTAATCCTTCGGGATAACCCTGGCCATTAAATCGTTCGTGATGGCAGGCCACCACTTCCACGATGGTGGTGGGCAAGTCCTGATCTTTGATCAAATCGCGACCGCGTTCGGGGTGCTGGTAATAGACCTGCAACTGTTCTGGCGACATATCTGTTGGCGCCACCATCAAATCGTCCGACTGGCCCACCAGACCGATATCCCGCAACAAACAACCGTAAACCAGATCCCGGTGTTGGTCCGGAGGAAAGCCCATCTCTGAGGCCAATAGATTCAACTGCTTCACCATGTTTGTTGTCACATCATCGGCGCCGTAACAACGAACTTCCCGTTGGGACATCAATGTCTGCACTAATCCCTGGGTGATATCAGCATCTTCGTTGTGGCCATCAAACCGGGCCAACAGACGAGCCGTGGGTGCCAGCAATTGCATCAGACGCTCCTCGGGGAACATCTCCATGCCATCCAGATTGCAACCCAGCAAGACCATGCCCAGGTATTCCTGTTCCCAGTTCAATCCCACCAGCCATTCCACTCCCGCGGCCATCATTTTTTCTTTGATGTCCTTAAAAAGAGAGGGCAGGTTGGCAACCCGAACCGGGCGTTCCATGGTTCGGAAGAACATCTGCAAACGTTCCTGCCCCAAATCCAAGGCCGTCCAGCCATTGTCGTGACCGACCATGAGCTGGGGGCGTATGGCATCGGCCGCTAGAAAGGCCAGCTCATCCAAGGGCATGGCTTTGACCGCATGGCGAGAAAAAATCCGCCAAAAATGAGGGCGATCATCAGCTTCGGGCAGCTCCAGGGCCAGGTGGTACAGGGTCTCTTGAAGATCAGAGGAGGAATCTGAACTGAGAGGAGCTGTCACGCTTTGGGCAGCTTCCACCAGATTTTCACTCTTTGGGGCGACCTTTTTTAAAACTGGTTTTTCCGGCTCGACACCAGACTGAGCTAGAACATTCATCAGAAGCTCGAAAGCAAAATTATCAACAACCGTGTATTCCCGGTCCTGGCCATTGTTGTTCAGAAAAACGACGCCGATGAGTTGTTGATCCTGAAGCAGAGGTAAAATCATTTCCGGATTCATCTTCTCCAGAAAATCAATTTCACTTTCCACCAATTCATCATCCCGCAAATCCAAAATGGTCAGAGGGCGAGCATAGTTCACCAACTGGCGAGCCAGATCCCCGCCCAGGGGAATCGTATACTCGTCATCAACACAGCAGAGATGAATTCCCTTGGGAAAGAGCAGAGTCACTTTTTCAGCCAAACCCTGGCTGAACAAAAGGTTACTCAGAGCGTCGGCAAATTCTTTACGGTCTTCACCGTTATGCCAAGTGCCCAGGGCCTGCACCGCATCACTCAAGGACATGTAGTGATGGTCTTTGCGCCGGCCTTTGCGGGCTTCCTTGCCGGTGAATTCACCCAGCAGGTCATCCAAACCACTGTCGGCGTCTTCCTCATCTTCATCGTCGTAGAAGCTCATGGCTCCCACATCCTCGGCCTCTTCTGAAGGGCAGGAGTCCTCAGGGATCTCATGGTCTTCAGGAGCCGTCGAGGGCAGCAACGCGGAATGATCCGGCGCTGTGTATTCCTCATCATGGAAATGCTGAACCGCGTCGTCCACGGTCAGGTAATATCGCAGGGGAAGGTCCTTGAATTTTCCATCAAGGAATTGACGAACAACAGTGCCCACTCCGGCAAACACAGCCTCGCCACCGGAAGCTATTAGCTGCCGCTGGAAGTCTGCCAGAATGCGGGCTCCGCTGCCGCCTAAACTGGACAGCTGACTCAAATCCAAGACTAACTGGACCTTACTTCTGGACATGGCCTGGTCGGCCAATTCCTGGAGAGCGGTCTTGTCGGAACGACTCACGGAACCTGTAAGGGAAACTCCAAACAAATCCGCATCCGACAATTTTAGTGATTGAAATTTGATAGCCATGCTACCCACCTTTGCCAACACCAGGACAACCGACGGCTGCCCTGGTGTTCATACTTCTCAAACTGTGTGTCGAAGAATCATACAAATGCTTCCGACAGCCAACTGTCTAGAACCGAGCGCATAAATCTCCATTCGCTTCCAACCTTCTTCGCAGGAATTTTACCTTCCTTGGCCAGACGACAAACAGTTTTTACGTGCATTTTCAGGTACTCGGCCGCTTCCACTGAAGTCATAACCTGTCCCTGTTGATCGGCCCCCCCTATGTAGACCTTTGACGAATCATTGTAGTTCGGCATGGGGGTTTCTCCTCTCAAGTCAATTGCGATGCGTGCCACATCACACGAATACACAAAAGAAAGCAACTCCCGTGCCCATTGTTGCATGCCCTCCGAATGGGCACATTTTTCCTGTTTTGAGGGGATTTAGGGGAATCCAGAGAAATCATGGAGCCGTTCACGACCAAAGAAGATGGTGCAGGATACATCAAGACCTACAAAGACATTGCAATCCGCACTCCGGCTCAGGGAGAAAACCCTTTCCACTGTAAAAGATTGGTGGCCGGTTGTTCGGGGGACGGTTGGAAAAGGGCGTCGCCAAAATTGCGCAACCGCTGCCAACGCTCTTTTAGTTCCTTTTCGTGATTTGGATCGAGGGCTCCATCGCACCATGCGTCCTGCCATTGCAGCAGAACTTCTTCCATTTCATCCATCACCAAAAAAGGGCTTCCCAAGTGAGCAAACCAACTGGTCATTCTGTCCCATTTTGAATTTATCAACCATTGCTCTCGAGAGTCGCCTGCATCCAGGCCCGCCAACATTTGATCCAGGAATTCCGCCAAACGATTTAAGGCATCTGACCAATGGAGGGGAATATGCCCTGGATCCTCCTGGCCCAGTTGAGCCAGGTCCGAGAGTGCCTGGGCCAAAGAAGCCAACTCTTCCCAACCCGCTTCATGAGCCAGGCCCCCTAGCAAATTGGCCTGAACATCCAACCGAAAGCAAACCGGCCAGGAGGGTTGCTCATGAATGTTCTGGGCATAAGAAAGGCGGAGCTGATTTACCAGCTCCGCCAACAGTCGGGAAAATGTTACAGTTTGTGCTTCAGAAGATGGCCCGTGCTTCATTCCCGCTCCCGGACATTGCCGCGAGCCGGTTTCGCTCGCTAGGTCAAAGTGACTGCGCCAAACTCGGCAAGGTCAAAGACCTCTTCCTCATCGGCGCCGGCAGTTTGAGGCTCATCCACCCGAACGGCCCCAAATTCCCCCAGATCGTACACCTTTTCCTCTGGTGTGGAAAGCAAGGTTTCGGGTTCACCGTAGCCATCATCCTGCCCAGGGGTCACCGAAGTCATAAACCCGGAATCCTCAGGTGTTTCCGTCCCACCAGTAAGCAAGTTGTCAGACTGGCTGAAGGGGTCCACATCCGTAACACTTTCTTTCAGCTCGCTACCGTTGGCAAAAGGATCGTGTTGAGTCAGGTTCAAGCCACCTTCGGGGGGATTGTCAGGGTTCCCCATAGAGATATCTTCCGAGTTAAATGCTGCACCCGTGAAGTTAGCTAGGGTTTCTCCCAATTGGGTCAAACGGTCGGCCTGTTGGCTGAAGGTTTGGGAGGCATCCACCATTTCCCTTGAGACCTGGGCCGCTGCTGGGATCAATTGCCCCGTCACTTCTTTCAACTTTGCAGAATCCTGGCCTTGGTCCTGATCAAGCCGGGCCTGGACCTGTTGCAATCGATTTTTGATGCGATCCTGGGTTTCGCTTTTATTGTTTTCACCCAGCGCTTTTGTCAATTGACGGAATTCATTGGTCAACTCTTCCAAAGCCTGGGTCATAGGCAGCAGACGCTCCCCACGGGTTCCCAGCCTGGCCACTTCCATGGCAATCTGGAAGGCCAATTTGCTACCCCGGTCCACCAATTCGTTCATCTGGACCAAATCATTGCCCAAGCCGGATTCGGCACTCCAGGAGCTCACATCGCGGGAAATATCAGTAATGGCGGCCGAAATCTTACTGCTTTCATCATTACCAGCCATTTGGTCAACCCACTGGCTCAATTGAGACAGCTGAGAGGAGAGTTTCTCCACAGTGACACCTTGGGCACCCAATTTTTCACGAGCGCTGCGGTTCCAACTGCGAGCATCCTGAACGATGTTGATGATTTCTTCGGATTGGTGCTGGTCTTTGCTCCGAGCTCCCTTGGCTTCATTGCGAGCTGCTTCGCTTTCATCAAAAAGCTGGACGGCTGAATCAGCCAAATCTCCGGCATAGGGGTTGTCATATCTTCCCACCATGTCATCACGGGATTTATTTTTCATGGCTTTTTGCAGCCGGTTCAATTCACCTTCGAGTCCGGTGTTTTTCTTCTGGCGAGCCATTTGCAGCCGCCAGGAGCCCAAGGTTTCCGCTACAAATGCAGCGATTTTGGGGTCAGATTTGAGGCTGTTGTGCTGCCACGCTTCTTCGTTGTCCAAGCGCAATTCAGTGATTTGCTCCAGGACTCCAGTGGCAGCCACGTGGCGCGCTTTGGCTGAAGAGACAGCCCGGGCCACAGCCCAACTGCCCAGAAAACCAAGTGCCATCACACCCACAACCAGGATATACAATAGATTCAGGGGGTATTGCTGGAAATTGAACCATTGGTCCACTTGCATCAATCCTTGAGGGTTCCAAAGAATCAAAGGATCGATTTTACCCACAAAGAGCACCGCCCCTGCCAAACCCAATCCTGAAACCAAAGTGCTTATGGCAAAAAGGAAACCCAATCCCCCAGCTGACAAGCCCAACCCAGTGCTTTGGTCCGAAACTTTGCCGGGAGTTCCCGTGCTCACATTCACATCGATTTCCGGGGGACTGACTTGAGATTCATCCCCAAAATCTGCAAGATCTTCCATAGATTCCTCTTGAGTGGCCTGTTCATCGGCCAGACTTTCAAAATCCAGGTCGTCATCCCAATCAAATCGTTCTTTTTCGCTCATTAGCGGATCCTTTCACAATCACAGGTCCCCGATCTCATCACGGATCAGGCCACGCCAGGCGGAGTTTTTGATTCACTGGGAACTTCATCGGCAGTTGTGAGGAAAACCAAAGCAAAAATCGCCATCTATTCTCGATATTCCGTACCACCGGTGGTTCAAAAATGACCAGAAAAAGGAATAGGATTTATTCGCCACAATTCATGGACCCGCTACCCCCATGCCAGAGAGCAAGTTACAGCCTTACCCCAATCCTTCAATTGGCATGTTCCCTGCAAGTGCTTTGGTGAAATCATGAACTACGGAGGGTAATTTTCATGCCGAAGGCACTGTGTCAATCTCAACGGCCACAATTTCTCAGCCTGTTTCCTGACTGGAGCGGGCCCCGGCCCTTGCGATTTTTTCTCTTGGAGAACTTGCTCGAAGCTCGTCAGGGTTCTGTATTTCCCACCAACATTGCCGGCCCGGATGAAGATGTGAATATCTACCTCGCCGGGATGTTGACCAATTTTTTAAAAGGCCAATTCCCACAGGATGTGGTATTTGGTGCCGGGTCCCAGTTAAACCCTCCGGCCAAACATCTGAGCCGCCGCCAAAGGGCCCAATTTTACCGGAACAATGCCGACCACCGTCTCATCATGTTGGGCTTGTTTGACCGGGGCGATCATTTGCGTCGTCGGCCCTCATTCTTTGGTATGAGCCGCCAGGAGGGCCGTCAAAGAGACTTGCAAGGGGGAGTGATTGGCTACCACATGGCAGCCAATCTGTTAGAAAACAGAAAGATGGGATGCGGCGCTCTGGTTGATATCTGGCGCAAATTGGCGGAAAATTTTGAACTCTATGTGCAAGTCCTCTCCACCATGGCTGTGAGCCGGTTGGGGTTTGGCGCTAATCTTAGCTCCGCAGAGCTTCAATTCATGACCGCTGCACCGGCTACTGCCAATCCTTCAGCGTCCCACCAGATGGATCGTTTGCTGGATCTGTTGCTGGAGATGCGCCAACCGGGCGGGCACAAAAAAAGGGCCGAGGTTTATGACCTGGCCCTTCATTTGAATTTGGATCCGGAGAAGTTGCTGCACCAAGCCGGTGATCAGTTTGACCGACCACCGCAAAACTTGATGATATCCCCATAAAGCCCCTTGTCCCCATGGTTGGCCAAAATGGCGTGACCGCCATCGGCAAAGACCCGGAAACGAGATCCTTTGTTGCGCGATTTCTTTTGCAGAAAACGCAAGGAAGCCGGTGAGGCACGGTCGTCATCCTCGCATTGGGCTCCGTAAATGGGGATTTTAATTTTCCCGATTTTACTTCTGGCCTTGTCCATGCCCTCCATCAGATCTGCATTCCAGCCCAACCAATTGTGCACAAAGCCGATATGGTGCAGCTTCATACGCACCACCAAACGTTGCAGGAAATTTTCCCGAGGCATAATGGCAGGAGAGAGCAGGACCAAAGAAGAGACGCTTTCCACCAGAGCCAGGTGCAAAGCCAAGGTGGCACCAAAGCCCATGCCCACCACGTGCACGGATCCACCACCACGAGCCAGCAAATGGAAACACTGCCGCCCCTGTTCCAGGGCCGCCTCCCAGGAGACTTCACTGATGGTATTGTCCGGAGTACCATAATCTGGTAAACGCAGCACATAAACATTCAAATCTGCGTCGTGAAGGCGCATGGCCAACTCTCGCAAGCTGCCAGGACTGGTCGACACACCGTGGATCAACAGCACAGAGCCCGCGGCCCCTTCTTTAATTTGCAGAAAACTGCGATCCATTTCCGGAATTTTGCGTTCGCTCTCAAAGGAAGAGATCAGGCGCTGGTGCGCCCGTAGGGTCATGACCTGGCCCCGGGCAGTATCGGGCTGTTGCTTGCGCGTGCGGGCCAAATCCCAGGCCGAGAGAGTCAGATTCTGAGTCTGTCGGGAGAGCTGGACCTTTCTTTGCGCTTTTTGCTCCGGTGAGGCAGAGGGAGTGGGCCGGGGCGCCTGAGTCTCGGGCTGAGGCCGGCCCGGCTGGCGTTGGGGACCACGACTCCTGTTGCGGTTCGCGGCACCGGCTGATCGGGTGTTGCGATTCTCTGCACCCTGGCGACCACCACGAGGGTTGGGTTTATTGCCGGATTTCGCACCAGATTTCGCACCGGATCTTCCACCGGAGTTGCCACTGGAGTTTTGCCCAGAAGGCTTACCAGTTCTGCCACCACTTTTGCTGCGGGATGATCCTCCGCGTCTGCTATTATTTCCATCTGCGTTCAATGAAAGCCTCAATTTCCATGATGGGATTTTCCGGTCATCAAATCTGCCGGAACCGTCACTATAACGTCTGGCCACTGCTGTTCATCCATGCGGCCCAGTATTTCGTGGTCAGTGTATTTTCCAGAAAGAGTAAATACCGTGGTCATGCCCAGCTCTTTGGCTGTGATCAAATCGGCCACGGGGTCATCCGAAATAAATAGGGCTTCGTCCGGTTGCACGCCAACCCTTTTCAGAGCCTCCTTGTAGATTCTCTCCTCTGGTTTGCCTACTGTCACCACTTTTCCTGAACCACTGACTAATTCCAGGGCGGCAGCCCAGGCGCCAGGGCCCAGCCGGCGGCGGCCTTCACCGTCCAAAAAGAAATGATTCCGGTGCAGGCAGAGCAGATCTGCTCCACCGTCCAGCAGGGCAGGCAAAGCAGCATCCAGCTGGTGAATCTCTAAATGGGCGTTGGCCCCTAAAACCACCGCATCACAGGTATCGGCCTCCACCAGCTCGAAACCCATGTCTTGCCAGAACTCATTCAAGCGGGCAGCCCCCAGCCAAATAATCCGTTTTTTGCCCCGCTGTTGCAGCCAACTCACCCCCAGAGAAAGGGCTCCCACCAAATGATCTTCGGTGACGGGAAACCCCAGCCCGGAAAGCCTCTCGACCAACTCATCCGGGCGATCGGTCGTATTATTGCTGACCAGACAATACGGAACATTGCTCTGGGCGATCTCCTGCATCCAAGCCACCGAACCCTCCACGGGCTCGTATCTTTTATCCCTTACCAGCACACCTTCGATGTCGATGAGCCAGGCTTTGGGCGTTTTGAAGGGCGTCATTTATTTTCCTCGGAGTAGGGGTCGGCAACAACACGGTCCACCAAATCATCAAATGAATGGACCAAACGTTCCCAGCAAAATTCGTCCACATCACGATCCAGGGAACAGACATGCCCACAGGAGTCGCCGGTTAATAAATCGCTCAGAAGGGCCACCAGCCCCTCTTCGTCGTCATAGAAATGGCGGCCTTTGCAACGGGAACCATACATACTTGGGTAGACTTGCTCCCGAGGCAAAACCGGATAACAACCAGCGTGAATGGCTTCGGCCACTGAAATGCCAAAATACTCCTGATTGGCGCAACTGACCACTATATCACCCCGCTCCAGGATCTCATCGTATTGCTGGCGAGTGGGTTGAAAACCGAAGGCAATGCAACGAGAACCCAGGCGATGGGCCAAAGGTTGAAAGACCTCTTCATGGCTTTTCGATTCCCCCAACAAAGCCACGTCAAAATCCAATCCGGCATCCAACAATCGATTAACCGCCGCGCTGAACATCTCCGGTCTTTTATCAAATTCCCAGCGATGATTCCACACCAACAGGGGGCGGCCACTGCGGGGCCAGGCTGGGCCAATGTCCGCATGGCATTCTCCAGCGCGGTATTGTGGGAAATGGTTTTCCGAAAGAGGCTTGCGATCCAAACCAACTCCCAGAACCTGACTGCTGGCCTCCAGCTTTTCAGGAACCCGCCGGGGCGATCCTTCGGGCATTTTACCCAAATAGCTGGCCAGACTGTTCAGAAAGAGGCGGCGATGAAATTCGCTGTTAAAAATAACCCGGTTGGCTGCCAGACAACTGATGATGTTAGTGAATCCAAAATGAAAATCGAATTCCTCATCGGGAGAAAGAGGGTATGTCAGTTGGTTTTCATGCATGTAGAGAATGACCGGCACCCGATCCAGAGGTGGTCGCAGCATCCCCCGCAAATCCGCTACATTCAAAAATCCCGTGGCAAAGATCAGATCCACCGGCTCACCCTTACGCTCGTTGAGCAAATCTGCAAACCAGGCCGAAGAACCCCGCATGCGCCACTTCCAAAATCGAGCTGGCAAAGTAAATGATTCGAACTCGTGCCGGGACCGCCCAATCCAACCTTCACGGAACGCCCGATGGCTTCCACCATCATAGGGTTCAATAAAAAGGACTCTCTTTATATTCAACTGTTGCAACTCCTTACAGAACTTTTTTTCTTTCGAAACCTCAGATGGATTCAACTAAAAAACCAACCATATTGATGAACATGCCATTTTCCTTTATAATTCATTTTAAGATAAGAGCGAAAAAGTATTTCACTGGAGTCGAAATCACGCCTTCAGTATTCTCGTTGTGTGGTCGTCATACGGTTCGCCCCGGTAAGCCGCCCTGCGGGATCCCGTTCACCTTTTGAGAGGATTCCCCATGAAGAAGCTTGTGCTCATCGCCTTGCTGGGCTTGATGCTAGGCTCCAGCCTGGCCAGCGCCCAACCCTATGAAAATTCATCTGTGATTGGCCAGGTCCAGGACCGGGTCGTCATCACAGTCAAAGCCGGCACCAAAATGGCCTTTGAGAAATCAGACCAAGGTGTCCGTGTGGGTGTGCCCAGCCTTGATGCCCTGAGTGAAAGATTTTCTGTCCGAGACATGGAACAAATGTACGACGGTTTGACCAACAACCTGAAGTCCAAATCCAATAAGGATATACTGGCTCGGGTATGGGCCGTAGATTTTCCCGAAGAAATGGGCCTTAAAGAAGTTCAGGCCGCTTACGCCGCCTTGCCCGAAGTGGAAGACGTACGGTTGGTGGACATCTGTAAAATGTACGACGCCTACCTGCCCAACGATGTGGCCAGCGCTCAATACTATCTGCGCAACATGAATTTGGGCGGCGCTGATCTGCGTGCCGTGGGCGCCTGGAACCAGGCCCTTGGTGATTCCAACATCATTGTGGCCGTGGCCGACTCTGGTGTGGATTGGCACCACCCCGACCTCGGTGGAAACCACCCAGACAAGGTTAACGGGGCTTTATGGACCAACTGGGAAGAGTACTACGGTATTGAAAATTATGATGACGACGGCAACGGCAAAATCGATGACATCCGCGGCTGGGATTTTGTAAACATTCCCGCCAGCCAGGGTTATCCCGATGAAGATGTCACCACCGCCGACAACGACCCCATGGACTACGAAAGCCATGGCACCATGGCCGCTGGCTGTGTCACTGCCATCACTAACAACGGTTACGGTATTGCAGGCACGGCTCCCGGCGTCAAAGTCATGGCCATCCGTGTGGGTTGGTTGCCAGCTGGAGAAACCGGTGGTGTGGTCCGCATGGATTTTGCTGCCCAGGGAATCCTCTACGCCATCAACAATGGTGCTAAAATCATTAATACAAGTTGGGGATCCAGCAGCTACCTCGCCCTGTCCGTGACCTCGGCCCTGGATGCAGGCACGCTCATCGTCACCGCTGCCGGTAACGACAACAACGACGAAGCATCTTATCTGGGCTCCCGTGCCGGTGTGATCGCAGTGGCGGCCACTGACCAAAACGATACCAGAGCCACTTTCTCCAACTACGGATCCTGGGTCGAGATTGCCGCACCTGGTGTGGGCATCTACTCAACGCATTACAACAACAGCACCCAAAGCAGTGGTTACGCTTCATGGGATGGCACCAGTTTCGCCTCTCCCATCACGGCCGGAGCCGCGGCACTGTTGTGGTCCGCCAACCCAAGCATGAGCTACACAGAGATCACCAGTCTTCTGACCCGCAACGCCGATGACCTTGATGCCCAAAACCCAGCATTTGCTGGCCTTTTGGGTGCTGGTCGCGTCAATATGTTGCGTGCTTTGGGTGATACCGAACACAGATATCCTGAAGAATTCCCCACCGTTTTCGATGCCATCAATAGCTCAGCCGACGGTGATATCATTGCCATCGAAGGCGGCATCACAGTGAATGGTCCCATGACTGTTCTCGGTCGAGAAATCCAGGTTCTGGGCGGCTACAGCTCCGACTACACTTCCCGTGATCCCATCAACAATCCCACCATCCTGCAGGGTGCCCTGAACAACTCGGTCTTGAAGTTCAATGGCACAGTGGAACACACCACTGTGGTGGATGGTTTTGTGATTCAAGGTGGCGGTGGACTCAATTTCTCAGGCATCCCCTACACCGGCATTTATGGTGGCGGAGTGCTGCTACAAAATGTTTCCCCCACCCTGCGCAACCTGGAAATCACCAACAACAGCGTGGGTAGCAACAGTATACTGGGCCTTGGTGGCGGCATCATGTTCAACAACTCCCAAGCCATTTTAGAGAACGTGCACGTGCATGACAACACAGGCATTTACGGTGCCGGTATTTTTGCCAACAACAGTGCGCCCACTCTGACCGACTGCATGATTGAGAATAATGGAGTCATCACTGACAACCCAAGCTTCTCCCCCCAAGGCGGTGGAATGCACTTGCTTGACTCAACTGTCACCATGAACAATTGCATCGTTAATGGTCATGCTGATTGCTCTGAAGGCGGTGGAGTTTACTCCAGTGACAACTCAGCCCTCAACATGACCGGTGGCGAAATTTTGGGTAATAGTGCCAAGAATTCCGGTGGTGGCCTCTTCCAATCCGGTGGCAGTCTGAACCTCGTTGGCGTGAACATCAGCAACAACGGGAAATTGCCAACCAGCACCTTCATGAGCGGTGGTGGCATATATGCGGAATCAGCCAGTGTGAACCTGGACAGCTTGGTCATTGGCAACAATACATCCAATGCCGGCGGTGGCATCAGCTTTACCACATGCACCCAGGCCGACATTAGCAACTCCGTCATTCATGGTAATTCCGCTCAATTTTTTGGCGGTGCCATTCACTACAACAATACTCTCGCAGGATCTGCCAACAGCAATACCATTATAGAAAACGAAGCGACCTTTAGCGGCGGTGGCGGAATCTATATTCAAGGTAATGTTCCCGATCTCAATAATAACATTATC
Organism: Candidatus Krumholzibacteriia bacterium; assembly: GCA_016744705.1. Taxonomy (GTDB): domain Bacteria; phylum Krumholzibacteriota; class Krumholzibacteriia; order LZORAL124-64-63; family LZORAL124-64-63; genus LZORAL124-64-63. Next base: position 21,273 of record JADGDU010000003.1, read on the forward strand.
GCTTACAACATTGGCGGAAGCAGTAATGCCAACGGTGTAGCCGTACCCTCGGCGCCCGCTTCCTTCCTTTGCAACGATGTCTTTGGCAATGCCTCTGCCGATTATTCCGGCATGGCCGACCCCACCGGCACTGGCGGAAACATTTCCGTTGATCCTGAATTTTGCAACCTGGCTGAAGGCAACTTCAACGTCGGCAGCGCCTCTCCCTGCGATGCAGATAACAGTGGCGGCTGTGGATTGATCGGGGCTTTGGGTGCTGGTTGCAGTGGCGATCTCACTCCCGTGCCTGACTCTGGAGACGGTCTGCCTCTGGCTTTCCGGGTGGAACAGAATTTCCCTAACCCGTTTAACCCGTCGACCACGATTCGCTTTGCTTTGCCCAGCGCGGCCCATACTAAGGTGGTCATTTTCGATCTGGCTGGACGTAAAGTGAAGACATTGGTTGATGACATGCTTACTGCTCAAAGTCATGAAGCGGTTTGGATGGGTAATGATGAAGCGGGGCGTAGTGTTTCTGCTGGGGTGTACTTCTATCGGGTCAGCTCTGGTGACCACCTATCAGTAGGCCGAATGGCACTGATCAAATAGTTGTGCCTTCGAAATTGTGTCTATCTCCAGCCCGCTTTGCCAAATACTTGGTAAAGCGGGCTTTCTATTAAGCCAGGCTCAATTCATGGTGCCGTTCTCCTTCAATGCCTCTCGTATTAACGGTGAGGTCGTCCCAGGTGTCACTCCCCAACCTGGCAATTTGGCGGTTTGCGTTACCACTGGCCGTCTTCATAGTGGTTCTGTCTACGATTGCAGCCAATCAACTAAATGGGCCATTGATCAGTGGGGCCGTTGCATACAAAGGAATCCTTTGCTTAAGTTTATTACTATTTTTCCGACAACTCATAGTGAACTGGATGGGCTTCGAGCAAATGAGGAGACGATCACATGAACATTAATCTATCATTGAAAAGAAAACTCCTGCTGACTGGAATTTTGGTTTCAGTAATTCCCCTGATGATACTCACTACGATTATCATCAAGCAGGAAAATCAAATGAAAGAAACTGCCGGCGAAGAATGCCTCGCCCTTGCCTTTGCTGATTTGGACCATATCGCCATGGGAATTACTGCCATGTGCGAAAGTCAGGAACAAATTCTGCAGCAGAGCATCAACCACGCAGTCAATGTGGCTGAACGCTTGACATCAGACAAAGGCAACCTGAGCATCGCTTCCATAATTGAAAGCGACGAAAACATCAACTGGAAGACAGTCAAGCATACCGACGGAAGCACCCTGAATTACCAATTACCCCCAATGCTTCTTGGTGAAAACTGGATTGGCCAGAACTTCGACCCCAACGTTTATTCCCCCGTGGTTGACGATGTTCGAGACTTGGTCAATGCCGACTGCACCATCTTCCAACGCATGAACGCCCAGGGCGACATGATGCGCATCTGCACAAACCTGGTGAAAGATGGTAAACGGCAGCTTGGTACCTACGTGCCGCGCACTAGCGCCGACGGCCACCCCAACCCTGTTCTGACGGCTGTCTTGGCTGGGCAGGAATATCGCGGACGGGCCACCGTTTTAGGTAAGGCCTCAATCTGCACCTACCGCCCCTTGATGAACGACTCCCGCGAAGTGATCGGCCTGGTGGCTACGGCCATGCCCATTGAAAACGCCACAGCCCTGCGTCAGTCAATCATCGACACCAAAATCGGTAAGTCCGGTTACGTATTCGTCCTCGACTCCAAGGCCAACTATATTATTTCCAAGGACGGCAAGCGAGACGGTGAAAGTCTCTGGGAAGCCAAGGATGCTAACGGGGAGTTTATGGTCCAGGAAATCTGCGCCATCGCCACGAACCTTGATCAAGGTCAAATCGGCGGTATCACTTATCCCTGGAGCAATGTCGGCGACACGGGCAGCCGTGACAAGGTCGTGCGTCTGGTGTATTTCGAACCCTGGGACTGGGTCATCGGCGTAGGCTCCTATCAGGACGAATTTGAAGTAGCCAAAGCCAACGTGGCCAAAATCGGACATCAAAACCAAATAACACTGCTCATTATCTCCGGACTGGCCCTGCTGGCTTCGATCCTGATTTGGTTCTTTGTTTCCCATGGAATTGGCAAGGGCATCAGTGGAGTGGTCGGTCAACTGTCTTCGGCCAGCAACCAGGTGACCGCAGCTTCTGATCAGGTCGCCCAAAGCAGTATCCAACTATCTGAGGGTGCCAGTGAACAAGCCAGTGCCCTGGAAGAAATTTCTGCCTCCTTGGTGGAAATGTCATCTATGACAAACCAGAACGCCGAAACTGCCGTTGAAACCGATTCTCTTGCAAAAGAATCACTTAAATGGGCCCATGATGGCTCCAAAGTCATGGACAACATGAACGATTCCATTGAGCGAATCAAAACAAGTAGTGATGAAACGGCCAATATCCTCAAGACCATCGATGAGATCGCCTTCCAAACCAATCTACTTGCCCTGAATGCCGCCGTAGAAGCTGCTCGGGCAGGAGATGCCGGCAAGGGTTTTGCTGTGGTTGCCGAAGAAGTTCGCAATCTCGCCGGGCGAAGCGCTGAAGCAGCCAAAAATACATCCGTGCTCATCGATACATCCCAGGAGAATGCTCAGAAGGGTGTCCAGGCAAGTCAGGAAGTAGGCAGAGTGCTGGACAAGATCGCCGAAGGCATCCAAGGAGTGACCGATTTGATCGGGCAAGTGGCCAATGCCAGCCGAGAGCAGGCCCAAGGTGTCAGCGAGATCAGCACTGGTGTGGGCCAGCTGGATCAGGTGACTCAATCCACAGCCGCCATGACCGAAGAAACCGCCGCCGCCGGCGAAGAGCTTAGCGGCCAAGCTTCTGAGCTCAATCAGATGGTTGAAGTGTTGAACGGCATCGTTGAAGGAAATTCGGGCAAGCCCAGCAGGTATGAGCTGTCATCGGCCGACACAGCAGAAGTACTTAAACCCAGCCCCGTCTTCACCCCTTCCAAATTCCCGGAGGCCCGTTCGCCAGAGGTAGTCATCCCTTTGGAGAATGATGATTTTCTAGAAATTTAGTATAGGAAAAATCATTCGAATAGGTTTTGAAATACATGGCGGGTTGTATCACAACCCGCCTGCTTATTCAGGGTATCTCAACTAAGTACTTAGGATTTGGGTAGACGGGAGGAGTCCTTGATTCAGGTGTTCATTTAAAAAACACATACCTGGCCAGTGGCAAACAAAGACCAGACACAAATTCAGAGGCACAACCAACATTTCAGTCCAGGGCTTTGCGAACTTCGCTAATAAGCTCTATAGGAGAAAAAGGCTTAGGAATAAAATTCACCCCATCCTCCAACACCCCATGATGAACAATTACATTGGCCGTATAGCCAGACATGAAAAGTGTTTTGATTTCAGGGTAAAGGAGCTGCAACCCCTTGTTCAGCTCGCGCCCATTCATCTGGGGCATAACCACATCAGTGAGCAACAGATCAATGTCCCCATCGTATTGTTCAGCCAAGCGTAGGGCTTCCTCTGGCCGCCCAGAGGACAACACCGTATAATTTTTTTCTTCAAGAATAATACGCGCAAGATTCAGAATTGCCTCTTCATCTTCAACTATTAGAACCGTCTCCCCTCTGCTGGGCTGAACGAGCGGCGACGTCTCATTTTCGGGTGCTAACTCCGAATGCTCATGCCGTGGAAGGTAAATTTTGAAAGTGGTTCCAAAAGTTGGTTCGCTGTAAGCATTGATGAAACCCAAATTCTGTTTGACGATGCCAAATACCGTAGCCAGGCCCAATCCAGTTCCCTGATCTACACTTTTGGTAGTAAAAAACGGTTCAAAGACGTTATCCAGCAAATCTTTGTCCATGCCACAACCGTTATCGCTGATGGCCAACATAATAAATCTACCAGGATTGAATCCAGGGTGATTGGCACAGTAAGCCTCATCAAAATAAGTATTTTTTGTTTCTAGGGTAATTTTGCCAACACCCTCAATGGCATCTCGGGCATTGACGCACAAATTCGCCAAAATCTGATCAATCTGGCTCGGATCAATTCGGACCGGAAAGAGGTTTTCACCCGGAGCCCAAACAAGGTCAATATCCTCACCAATCAGGTGTTTGAGCATTTTGAGCATGTGGGCCACGTTTGAATTTAAATCCAGCACGGCGGGAACGACGGTTTGCTTGCGGGCAAAAGCCAGCAATTGACGAGTAATAGCCGCTGCTCTATTGGCGGCAGCAAGGACCTGTTCAAGGTCTTCCTGCAAAGGGCCGCCGGGGTTTGCTTTCTCCATAGCCAGTTCCGTAAAACCCATGATGACACTGAGGGCATTGTTGTAATCATGGGCAACCCCACCAGCTAACCGCCCCACCGACTCCATTTTTTGTGCTTGCCTCAGTTCTGCTTCTACCTGCAAGCGATCCGTGATGTCCGTAGTAGCTAAAAGTCCACGAACCGAATCTTTTTGTCCCTTTTCAATAGTCAAACTCAGATAGATTTGCCGGGGATTTCCATTCAGGGTTTTTACTTCTCCTTCGGATTCAAACTTCAACTGCCCGGATGCCAGAGCTATAAGTTCTTCCTTAAAAACGTCCAACGATTTGGCTGTAAAAAGATTCTCCAAATTTCCCATAAGCACCGCTTTGCTCTCGGCTTCATGAAGCTTAAGGGTGGCTTTGTTGGCATCGATAATCTTGATTTTTTGGGCAAACACATCCAACTCAGAGGGATGGTCATCGAAGTAAGTTCGGAAATCCTGGACCCCGTTATTTCTGAGTTCCTCCAAGTAGGCAAAGACTTCGCCAAATTCTTCCTCCCACAGGGGAACGGGGGAATTATCAAATAATTCCTGGAAACGTTGCTCACTGACAGTCAGAAGTTCTCTAATCTTTTTATTTTCGGTGATGTCATTGATGAAACCCTCAAGGGCTTCAACCTTGCCATTTTCGCCCAAAACCGCATGTCCTTTTTCCCAGACCCACTTGACCTTATCATCAGCAGTTATGATACGGTACGACAATTCAAATGTGTGATGCTGTTGCAATTGTTTCTGGACAGAATTCCGCGCAGGCTCGCGATCTTCAGGGTGGATCAAGTCAGAATAATTTATATTGGAATTGCCAACAAAGTCTTCAGGCCCATAGCCAGTGAGTGCAGTGCTTCCTTCGCTGAAATAATCAGCTGTCCAATGGGGATCGTTCAGGCACCGATATGCCATGCCAGGCAGGGTCCTGAAAAGAGTTTCAATTTTACGCTGATTTTCGACCAGGGCTTCTTCTGCCCACTTACGCGCCGTCGTATCATTGGCTTGCGCAAGGACATGAATAACGACTCCGTCCTCGTCTCTGATGGCGGTATAAGCTGCGTCTGCATGCCGATTGGTACCATCACCCACTTGATAAGTGTCTTCAGTCAATAAGGGCTCATGCATTGTTTGGCACTGTAAAACCCGTTGGCGAACAAGCTTTCTCCATTCAGGAAGATCTCGCCAGGCAGGGGACTCCCAGAAAAAACGTCCAATGTAGTCCTCCGCTTTGCTGCCTTGGGCGGCCAGGGCATAACTATTGATGTCCTGCACCTGGCCTTCTGGATTCAAGATGGCCAAAAATTGATAATGCTGATTGAAGACAGCTTCGTACCGAGCCTCATGCTCTTTTTGTCCAAAGTCAATTTTTCTTTGAATGGTAACGTCTTGTGCGGAACCATACAGACCTGTGGCCTGTCCCTCGTTGTCTGTCACCACCCGACCACGTGACTGAATGTGACGTAACTCCCCAGTGTCCTTTTGAATAATACGGAAAAATATTTGAAAATCGAAACCCTCCGCAGCAGCCCGATCATAGGCATTTTTAATACTGGAGCGGTCTTCAGGGTGGGTGACAGCTAAAATTTCACTGAAAGTCAGTGAACCCTTGGGGACTCCAAAAAGAAGATCGCCATTGCCCGAAAAAGTCCAGGCATCAGTGGAGATATCCCAATACCAACCGCAAACGTTTGTCAGCTTCTCGGTCTCATGCAAAATATCCCGAAGAACACTCTGGTCTATTCCCTTGTTGGACTCTTGGTCAGGCATGCAATTGTGATCCTTTCAATATTCAGAGGGAAAAATCCATTTACGCCCCCACCCCAAAACCAACTTTAAACTCCAAGATGTAGTCGCTGGCTTCAGTGCTATGTTCAAAGGGAATATTAAAGACAGTTGTTTCGTCAAATTCAATTCCATAATGCTTGAAGCTCACACTCCAAGATAGATTTTTGGAAAAACGCGAATATTCAATACCCAGAATGGTGCTCGTCCCTTCGAATCCGTCATCATTGGTATCGCGCCATTCAACATCACCAAATCCATAGATGAGAAAGATGGCTTTGGTTTTTCCATTTTTTACGCCGGGCGCTTTCCAGAAAAACGGATTGAATTTGAATTGGATGTCGGTTGTTTCATAATCCATTTCAATAACTTCGTTGGGAATATCTTCAATAATACTGTTGTTGTTAAAATCGTGGCTTGCTATGCCAAAATTGTATTCCACCTGAAGGATATTTCGAAATCCCCCTCGGATGCCATAGGACCAAGTTGGTAGACCAATGCCGATACCGAAGTCATCACCGATTATACTTTCGACATCCTCCGCCGTTAAAAATGACATTCCCATGCCACCGAACAAATGGGCATAAACTTGTATAGGCTGGAAAGATTCAACCTCGGGTTTTAGTGCAAGAGGCTCCTCCGCTTCCCCCGCGACAGCCGTAGACTGTGCGAAGCTTGCCTGATACCCCAATGCCAGGACCAATGCCAAAAGAACAAAGCTATAGCAAAATATTGATTTGGATTTCATGATTTACTCCATTCCCCAGCAGTTCCACCCATAGTGAGAAGACAACTCTTAACACAATTGGGAGCTATAACTTTGTGGAGACTACAGAAACGATTATCGGAGAGCAAGCAGTTTTAGACTGGCCTCATTGAGGAGGCCGGGAGTCAAGCCACTATATCTGAGGGGCATTCCGGCCTTGGATCAGGAATCATGCCTGGTCTGTAAGATGAACAGACCAGACACAAATTCAGAGGCACAACCTAATGTTCAACCTCTTCAGCCGTTTTAGACTGTTCCATTTCCTCATCATGGTCATAGCAGTAAGTGCCACAGTTTAAACAACGCCCAGCCTCGTACTTGGCATCCTCTTCATCAATGGTCCCTTCCACTTCCTTGAAGGTTCCCAGACGATCTTCCAGAGAAGCCACCGGTTCATGCACCTTGGGCTTGGGAATCACACCCACAATGGAATCAAAAATGGAATCAGGCACCAGTTCTGTTTGCCGGTGTTCGATGGGTGGAATTTCTCCCTGGGTCATATAGTAATGGATGGAACGGGCAGCAAACCGACCGGCACCGATGGCATCGACCATCAGAGCCGGGCCAGTGAAACAATCACCGCCGGTGAAAATATAAGGCACGTCTGTTTGCAGGGTGTCCTCACTGGCATCAATGGTCGTCCAACGCGTGGTAGGCAGAGTGGGCATGCCATCTTTTTGCAGGAAGTCCAGGTTGGGCATCTGGCCCACAGCCTCCACCAGTTGTTCGCAAGGTATGATTTCTTCGGACCCGTCCATGGGTATGGGTCTGCGCCGGCCACTGGGGTCGGGCTCTCCCAATTCCATCTTGAGAATTTCCAGGCCTTTTAATTGGTTGCCCTCGGTGATAAATCCTTTGGGAGAACACAGAAAACGGAACTCGATACCCTCTTCTTCGGCTGCCACAATTTCCACTGGGTTGGCAGGCATTTCGTTGCGGCCCCGGCGGTAAACGATGGTCACGGAATCGGCTCCGGCCCGTAATGAGGTGCGCGCCGCATCAATGGCCGTATTTCCACCACCAATGACAATGACCCGTCCCTTAACTCGCATATCGGGTTCAAACTGGAAATGCTCCAGGAAACCAATCCCACTGATCACTCCTTCAGGCGAGGTATCTGCAAGACCAAGTTCTCGGTCTCGCCAAGCCCCCACTGCCAGGAAGATTGCGTCGGCACCATCAGCTTTCAGGAAATCGAGAGTGAAATCACGGCCCAGTTCCACTTCAGTCCTGGCTTCAATGCCCAACTCAAGGATGCCTTGAATCTCCCAATCCAAAATGGCTTTGGGCAACCGGTATTCGGGGATTCCATAACGCAACATGCCGCCCAGGAAGGGCATTTTTTCAAGAATAGTCACGGCATGTCCCAGTCGGCGCAGGAAGTAGGCTGCACTCAAACCAGCAGGACCACCGCCGATAACCACTACTTTTTTCCCAGTATCCGGAGCCACGGGAACATGCAAGCGTTTCTCCAAGCCCATCTCATAATCCGCAGCAAATCGTTTCAGATAGTTGATGGCAACGGGCTCATCTTCAATCTGGCGGCGGCAAGCCAAAGAGCATGGTTCGGGGCACACCCGGCCAGTACTCAACGCAAGGGGGTTGGTCTCCTTAACCGTCAACAAGGCCAGGTCGTATTCTTCATTCTTGATGTGTTCGATGTATTTGGGGACATTGACCTGAGCAGGGCATTTTTGCCTGCAGGGGGCCAGGCATTCTGAATAGAGATTCCAATGCAGAATCTTTGTAGTTTCCGAGATGATATTGATGATGCCTTTGGGGCACGCCCGAACACAGGCACCGCATCCCACACAACGGGTGGGGTCAAAAACCGGCAAGCCCTCAGGTCCCATGGTGATGGCCCCGAACAGGCAGGAGCGCACGCAGGTTCCCAAGCCCAGGCAACCATGGTTACATTGGATGGGGCCCTGGTACAACAGCATGGCAGCCCGGCAATCATTGAAGCCATCATATTGGTACTTGCGAGTGGCCCGGGAGCCTCCCTGGCAATCAGGGCAGGCAATTTGGGGTTCGGTGCCCACCATCTCCATGCCCATAAAAACCGCGATACTGTTGGCCACTTCGGTTTGACCAATGACGCAGGCGTTCACTTGGGCTTCTCCGGCAACGATCCCGCCAGCGCATGCAGAGCATCCGGCAAAACCACAACCTCCGCAGTTGGCACCTGGCAAGAGATCCAAAACACCTTGTATTCGGGGGTCTTCATCCACGTGAAAAACCCGGGCGGCAACGCCCAAACCAACAGCTGAAACAACTGCGATTCCACCCAAAACCATGGCCGGTATTAACATTCAAAACTCCAGATCAGTTGGTCATTCCCACAAAACCCATGAAGGCCAGTGACATGACGCCTGCGGTTACCAGGGCAATGGCCGTACCACGCATGGCAATAGGCACCGGTGATATAAACAATCTCTCTCGCACACAGGCGAAGAGGATGATGGCCAGGGCAAATCCTGAGGCGCTGGCCGCTGAAAAGACCAAAGTCTCAATAAAGCCAAAACCATGTTTGATATTCAAAAGGGCAATACCCATGACAGCACAATTGGTGGTGATCAGGGGCAGGAAAATTCCCAAAGAATCATAGAGAGCTTTGCTTTGTTTCTTGATGAAGATTTCCACAAACTGAACCAAAGCTGCGATGACCAGAATAAAGACCAAAGTCTTGAGATATTCCAGGCCCAGGGGCAGCAACAGGTAGTGGTACACAGCCCAGGTCAGGGCGGAAGCCACGGTGGCTACAAAAGTCACAGCGGCGCCCATACCACTGGCTGTACCCAGCTTCTTGGAGACTCCACAGAAGGGGCAGTTTCCCAAATATTGCGCCAACAGAATGTTGTTGACGAAAATCGCTCCGAATGTCAGTAGCAACAGGTCCATGGGACGCGCCTCTCTCAGGTCTGGATGAAAATTTCGCCTCTACGCCGGCTCCAGGCATTCATGAGCCCCAACATCACTCCCAGGCAAAGAAAAGCACCGGGGGCCTGAACCATAAATCCGAAGGGTTCAAAACTGGCGGGAAAGACGGGCATGCCGAACCAAGTGCCTTGGCCAAGAATTTCCCGGATGGAACCTACGACCGTCAATGACATGGTAAAACCCAGTCCCACACTCAGGCCGTCGGCCATGGACAAGTGCACCGGATTGCGGGACGCAAAAGCTTCGGCCCGGCCCAGGATGATACAGTTCACCACAATCAGCGGGATGTAGATGCCCAACTTCTGGGACAGGGGGAAGAAGTAGGCTTTCATGAACAACTCCACCAACACCACCAAGGTGGCGATCACCACAATGAAGCTGGCAATGCGCACCTTATTGGGGATCACATTTCGTAGGAGAGAGATGAACATGTTGGAAAAGATCAATACGAACGTCACAGCCACACCCATGCCCAAGCCGTTCTCAGCCGCCGAGGTGACAGCCAGCGAAGGACACAGTCCCAAGACTAGACGAAAGGGTGGCAAGTCACGCCAGAGACCATGGGTCAATGTTTGACGAAGGTTCATAAGGTTTGACCTCCAGTAGTTTCATCATCAGAGGACAAACCCAGAATGATAGTGACAATTTCTTCCTGATGGTCCTGAAGAAGTCGTGCCACCTGATTGGTGCCAGCAACCATTGCATTTGAGGAATATGTGGCTCCCGTGATGGCATCCAGCTGGCCTCCATTGGATATCAGAGCCACGGAATGATCCAGGATCACACCGTTCCACTGCCGACGAAAACTTTCCAGCTCCACTTTGGCGCCTACGCCAGGGGTTTCGCTGTGGCTGACGATCTCCACACCGATAACAGAGCTGTTGCGTGGATCCAATCCGACCATGAATACGATATCTCCCCCGTATCCTCCCTGGCCCACCGCCTCCACGGCCAATCCTGTCACTTCACCGGCTTCACGCCGATAAAAGATGGGGAAATCGTGATCCTCTGCGGCGTAGGTCAATTTCTCTGAAAGCATGTCCTCGGCTGGCTGTTGAAACAGTCGTTCGAGAGCGGGGCCCCGGACATAAAAATCCTCTTGCATTTCAATGCGTTCTGCCAAATTGGTGCGCACAAAGGAGAGGGCTCCAGCGCTGAAGGAGCAAATGGTTCCCAGAACAAGGACCAGTCGAAAAATCTCACCCATTTTTCGAAACCTCCAGTCCCACCACCGGTGGGGTCATGCGGTCCATCAGGGGACTGCTGATGTTGGCCAAAAGGACGGCAAAAATGACGCCATCGGTGTGGCTCGAAAAAGTCCGGATAAGGACCAACAAAGATCCGATTAACAGACCATAAAGAATCATGGGCCAGGGATTAACCGGAGACGTGGTATGTTCGGGAGCTAGGAAAAAAGCCAGGAGAATCGTACTGCCAGCCAAAAGATGAAACAGCGGTGTGGCCGCACGGTCGCCAGCCAACCATTGCAGGAGCAGAGCAGTAACCACCACCCCCACGAGACAGCTCAGAGGAATTTGCCAGGGTACTTGCCGGGCCACTACCAGACAGAGTCCACCAATCAACAACCAAAGCACCATGGCGTTGCCGACTCCACCAATCTGTTTACCCAGCAGGAGGTCCAGAAAGTTATATTGGGATTCGGCGCCAACACCCAGAGTTTTGACCAGGCGCATAGGCTCGATCATGGTGACAGACCATGTTTTGCCCACCAGGGAAGCGGTATAATCCAGCCTTGAAGGCCAGGAAACCAACAGCATGGCATAACCAAGAGCCACGGGGTGCACGGGATAGGCGCCCCATCCACCATAAAGTTTCTTACCGAAGATAATAGTGAGAAAAGCTCCCACGGTGACCAACCACCAGGGGGCTCCCACGGGCAATAGCAGCGCCAAGAGCACACCAAGAGAGACACTGCTGAAATTGGATGCGTGGTCTTTGTTTTCTACGAAATGGTTCCAAACCACTTCAGCTACCACCGAGGCGGTGACCGCCAGAGCGATGACTCGCAGAGATGCCATTCCAAAAATGACGGTGCTGGCGATGATGGTTGGCAACAAAGCCAAAAGCCAGCTCCACTGGATTCCTGGCAAGGTGCTTCCATCGTGCCAGTGAGGACTGGCAGCAACATTGTATTTCACACGTTCATTGGCAGGATTCATCTCATTGGCTCCCGTTTTGACAGGCCAGTTTGATCAGTTGCAAAAGCGGCCGGTGGGCGGGGCATACGAAAGCGCAGAGACCGCATTCCAGACAGGCTTCAGGATGGTACTGGGCGGCTTCATTGATCCAGTCGAACTCGACGTTGCGCCCAATCAAATGGATTTGAAGATTGACCGGACAAGCCTGGGTGCAGCGCCCACAATTGATACAGGTTTGATTCACATCAGAGATGACTTTTCGGGCCCTCTGCACATGGATACCTGCCTGGAATTTACTCAAAGGAGTATCCAGGGTGAATTGGGCCGTGCCCGCCATAGGGCCACCCATGATAACGCGATCGCCTTCTTCCAGTGACAAACCCTGGCTGGCCAACAGGTCGCCAATAGAGGTTCCAATGGAAGCTCGCACGGTTTTGGGCGTAAATCCGTCGTCAGTGGAGATGGTCAGGGCTTTCCGGATGCAGGGTTGCCCCTCCAGGGCCCGGTACATATCCAGTAACTGTTCGGCGGAGATAACCGCAATTCCAAAAGAACGGTAGGATGCACGGCTGGGGACCGTGGTTCCGGTCAAGCGGCCCATGGCTGGTCGTTCGATGCGGCCCCGATAGTCATCGGGCATCGGAGTCACTTCAGCTAGATCGGAAAACATTTCCCTGGCCCACTGCTTGTCCTTTTTGCAAACCGTCAGCCGGATGCGGGCTTGGGGAAGAATTTCCGCCAACCGCTGCAGAGCACTTTTCATCTCTTCAGTGTGAGCCCTCATCAAGGTGTGAAAGCTACAGATGGTGGGTTCCTGATTGAGGCCTTTTATGACAATCTGGGTAATATCCGGGTAGTTTTCGATATCAATTTCACTGTCATCCCGCCCGGGTGTTGTCCAGGGTGAGACAACTCCGGCGGCCCGCAAAAGGTCCACTCGACTGGCGGACTGGGGATCAATGCCACATTCCCGAAGGATTTCTTCTTTGCCCAAAGAATGATTGGCGCCTTTTTTGATCACTACCGCCGGTACATGGAAACCACGAGCGGACCAAACTGACTTTAATTCCGTCACCGTTCCACTGATGGAAGCATGGATGAAATTTCCCATTTCCGATTGGCCAATGATCTGGTTCTGGGCCACTTCATCGCCCCCTTCAACCAGGGGCCGGAAAAGGATTTGGCCGGGGTACTCCAGGGGGATAACCACCTGGTCTGGTTCGGGCAGCTCGACGATTCCAGGTGTGCATTCAATACCCTTGGGAACCCTCAAGGCAGGTACTTTAAAACAATCCAGGACACTCATGACCGTTCCTTTCACATCTCAGATCAGATGACAGGATTTGCATATGGCCTCGCCCTGGTCGTTGATAAAACGCTCGGGTTCTTCGCCGCGATGACAAGCTGTGCATTCCAGGTGGTAAATTTCTCCAATGGGGCCCGGTTGGTGGCAACCCGTGCAACTGTGGTCTTCCAATTCCTGCAGCTCCTGGTGCGTAAAATCTTCCACAACGTAGTCGGGATCATCATGGCATTGCTGGCAATTGGCCGCATCGATTTCCGGTTCGGATCCGGTGGTGAATGCTGGATGACAGTGGCGACAACTGCGCGCCTCAGAATCAGGCAGGAGATCATGGCAATCCAGGCAACTGTGATCCTCGACCTCGACGATTTCCTCATGGGAATAATCATCAATGGTGTATTCCGGCTCGTCATGGCAATCACTGCAGTCCACGGCGTCGGTCTGGATCAAAGCGTGGTGGCATGATACGCATTTTGTATCATGTTGCTGGTGAGCGGCGTGAGTAAAAAGAACCGCTCCTCCGGCATTGTCCAGATAGAACTGGTCACCAGTGGCTGGCGGGTCCGGCTGCAAATACCCGTAAATGGATAGCACCGCAGCGACCAGAAACAAAAGAGTTAATGGCCTGTTTGGGGATGGGAATTCTTTTCCGAATAACACCTTGTCACCACTCCATGCTGTCGTCGAGGAGGATTTTGTGTTCGTCGTTGAGGTCGATTGTGTGCCAGGTACAACCGGTGCGCATACAGAAATAGAAAGGAACACGGACTGAGGAAATGCCTACCATAATGCAGGCCACATGGGAGTCGCCCCTGTCGCACTTTCGGTCTCCTGCGCGTAAGGAGGTATGGCATTGCCAACATCGGATATCATGAACCTCTTCCCCCTCGGCGAGTTTGAGATTGCTTTTCCGTTCGAAGGCGTTGAGATAAGGACAGAGCTCTACCCAGCCGGGCTCATCATCAGCGCTTAATGTCTCCAGGTGGATCCCATTGTTTTTCATCAAACTGAGAGAACAGTAGGGACAATAGCAATTCAGGTATGAGCCGGACTTTAAGACTGTCCGATTGTTGAAATTGTGCTCATCCCAGACGATTTTTTCCCAGCTGTCTTTTTGGTTGGGTTTTTCGTTATCCATACGAGTCCCCTTTATTATGCATATGCTCAATTGCTCTTCTGACAAATGATAGGGGCTGGAAATCCCAAAAACAAGCTAAACCATTGATTTAAATGACCTTAATTCATATTGGGATGATAGGACTTTAGAGATTTCCCTGATCTTTCTTTAGCCGCGGAGGAAGGGCATCTTCACAAATATCTTCCAGCCGGGCCACCATTTGCGCCAGACCGTCGGAGGTTTTAGGGATATCTGTATCGTCTAACTCTAAGTTTGTAGTGGCACCACTCAGGCTATGGCCTTCAAAGACATCGGCCACGCCATCAGAGGCCAGTTGGAAGCTGAGAGAAACATAATCATGAATTTCCTGCCCAAGGTTTTCCAGTTCGGGCCGGGGAATCAACGCTTTTTCAATGAGGGTTCCCACAGCGGATAAAAAGGCCTGGACGTGTTTGGCTTCGAAGCCCTCCATCTTTCGGCGGGCGGCAATGACCTGATAATAATTCAGAAAGACTTGCCGGTCCCCAGTGCGAATGGAAGTCACCAGAATCTGGTGCACGAGAGTAATAAACCAGAGCAACGTTTCTCGGGGCATCTCGTGATACCGGCAATATTTTTCCCGAGCGGCCATGGAAGTGAGGTGTTTGGCAATGTCTTCCACAAGTTCGTCGCGAAGATCTTCGAGTTCATAACTGATCAGCAGGTTGGGGCGGCGGGCGATGCGTTGCAATGCCCTTTCGTTACGCAGATTCCAGGCACCACTTTGAGTTTTCATATTTTCAATCATGAAAAGCAACCGCCGTTGCACATCCAGGCGTTCCGTGGGTTTCCAGTTGAGTTGCTTTTGACTGCGACTGGCATCAACCCTCAACTCCCTGTCCACATATTTCATCATCCAGGGTGCCTCGAAAGGGGGATTGCCCAAAAGACGGCCCAGGGTCCAGCGCATCCACACTCCCGGTACAGCCAACCATTTGGGCATGCAAATGGGCTTGGGCGCCTGGTGAAAGTGGTAGCGGGTGGCAGCTGAAAACAGCTCTTTGTGACTCGATGTGTAGCTGGGACTGGCATTATAAACCCCGTACCGGGGCAACTGTTCGCTGTGGTCAATGATCAGGTGCAGAAGCTTCAAGAGGTCCTGGATGTGCAAGTAGGGTACCGCAGAATCTCCATTGCCTCCCAGAACACGCGCATTCCAGGATTGGCCCAGCCAGGTTTCCATCATTTTGTACAATGGTGGGTACTCACACCAATCACTGAAAACCGCAGCCAGGCGCAATACGGAACACGCAAAATATTCCGTGTGCTCTAACACCATTTTCTCACCCTGGCGTTTGCTTTGGGCGTAAGGTATGGAAGCATCAGCGGGGGTGTCTTCAGTGATCACTTGGCCAGGAGCAGGAAATTCGCAGGCCGCCAGTGAGCTGGAAAACAGAAAACGCGCTGCTCCAATTTGCCGGGCCAGCTTGAGCACATTGTGGGTACCCTGAACGTTGGTGCGATGGTATTCAGGATTGGGCCTGTTTTGGAAATCGTAATAACCAGCCAGGTGGACAACGTAATCGGCACCGCCGTGTTCCTTGATGCAATCCACCACCTCGCGCATGGTTTCCCAACGGGAGATGTCAACCTGGGTCCAGCGTTGCCCTTCGTACTCCGGAATTCCCGCTTCTCGTCGAGAGCGTCGAGCCAGGCAAAAGACCCGGTATTTCCCAACAGCACTGGACAGGAAATGTCTCCCGATGAACCCGGATGCTCCAGTAACAACAACTCCTGGCAGTTCTTTTTTCATGGGCTTTCCTCAAATATTTGAAGCCGGAAGTGCGGTCGGTGTTTACAACATATCCAATAGTTCTCCGGTAGATCATCCTCTAAAATGAAAGACTTTCAGCTGACTGTCAACCAACGTAACTCAATATACAACAGCAACATACCCAACCACTACACTGGGAGTTTGTTCTAAAAGCATGCGCTTCCTCCAGCTAACTCAAAATAGAAGAAATTCAGTCCCAGATTTCAGGAGGAATAAAAATCCCAAAACAAAAATGCCCTAAAGCTTCCTTAATCATTAGCCGACACCAGTAATAAGAAGATTCTAAGGGATGTTCACGGGAATCCAGGTTGGGTCATTTAGAAGGGGACTTTTTCAATGTTTTTATTACGTTCTGTGCGTACACGTTTGATTGCGATGAGTTTAACCCTGGTTTTAATACCATTGGCAGTTGTGTTGGGGGTTTCAGTCAACCAACAGCACCAATCGGCCAAAATCGCTGGCCAGGAATGCCAGAAACTCAATCTGGAAGCACTGGACACCATCGCTCATACGGTTTTTGATATCTGCGAGACACAAAACGAAATTCTGCAGAGTATGGTGGACTCCGGCCTGAAAGTGACAAAATCCGAACTGTCACGAGCAGGAGAGTTGCGCGAAGAAAAGGATGTTGTGACTTGGCAGGCGACCAACCAATACACCAAAAAAGCTGCGGCCATTGAACTGCCCCGCATGGTGGCCGGTGATACCTGGCTGGGGAAGAATTCCCTGGGCAATGTTCCTTCACCCATTGTGGATGAAGTACGGGCTCAATTGGGCGGCACCTCTACCATCTTCCAGCGCATGAATGATGCCGGAGATATGCTACGAGTGTGCACCAACGTCTTGAAGAAAGACGGCACCCGGGCCATCGGCACTTATATTCCCGCCACCAACCCGGACGGCAAAGCCAACCCAGTGATTGCCAAGGTATTGCGCGGCGAAACATTTCGCGGTCGAGACTTTGTTGTTGACCGCTGGTATCTCACAGCCTACGAACCCGTGAAAGATTCTCGGGGTAACGTCATGGGCATTAGCTACTTTGGCATTCCCATGGAAACCGCCGAAAATATGCGTAAAACCATCACTGACTTTGTGATTGGAGAAACTGGCTATGTTTTTGTTCTCAACGGGGCCGGTGAATACATCATCTCCAAGGATAGCAAACGGGATGGCGACAAACTCTGGAATGTGAAGGATGCTGACGGCAATTACTTCATCCAGGAAATAGTCGAAGGTGCAAAAGCTGGAAACGCCAAGGAAACTTACAAACAGCAATACATGTGGCAAACTGCTGGCAGTCAGACGCCACAGGAAAAAGTAGTGCACTGTTTATACTATGAACCGTGGGATTGGGTCATTGGCGCCAGCAGTCTCCTGGAAGAATTCCGCGAAGCGGAACACAGGATCGAAGCCAATGGCAAACGGGCCAACACCCTGTTAATCTTCTTGGTCTTAGTGGCCGGTGTAAGTGCCGGTCTTGCCGCATGGTTTATGAGCACACGCATCACCAACCCCCTGGTTCGCGCCGTAGCCGTGGCAGACGCCGTTGCCAATGGTGATCTCTCCCACCGTTTGAACAATCATCAAAAAGATGAAGTGGGAGATCTGGCTCGAGCTTTGGATCGCATGAGCGCAGGACTGCAAGTCAAAGCCGACGAAGCCAAAGCCATTGCCGATGGCGACTTGACGGTGGACGTCAAAGTGGGTGGCTCCATGGATTCCTTTGGAAACGCCATCAAAAATATGGCCACCAAATTGCGCAGTGATTTGAACCAGGTGAAAACCACCGCCGACCAGGTCAGCACCGGTGCCGGCGAAGTCTCCCAGGGTAGCTTGAGTCTGTCTCAAGGCGCCACCGAACAGGCCGCATCATTG
Organism: Candidatus Krumholzibacteriia bacterium; assembly: GCA_016744705.1. GTDB lineage: Bacteria > Krumholzibacteriota > Krumholzibacteriia > LZORAL124-64-63 > LZORAL124-64-63 > LZORAL124-64-63. The sequence goes on from JADGDU010000003.1 coordinate 39,328, forward strand.
CAGGAAATCAGCAGCAGCATGACGGAATTGGCCAGCCAGGTTAAAACCAACGCAGACCATGCCAACGAAGCCGACCGGTTAACCGATGACGCTTCCGTGGCTGGTAACGAAGGTCTGGAGAGCATGGGGCAAATGACCAGGGCCATGACGGAAATCAACGCCGGCAGTGAAGAGATTGCCAAGATTATCAAAGTGATCGATGACATTGCCTTCCAAACCAACCTGTTGGCCCTGAATGCTGCGGTGGAGGCCGCCCGTGCAGGCAAGCACGGAAAGGGATTTGCTGTGGTGGCCGAAGAGGTGCGCAGCCTGGCTGGCCGCAGCGCCAAAGCCGCCCGTGAAACGGCCCACCAAATTGAAGGCTCATTGAGCAAGGTGAACGAGGGATCCAAAATCGCTGCCGAAACAGCTTTGGCCCTGGAAAACATTGTTGGCGGCTTGGACAAAGCGTCTGACCTTGTGCGGGAAATTGCCAAAGCCAGCACCGATCAAGCCCGAGGCATTTCCGAAGTCACCGAAGGCCTGGGCCAAATCGACACAGTCACTCAAAACAACTCGGCCAGTAGCGAAGAAATGGCCTCGGCCTCCCAGCAATTGCGTGGCCAGGCTGAAGAACTGCAAGTTCTACTGGGCCGATTCCGCTTGGACAGCACCACCGTTTCAGCCCGCAACAACCGAGAAGCGGAGCAACAGGCAGTGGCCACCGCCAGCCAGCTTGCTGACATCATGCAACCGGAAGAATTGACCTCCCCAGCAGGCAGTTGGGGCAATTAACAGAGAGCAATTCGATCGCTCACATCACAAGGACCCGCGCTGAGCACTGAACAAGTGCCAACCGCGGGTCCTTTTCTTTCCTTCACCACACCCATCCTAAAAAGATGCCTTCCCAAATTCTTCTCAGACCATAATATTGGTCCGGTTCCATCAGTGTTTTTTAGCCGTATTGCCAAGGAGACCTCATGAATCGATCGCACCTGATGATGGTTATTGTCTTGCTTTTGGCCACAGTGGCGCTGTCCGCCTGCAACGACCAAGGACCTTCTGAACTAGACCAATTGGCTTCTTTGATGACTGGCTCTTTCAGTAGCCAGGCCCAGGCAGAAGCCGATACAAATTTTTTTGACATCCGCTTGGAAATGGTTCCCATCTGGCAGGACAAAGTCGAACCGGGCCAGGGCCGTTACCTGTATGTGGAACAAGCCGCTGGCTGGACTCTCGACAAACCTTATCGCCAAAGAGTTTATCATGTGACCGATGCCGGTGACGGTGTATTCAGCAGCATGGTCTACGCTTTGCCCGACCCTGAGGCCGCCATCGGCGCCTGGAAGCTGGATACCCCCCTTGCTGACCTCAACCCTGCGGACTTGATTGAACGGGAAGGCTGCGCCGTCTATCTGAGCAAACATCCCGACGGCACCTATCAGGGTTCCACCCGGGAAAAAGAATGCACCAGCACCATGCGCGGGGCCACTTACGCCACCAGCATCATCACCATCGCCAATGACCAGGTCTTAAGCTGGGACCAGGGCTGGAATGACGAAGGAGAGCAAGTCTGGGGTGCAGAGATCAGTGGCTATGTGTTTTTGAGGATTCAATAAGAATCTGCAGCTGAAAAATTGTAGGTGCAGGGGAAGGGTAGTTCTTCCCCTGCACGCTTCAGAATCCATGCTTCCCATTCGAATGCTTCAATACAGGACACTTACCCTTTTGTTTTCAAAAATCACGTGAGAAAATAGGCTCAAACTGCCAAAGAGCCTCTTTGTCTATTTTTAGTTTTAATAATATCTATTTATCCCCAAGTTCCCCTTGATTTCCCGCTATTAAGTCATCACTCTTGCATGAGGTTAAAACATTAACAGGTGGTCTTTTTATGAACCTTTTGCTGCTGGTGATCAGTGCCATTCTGGTCAATAACTTTGTTTTAGCGCGCTTTTTGGGGATCTGTCCCTTCCTGGGCGTCTCTAAAAAGCTCCCCACCGCCCTGGGCATGACCGGGGCCGTGATGTTTGTGATGACTTTGGCCAGCATTGCCAGCTGGCTTATCTATCATCTGGTCCTTGAACCCATGGACCTTGTTTTCCTGCAAACCATCACCTTCATCCTCATCATTGCCTCCATGGTACAACTGGTGGAATTGGCCTTGCAAAAGCTTAGCCCTCCCCTGTACCGCTCCCTGGGAATTTTCCTGCCCCTGATCACCACCAACTGTGCTGTGCTCGGTTGTGCGGTGATGAGCATTCAGAATGATTATTCTCTCCTTGAAACCACCGTATTCTCTCTGGGTGCAGGCATTGGTTTTGGGTTAGCCCTGATCCTCTTTGCGGGCATCCGGGAAGTCCTTGATCTGGCCGATACGCCCAAATCTTTTCGGGGTACGGCCATCGCCCTCGTCACTGCCGGTGTTCTCTCCATGGCCTTCATGGGATTCGCGGGATTGGTAAAATGAATATCATGTTAACCCCCACCGCCGTATTGGCCGGCATCGGTCTGGTTTCTGGTCTTGGCCTGGCTGTAGCAGCCAAAGTCTTCGCTGTGGAAGTGGATCCCCGTCAGGAAAAAATCAACGACGTCTTACCTGGCGCCAACTGTGGCGGCTGTGGCTATGCCGGTTGTGCCGATTTTTCCGCCGCTCTCGTGGATGGCAAAGTCACTCCTTCAGATTGCCCTGTCTGCGATGAGACTACCCGCCAATTGCTCGGGGAAATCATGGGCGTGGAAGTGGGCGAATCTGTTCGTGAAGTGGCACTGATCATGTGCCAAGGTGGCTTAAGCACTGCCAACATTGACGGCCGGTACAATGGCCACGCAAGTTGCGCCAGCGCTGATTTGGTGGGCGGCGGAGAAAAACTCTGCAACCACGGTTGCCTGGGCCTGGCCGACTGCCAGGAAGTGTGCGCCTTCGGAGCCATTGAGATCACTGAAGACGGCATAGCCCAAGTCATCCCTGCCCGCTGCACCGCCTGTGGAAAATGCGTTGCCGCCTGCCCCAAAAACCTGATCAGCATGGTGCCCGCCACTGCGGAGATTCACGTTCTCTGCAACAATACCGACAAGGGTGCTGCGGCCCGGAAAGCCTGTGGCGTATCCTGCATCGGCTGCAAAAAATGCCAGAAAAGCTTTGAGGATGACCCCCGCATCACCATCCACAATTACCTGGCCAGCGTAGATTATAAGAACCCGCCCACCGACCAGTCGGTTTTGGATACCTGCCCCACTGGGGCCCTCACCGTGCGGCTACTTAATAATCAAAACGGGGGGCAACAGTCATCATGAAGTTTAAAGGTGGAATTCATCCCAGCTACCACAAAATGACGGCCGAATCAAAAACGGTTTTCATGCCTCTGCAAGAGCGCTATGTGGTGCCTGTCTCCCAACACATTGGCGCCCCTGGTGAAATCATTGTGGAGCGGGGCCAAGAGGTGAAGCGCGGGCAACCTTTAACAAAGCCAGCTGGGTTTGTTTCGGTGCCCGTTCACGCACCCACCAGTGGCAAGATCAAAAAGATCGGTGAGTTCCCTCACCCCATGGGCAAACCCCAGGCAGGCATTGAAATCATTCCTGATGGTGAAGATGCCTGGTTTGAGGACCTTGAAAACCGGGGAAACTGGCGTGATCTGGATGCTGGTGTGCTGAAAGATATCATTCGTGATGCCGGGCTGGTGGGTCTTGGTGGGGCCTCATTCCCCACCCATGTAAAGCTCAGTCCTCCCAAAGACAAACCCATCGACCTGCTCATACTCAATGGAGCCGAGTGCGAACCGTACCTCACCAGCGATCACCGGGTGATGCTTGAAAACCCCGAACCCGTCATGGAAGGCATTGGCCTGATGATGAAGGTTCTGGGAGTTAAAAAAGCCATCGTCGGCATTGAATCCAACAAAGCTGACGCCCTGGATGCCCTCAAAAAAGCCTGCCCTGCTGATCTGGATATTGAGTTGCAGTTGCTGGAAACCAAGTATCCTCAGGGTTCAGAAAAGCATCTCATTTACGCTCTGACCGGGCGCAAAGTCCCTGCCGGTGGATTGCCCATGGATTCCGGCGTCGTGGTGCAAAATGTGGGCACAGCCATGTCTGCTTTTGACGCCGTTCGTTTTGGCCATCCACTCACCGAAAGAGTGGTCACCGTCACCGGCAGTGCCCTCAACAATCCGTCCAACGTCATGGTACGGGTAGGAACACCGGTCAAAGACGTCATCGACTTCTGTGGGGGCCTGAAGAACGAGGTTGGAAAAGTCATCTTTGGCGGGCCCATGATGGGCATTGTCCAGTTCAACCTGAACGCACCGGTGCTTAAAGGTACCAGCGGAATTCTCTGCCTGGTGGAAGAGGAAGTTTCGCAATTTCAGGGCGCCCCCTGCATCCGATGCGGCAACTGCGTGGATGCCTGCCCCATGTTTCTGGTCCCCAGCGCCATGGGGCTTTTGGTGGAACGCCATCGTTTTGAAGAACTGGGCGATTACCACATCACCGACTGCATTGAATGTGGCAGTTGTGCCTATGTCTGTATCAGCCATCGTCCCTTAGTCCAGTTTTTCAAACGTGGGAAACTGGAATGGCGCGAGCATCTCAAAAATATTGAAGGCAGCGCATCATGAGTACCACTGAAAGCACTCCGAGAAAATTCATCGTCAGTGCCTCTCCCCACGTGCACAGTGGGCAAGATGTCACCGGCGTTATGCGTGATGTGATTCTGGCTCTGACCCCCGCCCTGCTGGCTGGGATCTGGTTCTTTGGTTTTGACGCCTTCCGGGTGCTGCTGCTGGCAGTCCTCGGATGTGTGGGCTTCGAAATTATGATGAACAAATTGCTGGGCCGGGCCTCCACAATCAAAGATCTCAGCGCGGCCTTGACTGGTATCCTGCTGGCCATGAACCTGCCTTCGGGAAGCCCCTGGTGGATGGTCATCGTGGGATCGGGTGCGGCCATAATCCTGGGCAAAGCCATTTACGGCGGACTGGGCTATAACCCCTTTAACCCCGCTCTGGTAGCTCGGGTTTTCCTGCTCATTTCTTTCCCCGTGCAAATGACACGTTGGGTTGTTCCGGCGGGTATCACCACCCCCATGGATGCCGCCACCGGGGCCACCCCCCTGGGTGCAGCCAAAGAGGCCGCCAGTCTGGGTAAACCACTCAGCGACGCGGGTATTGGTGACAACATGCACCTGCTTTTGGGAAATGTCGGTGGCAGTTTTGGCGAAGTCAGTGCTTTGGCTTTGTTGGCTGGTGGTGCTTTTCTGCTCTATCGCGGGCTCATCCGTTGGCAAATCCCCGTGGGCTTTATCGGCTCTGTTGTGGTAATCACTGGCATCGCCCATCTGGCCGCGCCCGAGCGGTACCTCAGCCCGCTGTTTCACGTGCTGGCCGGTGGCCTCATCCTGGGTGCCTTTTTCATGGCCACAGATATGGTTACCAGTCCGGTCACCCGCAAGGGTATGTTGATTTTCGGCATCGGCTGCGGGGTGCTCACCAGTGTCATCCGACTTTGGGGCGGATACCCCGAAGGCGTCAGTTTCGCCATCCTGCTCATGAACGCGGTGACTCCTTTGATCGATCGCTACACCAAACCAAAGGTCTTCGGACAGGTCACCCGCAAACTGTATGAGGAGGAGGCAAGCTGATGAAATCCATCATCAACATGGCCTTGCGCCTGTCCCTGATTTGCGCCATCGCCGCCTTTGCTTTGGCCAATGTGGCTGAGGTAACCCGTGGTCCCATCGCCGCCTCCGAAGCCAGGGCTCAACGGGAAGCTGTGGAAGCTGTGCTGCCTTCTTTTGCCAAGCTGGCCATCGATACGCTCCATGCTGAAACTGATGCCCCCGCCTTGTATTTCTCAGGTGTGGGCGATGAAGGTCCCACCGGCACGGCTTTCAAATCCGCCAGCGGGTTAGGCTATTCCGGAAATATCGAAATCATGATGGGCGTCAACCCCCAAGGGATAATCAGCGGTGTGCGCGTGCTGAGTCATGCGGAAACACCCGGTCTCGGGGCCAACTATGCAGCTCCTGAAATGCTGGATGAGTTTTATAAAGACCGCCTGATCGGTGACAACTGGAAACTGAAAAAAGACGGCGGAGAAGTGGATGCCGTCACCGGTGCCACCATCACGGGTCGGGCCATTGCCGACGCCATCGAAACCGGCCTGCAAAAATATCTCAACGACCAAAACAGCATCAAAGCTGTGGTGGCCCCCGTTGTCGCTCCTGCAACTGAAGAAGGAATAACGCCATGAGTTACGCACAAACCTTTACCCGTGGCTTCTGGAAGGAAAATCCTATTTTCCGTCTGCTGCTGGGGTTGTGCCCCACCCTCGCGGTGACCACCAGTGTAGAGAACGGCATCGGCATGGGACTGGCTTCCACCTTCGTTCTCATTTGCAGCAACGTGATGATTTCTCTTTTACGGAATTTCATCCCCAAAAAAGTACGCATTCCAGCCTACATCGTGGTCATTGCGTCCTTTGTGACCATCGTTGATCTGGCGATGCATGCCTGGTTCTTCGAATTGCACAAAAGCCTGGGGCTGTTCATCCCCCTGATTGTGGTGAACTGCATTATTCTTGGGCGGGCCGAAGCGTTTGCCAGCCGGAATCCATTGCCTTTGGCTTTGGTCGACGGTGTAGGCATGGGTCTGGGTTTCACTCTCGGGTTGGCTGTTCTGGGTGGTGTTCGGGAAATCTTTGGTTCCGGTAGCCTTTTGGGCTTTTCCGTCTTTGGTCCCAGCTATCCCCCCGCCTTAGTGATGATCCTGCCCCCCGGAGCTTTCCTCACCCTGGGATTCCTCTTGGCGGGCATGAACCGCCTGGAAGAGAAACGGGCCATCAGAGCCGGCGAAACTTACAGCCCACCCCGTGAAATGGATTGCGGCAGCTGTGTTCTGTGCAAGCTGGATGAGAACATTTCTCAGATGGATGCAGAGGATTCCGTCAGTCCGGAAAAATAATCTGGTATTGGTCTTCAAAGCCAGGTAGCAATTTCAACCGGCCACGCAATCCCGGCGTGGCCCTGACGGTATCCATGCCCTCGTTTATTCCCGGTACCACCAGCACCACTTCCACATCAGGATAATAAGCGTCTAAAAAATCCCATGCGGCATCTGGTCCCAGGACAAAGAGAGTGGTCGACAGCCCGTCTGCCAGAATCCCCTCATGGGCAATCACCGAAGCGCTCAGTAAACCTTCTGCCGGTCGCCCTGTAGCCGGATTCATGATGTGACCATAGCGATGGCCATCAATAGTCACAAAGCGTTCGTAAGAGCCGCTGGTGGCCACTGAAGCTTCGCTGATGGTGACAGTGGCAAAAAGCTCGTCGCGGTTGCGCGGGTTTCTAATGCCGACACGCCAATCCTCCCTATCGGGCGCCCCGCCCAGGCAATACAGGTTGCCCCCTAAATCCAGCAAACCATCCTTCACTCCGGCTTTTCTTAACCGGGCCACAGCCAGATCAACAGCCAAACCTTTGGCGATCCCACCCAGATCAAAATGAGTTCCCGGCTTCTCTTTGACAACCAATGCGGGGTTACCCTCCAGTCGCCACTTCCCCAGATCGGCCAAGGCAGAGTCCAGGGCCGTGGTTGAGGGTAAAACACCCTTCCGGCGATAGAATCCCCATAAGCGCATCAGCCTCTCGGCGGTGGGATCAAAAGCTCCGCCACTTTGTTCATGAAGCTTCAACGATCTTGTCAGGCAGGTTCGCAACAGAGGGGATAGGTTCACTGCGGAATCCGCGGCTGCCCTGCTCAATCGGCTAATTTCTGAATCAGGAGACCATGTGCTTAATGCTGTGTTCACTTCGGCAAAAGAGTCTTCAACAATTCCGATGGCTTTCTCGGCCGGTAGGTCCGTTGGGAGCATGAGCCGTAAGGAGGCCACGGTGCCCATGGTTTCAAAACTGAACTGGCATTCTTCTGTCTCCTGGCCGCAGCCGGACAGAATTAAGAACAGAAGGAAGCTTCCAGCCAAAAGAACAAATCCGACACTCTTTGAGGCTGGCCTGAAGTCGGTGGTTTGCTTTTTCATACTCCTCCAAAAAAGTATGTAACGATGGCAGTAACAATCAGTAACAGCCCCATACCCCGCATGATCCATTGGATTTTTTCGGGACCAAATCTGGTACGGTAGGTATCCAGAAGTTTGAGCAAAAGAGCAAACCACGCGACGATGCCCAAAGCCACTCCAGTAACAAAAATCCAGGGGGAAGCCGTTTCTGGGTGGAAACCCAGGCCCACCGCCACAGTCAGCAAAGCCAACCAATTCAAAGGCACCGAAATGTTGCCGCCCACCAGAGAAAAACCCAACCAGAAATCGCGCCCATAGTTTGCTGTGGCCAGAGTATCCTCATCCACAGGCAGAGCAGAAGATTTACGAGTCAGGAAAAAGAGCCCCAGAGCCAGGAGAATAATTGCGCCTACCACCTTGGCGATGCCTTCGGCAGCTGGCCAACGGGTCATGATTTGTTCAGCGCCCAACATAGCAACCAAACACCAAAGGGCCTCGGCTACAGCGGCGCCCACAGAGAGTGAAAGTCCAGCTTTCAGTCTCCCGGACAAACCTCGTTGGAAGACAAAAATCGAAACAGCACCAGCAATGGGCATGGAACCAACCCAACCCAAAACAAACCCTGCCGCCAAATGAGTGATCATCGGTTTATAAATACCTGGCGGGCCACATCCAGGTCTTCCGGAGTATCAATCTCCATGCAAATCAGCGACCCCAGATCCACAGGTCGTACGTCCTGACCAGATCCCATCAACTCCACAAAAGAAGCTTCGTAATACTCATTGATGAAACCATCCACTTTCATGCGGCGCGTCAGAACAGTCTTCAATTCATTCACAAAATCCCCGGAAAAAACTTCCAACCCCACGGACTCACCCGCCGCTTCACTCAAGGGCATTTCCTTGGTCAAATTGCAGACCCGGCCATCAGGCCCCAGTGATACTTTCATCTCTTCCTCACCCACACTGCCGGTGGTGCGCAAACCCAACCTGTTAGGAGCACCGGATGCCAGTAATTTGCTGATGACTTTGGGCTCAAACAGAATATCACTATCCAGAAGAAATATGGGCTCACCGGCGGGCAGGTTGGCCAGCATCAGAGACCAAGCATTGTTTGTGGTGCTGAAGTCTTCATTGCGGATGAACTGGAATTCAAAAGAGGAGAAAGATGCAAGCAACGTTTCCCGGATCATATCACCGCAAAAACCATCCACTACGGTGAACTGGCGGATGCCATTTTCACCCAGAATGCGCACCGCTCTTTCGAGAATGCTTTCATCCCCTACCTTCAACAGGCATTTGGGACAATGGTCGGTCAGGGGTCGCAGCCGGGTGGCCTGGCCAGCGGCCAGTAGAATCGCTCTCATGAGGTTATTCCTTTGCTATTTCCATTCGGAATTTCCGTTCGGTCCAGAACTTCAGCGCCAGAACCAGAAGCCCCCAAAGGGTGCCAAAGACCAGAGAGAACCAAACATACCACAACAGGGTATCGGTCAATCCTGTCGCAATGATCAGGAAGAGGTGCATAGTCGGGCCTGTGAAAATGGCCATGCGCATTACCGGCAATCGCAGCTGTTTCCACCTCTCCAGGTGGCGGCCTTCGCACTCTCCCGACTGGCTATGCACGGGTCCTGAGTACCATAAAGAGACATAGAAAGTATAAAAATTGATGAGCAGGCGTTGCCCTGGATGCGATCCCGTGGATTTCCATTCTGCGGAAATTTCACGCAGCTCTCGCACTTCTTCTGCAGGGTCAGTACGCTTTTGATAAACCCTGGCCTGCCATTGGTTGCGGAAACGATCCACCATGGCGCACCACCAGGCAAAACTGAGGCCACCCGGCACACCAATGCCCCAGATGAATCCAGGATCTCCCGTGCGCAGGGAAAGCCCGTGCAGGATGCTGACAAAGACCACAATGTGGGTAATGTAATCCACCATGCCGTCAAGGATGTAACCAATAACGGAACTGGACCCGCGAACCCTGGCCAACATACCATCGGCACAATCAAAAACGTTGGTCCAGAAAAGGAAGATGGCTCCGGTCAGAACCCAGGCTGTGCTTCCCTGCCAAAAACAATAGCCGGAAATGAGGCCCAGAATGAGGCTGATCAAAGTGATCTGGTTGGGAGTCACCGGAGTGGGCTGGAATATTTTCACCAGTACAAAAGCAAAGGGACGGAAAAGAATCAGATCCAGGCCCTCTTCTGTTTCCGTCGCCTTAAGCATACTCCGGTACTGCTTGAAATAGCCCCTGAGTGAGTCGATCACCCAGCCTCTGCAATCTGAGATGGCTGGCAGCTCGCATCAGGCCAGGCCTTCTGCACCGCATCCAACAACTGTGCATTTTCTTCGTCGGTACCCAAACTGATGCGGGCATATCCCAGGAAGCACTCTTCGGTAAAGAACTTTACGATTAAGCCCTGACTATCCAGAGCTTCTTTCAAAATGGGCACCACCCATTGGGGAAATTTCACCAGAATGAAATTGGCTTCCGATTCAAAAGCCTGGCAGCCCAAGTCCCGAAATACCTTATACATTTTCACCCGGTCAGAAGCCATACGGGACGCAATGTCTTCGTAATATTCGGGGCTGTTAAGGGCAGCCAAAGCCAGCTGCTCACTGATCCGGTTGTAACCCAGATTGCGGGCGCAGAATTTCTGGAATCCACCCAGTCCCTGACCGATCACACCATACCCAATGCGCACTCCAGCCATGGCAAACAACTTACTGAAAGTCCGCAGGAAAATAAGATTCGGGTACTGCTCTGTCAGGCTGGCAAAATCATCCACTTCACCGGCGGTGTGACCAAAGTAGGCCTGGTCCAGCATCACGGGAGTATCGCGGTAGGCTTCCAGAATGCGCACAAGGTCGGGCCGGGCCAGGACGTTTCCAGTGGGATTATTGGGAGAGGCAATTAAGACGATGCCCGGATTGTGTTCGGCCTTCATCTTGATCAGGGTATCTACGTCGTATTCATAGCGATCATCAGTTTCCACAAGGGGGAACTGAACGGTCACCCCACCCACCTCATCGGCGATAGCTGTGTAATACCACCAACTGGCCGAAGGGATCAAAATGGTGCGTCCCTTTTCAAGGAAATAATGCACGGCTTCTTTGAGAATGTCTTCACAGCCGTACCCCAAAATAACCCGTTTTTCATCCACATTGTGCAGCTTGCTCAAGTGCACGGAAAGGTCGCTGTAATTCCCCTGCTTGAAGGCGCGGGTGTAGTTGAACAACAGTTCCTTGTCCGCCTCGTGCAATACTTTCAAACAAGCAGGCGCAGGGCCATAACGGTTTTCGTTGCGGTCGAAAAGAATCGGTTCCGGCTGGTTCATTAATTTCCCCAAAAATTGGCCTTCAAAAAAAAGGCACTCTTTAAAAAAAATGAACCAGGTCACCTGATCCACTGGAAAACGGTTTCGCGCTAAAAATAGACCTTCAGAGTTCATAATTCAAAACAAACTATTTCCGACAAAGTTCAATAGCTAAAGAGATTCTTAACTAACCAGAGGATCAAGTCTGGCCTCTGGGCATCATTTTGTTTACTATCCCCCTGTAAAATGTCACCCATTCTCACAACAAGGCAGGCCTTGCATGTCCTCGCAACCCACTAAGAATCTTGATGTTTTCGAAAATCCCAATCCTGAGCGGGACTATGAAATTGAATTTGACTGCCCTGAATTCACCTGTCTCTGCCCCTTGACCGGCCAACCGGATTTTGCTCATTTTTGGATTTCCTACGTGCCCAATGAGAAATGTGTAGAGCTCAAAAGTTTGAAGCTTTACCTCTGGGCCTACCGCAACGAGGGTGCTTTCCATGAAAAAGTCACGAACCAGATTCTGGAAGATCTGGTGAAAGCCATCAACCCACGCATGATGGAAGTCAAAGGCGAGTGGTTTGTCCGCGGCGGCATCACCACCTATGTGACGGTCAGCCATGTGGATGAAAACTGGGGCTGATCAGATCCTGATCACAGGCAGAAGATGGCCACAGCCCGAACAATGGCTGTCTTCTGTCAAATTTACCTGGGCCTGGGAATAGGCTCGATTGATGACCACTTTCCCGCACTCCGGGCAACCAGTATCCCTGCCTGTTTCTCCACCGATATTTCCCAGATAAACCCAGGGCAGTTTTTTTTGAGCCCACTCCAGGGCCCGCAGCATGGTGCTGCCTGGAGTGGGCGGAGCATCCATTTTCCAGGCTGGACGATAAGCTGAAAAATGCAGTGGAATTTGGGGGTCCAGGGCAGCAATAAAATCCACCAGCTGGTTGATCTCTCCCTCTGAATCGTTGTGACCGGGGATCAACAAATTGGTCAACTCGAGGTGCACCCCCGCGGCATGAAATTGCCCAATCGCATCCAGAACGGGTTGCAGTTCGGCTTTACAAATTTTCTTATAGAAGGAGTCATCCATAGATTTGAGGTCGATATTTGCTGCATCTATATGGGGTAGCAATTCTGCCAAAGGCCCTGTATTCAAAAAGCCATTGGTCACCAGTACCGTTTTCAGGCCTGCCTGCTGAGCCACACGAGCCGTGTCCCTAACAAATTCAAACCACACCAAAGGCTCACTGTAGGTGAAGGCAATCCCCATGGAATTCCGGGCCAAGGCCACGTCCACCACTTGTTGGGGCGTGGAGCTGCTGGTGTGGTGCTGCTGGCCCTGGCTGATATTGGAATTCTGACAGAACATGCAATGCAAGTTGCACCCGGGAGCCGCCACCGAAAGGATCTGTTCTCCAGGGTGAAAATGATAGAGTGGCTTTTTCTCAATGGGATCCATGGCCGCGGCCACCAACTCGCCATAATGCAGAGGGTGCATCTCACCACCGGTGTTGGCTCGGGTCCCACAAGGCCCACTCTGACCATCCTGCAAAGTACAGGCAATGGGACACAATTCACACTTCACTTTGCCACCGGATTGAGGTTTCCACCAGGCCGCCTTGATCATTTTTCATCCTCCTCCAGGTTTCGCCGCACCAACCGGGCGTTGCGCTGCATCCCTTCAGGGTGGCAGCGCCAAATGGGGGTTTTCTTGAATTGCTTCCGGAAATCCTCAGGAGAAATGCGTTCCAAATCTGTGAGGGATAAATCCTCATAACCGGGCAGTGTGTTGTAGGCTTCGTTCACCCCGGATAGAGTCTGCGCTCTTTCTGCGGACCTGATATTCCAGGGACAAACCGCCTGGCATATATCGCAGCCAAAGAGCAATCCCCCTTGAAGGTGGGCCGATTCTTCCGGTGCTCCCCCGCGCCACTCAATGGACCAGGACGACAGGCAGAGGTTAGCGTCTAACCCCTTGGTGATATCCAGGGCTTTGGTGGGACAGGCATCCAGACAACGGGTGCATGAACCACAGAGATTCACCGGAGGGATGGTTGGAGGGCGGCGGCGGCGAGGCTCTATGGTGTAAAGAGCATCGGCGGCGGGCACTCCCGGCGAGGGCAAACCAGCCAACTGAAGATTGGTCAAGGCCACCCCTAAAAACATCCCCGAGCCCAACTTTTCATGTATCAAGCATTGGTTATGCCCGAGAAAACCAAGGCCAGCCAGCCAGGCATACTCTCTCTCCAGATAGGGCCCTGTGTCCGTGGAAGGAAAGGCCTCAAAACCAGGGATTTTTCCTTTCAACCCACGCAAAACCTGCTTCATGGATTTCAATAAAACGTGGTGATAATCGGCACCCCTGGCATAACGGGATACCCGGCGAATCCAGGGTCCATCCAAGGACATTTCCCCGCCGGCGGATGGGTCTTTGTCGCCCTCAGGCCAACCCGCGGTGTACCGGTGAGCCATCACCAGAATCGACTTGGCCCAGGGGTTTTTCAGATGGGGGTTAGCCCGATTTTCGGGCTCCCGCGTGAGGTATTCCAACCCTCCATGCCGCCCATCTTCAACCCACTTCATCCATTGATCATGGTGGGGCAGCGGACAGGGAAGGCTCACAGCGCCCACGATTTCAATACCCGCCGGGGGGCATAAATCTTTTAACCAATCGCTCAACTGGTGGGTTGATGAGGACACAGTTTGGATGCCGTCCCGGTTTTTCAACCGCCACACAACCGAGACAAAGTGGCGTCGTATTGGTCCAGCAGGCGAGTCATAAGTTCCGCCACAGGTGGGATGTCGTTGATAAGGCCGGCCACCTGGCCAATTTCCAGTTCACCATTTTCCATATCGCCTTCGAGCATACCGGCCCGGGCGCGGCCTGTGCCCAGCAAAGTCATTAATTCCTCTCGGCTGGCGCCACTAGCCTCCAGGTCCATCACCGTTTCCCGGAAATCATTGGCCAGCAAACGCACCGGAACATGGGCCTTCATCACCAGATGAGTGTCCTCAGCACCTGCTTCCACCACGGCCGCTTTAAACCGGGCATGCCCGCTGCTTTCAAGGGTGATGGCAAAACGGGACCCAATCTGCACGCCCTCAGCGCCCAAAGCCAACGCCGCCGCAATTTGGCTCCCGGTGGCAATGCCTCCGGCAGCGATGACTGGTATTGTTAAGGCTGTGGCACATTCGGGAACCAGCACCATGGTGGTGATTTCCTCTCGCCCATTGTGCCCCCCGGCTTCAAATCCTTCCACCACCACTGCGTCGCAACCGGCCTCCTGGCACTTCATGGCCAGCTTGGCACTGGCAGCCACATGCACCACCACGCAACCAGCTTTTTTCAAGGGTCCGATGGCGCGTTTGGGGGATCCTGCTGAAGTGAAGAAGATTTTGATGCCCTCTTCCAAAGCCACTTCCATGCTCTCTTTGGCAGAAGAAAACAAAAGAGGTAAATTCACACCAATGGGCCGATCTGTCAGTCCCCTAGCTTTGCGAATTTGGGCTCGCAGCAATTCCGGCCGCATGCTGCCCGCACCGATGAGACCCAACCCACCGGCCTCAGAAACGGCCGCCGCCAATTTGGCACCACTGTTATAAACCATGCCACCCTGGACAATTGGGTGGTCTATGCCCAGCAATGTGCAAAGGCGGTTTTTCTTCCAGCGTGGGGTCATGAGCTTCTCCCGAATGTGGTTTATTGTAGTGGAGCACAAGATACCTCAAGAGGGTGTTCGAGCCCAAGGTCCAGCCCCAGAATCAAAGCCCCAGGTCTTCTCCCACCCCAACCAAAGCGGCCAGCACATGAGCAATGACCTCGTCCCGCTCCAGGCCCAGGTCGGCGGCGCCTTCATCAATGTCTTCCCGACTGACCTTGGCGGCGAAGTCCTTCTTTTTCAGCTTTTTTCGTACTGATTTCACCTTCACCTGGGCAATTTTTTTATCAGGTTGCACCATGGCGCAGGCCATGCAGAATCCGCACAATTCATCCACCGCAAACAGCCAGCGGGCACAATCATCTTCCCGTGGCACTCCCGTGTACGGAGCATGGGATAAGATTGTGCGCACAAATTTTTCATCGTACCCGCGCTCCCGCAGGATGTCCGCACCCTTCAGGGGATGATCCGGAGGTTCAGGATACATTTCATAATCAAAATCATGTAACAGGCCCACGGCTCCCCAGTATTCTTGGTCGCCGCCGGTTCGCTCGGCCGCGGCCCGCATGGCCGCTTCCACTGCATAGCCATGACGCCGCAAGCCATCAGTTTTCGTGTATTCGTGCAGCAGATCCAGCACAGTGGAACGTTGGAATAATTCGCTCATGATTTCTCCACAGAGGTTAAAGTTGTGCTACCCATGATGCCCCAAGCAAACTCAACAAACAATGAGATTCCATAATAATTATGCAGGGATGATAGCCTTATAATTTTATATCCCGGGCATTTTCCTGAAGCCACAGCCGAACTTTCTCATATTCGGGGATGTATCGATTCACCAAGGCCCAAAATTGTTGGCCGTGGTTCTGATGGCGCAGGTGGCACAATTCATGGACCACTATGGCATCCAAAACTTCCGGCGGTGCCAGGATCAAACGATAGCAGAAGGACAATGTCCCCCGGGAAGAACAACTCCCCCAGCGCGAGATCCGTTCACCCACAAGGATCCGGCGGGGAACCAGACCAGTGATCTCCGACCAGACGGCCACCCTCTCCTGAAAAACGGATTTGGCTTCTTTTTTTAAATACTTGATCAGAGCCGGGAGCGGTTGCAGGACCCCTTCAGGTGGCAGCTCCATTGTAATGATTCCACCCTCCACCGTAATCCGGCTTCGCTTCCGACCGGAAGGCAATCCAGTAATTTCCAGAACATGGGGCTCCCCTCGTAAAAGGATCGTGCTACCACTGGCAAATTGCCGAACCACCGGACCTTCCCAAACACCTTCTTGTTGAATTTTTTCTTCTAACCAATCTTCGAATTGTTTAAAAAAATCATCAATTCCCGCTAGCGAGCCTCGTGGGGGCAAGGTCACCACCACACCCTTTTCGGCACAAACTGTCACCTTGTGGTGACGAGCCCGAGGATGTCTGCGCACGCTGTATTTCAGAGGACGACCCTTAATGAGAGCCACACGGTGTTTCAGCAAATCTGTTTCTCCATCTTTTTGCTAATCATTCCCAGAACCATGACGATACATAAATCATCAAACCGGGAGGCTGAAGACGTGAATATCGACAATGATTACCCCTTGGTCATATTCTTGATAAAGGGAAGCCAGTACGCAATATCCGCCAAATTCGTCAGCAATATGGTTGCTGTGCCCGACATCAGGCCTGTGCCCCATGCACCGCCTTATGTGCGAGGCATTATCAATCTTCGCGGCAAGGTGCTGCCCCTGGTGGATCTCCGCCTACGCTTAGGCTACACTTCCGCCAATTCAGAAGTAAGCGATTTTTGTACCATGCTGAAACAGCGAGAACAGGATCATCGCAACTGGCTGAACGAGCTGGAAGCCTCTGTTCTGGAAAAACGAGATTTTCACCTCACATCAAACCCTCACCAATGCGCCTTCGGCAAGTGGTATGATACTTTTAAAACTGAGGATTTGAGTGCCAAGGCCATCCTGCGAAAATTTGATCGCCCCCACAAGAGAATTCATGCTTTGGCACATAAGGTTGAAAAGCTTCAGGCCGAAGGCGATTTTGAAGCTGCCCAAAAGTTGGTCAAAGCGGGACAAGCCAAAGACTTAAAACTTATGATCAAACTCTTCAGCAAAGTTCAGGATCATCTGCAGGAAACAGCCAGAGAAATTGCCATGATTGTGGAAACGCCGCATTTCGACTACGCGGTAGCCATTGACATGGTCTCCGCAGTAGAATTCCTGGCGCCTGGAACGACAGAAGACTTGCCTATCGGTTTGGATAACGGCGAGGACAATAATCTCGTGGACCTCATTGGTCGCCGCCAGGGGGACAATTCCTCGGTGCAGATCCTGGACTCAGGACGCATTTGCGACCCTGACCATGTGAAAGGATTAATCGTCCCGGAAGATTCTACCCAACAGGAAGCACTCCAACCTGCTTAGTTAGCACCCTTGCCATAATTGGGGGCTTCCTTGGTGATTTGAATATCATGGGGATGGCTTTCGGCCATTCCCGCTCCAGTGGAACGTACCAGTTCGGATTTTTGCTGAAAATCAGCAATATTCGGGCATCCGCAATAGCCCATCCCGCTGCGTAATCCTCCCACCATCTGATACAATACATCCCGGGCTTTGCCTTTATAAGGCACCCGTCCTTCGATGCCTTCGGGCACGAGTTTTTCAGTCTCGGTGATGTCACCCTGGAAGTAGCGGTCCTTGCTACCTTTTTGCATAGCGCCCAAGGACCCCATGCCCCGGTAAGTCTTATAGACCCGTCCCTCATAGAGGATTTTTTCTCCAGGGGATTCATCGGTGCCAGCCAGCAGCGAGCCGGCCATCACCACATCGGCCCCTACGGCGATGGCTTTGGCCACATCACCGCTGTAGCGAATGCCACCATCGGCCACCAGTGGGATGCCATGTTTCTGCGTGACTTTAGCCACATCCATGATGGCGGTGATTTGCGGCACGCCCACACCTGCCACCACCCGAGTGGTGCAAATGCTGCCCGGGCCGATGCCCACTTTCACGGCGTCGGCACCAGCATCAATCAAAGCCTGAGCCGCTGCGCCGGTGGCAATATTGCCTGCCAGAATCTGGCAGGTGGGATATTTTTCTTTGAGACCTTTGACCATATCCAGCACGTTGCGGCTGTGTCCATGAGCTGTGTCCACCACCAGCAAGTCCACTCCAGCTTCCATAAGCAGGTCTACCCGCAACAGGGTGTCAGGCCCGACTCCCACAGCAGCAGCCACCCGCAACCGGCCCGCTTCGTCCTTGCAGGAATGGGGATAGTCCAATTTTTTCTGGATATCCTTGACGGTGATCAGTCCTCGCAACTCACCATCACCATTGACTACCAATAATTTTTCAATGCGGTGTTTGTGCAGAATTTCAGCGGCGTCTTCCAGGGTGGTGCCTTCGGGCACAGTGACCAGGTTTTCGCTGGTCATCACCTCGGTGACTTTCATGGTCAAGTCTCTGACGAAGCGCAAATCCCGATTGGTAAGAATGCCCACCAGTTTTTTGCCTTTGGTGATGGGCACCCCGCTGATGCGGTAATGCTTCATCAATTCCAAAGCTTCTTCGATGGTTTTGTGTGGCTCAAGGGTGATGGGTTTGGTGATCATACCCGACTCACTGCGCTTGACTCGTTCCACTTCAGCAGCCTGTTCCCGGGGACTCATGTTTTTATGCACCACACCGATGCCCCCTTCACGAGCCACGGCAATGGCCATGTCCGCTTCAGTCACTGTATCCATAGCTGCGGAAAGAAATGGGATTTTCAAACTGATGCTTTGCGTCACACGGGAGTCGGTGGAAATGTCCGCCGGGATAACCTCCGAATAACCAGGCACGAGCAAGACATCGTCAAATGTCAGGGCTTCACGGAATTCCTTTGCCACGAGGCTCTCCTTTTGGGTAACTAAGCCTTCATTACGCCAATGAAAGGCAAATTCCTATATTTCTCATCGTAATCCAGGCCATAACCAATGACAAATTCATCGGGAATTTCAAATCCAATGTAGTGCAGGGGAACATCGATCTTGCGGGCCACTCTCTTATCCACCACTGCGGCCACCCGAATGCTGCGAGGGTTTCTGGTCTTTAGCAAATTGATCAGGTTCTCAATGGTCAGCCCCGTATCGATGATATCTTCCACAAGGACCACATCCCGATTGGTGATGTTGCTTTTCAAATCTTTTTCGATTTTCACCACACCCGTGCTCTGGGTGCCGCCATCATAGCTGGAAACAGCCATGAAATCGACTTCATGGTCCACCGCAACACAACGCGTCAGATCCGCCAGAAAAGGATAGGCGCCTTTCAAAATGCAAACGAAAATGGGAACAGAATCTTGGTAGTCGTTGCTAATCTCGTTGCCCAGTTGCCGCACCCTCAGTTGGATTTCATCCGATGAAATAAGAACTTTCTCGATGAACGGGTACCGGTTCAGGTATTCCTGATCGTCAAAAGTCACGGTCGTCCTCCAATGGGGGGGGGGTTAACAGGAAGGGCCGCTGGTGGCCCCGCCTTCCTCAGCTTTTGCTTGCTGGACCTGGAGGTCCAAAGCCCGCAACCGATCTCGTTCGCGGATAATATCATTGATCTTGGTGGCGATCAAATCGATGGCCACGGTGTTGTGGCCACCTTCGGGAATGATCAACTGGGCGTAGCGCTTGCTGGGCCAGACAAACTGCAAATGCATGGGACGCACTACGTTGAGATATTGGTCAACGACTGAGTCCATGGACCGTCCACGCTCATTGATATCCCGTTTCAATCGGCGCAAAACACGTTCGTCGGCATCCACATCCACATAGAGGCGCATATCCATCATTTTTCGTAAAATGGTGGACTCGAGGACCAGGATCCCTTCAACAAATATAATATCAGTGGGTTCGCAGGTATCGGTTTCCGGCAAACGGCTATGAATACTGTAGTCGTAGCGGGGAATCTCCACCGCTTCACCTCGGCGCAAAGCCGTCAGGTGGTCTACCAGAAGTCGGGTTTCAAAAGCCTTGGGGTGATCGTAGTTGATGGAGGCGCGTTCATCTATGGGTAGGTGGGAATTGTCTTTGTAGTAGGAGTCGTGGTGGATGATTTGGATGGTTTTTCCGGGGCAAGCTTCACGAACACGGTAGGCCACTGTGGTCTTACCCGAGCCCGATCCGCCGGCAACACCAATGATCACCGGTGGCAGAGGTTTTGTCTTTGAATCATCCATGGGCGTAAAGTACCCGGCTTGGTGGTGGCTGTCAATAACTGGGGTGAATTCAGTTGGTATTTTTGCCACTTTATTGCCAACCCGCCAAAGCCCCATTATTTTACTATGAATTAAGTGCTATTTGATGTCCGTGAAAAGGGTTCTTCATGAATGAAAACATTTTATCCACTGCAGACCTCACCTTGGTGGGCATGATCGAAAACAAGGAAGTCCGCTTCCCCTTGGTGGAAGGAACCCACCTTATAGGGCGTTCCGATACGGCCGCCCTGAGAATCCCTTTGTCCAGTATATCCCGCCAACATGCAGAAATTTTGGTTTCCGGAAGCCAGGTCTCCGTGCGAGACCTGGGCAGCCACAACGGCACGCAAATCAACGGGGCCAAAGTGGATAAGAGCACTCCCCTGCACCAGGGTGACCACCTGGAATTGGCCAATATTTCTTTCATGACCGAAAGCGCTGAACATCCCCTATCCACGATTATCCCCAAAGTATCAATCAGCTGGGATGAGGTTCGCAGCCAGCAAAGCGAGAAAAAGGATCTGCAGTCTTTGCTCTTCAGGGTGCTGGCCGATGCCGGTGACTTGCTCACCATTTCCCGGGAACCTGAAGATATGTTCGAACCCATTCTGGACTTGGTGGAGACCGCCCTGCTCAAGCCTGAACGCATTTTCATTTTGCTGCATGAAGACAAATCCCATGAGCTCCTTCGGGCCGCCTCCCGAACCCATGGCCCCCAGGATACCGGAGATCTCGCATTAAGCACCACCATGATCCAGCAGGTTCTGGATGAGAAAAAGTCATTTCTGACTTCGGACCCCCTCAACGATCCAGGCTATGGCGGTATGATGAGCATGATCAGTCAGGGCATTCGCTCTGCCATCGCCGTGCCCCTCTTTGATAACGAGGAGGTCATCGGCATTCTCTATGCCGACGACTCCCGCCCCAACCACTCCTTCATCCGAGACCAACTGGCAGCCTTCACTCTGCTGGCCAACATCATCGCCGTGGCTTTCACTCACGCCAGGTACCACGTCATGGAACAGGAAAAAATCCGCCAGGACGCCCAGATGGCCACAGCCAGTGAAATTCTGGATAATATCCTACAACCAGTTCTGCCTCCTATTGAAGGGTACGACATTCTGGCCAGTTTGGAGCCCTGCTTCGAAGTGGGTGGCGACCTCTATGACGCCCAACAAATGCCTGATGGCCGATATGTATTTCTCATTGGCGACGTGGTAGGCAAAGGCCTGGGCGCCGCTCTCCTGGTCAGCCACATCCTTTCCTGGACCCGCTTTATGATTGGCGAAGAATGGGAACCGGCGGCTCTAATCACCCGGCTCAACCAACAGATTTTTGATTGCACCGATTATGTGCGTTTCGCCACTTTCTTCATTGCCTACCTCTGCCCCAGCTCCGGCCACATCACGTACGTCAACGCCGGCCATAATCTGCCCATCATGGTGCGTCATGATGGAAGCATCGAAGAGTGTGCCCCCACAGGTATGCCGGTGGGAATGATGGATGGTTCCACTTACAAAACGGGAGAAATCACCCTAAATCCAGGAGATATGCTGACGCTATTCAGTGATGGCATACCCGAAACCCAACGCATGGATGATGAGGAATATGGCGACGACAATTTCAAAAAGCTTCTGGTTATGGAACGGCAAGGTAGCTTGAAGGAAATATTTGAGATCCTTCAGGGAGAATTGAAGGATTTTCGGGGGGATACAGAAATTGGCGATGATGTGACTATGGTGACCGTACGCCGCCTGCAAAATGTGGGAATTCAAAATGATTAATCCCAATCTGAAACCCTTATCATGGTTATGCATTGGCCTCTTTTATATTTGCCTGGTATCCACTGCAGCCCCTGCCCAGATGGTGGCCTTCGATGACGAATTCAACCTGCAATTGGGAGCAGTCCTGGAAGTGGAGGCCCCCGGCATTTTAGACAATGACTTGCTGCACGAAGAGTCGGCTCCAGAAATGGGCGCCACCGCCGTACTGGTCACCGATGTCCTTCACGGGGATTTGCAAATGCTTGCCGATGGGTCGTTCACCTACTATCCCGATGACTCTTTCGATGGCCTTGACAGCTTCACATACGCTGTGGTTTTCGAGCAATATTCTGATGAAGCCACCGTCTATTTCTCAGCATGTTCCAGTGGCCCCGATGTTTTCTTTTGCTGGAAGGAAACCTCCTGGCTGGCCAAAGCGGCAGAATATGGGTACTTCGCCAGAACTGAAAGCTTCGAGGACGAAGCCGCCTTTGAAGCGGTCCACTATCCCAACACGACACCTGTGGTTTATAACATGGGAATTGGATGGTCCACCAACCATCCAGACGAACCCGCCGGAAATGGGCTCAGCGTGGCAAGCGGGCCCGCCAGAACGGGTATGTGGTCAATACTGGACCCCATGCATGGAATTGCTGAAGGATCCACAGGCATGTGTGACGTGGACAATCCACCAGAAACATGTCTTTACCACGATGGATTCACCGGAGTACTTCAGGAGGGGCAACCTCCCCTGGTGGGTGTTGGGGGATACATCAATGGGACCATTGGAGCAAGTATGGACCTCATCATCGATGGCACCACTCAATACCCCGGTGGTTTTGTTTTTGGTCACCAATTTTTCGGGGTGGTAGATTCACGGCCTGAAGGTTTCACCCAGTTTTCTTTTGAAGAACAGAATGGTAAAATTGGACAACCATTTTTTGTTTTCGGAGATGATTTTACTTTCCTGTCCACAGAAGCACCCATCACATCGGCACCCCAACCGGAATCTCAGTTTCTCTTTGCTGGAGCTGGACCCAATCCCGCAAGTGGCAACACCACTTGGCGTTTCACTCTCCCTACCGCAGGAATCACGGATTTATCTATTTTTGACACCCGCGGGCGTTTAGTCCGGCAGTTGAGTAGCGGGCCAGCCCATGCTGGCGCCCATGCTGTAGCCTGGAACAGCCGGGACGACCAGGACCAACCAGTGGCAGCCGGAACTTATTTTGGCAAACTCAGGGTAAACATTGGTGGGCTCAGCAGTGTTCAAGTTCGAAAAATAGTCATTCTTCATTGAATAAAAAAAGCCAATACCTTCCTCAGCTTCAACCACCACCAAAAAATATTGAACACGTATTTCCTTTAGTTCCTGCCGCAGTGTCCGAAATACAAAAGACGGATATTCTGTAATGCACCCAGGAGCTAAAATGTACTCAGGCAGACAAATGTGGATCAATGAGGAAAAGGACCAAACGTTCTTCCGCATGGGTATCTCCGTTTTCACCTTTTGTGCCATCCTGGGCACCCATTTGATGTCCGGCAGCACTCTCACTCCTGCTATCATCCAGGGCCTCTCGGTCATCCTGTTCCACGCTACTTTTTCCATTTGTTGGTTTTTTTACATCAAAAAGTGCCCGGCAGGTTGGCCCCCCCGGATTTACGTGGCCATGTTCATGGATGTCACAACCACCTCCCTGGCCTTTTATTTTGCCGCGCGTTTTGGATCTTTTTTCTACCCGGTATTTTTGTGGGTCATAGTAGGCTACGGGTTGAGATTTGGAAAAAGAGCCCTGTTCTTTGCCTCGATGATGGCGTTCATCGAATATGGTCTCGTCCTGCAATTCAACGAATACTGGTTGCAAAACAGAATGACCGGGGTTGGCCTTTGGTGGGGCCTTTTGATCCTTCCCGCTATTTTCATGACTGTTCTCCAGCGTGTCTCCGCATTGAACAAAAAACTCCAAATAGAGCTTGTGCGGTCAAAGGCCGCAGAAAAGGCCAAAGGAGAATTTCTGGCTAACATGAGTCATGAAATTCGCACCCCCTTGAACGGAGTTCTGGGGATGGCCACCATATTAGAAGATGCCCAAATCGATTCAGAAGGGGCCAAACATCTGGCCATTTTGAAGAGATCGGCCGAATCCCTGTTGGATATAGTCAACGACATTTTGGATTTTTCAAAAATCACTTCGGGTAATGTGGCCATGGAAAAAGTATCGTTTAATTTGAATTCAGTGCTTACTGAAGTGGCTCAAATTTTACAACCTGCCGTGGTCACCAAAGGCCTGGAATTGAGTTTGGATTTCCCTTCTGATTTAAACAGAAACTTCGAAGGCGATCCCGTCAGAATTCGCCAAATTATTCTCAACCTGGCAGGCAATGCTGTCAAGTTCACCAATAGCGGTTACGTTAAATTGGGTGTCCAAATCTCAGATCTGCAGAACGGAACCAACCAAATATACGTGAAAATCCAGGATTCCGGAGTGGGCATTCCCGAAGATCGTTTGCCCTATATTTTCGATCAATTCGAACAGGCTGAAACCTCTACCACCCGAAATTTTGGAGGAACTGGTCTGGGATTGGCCATCAGCCGACACCTGGCCAGAAATATGGCTGGCGATGTGCTGGTAGAGTCGTCAGTCGGTGCAGGTTCGACGTTTATCGTTTCCATGATTCTGGCCACCGGAGACGCAGTCCCAGAAAAGGCGCCCGCCAAAACCACTCTCCCCCAATTGGATTTGAGAGTTCTGGTTGCCGAAGACAACAGAGTAAACCAACTGGTCATTCGCAAACTCTTAAAAAAGGTGGGCATTGTTCCAGTCATGGCCATCAACGGTCAGGAAGCGCTGGATATACTGGACGATCAGGATTTTGACTTGATATTTATGGACGTGCGCATGCCGGTCATGGATGGCCTTGAGGCCACCAGACAAATCAGGGCCCGAAGCGATGAAAAAAGTGGAATCCCCGTGGTGGCCTTGACCGCAGATGCCGACAACGAAAGCGCCAAAAGGTGCTTGGAAGCCGGCATGAATCGGCACCTGGGAAAACCTGTCAGACTCAGTGAAGCAGTAGCCGCATTGGAGGAATTTGCTCCCACAATAAACCCGGCTTCTTAAACCTGCCCAGGCCGATACTTCAGCTGCAACCCACGTAAAAAATACCTGAGAACCTGGTCATTCATATTCCGGTAATGTCTGTTTTCCGGCTTGCGGAAAAAAGCACTGAGTTCGTGATTGCTCAAGCGAAAATCAGCCAGATCCATCAGGTTGATCATGTCTTCACCCTTCAGATTCAGGGCGATTTTCAATTTGGTGACGATCAGATTGTTGTTCAGGCGTGTCTCCGCCACCGGTTGTGGCCCCGGCCGTTTTCCCCGACGGTGGTTGATAAGGCCATTAAGAAAATGGGCCAGATCATTGTCAGTCAGCTGGACGTAGGAGGGATTTTCTTCACTGGAAAGCCAGTTCTTCACCTGGTCCCTGGTGACTTCATGCCCCGCTTCGGCAAAGATGGTGACCAGCTGCGCGTCCGTATAGTCAAAGGCATATCGCAGGCGGGTCAGGATATCATTGTAGGTCATTGGTTTTCCTTTGGATAGACTTGGTCATTCTTGCCGGCCTTCTCGCTTCAGTATTCTGAACTTGGCCAGGAATAAGATAGCATGGGTCATGATGGCCGCACCGGCAACTCCGTACAATCCCCAAAAATAGATGAAAATTGCATTCAATACTAACGAGAGCACCAGTCCCATCAACCCAATGGAAGCAAAGTGCGTGTCCAAATATTGGCTGGAAAGCCCACTGTTGGCGCAACTGGACAGAAGCCGCAGAATATTTGCAGCCATCAACATAGCAGCCAAAGGCCAATATGTCCCAAACTCACCCACACGCATCATGGGTAAAACCACGGAAAGCACCCCCAGAATGACCACACTCAACAGCAATGTGGAAAACAGGGTTTTTTGCAGGAGCTTGCTAAAAATCTGCTGCCACAGATTGAAATTGCGATCCTTGACCGATTGTACCATGTGCGGAGTGGTGATTTGGATAATGCCCGTGACGATGAGAGCATTGACGCCGTTGGCGATGGACCAATAAAACGTATAAATACCCGTCAGGTCCAAGCCCAAAAGTCCATTGATGATGAAGCGATCAAGGTAGAGCGTTCCCACCAGTCCAATCTCATTCCAATAAATGAATTTTCCATTGGTGACGTATTCTTTGATCCGGGTGGTATCCACCGGAGCACGGGCAATCTCTTTCAGGGGCCACTTGCGCAAAAAGAACAGGAGAGGAAAGACCTGCAGGACTTCAAAAACAGCCCATGCTTTTATAAAGTACCCCAACTCCCTGTAAGACTCAGAAAAGTAAGCCAAAGTCATCATGATGAGCGCCCACAGGGACGAGCGGATGAACAGGAGCGCGTTGGAATGTAGGGTCATATGCCTGGCTACAAGCCAGGCTTGAATGTCGCACGCCAACGTTTCAAAAAGAATAATGACCAGAGTGGGCAACAGGAAACTGACTTCGGAAATTATCCCCAACTTGATGGCCGTAAGCCCCAGAATAAAAGCGGCCAGCAAACTGAGTAAAGTTAGAACAAGGCGGTCTTTGAGTTTCTGCCCAGCCACAACCCGGGATTCACCCACCGAAGAGCGGGACATGAAATAGTTGGCACCCCAGCCCACCACAACCGGCGTCATGCTGACAAGACCCACAACCAAGCCGTAGGCCCCCACCTCGGCAATGCCCATAAATTTAGCGATGAAAAGGGTCAATGCAAATCGCGAAACCAAGGTCATGCTGCGCAGAACCATGTTGCTTAAAGACGCCAGAAAGGGGGCCGAGAAGGCGGCGTCAGCTTGGGATCTGGTCATGTGTATTCCAATAGGAGCCTATGATGCCATCCCATTTTTCGGGTTGGAAACGGCCGTCTCCAGCACCGGGGTAGAAAGTCGTCTCGCCAAAGAAGATGCCCTCCGGGGTGTCATAGAGATCCACGCGGACAAAATCAAACTGGCTGCCAATGGCCACCGCAAGTTCCAGGAGTTTGTCCAGGCGCGCCGGTTTCGGCGGGGGACCATCCATGGGCTTGCAATCTTTCCTGAAAGGCAGAGTTTCCCAGTTTTTATCCAGGTAAAGTTGATAGTGATCATCAAACCGGTCAGTATCAATCTGGATGATCTTCACTTCTCCGTGAAAAACGTAAAACTTGTAGTCCACGGGTGGTTGACCGTTTTCGGCGATCAGCATTTTTTCAACCAGAACCCGACGCGGAATCCCCAAATATGACCACTCCCGAAAGAGGTGATGGTGGGAATATAAAAGCTGTTTTTTCATGGACGAAATGGTGGCCACAGAATCCAGATCCTTGGCCGTTTTTACGAAAATATTCAGTCCAGAGCTGTGGCTGACTTTGATGGCATATGGGGGGGCCAGCTGGTCGAAGGGAATTTCTTCTGGATTCTGACCCGACCACAAGGTGGGGATGATGTGTTCCTGTCCAATCAGCCGGCTAATTTCATCCTTCACAGCAATTTTATCGGCAAAAACCGTGAACCGCGGATCCCGTTGATGAATCTTTCTCCAAATCAACTTTTCATTGAAAGTTTTGGGTGACTTCAGGTTCATAAATTTTTTAAAGGTACGGAAATACATGATTTGCACCGCCAGCTCATCCGGCAGGGAATCCAACCAGTTCCGGTAATGCTTTTTAAAAAAATGACGACTAAAACTCATGTCCAACCTTCGATTGCTAATTCCAGTCCATGCTGCAACAGGGAACTATCGTCCACCACCACCATGGAGTCAACCGCTCCACCTGTTGCGACCCTCAGAAATTGAAACTATCCTGTCGGGGATAATAAATAATTCCATGATCCCTTTCGCGGATCAACTACTCTCGATATTCCATAAGGAGAAAACCATGGCACATCCTTTGCCTGAATTGCCCTACGCCAAAAATGCACTGGAACCCCACA
Source organism: Candidatus Krumholzibacteriia bacterium (assembly GCA_016744705.1). Lineage (GTDB taxonomy): Bacteria > Krumholzibacteriota > Krumholzibacteriia > LZORAL124-64-63 > LZORAL124-64-63 > LZORAL124-64-63. The sequence goes on from JADGDU010000003.1 coordinate 67,288, forward strand.
TCTCAGCCGAGACCCTGGAATACCATCATGGCAAACATCACAATGCCTATGTGACCAACCTGAACAACCTCATCGCAGGCACCGAGTTTGCCGACAAGTCTCTGGAGGAGATCATCAAAACCGCTCCTGCCGGTGGCCTCTTCAACAACGCGGCCCAGGTCTGGAACCATACCTTCTATTTCATGGGCCTGAGCCCCGAAGGTGGCGGTGAGCCCACCGGCGCTCTGGCCGATGCCATCAACAGCAGCTTTGGCAGCTTTGCCGAGTTCAAAGAAGCCTTCACCAAATCTGCAGCCACTAATTTCGCTTCGGGCTGGACTTGGCTGGTCAAAAACAGCAATGGCCAACTGGAAATCACCAACACCGACGATGCGGGCACCGCCCTGACCGGAAATGGAACCCCTCTGGTGACCATCGATGTCTGGGAGCATGCCTACTACGTAGACAAGCGCAACGCCCGTCCCGCTTATATCGAATCCTGGTTCAATCTGGTGAACTGGAATGTAGCGAGCGAAAAATTCGCTGGTTGATTCCTTTTTCAGAATGTTTCGTATGGGGCAGCTTCATCATGAAGCTGCCCCATTTTTATTGTCCAGAAGCGTCAGCGGTGGTGATAGCAGGATCCGTGTAATCCTCCAGGAAACCACCAAACTTATCAGCAATCACCCGGTGCCGATGACGAAAAATGCCCAGCAGTTGCCTCTTGATCATCAAAGCATGAACCAAGCGCCCCAAGGTCCCAAAGGGTGGCAGGTATCGAATTTCATCATGCAGCATAGTCCCACCAGGAATGGCTTCAAATCCATGAGAATGGTGCCAGAAACTATACGGGCCACTCAGTTGCTCATCCACGAAAGACTCACCCGGTTCATAGTTTGTAATCATGGTCCGCCAATGTGTAGGAACGGGCCCCAGTTTGATTTCATAGTCGATTAAAGCACCCACCCGCATAGTGATAGGCGAAGGCGTCAGAATATTAAAACCCAACCAGGCCGGGGTAATGGTCGCTAAATTTTCCGGTTTGGAAAAAAAGCTGAAAACCGTTTCAAGTTTCGCTGAAACTCGCTGGGATGTCTTCAGAATATACATTTGGCCACTTTTCATTAACGTGAGATTTAGACAAGAAAATATTTACTGGAAAATTTTGTACAAAATCTATACAATGTATATATCAATGGCACTGAATTTTTCAAATCTCGTTGGCAAAGACAGAGAGTATTCCATGAGCCCCGACAGCCAAACCGAACTACAATTTGTTCCCCGGCATAGCATTGCTGTAGTTTCCCGACGCACTGGTTTGACCCAATTGGTACTGCGGGCCTGGGAAAGACGCTACAACGTTGTCATTCCGGCGCGCAGTGCCACCGATCGCCGAAAGTATACAGATGCTGATGTCCAAAAACTGACGATTCTCAAATATCTAACCACAAATGGATACCGTATTGGGGACGTGGCCCATTTGCCGATAGCCGAACTTCAAGCTTTATACGCAGAGAACGAAGAAGCCAACTACCACCTTTCCCCCCAACAAACAGACCATCTCAGTAATGTTCATACCCTCCTTCAAGAAGCCTTGAATGCGGTAAAGACGTTAAACCCCCGAGCTCTGGATGCTGTTCTCAACAAAGGACTTCTTGACCTCAGCAAACCTGATTTGCGACGAAAACTATTGGTCCCCCTCATGACTGAGATAGGAAACCTCTGGCAGGATGGAGAGCTCCGCGTATCTCACGAACACATGGCTACAGGCATTGTGGTCGCTTTTCTGACATCCATCAATGCCCGGTACAGGGTGCCTGCAGGAGCTCCGGTTCTGGCTGTAGCCACGCCGGCGGGCCAGGATCATGAATTAGGTGCCCTTCTGGCGGCTGCCACAGCCTTTGAAGCGGGATGGGATGTTCTTTACCTTGGCGCCAATATTCCTGCGGAAGATATAGCCGCTGCCATGAAAATCCGCGGTGCCCGGGCCATTCTGTTGAGCTTAATTTATCCCCACGGCGACAGCGCCACTATGGATGAATTAAAGGAACTGCGGCATTTTCTGGGTGACGATATCCCCATGATTGCTGGTGGCCAGGCCGTGCTCTCGTATTCCCAATCCCTGGCCCAAATCGGTGCTCAGGTATTTTCCAGTGTTGAAGGGTTTGAAGAGGCTCTCAGAGACATTTGAGCCACTTCTAAGTTGCCGTTATTTTGTTTAAACCACCTTTTGTATAGTTTTTATACAGCTTTTTATTGACAAAACCATCACTGCTGCTATTGTATGCTCACCGGTGGGGGGCTTCCCCACTGTTGCAAATGAAGAATTCAGAAACCAAGACCGTCATACCTGGAGTAAAAATAAAATGAAAAACACAAATAGAATCGCCGTAGTCTTGATGACCATGAGCCTCTTAGTAAGCGCAAGCGCGCCCGCCTTAGCCGGATCATGTGGCTCCACAGCCAAGCACACTCACCCAGAAGAAGCCATGGCACCCGCCATTTTCCCCCTGGCCAAAGAAGCTGGCTTCAGCACCCTGGTAGCAGCAATCAAAGCAGCCGGACTAGATGAAGTGCTCACAAATGATGCAACGTCATCAAGACAGATATTGAAGCCAGCAACGGCACCGTGCATGCCATCGATACTGTACTGATTCCTGAAAACCTTTAGTGGCCAAACAAGAACACACCTGGCAAGCGGCGCAAGTGATACCCAACCCTTAAGAACCACAAGGGCCTTCGAATTGGCGAAGGCCCTTTCCAATTACCGGGCTTCTCCCCAGGACTCAAATGAAGAGAGCGGGCATGTCGTCAAAAATGAATTCCACAGTCATCATTGGATTAATCTTAGCCACCGCCACCTTGCCGGCTATGGGAGAAAACACGATGAATTCTGATACCAATATCCTGAATTTCTCCCAGGACCACCCGCATCAATGGTACGCGGTTAACGATGGTGTTATGGGAGGTCTATCGAGCAGCGCCATGAAAGTGACCGGCAATGGAACTGGCGAATTCTCTGGCATTCTGTCCCTGGAGAACAATGGAGGCTTTGCCTCGGTGCGCACCGCTCTGCCCTTTGTCAATTTCTCAAGCTTTTCCGGTGTTGAGTTTCAAGTCAAGGGGGATGACCGCCAATACCAATTGCGTTTCCGGACCGACAACCGCTTTGACGGTGTGTCTTACCGGGCCGCCTTCACTGCTCCGGCCGGTCAATGGACAACTGTGCATCTGGCATTTGAGGACTTCGAACCCGTCTTTCGGGGACGGATCCAGAATAACTACCCTCCCCTAGACACCGAAGCTTTGCAGCAACTCATCTTCATGTTGGCCGACAAAAACCCAGGGCCATTCAAACTGGAAATATGCAGCTTTATGGTGGTGAAAAATAAGTCGGCCAGATAAACTGAGAAGGCATGCTCATCCTGATTAGCAAAGGAATTTTTTGGCCATGAAGTTGCAGATTGACAAAAGACCCAGCCGGCCTTGGCAGATATTGGCGTGCTTGATGCTATTGGTCCTCAGTTGCCCCACGCCCTCTTTTGCCGCCAAGGTCGGGGGGCTCATTGCTGCCAGTGATACCGGGTTGGCCATTGTTGGCGCCCGTGTCACTCTGCTTGCTCAGGATGAGCCTGCGGCTACAGCCTATGAGCCGAAAATGGATGGCCGTGGCGGCTTTCAATTTGAAGACCTGCCTGGCGGTTTGTTTCAATTAGCCATTGGTGCCAGCGGCTATGCCACCCAAAAAATGGAACTCAGCCTGATCGCAACGGACAGCCTTTTCCTTGAGATCAACCTTAGTTTCGATGGCGTGATCATGGAAGGAATGGTGGTCATGGGCCAATCCACCGATATCGAACAAGATTTGCAAACCGGCTACACAAGTTTGGACCAACAAACCCTAGCTGAAATCCCGAGCATCATTGAAGACGATCCCTTGCGCGCCTTGCAGCTTCTGCCTGGAGTTCAATCGGCGTCTGACGTTTCCAGCGGCCTTTACATCCGTGGCGGCGGGCCAGATCAGAATTTAATCATGATGGAAGGGGTCACCATCTACAACCCCACTCATGCCTTCGGCTTTTTCTCCACGTTTAACAACGATGCAGTGAACAGTATCTCCCTCTTCAAAGGGGCCTACCCAGCATCCTATGGAGGTCGGCTGGGTGGTCTCATCGATGTGGATCTGAAACACGAAACAAAACCCAAAACCAGCGGTAAGGTGGGCCTCAGTTTTATATCAGGACGAATTTTCCTGGAAGGCCGCGCGGGCCAAGATCACTGGTGGGTCGGGGGCCGCCGCAGCTTCCTCGAACCCATGCTCAAGGCCCTCAGCACCCCAGAAGACCCCATCCCCCAATGGTATTTTTATGACACCAATTTTGGCTACACCTCCTACCGAGGCGGAGGGATGACCCGGCTTCTTTTTTACAAGGGCCGGGACAATGTGGAAGTGGACCTGGACACCGACACCCAAATCAATCTGGGCTGGGGAAACACGGCAGGATCTCTCAGTCACGAGCGTTATTTAACCGACTATTTGGAAGGCAAAATCACCCTCTCTCATAGCCGGTATAACAGCGAAACAAACGCAGAGATTCTTTCCACTGCGTATCAAGTGACCAACTCCCTCAAAGACACCAGCCTCAAGGGCCAGTTGGATTGGCAAGCGGGAGACAATCATCGTTTGATCAGTGGTCTTGGCTATTCTTGGTATGAATTTCAGTACCTGGAAAACTTCAATCAAAATAACTCTCTGGATTACGGCAACAGGGCGGGAGAACTGGCCGCATTTTTAGAAGACAATTGGTTCCCTGATGATCAGACCACCGTGCGCACTGGCCTCCGTTACAGCTATCTCTCCAATGGGAGTCGACAATTTGTGGAACCCCGCTTCTCTGCCAGCCGCCAGGTCAAACCCGACTTGCGGTTGAAAGTGGGCGGTGGCCTCTACAACCAGTATCTGCAATTGATTGCCACAGAGGGCTTTTCCTCTGGGGATTATTATGTGCCCATCGATGAATCGGCCGACCTGGGACGCAGCTGGCAAGTGGTGCTCGGTGCAGACTGGCAAACGACCCAAAATACAAAGATCAGTATCGAGGCCTATAACACCGGATTGAAAAACCTGGTGGTCCTGGACAACAACGTCCCCGCGGACCAATCCAGCCTCCAGACCGATGACCTCTTCGTCACCGGAGGAAAAGGTTACGCCCGGGGTGTGGAAGTATTTCTGCGCCACCAGCGGGAAAATTGGTCTGGCTGGCTTGGCTATACACTCGGCTGGACCCAGCGCACCTTTGATGAGATCAATGGCGGCAACAGTTTTGCCCCCAAATACGACCGCCGGCACGACTTGAACCTCATGCTGACCCGTCAAGCCGGATCCTGGCGTCTGGCGGCAGTACTGCGTTATGCCTCGGGGCAGGCCTTTACCCCGGCTGCGGCACGGTACCAGCTTCAGGATCCATCCACCAATGGCATAGATGATACGGGTCAGATTCTGTCCGGCTCTCGTAACAGTGGCCGGTTATTACCCTATCACCGGATGGATCTGAGTGCCCGCCGCCCCATCCGGTTGTTCGGCCTCAAAGGCGAATTTGTCGCTGAAATTTTCAACGTCTACAACCGCCGCAACGAGTGGTTTGTGCAATACGATACCGAAGAAGACCTAACCGAAGCCACCGTCGTCAAAATGTTACCTCTGATTCCCAGCCTGGGAGTGAATATTGAATTCTAGAAACATCATTCCATACCTTGGTCTTCTGATCATGACTCTCTTTGGGACTGGTTGCTCGACCGATCGAGACCCAGCCACTCTGTTTGCCCCTGACGCAGTGGGAGTGCTGGTCATTGATGCGACCATGATTGTGGGTGATTCCTTCCCCAAGGTGCGCCTGACCAGAACCCTGGCCCCGAATGTCCCCTACACCTTGGCAGATGCCCACGAATATGGTGCTGACATGGAGATATCCTGGTCCGGCGGAGTCGTTAGATATCAAGAATCTTTGGCCCAATATGAGGATGAGTTTGTAGCTTTCTACAGTCCCATGCCTGGCACCACAGGCCTGGTTAGGCAGGGCACTCAATATGATATCACCGTAACCACAACCAACGGCCAGGCCCTGCGGGCAACCACCCTCACACCCACAAACTTTTCCGTGGAAGATTGGGTTCTGTTGTCCAGTGATGGAAGCACCGTAGTGAGAGAATTGCGCACCTTCGCCGAGCTGGGCGATGGGGCCTACACCCACCCCGACAACCAACTGATTTATGCCGAAGGATTGGTTGATGGCCGGCTCGCCCAACCTGCAGAACATTATGGCGCCTATGGTTTTCAAGTGGCTTTGTTCAGCCTGGATCCCGAGGCCGGCTATGTCATTGACCCTCCATTTTTCGAGCCGGAAGATTTTCTTGACCTACCCCGGGAGGGCTCCTCGCCCATTCTCAGCGGTGTGGATGAATCCCTGCGCCTGCCATGGTTCAGCGTATTCTTTGATGGACGTCATCTCTTCAAAGCCTTTGCAGTGGACCGCAACTGGTACGACCTTGAGCGCACCATTCCCCAGGGCGGGGGCAGTTTTGTTTTTGGAGGCAATGTTGGAGAAGGGGTGGATCCTCCTCTGTTTCACGTGGAAGGTGGCATTGGATTGTTCGGGTCCGCGGCCGTGGATTCTTTGGGGGTTTCTATCGTCCCCCTTCAGCCATGAGAGCCCTTGATCACCCCCGCATTTGCCCGTAAGAATCTAGAGCTCGCTGCCGGGCCCAGGCATGGTCCACAACCGGGAACGGATAATCTCTACCCAGCTTAACTCCCAGGTGCTCCAGGACCGCCTCTGAAGCAGTCCACGGTTCCTGGATAAGTTTATCAGGCAGGCCGGCCAACTCGGGCACCCAGCGCCGGATATAATTACCCCGAGGATCCCAGCGTTTGCCTTGGGTTATGGGGTTGAAAATCCGGAAAAAAGGCGCCGCATCGGCACCACAACCTGCTGCCCATTGCCAGCCAAAGGTATTGTTGGCCAAACTGGCATCCACCAGGGTGTCCCAGAACCAACTGGCTCCATCCTGCCATGGCAAGAGCAGATGCTTGACCAGAAAGGAAGCCACCACCATGCGCACTCTATTGTGCATCCACCCAGAGTGCCAAAGTTGGCGCATCCCCGCGTCCACCAAGGGGAAACCCGTTTGACCTTTTTGCCAAGAGGCCAGCAATGCAGGATCACCGTCCCAGGGAAAAGAGGAAAATTGGCTACGCAGGGGCTCCGCTTGTGTGTGGGGGAAATGGTGCAATAAGTGATGGGAAAATTCTCGCCAAACCAACTGGCGCAGGAAACCTTCGGACCCTTCTATATTTTGGGCGTCATGCCACAGTTGGCGGGAACTGATTTCTCCCCAATGTAGGTACGGTGAGAGGCGAGACGTTCCATGGCGGGAAGGAATATCACGTTGGGTTCCGTAGGCCAGCATGGGGCCGGCACGAAAGACATCCCATAAGGCCCGGGCTTCCCCTTCTCCTGGTTTCCAGCTTTCCTGCAATCCGGAATCCCAACCAATTTTAGGCAACAAATTCCAACTGGCTAAATCCTGGCTTGCGGGGATGGCACTGGGCACCACAAATCTCGTTGGGACAGGCAAGGGAGAATCCAAGACCTGAGTCTGAAGAAACTTTTTCCAGTATGGCGTAAAGACCTTATAAGGACCGCCTTGCCCGGTGGCCAAATCAGTGGGATGGGCCAATAGGTTGGCCAGGTGCTCCACCACTGTGAGCCCAGCTTTTTCCAGAGTGCCCTTTACAACCAAATCCTGGGCAACTTCCCTGGGTTCATGCCTGGCATTCCAATGAATACAGCAGGCCCCAGATTCCCGTGCCAGACGGGACAACACCTGGGCAGGGTCTCCGCGGTCCAGCACAAGTGGCAGCCCTCTCTTTTTCAAACTGGCTGCCAGTGAGGCTAAAGAGTGATGCAGCCACCAGCGACTGGCTCCGCCCCACCTCCGTTGACCATCACCTGATTCAAGGATGAACACAGGCAACACAGGCTGCCCCATGGCTGCCGCAGCCGTCAGGGCAGAATTGTCAGCCAAACGCAAATCTTGCCGGAACCAGATCAGGACGGGAGCTTTTGTTGGCAATAAATGGTCCGTAATCAAGACTAGTGCTCCTCGCCCGTGATGTTCATTGAATTTTCTTTATCGGTACATAGCCTTGAGAGAACCAAAATTGGTCTGCTCAGTGCTGACTGGACCGGAGCACGAGCATTCTGCACAACCCAGGCCATAAGCTCCCACCAACTGATCGCATCCCCAGGGGTGATGACCCGGCAGGCAAAAGCTGTCTTCACAGAGAGTGAACTCATCGGTTTCGGGGGAACAGAAGCAGGGATTGGCTGAGAAATTGCCATCCTGGTCTACCTGCGAGGCAAATGTACCGATCCAGTCTCCCCCTGCATTGCCATACAAATCGCTACAGGACAGTTGCACTGGTATGCCAGCCGGCGCCCAGATGGCTTCCCCTACGGGACAATCGGCGATGATCGTATCCACCAGGATCACAGGGGAGCCGTAGTTTGGCAGAGCATAAATGGCCCCACCCACCGGCGCGCTATTCCCACTGTAAGTGCAGTTGGCAGAATATTCGTCATTGTAGCCATTGCCCCAAATAGCGCCCCCTTCATCGGCACTGTTGCGGGCAAAAAGGCACCCTGTCTTGTTGGTGGAGTTGCCCCAGATTGCTCCGCCGCGTCCTCCGGTGTTGTCCAGAAACTGACAGTCAAAAAATTCTGCTGTGGAGAAGTGATTGACTCCCACGGCCCCACCAAAATAGGCACTGTTATTCCGGAACTCGCATCCTTCGAAAGTCGCGTCGCAATGACCGTCTACATAAACCGCGCCGCCCCCATGATTCCATTCTATGCCTGCATGATTGTTCTCGAAAACACAGTTGCGCACTATGGGTGAAGCGAAATTTCCGATCAATAAAGCCCCCGCACTGGTGATTCCATTTTGATAACCAAAACCGTTGATGATGGTCAGACCTTCGATGAGGGTTCCGGAGCACCCGGCGCCAAGCACGAGGAGCCCCCGGCGTGGATCATTGCTATTGGCATTGCAATCAATAAAGACTTGGCCAGGCAGGCCCGATTGGGAACGCAACGTGATCATGAGATCTGTGATATTGACGTCGGTGTTTCCGGGCCCGGTGTAGGTTCCGGGCGCCAACTCAATCACATCACCCTGAGTAGAAGCCAGCACCGCATCCTGGATGGTGGGAAAATCTCCGCTGCCGTCTGCATGGACCGTCAAGGTGGCTGCAAAAGCTGCTGGAGCCATGGATATTGAAACGAGACCAAACAGAGTTAAAGCTGCCATTGTGCGGAAAAAAGGCATCGATCATCCTCCTGTATCACCATGAAAACGGCCTGAATTAACGCCAATGATACCACAACTCAGAGGTACCATGGCCAGTTACTTGCTGCCCCAGGAAACCTCTAACCATCGGAGCCCCTAGCCTGCGAACCAGAAGAATCATTTGGACGACCTCCGCCCCAACTCTCAAAATGCTTAAACACCAGGGCTTCCACGTTCTGGAATTTCACCGTATCCAGACCCAGGCCAGGTCCTGCCGGATCACCGGAACAGCCCGATCCTCCCTGGCTAACCCTGCCGAAAAAATCCTCAAACTGTTTTCCCGTCATGAGAAAATAGCCTTGCTGGGGGTGCAATGCTACAACAACGAAGACCTGATGACCCTCTATGGTTATCTGATGGAACCGGCCTTTCGCCATGGTTGCACATTGCTGATCTCAACCGACTTTACCTTGGAGAAGAAGGCTCAAAAAATTACGGACCTCGATCCTCACTGGCGCTATCAATGGACGGTTGAACGAATAAAATATTTGCTGGATCAAGGCTCTTCTCCCCGTCGCATTCCCGTTCCTGTTTCTGTCAGCTGGTGGCGACATTTTGGGAACAAACTGTCACGACCAAGGAACGCTGCCCCTACCCAACCGGAAACCGCACGTATGGATCCCCAGCAAAAGGCAGCAGTCCAGGCCGGCGATGGCGTGGTCCAGGTCATCGCTCCGGCGGGCAGCGGAAAAACCACCGTCCTTATTCAAAGAGTCAGGGAATTGCTCCGGCGTGGCACACCGGCCAGGAAAATTCTTTGCATGTCATTCAACCGAGACGCCACAGTGGAAATTCGGCAACGGCTTATGAAAGCTGGAGTCGAAGGTGTTGTGGTGCGCAGTTTTCACGGCATGGGATTGGCCATCCTCAAAACCGAAAATCGCCTGCGCCAAAATATAGGTGGATTGGGTGAGATACAGTTGGACCAAATCATCAACCAGGTCATAAGCGATCACAGCACTTCTTCCGGACCACCGATCTCCGCCACCGAAGCCCGCAACATCATCAGCAACTACAAACTCTCGGCCATGATTTCCTCCTCGGAAGCCCTGAAGCAAGCTTCGGATCCCGGCCAACAACTCGCAGCTGAACTTTTCCACAGATACGAGCAGAAACTCCGCAGGCTCAACTTGCTGGATTTTGACGACCTCGTGGCCAACAGTGTTTCCCTACTCCAAAGCAACCGGGAGGTGCGCCATCGCTGGCAAAACCAATTCCACCGGTTGCTGGTGGATGAATACCAGGACATCGAGCCTTCACAGGCTTTGCTGGTAGGCATTTTGGCAGCTCCACAAGACTCCCTATTCTGCGTCGGCGACGAAGACCAGTGCATCTATGCCTGGCGCAGAGCCACGGTGCAAAGGATCATCGAACTGGATCAGGTCTATCCCGGGTTGGAGCGCCATGCCCTGACCCGAAATTACCGTTGCGGAAAATGCATCACCAACGCCTCTCGAAAATTGATCAGGCATAACAAGGTGCGGTTCAACAAGCCACTGTTGGCGGGGGCCAAAATAAAAGGAAAGATCGTGGTGGCTTCCTTTGCCACACGGGCAGCCGGGGCAGCTACGGCAGCCCGCCTGATCCACGAAGCCGACCCCCAGAAAATTGTTTTGCTGGCGCGGACCTCCCGGCTTCTGGAAGAGGTCAAGAGTGCCAGCGCTCGACTCTTTACCTCCGAATCCCCCGTGGAACTGGCCACCATCCACGCCGCCAAAGGTCGTGAATGGGACAGGGTCATTATCTACGGCGCCGATGAAGGTCAAACACCCCACGGCAAGGGCCAGGATGAAGATAGCATTGAGGATGAACGCAGACTGTTCTATGTGGCCATGACCCGGGCTAAGTGGCGGCTGGAGATAATCTGCACCAAAGGACGTGAAAGTCGCTTTTTGAGGGAGGCTGGATTGCGCTGAGATTCCAACCAAAAACTGACAAACAGTGGACGAAGCCCCATTATTGTCCAATAATCTCATGATTCCTTTACTGAGAGTTTGCTTTCACTCTTTCGGAGGCCCCTGTGCTGAACAATCTGACATCCTTGCTTGGTATTTTTGTCCTGCTGGCCATGGCCTGGGTTCTGAGCAACAACCGACGCAAATTTCCCTGGCGAGCCGCCGGCTGGGGTATCGGTCTGCAAATCACCCTGGCTGTTCTCTTGCTGAAAACACCCTGGGGATCGGCCTTTTTTGGCGGGGCCCGGAACTTTGTCAACCGCCTGCTGGGTTTCACCGACGCCGGTGCCAGTTTCCTCTGGGGCAACCTTTACCGCACCGATGAAAACCTTGTGGCCTATATCAACCCTGAAGGCGGATTCATCCAGGCCACCAATTCCGTCACCGGCCAACTGGTTCCCATCGGCACTGTTTTTGTCATCCACATTTTGCCCACCATCATCTTTTTCAGCAGCCTGATGGCGCTCTTTTACCACTTGGGCGTGATGCAGAAACTGATCTCAGGCATGGCCTGGGTCATGCGCAAAACCATGGGCACCAGTGGCAGTGAAAGCCTCAGCTGCGCGGCCAATGTTTTTGTGGGACAAACGGAAGCCCCCTTTGTGATTCGGCCGTATGTGGGCACGATGACCAAGAGTGAGCTCATGGCCGTCATGGTTGGCGGGTTTGCCACGGTGGCTGGTGGCGTGATGGCAGCCTACGTGCGCTTCGGCATTGACGCCGGGCATTTGCTGGCCGCCAGTGTCATGTCGGCTCCGGCTGCTCTGGTGGTGGCCAAAATCATGTACCCAGAGACTGAAGATTCTCCCACCCGGGGCACGGTGTCCCTGAATATCCCCAAGGAATACAGCAATGTCCTGGATGCCGCCGCCGGGGGTGCCACCATGGGCCTGAAACTGGCGGCCAATGTGGGTGCCATGCTGCTGGCCTTCATCTCACTGGTGGCCATGGTCAATTATGGACTGGGCCTGGTTGGATTTTCTCTTCAGCAGATCTTTGGCTATATCTTTGCGCCTGTGGCCTGGATCATGGGTGTGCCCTGGAGTGAAGCAGCCGTCTTTGGAAACCTGCTGGGCACCAAAATCGCCGTCAATGAATTTATGGGTTATATCGAACTGGGGGCTGCCGCCAAATCAGGTGCCCTGTCCCCTCGCAGCGTCGTCATCGGCACCTATGCCCTCTGCGGATTTGCCAACTTCAGTAGCATCGCCATTCAAATTGGCGGCATCGGCACCATCGCTCCCGACCGACGGGCCGATGTGGCAGCCATGGGCCTGAAGGCTATGTTCGGCGGAGCCATAGCCTCCTGGTTAACTGCTACCATCGCAGGTGTTTTGATAGGCTGAAAATTCAGTAGAAACAGAGGAAAGAAACAAAATGCCCCGAGTCTCAATTCATGCCCTGGCCAAGTACGACTTTCGTGTCGAAATTGTCGTGCGCACTACTGATATCAACTACGGCGGGCACCTGGGCAACGACCGTATGCTCTCCCTGGTCCACGAGGCCCGGGTGGCCTTTCTGGAAGCCAAAGGATGGTCCGAAATGGACTGTGCAGGGGTGGGCCTCATCATGGGCGATGTGGCTGGTATTTATAAGGGTGAAGCATTCGCGGGAGACCGTCTGGTCTTCAAAGTTGCTGCCGGTGAGCCCTCCCGTTGCGGGTTTCGGCTCTTCTACAGCGTGACCCGTAAAAGTGATGCCTCAAAAATAGCCCTGATGGAAACGGGCATGACCTGCTTCAACTATGAGGATCGAAAAATTGCTCCTCTGCCCGAAGAGATCGAACAGATTTGTACTTTTGCCTGACGGATGAACATGAACCAGCGGCCTCTGCTCATCACCAGCTTGAAGAACGACCAGGTCAAAGATCTGGTCCGGCTGCGCAACCGTCGGGATCGGGACCGGGCCCAGGTCACCATCATTGAAGAACCCAAAGTGATCCGCCATGCCCTGAATGCTGGTTATCCCATCAGCGCAGTCTATTTCTGCCGCGAATTATTGGCTGATGCAGACCTGCCTTTGCTGCAGCAATTGTTAGACCTCCCCACTGCACATCAAGCAGTGGAACTGGCCTCCCAGGTCATGGACAAGGTTTCCTACCGGGAAAAAAGCGAAGGCCTTCTGGTGGTCGCGCCCCAGGTGCGAATCGAGCTGGAAGATCTCAACCTTAATAAAATGGACCAGGAAGCCCCTCTCCTACTGCTGCTGGAAGCCGTAGAAAAACCGGGCAATTTGGGCGCAGCCCTGCGCATTGCCGATGGCGCCGGCGCCCATGCCGTCATCATCTGCGGAGGCGGCACTGACCTGTTCAACCCCAACGTTTTGCGAGCCAGTCGAGGTTCTTTTTTCTCGGTTCCCACCGTAGTGGCCGAGAGTAAAATCGTGGTGGAATTTTTGAAAGACCAGGGTGTTTGCCTGGTGGCGGCCAGCCCCATCGCCGACCACAGCTGGGACGAAATCGATTTAAAACAACCTGTGGCTCTGGTTCTGGGCACCGAACACGACGGCCTGAGCCCCGAGATGATGACCCACTGCGATCTCACTGTGGGCATCCCCATGCACGGCACCGGCGATAGCCTGAATGTCTCCACTTCTGCGGCTGTCCTGCTTTATGAAGCCGTGCGGCAACGCCGCCAAAAGCCTAAAGGATCGGCATGATTGAAAACCAATTTTACACCGACTTCGACTGTGAAGAGCTGGATCCCCGGGACCCCGACTACCGTTCGGTTTTCCAGCGGGGCCGGGATCGGCTCATCCACAATGCCGCCTTCCGCCGTCTGCAGGCCAAGACCCAGGTCTTCCTTTCCGGCGAGTATGACTTTTACCGCACTCGCCTCACCCATAGCATCGAAGTCAGCCAGATTGCCGGCTCCATCGCCCGCTCTCTCAACAGCACCAGTGAGCACCTTCGTGATGATTTTTTCATCGACATCTCTCTGGTGGAAGCCTGTGCCCTGGCTCACGACATCGGACACCCTCCTTTTGGTCATGCGGGCGAAGGCATGCTGCACCAACTCATGCTACCCTGGGGCGGGTTCGAAGGCAACGCCCAGACCCTGCGCCTGATCACCGAAATCATTTTCACCAGTGGCCGCTCCCGTCGGGGCATGAATCCCACTCGTGCTTTCATGGATGGCGTTCTCAAGTACAAAACCCTCTTCAGCCAATGGGACGACCCCAAAAATCATTTCATCTTTGACGACCAGCAGAAATACCTGGATTTCGTTTTTGCCGGCCGTCCTTTTCCTGCCCAATACACTCCGGGTAAAGAACGGAACTCACTGCGCAGTCTGGAATGCCAGATCATGGACTGGGCCGACGACACCGCTTACAGCCTGAACGATTTGGTGGACAGCGCCAATGCCGGCTTTGTGGATATGGCCAGGGTGAGCCGCTGGGCGGAAAAGTTGAATCTGCAGGGCGAAGATGCCACCACTATCGAGAAGCTTCTGGATGCACTTAAGGGAGGGAATCTGGAACGGGTCATGAACCGTAAAATCGGGACATTTGTGGAAGCCTGTCAGTTGGTGCCGCGCGATACCTTCATGAACGACCTCACCAACCGGTACCGCTTCGGTGTGGAAGTGGACCCGGTCTTCGTACGGGAACAAAAACTTTATGCCAGCTTGGCGGTGGACCTGGTCTTCCGTTCGCCCCAGGTTTGCCAGCTTGAGCACAAGGGCGATCACATGTTGTCACGACTGTTCCAAGCCCTGGAAGAAAACTATCTATCAGGTGGCAAGCCGCGTCTGGCCCTGCTTTCCCGAGATTTTGAAGAAGAAATGAGTGACGCCGTTGAACCAGCAGCCCGGGCCCGCATCATCTGTGATTATTTGGCAGGTATGACAGATGGCTTCGCCACCAGAATCTACAAACGTATGTTCGATCCTGATTTTGGATCCATTGTGGACTTGGTATAAATGATCCGTCCTATCTGGTTGATCCTCTTATTATTGCCTTTGCTGATGACCCTGCTCCCACTGGTCAGTCCCGCTCATGCCCAGGAAATGGAAGCTTCTGAAGACGCTCCATATCTCCCCTGGACCGACCAGATCGAAGGTAAAGAAGGAAAATATTTCTTTTACCGGGGCCTCGACTATGGCAGCCAGTCGCTGATCACCCCCTCGCGCCTCATCCTTAACGGTGGGTTTGGCATTCTGCAAATTGAGAACCGAGACAACAGACCTGGCCGGATCATGTACGCCCGGGGTGTGCAAAACGTCACCAAGAATTTATTGGACCCCTGGTGGTCCATCAGCGTCAACGGATTCTGGGATTTTCTGAGCCGGGAAGTCATCCCCGTTTCCGTCAATTCCGGCAAGGCTCAGTACTGGCCCAACTATATGAACCACCTCATCGGCGGTGGCATGAGTTATCGCATGATGACAGAGTACTTCACCTACAACGACTACCTGCATCCCAAAACCATGGCCGGCATGACCATCTTTGCCTACCACTTTCTCAATGAGGTTGTTGAGAACAATGGATACCAAGGGCCCACCACCGATCCGGTGGCTGATTTTTGGATATTCAATCCCGCCGGCATCATCATGTTCAGCAATGACCGGATCGCCCGATTTTTCAGTGAAACCCTGCACATGGCCGATTGGTCCTATCAACCGGTATACATGCCCTGGCGAGAAGAGCTGCAGAACCAGGGGCAGAATTACGCCATCAAATACCATCTGAATAAAAAGGGCAGCACCAGCCTGTTTTACCATTGGGGCAGCCATGCGGAAGTGGGCCTCAGCTTCACCCGACCGGATGGACGCTGCTTCTCGTTTGGACTGGGTCTGGTGGCGAAAAACCTATTGGACGTGGACGAGATCAGCAAAACCCTGGACCTGGCAGTCTCAGGGGGAGTCTTCTATGACCGGAACAATTCGCTGATGGCCTCATTGTTGTTTGCCAAAACCAAGGACTACCGGTATCGCCTGAATGTCTACCCCGGTCTCATCAAAATGGGGCCCTTCAAGCCGGGAGCTTTTGTGGCCCTGAATCGCGACGATCGCATTATGTACGGTATCACCTTCGGCAATTTGAAATCCATGCCGGTGGGGCTCGGTGGCACCTTCCATTCCCAGGATTGATTTATTTATCCAGAATATCCTGAAAGCCCTTGGCCGTCAGGGGCGGGGAGTAATGGAATCCCTGAACTTCGTGGCATCCCATATCCCGGAGCAGATCGGCCTGTTCCTTTGACTCCACACCTTCGGCAATAACTTGCATGTTGAGGCTTTTGGCCATGGAGATGACGGTGCTGGCTATGGCCCGGTCGTTGTCCACTGTGAGAATATCTTCCACAAATTCCCGGGCAATTTTAATACGGTTGATGGGATAGTTCTTCAGATAGAGCAACGAAGAATACCCAGTTCCGAAATCATCGATGGCCAACTTCACACCATCGTTGCTCAGGCACCCAAGAGTGTGCATGGTCACGTCTGCATCAATCATGAGCACACTTTCAGTGATCTCCAATTCCAGCCAGTGGGCGGGCAGCTGGGTATCGGCCAGCACCTTTTTCACCATGCCCACCACATCAGGTTCCAGAAACTGACTGGCTGAAAGATTGACAGCCACCCGCAATTGCTCCAGGCCGGCCTGACGCCATTGCTGGACTTGCCCGCAGGCCTGCTCCAGAACCCAGCGGCCAATGGCATGAATGTGCCCTGTCTCTTCGGCCAGGGGGATAAAACGGGCAGGGCTGATGGACCCTAATTTAGGATGTTTCCACCGCAGAAGAGCCTCCACTCCCACCAGAACTCCCGTTTCCAGACAGTACTGAGGCTGCCAGGCCAAGCTGAATTCTTCGTTATCAATGGCCCGCCGCAATCCCGCCTCCATGGCCATACGCTCCTGGGCCCGGCGGTTCATCTCGGAACTGAAGAATCGGTATCTGTTGCGGCCTTCGCCTTTGGCAGCGTACATGGCCATATCAGCGTGCTTCAGAAGAGTCTGCACATCATTGCCATCCTCAGGGTGAACCGCGATGCCAATGCTGGTGGTGGTATAAATTTCCTGCCCGGAAAGATCGAAACTATTCTTCATGGAGCGCTGGATTTTTCGCGCCACCGAAACAGCTTCCCGGTCATTTTCCACCGAGGGCAGCAGCAGGACAAACTCATCCCCACCCAACCGGCAGAGTGTATCCCCCCGGCGGATGCAACCGTTCAGCCGGTCGGCAATCAACTGGAGTAACAGATCACCTTTGTCGTGCCCCAGGCTGTCGTTGATATCCTTGAAATTGTCCAAGTCGCAGAAGAGGAGAGCCACGTGCTTTTCGTTGCGACGGGCCGTAGCCATAGCCCGGTCCAGTTGCTCCAGAAAGAAAGAGCGGTTGGGAAGGCGGGTCAGCTGATCGTAATAAGCCAGCTGGCGAATCTCCTCTTCGGTGCTTTTCCGCAAGCTGATATCTGTCACCGAGCCGATGAACCCTTCCAGTTCCTCTCCCTGGCCAAAAATGGGTTCCGCCTGACAGAAGACCCAGGTCGCCCGACCTTCTGGGCGCTTGAATCGGCACTCCACCTTGAAGGCTCGCCGTTCACGCACAGCCATTTGCCAGATTTCCCGCACACTGGTCATGTCATCAGGGTGCACAGCAACGTCCCAGCTCTGCCCCAAAACTTCAGAGAGCATGCGGCCGGAAATTTCACGCCACTTCTTGTTCACCTGGCAAATGCGCCCCTCGTGGTCGAGGCGAAAAATTCCCACAGGTGAGGCCTCAGACATGACCTGGTAGCGCCGTTCACTTTCGCGCAACGCCTTTTCAGTCAACTTCTGTTCGGTCACATCCTGCACTGTGGAAATCATCAGATTCATATCAGTCAGGGGAATGTTCCTGACGGCCAGAATTTTTTCTGTCCCATCACGGCAGGTGATACGCATATCATCCCACTGCATTTTTTCCATATCACCGGTGGCGATATCCTGCAGGATGCGTTGGCGGACCTGCTCCCGCTCCTGGGGGTTGGGATAGATATTACTGAAGAATGTTTCCAGATCCGTAAAATCAGTCTGAGACCAGCCTCCGTAAATTTCCAGGAAGAGGCGATTGGCGTAGCCTATATTGCCCTTGTCGATGGTGTTCACAGAGAGGCCAATGGGTAAATTGTCCAAGACATTTTCAATGAAAATATTACCCTTGGAAAGCTCGGCTTCTATGCGGCGTTCGCGTTCGGACTGATCCACAAAAGTGGCCAGAATACCCGAGACCACTCCTTCTTCATTGTAAATGGGAGAACTGGAAAACTGGATGCGGATCAGGGATCCGTCTTTTTTCAAACCACGCAATTCCTCATTAAAAATCTTACCTCCACCAGCTACGGAGGCTAAAGCCATCTTGAATTTGTGGTTGTATTGTTTGGCGATGGCAGGGAATTCAGTGCCAACCACTTCAGCTTTGGTCCACCCGGTGACCAGTTGGGCAGCGGAATTCCAGACGGTGACTGTTCCCTTGAGGTCCAGGGCCACAACCGGACAGGGCAGGGCTTCGATAACAGGGGTAGCCACACGGCCGCCTTGCAAGGGGGGCCTTTGACTGGGAGACAACTCTGTGGCGGAATTAGAGATTAATTCCTGTTCCAAGTAACTCGAGACAATTTTCCCAGCTTTTTCTCCGGGAAAACCTGGAATCTTTCTTTCTGCGCCCAAGTAAAACTCCCTAAAGAAACCTTGTCTAACACAGGTGATTTACTCAGAAATCTAGGTAAACACCCCAAAACCCGCAAGATTCAAAGGCCACAATGCGTTGCACAGTTTAAGTCTTCTTCCCCGGAAATTCCAACTCATCATCGATAAAAAGACCCGCATTGGGGTTTTCGAATTCCTGAGTCTCCAATTTTCCTTCACCTTTGGCCACAATGCAGCTGACCACTGCATCACCTGATACATTGACCGCCGTGCGCACCATATCCAGCAATCGGTCCACTCCTAAAATCAGGCCAATGCCTTCCACAGGCAGCCCCACTTGGGTAAAAACCATGGACAGCATAATCAAACCGACCCCCGGCACCCCCGCGGTGCCAATGGAGGCCAGCACGGCCATGAAAATCACGGTGAGGTAATCTCCCAGACTCAAGTCAATGTTATAGACATTGGCGATGAAAACCGTGGCTACGCCCTGCATGATGGCCGTGCCGTCCATATTGATGGTAGCCCCAAAAGGAATGGTGAAGGAAGCCACTGAATTGTCTACCCCCAGCCGCTCCGTCACGGTGCGCAGGGTGACAGGAATAGTGGCATTGCTGCTGGCGGTGCTGAAAGCAAAAACCTGCACATTGCGCATCTTGCGTAAAAAAACCAGCGGATTGAGACCAGAAAAGACCTTTAAAGTGATCATCAGGGTCACCAGGAGGTGGAATAGCAGGACACCAATCAGAACCAGGACATACCCCAGCAATTGCCCCAACAACCCCATGCCCAGGCTGGCTACGGAGTAGGCAATCAGACAGAAAACGGCGTATGGAGCCACGCTCATGACTATGTCCACCATCTTCATCATCACTTGGTTCATGCGCTCAACACCATCGACAATGGGTTCGGCTTTTTTCCCCACCATCAGAATGCTGACTCCCAGCAGGATGGAGAAAAAGATAATTTGAAGCATTTCACCGTTGGCCAAGGCCGCCACCGGATTGCCCGGAACGATATCGATCAGCACCTGGGTCAAGGCCGGAGCTTCCCTGCCGGAAAAATTGGCAGTGGTTTCTGCATTCATACCCTGGCCCGGAGCCACCACTCCGGCCACCAGCAAAGCCGTGGCAATGGCCAGGGCCGTAGTCATCATGTATAAAGCGAAACTCTTGCTGCCCACTCTCCCCAATTGGCGCAAGTTGCCAATGCCGCACACCCCACTGATCAAACTGAACAGTACCAGGGGCACCACCAACATTTTCAGAGAGTTGACGAACATTTTTCCCACGACCAGGAACAGCCCCTGGACCAACCATGTGTTAATAACGGAACCATCATTGTTCATTCCTGAGAAATTGATAGCTAACCCGATGGCTATACCGAGAGCCATGCCGATCAAAACTTTGATTGTCAGGCTTGCACCATGGGGGTGGTTGGACATTTTGGGCTCCTGGTTTTAAGATTAATCTGATTCTGGACTGACAATACCTGAAAATGGCCCAAGACTCAAACATTTGGGTGGTGCCTTTGAAATTGTGTCTGTTCTTTACAATGCTATATCAACTCTATCTCCCAACCCACCAATATGGTATAATCTATTCACTTACATTGAAGATGCACTTGGAAAACCGGGAGGTCCATGCGCCTCTGGACCAGCATTTTGTATTTGTATCTCATTCTTTTTTCCTTTTCGACCGCCACGGCGGTCAACGTGGTATTTTCCAAGCAATATGCCCCGGAAATCCAGGAAATCGCTGACTTAATCACCGCAGGACTTTACGATCAGGTTTTTGCCAAAGGCGAACCCCTGCTTGAACGTTTAATAATTGAGTTTCCCCAAGGCAGCTTCGATGAAGCAAAGGTTCGTGACTTTCTGGTCAACGCCTACTATAGAAGCCGCCGGGTCATGGAGCCTGAAGCCGTCACCATGGGGGAAAGGGCTATCAGCCTGACCGAAGAAATTCAGGGACCGGACCATCCCGAAGTAGCCAACAGCCAGATGCACCTGGGCAACCTCTTCAGCCGCCGCTGGGAAGCCCACAAAGCCATCCCGTATTATGAAAAAACCCTGATAATCCTCCAACATTCAGGGTCAGATTTTGATGACCAACGAGCCATTATTCTCACCGCACTGGGTGTGGCTTATCGTCGTCTTGGTGAAGGAAAAAAAGCCTACCAATTGTACGGTGAAGCTGTGGCCTTCTGGCCCAACGCCGCTCTGCAGGCCTGAGCGTGCATCCATATTACTGGGCCGGGTTCGTGGCCGCCGGAGATTGGCAATAATCTTGAGTAAAGCCTCCCACCCCAAAATAGATGGTCGAGACCAAGAAGAAGAAGCTCTCGTCATAGGCCTTATTGAAGGCTCTCCTCATTGGGTCAACGAATTCCTTAGCCGCACTCACCGATCGGTCTATGCCATGACTGCCCGCCTGAGCACCGCCCCGGACCAACGCCACGACTGGTGCCAGGAAATTCTCTTGAAAATTGTCAACGAGATGGCCGCTGGGCGCTTTGTCTACCAGCGGGCTGGTTGTTTCTGGTCCTGGTTTCAGATGCGGACTAATTTTTTATTGATCAATCTTTATCACCGGAAAAAGAAACACAACCAGCGTTGGAGCACCGGGGAAATCGGGACTGCCCTGCTGGAAAAAATGCCCTTAAAAAACAATGCCGATCCCTTGAGAATCCTGGAGGCGGCAGAAGCTCGCCAGATCATCGAAGAATGCCTGGATGAAATTTCGAGTCTCGACCAACGCCGTGCTCTGGGTTTGCTGCTTTTCCAGGAACTCTCATATTTGGAAGTTTCCGAAGCTCTCGGGGCCACTCTGAACACTGTCAGGTCTTGGATACGCCGAGCACGGATATCCATGCGCCAATGCGTGGCGGGAAAATTTAATGACTCCCATGAGGAAAGCTTCTGACATTTTCGCAACATAGTGCAACTTCCCAAGGGTCGGTTTGGTTTTTCAGAATAGAGCAGGCCATGTGTCAAGATAAGAAGAGCAGAAAGAAGTTCTACCATGGGTGATTTATCTCCCCAGGAAATCGAAAGATTAATCCTCGGATACGAGGAACTCGAAGGTGCGGACAAGACGTTAGCTCATCAATATTTCCAGCAATATCCTGAATTGAGTGCACGGCTGAAATGGCACCAAAAAAAAGAAGATTTGGCCGCATCTCACATTTATAGTGCCCCAGATTTCCTTGAAAGCGATTCTTTAACAGAAGGAGATGAAGCGGCCCAACAGGAGAGCCTGCGCCTTATTCTGGCCAACCTGAACTTAAACAAGGTCCCGCCTTGGCAAGGGGTGAGTATTGATTCAACGCCCAGAATCAACATTTACCCTGTTCTCATGGCTAGAATTTTTTTCAGACTTGAAGGCACTTCGAACTGAGAAAAGCCTTCTTCTTTGGCTTCGATGGCGTTGATCGACATTCTATCGGCCAATTCATTTCCTTCCACACCAACATGCCCATTCACATGCAACACCTGGACGGATGTCTTCAGCTTCATATACAGGGCGTACATCTTCTGAATAATTTCCAGGTTTTTGATCTCTCCACCAGGCTTCTTCCATCCCTTTTTTTCCCAACCGACGGCCCATTGTGTAACACATTGGATGGAATATTTTGAATCGCAGAAAATGGCTACGGAATTCTTTTTCGCAATCTCTTTTTCAGCCATCAGGAGGGCCTGATGGAGAGCGTTCAACTCAGCGGTATTGTTGGTTCCATGTGCATTGAAGAGACCAAACCAGAGCTCGGAAATTTCCCCGTCCCGGTACACGGCCAGACCGGAGCCAGCCTTGCCCGGATTGGGTTCACAACCGCCATCGGTGAATATTTTTGTATTCACCGGATGACTATCAATTTCAGCAGCGGTGTAAGTTTTCAATCCTTTGCCCGAATACCTTTTGGCGGCAGGTTTACTTTTTTTGAGGGCAGCTGAACTGCTGCCCCGGAAAGCCGATTCTGCTTCTTCACGAGTTTTGTACGATTTGTAGCGGGCACCGGCAAATTTATCGATATGCTTTTTACAGGTATCCCAACTAGTGAATATCCCGGTCTCTCTGCCTTCCCATACTACATAATACTTTTTCGCCACCGTTTGCTCCGTCGTTGGGTTAAATAACAAGCTTGTTCAGATTCAAATGTTACCACGGGAAAGGATAATAACAAAGCCGCTCCTCCATAAGAGAAGCGGCTTTAGTCTCAACCAAACCAGCGACTAAGCTCAGCCTTCTTTGATCTTATTCAAAGCACTGCCCGCCTGGAACCAGTCAATCTGCTCAGCAGTCATGGTATGATCCACCACAAAGCTGTCTTCACTGCCATCGCCGTGCTTAAGCAACACCTTCAACTGACCATCAGGTTCCAGCTCGCTTAACCCAATGATGGAGAAGCGATCATCTTCCTGTACTTTGTCGTAATCTGCCGGATTGTTAAATGTCAGAGGCAGCACACCCTGCTTCTTCAGATTGGTTTCGTGGATGCGTGCAAAGCTGCGCACGATCACCGCGGCAGCACCCAGGTGGCGAGGGCACATGGCAGCGTGCTCACGGCTGCTGCCTTCCCCGTAGTTCTCGTCGCCAATGACAACCCATCGCAAGCCTTCGCTCTTATAATGCCGGGCCACTGCCGGCACTTCGCCGTGCTCACCACTGAGCTGATCTTTTACGCTGTTAGTCTCTTCATTGAAAATATTCACCGCGCCGATCAGCATGTTATTACTGATGTTGTCCAAGTGACCACGGAAACGTAACCAGGGACCAGCCATGCTGATATGATCGGTGGTGCATTTGCCCAGGGCCTTGATCAACAGTGGCATGTTGGTGTAATCGTTGCCATCCCAGGCACTGAAGGGCTCCAGCAGGGCCAAACGCTCGCTGGAGGGATCCACCACAACACTTACATCTGAACGATCAACGGGTGGACTGACATAACCACCCTTGGGCTGCACAAATCCGGCTGGCGGCAGCTCGAAGGCTGTCGCTGGGGCTTTCAGCACCACTTCTTGACCATCACCATTGGTGATGGAGTCGGCCATGGGATTGAAATCCAGGGTGCCATTCAAGCAATAGGCCATCACCGTCTCCGGGCTGCCAATGAAAGAATGGGTGTTGGGGTTTCCATCGGCCCGCTTCTTGAAGTTCCGGTTGTAGCTGGTCAGGATGGTATTGCGGCTCTCGGGTTCCACATCCACCCGCTTCCACTGGCCAATACAGGGACCACAGGCGTTGGTCAGAACCGTAGCTCCAACCTTCTCCAAAATGGCTAACTGGCCATCCCGCTCTATGGTGTCGTGTATATTTTCGGATCCAGGTGTGATCCATAAAGTCCCATTGATTTTTAACTTATTATCCAGAGCTTGCTGGGCAACATCTGTCAAACGACAAATATCTTCATAGCTGCTGTTGGTGCAGCTGCCAATGAGGGTTGCCGTAATAACACGAGGATAATCGTTGGCTTCACAGTCGGCAGCCATCTGGCTAACAGGGTGGGCAATGTCAGGACTGTGAGGGCCCACCAGATGAGGTTCCAGGGTGGTCAGATCAATCTCTACAATCTGATCATAATAATCGGCTGGGTTGGCCAGCACTTCAGGGTCGGCAACCAGCAGGTCTGCATTGTTTTCAGCAAGCTCAGCCAAGTCATCCCGGCTGGTGGCCCGCAGGTATTTACCCATACGAGCATCGTAGGGGAAAATGCTGGTGGTGGCACCCAATTCGGCGCCCATGTTGGTGATGGTGGCCTTACCAGTGCAGCTGAGACTCTCGGTGCCAGGTCCAAAATATTCGATGATGGCGTTGGTGCCACCCTTCACTGTCAGAATGCCGCAAAGCTTGAGGATGACATCCTTGGGAGCCGTCCAACCACTCAACTCACCCGTCAGTTTCACACCGATGAGTCTGGGATGTTTCACTTCCCAGTTCATGCCCACCATGACATCCACGGCGTCGGCGCCACCCACTCCACAAGCAACCATACCCAAGCCACCGCCATTAGGCGTATGACTGTCCGTGCCAATGATCAGGCCACCGGGGAAGGCATAATTTTCCAGTACTATCTGGTGGATGATACCGCTACCAGGTTTCCAAAAACCCATGTTGTAACGGGCCGAGGCGCTCTCCAGAAAATCGTAGACTTCCTTGTTCACATCCAAGGCGGTCAGCTTATCCGTTTCGGCGCCCTTATAAGCCTGCAGAAGGTGGTCGCAGTGAACGGTGGATGGCACAGCGGCCTCATCCCGGCCGGCTTGCATAAACTGAAGAATGGCCATCTGGGCTGTGGCATCCTGCATGGCCACGCGATCCGGGCGCAAGGCCAAGGTCGCCTCCCCACGGTCCAACTCCTGGTTCGCGGGATCGGCCAAGTGACCAAAGAGGACTTTCTCGGCCAAAGTCAGGGGATTGCCAAGGCGCCCCCGCACCACATCAAGCCGCTTCCGTGATTGCTCATATACCTTATTTACCATGTCGCGGGTGGTTTCAATGGCCATTTTAGCTTCCTCCTGGAACACTTGCTAGGCAGCAACCGGCGAAGATTGTTACCGCTTGTTGGGATTTTATCTTTCAATTGGATAATATAGACTATCTGCCAAAGATTTTCCTGTTTTTTCCAGAACGTTCCCTCTGCGCTAACGTCCTTCCAATAACCTGCTGGCCAACCGCTCGGGCAAACCTGCTGCCAGGATCTCCTCCCGGGTTCGCTCCACATCATATTCCACTCGCTCGAAATTGATGGTGCCGTCTTCCTGATCCCAGTAAAGAAACGACGCCCTTGGATCTCCATCACGAGGTTGGCCCACGCTACCGGGGTTAAAAAGCATCATGTCCTGACTGCTAATGGGAACCTTGGTCTGGGTTTTTGGGATCAAATTGTCGCCATCAAAAGCCAGAGCGTGGTGCGTATGACCAAAGAAACAGAGACCGGGCCCGCCCTCACGAAAAAGGAAAGCCGACGTTTGTTGAAAATCCCTCTGGTAAAGCAGATAGCGGTCACGATCATCGGGCGACCCGTGAGCCAAAATCACCCTCGGTTCCGGTTCCAACCTGGTGGGCAGATTCTTGAGATATTGCAATTGTTCAGAGCTGAGTTGGGCCCGGTTATGTTCCACTGCCGAAAGCGAGTAGGCATTGAACGACAACTCCAGAGACCCATCGGCCACCAAGGCATCATGGTTTCCCTGGATGCATGTGATATGTGACTGGCGTAAATGTTCCAGACAATCAATGGGGCGGGCACCGTAACCCACAATGTCCCCCAGGCAATAGATTGTTTCACATCCCAGTTCACTAATCCGAGCCCATACGGCTTGGAGGGCTTGCCAATTGCTGTGGATATCCGAGATAACGGCGGTTCGGGTCATACATTTTGTCCTACGATAAGATTGTGTCCTTGGATAAGTGCCTCAATATAATAAACCAGCCCCCGTCCTAATGCTCCCAAAAAAATCAGACTTTAATGTGGACGCCTTGGCGGTCCATCCACCACAAGACTGCCCACCACAGGCCCACAAACGTCAGAGCAAAGAGCAAAGAACCATTCAGAGGCCCAGCCATGGGTACAAATAGATCATGGTAAAGCATGGCTTTTAAACTCACCACCGTCCCATCCTTCCCCGGCACCTTAACCAGGTACAACAAGCGGGCCACAAGTCCAGAGCCCACAAAGACCACCAAAGGATTGCGGCCAAAAACCACTGCGGGTCCGACACCTCTCTGCCAACCCCGACTGTCGATAAGCCAAATACACAGAGCCAAAACCAGCATGGCCAGTCCGCCGGTCAGAGCCATATAGCTGGTGGTCCACAGCTGTTTGTTCAACGGTTCCACCAGGGCCAGGTTCAGGCCGGTTCCCGTGAGCAGAATGCCAGCCGTGGCCAAGCCACTCAGGCGGACACTCAATCCCAGGGGCCTACGTAAAAATTCACCCGTAAAAAAGCCCAACATGGTGGTGGCCGCCGCTGGCCATGAAGACAACAAACCTTCCGGATCAAAAACCACGCCCCGAACCTGAAAAAGATGAGCTTCACCCAAAGTTTTGAGGTCCAAAAGGCGTACAAAATTATCTTCCAGGGCAAAACTGCCATCGCCCCAACCGGCCACCAGAGAGTGGCGCATCATCAATTCATAAAACAACAACCAACTGACCATGGCCAGCAATCGACCGCGCAGGCTGGTGATGAAAACCACCGTCACCCCCACCATCAAATAACAGACAGCAATGCGTTGCAAGACACCCCAAATGCGTAACTGATCCAAAGCTTCCGGGAAGGTTTTCAAGAATCCCAGCCCAAAGGGAAAGCCATTCAGAAATAGTCCCAAAGAGAAGATGACCACCGAACGCCAAACAATCTTGCGCACCAGTTCAGACTGGGAAACACCGGCGGTCTGACGGTTGGCAAACCCCAGAGAAATCGCGACGCCAACAATGAAGAGAAAGAACGGAAAAACCAGATCCGTTGGGGTGAGTCCATGCCATGCAGCATGCCGCAAAGGCGGATAGATGTGGGCCCAGCTGCCGGGGTTGTTCACCAGAATCATCAACGCCACTGTCAGACCGCGAAAGGCGTCCAAGGCAAGAAGTCGTTGCTTCAATGTGTGATTCTCCGATGCATGGTTATGCCGACTCAGGCCTCGGGGCTAACTAATTGGAATGGAATGACATTCCCTTCTTTTTGATCACGCCCAAATCAAACTCACTCATGGGCGGACAATAGACTTCTTCCAATTGGCTGCGATAGAACTCAAGGCCTTGTGTTATTTCCACCGGCAACAGCTTGTTTTCGAAAGGTACTCCCGTATCACTCCAGTCCAATTTCTTGGCAGCATCCCGCCACACTTCAGCCTCTTCAGAGCGACCCACTTCGGCCAAGGCCCCGGCGTGAGCTTTCAGCAGCTCTTCAATCAGACCCACTTCCCGGGAATTGAAGCTTCCACCATCAGAACCATCAATGCCGGTGTTGGGTTCAAAACCCAGCCAGGAATTGTACGCCAAAACATAAATCCAAGTGTATTCGCCAAGCCCCATACCCTCGGCCATCAGAGCTTCATTTCTAGTTTCCAGGACTGTGCCCATTTCCATAACCAGGCCCTTGACTGATCCCATCACCTTGCCAAGGCCGGTAAAAATTTCTTTTGCGCTGGGTTCTTCGCCGCCATTATCCAATTCCTCCATGGCCTCAAATCCACCCACTATCTCTTCAAAATCCTGGCAGGAGGGCATCAAGGCCTGCCGCACGGCAAGAAAGGTCTCAATCCTTTCAGGTGTCAGGCCTTCCACCCCTGGAATGAAATCACCGGGCTCACCGTATGCTTCGGTCAGTTTTTTCTGACTGCTGACAGCCTTGTTCATGGGTTGAGAAAAGAAAACGCCAGCCCCCACAAACAACAGAATATTCACCAAAATGGTAACCCCACAACCCACACCGCAACCTATGAGCCATTTTTTCCCGGTCCCAGCCATGATTTATCCTTTCAAAAACAAAACCCACATGATCAACCACCGGAGAACGAAATATGATCTACCCGGGTTTCAATTTTTCTGGATGCGCACATTCAAGAGTGTGGCTATCCTGTATCGTATCAAATGCCACTGACCAGAACAATGACTAGGGAGGTACCAATGCAGCTGCAAGTTTCTGCTCAAATCGAGACGATGGTCTCTGAAGGCCACATATCCTCAGACGATGCTATGCGATTTTCACAATTTGTCGATACCTGTAACACACAATTCATGACCCACCCCGTCATCACTGACAACAAATACTGCCAATGGTTCGCCACCGGGAAAGCCCATCGGGAAAACATCAAACACTTCGTGGTCCAATTTTCTGTTTTCTCCAACCTCTTTCTCATTGCCCAACTCATGAAGGTCATTAACGCCGGCAGTCTCGAAGGAATGCGCGCCAGCAAAGAAATTCTGGCCAACGAGCTGGGGGTTATCTTCCACAAAGAAGGTAGCAAAATCGGCGACGTGAATGACAAGGACCGTGAAGGGGATCCGGATATTGTTTCCCTCGAAGGCTCTGTTGATGGTGGCCGGTTTCGCTTTCGTGCCGCCCACTTCGAGTGGATTGTGAAATTGGGCGAAGTGCTCGACCTCGGCTTCAACGACCTGGGCAAACGCCGCAACGGTACTCCCAGCACTCTTTTCTTTTGCGATCAACTGACGGCCATCTATGGAAATGAAGACCCCAACATCGCTGAAGGGGCCAGCTTCGCGGTGGAAAACTGGGCCGCCGCGGGATTTTGGAAACAACTGATTGCCGGACTCGAAGCCTTCAAACAATCTGAAGAACCCAAGCTCCCCCTGGCCTTCTTCACCTGGCACGACAAAATCGAAGAGCAGCACGCCGGGCATGTGATGGATGAGCTGGAAGAACTCTACTTCACCGAAGGGTTTGATGAAGAGAAATTCATTGCGGGTGGCAAGGAGATGCTTAATGGCGTCGAAGCCTTCTGGACAGGGCTCAACGAACAACGCATTGCTTTGGATTTCAAAGACTGAATCTGAAAAATTTGATCGCAAATGTGGGCGGGCCTGTTACCAGGCCCGCCCTTCGTCATTAGTGGATCCCAAACACCACCGCTACGATGATGGTGATGATCAGCCCTAACCCCAGAGCCAGCGCCGTAAACCCGAAGACTTTCATGGTCGTCACAAAGGTATCGGGCAAAGGATCGACCATGTGCTCATCCAACCGCCCTTCGGCAACCAACTGTTCGTACTCCCGGGGACGGTCTTCCTTGAACTCCTCCAGGGTCATGCGGCCGGTGAAGATGACCGGGTCCATGGGAAAGCGGTCGGGCCGGAAGTGGGTATTGAAAAAGTGAATGGTGAAGATGAAACCTGTGGCCAGCAAGGCTTCATCCGAGTGAATAATCGAGGCGATGTTGATCATCTGGCCCGGTAGGAAACGGGTGAAGAATTCAGGGAACCATAGCATCAGGCCGCTGACCCCAATCATGGCCACACCCCAGAATACCGCGAAATAATCAAACTTTTCCCAGTAGGTCCAGCGGCCATACAGAGGGCGTTCTCCCCTGTGCAAAAACCACTTTACCGTTTGCACAAACTC
The DNA here is from genome assembly GCA_016744705.1 of Candidatus Krumholzibacteriia bacterium. Classification (GTDB taxonomy): domain Bacteria; phylum Krumholzibacteriota; class Krumholzibacteriia; order LZORAL124-64-63; family LZORAL124-64-63; genus LZORAL124-64-63. Next base: position 97,345 of record JADGDU010000003.1, read on the forward strand.
CACCCCATCGCGGGCATTGAACATCATGCCCTCGGGGCCGAAGATAAATTCATTCCACGACTTGCCCGATTGTTTCCGTTTGGAAAACAGGGCAATGATGTGGCGTGAAAAGTAGAAGAAGGTCAGAATGGCTCCCAGGCGGTGCAGTGTTCCTGTGGACTGGAATCCGCCCAACACTCCACTGAGCCACTGGGCCCAGGGTTGGTAACTGAACTTGAGAGTCATGCCCGTCACTGCCAGAGTCAGGAAGGAAATGATCACCATCACATGGAGCGATCGTTCCAGGCGCCCGAATCGCCGGAATTGCTTTTCACCTTTGGCCAACTTTCGCAGCTGGCGAGAATGTTTGATGGCCTGGAAGCTCCTGGGTAGCCAGAGCAGGGTGTGAATACCGAAGAAGACAAAGGTACCAACCAACAGGCTGGTCATGGCCAACCAAGTGTAATGCACGGCCGGAAACTTGTCTTTGTCGTGGTGTGTGGCGTGAGTCAGGTATCCCGTGAACTGACGATGCGAACGGCTGTGGCATTGGCCGCAGGTGCCTACAATGTTTTCGTGGGAAAGAGTCGAGCGGAAATCTTCTTTGGGGAAAACATTATGCTGCCCGTGACAATCGCTGCATTTGGCTGCATCGGAATTTCCCAGCTGAAAAACCTTGCCGTGGTAAGTTTCAAAATAAGACTCGGTCACTTCTTCATGGCATTGGCCACAGGAATTTACGATTTGATTTTTGAAACCCTCCGCATCTGTGCGGGCAATTTCATGACTGCTGTGGCAGTCGTTGCACATGGGCAGGGGATGTTCCGCCGTGCGTTCGCCGGTGAAGTGAATGCTCTCGCGGAACACTTCATCAATGCCCAGGTGGCATTGGGCACATGTTTCGTCAATACGAGAACGGTTGACAGTGGAATTGGCATCGGTGTGCGGCAAAATGCCGTGGCTGCTGTGACAACTCACGCAAGTGGCTGTGACCACCAGGCCTGCTTTGTGCAGGGCCTTGCCGTGCACACTCTCCCGGTAGTTGGCCACCATGCTGTGCTGGGAACCGTCATAGCGCTTATCGGCCACGCCGCCCTCATCATGACATTGGGCGCAAAGGTGCGGGATATTCCGCACGTGGTTGGCAGACTTGGGGTTGTCGTGAGGTAAAATATTATGGGCGCCGCCATCGACGACGTGGCAATCCAGACAACGGGGAGAATCGGGGTCACCCTGATCATCCATTTGGCCATGAATGCTGTTGTTGAATACCGCCACCACTTCGGCGTGGCAAATGGCACAATCCACCTTGGCGGGAATCGTATCGCAAGGTCGATCGTGTCCCGGTGAAGCACCGGTGTGGCATTGGATGCAGGAGGTGTTTTCATGAGTGGAGTTTTTCAATTCACTGGCCTCAACATATACACTTTGGCCATGGCTGCCAGGAGCCGTGGCTTTCAGGTGTTGGTCCTCATGACAAACCATGCATTCCTGATCGCTCATACCCTGATCGTAAAAAACGCGCCGCACTTCGTGGGGTTGGTGGCACTCAATGCAGACGGGAATTTTATCCGGTTCGCTCTCCCATAACTCACCCTGAATAACCCGCTCGTGCACGGTCTCAATAAGACCATGACACTGCTTGCAAGTATCGACAACATTGTCCCGGTGAATAGTGGACGCGGGGTCTGTATGGTTGCGCACATTATGGCCCGTGTGGCAACTGGTGCACACGGCGGTGGTGATCAAGCCCTTTTCGGTCAACCCACGGCCGTGAATGGACTGGGAATAATGGGCCAGAACACTGTCCTGGCTGGCACTGGCCACTTCGCTGGCCGCGCCGCCCTCCCGGTGGCAATGACCACAGGTGTTGGGCACGTTGAAAATATTGATGGTGGATTGGATTTCCGACGGAGGCAGAACATTGTGATAATCATGACAGTCCCAGCAACGGGGCGCCAGAGGATCACCATTGGCCTGGGCCTGGCCGTGCATGCTGGCATCATAAACCTCGCCCACATCATCATGGCATTCGGTACAGGAAACTATTTCCAATTCCTCATCGTGAGGAAAGTCGTCAAATCCTTCCAGGTCTGCATGGCAGTCGATGCACTCCAACTCCTCCAGCCCATGAATGGACTGTTCATACTGCTCGAGATCCACGTATAGAGAAATGACTTTTCCACCTGCGTTTTTTGTTTCCTCAGGGTCGTCATGACAATCCATGCAATCATCATTGGATTGCGCCAGAGTGGTGGTCACGGGAACACCGATGGCCCAAAACGAAACCAGCAAGGCCAGCAAAAGAGGGAGGCGTCGGAAAAGATGGGTCATATCATGTTTCTCCCAGGCAGGTCAGACGTCAATGAAGTGACAAATTCATGTTACTTCTCAGCGCCTACTTGGGTCAAACAACTTATCGTACTCAATTTAAATAAGTTACAATCCCACTAATGAAATATGCTTTCATTCCCCTTGAAGATGTTTTTACTCTTATTTTAAGTGAGGAATATTAGTAAGCTTGTGGGGAAAGTAGAAAAGGCGATCAGCTGGTAACAGAAACAGGGAGAGATAAGACAAAAGAACTGCCACGTCCCGGTTCGCTTTCGGCATGCAGGGTTCCACCGTGGTGATCGGCAATACCCCCGGCACTGATCATGCCCCAATCCATGCGAACGGTTTGGGAATGGGCCCTGAATCCCGGGTCAAAAAGAGCCTGCAATTGTTCAGAATTGTAACCATGACCGGTGTCCTTAAAAATTACCTGGATGCATTTCCCCACCACAGCGGAAGAAATGGAAATCGTGCCGGCTCCCTCGATAGACTCCATGGCGTTTCTCATGAGAACCAGGAAGAGCTGATGCAGCTGAGCCGGCCAAACCATAACCCTGGGCAATTCTCCAAGTTCCCAACTCATTTTTATTTCCTGGGGAACTTGATGTTGTAGTAGTTTGTAAGTGGTCGTCAGTCCTTCATTGATATTCACTTCCCGCTGTTCTGCATGATCCAATTGGCTAAATGCTTTTAACCCTTCCACCAGTTGGCTAATACGGACGGAGGCTGCATTCACTGTAACAGCTCCCTGATCCATGGCTTTCAAGGCCTTGAGGAATCGCCGGTCGGTGCGAAGCTCCTCCAGAGACTCTCCTTCGTCACACTTCCGGGCCAAAATTTCCTGGCTTCGGCTAACGACATTGGCCGATGAGGTCAGCGCGCCCAAAGGCGTGTTCAACTCATGAGTCAAACCGGCCACGAGCTTTCCCAGCACGGCCATTTTTTCTGATTGGATGATTTGCCCCTGGGCTGCGATCAAATCGGCCTCAGCTGCCTCCCGGTGCCGGATGTCTTCGATAAGGGCCGCCTGCATCTCTCGAAAAGAATCGGCCAAGCGCCCCAGAACATCATCAGATTGGTGGTCCAATTTCTGGCCCAAATCTCCCTGGGCAATGGCCCGGGCCACCTTGGATAAGTGGTGCACCGGATTCACGATGGCCCTCAGCACCCCGAACGAAAGCAGCAGCATGATAACCAGAAAAACAACAGCCAGCACATTCATGGTCCGGCGCAAACGGATCATGCGCAAACGGGTATCGCTCAGAGCCATTTCCATCTCGTCGTTGGTGCGCTGGACACCGGCCCGCAAATCCACCAGCAGGCTTTCGTACATGCCATTCATCTTCACTATGCGCTGCAGCAAGGCATCATCAAAATCCAGATCCAGGTCTCCGCTGCTGGATGCAGACTCCAGAGCGGTGCTGCGCGCCAATTGGAAGTAATTTTCAAATGCAATACCCAAAGTATCGAGAGGGCCCGCCCCCAGCCCCGGCACCTGGCGGCAGGATTCCACGTCAGAACGGAAACGGTGTGCCAAAAGATCGGCTTCGGGTAGCAAGTCGGCATTGCCGGAAGTCATGGCATCAGTCAGGAGATGACGGATGCCCATGGCGCTGGTTTCTAAATCATGGCTCAATTCCAGGGTGTGGAAAATACTATCCTGGATGAGTGTCAAGGTGCGATCGTTGGTCCGGGTGCCAATGAATGCCACAGCGAAAAACAGGAAAAAAGCAATTCCCGCCACCAGGGGCACCGTCATTATTTTCCAGGATAGTTTCATGGGGGTTATCCTCATCGCACCGAAAGAGTCTGAACCTTGGGCAATACACTAGTGTCCGTGACATATCCCACGGCCCCCGGCGTAGCAGCCACAAAGGCACTCAGCGCTGCTTCGTCAGCAAAAGACTTGGGCGGTACACCCTTGCCCGTAAAGACCATTTGGCGCCAGAAACTCACAAAACGGTGGGATGTTCGGTGCAAATATTTATCCAGAAATTCTTCATGGGTTTTGCCGTTTTTTAGAATGACTGGAACGATGGGAGTATCGTCATCCCAGTGAGTTTTTTTGCCAAGATAGATTCGTTCGATATCGTTGGGGTCGAGAACGCCTTCGCTACAATCTGCATGGGCGATAAGCACAACCCCAGCCAGGGACGGACCGGCCGACACCAATAACAAGGACCATAAGAGCAGACCCAGTCCGCGCACAATCATACTCCTAGAACGCAAACGTAGTTTTGGCTGTCAGCATGCCCCAATCCTTAGACAAAGGTTCAGCTGACCCTTCAAAGTAAGAATGAGAGACTCCCTGTTCAACGCCATTGAGAAAGTGGTATTCGAATTTTAAAAGCCAAAAGTCGGTAAGATCAAACCGGGTGCTGAGAGTCCAATCTTTCAGCCAAGCGTAATAATTGGGCAATCCGCGTTCCTGATATTGCGTACCATCTTTGTCCAGGCTGTTGCCGTAGGACTCGGAATACACACCTGCCAAAGAAAACAAATCACTGAAACGGTAGCCGGCCATGCCATACCAACCGCATGATTCTTTGTCCTCCATCTTTTCATGGTTGTACTCCCAGGCCACGATCAAATCCTGGAGATTATACTCGGCACTGAGTGTCATTTCATGATCTATGCGGTCAGTGATATCCAGCTCTATAGATTCGGAATATCGGTCTTCAAACCCAGGTTCGGTAATATTGATGTCATACCAGAAAGTGCTTCGATAATTGATGCGACCATTCATGTAGGTGGAGCCCAACCGCAACCCCGTCAATGGAGTATTCCAAACCAATGAGCCTCCCCAAACCCAGGGAATGGACAGTTCAGAGTCGGTTTTCTCACGGAACTCAACTTCTGTGGTTCCAATGTCCCAGCCGTTTTCAAGATCATTGGCCACGCCTAAAAGCACGGCGGAATCTTCTCCCGTAACCCGAGCGTTGTCCTCCCAAAGATTCTCGGTGGAATCTGGTACATTCAATGTTCCCCCAAAGACATGGTAGTCTAGCTCCCCGGCTCCGCCAACGCTCAGACTGCCGTAGGCTCCCGCTCCCTGGTAAGCCAGAATCAAGTCCCGCACTCTCTCATTGTAAACACTCTGAGGAAGGAAAATGCTGGTGCGCAACATATCCACATCGCGCCCTTCATTATAAAGACCGAAGGGAAGTTTCACCCTACCTGCCCGAAATCCCAGTTCATCGCTAATACGATAGTCGCCATAAGCCCAGTCCACTTGAACATGCCCATCACTGGCCGTACCAAAATTGCGGGCGATGAACTGAACTCCAATGCGCAAGCGATCCATAGGAGTTGCGGAAAAGAAAATAGCCGCATCAGTGAACTCGGCCGTACCGTTGACGCTGCGGGGGATTAAATAATCATTCTCCGAAGTATTCAGATAACCCTGGCTGACAAAACCACCAATGTAAAGGTCTTCACCCAATCCCTGGCCCCAAACCTGGGACGAAAGCATCAACACACAGGTGGTGGTGAGCAGAATCTTTCTGGAGATTTTCCCACTGGCCATGAACCTTCTCCTTATTAAATAAATGTCCGCAGAATGTCCTTCTGCAGCCCCGAAAGCTTGCCTTCGGCCTGGTCAATTTGGGCAATTTTCTCCTGCAACGCTTTAAAAAGGAAGCGGCGCTCCAAAGCGTTGCGAAAGACAATCAACAGGTCATCGTTGTTCCAGGGCTTTTCAATGTATTGAAAAAGACCCAATTCATTAATGGCCTGGATAGCGCTGTCTTTGTCGGCATATCCAGTCAGGAGAATGCGCGGAGCATGAGGCCTGATCTCAGCCAGTTTGCCTAAAAATTCGATGCCGTTCAATCCGGGCATCAAAAAATCTGAAACGACCAAGTCCACATCATTATCGGTGGCAAATTTCAGTGCCTCTTCAGATGAGACAAAAGCCTCCACCCGATAGTCCGTTTCCAGCTCCAGAAAGGCCTGCAAACTGTCAAGGACCATGGCTTCATCATCAACCAATAAAATGGTGGCGTCGGCTTCGTTATACTGAGGGGACGTAGGGTTCAATTTCCGCTCTCCATGTTGTGAAGCTGGGTCGGACCAAAGACCACCAGGGTCAGGTCATCGCGATATTCAGGAACTCCGAAACTTAAGGCTGCCTCAGCCAATCTCTGGGCCAATTCGGATACCGGAGCAGCGGCCAATTCACCCAACAGCTCCTGCATGGGGCCCTCTCCGTAGAAGACATCAGCTGCATTCTGGGACTCCGTCAGCCCATCGCTGAACATTAACAACCGCTGGCCAGGCTCCAATCTAATCTCAACCATCTTCCCGGGATTATACATGTTCTGGTCCAATAAACCCAAGAGAAGTCCTTTGGCCGGTAAAACCACCACCTCACCACTGGTTTCCAGCAGTAAAGACATGGGCAGACCTCCGCCCACAATTTGGACCACGCCGCTGGCCGGGTCAACCACAGCCACGGCCGCAGCCACGGGAATTTCCCGGGGAAGGCCCTGGTACATGACGGAATTGAGGGCAGCCATGATCTCTCCTGGCTGTAAATCCTGGCCCCGCAGCGTGGATGTGGCAAATTTCAATAACGCAGTGCCCAAAGCGGCCTGGACTCCGTGGCCCGCGCTATCGGCCACCACAATGGCGCCTTTCCCATGGGCCAGAGGAACAAAGTCGTAAAAATCTCCGCCCACAGCCATAGCCGGCTGATAAATGACTTCTAAATCCCACCCTACCGGAGAAGGCAAAATTTCCGGGAGGAATTTACGTTGCACCGTGCGCGCCCAGTCCAGCTCCCTTTGTAATTCCTTATCCCGTAAGTCCAATTCATCTCTTTGCCGGAGCACTTGATCCAATTCATGAATTTTCTGGACCAGAGTGGACTGCAAGTTCCGTCGCCCAATGGCATTTTCAAGAGTCAGCATCAGCAAGTCATTATCCAGGGGCTTTTCCAGATATTGAAACAAGCCCACCTCATTGATAGCCCGGATGGCGTTGTCCTTGTCAGCATAACCGGTGAGCAAGACCCGCGGTATATCAGGATCCAGTTCTCGTACCTGGGCCAAAAACTCCAGACCATTCATTCCCGGCATCATGAAATCAGAAACCACCACATGGGCCTGATGTTGGGCCAAAAATTCCATGGCCTTCCGGGGATCCTGGAAAGTTTCAATCTGGTATTCCGTCTCCAATTCCAAAAAAGCGGCCAGGGCCTGAGTGACCATGGGCTCATCGTCCACCAGAACGATCACGGCCTCGGTTGGCGACCCAATATTCATCAGCCAACCTTCCCGGCCAACTCGCGCAACCGGCGAGAAACCGTGCGGATGATTCCTTTGGCAATACGTACATCGTCGGCCAACAAGTCATTAAATTCTTCACTGCCAATGCGCAACAAACGACAATCTTCGGCGGCTGTGGCCGTCATGACCCGCAGTTCATCATCGAACAGAGCCCAGATCCCGAAAGAGGCTGTGGCCTCCACCTCAGTGATCAGGTCTGGCCCCTGGTGCAGGGAGACTTTCCCCTGAAGAACCAAATAAAACGCATCTGACCTATCACTTTCCTGATAAATATCATCCCCATTCAGATACGACACTTCCCGGGCAATGGCCGCCAAGGCTGCCATCTGATCGGTGGGAACTTCAGAAAAAACATCCACATTCTGAAGGATGAGAACTTTTTCGATGAGGCTCAGCATTTCTTCTCCCGTTGTTTTCAGATAGGGGTCCGCGGTTGGATTTTTCACCGTGCCCCCGGCAAAGATGGCGCAGGCAGCCAGCCAGGGATCACAGCTGCTGCCCAGGAAATTCAAAACCTCATTGGTGTCCAACATCAACTCGCCAGGATCCAGGCCCACTTCTTTCCAAATTTCGTCCACTTCCCGACCATCCACCAGAGCCCGCACCAACTGCCGGTGTGATCGGGTCAGAATGTTGTCCAAAAACTCCCGGGCATTGGCCATGGCCACTCGTTGTCCGCTGACCACACCATGGTATGAGTTGTACAAATCCTGGGAGGGGTACAACAAGCCTAACAGGCGAAACACACTTTCCAGACGCAGCTGCTGAGTTTCACCAATAGCTTTACTTAGTAATAGATCAGCGTCAGATTTTTCAGGCACGAGAAGGCCCACTCGATCCAGTTGGATATATCGACTGGCCTCAATGGCAATTTCTTCACTGACAAGTTTTTCGTCGAAGACCATATGTGGAAATTTGGACCGCTGCCGGCTCAAGGCTTTTAAGACCGTGTAACGCAGCTCCGGTTCATGGGTGGACAGGCGCCGCAACAGTACGTCCACCGCCTCCTCCGAGGGAACACTGGATAAAACCCGAGGAATTTCCGTTCGGGCTCGCAGGGGATTTTCCCGAGCCAAAAAGAACTCTTCCAACCGTGCAACCAGGCTCTCATCAAAGCGAACCAATTCCCCCAATGCCTGGCGGATGCTGAGGCGCAAATGCGGGTGGTCCAAATTTTCCAGCAACCAGGCCACCCGCTCCACGTCCTGACGCAAACCCAGGCCCCGGACCGTAGCCTCCACCACAAATATTTGCGAATCATTCAGAAGCTTATCCCAAAGCTCATGGCTGCATCCCGCCGGCTGCCAAGGCATCCCACCCAGAATTTGACGTCCTTCAGCGGCCCACACGGTTTCATCTTCCAACACCTGAGACACCACCAAACCATTAACCAGTGGACGCAAATCCTGACGCTCTGAGTGCTTTACAATAAAAGCGATGGCAGTGTTTCGGCAAAGAGGCGAACCGCTGATCATCTCCTCCAGATAATCGCCGGGCTGCCCCATAGTTGACCCCAGCTCATCCAGCATTCCGAGGGCAGAGAGGCGAACTTGCAAATTATCATCCTCAAGAAAACCTTCCACCGTTTGACGATCATCCTCAGAGCCATTGGTTCTGAGTATATCCAAAACCTTCCGCCTAATGTCCGGAGATTCATGGGTCAAAAGCGGCCGTACCCCATCAGCCAACTGGGAAGAGGTCACCCCTTTCAGCATATCCAGAGCATAATTGATTTCTCGCTCCTGCCCACCTTCAAGCGTTCCCAACAGGATGCCGATGGTGGCGGAATCTTCGATGCGCACCCGCATATCGCGCACATCAATTTCCCTGCGGGTCAGGGCATTGCGAAAAGAGTTCACGTATTCCCGACGCATGAAAAAAGCCATCACCAACCAGAGTACCAAAAGCACTCCCGTCACCAGGGCGATGCTTTGTTGGCCCAGTCCCAGTACAACCGTCAAAAGCAGCAACATGATACCGGCAATGCCCCGGGCCCAACGATCCACAAACATGTCCAGGAAGACCTTGGTTCTTTTCTTTAAGGCATAAGGAATAGGCAGGAAGAGGAGCTCACGGCTGGTTTTGTCGAGGCTGTATTTCAAACTCATGTCCCCGCCACGCAGCACCATGGCCGCCATCAGGCCGGGCATCACAAACATCACCCCCGCGCCCAATGAAAGCACCAACGGCAAAACAAATAAGACACTGCCAGCTCCCAGCCAACGGATCAAGCGGGTGGCCAACAAAGCCTGCACCAAAAAAGATAGCAAGCTCATACGGCCGTAAAAACGGCCCAGAAATGAGGTCAAATCTCCAGGATCTGAATAGGCTTGCCAACTGTAGGATTTAAATTGGAAATCGATGAAGGAACTGGTCATCACCGTCAGGGAAATAATGCCCACCGTGAGCATCAGATGGCGCGAGCGAAAAATCATCGGCAAGACGGCCCAGGATCTCTCACCCGAGGCCGTCTCGTCCTCACGCCTGATGGTCTTTTCCAGGGAAGAGACACCGCGAGCCCAGACAAGACGGCTGAGCCCCCCCGCGCTCATCAATACGATCAGCCCCACCAACAGCAGGTTCCGGGTGCCCATATGCAGAGCATCAACCAACAGACTGGTGAGCTCGCCACCCATGAAGCCACCCGCAATGCCCCCCAGGGCAAGGATGGGAAAAATTCGTTTGGCCTCTACGGCATCAAAGACCGCGTTTGCCATCAACCAGAATTGGCTGGTGGTCAACCCCGCAGCCACGGCCACCCAACTGTAGAAGAGGAAATACACCCAGTCCTGCTGGATGGACAACAGCCACCACATAATGACCAACTGCAGAGATAAAATGACCGTAGTGTATTTGATGAGCCTATCCAGGCGATGCTTCAATCCCGCCCGGGCATAAGCTGCCGTCACCGGGGCAGCCACAAGTGCGGTGAGAATGTATACAAAAGGAAGGTGAGCCGGCTCGAGATTCACCAGGAAGAGAGCATCACGGGCGGGCTTCAGCAGGTAATTAAACACCAGCAAAGAGAAATAATAGGTGCCCATCAATAGGATTAAGCGCCATTCGCCGGGCCTGACATCAACCCAGGAACCCTTCAACCAGGTCATTGATTATCCCCAGCAACCAAGGGCAACCAAATGGTCATCAAGGCCCCACCGGAAGGGTGATTTTCAGCCCGGATATCGCCACCAAAATCCTGCATGATTTTTCGGGCAATGAACAGCCCCAACCCCGAGCCCTGTTGGCAACCTTTGGTGGTCCATCCCGAGCAGAAGAGTGAGTCATCGGCTGTGGTTGGCAAACCGGGGCCATTGTCTTGCACCATCACGTAAACCTGATTCTGCTCAACCCGGCTGCTGATGCGAATTTCTCCCTCACCATCCATGGCTTCCTGGGCATTGACCAACAAATTGGCCAACACCCTACTCAAAGCTCCTGGCCGCACCTTCACCTCAAGAGCAGGATCCAATTCATTCACTACGGTGACCCCAGTTTTAAACTGATGATCGAGGATCCGCAGGACGGGGTCCATCACCTCACCGAGAGTAATCACATGGGGATCTTCCGGTTCCCCCCTGCCGGCTTTTCGTAAGTGCTTCACCATTTCCAAAGATCGTTCCAAACTGGCGTCCACCACATCACGGGTATTATCCAGAGCCTTAAGGGATTTTTCAATGCCAGCCTTATCAAGGCCATTGGGATCATCCGCGTTGAGGATGGTTTGCAACTTCTCCAAGGCCTGCCGGCGAGTCTGCCAAGCGCACCCCAGAGCACCCAACGGCGTGCTCAGATCATGAGCAATTCCCGTGAGTAGGCGGCCCAATCCGGCAAACTTTTCCAATTCTTGGAATTGTTCCAACAAATGGTTGATCTGCTGGTCTCTTTGGCGCACACGCATGGATTGTAGAAGGAAAAGAACAATGATCAGTACCAGGCTGAATAAGAAAAGAATTTGAGCCATGATCAAAACCTCGAGGAGTTTGTTATGGGGATTTGGGTTCAGCCAATCTTTTGGTGGCTTCAACTTCCCTGGCCGTGAGATGGCGCCACATGCCTGGGGCCAGATTTCCTAACCGAACATCACCCACGCGCACTCTTCGCAGATAGATGATTTTGTGTTGCAGTGTTTTGAACATACGCCGCAGTTGCCGCACTTTGCCATCGGTCAGGACGATATTTAATACAGTGCGGCCATTCATCAGTTCCACGATGCGCACCGACAAAGGTTTGAACACTCCCATTTTGGGCAAAGTGATGCCCGCTTCAATGACCAGAACCTCAAGTTTGGTCAAGGACCCTTCCACCTGCACCCGGTACTCGTGTTCCAATTGGCTAGACTCGGATAGAGTGCTATTCCAAACATTGTCATTGGACACCAACAACAGGCCGGTGCTGCGGCTATCCATGCGTCCCACATGGCGCAAACCGGGCAGATTGGTCGGCAGAAAGCTGGAAACCAATTGGCAATCAGGGCCATCAGAAGGAATGCAAACCACCCGCAGGGCCTTGTTCAATACCATATAAGAGGGCACAACCTGACGCAGCATCTGGCCGTCCAACCTAATTTCATTCCCGGGCCCAACCATCACCTTGGGATCTGTTTCGCAGCGGCCATCAACCAGCACCCGTCCCGATTCAACAATGAACTCAGCCACTTTTCGGGTGCCGTAACCGGCCTTTTGCAAAGCGCGGCCCAATCCCATGGGGCGACTGGTAACCCACAAAGCGCCCTCTATTCGGTCCATATTCCGATCATGCATTCAGCGATAGTCCTTCCCTGCTCAATCCTGCAACCAAGCGACCGCCCGCACAGGGGAAGCCTCGGTCTTGTATAATTTCAAAGGCAATGCCATGAATTGAATTACGGTATCGGCCAAGGGCCCAAGACCCGTAAGATTTTCTAGATTGACCATTCCTGCGGCCGCGCATAAGTCATGGGCTTTTGATCCCGACATCTGGTCCAAACTGGGTGTATCCAACCCCACCCCTTTCAGCTGCGAATCAGCCAGCATTTGGGCCAATTCAGCAGACAACCAGGGCCAGTGGCGGTAATAATTGTCCGTGCCCCAATGGCGATCCCATCCCGTATGGAAAAGCACAAAATCCACACGAGTCAGATCGTGGCCATCCAGCAATTCGGGCGAAAGGATAATCGGAGCATCTGCATCAGTTCCCTGGGCGGCGGCATCAATCACCAGCGCAGGGCCGGCAAATTGATTGACTGGCACTTCATCCAAACCAGGTTCGCCTGCCAGGAAGTGTAAAGAACCGTCCATATGGGTCCCCACATGGCAGCCCATTTCCAGCCCGCTGGACATATGCGTACCAAGACCATGCTCACTGACACGATGAATCTTCAGGGGCTGTGAATCGCCTGGCCACTGTGCCATGTCCGGCTTGATCACGTGACTCAAATCTATCAGCTGCAAATGAAGCTCCTTGCAGGCCTTCTGGAGTTGAAAGTACGCTGGGGGTTTTCCCGGCGCAGGTCTTCTCAAAATACAGGAAGAACCCCTGAATGTCAGGTTTAAAGGGGATAAAAAAGCGCCCCGCAGGAAAAGCCCGCGGGGCGCCAGGAACCAGGTACTCTACTTGGCCAACGTCATTTTGACCGTGGCTTCATAGCCTTCGGTGCGCAAACGGGCCAGATACAGACCGGCAGCAACGCTTTTGCCATCGTTGTCGGTGCCATTCCAGTTCAGGCTTTGCTCACCCTCGCCCATGGTCCCCACAAAGAGGGTCCGGACCACATGCCCACGCACATCCAGCACCTCAACCGAAGTCCTGGCTTCGGCAGGAAGGTTGAAGCTGATCTTGGTCATGGGGTTAAAGGGGTTGGGGTAGACGCCATTCAAAGCGAACATCTCAGGTGTTCCCGAGGCCACAGGCCCGTTATGGAAATACAGGGTCACAGGCAACACTGTGGGACTACCGGGAGCGTCATGACTGATGACCACCCAGGCAAAATTCTCAAGACCGAGCCACTCTGCGGGCACAATATTCAAAGTCAGATCTTCACTCTGGCCAGCTTCAACCGAGCCATCCAGGGGAGTGACAGTCAACCAATCCACCGGTTCGATGATACTGAATTCGGCATCAGAGAGATCCTCGGAATCACTGTTGCTGTCGCTGACACGAATCAGGGCGTGGAGGCTTCCGGAGCCAGCTAGTTCTGTTGTAAAAGATCCGGTATTGGCCACACCTTCAGCCAATACGTTCCAGCTAAAGCCACCATCGTGAGACACGGCCAGGTCAACATTATCAAGCTGGCCCAAAGTCTCCCAAGTGATGACTGCACTGTCGCCCACGAAAAGCTCTTCCCCGCCGTTGGGATAAGTGATAACCAATTCAGGGTCCGCCTGATAAATGCTAATGGTACGGGTCAGGCTGTGAGGTGCAGCGCCATAGTTGTCACCAACAATGGTGCCCACAATATCAATGGGCCCACTGAAAGTGGGATCAATAGTCAGGCTGATGGAGGCCACGGCACTTTCTTCCTCCTTGATCACACCATATTCCTCAGCACCGGTTGTGCCGTGCCAGGAAACCAGGGCGCCATTGCCATTGTGATGATTGCTCACCAATGGACCATAAGTTCCGCCTACAAAATCGGTGGAAACATTGACGGTTACACCCTCTGGAAAGTCCATCGTCACATCGGTAAGCCATTCTTCATCGACACTGCCGTTATACACAGTGAAGTCCACCACAAAGGAGGTTCCTGGCAAATACGTGCCAATATTAGGGGACAGATGACTGCCGGCAATACTCTTGGCAGCAGGCTCATCCACCGGCGAATTTCCCCAAACCTTCACGTCGTAATTCAGAACAGAATCATCTTCTCCGAAGTTGCTCACACTCACAATCTCAGTGGCGGTTTCACCCATCCACAATTCCACCATCACGTCCTCGGCATTCAATTCAATACCGGGAACAGGCAAAGCCTCAGTCTGATAGACGTTCAAATCGTAGGAGAGGTTCAGCCCGTTTTTGGCTGCATTTCCCACCACGACTCCAGCCCAGGCAATGTCCAGCAAAGGAACCTGGCAACTGTAATATGCATCGTTGTCCTCATCCAAAGTGATGGTCTCAATGGCTCCGGTGCCATCGGTTTTGGTGATGTGGAGGCCCAAGCTCATGGGCCCGCCGGCATCGGCGCCGTCGAACTCAATATCCAGCGTACCATCAAATTCACCATCAAATCCAATCAGGCGAATAAAATTGGCGGCCAGGTGAGGGACGCTGCTGCTGTAACTGTAGGGATAGGTGGTGGCGTAGCTGATAAAGTTGCCATAGGGATAATCGGCAGCCTCTTGGTAGCCAACACCGGGCACGGCACGGTAGCCAGTGCCGTAATTCCAGGTGGTGAATTGGGCCCAGCCATCAGCCAGGGTGGTGTCGTAGGTGCCCAGCACAGCTTCCCAGGAATCCATGACGGACTGGGAAGTATGTGTGCGGCGCCAAGTCCAGTAATCGGTGATGATGTCGTTGCCGAAGGTCTCACTCATCCAGATTTCCCAAACACAGTCTTCGTAAGATCCGGTGCCGGTGGGGCCACCGTCCAAAGGAGTTTCCGGGTGACGGATAGGGCTATCACCGGGCAGATAATTGTAATAATCGTTGACCATATCGTAGACCAAATCTTCGGCCCAGACGGCGTCCACTTCATTCCAACCACCTTCAGACCAGCGGCTGGTGGCGTACTGGGTGGCATGTTTGAATTCATGGGCTGCGGTCACCTTGGCGGCGCCCCAGGCATTGCCTTCAGGATCATCATTGGGAGGAAATCCCTCAAAGTTGGGATGCATGACAATGCGGGTTAGCCCGATGCTGGCATTGCTGATGGTTGTATAGCCGTAGGTTTCCTGGGCGGCAAAAGAGACCGCGTAAGTTCCCGAAGAGATGGGAGGAGCCGTGAACCGATTGTCGACCACTTCGATTTGCCAGGATTCGTCAAAATAGCCAGCCACTTTTTCCACATAATCGGGAATGCCGTTGGCAGGATTGGTATCCAGGGTGGGCACGGCATTGACACCGGTAGTGTAGTAAGTCAGCAGGAAATTCCCGCCGGGGCTGGTATAGGAAAGTCTGGAATCTTCAACCGTTAAATAGCTGTCGATCTGATCCACAAAATTCCGGGGCATACGACTGCGAAGGGCCTCGAACTGCTCAATCATGGGTGTCACACACTTCAACGGTGCAAAACTTTCCACCCGGTACTGGGCAGGAACCTGCTCTTTGTCGAAGACGTGATGGAATTTTATCATTAGGCCTTCTTGGACGCTAATGGTGCCATTAGCCACATCATTATCCACTTGGGCCAAAAACTCCGGGCCTGAAGTCAATGGTGCAGCCTGGGTAAAACCAGCCAGCAGCAGGACCAGCGTCAAGGCAAGCGAGAACAATCGAATCATGTTGCAATCCCCCGTGTAAATAGGCGAAAAAATACTCAAAACATACGTTTTGGGTTTCAAAACCAGCAAATACCACCCAATGAGAGGTCCAGAGTTCCTCAGAACACCCCAGTATTCCTCGTAATTCCTTATGATGGTGAATTGAGGAGGGCATTATATCAAATTTAGGACAAATATTCACTATAAAAATCCTGTCTCAACGAAGCACTCCGTAGTAGGATGATGCGTATGAAATTGCCCGTCTCCTCAACCCCAGTGCAAATCCTTAGGATGGTCTTTTGGTCCACCCTATTGCTGGGTGCCGCTATGTTTACCGGTTGTGGTGAGCGCATAGAGCCTGTGCCATCTGGTGAGACCCCAGAGGTCAAACACGCTTTCCCTCAGCCAGTTGTGGAGCGCGACTGGGCCCAAATCAAAAAATCAGGCGTCCTGCGCATCATCACTTTTTACAATTCCCGTACCTATTTTATACACAAAGGTGGCCAGGCCGGTTTCGATTACGAATTGTTGGAACGCTTTGCCCGGGAAAACCAGTTGACCGTGGAAGTGGTCATTGCTCAACCCGGCGACGACCTCGTCTCTCTGCTTAACTCCGGTCAAGGCGATGTGGTTGGCGCGGGACAGCCGGCTCCCCTGGGGGCAGACCAATTCGTGACTCTCACCCGGCCCACTGGTTTTTCCCGGAAAGTGGTTGTCCTGCCGGAGAATGCCCCACCCACAAATGATCTTTCTGACCTGGAAGGACTCTCCCTGACCATCCCCTGGGGCTGCTCCTTCTTGCCCACTCTTCAGGACATTCGCCAACAAAGTGAAGTGGCCTTCCGCATCAACCAAGGCCCCTCCCAGGTGGAAGCAGAAGAGCTGATGACCCTGGTTGCCCAGGGCCGGTTGCAATCGGTGGTTGTGGATAATCTGACAGCTCAGGCTGGCTTGGCCTGGATCAGCGGCCTGAAGATGGGGCCCTCTCTGGGCGACGAACGAGCCACTGTCTGGATGGTCCGCAACAATTCCCAGGAACTGGCGGATAAACTGGAGCCCTTCCTTAAGAAACACCTGCGTGTCAATGAGAACGGACGGTGGCGACGCAGCCAAACCTATGGCATCATTTTTGACCGCTATTTTGCAAATGAAACAACCATTCAGAAATTTCAAGAGGCAGTGCACCGGCCCGACAAGAGTGGGCGCATTTCCGGATATGACAGCATGGTGCGGCGCCAAGCTGAAGCCCTGGGCCTGGACTGGCGCATGGTCTCGGCCCTCATCTACCAGGAGTCACGTTTTTACCCCCGGGCCCGCAGCCATGCCGACGCCCGTGGACTCATGCAGGTGCTGCCCGCTTTTGCCGGACCTCAGGCTGATAGTCTGTACCACCCTGCTCCCAATCTCCGGGCCGGCTTGCGGCTCATGGCCACCACCTACAACAGCTTTGCTTATCTGGACAGCCTGGATCGTTGGCGGTTCACTCTGGCCACCTACCACGCAGGCACCGGCCACGTCACCGATGCCCGCCGCATGGCCATGGACTACGGGCGAAACCCCAACAGCTGGGAAAACGGTCTGCTGATGACCCTGCCCCGGCTGACCCAACACCGCCACTACCGTGATACGCGGCATGGTTTCTATGGCGGGACCGAAACGGTGGATTATGTGGAGGAGATTATCAATCGGCACCGGACTTACAGCCGCTTTGTGCCCCGAGACCCGGCTGCCGTGGCGGCTGATTCCGTTTCTCTGGACCTGCTCGAAGGATGGGATGCCGACCTCAGCGGACTGCCCGACTTGATCATCGAACCTCCCACCCCGGAATAATCATTAACAGTTCTCTGGAATCAGATGACCATTTTTATTTCCGGACGGTCAGCCAAAGCCTGGAAAATCATATTGCGCTCGCCTTCGTCCAGAACTTCCACCGTCATCCCTACGCTCACATATTTCCCACCCCCGCTCATGCGACTGGCGCCGATCTCCACAGGTCTTTTATTAGTTTCAGTAGGCAGACACTCTTGCATGCAATCCCGGATTGCTTGATGAACCGTCGCTTCATCGCTCCCGATAACCTTAAAACCCCATTGGCAGGGATAAGTGATCAGTGGCTTCTGGTTCTTGGATTCACTCATGGGGACTCCAGGGTTTGAGGGAGGTATCAAAAATCATTGGTCCGGCACTCGGCATATGGTAGCTTTCCCCAAGGTAACTTCCAACCACAGACATTCCAATGGCAGGTATTTTTTTGATCTCTTCCAGCCGACAAGTACTTAAGGCCGCCTCCCTGACGGCTCTTTTATTGTTTTCCCTGGCCCAGCCAGCCCTGGCCACCATCAGCCGTGTCAACAGCCTCGGGGCCGGTGGAGATTTCTTTGAAGATGATTCCAATGTTCTGCGCTGGTATGGCAGCCTGGTCGACTACCCCGATCAGGCCGTGCTGGAATCAGGCAATTTCACCATCCTGGAGGGCTACTACCACAGTTCCCTCGAAAAATTCAGTGGCCCAAGTTTTGGCACCCACTTGGCTTTGGGCCAGGACGGCAGTTTGGGGACTGCCGCATTTTACTACAATACATCGGACCAAGACCGCACCACGACCATCCAGCAAGATCATCTCCGCGATAATCTCAGCTTCCTTTACGCTCTGGACCTGGGACCGTTAACAGGAGCGATCACTTACCGCCACGGATCACTGAAGACGGAAGTCATGGATTCCAGCACTGAATTATCTATCGATACTTTTGGCACCGGAGTGCGCATGGACCTGGCACCAACAGCCTACCTTGACTTGGCCGCTGAAATTCGGAAAGTCCATGAGACTCGCCCCTGGGACCCGGGTTTTACGGAAGACGAGAGCGATGGATTGTGGGCCTTTCGGGCTCGAGCTTTCGTGGGACTGAACCCTCGTTTGGCTTTGGTTCCCCTTGTGGAATATATCAATGAAGACCGTCAAGGAGGCTCCCTCAGCAGACACACCATCAACAATACAATGTATCGCCTGGGACTCGGGTTAAATTACTTTCCCGATACCGATCATCTTCTTCTTCTGAATGCTGAATATTCCGATTTCAATGAAGACTTAAATTCTGGAAATTTTTCCCTGACCGACAATTGGTCCTCCTGGAATCTCAAAGCTGGTTTTGAATCCAGACTTTTGTCCTGGCTCACCACCCGTGGGTCCATGAACCTGGTGAAATACCATACAGACTGGGAAATACATCCCGGCAGCATCCCTGATGCCGACGCTGATTTTGACGGCCCCATCCTCAGAGTGAACCTGGGCGCCAGTGTTCATCTTGGCCCAGTGGATCTGGATTTTGCCTTATGGGAGAAGCCCCCCCAAGCCAAAGACCTCGTCCGGGACCTTCTCTGGGATGACCGCTGGGTTAGCATCACCGCCCGCATGCTTTTCTAATGCCCAATATTTATATACAGTAACAGGTAAACAACCAGGCCCCCACCGCCGTCTATTCCCTCACAAGAAGGAGGGTAGTGATGAACGCGGAACAACAGAATTTCAACATGCAAAAAGAGCAGGACCTGGCCCTGGCCAAAGCGGCCGCCGCTGGAGACCAGAACGCCTGGCGGGAAGTCTACGACAGAACGTGCCAATCCCTTTTTAACTTTCTTTGTTATCAGACAGGAAACCGTGACACAGCGCGGGACCTCATGCAGGAAACCTATCTGACGGCCCTGGAAAAGTTACACACCTATCAGGGCGGTGGCACACTGCTCAGCTGGCTGCGAACTGTGGCTTTGCGCAAATGCCTGGACTGGCGACGGCGCGCAAAAGTCCGCTTGCAGAGAATGACTGAACTGGCCCGCGAATTCTCTCACCTTTCTGATTCCACAACGCAGGAGACGTTCCCCGGTCTCGGCGATGGGCTCCAGTTAGCACTGGACCGCCTGTCCTCAAGGCAACGGGCCGCGTTGCTTCTGCGTGAACTTGAGGACCTGCCCTTTGCTGAAATCGCTGACAACCTCGGTTGCAGCGAAGCCACGGCGCGGGTCCATCACCACCGTGCGTGCACGAATCTCAGACAGTGGCTCAATCAAGGTGATGATCTGATTTTCGGCACGAGTGCGGAAGGAGTGACGTCATGAAAAGGTATTTGAAAAAAGACAACTTCCAGCTGAGTGGTCATGAGAAAGAGAACTTGTGGCTAAAAATTAGCGACGCAGCAGACCCAGTTCAGAAACCGACCCCCTCCAGGAGATTTTTAAAACCTGTCCTGGGAGTGAGTACCATTTTAGCCGCTGTGCTGGCTTTAGTCATATTCATGAGCGATGAAGCACCAGTAGTCCCCTACGTGGCCAACCATCAACCCGAACCCACCAAAGAAGAAACAACCACCGTAGCCGGCAGGATTCTGGATAGAGAATCGGGAGACCCTCTGATCAACGCCAACATCATTATCGAAGGCACCGACAAAAGCCTGGTCACAGATTATGATGGTCGTTTTATACTGAAAACAAACCCGGCGGATACAGAGTTGACACTGCGGGTGAAATACCTGGGATATGATGATGAAGTGGCCACCATCACCCCCGAAGCAGGAAACAAGTCAAAAGTTGTAATCAGCATGGATCCCACCATTGTGGTGGCCCTGGAAGCATTTGATGTGGAAGGGGATGCATACATGGTCGATGTTTCCAATGCCAGTACCGAACACATCATTTATTCCGAAACGTTTGAAAAATTCGCCATTTCTTCTGTGGAAGATGCACTGTCTAAACAGGCCGGTGTGGTGAAACGCGCTGGTGAACTCCATATGCGTGGCGGTCGCTCAGGTGAAGTTGACTTCCAGATAGATGGTTTCGTCACCGGTGGTACCACCGCACCCAATGGCGAACCCCACGAGCTGATGTACTTCGAGCACTCTGGATTCAATCCCTTTGTGGCCACGGAAGAGGACTCCCTCTCCACCTTCGCAGTGGACGTGGATAACGCCTCTTACACCATGGCGCGCAGGTATATTGACGGAGGATCTTTGCCCCCCGCTGAAGCCATCCGGGTGGAAGAATTTATCAATTTTTTTGAGGCCGGTTACGAGCGGCAAACTGAAGAGACCTTCGCCATCAACTGCGACGGCGCCCCATCTCGTTTTGGTGATGGGTACCAGATGGTACGCGTTGGATTACAAGGGAAAACCGTCCTCGACGAGAATCGCAAGGCCGCCAACCTGGTATTCCTCATCGACATCTCAGGATCCATGGATCAGGGAAACCGTTTGGGCTTGGTCAAACAGAGCTTGCGCATCTTACTGGATGAGTTGGCCGAAGGGGACCGGGTCGCCATCGTGGTTTACGGAAGCCGGGCTGAAGTAAGGCTTGAACCCACCGACATCAACCACCGGGAAGTCATCCTCACAGCCATCGAATCATTGCGACCCAGCGGTGCCACCAATGCTTATGCCGGGTTGCAGGAAGCGTACCGTATAGCCCGGGAAAACTACAAAAGCCACAAGCTGAACCGCCTGATTCTCTGCTCTGATGGCGTGGCCAACATGGGTGGCAGCACCAAAGCCGAAGACATGTTGGAACAAATCCGCAAAGCCTCGGACAAGGGTATCACCCTATCGACCATCGGTTTCGGCATGGGCAACTACAACGATGAGCTGATGGAAAAATTGGCGGACCAGGGTGATGGAAATTACTACTATGTCGATCAGCCCAAAGAAGCCCAACGTGTCTTCAGTGAGAATCTGACCGGATTGCTGCAAACCATTGCCCGACAAGTAAAGGTGCAGGTGGTTTTTGACACTTCCAAAATCCAGCGCTGGCGCCTGCTGGGGTATGAAAACCGTGATGTGGCCGATAACGACTTCCGCAATGACGACGTTGACGCAGGTGAAGTGGGCTCCGGCCACCAAGTGACAGCCCTCTATGAACTTAAAATGGTGGACGACGTTTCTGAAGGTTCTCTGGGCACAGTGCACCTGCGCTACGAAATGCCCGCCCACCACAGCGAACTGGAAGGACAGGTTATGGAAATCAGTCGCCCGCTGCAGATGGAACAACTGGTACCCGCATTCCACCTGGCCCCGGCTCGGTACCGGCTGCAGGTTGTCGTCACGGAATTCGCAGAAATTCTGCGGGGTAGTTTTTGGGCTAAGGAAAGAAATCTGGCTGATTTGATCCCCCTTGCTGATGGGCTGTCTGAAGAACTGGCTGGCGATGAACGAGTTAAAGAATTGGCCGCCTTAATCAGGAAAGCAGCAGATCTGCAAAGTGAATAGATTTGACTTTCATCCTCTGACCCCTGGCACGGGAAAAATCTCGGGCCAGGGTCATGAGAAAGAACTACCGATAAGAAGCCTTCAATGAATTCCAGCTTTTCTCATCCGTGGCAGTGAATGAACTATCCGAATCCCAAAGCACATGAGAGCGGAAATCTCCACCCTGTTCGGTCCATACATCATTGTTGATAAAGAAGGCCGAACCAGAAACAAACGATTCGCCCCACCACAGCCGGGAATATTTATCCTCGGAAGTTGAGATGAGATAATGATACACACCGCTGGCAATCATAAATTCCTGATGGGAAAAGTCGAAGACGATGTCATGGTTGCCAGGGGTTTCTGTGATGATGTGTTTTTTGAACATGACCAAATCCTGATTGGCATCGAGGATTTTGCATTGGATGGTATCGCCAATGATCAGGGAAGGAACGCCGTTGAGTTCTGCATCTTCCAGAAAAAATCGGCATGCCACCTGGGTCAACTGTGCATCACAGTCGATATAAAAAGACTGGGCCAATTCCATGCGATCATCCACACCCAACAGACCAAAGATTACCGTGCCGGCGCCAGCATCTGAATCGATGCCATCACTACACTCGACCACAGCCAACAACTGTAGCGGCAACATAACGAGGATTGCCACCAGAACAAGTTGTGATAATAAATTTTTCATGCTGAAAAAGCCCTCCGGGATGGGATCAGAAATGTGCACCGAGGCAGCTGGGCGAGAACTGCAAACCAAGATTTCGGCGCTCTTGTTCCATATCCATCATACCATATTGAGGAATTTGGGTCAAAACTGATACAATTATTTTGAATTCCGGGATATAGTGGTCACAGGTCTCATCACATCATTGAACTAAGGGGATTAGTCCATGATCATTTCACGAATTTCGACAATTTTGCTATGCAGTTTATTGTTATTGAGCATGGCAGCCTGTAACGATGACGACGATTGTCCCACCTGTCCCTCGGATCTTGCTACAGCACCCACCATGGCCAACATCTGGCCTCATGCCGACGGCAACTCCTGGACCTTTGATATGACCCATCGGGAATACCCAGTAGATCATTCAGCGGTCGCCTTCACTGATACCACAAACCCATCTCTACCCTCCATGGCCGCTCTTCATGCAGAACTCCAGATGCCTTTACCCGGGACTCCCGATTTTTCAGAAGATGTCATTTTCCGGTTCGCACTGAATGGAGATGTGGTGACCCACTCAGGGGTCACCGCCCAAAGAGTTGTGGAAACAATTTTCCTGCCCGAAACAGCCACCACAACTGGAGGTTCCGTACCGCTGGAAAAAGCACCAGACCGTTTGCTCCGACTGATCGCCCAAAACCGCCCAGACTTAGCCAGCGCCATTCTTCCCCAACTGGATTCGTACCCTAAAGATCTGGATTTGGTTGCCCCGCCCTTATTTCTAGGTGGCTACGCTTTTGCCGCCGAAGACAGCGGATATTTCAGCTACGGAGATGTGGATGCTAACCATAGTTGGATCTATCTGGATTCCAGTCTTGCCGTTGGCGCAGAATTCTCTATACAATTGCTGTCTTCGCTCACAAGTGATATCTGGCTGTATGGACAAATCTGGTCCCGGGGAGACCTGACTGTGGGTGGCAAGCAGTTTGGAAATGTCGTCGAATGCATGTATCTCATCGATATGGGTGAACGGGATGTGATCGATGAAGAAGGCAATTATCTTGGCACCATACACCCCTACACCTACGGAACCATTCATTTTGCTCCCGAGGTGGGCCCCATCAGAGGCCTTGAACGACGCCGGCTGGCGCCTGATTTGGTGGGTGGGCCAGATCCCAGCATCATTGATTTGGAATTGAATTTAACGGGTATGGCATCCGGGCAATAAAACAGATAGGCCCCCGGAAATTCATTCTTCCGGGGGCCTGAATTTTATTTTATTCGGTAACAAATTACAGACATGGGCTCGGGCTCTTCATCTTCATCAGTGGTTCCTGAACCACCAAATTGGCTGAGAGCCGCATCCCAGAACCCGGTGACCACAAAAGCCAGATCATCTCCTGCAAAGAAGAGGAAATCTTTCACAGGATCTCCTTCACAGACAATATCCAGCTTCTTCTGGTAAACGCCGTCTTCGGAAAAGACATCGTAACTGGTGAAAATTCCTTCGGGCGAATCCCACATGGCTTCACTGGTCAGAACCCAGATGGAACCATCATTCGCCACCCTCAAAAACTCCACATCAGGCTGATAATCTTCGATATGAATTTCTGCACCTGGAGCCTGGTTGGTTTGGATAAATTCAAAAATACCCTGCCACATGGCCTTGGCTCGCTCGTCCCGTTTCCAGGAGTCATACTCGCGAGTAAACACTCTCTCCAATTGGCCTTTGGCGTCAAAAATGCTGACTTCGTAGCCATAGCGAGGGATGGCCGCCACGGTCTTGCCCTCTGGTCCCACATCAAAACGACGATCGGGGCTTTCAATGACTTGCATCTCATCCAGTTTGAAATTGGCCATTTGCATCACATGTTCAAGCTCCGTCAGAGTCACATCAATGATGCCGTCCTGATCCAGGGTGCTCACAAAATTCCGGCGGCGAATCTCACCTGAAGCCTGATTCATGTTTTGCTGGGTTCCTCCGGTCACCACCACATTGCCAGCACATTTCAAGGCCCTGATGATAAAAAATCCACCTGAAGCCGGGTCGCCCAAGGACCAGGTTCCTGCCGGTGTATTATCAAGATTCAACTTGATAACCTTGCCGGGAAAGGCCTGTACAATACCCAGGGTTCCATCGGGGAGAAAACACATATCCACGGGACCGCGGAATTCCCCTGGGCCATCGCCCTCCTTGCCCAGGATGTTGATCAATTCACCGTCTGGAGAATAGACACTGACCTGGGCCAGCTGAGCATCCAGTAGGTAGATATTGTTATCATCATCAACCAAGGCCCGGTTCACGACGCCAAAGATATTGTCTTCATCATCAGCCCCACCAATGCGCCACAACTCTTCCAATTCCACCTTTTGGGACCCTTGAACGGGATTTGCTGGATTATCAATGCGGGGAACGTCGGCCGCCAAAAGGCTACTGGTTGGAAGTAGCAGCAAACCAAATACGAAAAAAACTGCCAGCAAACAGCTCTGCGAAGCCATGCTCTTTTTATTCATGGGAGACTCTCCTGTTGATCAATGTTATGTGTGCGAGACCTGTTACGAGTCCAGTCAGACAAAAGTTCGCACTCTTTCCGGGAAATCATTCATACCTACCCGGGGTCAGGCCGTATTATTCTTGGGCTGACAGTAATTATTAATAGGAGAACCTCATTGCTGCCCCTGATTTTTGAAACATGGACCCAGTTTCTGCTCACCTGCGGCATCCTTGTCGTTGCCCAGTTGGTGTATGTGCTGTTTGGATTTGGCTCCGGATTGATTGCCGTGGGCTCACTGGCTCTGCTCTTTCCGGACATCAGAGATGTGGTGGTGCTGCTCTTGCTGGTGAATCTGCCGGCTGAATTATGGGTGACCTGGAAAACCCGGACCGAAGTGCGGTGGCGGCCCATTGGCATTCTGAGCATCGGCATTGGCCTGGGCATCCCTGCAGGCGCTATCATTTTGCGCAACAGTGAGCCACATATCATCCTGACTGCCCTGGGCTTTTTTCTGGTTTTGGTGGGCTTCATTTTCCTCCGGTTGCCCGCCGCAGGTAAAATATCTCCCCCGGTATGGGCCGCCCCGCCCACCGGCCTGCTCTCCGGCTTGCTGACAGGTATGTTTGGCACCGGTGGGCCTCCGCTGATCATCTGGTACCACTTATCTGCCCCCAACAAAGCCGCCTTCCGCAGCAACCTGATGACCATTTTTCTGCTGATGACTGTTATCCGTGTGCCCAGCTATGCGGCAGCGGGAATGATTACCCCGAAACACCTTTATTCCATGGTCGCGGTGATGCCTGCTGTATTCATTGGCGCCTGGATCGGCAACCGGCTCCATCTGGATGTTTCTGAAATTTGGTTCCGGCGGATGGTGAGCGCCTTGCTCGTGGTCCTGGGCTTGATGCTGGTTTTTTAATTAGAAAGAATAGCCCACCCCGATTTGCAGGGAACTGATTTTTGAACCGTTTTCCGGCAATTCAGGCACCTCGGCTTTGCCCGGATTGGCCAGTTGGGAAGTGCGGTCGATGAGTTGCTCCATGAGGCCGGAAGAGTACCTGGCATCCAACATAAAACGAGAGACCTCCAGGGAAAATCCTACATGGACCTGAAAATCGAGATTTTCGTAGCTGTAATCCCCATCAGTGCTGCCTTCGGGTTCATCCCAGGAATCGCTTAATTTCAAGACCACCGAAGCCCCTGTGTATAGCCGGGGTTTCCAGTTTGCAACAGGAATGCCCACCCCCACAAAAGCCGCCGGTTGCAGACAGTGCAGCGTCACGTTGGCTTCACCAAAGGTCAGGCCCGTGTGGGGATCAGAATAGTAGCGATGCATGCTACCCGACTTTTGCAGATATTCGCCCGCCAGGGTAATATCAAACAAGCCCTCTCCCAAAGGCCAGGAATCCTGGGCCCCCACATAGAATCCGTGGCCTTTTTCCTCCAGACCAATGTCCGACTCGATTCCGCCGGCCGTCACATGCAAAGCCAAGGCAGATGATGCCCAAACCATCAGCAAAGAGATCATCAGAGTCAGATTTCGAATTTTCATACCGGCCGATCCTTTTCAGGGGTGAAGTGGCCCATAACAATACAAGCTCCCCTCAAAAAAAACCACCGGTGATGCAAGATCACCAGTGGTTCATGAAATTTTGATTCTCCTGAGGCGCCGGACGAAGGGCGCCCCAGAAGATTCGCGAGGACAGTTCTAGCGCACCAGAACCATGCTCTTGACACTGACGTCACCATCGGCGGACAAACGCATGAAGTACGTGCCTGAGGCCACGGACTTACCAGCGTCGTCACGACCGGTCCAGCGCACTGAGTGGGTGCCGGCGGTCATGGTTTCGCTCACCAGGGAACGGACCAAACGACCGGACACGTCATACAGTTTCAGCTGCACATTGGCGTCGCGGGGCAGACTGAATTTGATATCAGTCTGCGGGTTGAATGGATTGGGCACAGCGCCAGTCAGATGCATGACGTTGGGCAAACCATCGCCCACAGCACTCACGTCGTCGCCCACAACCAGAGTCACGGGTAATTCGATGGAACTGGTAACAGGGTCATTGGACAAAACAGTCATCACTGCTTCATAAGTGCCCATTTCCAAGCCAGCTGCGTCAAAGTGCACAGTCACCATTTCGCTGCTGCCAACACCAACCGTACCACTGAGCGGGTCCGCAGTGACCCAGGTCAACGGAGGATGGGAAGCAAAACGAATGGCCAAATCGCTATGCAGGTAGTTGCTGTTAAATGCTACCTGAAGACCATCGGTTCCGGTTGCATCTTCAATACCAACACTACAACCACTGCCATCAGAAACAGTGTGGTACTGGTAGGTGATACTGCCGTCGGCAGCGATGATCACCTGGAAGGTTTCAGGCGAGCTGCCACCGTAATGAACCACAGCTTCGAATTGCACAATGAACTCACTGCCCACACTCTGATAGTAAATGGTACCACCGGAGTTAGTATTCATATCATCCCAGAAGGGGGCCAACAGGTTGTTGGGATCTTCACTATTGGGCATGCCAACATGGGTGTAGCTGCTACTTGTCGACGTGAAGCTCAACCAACCGTTGGTACAAACCCGGATGCTGTCGAAAGTGTTTCCGTAGAAGTTAAAATCGAAGCCCAGAGCGTAAGGACCGCTGTTGGCATCATCACCGCTGGGAAGAGCCGTGCCACTGCCGGAAATATCATTCCAGTTATACACGGGGCCATTGGCCTCATCACTGTCAGTCCAACTGTAACCGTAGGCGTCGGGGCCACCGAAACCAGTTACAGGATTGACGGCTTCGCGTTCATCCTTTTCACCCTTTGCCAGTGAGATGGAAGGAACGGTGCTGGGCACGGTTTGGCCTTTTTCGCCTTCCACAAGGGAAAGGTTGTAGGTCAATGTGGCGGTGCCGTTGTTGGTGATGTTTAAGTACTGATCTTCTGTAGCATCAGCAGCCAGGTTGGCGGTGAAGGATGCAGCATCCAGACCGATGACCGGCGTGCCGGGAGTGCCCTGCTCGGGGAACTCAATGAAGTCCAGGTAGGCAGCATCGTCACCATTGCTAACAAGACCGTCTTTTGCATAAGCCCACTTGAAGGTGTGCTCGCCACTGGAGACTGAAAGAGAATACTGAGTCCAGGAAATCTCTCCAGACCAAGCTTCAATGAGATTTCCATCAAGATAGAAGTTCAGGAAATCATAGGTCGCTTCACTGCTGACCTTGTACCAGAAAGTCAACATATCGGTATCCGTGATTTCCATAGTGATGGAAATTTCACTGCTCGAATTATGGCCAATGGAGCCACTTTGGGCACTGTAGGTGCCTTCTTGAGGATCATTGGTGGTGATCGTCCAGGGAGTGCTGCCCTGATCCCACAGATAGCTGCTGAAATCGCCGGTTTCAAAATCTTCAGCGAACAATTCGGGCAGGATGAAGTCCTGGGTCAGGTCTCCCACCATTTCAATGTCCATGATCACATGACCCAGACCGTTGGCACGGGCACGCAGGGAATAGAAATTTCCTGCACCTGAGGGCAGAGCCAGGCTGTAAAAACCGTTGGCATCTGCCACGGCTGGGGCCAGCGGAGTGCCTATGGCAGTCACAGTGGCACCGGGCACCACGTTTGTATCCGGCCCATAAATGTAACCGCTGATGGTGCTGGTGGGGAAAGCCACCAGAGCAAGATCGCCGTTTACGGTTCCTTCTTCAGGAATCGTCACGCTGAGGGCACCGGCATTGTAACCGAAATAGGACACTTCAAAATTGGCTGCGCCTGCAGGCATCGTCATACTGTAGAAACCAGTAGCATCGGTGCGAGCACTGTTGGAGGCACCAATTTTTTTAACCAGGGCGCCTTCAATGGGCAGTCCGGTGGAACTGTCGGTGATGTAACCTTCGAGATTTCCCACGCCACCCATGACAGCCAGCACGGCTGCATAAGCATCCACAAAACCATGACCATAGTCGTTATCGTCACCGGCAGGGCCCAGATCAATGGCCGTGGCCATCAGAACTTCCTTGACCGTGATCACGTCCACGTTAGGGTTGGAGGCGCGCATCAGGGCCACCACACCAGCAAGGTGAGGACCGGCCATGGAAGTACCACTCTTGAAAGAGTAACCACCTGTGGAATCAACACTGTAAATATCACTACCAGGAGCCATAATCTCAGGCTTCATGGCAAACTCGCCACCACAGCCGCTGGGGCCACGGCTGGAGAAACTGCTGACGGTGTATGGAGCACTGGTAATCGTGGAGCCAACACTGAAACAGTTAGTGGGGCTGGCGGCCCGATCAGCAGGAGAGCGCATGGTTGTTCCGCTGGGACCTTCATTACCAGCAGACCAAGTCAGGCAGACGCCGGCGGCTTCACAGTTGTCGAGGGCATCCCACCAACGGCTGTCACAGTCGTAGTAACCGTCGAAATTTTCGTTAACTCCCCAGGAATTTTGTACCACTACCGGCATGTCGTCCAAAGTCAGAGGGTTGTTATCAGGATCGGCCATGAACTCGAGTGAGGCGATGACGCCGTTATCAAAATCAACACCGGTGCCGGAGTTGATGATGTTGGTTGCGATCCATAAGGCACCAGGAGCGACACCGATAGTATCGTCTGCAGCCAGTCCGGTGATGCTGCCCATAACGTGGGAACCGTGACCATGAGTATCCATAGGCGTGGCGTGGCCCAATTGGGCTGCATCCAGCCAACATTCTTCCACTGGTTCGGTATTTCCACGCCAGCGATCAGTCAGGGCAATGTGATTTCCAGCCACACCAGTGTCCAAAACACCGACGACAACGCCAGAACCATCGATGCCCAATTCATCCCACACACGGCGGGCACCAACGGCCACAACACCAGGGGTGATGCCTACGCCACGGGAACCGTCAGCCACTACTTTTTTACTCTTGATGGGCTCGATGAGCTCCACCACCAGGTCAGCTTCCACACGCTCAACATCGGCGCGGGCTGCCAGTTCACGGATGGCATCAACGGTACCGGTGACAACCACCGCGTTGACGATCCAGTGGGAGGTGAACCCCAGGATGGTTCCGCCGGCTTTACTACTTTCAAGGTCTGCCAACAGGTTGGTTTGGCTGTCCTTAGCCTGGCCTTGCAGAGTTTCCAGAACGGTGCTGTGACGGACATCCAAGCTGGCTTTGCTGTCGTGCAGCTCCCAGTCGAGAGCCCGGATATCGGCCTGTTGGCCCATGACCACAAGAACTTTGACGACATCGTCGTTCTGCATGGTGCGCAGCTGGCCTTCCAGCCCTGGTGTGATGTAACCGGCCTGGGCAATCCCGGCCGCCAACATCACCAAAAGGCTGAGCGTGAGAAATTTTAACATTTTCATGGACGAGTCCCCTTTTTCTTCAATTTTGAGGGTCAATCAACCGCATAAAGACACGAAAAAGCAACAATGTTTCACAAAAGTGTCGCAAAAGAATTGTTTTCTAACTTTCCGTGGGCATTTTCAATATATTATACCATAGATCCTGAATAAATTGAAGTTATAATTCGGCGGGATTTAAACTGGCAGGGTGGCCTTCAGAATAAGAAAGACCATCACGAGACTCAGAGCATGCTTGATGAGGATGGCCAACAAACGGCCTAAAAATGCGTATCCGCCAATGCGCAAACTGGGTTCGAGTTTCTGTTCAACGTAATACTCACCACTGACGGCGCCACCAAAAGCCCCCACAAAACTGCCCAGAACCGCGCCCAGCACCGGTACAAATTGGTTTCCAATCCACGCCCCCAGTAAACCACCCACAAATGCCATAGTTACGCCAGTTTTGGAAGCACCTTGTTTGGCCGCGTAAAAAGTGCCCACCACAAATTCAATGCCTTCGCCCAAGAGAGCGATGCCCAACAATACCAAAATCAATTGCCAACTGATGGGATCAAAGCCAGTGAACAAGGCATAAATCAAGGCCAGGCCGATAACGATAAAGTTGCCACCAAGGCCCAGATAGACAAACAGGGAGGCGGTCACCAGCAGCAGCGACCAGAGAAAAAAGCCCAGCCACTGACCCACTGTTTGCAATAATTCCATAACCGTCAGTGGCCTGGGTTGAACGTTTTCTCACCCGCATTGACCGCAAAAGGCAAGGTATTGCCCAAAGGCGGTATGGTGCAGTTGTAACGCTCTGGGTTATAATCGCAAAGAGGGTTGTAGGCGTAGTTGAAGTCCAGATCGACCATACCGTCGGCATCGATGGTGATATCCAGATAACGGCCGCCGGAATAAACATCTTTCCCACTGTTGGCATCAAAGAAGGGCAGCCACAGATAATCTCCGCCATGAGTATTGACGGGACCAAACACATCCAGGGAATAGGTTTCTTCCTGCCATTTGAATTTCACATAACCACGGCGCAGGTAAGGTACAGTCTGCCCTTTGCGTTTGGTAAGACTAACGGTGTCGGTGCCAGCTTCGGCGATAAAGGGAGTTTGGAAGCGCATTTCCGGGAAGGGGAAAAAATAATTCAGTCCTTCGAAGCCCTTGAGTCTGTCAACAGGCAGAGCGGTGCGTTTGGGATCACTGAATTCTTCATTCTTTTCAATGCGCATTTCCACCAGGGCGATCTCCCAGTTTTCATGGACGGCCCCCTCCATCACAAAACTGCCAGGAGCCTCGGCCTCGGATGAACCGCCACCACAGCCCACAAGCAGGGGCAAGAGAAAAAGAACGGGCAGCAGAATAAACATACGTATAGGCTGAATCATGATGACACTTTCGTTGATCAAATGGACAAGACGATGGAGCCCCCTCATAATAACATGAGACGGTTCCAGTTTCAAAACGGTGATGCAGTGGTTATTATGACGGGTACTCATTCAAGGCCATAGGAGAAAAATTGAATATCAGTGAAGAAAGCCTGAAACCACATTTCGTCGGAACAGCCGAAAAAGGCCACCAAAGGCCATCCTTCATGGTGGATGTGGCCGTTTTCATGGCTGCCCTGTTGGGCCACCTACCCACCTTTGGGGCCTGGTGGAACCGGGATGATTGGAGCTTTCTAGGCCTTGCTTCCGGCCTAACCGAAAGCGGCGGGGGCTTTCCCGCCCGGTTCATCAGCCAACATTTGTACTGGGACTTGACTTGGCCCCTGCTGGGAGTCCACTCCGATCCCCATGCTGGAATCCGCCTTTTGGTTTATAGCCTGTGCGCTGTATTGATGACGCGCATTGCGGCCCGAGCTGGCCTCGGCACCCTACCCCGCCTGGTGGCCGGGCTCATGGTAGCGGCCACTCCCCTGGCTTTTGAATCTCTGTATTGGGCAGCTGGCATTCAGGAATTGTTGGGCGCTGTTTTTGCTTTGGGGGCTGTGGAACGATGGATGGCCGGAACCCGGCGCCACATGTTGGTGGCTACGGCCTTGGCAGTGCTGTCCATCTTCTCCAAAGAATCCGGGCTGGGCCTGGGTTTCTTGCTGCTGGTTATGCTCTTTGTGGGCATTGGACCCGCTCTCAAGGACCGGGCTTTCGCTTGGGCCATGTGTTTCCTGATTCTGCTCTTTGGGATGATCGAAGGCGTCTTGTTGGTCCAGCACTTCCCCACCGGCCCTGGTGAGTATTTCGCCATGGGCGGCGCCACCCAAATCGCCACCAACCTGGGCACCATGGGTTGGTGGATGCTTTCGCCCGGCCCTTTGCTGGCCACCGATCTACTCTGGCCCCAAATGGCTGGCGGAGCCATGCTCTTCATCCTTTGGGGTGCCTGGTCCCTTACGCAATTCCGGCAAGGCAAAAAATTGCCCATGCTCTCGCTGGTGGCCGCTCTTTTGAGCCTTATTCCTATCCTCCCTTTGGAAGCGCAATTGAACCCCTACTTCGGCTTCATGGGAATTTGCGCCGGATCCCTGGCCGTGGCCTCCATGATTCCCCGGCATTGGAAATCATCTCCTTTCCTGCTGGTGAGCCTGAGCCTGCTGGCGGCAGCCTGGGGCTTTTTTGGCATGGAAACCCGCTTGAACCAACGGGACGATTCCGGCTTACCCGCCCATCCGCTGGTGCGCTCCACAAGTTTGTCCTGGCAAATTTGCCAGATGCTACCCCAGCTTCCCCTGGACAGAGAACCTGGCCAGCGCCAGGCCGTGACCTTTCTGCAAATCCCCATGAGTTCTCACCAGATGGAAATGGCCGATCGCCTGGGCGGGCTTTGGGTCACCGAAAGTCCGTTGCACGATGCCCTCGGCAGTAACCTGGGGCCCCGATTGGTTTTGGGTGATAGCATTAGGGTGGATTGGGTCAACGCCCTCTTCCACAATCCCCATGAAGCTCTGGTGCTGGTGGAAAACGGGACCGATTTTAAACATTGGGGCAACACCGGAAACGCAGCCATCTACGCCGCCTTGACTGACATCGGCATGGGTCGGTTTGAACGGGCGCGCAAACACATGCTGAGGGCAGCCGACCTCAACGACAAAACCATGTCCTTTGCCTATGATCCCAGCCAAATGGTCGTATCTGCGGAGCAGATTCTCTCGCGAAAAGAAGAATTCATTGATTGGACCGTAGCCTTGATGGGCCCCGACCATTCACCCCAGGAAGTGGGTGGGTTGCAGGATCTGTTTTTCAACATTCTGAGCACCATAACTGGTCAAAGCATCGCAGAATTGAGCCAGGGAGGCTCTCTCATCATCCAGGAAAAGCCAAAGGAGAAACCCAGTGAATAGTTGGGAAAGTATTGCTGCCAAAACAGTGGGACCATGGACCTTGTCGCAAATGCTACTGGCCTTTGGTTTTTTAGTGGGCAGCTTTGTTTTGCGGGCCATTTTTAATGCAGTGGTGGCCAACCGCCTCAAGACTTTTGCCGAAAAAACCGAAACCGAAGCCGATGACATGGCCGTAGCTGCCATCTTCTCACCCCTTGGACTCATCTTACCGGTGGTGGGAATCTTTTTCGCAGTACGAACCTTGCTGGGCGTCCAACCCACCTGGTTGGGATATGCGGACACCGGATTTCGCATCACTACCATTTTTGTAGTGACCTGGACCATGTTTAAAATGCTGGATGCAGCCGCTGTTTTTATGGGCGACCTGACCAGCCGCACAGAGAGCAAGCTGGACGACCAGCTGATCCCTTTGATCCGCAAAGCAGCCAAAACCTTTCTCGTGATTTTGGCCTTTATCCTGACGGCCCAGAACCTGGGCTACTCCGTCAGCGGATTGATTGCCGGCTTGGGTATTGGTGGTTTGGCTCTGGCCATGGCCGCCAAAGATACCCTGGCCAATCTCTTTGGGTCTTTGATGATTCTGATTGACCGGCCATTTCATGTGGGCGACTGGATCACCTTCTCAGGTGGCGATGGTGTGGTTGAGGAGATCGGCCTGCGCAGCACCCGGGTCCGGACCTTTGCCAAGACCGTGGTATCAATTCCCAATGCGGCCCTGGCCAATGCCACAGTGGAGAATCATTCCTTGATGCCCAAGCGGCGGATTAAATTCACCTTGGGAGTGACCTATGAATCCACTGTGGAGCAGGTGGAGGCCCTGGTCCTCAATATTGAAAAGTATTTGAAAAGTAATAAAGATATTGATCAGGAATTTATGTTGGTGAAGTTCACCACTTTTAATGATTCAAGTTTGGATTTGTTTGTTTATTGTTTCACCGTGACCACGGATTGGACTCAGCACTTGTCAGTGAAGCAGGATGTCAATTTTAAGGTCATGGGATTGGTTGAAGAGTTGGGCATGGGCATTGCCTATCCTACCCAGACGGTGCATTTGGTGGGAGAAGGACCTGGGGAACAATAACGGTTTTGGAGTTCCCCCATTGCGGGGGAACTCCACTCCATATCAGGGCACCAAGACCAGTTTCGTCGAAGTGCTCCATCCCTGCCCATCTGCCCGGCAGAAGTACACGCCTCCACTCTGAGGCACACCAGCATTGTTCATTCCATTCCAAACCCACTGATGCTCACCCTGGTCCAGCAGACCGTTGTGCAGCTGCGCCACCCGGTGCCCGGCCAGATCGAACACATTGACCACCACTGACCCAGCGCGATCCAGGCTCATTTTAATGGTCGTTTGTGGATTAAACGGATTGGGAGCAGCAACCAGTTGAGCAGGAGCCAAGACCACCGGCACAGAGGCCACCGCTACACTTGTCATTTCAAACTCACCATTGGTGACATCCAGAATAATGAAGTCTTCCGGCTCACCCAGCATCCCCACAAAAGTCCCTGAAAAGCCATCAAGCCCCACCGCAGTAATATTGAAGCTCCCGCTGGTGCTGATAAATTTATGCTCGGCCTCCAGGCTATCGAACCAGAGTTGGAAATCGTCCCCTTGTTCAGGAATCGTCAAATTGAGGGCATCATCGATCCACCCAAACCCTGCTGTCATGTTCTCGATGTCCACGGCGTAGCTACCCACGGCCGGCCCTTCAGGGAAGGTGACAAAAAGAAGAACCACATCTTGAGTACCATCGGGATTGTCAATGGCGCCGACGGCGATGGTACGGGTGCTATCACCCACGGCACCAAGGATACCGCCACCACAGCCGCTGGTCTGGCCTTCTGGGAAAGTGAGATCCTCATTCCATCTGGGGCCATCGGCTAGGAAGGATCCTTCGAGGCCACCAAAAGGCCACTGTTCATAGTCGAAAGAAAGGCTTCCTTCTCCATATTCTCCCACAATGACTTGGGCACCAGCAGTGGAGAAAGCCATGACAGCCATCATGAGAAAGAGCAGGACGTGGCGAAATTTTGGCATTGGGAGTCTCCCCGAAGAGCAAAAACTGAGTGGCAGCATTGTTTGAAAAATTATCAGACTCAATTATAGCATGAAACGGGATTTTTGTCCCGTTTCATACCCCAAGGCAAGTTATAGAGATTCTCGACCAATGAGAGCCTGCACCAAAACCTGGATGCCCAGCAGCATACCAAAAGTGCAGACAATAGCAGCACCGGTGGGCAGATCCAGCACATAGCTGCCCGCTGACCCCACCAACACCGCCAGAGTTCCCACCGCCAGTGTGTAAAGCATCTGCTTCCCCAGGCCGCTGAACAACCTCATGCCCATCACCGTAGGCACCACCAGGAGAGTAAAGACTAACAGCACTCCGGCAATCTGTACGCTGGATGTGACCACTGTTCCCAAAATCATATAGAATACAATATCCCATTTACGCATATTCAGCCCCTCCTTGCGGGCCCCTTCCGGGTCAGTGGAAATGCGGCGCAAAGGTCCCCGCCACAACCATAACAAAACCCCGAGGAAGCCATATAGCAAAGTGGTCTTGAGCAAAGTTGCCCCCGAAACCCAGAGCAGAGATCCCACTAATAAATGACTGACCAACTCTCCTCCGTGGGCCACCTGAGTCAACACCAGAATCATCGCCGCGCTGAAGACCACATATATCACTCCGATGTATGCCTCCTGAGGAACACGCTGCTTTCGCGTGCGCGTGCTGGAGATGAGCAGCGCTCCCAGAAAAGTACTGCCCAGGGCGATGGCATAGGTGCTTCCCGAACCCGGCTCCCCGCCTAACAACAGGGAAATAGCCACACCGAAGGCCGCCACCTGGGCCAAAGCAATGTCCACAAAAATAACCCCACGCTTGACCACGTGGAATCCCAAATGCGAGTGCATAGCCACCAAAACGATGGCCATCACCGCGGGTAAAATCATCATTTCCAAAAATCCGCTCATCATTTACTCCTTACCTATGGCAGCAGCAGCTTCAGCCACGTTGGAACACAGGCGGTCGATGAAATCAAAATAATTATCGGTGCCCTTTTGAGCGCCGCTATAGCCCGGCAAAACCGCCAGAGAGGTGCCGATACGCTCAGCCACTTCTTCGGCTACATCCTGGTGGTCCCACTGGGCGGCTACAATCATCACGCCATCCAGATCGCGTCCCTTTTCAATGATGGCCTGCACGTGACGAGGCGAGGGGGAAATACCCGGTCGGTTTTCAATCTCTCCCACCACTTTCAACTGTTGCCAGTGGGTGAAATAATTCCAGTGGGAATGGTAGAGGATGATGGACTTGCTGCGAGCCTCGGCCAGTTGGTCATTCCAGCCCGGCAGACGGTTGGCGACTTCTTCAGCAAAAGCCGAAGCTCGAGCCTTGTAGTCCGCTTTGTTTTCTGGATCCAGCTGCCCCATGCGGAAAGCCATTTCCCTAGCGATGAGCACCGCATTTTCCGGATTCAGAGTGTAATGGGGATTACCCTGGGCGTGGATATCACCCATGGCCCGATCCACATTCCCATCCGGAATATCGAGAATGGTTTGGATGGCTCCTGAGCAATCCATATCCCCTTGGGAGCCCGCCTTGATACGAGGGTTTCTAGCCTTGTTAAGCAGCAGAGGCAGCCAACCAATTTCCAATTCCAATCCGTTATAACAGAGCAGATCGGCCTTGGACAGTTTGCGAGCCAGAGAAGGCTTGGCTGGCAGAAAATGCGGGTCCCGGGGGCCGGGGCATAAAGCCGAAACCTGAGCGTCATCGCCACCCACAGCTTCGGCAATGCGGGCCAGATCGGTAATGGTGGTGACAACTTTTAAATCGGCTAGGGAGTGCCCTGCCATGGCGGTCATCATGATGGCGGCCATAAACATTGTTCGGATGATATTCATATCGTTCTCCTAATACAAATGAGCAGGGTGAGAGCCAATGGTGAAATTCCATTGCAGGGAAAAACGAAGATCTTCGGCAGACTGGTCGTCGCGTTCTTGATAGGCCACCTCGGCCCGGATGGTGCTAAATTCACTGGGCACGAAGGCTACGTTGATTTTGGCTTCGTTCCAGCCTTCAAGGCTTTCAAAACCACCCTCGTAATTACTTTTGTCCCGGGTGAGTCCATACCCCAGTCCCAGCCACCAAGTGCGGGCAAAACGGTACTGGAATTGAGAATAAAAACCGAAGGGATTTCCAGAGGCATTTTCATCCGGCTGGGGCATGATAATCTCGTTGGTCCAATTCACTGCCGGCCCCTGAGACAGGGAACCTGAAGACCATTTGTAGGTGAGGTCGGCGCCAAAAACACTCTTCTGATTGTTGCCTGTGAGCGAGCTATTTCCATCTGGCCCGCTGATGAAAGATCCGCCAAATTCCAGGGTTCCATCCATGGACAGATCCCACATATTGGTCAACCTTCCCCCGAAAGACAGATCCCTGTTGTCACTGTCAAAAATCCCGGCCTGACCGTCAGTTCCATAGACGACCAACTCGCTGTACCAGGGTAATGGCACGGAAAGATCTACAGAAACACCCACATCAAGCATCCCCGGAATAAATTCATCCACAGCCAGGGGGGCATCCACAAAGGCCCACTGATGAGGATGAAGCATGGCCTGTTTGCCAAACGGCAGGAAAAATTTGCCCATGGTGAGTCCCATGCCGGCGGGCATGTTGGTGCTGCGCAGGGAGGCCGTTTCAATAAGCGTATCGTAAGTTTCGCTGTCTTCTTGTTGGGCCCAGACCACAATCAGGTCTGCTGTCCAAAACGGATCCACCACCGAGGTGAATTGAACTTCAGCTTCCTGCAGGAAGATACCGTTGGCATCGGCGGCAGGGTTGTCCCGGGAGACGGTGCCCAGGAAGAGTCCATTGGCGCTAATGGCGGGGTTCATGAGTCGGGAAACCCCGGTTGATGTACTGGAAGTTTGGCCCACAGCGACGCAGGCTGCAAGCATGAGCAAAACCACCACTGCCAAAGGCAGGGCTTGCTTATAATATCTGAACATTTGTTTGTTCTCCTGGTTCAGTGGAACACACGGTAAAAGCCGAGTGTCATCCGATTTAATATTTGAACATCAAATTAAATGGAAACAGGAGGAGCGCGGTTGGGTGGCAAGAGGTGGGGTACGGAAGAGATATCTTTCGCACTCAGAGGAGCAACAATGGCCACAACCTTCTGGTGCATGCCGGGGATGGCAAAAGCCAGTACGGCCTCAGTGAGGTAATGAAATTTCGCATCGTGGTCTAAACTGGAATGGGTTTCGCTGGGCAGGCCCTGGAAGTGATGGGCATGATCAATGAAGTGGGCATATTCCCGAAAAGCCATGCTGCTGATCAAGAGCATGGCCATGAGGAACATGGTCAAGGAAAAGTCCCGAAGATTCTTTTTTGATAACCACTTCATAACTGGGAAGCTACCTATAATCCGGATCAGATCAAGTTGTTTTTTATCAGAAATTCACACTTAAAGACAGTGAAATCCGTGACCGCCGGGTCATTCCGACCTCTTTTTAATGCGGCCGTCCTTTACTCGGAAACAAGGCTTTCTTTAGGGAGCGTCAAAGTCATAGTAAGGTTATTATTAGGGACAATTGAAATCACTTCCGGTCATCCCTGAAAGGTTTAAAACATGAGTTACAAAATCGACGAAATTGAAGGCATCGGACCCGCATTTGCTGAAAAATTGAGCGCAGCCAACATTGCCACCACCGATGACCTGCTGGACAAATGCAGCAACCCTGCCGGCCGCAAGGCTGCAGCCGAAGCCACTGGCATTGGCGAATCCACCATTCTCAAATGGACCAACATGGCTGATATGATGCGTATTTCCGGTGTCGGGCCTCAGTTCTCCGAACTGCTCAAGGCTACTGGTGTAGATACCGTTAAAGAATTGCGTAATCGCAACGCCGAGAATCTCGCTACGGCTATGAAGACCATCAATGATGAGAAAAACCTGGCAAAGTCTTCACCGGCCGCCGCCACCGTAACCAAATGGGTTGAAGCAGCCAAGGATATGGATCCTCGCATCACCTACTAAGTGTTCGCTTCGGCAACACCTCTGCGTTAATATGCGGGCCCCGTTCCTTTGGGACGGGGCCCGTTTCAAATTTGATCATGGCAAGGGAGCACAATATGCAGCCGATTGAAAAAACCGGATCCTTCTATCTGGGCCGTGTCTGGGATACCACCTCCCAACAGACTTCTGAAGAGCCCCTCATGTATGACGCGCGGGATCTCACCACCCATGCAGTCTGTGTTGGCATGACCGGATCCGGAAAGACAGGAATGTGCATCGGCCTGCTGGAGGAAGCGGCCCTCGATG
Source organism: Candidatus Krumholzibacteriia bacterium (assembly GCA_016744705.1). Classification (GTDB taxonomy): domain Bacteria; phylum Krumholzibacteriota; class Krumholzibacteriia; order LZORAL124-64-63; family LZORAL124-64-63; genus LZORAL124-64-63. Next base: position 137,754 of record JADGDU010000003.1, read on the forward strand.
GCGTGCCCGCTTTGATCATTGATCCCAAAGGGGATATCTCCAATCTTCTGCTCACTTTCCCCGATTTAAAATCCTCCGACTTCCAGCCTTGGGTTAATGCCGACGAAGCCCGCCGCAAGGGCCGGGACATCCCCACCCACGCTGCAGAAACGGCTCGCAGCTGGCGGGAAGGTCTCGCCTCATGGGGACAGGACGGAGAGCGCATTCGTCGCCTCAAGGCCGCCGCCGATTTTCAGATTTACACTCCCGGTTCCAGCGCCGGCCAAGGGGTTTCCATTCTCGCTTCTCTGGCTGCTCCCAAGAGTGCATGGGATGGAACTGAAGAGATGCTGCGGGAACAGATCCGCGGCGTGGCCAGTGCCCTTTTGGGTTTGGCGGGACTCGAGGCCGATCCCATGCGATCCCCGGAACACATTTTCTTCGCCAACGTCATCGAACACTTTTGGCGCCAGGGGAAAGACCTGGATCTTTCGGACCTCATCCGGGCCCTGCAGGATCCTCCCATTCGGAAACTGGGCGTCTTCGATGTGGATACTTTCTTCCCTGTCAAAGAACGCATGAATCTGGCCATGGCCCTCAACGGCCTCTTGGCAGCCCCGGGTTTTGCATCCTGGCTGGAAGGCGCCCCTCTGGATATCGACAGCATGCTCTACACGGCCGACGGCCGCCCCCGCCATGCCATTTTCAACATCGCCCATCTGGATGATGCCCAGCGCATGTTCTTTGTTACGCTGCTTTTGGAGGCCACTCTGGCCTGGACCCGACGGCAAAGTGGCACCACCAGTCTGCGCGCTCTGCTCTACATGGACGAGTTGTATGGCTACATGCCCCCAACGGCTAATCCCTCCTCCAAGCGACCACTGCTGACTTTGCTGAAACAAGCCCGGGCCTTTGGCCTGGGTGTGGTCCTCACCACCCAGAACCCGGTGGATCTGGACTACAAAGGTTTATCAAACACCGGCACCTGGTTCATCGGAAAGCTGCAAACTGAGCGAGACAAAGCGCGCATGATGGATGGTCTTGAGGCCGCTGGTGGCTCAGGCAATCGGGCTGATCTAGAACGCTTGATCAGCAGTTTGGATTCTCGTGTATTTCTCATGCACAACGTTCACGATGATGAGCCCACCGTGTTTCATACCCGCTGGGTCATGAGTTACCTGTGCGGCCCGCTGACTCGTGGCCAAATCCGATTGATCCAACCCCCGGCGCCCCAAGTGCCCGCCACCTCGGCCCCTTTGCAGCAGCCGGCCACCATACCGGTTCAGGCAGCCCATAACAATTTGGCTGAGAGTCTTGCCGATGATGGTTACAATTCCATAGCCCCCAGCCTCAAAGCCAGCATCAACCAAGTCTTTCTGCCGATCTTGCAACCGGCCTCCTCTGCAGACGCCGTCCTGGTATATGAACCAGCACTGGTGGCTTGCGGCCAGGTTTCCTTTGTGGACCGCAAGAAGAAAATATCCGGTGAGCGGCGAGTGGCTTTGTATTGCGAAGGGTCCGTATCGGGCATCACCATCGATTGGAAGAGAGCCGACTCTCTGGGCCTGGTTCCGTCAGAATTTAAAATGCAGTCTACTGAAAACGCCCTGTTTGGCATGCTGCCTCGGGGTTGGGAAACCGTCTCCACTCACCGTGGTATAAAATCATCTTTCAAAGACCACCTCTACCGGGACCATATCCTGGAAATCCCTTCCATTGCGGCCTTGAAACTTTTCGGCCAGCCTGATGAAGATGAAGCGGCTTTTCTGGGCCGAGCACGGCTGGCGGCTCGTGAACAACGGGATTTGGAGGTGGATAAGCTGAACCGGAAAATTGAAGTAAAACTTGAGCGCCTGGAGAAAAAACTGGTGCGGGAAGAACGGGAACTGGAAGAAGATCAGGCCGAACATAAATCACGCAAAGGACAGGAACTGCTCTCTGCGGGCGAAACTCTTCTGGGCATGTTTGGTGTTTTGGGCCGCAAACGCAGCGGTGGTTTGTCCAAGGCCGCCCGGCGCCGGCGCATGACCTCCCGGGCCAAAGAAAACATCCGCGAATCGGAACAGGAAATTGCCGCCCTGGAAGCAGATTTGGCCCAGATGAGAGACCAATTGGCTGATGACGTGGCTGACATCAGCCACCGTTGGGAATCTGCTCTGGAGAATGTGGAAACATTTGAAGTGGCCCCCAGACGCAGTGATGTGCGCATCGATATCGTTGGCCTGGCCTGGTCACCAGTATGGCTTGTACCAGGGCCAGGCGGGCGCCTTGAACGCGTTCCCGCCTGGCAGAAGTAAAAAAGTTACTGGTAGCGCTTTCCCTGGTGTTCGATCCAGCCACCTTCGTGGCGGTTGGCTGGATCTTTGTGAGTCCAGTGCAAAACCCCACCCCGGTCATTCCATTCGTATTGACCATGGAGCAAGACGCTGTCGCCCTGCTGGAGAGGAACCCGGGGGGCCAGATCAATATTGTGGGCCACTAAGATGGTGTGACCCGACTCCAGTTTCACAATGAAGCGCTGGTGACGCGACCCATCATTGTCATCGGGCAAAGTTTTACTGACCTGCCCACTGGCATCCACCATCACTCCCGACTGATGATTTTCAGCCGCTCTTTCCACCGACGAAGATGACGACGCTGGAGTGTGATGAGTCTCTTGGTCTGATGGCAAATAGTTACGAATCAGAGCCGAAATCAGCAGCAGAGCCCCCAGCATGAGCAGCCGTTTGATATTCATTGGTTTCCGGGCCATGATTTTTCTCCGACAGAAAGATTAAAGTGAATTTTTCAGTTGGTTTATTAGACGATCTCAAATCCCTCAAATTTGGGAGGGCCCAGATATGTGCCTTCCGGAGCGCGTGATTTCCCGTGGGCAGCCTTGAAGGCATCAGATTCTGTCCAGGCGTGGAAGCTCTCATAAGATTCCCATTTCGAATGAGACACGAAAACACGCCCGCCCTCAATCTCCGGTCCTTTGAGCATTTTAAATTCAATGAAACCTGGCACGGTGTCCAGTTTGGAATCCCTGGTGCGCCAGATTTCCACAAAAGAATCTTCAAATCCGGTGGCAATGGGGAATCGGTTCATGGCGATGTACATGACAGCTCCTATTTATTTTTGAAGTCGGGCAAAACAAAATTCACCCAATTATGATAATGGGCTTTTGTAATTCCGCGGGCTAATTCTCAAATTTCTTATAAATTCCAGGAAGAACAAATCACTCATAATACCCCCAAAGAGGTTTCACATGATTCGCCGCCATTTCATTTTTTGGGCCCTTTCTTTTCTCATGGTTTTTCTCAACACCACCACCTTCGCCCAAAGCAATTTTGACGATGTGGAGATCAAAACCATAACCCTCACCAACGGGGTCTTCATGTTGACAGGCGCAGGCGGCAACATGGGACTATGCATTGGAGATGATGGAACCTTCCTCATCGATGATCAATATGCTCCTCTGACCGAAAAAATCGTCGCCGCCGTGGCTGAACTCACCGAACGCCCGGTGGACTTTGTTTTCAACACGCACTATCACGGCGACCATACCGGTGGCAATGAAAACCTAGGGCAAGAAGGCAGCTACCTGATCAGCCATACCAATGTGCGGCGCAGGCTTTCCGTGGATACTTATTCCACTCTGCTGGAACGCACCGCCGAAGCTGTGGCGCCTGCTGCCCTGCCCAACATCACCTTCACCGATTCCATGACCTTCCATTTCAACGACCAGGAAATCATCGCCTTTCATGTGCCCCACGCCCACACCGACGGTGATGGCGTACTGCACTTCCCCCAAGCCAACGTCATCCATGCCGGAGATGTTGTCTTTATTGGATTGTATCCCTACATCGATACTTCGGCCGGCGGCAGCATCAACGGCATGATCGCCGGGGTCCAGCAGATCATCGACCTCAGCGATGATCAGACCCAGATCATTCCCGGCCATGGCCCACTTATAAACAAAGCCCAACTGATCCAACACCTTGACATGCTGACCAGAGCCCGCAACGCCGTGGCCGAAGAGATGGCCAAAGGCAGTGACCTGGCCACGGTTCTGGCCGCTACTCCCTGCGCCGAATGGGACACATCCCATGGCCAGACCTGGCTCACCAGTGATCAATTTGTGCAATCTGTTTTCACTTCTTTGCAAGATTCTCACCAGGGCCACAGTCACCAAACGGGCCACTCCCACTAAAGGGACGGCAGTCATCATTTTTTCCCAGTATTGACTAGATAGTGATTAGCACTATCATTTGGGCAAATCCATTGAACCAAACACTTGACCAGGAGCACATAATATGGCGATCCAGGACCCCCAGGATCTGGCACATCTGCATGCTATTGAAAATTCGGAATGGCGCGACTCCCTCGATTATATCCTCAAGGAACAAGGCCCCGAGCGAGTCAAACAGATCCTACGCCTGCTGCAGACCAGAGCCCAGGAACACGGTGTCAGTATTCCATTTACGGCCAACACACCGTACATAAATTCTATTCCCGTAGACAAGCAGCCCGTTTTCCCGGGCAACCGGGAAATCGAACGCCGTATCAAGAGCATTGTGCGCTGGAATGCCATGGCCATGGTGGTCCGGGCCAACAAGGAACTGGAAGGCATTGGCGGGCATATTTCCACCTTTGCTTCGGCGGCAAATCTATGGGAAATGGGATTCAACCATTTCTGGCGGGGCCGCACCGATGATTTTTTAGGCGACATGGTTCTTTTTCAGGGCCACGCCTCCCCCGGTATTTATGCCCGGGCCTACCTTGAAGGTCGCCTGGATGAAAAGGACCTTTCCAACTTTCGGCGGGAGCTGTCACCCGGTGGTGGACTCTCCTCTTACCCTCATCCTTTCCTGATGCCCGACTTCTGGGAATTCCCCACCGTGTCCATGGGCCTGACGGCTTTGACAGCCATTTACCAGGCCCGCTTCAACCACTATTTGGTGGACCGTGGCCTGCGTGCTGGCAGTGGAAGAAAAGTCTGGGCCATGCTGGGCGATGGTGAGATGGATGAACCAGAGAGCCTGGGCGCCATCACTCTGGCGTCCCGGGAAAACCTGGACAACCTGATCTTCGTAGTGAACTGCAACCTGCAAAGGCTGGACGGACCGGTGCGCGGCAATGGTAAAATTGTCCAGGAATTGGAAGCCGCCTTCCGAGGAGCCGGCTGGAATGTGATCAAGGTTCTCTGGGGTGGCGACTGGGATCGCCTGTTGGATGACGACGAATCAGGCAAGCTCGTCAAACGCATGGATGAAATTCTGGACGGCGAGATGCAACGTTATGTGGTCTCAAAAGGCGACTACGTGCGGGATCACTTCTTCGGCAAATATCCAGAGTTATTGGAATTGGTCAAAGGCTACACTGACGAACAGGTTCTCAAATTCCGACGTGGTGGCCACGACCCCCAAAAGGTTTATGCAGCCTACAAATCAGCCGTGGAACATACGGGCTCGCCCACAGTGATTCTGGCCCAAACCATCAAGGGTTACGGTCTTGGTGAAGCCGGTGAAGGCAAGAACATCACACACAGCCAGAAGAAACTGAATGAAGATGAGCTCAAAGAATTCCGCACCCGCTTCAACATCCCCATCAGCGATGATGAAGTTGCCTCTGCGCCATTCTACAAACCGGCCGAAGACAGTGCTGAGATGCAATACTTGAAACAACGCCGTGCGGAATTGGGCGGCTCGCTGCCCCACCGCATTGATGTGAGTGTCCCCCAGGCCTGCCAAACTGAAGAACTGGTGCGCGAATATTTTGATGGCAGCGGCGACCGCGAACTGGCCACCACCATGGCCTATGTGCACTTGCTGGCTAAACTGCTCAAAGACCCTGAATTGGGCAAACTCATCGTGCCCATCGTTCCTGATGAAGCCCGCACCTTCGGTATGGAATCCTTGTTCCGTCAGGCAGGAATTTATAGCCACGCCGGTCAGCTTTACGACCCCGTGGACAAAGGCAGCCTGCTCTTCTACAACGAAAAAAAGACTGGTGCCATTCTGGAAGAAGGCCTCAGTGAAGCAGGCTCCATGGCCAGCTTTATTGCCGCCGGTACCGCTTACGCCAACAACGGCGTCCAAACCATTCCCTTTTATACATTCTATTCCATGTTCGGATTCCAACGTGTGGGCGATCTGATCTGGCAGGCTTGCGACAGCCAGGCCCGGGGTTTCCTCATTGGCGCCACGGCTGGCCGCACCACCCTGGCGGGCGAAGGTCTGCAGCATCAGGATGGTCACAGTCATGTACTGGCCCTGACTCCCACCCGGGTCAAGGCTTACGATCCAGCCTTCGCCTTCGAGTTGGCCCTGATCATTCACGACGGTATGAACCGCATGTACTGCCACCAGGAAAACTGGATTTATTACCTGACGGTGATGAACGAAACTTACGAGATGCCGGCCATGCCCAAACGGGCAGGCATCCGGGAAGGCGTTCTCAAGGGAATGTACCGGTTCCGCCCTACCCGTTTGAAGAAGGCCAAAACCAAAGCTCATCTTATGGGCTCAGGCGCCATCTTGAACGAAGCTTTGAAAGCTCAGGACATTCTGGAAAACGACTATGGCGTGGCCGCGGATGTGTGGAGCGTCACCAGCTACAAAGAGCTTTACCGCGACGCCGTGGATGTCGAACGCTGGAATATGCTGAATCCCACCAAGAAGGCAAAAGTGCCTTATGTCACCGATCTCCTCAAGGATGAAGAGGGCGTTTATATTGCTGCTTCTGATTACATGAAGGTTCTGCCGGCCGTGATCAGCCAGTGGCTGCCCAGACCAGTGCACTGCCTGGGCACCGACGGATTTGGACGCAGTGACGGCCGCGATCAGCTGCGCAACTTCTTCGAAGTGGACGCCCGCTACATTGCAGTGGCCGCCCTGTCCCGACTGGCATCTGAAGGCAGCTTGAAAGCCTCCGTAGTGGCCAAGGCCATCAAAGATCTGGGCATCGATCCCGACAAACTCAATCCCCACGTGGATTAAGAAAAGGAAACCCATGGCACAGGAAATTATCGTACCTGAAGTTTCGGACGGCGTAAAAGAGGGCACCATCATTGCCCTTGTTGTAGCGGTCGGGGATCGGGTGGAAGCAGATCAGACACTTTTGGAAATGGAGACGGACAAAGCCGTAGTGGCTATCCCCTCTCCTTTTGACGGAACCATCACCGAAATTCGTGTGGCTGAAGGCGACACAATTAAAATTGGGGCAGTCATTATGGTTGGCCAGGCTGATGGAGAGGCTCCAGCGCCTGCTCCCACTCCTGAGCCGGCGACGGCGACGGCGACGGCGACGGCCGAAGCTCCGGCAGAGCCTGTGGCCCCGCCAGTGGTTGCTCCTGTGGTTCCTCCTGTGGAACCCGTAGTGGCTCCTGCTGCCCAGCCCGAAAGCCCCGTGGACCTTACGGCCGTGCACAGTGGTGACATGGTTGCCCCTGCTGCTCCCAGCGTGCGCCGGTTAGCCCGGGAACTGGGCGTCGACATCTACCAAGTGCAGGGCACAGGACCCGGCGAGCGCATCAGTGAAGACGATGTACGGCAGTTTGTGCGTGAGACCATGAAGCGCATTACTGGTGGCGGCAACGTGCCTTCATCTACGGGAGAATTCCCCGGCCTGCATGCCCAACGCCCCTTGCCCGATTTTACAAAATGGGGTGGCGTGACGGTAGAGCCTTTGTCCAACGTGCGCAAAATCACTGCCGACGCCATGGGTTACGCCTGGTCCACCATCCCCATGGTGACCCAGTACGACAAGGCCGACGTCAGCGAACTGGAAGCCTTCCGTAAAAAGTACAATGCCCGCAGTGGCCCCGATAACAAACTCACCATGACGGCCATCCTGGTGAAAGTTTGCGCTGCGGCCCTCAAGGTCTTCCCCCAGTTCAACAGCAGTTTGGACCTGGCCCGCAAAGAGCTCATCCTCAAAAACTATGTGGGCATTGGCGTGGCTGTGGACACCCCAGGTGGACTCCTGGTGCCAGTCATTCGTGATGCCGACCAGAAGGGGATTGAGAATTTATCCCTTGAGCTGAACGAAACTGCCGTCAAAGCCCGTGAGCGCCGGCTCAGTTTGGCGGAAATGGAAGGTGGCACGTTCACCATCAGCAACCTGGGCGGCATAGGCGGCACCGCCTTTACCCCCATTGTTTATGCTCCTCAAGTGGCCATCCTGGGCGTATCGCGCTCCGAGATGGAGAACGTTTGGAATGGCAGCTCATTTGAGCCGGGATTGCGTATGCCCCTGTCTCTCACTTACGACCACCGAGTTATTGACGGAGCCGATGGCGCGCGCTTTCTGCGTTGGATTTGCCAGGCTCTCGAAGAACCCATCAACCTCGTCATGAAGGGATAAGCATATGAGCGAAAAAACAGTTATCCCCCATGAAGCTGATTTGGTGGTGATGGGCGCAGGCCCCGGTGGCTACTCTGCTGCATTCAAGGCCGCCAGCCTGGGACTCAACGTGACTTTGATTGATCCGGAAGCCAACCCCGGCGGGGTGTGCCTTTACCGCGGCTGCATCCCATCCAAGGCGCTGCTGCATGTGGCCAAATTGGTGAATGAGGCAGCTGAATCGTCCGAAATTGGTGTGACTTTTGCCAAACCAAAACTGGATATCGACCGCATTAGAGAGTGGAAAGGCGAGGTCATCGGTAAATTGACCGGTGGCTTGGGGCAGAAGGTAGCCCGGATGAATCTGACCTTCGTCCAGGGTATGGCCCAATTCAAAGATGCAGACACTCTGGAAGTCACCGCTGCCGATGGCACCCAGGGTGAAATGAAATTCAAACAGGTGATTTGCGCCACGGGATCCCGTCCCACCATGCTGCCTGGTATGCAGACCAGTGAGCGGATTTTAGATTCCACCGGTGCCCTGGAGTTGGCCGACGTGCCCAAGTCCTTGCTGGTTGTTGGCGGCGGTTACATCGGCCTTGAATTGGGATCCGCCTACGCAGCCTTGGGCAGTGATGTCTCTGTGGTGGAAATGACGGGAGCTCTGCTTCCTGGCTGTGATCGCGACCTGGTCTCCCAACTGAAACGCCGGATCGACAAGCAACTCTCCTCTATCATGCTCAACACCAAGGTGTTGGAAATGAAGGAGCAGAAAAGCGGCGTATCGGTGAAATTGGAAGATAAAAAAGGGGAAGTCACCACCCAACGTTTTGCCAAGGTCCTCATTTCCATCGGCCGGAGACCCAACACGGAAAACCTGGGCCTGGAAAATGCAGGCATCCAGGTGACTGACAATAATTTTGTTGTGGTGGATGGCCAGCGCCGCACCACCAACCCCAAGGTATTTGCCATCGGGGACATTGCCGGTGAACCCATGTTGGCTCACAAAGCCTACGCCGAAGCTCACGTGGCTGCTGAGGCGGCTGCCGGGCTCAAGGCTGTGTACGATCCGCGGGCTATTCCAGCGGTGGTTTTCACGGACCCGGAAATTGCCTGGTGCGGCTTAACGGAGACTGAAGCTCGGGAGCGTAAGATCAAGGTCAAGACAGCCAAAATGCCCTGGCGGGGCGTGGGTCGAAACTTGACTCTGGGCCGGGAAGATGGCCTGACAAAACTGATCATCGATCCTGAGACTGAACGTGTATTGGGCGTGGCTTTTGCCGGTCCTGGCGCCGGGGAGCTTATTGCCGAAGGTGTTCTGGCCATAGAGATGGCAGCTGTGGCAGAAGATTTGCGGAAGACCATTCATCCGCATCCCACCCTGTCTGAAACTCTTTATGAAGTGGCCGAAAGCCTCTTTGGAGAGTAACTCTACGGGCCGCATATCCTGTTTACAATGGAGTGTAACTCAACAATGGCCGGGGGCAATCCCCGGCTTTTTGTTTCCCCCTCAATTTCCAAAAGCAACGCCTTTGCCTCTCGACAATCGCGCAACGAAGAATCTGGACAAGTGGCCAAAAGCCGCACCAGGGTGGCCTTGGCTCCCAAGTACTCCCCATGGCCTCTAGGCACCCTGCGCAAGCCCGCCATGGCTTCCCGGTACCGTTCCAGTTTCACCAGCACCGAGACTTGAAATAGCTGAACATTGGGCAGTGAGGGATATGTTGCCAAGGCCTGTTGGATACTGGCAGCTGCCTTGTCATTGGCACCCAATTCCGCTTGGGCCCGGCCCAATTGATGGTAGACCTCTGCTCGAGTCAGATCTTCATGAACTAATTTTTCCTTGAGAACCCGGTCGAATATGGCAGCCGCCTGAGCGACGTCTCCCGTGGCACTCAAGGCCATCCGCAGATTATAATAAACACCCGGCTCATCTGGTTGCAGGCTGATGGCTTCCAAGTACATCTGTGCAGCTTTGTTATAATCCTTTTGGAGGTACGCAATGTTGGCCAGGTTATTACAGGCCTCAGGCCGGGCTTCGTCAAATTTCATGGCTTGCTCAAAGTGGGACTTCGATTTGTTGAGCCACTCAAATCGGAGTCGTTGGTCCTGAGCCTGAAAAGCCATTTCGGCTTCGATGCGCCCCAAATTGTTCAGAGCAATCCAAGCTGTTGGGTTTGTTTTGAGAGTGTGCCGCCACAGGGTTTCGGCGTCTTTATAAGCCAGAGTCTGTTGGAATGAAGTGGCTCCCAGCACCCCCAGAACCACAACGGAAATGACCACCGAAATTTTCCTGTAATTGGGCTTTGAAAAAAACCGACGGACGAGTTTTTCCACCAGGACCACCAGCAAAATAATAAAGCCCAAACTCCCCAGATATTGCCAATGATCGGCCACATAGGAGTACCGAAAGAAATAAACATCGAACAAGCCCAGCGCCGGAGCCAACGTGAGTCCAGAAAACAGGATCAGTAGCATGGGACCAATCTGGCCCAGGCGTCGCCAACCCCAGAAAGCTGCGGCCATGGCTGCCACCAGACCCAACAGCGGGATATATTGCAAGGGGTTACCCGCATCAACAACCCAGCGGGGATAGATGAAACTTACGGGAAACGGCCAGAGAATCTTTCCAGCATAGAAGGCGAATGTTGAGGGTACCAGAATGAAAATTCGCTCCACAATGCTGGTGTCCATCACCAGAGTATTGGCTCCTGCAGAACCCGTTTCCAGATTGGCAGCCACCAAGCCTGCGACCATGCCAACCAGAACCAAAGGCAGCAAAGGCCACAGCTGGTTTACCTTCAAACGAGGCAGATGGCTTCCCTTTCCATGAACAAAGACCAGCAGAAGCAGCAAGGCAAAAGGCAACGTTGCGGTCACTGTTTTGCTTAATAGCGCACCCACAAAAAGGCCGAGCGCCAAAACCCAGCGCCACCATTGCCGTCGGTGATCAAATCCCAGGTAGCTCCACATAGCCAGCAAGTAAAACAAACCCGACAGCAAATTCCGACGTTGGGTGACCCAGGCCACCGATTCCACATGCACCGGGTGAAGCGCAAAAATAGCCGCGATGAGCAAACCACTGCCAAGGCCAATGCGGCGGGCTATCACCCACACCAGCAGGACATTAAAAAGATGGAGCACCAAGTTGATGGCGTGATAACCCAAAGGATCCAAACCCCATATTTTGTTCTCAATCCAAAAGCTAGTGAACACTAAAGGGTAATATTGGGTGGTGGGCGACTGAAACTCCCCCGTATCATGATCATATTTCAGTTGCCATATGGCGCCTAAATCTCCAGGAGAATGCACGGCCTGGTTTTCCGTCAGCCACAAATCATCATCCCAAACAAAGCCATTGTTAAAAACCGGCAAATAGGCCAAGAGAGTGGCCATCACCAGAACGAGCAGCCCAATTAATTCACGCCGGGTCACCGAAGCCATGGAGGATACCTTTAAAATTCGAGTTTAGATTAAATGCTGTAAAAGAACGAGCTGACTCATTTTATCGTGAATGGCCAGTTCTGGCAAGGGTGCTGAGTTTTCCCTTATTCCGTGATGGCACCACGAGCTTTGAGGATATATTTGGCTCGGTCCAGAGGACTAATTCCACGGTAAGCCGTGGTTGCCCCCTGCTCCAGGGTGCAGGGCTCGTAGCTGCACAGATTGGTGGAAATTTTGGCTTTGCCCCCACTGCGGGAGGCCAGCTGGACAGGATAATCCAAAGAGGTGGCCGCGGGGATTTTCCCCTCCAGGACAAACCTCTCCCCCTGAATTTCCGGATTGCCGAAGGTGGCTCGCATACGGGACAGATCGCTGGTGATACTGCCCAGAAGATCCCTGGCTGCAGAAATCCGAAAGGCCAGAATTGGCTCCAGTAGAGTCGTGCCCGTTTCCACCAAGCCATTCATCAGGGCCATGGGTGTGGCAATGATAAAATCCCCAGGACGGGAATGTACCGGATGCTCTTCACCTTCGACTAGAGTGATTTTAAGATCCGTCACCTGCCATCCCTTGGGTCCTTGCCCCAAGGCCCGGGGAATGGTTCGCTCCACTTCGTTCTGGTACTTGAGGGCCACATCATTGACTCCCAGTTGGGACTCATATTGCACACCACTGCCTACGGGCAAGGGTTCAATGAGCAATTTCAATATGGCCCAACAGGGTTTCGGCATCCAGTAGCGCTCAAAACCGAACCCGGTTTGGCTGGGCGTCTCTTTGTAAATGATGGTGGGGCTGGAAAAGGTGGCCGCCAAATCAAAACGATCCTTAAGAACCGATTCCAAAATTTCGATTTGAATCCAACCGGTGATCTTCAGATGCAGTTCCCGTTGTTGGGCCAGAAATTCCAATCCAAGCATGGGGTCTTCCGCTGACAATTCCCTGAGAGCATTGGTGAGATTGGCAAAATCAGCATCATTGGCTGGAGCGACCTTAACGGTCAGCAAAGGAGCAGAAAAACTGTAACTGTCGGGAATGTTTTGCGCAGAGCCCAGAACATCACCCACCTGGGCTTTTGAAAACCCACAAATAATGCCAATATCCCCCGCGCCCAGTGTTGAGATGTCTTCATATTTTCCTGTATAAACTTTTTTTAATTGGCTGACTTTTTCTTCAGCAGAACGAGTGGAATTTAAGACCAAATCGCGGGTGGATATCTGGCCCTCAAAAATTCTCACTCCCGCGATTTTCCCTAGTTTGGGAGAATGGTCAATGCGGAAAACAACCCCGGAGAGAGGGTTGGAATCATTCCCTCCTGGACCGGGAAGGTACCGAACAATAGCATCCAGAAGAGGGTGTATCCCCGTGCCATTTTTGGCCACTCCCACCAACACCGGATATTGCCGACATTGGGTGCATTCCCTGGCCAAAGCGTCATCCAATTCGATAAAAGACAAGCTTTCGCCGTCCAGGAAACGCCCCAACAAAAGGTCTTCTTTTTCGACGATGGACTCCGCTATGGCCATCACGAGTTCACTTTTGCTGTTGGCTGGTTCATCACCTTCCCCCCTCATCCAAAGAGTTTTCAGGGAAGCATCTTTTTCACCTTGGTTCAAAGCTTCCTGGAGGAGAATGCAATCATCCGTAAGCTCTCGCTGGATTTCCAATAGAACGGCGGAAACATCGGCCCCCATCCGGTCTATTTTATTGATGAAAAAGAGAGTGGGAATGGAGAGAGCCCGCAGGGCTTTGAAGATGGTGCTGGTATGGGCCTGGACACCTTCCACCGCGCTGATGACCAGTACCGCACAATCCAGTGCCCGCAGCGATCGCTCGACTTCAGCGCAAAAATCAACATGGCCAGGTGTATCGACCAGATTGATACGAACTCCTGACCACTCAAACGACGCTGTGGCCAGACGAACTGATATGCCACGCTCCCGCTCCACACTCATGGAGTCGGTGATGGACGTGCCTTTGTCCACGCTGCCGGCAGAACCGATGGCCCCCGCAGCAAAGAGAAACTGCTCCGTGATGGTGGTTTTGCCGGCATCCACGTGAGCCACAATACCCACATTGCGAAATGGCATTTTCATAGAGACTCCTGCATCTGGTCTTCAAAAAAATTCGGCGGCGAGAGCCTGGCCCCCGCCGCCGTTTCATCTGCAACCAAAGGATCAGATGGCTTTGGTGGCCTTCCGCAACCAACTCTTATGGGCTTTGTCCAAGCGAGGACTCAGCTCCTTAAAGACTCGCTTGTGGTAGCTGTTCAGCCAAGCGATCTGCTCGCCGCTCATCAGTTTTTTATTCACCAACCGAGTATCGATGGGGCACAGGGTCACCGCGTGGAAGGTGTACCAGGTTTTCTCGGCAGTGCAGTGTTTTTCATCCCGCACCACGAAAGCCAGATGCTCGATGCGGATACCAAATTTTCCCGCCTCGTAATGCCCCGGCTCAACTGAAAGGATGTTGCCTTCCACCAAGGGCGGAGTGACTATGTTTTTTAAGGAGTGCGGGCCTTCATGCACACCTAAATACTGCCCAACACCATGTCCGGTACCGTGAGCATAATCTTCACCAATGGCCCACAAAGCACGCCTGGCAAACATTTCCTGACGCTGGCCAGTCGTGCCGGCCGGGAAAGGAATCATGGTGCAGTCGATGGTACCCATCAGGACGCGGGTAAAACATTCGATCTGGCGACGGCTGGGCTTGCCCAGAGGCACGGTCCGGGTGATATCCGTGGTGCCTTCAGGGTACTGACCACCACTGTCAATGAGGTAAAGCCCCCGCGGCTTCAACTTGGCGCTGCTCTCTTCGGTGGCGCTGTAATGGATGATGGCACCGTTGGCTGCATAGCCGCTGATGGATCCAAAACTCAGGTCTTTGAAACCCTCGCCTTCGGCTCGGAATTCGGTCAGGCGATCGGAGGCGGAAAGTTCCGTCACACCACCGGCGGGAACCGCTTCTTCCAACCACTTGAGAAACTTGACCATGGCCACGCCATCGCGGCGGTGGGCCTCTTCAAAACCTTCAATTTGCACTGGATTTTTGACAGCCTTGAGGGCCGAAATGGGCGATGGTGCAAAGTGGAATTCGGCTCCCTTGAGTGTATCGACAACTCGGCGGTTGGTGGTGCCTTCATCAATCCAGATGTTGGCTTTTTTTCCACCGGCCAGTTTCTCCAAATCACCCCAGACAGCATCATAAGATTTGATAACTGCGTTGCCTTTGAGTGTTTTCACAATGGCTTTGCCCACTTTACGAGGGTCAACATAAATCGTGGCACCTTTGGGCGTTACGATGGCATAAGCAGTCACAACCGGAGTATAGGCGATGTCCTTGCTGCGCACATTTAACAACCAAGCCACCTGATCCAGAGCGCCGATAACGTGGGCCGTGGCTCCCACATCTTTCATGGCTGCCCGCACTTTAGTCAACTTGCTTTCCACAGTTTCACCACAGTATTTCACCGCATGGTTTACCATGGGTGCCAAGACGGGTTCGGGACGGTCGTCCCACAATTCGCCCACCAGATTGGGAGTGAAATATTTCACTTTGATGCCGTGAGCAGCCAGGCCGGCGTCGAAGGCGCGGGCAGCCGTCACAGAGATCACGCTGGCATCCACACCCAGGCTCTGGCCTTTTTTCAATTGCGAAGCAACCCACTCCACCTGGGTTGGAGTTCCGGGCTCGCCCATGCGCATCAAGTCAATGCCCGAGCCTTCCAATTCAATGGATCCCTGAAGGAAGTAACGGCCATCGGTCCACAGGCCAGCTTTCTTCATGCCAATGATCACCTCTCCGGCCGAGCCGGTGAAACCGCTGAGCCAAGAGCGGTGCTTCCAACACTCGGGAAGATATTCGCTCATATGGGGATCGGCGCTGGGCACGTAGTAGGCGTCGACTTTGTTTTTGCTCATCAGCTTGCGCAGGGCGGATACCTTTTCGCGGGCGTTCATTGGGGCCTCCATCAGGGCTTGGGGAATGATTTCAAACTCAATCTTTTACGAAGATCTCTTACGAATTTAGCGCCAGGCAGGTTCCCCTGCATTTTCTGGTGATAAGATAAGGGCGGCGTCCTGCTCCAGAGTTCCTTCCGGGGTTTCAATGATGCGGCCCAATTCCGTCTCTCCACTCATGAAAATAAAAGTGGGCACTAAACGCACCCCGTAAGTTTCTCGCAGGGATTCATCAAAGCCTATGTTGTCCAGAATCTCCCTGGCAGTTTCATCGCTGCTGCGCCCCACTGAAAACATCGTCAGTTCCAAATGGGAATTACCAGTCTCTTGCAGGACTTTCCAAAAACGAGGCACCTCCCGCTGAGAATCATGGCACCAGGTTCCCAACACACAGATGATGCTGATATCTTCCTCAACACCTGCCAGGCTGGCAATATCTTCGGCACGGGGTTCATAAGCGACAAATTCCTCATCCCAACCGGGAAGTAACCGGGGGAAATCGGCCTGAATTACCTCGCCTAGCAATTGCTTGCCTCGGTCGGAATCATAAACCCGCATACCGGCTCGGCAGGCTGAAGGTGTTTGGGCATTGAATAGGCCGGCGGACAGGGATTCTGCCCCGGCATGACCTATCACGCCAACCAAGAGCACCACCTGCAGCAGCATTCGCCAATGAAATTTGATCAATTTTCCAGGACCTCCTGACAAGAGGGTCAATAATTTGGTATAATGATAATGAGGTGGCCATTCAATTTTCGCCACCAAAATTCACACATTCCTGCAGAGGGAAATCATGGACTCCAAATTTAATGGCCAAAATATACGTTTGGCCACCACTTTTCTGACAATTCTCATACTGGCTTTCACTGGCCAGGTTTCTTCGGCCACGGCTGGCAATCATCAAGCCAGCGGCCTTGTTCACATGCAAACGGCGGCTCCCAGTGGGGTCGTAGTAGTAAAGATGTCCAGTGGACCAACTGCAGGAAAATCCCTGGCACCCCAACACCTGGCCCAAGCCATAAAGCATCTTTTGCCCAACCCAGAAATTAAGCCCCGGTTTACCGATCTCTCCAAAAGCCTGGGCAACACCGAGCTTGCCCGTTACTACCAAATGGAAGCTGGCCATCTGGACCCTTCTGCCCTACTAAAACTGGTGGTTTCATTAAACTCCAACCCAAATGTTGAAGTGGCTTTTTTGGAGCCGGTGGCCGTCCCCGCCTCCTTGGGATTTGACGCTTTTAACCAGGAGGCTTCCCCTGCACCCAGAGCCCCCGTCGAAGATATCCATGTTTTCACCAACACTCCTGATTTCGAATCCGCCCAGGGTTACCTGGATGACGCCCCCTTGGGCGTTGGCGCTTGGGCCATGCGTGATCAGCCCGGCTCCGATGGAGAGGGCATCACCGTCATCGATGTTGAGGGCGGTTGGCTGTGGACCCATGAAGACCTGCCCGCCCCTTCGGTGGAGCTGGGCGAACAAGTCGATGATCCCTCTTGGCGCAATCACGGCACCGCTGTTCTCAGTGAAATTCGGGGGACGGATAATGGCTTCGGTGTCACCGGGATCGCCCCTGAATGCTCCGTGGGGTGCTCATCAATTGGAGCCACCAGCACCGCCGGAGCTCTGGCCGCTGCAGTGGATCAACTGGAACGTGGCGACCTGCTACTCATTGAACTGCACGCTCCCGGCCCCAACTCCAACGGCATCGGACAATTCGGATATGTGCCCATGGAATACTGGCCAGACATCTTCGATACCATCCGGCTGGCCACCGCCAAAGGCATCATCATTTGTGAAGCCGCAGGCAACGGAGCCCAGAACCTGGATGGCCCTGAATACGAGGGTCTTTTTGACCGCACCCTACGCGACAGTGGAGCCATCCTCTGCGGAGCCACCGACGGTGGTGAACTCTACAGCGCCGGTTTTTCCAACAATGGTTCCCGGGTGGATCTCAATGGCTGGGGCTATAGTGTAACAGCCGCCGGCTACGGTAACCTGCAATCGGGAGAAGAAACCCAGTGGTATACCTCAACCTTTAGTGGCACCAGCAGTGCCTCCCCCATCGTCACCGGCTCCGTGGCCAGCCTCCAGGGCATGACAAGTTTCACACTGGACGCCCGCCTGGCTCGAGATATTTTTCTTGAAACGGGCACAGCCATGACCAGCGGCAATGCCATTGGCGTCCGCCCCAACCTGGTGCAGGCCTTTGCCCACGCCGATACCATCGTCGGCGTTCTCAGCGGAACTCTCACTGATGCCACCACTGGACTGCCTATTGCCGGAGCCATGGTCCAAGCTGATAACAATGGTTCTTTCACCATGACTGGTGATGACGGCGTGTGGCAAATGCCTCTGATCCATGGCGCCGTGGAGTTGGAATTCAGTTCCTATTTCTACCATTCTGAGACCACCGCCACTTTCGCCACAAGACAAGAATATTTGACAGTGGACATGGCCCTCACCCCTCTGGATCTCATCAACATCACCGGTCTCGTGCATGGTTCCGATGGACCTCTTGCCCAGGTCACTGTCACCCCCACCGACCAACCCATAGCCGGTACCACCACCGACATGGGTGGAGAGTTCAGCATCAACGTGCCCGCCCTCTACGACTACACACTGCTCTTTGATGGCGTCCCCGGATATGGCGCCCGGGTGGAGATCATCAGCACGGCGGGCTTGGTGGAAGATGCCATCATCCATCCCCTCATGCCCACCACTTCCGAAAATTTTGCCATGGGCGACGGAGGCTTCATAGCTGATGCCGCGCTCTGGACACACGGCACACCTCCGCTCGAGGTTACCGGGGGCGCCTTCGATGGCTGGGCCTGTTGGGGTATCGGTATGGACGGCGAATACGGTGACAATGAAAATGATTCCCTGCTCAGCCCCCTGTACAATCTGAGTGGCGTGGCAGGCGACGATTATTTTCTCAGTTTCCATTATTACAGCGCCACCGAATCAGGCTTTGACGGGGTCAACCTGGAAGTTTTCGGTCCCGGTGGCTTTGAGATTTTAACACCTCTCGAGGGATACACCGATCCCGGCCTGGGGGGCCTTGACGGTAGCGCTGGCTGGAGCGGCCATTCAGAACGGTGGCAAGGCACGGTATTCGATATCACTGATTTCACCGCTGGCGACTTCCAGTTCCGCCTGAATTTCGGCTCCGACAATGGCTTCGTCCAGCAAGGCTTTTATTTCGATGCCATCTCATTTGGCCGCGGAGAGTCCGCATCCCTGGTGGGAGTTGACGGAGCCCCCCAGCTTCTATCCCCTCAGTTGAAGGCCTGGCCCAATCCCTTCAATCCCCAGGTGAATCTGGAATATGCAGTGACGCGCCCGGGACACCTTCAGGTGGCAGTCTTCGATCTGCGGGGGAATCGCGTGCGCACCTTGCTCAACGCACCAGTGGCAGAAACCCGGGGCACCTTAAGCTGGGATGGGCGCCAGGACAACGGGCGCATGGCCTCCAGCGGTGTCTACCTGGTGCAGCTGGTGGGCCCCGGCCAGAAGGCCACATCACAAAGAGTTGTCTTAGCCAAGTGATTGGTATAAGTTGAGGCCCGGTTCCTGACTGCTTCAAGGACCGGGCCTTTTTCCGTCAGGTGAATATGATGTCCGAATCGCAAACAGACACTTATCTCAAAGCTGGCCGCAATAGTCGGTTTTTCCTTTTTCGAATCAACCAGGGCAACCGGGCCATCGTTCTTTTGATAGCCCTTTTCCTGCAAATCATTCTTTTGCCCCTTGACCAAAGCTTTCCCGCTATTTCCCTCCTGTTACAACTTTCCATTATATATGCTGCTATTTTTATGGTATCCGATTCTAGGAAACATATGCTGACAGGATTGAGTCTGGGGGTACCCGCCAGCCTCATTTTAATTGTGGAGCAGCCACAGGGGTACAGCACCCTCACCTGGTTGGCTTATTTTCTCATTCTGTTTCTCTATCTCCATGTGATACGCCTCATTTTGATGCAAATCTTCAAGGCCCAAATCATCACGATGAACACCATCATTCTGGCCGTTTGCGCCTATGTCTTATTGGGTTTTCTGTGGGCTCTTTTCTATATCCCCCTGGCCGTCTTGCACCCCGAATCATTTTCTTTTGCGGCCTCCAGTATGAATATTTCCCTGCAAGATAATCTTCACTATTTCAGCTTTGTCACCCTGACAACCACCGGCTATGGTGACACCCTGCCCACTTCTCCTCTGTCGAGGTCTCTGGCCATACTCGAAGCATTGACTGGGGTGCTCTATCTGGCGGTGTTGATCTCACGCCTGGTGGGGTCGTACAGTTCTAATCGTCGGGAAATGAAAACCGATTAGGCGGGATGGAAATACTCTGCCAGCTTCTGTTGCACCAAATCCCAGGTGGCGTCAACATTTTCTTCCACCTGACCACTGTGCAGGTCCAAATCTCCCAGAATCCCCCTAGCGTTGCCAAATCCTTCGCGGATACCTCGGCGGATTTCACTTTCAAAACCAGCCATCAATTCCGCTTCACTCAATTCTGAATTCTGGCGGCTGTAAGTTCCCTTCAGACCAAGGGCAAACCCAACAATCCGATCGGCGGTGGCTTCCGGGGTGACATCGGCACTGGCATTAAAAAAGGCGGCCGGCCCGGTGGCTGCCAATTCGGGATTATCTTCCGCAGCTTTCTCAAACAGGGCCCCCATGGATTCATCCAGGCGGGACCGCAAAAATCCTAAACCACCGTCTTGCATGATGGAGTCGGCCAAGCCTGCACTCTTGGAGCGGGATGGCAGGGCCACAGGGCTATCAGAACCTTTGGATATGGATGGTTTATTCACTGTTGGCAATAGCTGAGCGGCCAATGGACTGATCATGAGGGCTCCTCCCGAATTCCAGAAAAGGGGTTCCCGCCCCCAACCCGGAAACGCCTTTTTCCGGGTACACCCTGTAATTATCGGCAGGAAAAGCTATAACTTGAGATAAATTGGCCCATCAGTCGTCTTGAAGGATAATTTTCTTTTCGAATTCAAATTCATCTCGCACAGGAATTTGATAATAACCAACCCGAGGAACATTGGGCTTTAGCAGACGAATTTTGGTCATGCCGCCAATGCGAACATTGGTCAAAACAAAATCCCGGCGCTGGAAAAAGCGGTGGGCATCCAAATTATCATTAGTAGTGATACACCAAATTTTTGAGCAGCCCAATTGGCGGGCGGTTTCTTCGATTTTTTCCAATAGCATGGTGCCCACACCATCAAATTGGCTGAGGCTGTCAATGGTGACCAATTCACATTCCCCACCGATGACATTGTAAGTGGCCACCCCAATACGTTCACGGCCAATGGTCACAATGAACCCAGGAAGCTTGTGAGGATCATGCACTTCATTGCGTGAAACGACAAAATCTCCACCGAAGAGAAGTTCGGTGCGTTCTTGGACCCAAGTCCTGTCATCATCAGAAAGCAGACTGACTTTCATTTGGTTTTTCCCGGCTGGATGTGATTCTCCATGACGTATCCGTGATGAATCAATAGTGGGAAACAGGTTCCCATGACGCAAGAAAATGGGGCCGACGTCCCACAAACAGCTCAGAGTGACATAACAATGACAAAACTGGACAACTTTGACTCTAATTAATTTGCAAGCCCTCCCTGACCTTGTTATTTTTGCAAGAAATCATGAAAACGCCCTGTTGATAAGGCTTTGATTCCACCACCCGGGCTCGGCCCGTTGGAGCTTCTGTGTTTCGTAAATCCACACCCGAACAACAACAGGCTAAAGCCCTACGCCACCGGCTCGTTTTCCAATCCCGCCCCCGGGCCCCTTTCAAAACACGGACTGCGGTGCAGGCCTTCTGTATGGTCACCATCCTTTGGATTGGTTGGCGGTTTTTCTCATGGGTGCAAGGACTTGAAAACGGAATCGTTACCGGCAGCCGGCCACCGGGAGTGGAAGGCTTCCTCCCCCTGAGTGCCCTCATGAGTTTGCGTCATCTTTTTGAAAGTGGCGAATTTTCCATGGTGCATCCGGCAGGATTGGTCATTTTGAGTCTGGTTCTGCTAACAGGCCTATTCCTGAAAAAAGCCTTCTGTTCATGGATCTGTCCTGTGGGGACTTTTGCAGAAATTTTGGCCCGTTTTTCCCATCGATTGTTCAAGCGTCGTTTGAAATTACCTGTATGGATCGACTACCCCTTGATGAGCTTGAAATATCTCCTACTGGCCTTTTTCGGTTACGCCATTTTTGTGACCATGACCCCACAACAGATCAGCGATTTTCTGGTGACGCCCTACAACAAAGTGGCCGATATCAAGATGCTGTATTTCTTCACCCACCTATCCACCTTCAGCCTTTGGACCCTGGTCATCCTCACGGCTCTGTCTTTCGTCCTGCCCTATTTCTGGTGCCGCTACCTCTGCCCTTACGGTGCCCTCATCGGGCTGGTTTCCCTGTTTTCCGTAACGAAGGTTACGCGCTCCATTCCCGATTGCACCAACTGCGGTAAATGCGCCGCTGTTTGCCCCTCCTTCCTGGCCGTGGACTTAAAAACGTCCATCAACTCGGCGGAATGCACTGGTTGCCTGGAGTGTGTCACCAGCTGCCCCGAAGACAATGCGCTCCAGATGCGCACTCCCCGCTTATGGCGCCGGAATGTGAGGCCAGTAGTATTTGCTGCCCTGGTCTTTGGTATTTTCTTTGGCGGCATGCAATTGGCCAAACTCAGTGGCTATTGGCACAGCAATGTTGATCAAGCTGAATTGGTGGATCGTATTGAAAAAGGCCTTGAGGGGCCCCAGTACGACCACGTGGGGCGCCCGGCTCCTGATCGGGGACCCAATCACAGGTAAAGGTTTTTGACCTTCTGCCGATGGTGAGGAATGTAAAGTATTCTGTATCACTGCAGGGCGATTTTCATTCACATCCACTGGCAGAGGAAATTCATGGCCGCTGTGGGCAAACAATCTGACATTCATATTCCGGAGCTTGACCAACTGGCCAATGCCGAGTTGTCCCGTCGCTCCCTCAGGGTGGCTTTCGTATATGTCCCCCTGACTATCATTGTTTCCTTGGTTACGGATCTTTTCCAAACCTACCCACTGCAATCTTCAGCTTATATTCTTCTTTTCCTGGTGTTTGGTGGGTTGCGTGCTCGCCTCGCAAAAGGCTTTAAGGATGGCCCCAGTCCCCATTCCTGGATGAAGAAATTCATCCTTTACACAATGATTCCCGCCTTGGCTTTAGGGTCAGCCGCACCTTTGGTTTTCTATTCCCAGGGAGCGGAGTGGAATTTCATCATCTGTATCCTGAGTGTGACGGGTGCTTCGGCCGGAGCCGCCCTCAACCTCGCTCCACGCAAAGACATATTAAAGGCTTTTCAATGTGTCCTCTTGCTGCCCACAGCGGTGACATTGGGAGTCTTTGCGGAAGGAAGGGCCCAGGGTCTTTCTATTTTGGTTTTGTTATGGCTCGGGCAAGCTTTGGTTTTGGGCCTTTATTTTCACAGGGAATTCTGGTCTGGAATGAAGAGTCGTTATCATCTGAAAATCCGGGCAGCCGCCTTGGAAGAAGCCCAGGAAAAAATGGAGATGGCCAGTAAAGCCAAAGGTGAATTTCTGGCTAACATGAGCCACGAAATCCGTACTCCCCTCAACGGCATCATCGGCATGACAGACCTGGTCCTGGAATCTGATTTGGATCCCCAACAATTGGATTATTTGCAGGACGTCAAATCTTCCGGTGAAACCTTGCTGAAAATCATCAATGAGATTTTGGATTTTTCCAAAATTGAAGCTGACGGAATAGTGCTTGAATCCATTCCTTTTTCCCTGAAACAAGTGCTGGAAAAAGTGGCCCGCCCTCTGCGTTTTGCAGCTGAGAGCCAAGCCAACAAAATTATCATCGAAGTGGATCCTGACATTCCGGATAACCTGATGGGCGACCCCCACCGACTTTGGCAAATTCTGACCAACTTGGCAAGCAATGCCAACAAGTTTACGGAAAATGGGAGCATCACTCTCAGGGCTAAAAAACAAGGCCAAATGGGAGGGCGCTCTTCCCTGATGCTCCAAGTGTGTGATACTGGCGTGGGAATTCCTCCAGAGGCCCAAGCCTCAATCTTTCAAGCTTTCAGCCAGGCCGATGGCTCAACCACCCGAAAATTTGGTGGCACCGGCCTGGGACTCGCCATTTCCAAACAATTGGTGGAATTGATGGATGGCGCCATCACCTTGACCAGTTCGGAAGGCAAGGGAAGCATTTTTGCCCTTTTGTTGTCCTTTGAACACGCTCCGATCCAAGAACTGAGAGCCACAAAACCACGGCCAAGGGAATGTGAAGAAGATTTATCCGGCCTTCGTATTTTATTGGCCGAAGACAACACCGTGAACGCCAAGCTGGCAACCAAACTGCTGGAAAAATCAGGCATCTTGGTAGAATGGGTCCAGAATGGGCAAATGGCATTTGAAGCTTGGAAGGAGAACTCTTTTGACATTGTTTTGATGGATGTGCAAATGCCCGTGCTGGATGGATTCGAAGCCACGGCCCTGATCAGAGATGCCGAAAAGGCAACCGGCAACCACGTGCCCATCATTGCCTTGACGGCCCACGCCATTGATGGATATCGCGACCATTGCCTGGAGAAAGGCATGGATGATTTCCTCACCAAGCCAATAAAACCGCAGCGCCTGCGAGATTCCCTCACCCTTTGGGCCCCACAGGCACCTCATCAGTCAGAACCACAATCCGTTTGATCGCCTTGCAATTTTGCCACCAAATGACCCACGGCAGGCCAAACCGCTTCCAGGTTTTCCAAAGCTGCTCGGGGGCTGCCCGGCAGATTGATGATCAGGCTGCTGCCTCGGGTTCCAGCCAAAGCACGGCTGACGATAGCGTGAGGAGATTTTTCCAGGCTGAAGGCCCGCATGCGTTCACCAAATCCCGGCATCACTCGGTCCAACACAGCGGTGGTGGCTTCGGGGGTCACATCCCGGGCAGATACACCGGTGCCACCGCAGGTGAGAATCAGATCAAAGGCATCCTCATCTGACCACTTGATCAGACAACGTTCAATCTGCTGCTGATCATCAGGCAACAGGTCCAGCAAAATTTCTTTATGACCTGAATGGCGAAGAAAATCGACCAGGGCGGGACCACTGGTATCTTCCCGCAAACCCTTTGAGCCTTTGTCACTCAGCACCAGGACGGCGCAGCGCAGTGGCTGAAATGTATGTTTCGTCAAGACTTGCCTCCCCGGTCATAGACACCACTTTTGCCCCCACTTTTGTAGAGCAATTGCACAGGCCCAATGGAGATTCCCTTGTCCATACCTTTGCACATATCATAGATGGTCAGGGCAGCCACGGTGGCCCCGGTCATGGCTTCCATTTCCACGCCGGTTTTTTCCAAGGCCACCACTTCACACACGGCAGAGATGGAGCCGGCATCCAGATCGTGATGGAAGTTCATGCTGGCATGATGAATGGCTAAGGGGTGGGCCAAGGGAATCAGATCGGAGGTCTTTTTCACAGCCACGATAGCCGCCAAACGGGCCACTCCCAGAACATCACCTTTGGTGGTATCCTGATCCAGGACTTTGGCCAGAAGGTCAGGAGTCAATTGCACCACAGCTTCAGCACGCGCCTTGCGTTGCGTGGCAGGCTTGCCGCTGACGTCCACCATATGGGCCTGTCCCTGTTTGTCAAAATGATTGAACGCCATGAGCTTCTCCTCTTTATCCGATACCAAAAGTGCAATCGGGGAAATGGTCTTCGGCACCGGGCTGGGCCAGCCCACCGTGCCCCAAACGATGAATGTCTTCGTCGCTGATGGGAATGCGGGCCAACAAACGAGGCAACATCACATCCAGAGCCGTGGCTTTGTGGAATATGGTGGCGGCGGGTACGGCACAAACTGAAATGCCACCGCATTGGCCCATGGTGAAATTGTTGCCAGGCTGTACCGGCATGCCACGCACGGTGAAACGAACTCCGGCATCTTCCATGGCCAGAACCGTCACATCATCCGGGTCTACCGAAGTGCCTCCGGTGACAAAGACGATATCACTATTTCCAACGGCTTGTTTAACCTCGGCACTGATGCGTCCCCGGTCATCGGGAATGATCGTACTGTAGTTGACTTCCACACCGAAGGGCTTCAGGGTTTCTTGCAAACGCGGCAAAAAAGCATCTTTGATGCGCCCTTCGTAAACTTCACTGCCGGTCACCAGGACAGACGCCGTTTTCACCACATAGGGCTCAACCGCCAGCAGCGGCGAGTCCAACTCCGCCACCACTTGATCAATGATGGTGGGGTCACAAGTCAGAGGCACGATGCGAAAACCGGCCAGCAGTTGCCCTGCCTGTACGGGAAAATTATTGGGAATTGTCACCAGAGTGGGAATAGCCAGGCGGTTGATGCGGTAAAGACGTTCAGGGTCCACACGGAACACTCCGGGTACGGCCGCCCGAAAATTGATTTTGCCTTCACTGGGCTCAGCATCATGGTCAACATTTCCCCCGGCAGCCAGAGGAGCCACCGTCTTTGCGGCATCATCTTCATGAATATCGGTGTCGCCATCCTCCACGATATATATGGAATTTTTACCCAAGTCCAGCAGACGAGGCACATCTTCAGCCTGGATCACATGGCCTCTGCGAAAAGCCACCCGTTTCATTTTTTTTGCGGCGACAATCTCGGTGATGTCATGACCTAATGACAACCCCAGAGCATCTTCCACATTCACTTTACGCATTTTCAAACCACCGATCTTCCAGCAGAGATTCAATGATGCGCACGCCCCGATGCCCAAAGATTGGATGCGGTTGCAGAGAGAAATCATCTGCCAGATTCATTGCTGTACGGGCCGGGGCCAAGCCACCGGTCCGGGAAGTTTCCAGAACCTGCAGAGTAGTTCTGAAGACACTGTGCTGCCAGTCACGTTCCAGATGGCGTTCGATAAATTCGTCGTTATTCACATAACCGTAGGCTTCGTTGGCGCAATTAACAATGCCCATGCGGTTGGTCAGGAAATCGGGTACGTACACGATTCCGGCTGCGAAGAGGGCCGCATCGTCCCGAGCTGCGTCTTCCAACTGGTTGTTGGATGCTCCACAAACAATACGCGCCTTAATGGTGGGAATCGTGGCTGGATTCAAAATGGCTCCCGTGGCGCAGGGCGCCACAATATCGCATTCCTCAGCCAGGATGTCGTGATTGCCCACGGCCACAATACGTGTTTCCAATTCCTG
Organism: Candidatus Krumholzibacteriia bacterium; assembly: GCA_016744705.1. Classification (GTDB taxonomy): domain Bacteria; phylum Krumholzibacteriota; class Krumholzibacteriia; order LZORAL124-64-63; family LZORAL124-64-63; genus LZORAL124-64-63. The sequence continues at coordinate 164,686 of JADGDU010000003.1, forward strand.
GTCTTCTGTAAGGAGGCCATCCAGAGCGGCCCGCAGATTGTCTGCTAGGCTTTCATTGATATCGGCTGCCACCACTTTGCTCACACCTTTTTCAAAAAGGAAACCAATGAGCGGGGATCCCACATTACCCATACCCTGAACCGCCACTGTTTTGCCTTCCAAAGTGCCCATCCCGGCAAACTCCAGGGCAGCCTCCATGCCAGCCACCACACCCCGGGCAGTGGGAGCTGAAGGGTTGCCACTGCCACCGAGGGCCGCAGGAATGCAGGTGGTGAAACGGCTGGTGGCAAAAACATTGGCCATATCCACCACATGGGTGCCCACATCTTCGGCCGTCACATAACAGCCCCGCAAATCCGAAAGCAGGCGGCCATAATCCTGGTAAATGTCCTCGCGCAGCGCGGGGTCGGTTTTCACCTGGTCCGGATTATGGGCCATGACACCTTTGCCACCACCCCACCAAAGACCTGCCAATGCGTTTTTCCGAGTCATGCCCTTAGCCAGACGCATGCCATCGCGCAGGTAATCCTCCATGGTATCATAACTCCAGTAGCGCACTCCACCGGCGGCCTGGCCTCGGCATGTGCGATGCACAAAGGCGCCCTGCAAGGTCTCATGTTTTTCGGAAACCTGAAAAAACAAACCCTCGTGCCCCATGAAATCGCGCTTGTCGTTGTTAATAAAATCGGCCAATGATTGCAATTCCTTGTGACTGGCCATCACCTGACCGTTCTTCTGGTCCAACGCCAGGTGGAAACGGTGGATATTGCATGATTTCAGCCATTTGACAAATTCCGTAGGGGAAATAGCGAGAAGGTTTACCTGTGTCATGTGCGTATCCTTGGCTGGGGTTGAGAAGATATTTCTCCAATGTGGCGAAGCTTTGCCCTCTGGGCAACTAACAGGTTTCATTATTTTTTTCCGGGTGGTACATTAACTAAAATTTGAATCCACTTTGTAAAGGATACAAAACCGTTGGAATCACAAAATTACGAAGGCAAAACTGTCCTGATCACCGGGGGAACCGGCTCATTGGGTTGGTCTCTGGTGACACGCTTTCTGCAAACTGACATTCGCAGAATCATCATTTATAGCCGTGATGAGTTTAAGCAATACCGGATGGAAAAACACTTTGCCAGCAATCGGGATCGGTTGCGCTTTTTCATTGGAGATGTGCGGGATCGGGACCGACTCCACAGAGCCTTTTCCGGTGTTGATATTGTCATCCACGCGGCCGCTCTCAAACATGTGCACCTCATGGAATACAATCCTATTGAAGCAGTCAATACCAACATCCTCGGAGCTCGTAATATCGTCGATGCAGCCATTGACCGGGGCGTAAAAAAAGTGGTTGCCCTCAGTACGGACAAAGCCGTCAACCCCATCAATATTTATGGGGCAACCAAGCTGGTGAGCGACAAATTGTTTCGCTCGGCCCATGCTTACAGCGGCGATAGCGGCCCCTCTTTCACTGTGGTGCGTTATGGCAACGTGGTGGGAAGCCGCGGTTCTGTAATTCCGTTTTTTAAAGACTTGAAGCAACAGAAAGCCCCCCTGCTGCCCATCACCGACATGCGCATGACTCGTTTTTTCATCACCATGGAAGAAAGTGTCAATCTGGTGCTCAAAGCCCTGGAATTGGGCCATGGTGGGGAGTTGTTTATTTCGCGCATTCCTTCCTGCAGTATTGTTGACCTGGCTAAAGCCATTTACCCTGAAGCCAAACTCCACGAGACTGGTATCCGTGCCGGGGAAAAATTGCATGAGGTCTTGTTGACTGAGGACGAAGCCCGCACCACTTACGACTATGGGGATCATTTTGTGGTCTACCCGCCCACATTTCAGTCCCAGGACCCAGCCAAGATTCGCGCCGGCGGAACTCTCGTCCCCAAGGATTTTTGCTTCTCCTCTGAAAACAATACCAACTGGCTAAATGTAGAAGATTTGCGCCAATTGATTGATGCCGTACAGGATCACGGAGACAAACTCCCTCCCTTTATCCCTGGCGGTAAGAACTGATTTTGGAGAAAGGCCCGGCCGTGGTGAATTATGATTTCAGTGGACATGTAGCCCTGGTCACTGGTGGCACAAAAGGCATTGGGCGCAGCATCGCCTTGGCCTTATTGGGATCCGGAGCCCAGGTGCTGGTCACTTACAGTCGCGACCAGAATTCCGCTGGTATATTCCAGGATTCCCTCAATAGCCAGCAAACGGCAGCCATGTTGCTGCTGCAAAGTGATGTTTCTGATCCAACCGAAACCAAGAGACTGTTTCAGGAATCCCTGGCCCGGTTTGGCAAGCCACTGACCCTGGTGGTCAACAATGCCGGCATCCTGCAACAAGGTGATTTTCTCCAGTTGGACGAACAGTCATGGGACCGCACCTTGGAAGTAAATTTGAAGGGTCCCTTCCTCATAGGACAAGAACTTCTGCGCTCGGACGTAGCCGGTGCTTCCATGGTGAACATTTCTTCAGTGGGAGGGCAAACCGGCGGCCCCAAAGCTCCTGATTATTCCGCATCCAAAGCCGGACTCATCAGTTTGACACGCTCCATGGCTCGTTTGGGTGCGCCCCTGGGCATCAGGGTTAATGCTGTGGCCCCAGGTTGGATCCAGACTGACATTTTCACACCCTCCCAACTTCAGGATTTACAAAAAGAAGCGTCAAAAGTCATTCCTCTGGGACGGATGGGTACCCCCGACGAGGTGGCCAAATCTGTATTGTGGTTGCTTTCAGACGAATCATCATATCTGACGGGCCACTGCCTTAACGTTAACGGCGGCCTGTATTTTGGCTGATTCGAAGGCATCAGTAGACCACTCCCCACCCGTTGTGCTATGCCTCGCCGCGGGACGATCACAAAGACCCGTCATTGAGCAAGCCAGGGCTCTTGGTTTTCAGGTCATCGGTGTGGACAAAGATCCCCACGCCGCCGCCGCCCATCTCTGTCATCAGATGATCCCCCTCAGCACTCACGACCCCATGCCTATTATTCAGGCCCTGCAGAACAGTTCCATGGGCCAACCTTTAGGCGCGGTGTTGAACCGTTCCTCAGGCCCTCCCGTAGTCACTGCTGCTGTCATCAATCAAGCCTTCGGTCTGCCTGGAGTCCCCGCGCACCGGGCCCGACAAATTTTAAACAAAGATTTGATGAGGGAAGAATGTGAACGGCAAAATCTATCAGTTGTGAAACACCAAACCGCAGAGAAGTTTTCTGACCTTTGTGCTGAAAATATTCCCCTGCCCTGTGTGATGAAACCAGCCCTTTCCCTGGTGGGCAAACACGGCGTTGTTGTAGTCGAGACCAGCGATCATTTGGCCGTCGCCTTTGACCAGGCCAAGTCGGCCTCAATGACTGGAAAAGTTTTGGTGGAAGATTATTTGCCCGGCCATGATGTCTCCGTGATTGGCTTTTTTAACCATGGAAAGTTAGAGATTCTGGCTCTGCTGGATGAAATCAACCAGCTTCACAGTGATGGCACCGTCAGTGGTCGAGCCATGGCCGTGCCTTCCCGTTTTGCCAACGGCCCTCAGGCTGAGAGTATCACCCAATTGACCCAAGAGGTAGCCGAAGCCTTTGAATTGCAACACACCCCGTTGCTGCTTTCCTGCCGTGTCCCTAAAAACGGGCGGCCCCAATTGATGGAAATTCATTTGGACATGGGCGGCGATAAAATCATGGACGTGCTCTTGCCTGCCGCAGGCCAGTTTGATGCTCTGCAATATATGATCCAGGCCCAGGCGTCACCCATTAAGATGGAAGCCCCACCTCATTGGAACCCTACAGCCGTGGTTTTTCAGGAAGGCGCAGGCCTGATATCTGATCGTACTCACCATCTTCTCAAAGCATCCTCCACCGCAGAATTGGAACAGCTCCTGGGAGAGGTGCCAAAACCATGAAAAAACTAATCTTCCTGGGATGCAACCACTTGCAGTTGGGTTACCTGAAGGCAGCCCGTGAGCTCGGCTTTCATGTGGTCGCCACAGATCAGAATCCTGAGGCTCCGGGCGCCACTGCCGCCCATGAGTTCCACGTGGCTGGATACCTGGATCAAGCCCCCTTGTTGGCCGTTGCTAAACAAGCAGGCCTAGATGCCGGCGACCAAATCTTCACTGCCAGTGCTCACTTTGCGTACGAAGGCGCGGCCCAACTGGCCCACTCATTACAGCTTTTTTATCCTTCAACCCAAACCATTGACACCTGTTTGGACAAACGAAAATTTTATTCTCTGTTGCACGAACAGAGCATCCCCGTGCCACCCACCAGGGTGTATCAAAAAGGCATGGTTTTGGATCCGGGTCGCCAATATTATCTAAAATCTGATTATGGCAAAACACCCCGATATAATTATTACATCAGCGGCCAGGCACCAACTCTTCCCATTCCGGATTTGTATTACCGAGAATGTTTCCTCCTGCAGGAAGAAATTGTAGGAGAGCACTACCGGGTCAATCTCTATGGGGACCAGATGGCTCTTTTCATCACCACCTCTGAAAATACATTTCGCCCTCTGCTACGCCTGCCCCGTTTCCATGAGGAAATCCACCAGAAGCTTCAATCTTTACGCCAAGCCTTGGGCCTGGACTCTTGGCTCATCAAGTTTGATGTATTGATGGACGCCCAAGGATGGTATGTCATTGACCTGGGATTGGACCCACCCATGAGGTTGCGTCAGCTGTGCCAGTGGCAGGGAGTGTCGTTTTGCGAAGCCTACGTGCGCATGTATCTGTTGGACGACCCCCTGGCTTTACCGCCATGGAGCACTTTGTATCATGAAGTGAGTATCACCGGAAATTCTGGTATTGGGTTCGCGTTTGATCCGAAATTTTCCTCCCGGGAGAAGTCATCATGAGAGTGGTCATCCTCAGCTCTCTGGGGAATAAAATAGCCCAACGATGCATGGGGTCCCTCTTGGAAACGGCCCCCGAGGCCGATTTTGACCTGCATCTCATTCGTGAAAAAGGTTTCCGTGAACAAACCCTGAATCACTCCTTGCAGACGGTGGGAACTGATGAAGATATTCTCTTTGTAGGTGATGATATCATCTTCACTCCCGGCTGGTATGATGCTCTCCAGGAAAACTTGCACCAGGCAGACATTCTGGGCATGACTATGGTTTTTCCCGGTACTGATAAAATTCAGGACCGCGGTTATGACCTTTTGGGCTCTGACGGTAAAGCCTCTCTGGTGGCCAAAGATCGGGGCCTCAACCTTTCGCTCATTTCACCCTTCGGTTTCCGTTCCTGCGATGCCGTGTGCGGTTGTTTCCTCTACATCAAAGCTGTAGTTTTTCCACAAGTCGGTACTTTCAGCGAACAGGGCGTCAACCGTTGGGGCGAGTTTATCTTCATTGCTCAGGCCCGGCATGCAGGATTCACCTGTGGAGTGATCGAACATTATCTGCAGCACGGCGGCATCAGCACCAAAAACAATCCTGACCAAAAACTCAGTTCCACCAGCTATCTGGTGGAGCATGGATGGTGGGATGATATTGTGCGCGACCATGTGAATCCCCAATGGATTCAACCTTCTCCCGAGTGTCGTCTGGATGACAGTTTGAGACAGCTTCTCACCGCTGGCCATCACCGGGTTCTTTTCTATGGTGCTGGCACTGTGGCCCAATACATCCTCAAGCAAATGGACGAAAACCTGATAGCCGAAATTGAGTTTTGCACTGGCTTGAAGGAAGAAGTGGGGATGGAATTTATGGGCTACTCTCTGCAGGATGTCACCACCATGAGTTTTGACGGGATTGAGACCATTGTGATGACTCCGCTTCGCATTGGAGAAGAGCTTTTTCAAAAGATGATTTTCCCCCGCCTTCCCACAGGTTTTTCAGGCCGGGTCTATGCAGTGGAAACCCGGCAAACTGACCAATTCAAAGAGTTCCTGGGGAGGGAAATCCCTTTCAGGGCTTGACGTTCCGCAAGGGTTTCCTTTAATCTGCCCAAATCCCGCATTGTGAATTTGAGACACCGACAAGAACAGGATTAAGATGATCAGCGGCGCATTGAGCATGGCCCGAATAATGAAAAATCGTGGTGTGCAGAAAGTTTTCACTTTTCCCGGTGGCACCATCGCTCCGCTTTACGACGCCCTGTCTCAAGTGGGCATCGATATCATTTGTGCCCGCCACGAACAAGGGGCCGGTTATATGGCCCTGGCCGCCTCTCGTCTCAGCGGACAACCCCAGGTGGTCATGGTCACCTCTGGCCCCGGGGCCACCAATTTGACCACCGTGATTGCGGACGCCTATTACGATTCGACGGCCCTCATTGCCATCTGTGGCCAAGTGGGCACCGGTGACCTGTTCAGCGGCCGCAAGGTGCGCCAACTGGGATTCCAGGAAATTGATTGTGTGGCGATGATGTCCGGCATCAGCAAGGCAACCTGGCAACCCACCAAAGCCGAAGAAGCCGCCGGAATATTGGACCAGGCTTTTGAGCTAGCCACCCATGGCCGACCAGGCCCCGTGGTTCTGGATTTACCCATGGATGTGCAGCGCAATGAGTTTGAATCTGAAGTTCAACTGACAAACCTCACCACTCTGGAACTGCCCCCCATCCCCTCTCCAGATTCTTCAGCCGTTTTGGAATCGGCACAATGGATCCAGGCAGCGCGCCAACCGGTCATTTTAGCCGGACAAGGTGTTCTTCTTTCCGGAGCCATGGACAATCTGAAAAAACTGGCTGAGAGCTTTCACATCCCCGTGGTTTGCAGCTTACCGGGATTGGGCAGTTTTGACGGAGCCAGCCCTCTGAGTCTTGGTTTTGCGGGTCACACCGGGAACCAATTTGCCGCCCTTGCTTTGCACCATACCGACTTGTTGCTTGTCCTGGGCTCCCGGCTGGATGTACGGATCACTGGCAGCGAAACCGCCAGCGTTGCACCCCGTGGACAGATCATCCGGGTTGATCTGGATGCCAATGAATTGCAACACACACGGGTGCCCGCCCATTTGAATATTGAATCGGACGTGAATGACTATCTGAAGCAATTGTTGAGCATCATTAGTCCTCTCACTATTCCAGAAACAAAACCCTGGTTGGATAAAATCAACATTTGGCGCGGCCAACACACTTTGGCCATCGAACCCGGTAAAGAAAAGATTCTGCCGCAAACTCTTGTTGAAACGGTGAACCGGCTCACCGCATCACAACAAACAGTGGTGACCACCGGGGTGGGTTCACATCAACATTGGGCGGCCCGGCATTTCGATTTTGAGTCCCCCCGCCGGGTATTCCTGACATCTGCTGGTCACGGAGCCATGGGATACGATCTTCCCAGCGCTCTGGGCGCAGCCATCGCCCGCCCTGAACATACTGTATGTTGTTTTGCCGGTGATGGGTCCATCCAAATCAACATCCAGGAACTGCAGACCATGCAAGACCTTAATTTGCCGGTAAAGATATTTGTTTTGGATAACTCGCGGCTGGCCCTTGTCTCGCAATTCCAACTCATGAATTGGCCAGACGACTTGACCTGCGGGAATAAATCAAACCCGGACTTTGCCCAACTGGCTGCTGCTTATGGTGTAAAAAGTTGGCGGCTGGAAAAACCTGAAGAGTTGGAAACCATTTGCCGCCAAGCCCTGGATCACCAAGGACCAGCCCTGGTCCATTGCCTTATTGATCCGGCAGCCGATATTGATCCCATGTTGCTGGGCGGTCAATCCCTGGCTGAAATGTGGACATCGTCACCGGGAGAGTGAAGAACCGCATGAAAATATTACTCATCATTGGCGCTGGCATTGAGCAGGGACGAGCCTATGAACTGGGCACGGAAATGGGCTACCGTGTGGTGGGGACTGACATGAATCCCCAAGCCCCCGCCTTTGAAATTGCGGACGATACCATTCAAGCCAGCACCCGTGACCCTGAAGAAACCCTCTCTGCAGTGATAACCTATCTTCAGAACCACCCTCAGGACACCCTGGCTGGGGTGATCACTCTGGCCAACGATGTCCCCGTCACCGTGGCTACTGTCGCTGAACATTTCCAGCTTCCATCAATTGGGATCCCGGCTGCCCGCATTGCCTCGGACAAACTGCTCATGAAAAAAGTTTTCCAGGAAAACAATGTGCGCACTCCCTCCTTTCGGCATGTGACATGCATTGAAGATGTGCAAGCCGCAGCCCGGGATTGGCATTGGCCCGTGGTTCTGAAACCCATAGATGGTCGTGGGGCCCGCGGCGTTTTGTTGCTGGATGAGACCATAGATTTGCCCTGGGCTTGGCAGGAGTCCATGAGTTTTTCCACCGTGGGCAAATTGATGGTTGAAAATTTTGAGACTGGCCCACAGATCAGTTCCGAGTCGATGATGGTGGATGGAAAATGTTATTCCGCCGCCTTTGCAGACCGAAATTACCAGCGGCTGGATCAGTTCCGACCTTACATTATTGAAGATGGAGGCACCCAGCCTGCCCAACTCACAGCACACCAGCGCTGGGCCATCAACGACCTGGTGGAAAAAGCTGCCCTGGCCATGGGTATCACCAATGGCATCGTCAAGGGCGATATTGTCATGGGGCCTCAGGGCCCTTGTGTCATCGAAATCGCCGCCCGACTCAGTGGGGGCTATTTTGCCACCGATCAAATCCCCCTGGCCACCGGTGTGGATCTGGTAAAGTTGGCCATAATACTGGCCACCGGTGGAATGGTGACGCCGGAGATGCTGAAACCCACCGTGGATTACGGTGTCGCTATCAGATATTTTTTCCCACCCGAGGGAACCATCAAGTCCATCCAGGGAATAGAAAAATTAGCTGATATCTGTGGCGTGAGGAAGTCCCTCATTTACCGGAAAATTGGAGAATACCAGCCGATGGTCAAAGCACACCCAGATCGGGCAGGATTTGTCATTGCCATGGGTGCAGGTCGTGAAGAGGCCCAGGCCCGAGTGGAAAAAGCCATCGCAGCCATTGAATTTGATGTGGATGAACCTGGCGACCCTGTCGCTCCAGAAGAAGGATAGAATATGCAATATTGCACGCGATGTTTGAACCCTGAGAACATTTACGGAGGCATCACTTTCAATGAGAAGGGTGTTTGCAATCGGTGCACCGGGTATGAAAACTACACCAACAATTTCCCCACCCCTGCCCAACGGGCGGAAAAGCGCCAGCAATTTGTCGATATTCTCGAACGGTACCGCAGCAAAGATGGCAGCAATTATGATATGATCATTCCCGTCAGTGGTGGCAAGGACAGCCTCTACCAAGTTCATATTATGAAAAAGGAAATGGGATTCAACCCCCTGCTGGTCACTTTCAATCATACCTTCAACACCAAAACCGGAGTCTACAATCTGGCCAATATGGTGGAAAAACTGGGAGTCGATCTTATTCGCTTCACTCCCAACCCACAACTGGTTCCCAAGCTGTCCCGCTTAAGCATGGAGAAATTTGGAGACTCGTGTTGGCACTGTCACTGCGGAATTTTCACCTTTCCCCTGAGAGTGGCTCACCAACAACGCATTCCGCTTCTGGTTTCCCAGGAAAAATATTATGGGATTTTGTCAGCTGAAGGTGGTTTGTACAACAAAGTGGATCCCCAGGATCGCCTCTTTGGAATCCGTGCCGAAGCTGAAGAAATGATCAATGAAGAGCGCGGTATTCACCGCAAAGATCTGGTGCAATTCATGCGTCCTCCCCAGGAAGAGCTGGATGAAATTGGTGTTCGCGGTATTTGCATCACCGACTTCATCCAATGGGACAGCAAAGAAATCACCGAATTTCTCATTAAGGAATACGGCTTCAAAACCAAAGGCCATGACCGCACTTACGATTGTTATGCCAACGCGGAGTGCCACCATTGCAGTGGCGTTCACGACTATATGCGGTATTTGAAAGTGGGCCACGGTCGGGCCACCGATGACGCGGGCATCGACATCCGCAAGGGCCTGATGACCCGGGAGCAAGGCATTGAAATGGTCAAGATGTACGATTCCCGGCCACCAGCGGATATGAAGATGTATCTGGAACGCATCGGTATGACCAGGGATGAGTTTTATGCCATCATGGAATCCAAGAGAGACCCAAAATTCTGGTCAAAAGACGAGTCCGGGCAGTGGATTCCGGCTGATTCTGTCCTCAACCACCCCGGGCCTCAAGAAGAGCCCAATATGACTTTTACAAGGACCGAAAATCCGGTGGATGAGCCTGATGATGAACACCTGATTATGTAGATAAGGCATTCCCTTCAGCGCGGCCTTCTCTGGCTGCGCTGGAGGGAATCAATCCCAGCCTCCGTCGCGAATCCACCGTGCTGCCACTTCCAAGTCGAGAATGGAATTCTCTTGATATAATGATTGGTATAAAGAGCGCAGCCGTAGCAAGTCATCCTCTGTGTCGATGGAGAGCTTCACAGGAGACATCATACCTTCCACAGGTTGAATGTAGGCTGTCTTCAAATCATCAGGAACGCTTTCGCAGTGGCGCATGGCCCAGGCAGTCACATGCTCTCTGGACAACGGATCATTTCCAGCATGTTCCAAGCTGTAGTGTAAAGCCCTGGCTGAGACCACTTCTCCACCTTGGAAAAGAGACTGGGGGTCGCCTTTGAATTTCACCACATCAGCACCGGTTTCTTCGGCACATTGCAGACATTGATTTAGGAATGCAGGGTCGAAAAGAGGGGAATCTCCGCACACCCTGACCACCCACCGGGCGGGTGTTTTTTCAAGGGCCAACAGGAAACGCGACAGGACATTGTCCTCACTGCCGCATACCACATGAACACCGCAATTGGCAGCCACTTCCGTAAGAACTTTGTCGCGTGGATGATCGGTGGTTGCCAGAACTACAGGCAGTCCGGGGCGCACCCTGAGCGCTCGTTGTAGGATATGCCACAGTAGGGGTTTGCCTACCAGGTCCTCCATCATCTTTCCTGGCAGACGGGAGGAGCCCATGCGTGATTGTACGATCACCACTGCAGTGTCCTGATTTTTCTCCATCACCATCAAAAGTCCTTCTTTCCCTGTTCCCAAGCTTCCTTTCCTGGCATCCTAATGCTAAAGTTCCGAAAGTACCAAGGATTTGAAAGGAACATACATGACCGCGCCCCTGCCATATGGAAAACAAACCATCGGTCCTGAAGAACACGCCCTGGTGCGTGAAGTGCTGGAAAGTGATTGGCTCACCCAGGGTCCGCGCCTGGGCCAATTTGAACAATCTCTGCGCGACTACTGCCAGGTACGCCACGCATTTGCCGTCACCAATGGCACCGACGCCCTGCTGCTGGCTTGCCGGGTGGCCGGTCTGGGCCCTGGTGACCGGTTCATCACCACACCAAACACCTTTGCGGCCACGGCCAATGCGGCGGTCATGTGTGGAGCCGAACCTGTGTTTGTGGACATCGCCCCCGATACTCTCAACATTGATCCCAACCTGGTGGAAAAAGCCCTGGCTGCAGATCCTTCCATAAAGGTGATCTTGCCTGTGCATTTTGCCGGACATGTGTGCCCCATGGACCGTCTGGCAGATTTGGCCTCGCAGTACGACGCCATCATCATTGAAGACGCCTGCCATGCCATCGGCGGCCAGTGGCTGGACCGGGAGAACCGGTGGCACAAAGTGGGTTCCTGCGCTCGTTCCACCCTCACCTGCTTCAGTTTTCATCCGGTAAAATGCATGACCACCGGTGAAGGTGGCGCCATCACCACCAACGACGACCAGATAGCAGAACGCCTGACACGTTTGCGCAGTCACGGCATCACCAAAAATCCGGCCTTGTTGGAAAAGAATGACGGCGGATGGTATTACGAGATGCACGACCTGGGTATCAATGCCCGCCTCACGGATCTGCAAGCGGCCATAGGCCTGGCGCAAATCAAACACCTCAATGAATGGCAACAACGCCGACTGGCTCTGGTCAACCAATACGATGCTGAATTGGCCGGTTTGGCTCAAGTGAACCCCCAGGCCAGACCAGCATCCGAAGATCGCCACTGCTATCACTTGATGGTCATTCGCACCAGTCGCCGGCGGGAGCTCTACGATTTCCTCCATGATCAAGGCATTTTGGTGCAGGTCCATTACAGCCCGCTGCATCTGCAACCTTATTACCGGCGGAAATTTGCCACCGGCCCGGGCTTGTGCCCGGAAGCGGAAAAGTATTATTCTGAGGCTCTTTCCCTACCACTATTTCCGAGCATGAGTGACGAGGATCAGAAACGAACCGTTGCCGCAGTGCGCACATTTCACCTGCAGGGCGTTTGAATATGACCCGTTTCATCGCTGAAATTTCCAGCAACCATAATGGCAATAAAGAGCGCTGCTTGGACCTCATCCGCGCCGCCGCCCATTGCGGATGCTGGGGAGTGAAATTTCAGCTCTTTCGCATCGAAAAATTGTTTGCGCCGGAAATTCTGCAGGTCAGCGAAATGCACCGGTTGCGCCGTCGTTGGGAATTACCCATCCACTTCCTGCCAGAGTTGGCGGCTTGTGCGCATGCTGAAGGGCTTGCCTTCGGCTGCACGCCCTTTGATTTGGGAGCGGTGGACATCCTCCAGCCTCATGTGGATTTTCTGAAGGTGGCCTCCTATGAACTACCCTGGTTGGGTTTGATCCAAAAATGCGGAGAATCGGGACTGCCTTTGATGATGTCTTGCGGTATGGCAGATGAACAGGAAGTGGCCCAGGCCGTGGAGACAGCCAAGCAGTCTGGTGTTTCCGATCTTACAGTTTTTCATTGCATCAGTAATTATCCGGTGGTAGCAGACCGCTGTAACCTGGCTGCCATCGGAACGCTGCAATCTCTTTTGGAGACTAAGTTCCCTGGAGCCCAAACAGGCTGGTCAGATCATTCCGTGAACCCGGGTGTGGTCTCCCGGGCCATCCATCATTGGCAATGCGATGCTGTGGAATTCCATTTTGACCTTGAAGGGCAGGGCGAAGAGTTTTCAGCCGGACATTGCTGGTTGCCACAACAGATTCAACCGCTCATTGCCGGACAGAAGCATGACTCCAACCCTCACTGTGACGGGTTGCCGGCCCTGAAGCCCACCAGCTCAGAAATGGCTGAAAGGAAATGGCGGGCCGATCCTTCCGATGGTCTGCGCCCCACCATTTCCGTGCGCCAAAGTTGGCCCCAACATGAGCCGGAATATCTCACCGAGTCAAAAGTCCTCTTTGTGGCTGGTGGCCCCGGCCTGGGACATATGGTTCGCTTAACCGCCCTCGCTGAACAGATGCGCAATGACTTCGGTATCAAACCGGTTTTCATGACTCACCAATCTCCTGGTGCAGAAAAAGTCATTGCCCGGCACGGCTTTTTTACCAAACCGGAAACGATGTCGATAGAGATGCTCAACCCCTCTGTTGTGGTCTTTGATTTTAAAGAACCTTGCGTCAGCCTTGTCCGCCAATGCCAGGCTGCCGGTGTTCCCACCGTGGCCATTGATCGGCCAGATTGTACCGGTGCGGATCTCGTCGTCGTACCGAGCATGGGCTGGCTTAACGAAACGAATCAGGGCCATCATACTGGTGGCTCCCAATACCAGCTTCTGCGCAGTGATGTTGTACGGCTGCGGCCCTCATCGGTCCCCCCTTGCGGCCCCGGAATTATGGTCAGTTTTGGTGCAGAAGATCCCAACCTGCTCACCGAAAAGACAGCCGCGGCATTGACCCGCTTGCCGTTGGATACTCCCGTCCGTTTCATCATTGGGCCCGATTTCCTCAAACACCGGCCCACCTGGCCCCCACCCTGGGCCCAACATCCAGGGTTTCAACTCATGGAAACCCATGAACCCCTGGAAACACTGTTGCCGGGAACAGGTCTGTTGATCACAGCCCTGGGTGTGACCATTGCCGAAGCCCAGGTTCTGGGAGTCGCCGTGGCCGTGATGACCAACTACCCATCAGATGCAGAGTCCATAGACCGACTGGTTTCCGCTGAAGCCGCTTTCAATCTGGGTTATCATGCTGATCTTTCCGAAAAGGAACTGGCCGACACCCTGACCACCCTTTGGGCCCATAAAAAGAAGCGGGAAATATTGGCCACCAACGGCCTGCAAATTACCGACGGAAACGGTGCCCGCCGAGCTTCTCTGCTCATGGCAAAATATTTTGACTCCAAACCACTTGGAGAGGAACGCCCTTGCTGAACCTGGCTGGATTTTTTCATCTCAATCTGATGTATTCGTCCATCGAAGTCGAACAACGCGCCCAGGTGATCCGTAACTGTTATCACCCGCTGCTAAATCTAGCCACACCCCATCGCCCCCTCACTCTTGAAGCCACGGGCCTGACCCTTGAAATCATTCGCGACCTGGATCCCGCCTGGATAGAGAAACTCCAACACGGCATGCAGGATGGTTCCGTTGAATTTGTGGGTAGTGGCTACAGCCAGATTATCGCTCCCTTGGTACCGGCCATAGTGAATCGCGCTAATATCGACCTGGGGATGGCCATCTACGAAGAGTTGTTGGCTGTTCGTCCAGAAATTTGGTTGATCAATGAGATGGCTTATAGCGGCGGGCTACCGGAACTCTATGCTGATGCGGGAGTTAAGGCCTTAGTCATGGAATGGAATAACACCTGGAAAGGCCATCAGGAGTGGGACTCGGAGCTGCGTTATCATCACCAACTGGCTCTCGGCTGCGACGGTACAACCCTACCAGTGTTGTGGATCGACACTCTGGATTTCCAGAAGTTCCAACGCATGGCCAAAGATGAGATGGATCAAAGTGAATGGATTGAACACTGGTCCCAACGCGCCAAATCCCATTCCAACCAAACCCGGTTTGCTACTTTTTATGGCAGCGATGCGGAGATTTTCGATTTCCGACCTGGTCGCTATTCTCACGAAGGCGACCTTTCGGACAGCAGCCAATGGCAACGCATCAAGAAAGCCCTGGATAAATTGACCGCCTGTCCCCATCTCCAATTTGGCCCACTCGGGGCGGCCCTTGAAGAGCCCGCCTCGGAAATTTGTGGACTCCCTCTGTCCCTGGAATGCACCGAACAACCCGTGGTCGTTAAAAAGCAGGAAAAATACAATCTGAACCGCTGGGCCGTCACCGGACGAGGCGACCTGGAGGCTAATACGACATGCCACAATCTGGCGTCTGATATGCCTCATACGCCGTCACAGAAACAGTGGCGTGAACTTCTGTATCGCTGGTCTTCAGATTTTCGCACCCATCTCACCGCTCAACGTTGGGCCAATTACCGCGCACAGGGCATGAAAGCAATCTCCCTTGAATATCTTAACCAGGCTGTGGAGGGAACCATCATCCCCGTCGATCTGGCGGACCGGAAGATAAACCTAGCCACTGATGCTGCCCAGGTTCTTTTGGATTTGCGCCGGGGTCTGGCTATCAGTTCATTGACTTTTCCTGCTCTGGGCAATTTACCCGCTTTGGGCACCCTGCCTCATGGTTACTTCGATGACATTTCCTTTGGTGCCGATTTCTACTCCGGTCACTCGGTCGTGCAACGCCCCGGACAACGCAAGCTCACGGACCTGCAAACTTCCACAGAATCCGTAACGGTCATCAAGAAAGCCAACGGACACCTGGTGGCCCGTGCAGAAATCACTGACAGCCTTTTGAATGTCACCAAACAAGTGGAAATCGAGGCCTCCCAACCCCGCATCATTTTGAGCGGTCGCCTGGAACTGCCCAGTCGGTCTCCGGGCGAGATTCACCCCGTGCACTTGACTGTGGTGCCCGGTTTTTTTGATCCTGATCACCTGCATTTTCGGACACATAATGGTGGTTCTGCCATGGAACAATTCCCACTCACATCATCCAGTGTGCACCACGGAGCCTCATATTCCACCTTGATCACAGCCAAGGGAGGCCTTGGTGCTACTGAGAATGTTGTGGAATTTGGAGACGGGCAGCGCTCCCTGGTGATCACTCATGATCCTTGTGTTTCAGCCATGATCCCAACAGTGCGTTTTGAAAAAGTTCGCGCTGGAGAATACTTTCTGCGGCTGCGGTACAGCGCCCAGGAAATGGATGAAACTTTCGTGACCAGAGATGCGCCTTGGCAGGTGGAGTGGCGGGTTACTATTGAGGCCAAGCGAGATTAATTCCGTCCAGGCAGCATTTTTTTTAAGGCCAACTTATCCAGTTTTCCAGACTTGTTTTTGGGCAAGCTGTCCAAATAGATTATTTGTTTCGGCAACAGGGTTGGTTCCAATTCCTTTTTACAGAACTGTTGCAGATCACCTTCAATATTCGAACCTTTGGGATGCACCACAAAAAGACACACGGCCTCCCCCAGAACCAAATCCGCAATCCCCACAACAGCCGCTTCGGAAACCCCGGGAAAATGTGCCATCGTTTCTTCAATTTGCTTGCAACTGACACGTTTCCCGCCACATTTGAGAAAATCGCGGGCTCGGTCTACGATTATGATATAACCGTCTTCATCAACCTTGGCTAAATCTCCAGTATGCAATCCATTGCTGAAAACCCGTTCGGTGGCCGCCTTATTTTTCCAATAACCTAGGGTAATATTCGGACCAGAGGCGATGATTTCTCCTACCTCACCAGGCGAAACGGGTTCACCCGATTCTCCCCTGACCTTCAAACTGACACGATTAAGTCCAAAGCCAATAGACCCCGGGTGAGCGCGGCGCTCTTCCGGGGAGATACACGAAAGCCTGGCTGTGGCTTCTGTTTGGCCGTACATGACATAGAGACGAGCTCGCGGCAAACATTCTTCCAGTTCATCAATAAAGGGTTGAGCGAGCTTTCCCCCTGCTTGCTGGAGTTTCACCAAATGGGGAAAATCCATATTTTTCAGGTTGCTGCGTCGAAGGAGAATTTGGTACGTACTGGGTACACCAGCCAAACTGGTGCACTGACTGTCCACCATGTTCTGCAATACTTTCTCCGGAAAAAGGAAGCGGTTGTCAATGACCAGTGAAGCCCCCGCCAAAAGATGAGTATGTAATAGGGAAGTCCCAAAACAATAGTGAAAAGGTAGCACAGCCATCATGCGATCATCTGGCCCGATATCCAAAGAAGCCACAATGTCTTCGGAATTTGCCAAAATATTTCCGTGGGAAACCATAACTCCCCGAGGGGTGGCAGTTGATCCGGAAGTGAACATGATTGCTGCTAATTCATCGTCTGACCGGGTCAATCCAGGCTCTGAAGCCAAGTCGTCAGTCAATTCGGCGAGGGTGATCAGACTGCTGCCGCTGTTTGCATGTGGAGGGCGCAAATCGGAAACGAGGAGATCAAGTGGGTCCAATAGTGCACCAAGGCGGCGCAGCCATTTGGCTTGGACAAAGGCGAAACGCGGCTCCGTTGCATCATGCACATTGCTGAAAAAAGCTGAATCCACAGGCACGGCCATGGGCACGCTCACACCACCGGCAAGGGCGATACCCAAATAGGAAACAACCCAGAAAATTGAAGATTCACTAACAAGCAATACGCGTTCACCAGGCAACAGTCCACGGTCTTGAAGGCCTTTGCCAACCTGCCTGGCTTGCTCGCGTAGTTCGCCATATGACAGACTACCCTGTTGAGTCACCAGTGCCACTTTTTCCGAGGGAGCCGAACTGCCCAAAAGAGCTTCTGCAAAATTCATTCTTGAGATTCCCATTCGTTATATCCACCTGCATGAATTATGAGGCCAGGAAATATATTTTTCCATTAAATTAAAGGTCTGACAAAGGAAATCCTGGAAAAAAACAAAGGGAATGCATACTATGTTTTCAATGCGGACCTCGCCGACCTGGAACAGGTCAGCACCCAGACTTGGAACACCGGCGGGGACCGCAACTCAAACCTGATCCAACCGCTCTCCCATTCGCAGCCGGTGCCGCAAATTCATCATCTTGGCATCAATGGCCCGCAGTTCATGAAGATTGTCCCGCTCCTGTTGGCTGGGTTCAATCACATCCACCATGGCACCATTATTGATGATCACCCTACGGTCTCCCATGAGAGCCAGAATGGGATCATGGGTAGCCATCAAGACAATTTTTTCTTCCTGGATTAAAATATCCAACGCCTGCTGACGATCGATGCCAGCGTTCTCAATTTCATCAATCAAGACCACGGGACTGGAACTCAACACCGCAGTATCGGCAATCATCAAAGACCGCGATTGCCCCCCTGAAAGACTGGTAACGGGAGTATCGAGCGCAAAAGGTTCGCCAGCTAACTCATTGGCCCAATTCCATATACGCTGTATTTTTTCGGAAGGGTTTTCAACAAGCCTGCTCTCAGCGTGCAATTCCAGAAATTCTTCCACTGTCAGGTCCATGACAAAATTCATGTTCTGGCTGAGCTGCGCCACCAACTTGTATTCACTGCTGAAGCGCCACTTATCACCGGGCACTTCGCCGTTGATCAATATGTGACGACCGGTGGGAGTATCACCCCGTGCCACCCACTCGATATCCGCCAGCAGCCGGCTTTTCCCACTGCCCGTGGCCCCCACGATGCACACGATTTCACCCGAGTTAATTTTCAGCTCACGAACTTTTTCCTCGCTGCCATCCTTGGCTGTCCCACCTCGAATGGTCAGCTCCTGTACCTTCTCTTCACTGGTTCCAAGAAACTCTTCCATCATGACAATGAAACTGTTCAATTCGGACAAAAGATCAGGATCAAAAACTTCACCCAAATGCTCTTCAGGGCGATCACTCAAATCAGTGTAACCCTTGTCATTAAAAAACTGTTCAGTGAAAGGCCATTTGTTGAGACAAAACTCTACCGTCAGGGATTGCAATTCACGACTCATTTCACACCGCCTAAATCCTCAGGACCACCATCAGTTTTCAAACCCGTTGGCATCTCCAGATTAATTTTGCGCACGTTGCCCATTTGAAAGTCCGACCCAATCCGGGTTTCACCCAAGCAGTAGGAACAGAGGGCCGCCGGCATGGAAAACCGCAACCGTTTCCCTTCCACGGTATCGGTGTCTTTGATCTCAGTCCACACAGTGCCCAGCTCAAAGCTTCCCTGGCCGGTGATTCCGTTCACATGCAGAATACGGGCCTTGGTATTAACCATATGAACCCGGGCGGCAAACACTTCACGTTCTGCCTGGCTGACGATGTCACCTTTGGTGATCACCACGATATCGGCCGCCTTCAGCATGGGGCCAATTTTCTTTGGGGTGCCGATGCCACTGAGGTTGTCCACCACACAAATAGCCAGCACTTCACGGATATGGGGCGAGCAACGATTGCACAACCCGGCACTTTCGCTGACCAAGACATCAAGGCCTTCCATCTTGCCCCACTGAACACATTCTTCCACGTTGGAAACAAAATAATGATCTGGGCAAAGAGCCCCGGCCAACCCTTTGCGCACCAAAATTCCATGCTTGCGGAATAACTCGTCATCATCTGTGGAAAGACAATCGAATTTGACGACCCCAACCTTCAAGCCCTGCTTCTTCAGATGCTCCAGGGTCTTGAGAATAACTGCTGTTTTACCCGAAGAAGGCGGTCCGCTGACCGTCACAAAACGCATATTACTTGCCCGCCTTAATAAAGATTTCGTTCACCTTGGGAATCAATGCACCCAAGTCATTCTCACGGATAAAATCCCAGCCCAACCACATGAATGGCGCCGATTCCGGCACTTTGTTTTCCACATCAGGATGGCAACTTGGGAATAGGCCCCGGTGTGAAAGGATTTCGCCAACTTCCTGACTGGCAAAGAAATCGGCAATACGCTCTGCACCTTCAGGTGAGGATTTTTTAAGGAGCATGAATATGGGGCTGATCACCGCACCATCAGTGGGCCAGACAATTTCCGCATTGGGATTAAACTGTGCCATCTTGCTGAAAAAATAGGGAATGACAGAAACCAGAGGTCCCTGGCCTCCCTTGGGGGCAAAACGCCCCGCGGCCTGGCTGGGATGCATTCCTTCCAGAAGATTGCGCCCGATAGCTTCCACTCCAGCATCTCCGTAATATTTCCAAATAGTCAGCAAAATACCATTGAAGAGATCAAAGTCTCCCACGGGCATGGCCACTTTACCCTCAAAACGGGGACCCAGAAGTTCTTTCCAAGTCTGAGGTACTGCCTCGCCCTCTTCTAATTGGGTTTTGTCCACCAGGAAGACGGCTGGCACTACCGAGAGCATGGCGTAATGGCCATCCGGGTCCTTCAGGTCATAACCATCAAATAAGGGATTGAGTTTTTCCCAGGACCGATCAACAAAGACCTCCCGATCCTTGAAGCGAGCCATGTTTCGCTTGTCAAAAAAAGCTTCAAAACCAGCAGACAGGAAAATATCCGGCAGATCAGTTTCATCTTCGATGGCCTGCATGCCCTCTTCCAAAACATCCGCGCCCACAGAGGCCGCAGCCAACCGTACACCCACGCTCATCCCCGTATCAGCTGTGACTTTCTGGGACACTTCATTAAAGGCCTCCAACAAAGGCAGACGCACGGGACAGGGCAGCAAGCCGGCCACTCTAATATCACCATCACTGGGGAAAACCCTGCTCTCATCTTCCACCGTTTTGAGGGTGATGTCAGTTTCGTCTTCATTGGCTTTCACTGAACTTTCCAGAAGAGCCAAAAAGGATTCGAGATTTTTCCCCTTGGCTTTCACGGCCTGAGACAGGGATATCATCTTACCTTGAACCGAGCGCTTGCTCTCATCGCCCACATGTTCGTATCCATTGGCCACAAACACATCTATAGTTTCGGGATGCTTTTCTGTGATGTCGAACAGAGTCATTTCGGGAATGATTTTGCTAGATGCCATGACTATCCTCCTGCGGATTGAACCGCTAAAACACTAATTTGATCCTTTTATCTAATTTAAGTTGGTCGCAACAAAACTCAAGCTCGGAATTACTGATAAAGCTCCTTCTCAAAATCATCTATCCAGGTTTGCAGATCACTCCCGTAAACCTCTTGCGCATGGCCAAAACTCTGATCCACAAAGAATTCCAGGAATTTTTCCTTGCCGCCATTTTCCACCAACATACCCACAAAAGCCCCGGCCACAGGGTATGAATAGAGATCCGGGAGCAATGACCAATCCAGCCAAAGGGCGGGAATGGAAACTTTTAGGGGCTTCACTTTTGCCTCGGCCATCAGATTGATGGCTCGCTGCATCTGATCTCTGCCAGTCAAATCCATGTGCACGGCCACGCCTTCGTTGATCAAACCGGAAATCACCGTGGGTTTCATAGCGTGCCGTGAAATGATATGAGTCATTTCATGGCCTACAGTTTGGCCCAAAACAGCGTGCGTGAGATATTCTTCAGGACGACTGAAGCCCATAGTGGGCATACCTGCTTCATCCGCTTCTTCCTGGCTGGACCAAAGCAGGAAACGAATTTTTTGATCAGGACCGCCACCGAACCACTTGGTGATGATGCCGTAGGCCTGATCGTGAGAGCGGGCAAAATCCACTCGGTTGAAATCCTGTAGACGACCGGAAAAACGGAATTTGAAATGTTCGGATTCAAAGCTTTTCCATTGCTCAAAAAATTCGGACAAGCCGAGGTAGTTCAGATTATTTTCGGCACTCCGAGTGGCGTTGCGGGTGGCGTTACAATCTCTGGCTAAAATCCATGCCTGCCCGGCGCGTTTTTCCTGGCCGGTTTTAAAATGACTTATTCCCAGATAGACCTGGGCCCAGGCATAAACCCAGTTTTTTTGCGGATCCAGCTCAGCAGCCCGTTTCAGATAAGGAAAAGCTTCATCAAATTTATCCAGATGAACCAGACTACGGCCCACCGCTAAATTGACTTGAGCAGTCTCATTGTCGGTGATCAGCATGGCTTTGCCTTGCAGAACAACACCTTCAAAATCGCCTTGTTTGTAGATTTCCCAGAGGGCGTCGGCAGGGCCCACTTCCTGGGCCTGGACTCCCATCCCCACCATCAAAAGGAAAAACAATACTCCAGCCATTAAAATTCGCATTCTAACATCTCCATTGAAAAGGCTTAAAGTCCGTTTCCCATGTGGGAGACTTTTTATATTACTGACACCCACCTGCTGTTCCTGATTTTTTCTGACCTCTGAATTACTACGATCTGAATGAGCCCAGTCAGAGATAATATCGGTGGGGCATCGGTATCATCGGCGCATCCGCAATATAAAGAACAACCCAGCCCCCACCCCCGCGAAGATGGCCACCGGTCGTCCCATACCACCAAACTTTGTTTTGGCCTGCAGGGGCACTTTCACCTGACCATCACCCACCAGCACAAACGCTCCCCAAAATTGTGGTTTGTTAAAATTGGTGTCCTGCCGGCATTTCTTCCGGGCCAACGCCAGGGCATGTTCTGCATTCTCTCCCTGAGCAAGGCTTTCATAAAAGGAATTCATAAAAAACCCAGTGGGCCCATCCTCCAACTCCCACAGGGCGGCCACCAGAGATGGCACCCCTGCTTCCAGAAAAGAACTCGCCAAGCTTTGCAGCCCTTCCCCGGAAAAACTTACCTCATGAGTCGAAGAACAGCGAGACAACACCACCAAACGTGTGTCCAGACGCGCATCCTTCAATGCGGAAGCTTTGATCATCATATCCGGATTCGAGGGATCCAGGGCAATGGCCGACTCCAGAGGGTTGCTATCATTACTAACGCAATGAGCCCCCACATGAACCACATCGAACCCCAGCAGCTTGTCCAATTCTGGGGCTTCTCCTCCGGCGTTGGGCCTCACAACCGTCACGCCGCTATAGGTATTGTCCAGGTCATCCAACTCTTTGAAGGCCAATGCTGAATCGGCCTTTGTGGCATCAACCACCCCTCCAACAGCCAATACCTTTAGACTCTTGATGGCCTCACGTGTCGCAGCAGATTTCCGAACATTCACCAAAGATGAAACTGAGGGAATTCGAGCCACAGTCATATGCGGCGAATGGGCCATCAACAAACTCATGGGAACGAGATTAAAAATTCCACTGGGGGCAAAAGTAATATGGCCATACATATTCCAATCCAGGCTTAAACCTCCCAGGAGCAGATCCGAAACCTGCTCTGTAGCGGACAGGAGTTCTTCCTGATCACTGTCTGGCGTGGATGCTAATTGATATAAGTGAAGCAGCAGTGGTTTCAGTTCCTCCTCGCCCTGAAGAGACAACATTAATGACTGCTGATTTGTCACCGCATAGATGGAGCAATGATTTGGGCCTGGCCAGGCGCTGAGAAAAACTTCCTCATCCCGTAAAGTGTTTGCGCGGAATTCGGCCAGGGAAATCATGGGTCGTGCATCGGGTGCTATTTCCCAAGCCATGGAGCTTTTGTCCCAGAGAGAATCCCCAAGTGCCAACCGGGCTTCTTCTGTTGCCCCGACAGAGTCAGTCAACAGCAACAGCACCATGGCACCCACGATTATTCTGATCAGCATTTTATTCCTTTTCTTCTGGGTCAGATTTCAACAAGCTGATTCCTGTGGTGCCAAAAACCATCAGAAAAACAGTTGCCGACTGGATTAGTCTCAACCTCATGTCCAATGCTTCCTCTGGAAAACCAATAGTCATGGTGCGGATTTCCAAGACCAGAAAGAACATTCCCACCAGGAGAAGCAGGTAGCCACCAAGTTTCGGCCTCCACCTTGTAAAAAACGCCGCACCGACGATTAAGGACACGATACCCAGCATGCTGAGGAGAATGATTCCCTGGTCCTGATTGTGCCGTACCAATTTCATGATGGTTTCTACCAAAGCGAGCCCAGCAATTCCCAGCAAAAGCCGAAAAACTCCTTTGGGCGCGCCCCAATATTGAATCAGATAACTGAAGAGAAAAGTCAGAATCAATATTTGTCTGATAAAATCTACAGGGAAAAACCCCACTTTTCTAACCATCGCCACCGGATGAGAGCCGATGAGTGGATACAAAACCTTGTTCAAAAACACCAACAACCCAACAACCAGGGCAGCATGAAATCCAGCTCGCCACCGGATCCTCCTGGTATACTCATCTTCATCGTTGATGACACCAACCTCCCTTAAAAAAGGCGGCCCAAAAATGGCCAAGCCCAACAATCCAACCCAAGTGCCCCAACCTGGCCCGGGCACTCGGCTGAGCATCAATCCCACTACCCCCAATCCAAATGCAATCCAGTCAAGAGACGGCAATTTCCGGGACGAATGACTCATTATAGTAGTACTCATTGTTCTCCCCCCTCTTCCTCCATTTCAAACAACTCATCCACCTTCATGCCCAATACCCTGGCGATCTGAAACGCCAACAGGGCAGAGGGAACGTACTTCCCTTTTTCCACCGCCAGAATTGTCTGCCGGCGCACACCGACACACTCGGCAAGATCTTGCTGGGTGAGATCCAGACGAGCGCGGTGCTGCTTGATGTGATTTTTTAAATTCATAAGGTCAATGTACGCTAAACCGGACTTTTTGGAAAGTATAAAAAACTTTATGAATGCTTGTTCAAACTTTTTGATCAACATTAACTTCATTTTATCGGCCTCAGAGAGACTAACAACGATGCCTGCTGGACATGATCCGCGCTGTTGATTAGGATCAATTTTCCCAGAATTCAGCCCCCTCATAGGAGACGCCCAGATGAAAGCCATCAATCCTGCCACCGGCCAGTTGATCATGCAATACAGCCAACATACCGACTCGGAAGTGGCTTCTATCGTTGGCTCTGTAGATCTTGCTTTTCAGTCCTGGCGCCGCACCAATTTTGCGACCCGCCGCGATCTCATGAGCCGGGCCGCCCAACTTTTGCGCGACCGGGCCGAATCATATGGGCGGCTGATCACTCAAGAGATGGGCAAGGTTCTGGCCGAAGGCATTGCAGAGGTGAACAAGTGCGCTCTGGTTTGCGACTACTACGCTGACAATGCCGAAGCCCATCTGGCAGATCAGGAAATTCCCACCGAAGCCAGCAGCAGCTTTATCACCTACCAACCTCTTGGTTCAGTGCTGGCCATCATGCCCTGGAATTTTCCCTTCTGGCAGGTGTTCCGATTTGCAGCCCCCACTCTGATGGCGGGTAATACCGGACTGCTCAAACATGCATCCAATGTGCCCGGATGCGCCCTGGCCATTGAGGAAGTTTTTCGGGACGCAGGGTTTCCGGAAAACACATTTCGAACTTTGATGATCGGTGGCTCCCGGGTGGCCGGGGTCATTAGCAACCCGGCAGTGAAAGCCGTCACCTTAACCGGCAGCACTCCCGCTGGCCGCGAAGTGGCCTCTGTGGCCGGACGGGCCATCAAAAAGACAGTCCTGGAGTTGGGCGGTAGCGATCCTTATGTCATCCTTGAAGATGCCGATTTGCCTGCCGCTGCCGCCAGTTGCGCTGCCAGCCGGTTGCTCAACAGCGGGCAGAGTTGCATTGCCGCCAAACGTTTTGTGGTGGTGGAAGCGGTGGCCGAAGAATTCACCAAATTATTGACGAAAGAAATGGCAGCCAGATCCATGGGTGATCCTTTTTCTGAAGGCGTGACCATGGGCCCAATGGCGCGCACCGACCTGCGTGACGAGCTTCATCAACAGGTTTTAGACAGCGTGGAAGCCGGCGCGCGCTTGGTTCTGGGGGGAGAGATTCCCTCAGGTGTGGGCTCATATTACCCTGCCACCGTTTTGGCAGATGTAAAACCTGGAATGCCGGCCTACCATGAGGAAATGTTTGGCCCTGTGGCCTCAATCATCACCGCCAACGATGAAGCAGAGGCGATCCGCATCGCCAACGATAACGTGTTCGGCTTGGGAGCAGCTGTATACACCCAGGATCTGGAACGCGGCAAACGCATCGCCTCCGAAGAACTCCAGGCCGGGTCTTGTTTTGTGAATGACTTTGTAAAGTCCGACCCTCGATTGCCTTTTGGAGGCATCAAGGAAAGTGGCTATGGACGAGAGTTACACGCCTTGGGAATCCGGGAATTTGTTAACCAAAAAACGGTGTTGATTTCCTAAACCCAAAGCCGGTGGTTTTTTTTAACGACCCAGGAATCCATCAATCCAGTGCACGATATTCTTACTTTTTTCCTCAACCGAACGGTATTGCAATTGGTATTTCTGGGTCAGGTTTTCCCCATCCTCTGCTAACTTATCCAGGCGCTCTGGAGTCAACCAATCGGCCGCTCGCTTCCACAAATCAGCCGTGTCCTCTGCCACCTCCATCACCCCCGCGGCCAGGGGAATATTACCCTGCTGTTGCCATCCGGGAACGGGGCTGGGCACCAGGAAAGGAGGTATCAATACGATGATGGGTTTGCCAAGCTGAAAGGCATCATAGAGCACACTGCTGAATCCAATGCTCGTCACCAGATTGGCTGCACTTAAAACTTCGGGCAACCGATCGCCAAATACTCGAGGCTTGGGCAGATTATACTCTAGGGCCATATTTTCCAGACAGGCCTGGATTTCAGGCAAGACATTGGGTCGGGCTTCGGCTGGGTGCAACTTGATCAGTAACTCCACATTGTGCCTAAATTCATTTTCGGCCAAGGTGGCAAAAAGGGATTCAAAGGTATTGAGAGTATCGACCTGGCCCCGGATAAGATTGCTCAGGGAGCGTGCTTCAATCCAGCTGCCCATCAGCGTCACCACTGTTTTTTTCGGATCAACCCTCAAACGGGCACAGGCATCATCCCTTGAGAGAGACCGACCGGCCACGGTATCAACCGGTGTTCCCAAACCCAGGAACGTGGTATTCTGGTCAGGGAAATTTGCCAATAACTCTTCGAACAGTTCCACTTCCATCATGGAATCCAGGTTGACATATTCCGAAGTGAAAAACAGTGGCATTTTTCCCTTCACAAAAGAATAATCCCAATGCATTTGGTTGAAGAAGAAACCGTGTTCCAAATTTAAAGTGGGAATTCCCAATTGCCGGGCGGTGGCGGCAATCACTCTGGCGTGGCTTCCGTAGTCAGCACCGCTGATCACTATGTCAATGGGTTGCTTTGCATGCAATCCTTTGAAAAAATATTCCTGTTTTAATAATTCTAAAACTCTGGGATACAGAGATTTTTTGACTTCTTCCGGAGGTAACTTCCAATTCTTTCCAGAACCTGAGGCCAGGAATCTCACATCCTCGGTCAGCTGCTCCTCAAGATTGATGACTTCCTTATCAAGACGTTGGGTCAGCTCTTGGGCCGTTTCTGGAGAAAGAACATGATTCAATGAAACCGGATCACTGATGTGAAGACCAGGCTCATTTTGAAGAGACCCCAAAGCGCCCCCAATCAGGTGATAAGACTGGCCCAGTTCACGCAGAAAAACCTGGCTTCGGTCGGGCATCAGTCCGTTGATAAAAATGTTCTTCATGCTGCTCCTCCCTGGTCTTCGTCTCCGGAATTCAGAAAGCCCAGAAGGATTTCATTGATCATGAAGTGGTATTCCTGCCCCATGGATCGGGCAATATTCTCCATTGTTTCAGCTCCCATCAATTTGGGACGGAGAAATTCAACCACCTCAGCATCGGACTCGATGGCGTCCATCTGCAAGAGGTCTGCAAAGGAGTTTTTCAAACAGGAACGTACCCCATGATGATTCATGTTCAAGAGACCAAAACAGGCTGGACAAATCCAGTCCCGGCAGACGAGGAGACTGACAGGAACCACCACCTCCAAGGCATGTGTGCAGTGAGGGCACGAAGAAGCAAAATGAAATATCGAGGGCCCATTGGCCACACTGACTTTCACTCCATGAGGCAGAATGGCCCCCACTGGGTCCCGGTGCTTGGTGAGAGCAGTCACCAGCCAGGATGGCCCTTCGGGCGTTGGCATTTCTTCCAGCAAATCCCAACGGTCCAACTGGAGAGCCAAACGAACCAACGCTCTTTGCTCCAGCGATTTCCCGGCACCAGCCGCAGACAAATTCTGGTAGAGATTGCTCGCGATTTCAGTTTGTTGCGTCAAGATCAGCAAGCGAACTGTTTCAGCCATCAGCGGCAAATCGCCAGGGGTACTTTGCAAAGCTTCTCCGGCCTTCATCATGGCCGCAGTCAGGTGACCACTCAATCGCAAAGCCAAAATATCAGGAGCCACACTCAAAGATTTCTCCCCATGGATTTTAAGGTCATTGTCAGGTGAATTGGCAGATTTAGAGGTTATGGCTCCTGTATATCTCCGTCAAGTCAAAGATATTCCCCTTGGCCGGCCGAGGAATACAGGGATACACTCGCTTCTCAGCACCTGATACACTATATTGACCCAGTTCAAAATCCATCCGTCCCCAAATGGAGGTCTGACCTTGCGCCTGCACAACATGTTGCCTTTCCTGCTGCTGATACTTTGTCTTGTTTCTCCTGTTTTGGCCCAGGAGGCCGCCGTGGAGCAGCATCCTTTCTCCATCCATGACATGTTGGCCATGGAACGAATCAGCGATCCGCAAATCAGCCCTGATGGCAAGTGGGTTGCCTTCAATGTGCGCACAACTGATGTTGAGGCCAACCGAGGCCTCACGGACATCTGGTTGGCTAGCACCGACGGCACAACCACCCGCCGCCTGACCGCCCATCCTTCTGGAGATTGGAATCCCCGCTGGTGCATGAACGGCACCCTATTCTTCCTTTCCACTCGCGATGGCAGCTCCCAGATTTGGAATATCGACCCCACTGGTGGCGAAGCCCGGCAGATCACCCACCTGGCTCTGGACGTGGGAAATTTTGAAGTCGCTCCCAAACTGCACAGCTTTGTCTTTTCCATGGAAGTTTATCCTGGCCTGAGTCCGGAAGAGACCGTGGCCAAGGACGAAGAAAAGGCCGCCAGCAAAGTCACCGGCATGGTCTACGACGAGCTCATGTTCCGCCACTGGGACACCTGGGAAGATGGCAAACGCAGCCACATCTTCCTGCTCGACGGCACCAACCCTGATGGTGAGCCCATCGACCTGATGAAAGATCTGGATGCAGACGTCCCCACTCGGCCCTGGGGCGGTAGTGGAGAATTTGTCGTTTCCCCAGACGGCACCGAAATCATCTTCACCGCCAAAATTCTTCCCGGCAGCGAACCCGCTTGGAGTACCGACTACGATCTTTACGCTGTGCCCACCGACGGCAGCGGCACCATGCGTTGCCTCACCGAAGCCAACCAGGCCTGGGATACCGAACCGGTGTTCACTCCTGATGGCAAAACCCTGGTCTACCTGGCCATGGACCGGCCCGGCTTCGAAGCTGATCGCTACCACTTGGAATTGATGAACTGGAAATCGGGCGAAAGCCGCCGCATTGATTTCGAATATGATGGCCTCAGCCTCAGTCCTCACGGCCTGAAGTTCAGCGGCAACGGCAAAACAGCCTATTGCACAGCTGGCTTTTTGGGTCAGCGCTCCCTCTTCAAAATGGATATGAAATCCGGCAAAGTGACCATGGTCGATAAAATGGGCCGTCACTCCAGCCTGGGCCTGCTCGACGGCCGGATCTTGTTCGGCATGCAGAGCTTGAAATCTCCCACCGAGCTGTTCACCATCAAGCCCAACGGCAAAGATCTCAAACAGATCACCAACTTCAATGGTGAAAAGCTGGCGGCCTGCCTGATGGGCGAGCCTGAGCAGTTCACCTTCAAGGGTTGGAACGACGAAATCGTACACGCCTATGTAGTGAAACCCTACGACTGGACTGAAGAGAAGGCCGCAGCCGGCCAACAGTGGCCCCTGACTTTCCTGGTCCACGGTGGACCTCAGGGCAGCTTCGGCAACGACTTCCACTACCGCTGGAATCCCCAGGCATATGTGGGTGCAGGATTTGCCACCGTAGCTGTGGACTTTCATGGCTCCACGGGTTACGGCCAGGAATTCACTGACGCCATCAGTGGCCACTGGGGCGATCGTCCCTACGAAGATCTGGTCAAGGGTCTGGAAGCTGCTTTGAAAAACTACCAGTGGATGGATGCTGATAAAGTTGTCGCCGCCGGTGCCAGCTATGGTGGGTACATGATCAACTGGATCCACGGGCAGCCTGAATTTTCCAAAGAATTCAAAGCCTTCGTCTGCCACGACGGCAACATTGATGAACGCATGGCTTATTTGGATACCGAAGAACTTTGGTTCCCCGAATGGGAACATGGCGGCACCCCCTGGGCCGACGGCAGTGGTTACGAATTGCACAACCCCGCTGATTACGTCCAGAACTGGCACGTGCCCACCTTGGTGGTGCATGGAGCTCTTGACTACCGCGTAGTCGACACCCAGGGTCTGAGCACTTTCACAGCCTTGCGCCGCC
This sequence comes from Candidatus Krumholzibacteriia bacterium, assembly GCA_016744705.1. GTDB lineage: Bacteria > Krumholzibacteriota > Krumholzibacteriia > LZORAL124-64-63 > LZORAL124-64-63 > LZORAL124-64-63. Next base: position 194,776 of record JADGDU010000003.1, read on the forward strand.
AGGGAATCCCTGCCCGGTTGCTTTATTATCCCGATGAAAACCACTGGGTGCTGAAGCCTCAGAATTCCATCCAGTGGCATGATGAAGTCATGGGCTGGCTGCAAAAGTGGACCAACTAGTTTTTAGCTGACCAACAGGAGAAAGAAACAACAATGGGCCCCGTAATCAAACCAATTGGCATCGGCGTTTTGGCGGCCACCCTCGTGGTCGTCATCGTCGGATTGTTCCTGCCCAGCACATATAGTGTGCAGCGAGAGTTGGTCATCAACACCACTCCCGAGCGCATCCATGTGTTCACCAGCGACCTGCAGACCTGGCCCCAATGGACGCCCTGGTTCAAAGATGATCCCAGTCTGGATGTCACCCTGGGCAGCATCACCAAAGGCGAAGGCGCCCATCAGGAATGGACCGCCAAAAAGGGCGGTGGTGAATTGACCGTCACCCGCAGCGAACCCAACTGGGGAGTGGCCTATAATATGGACCTTTCCGGTAGCCGGCCCGAATCTCTCTGCGCCATGCGCTATGAAGTGATGGCCGACAGCACTCTGGTCATTTTTGAAATGAGTGGGGACATGGGCTGGAATCTTATGGGACGGTTTTTCAATCTGCTGATGGACCCTATGGTGGGCCCCATGTTTGACGATGGTCTGACCCGATTGAAAATGCTGGCCGAAAAGCCTGAACAGGAAAGCTCCACTTGATCGACAGGTGACATCACCCGGAGACACTATCCGGAAAACTGACACCCAATGGAACCGGCCACCTTTAACCAAGTGGTCGGTTTCCTTGTTTTAGGGGGTTTGAGGAGAGGCATGATTCCTGTTGGGTGAAAGATCGTTGTTGGTTTTTCTTCATCCCCCGGGAGTCACCATGCTGAAGGTCTGTCTTTATATTTTTTTGATGTTGGTGCTGATTAGCCTGGGCGCCCTTTTCAATCTCTGGGCAAATTTTTTGGTATAGTTTTAATGAATATCAGGGCTTCCTGAACGCAGCTGCTGGCGCATGACCAAAACCTTGGCCTTTTCTCCCAGGGCCCCACCATCGTCGGCGGTGGTGGCAAAAGGTATCAGCATGCCTAAGGAACCCGCTGGAGCCGGAGCCTCCAGCAAATGAGACATCATATCTCCGTCGGCAACCTCTGCAGTGGTTAAGCCCAGGGCCCACCCGGTGCAAATGCTTACCGAAAACAAAACAGGCAGAATGATGACTAACTTCTTCATGGGGACCTCCATGGGGTTGGAGTGGCTGCTTTGTGATATTATGACACATTTCTTGATGTTTTGCAACACCAGGTTGCCAAAAACATACACAAAAGCCCGATTGCCCCGGGAAGGGGACTCTGCTAACCTGTTGCCTTGGAACCACAACCTCATTATCAACAGCCCGGGAGCCTGAAATGCTAAAGAATAAAATCACCCTCATCACCGGAGCCAGTGCCGGCATTGGTGAAGCCTGCGCCCACGCATTTGCCCGGGAAGGCTCTCACCTGATTCTGGCTGCCCGACGCTTGGAAAAAGTTGAAGCTCTCGCCAAACAGCTCATAGCCGAATACGGCATCAAAACCCATGCATTGAAGCTGGATGTTCGGGATCGTGAAGCGGTCAATGCCACCGTTGAAGGCCTGCCCAAGGAATGGTCTAAAATCGACATTCTCATCAACAATGCCGGCTTAAGTAGGGGAATGGATAAAATCCAGGAAGCCCACCACCTGGATTGGGACGAGATGATCGATACCAATGTCAAAGGGCTGCTTTGGGTGAGCCGGGCCGTCATGCCGGGCCTGGTGGCCCGCGATCATGGGCATGTGATCAACATTGGCAGCATTGCCGGTCGCCAGGTCTACACCGGAGGCAACGTGTATTGCGCCACCAAGTATGCAGTCAGAGCCATCACCCAGGGCATGCGCATCGATTTGGTAGGGACCCGGGTACGGTGCTCGTCCGTGGACCCAGGCATGGTGGAATCAGAATTCAGCGAGGTGAGGTTCCGGGGAGATCTGGAAAAAGCAGAGCCTGTGTATAAAAACTTCCCTCCGCTGCAACCGGTGGACATTGCTGAAACGGTGCTATTCTGCGCCACCAGACCCCCTCATGTGAACATTCAGGATGTCTTGGTCATGCCTCAGGATCAGGCGGCCGTCTATGCCTCCTATCCTCGGGGTCTTGAGTAGGACAAACGCCAACTTTGATTATTGGTGGGGCGTTTTTCTGCGCCCCACTTTTTATTATTTTTAACTATTCCTAAAGTGAAGCGAATCCTGAACGATTATAATCACCAGTTGGGCTTCTTAAGTGGAGGCCATATCGCCCCAACCTCCATGAGAGGCCTCACGGGCGAAAACCCGTGACATTTTTGAAAGGACTCGATCATGAAGAATATTCGGAAACATGACCGCCAGGGATTCACCCTCATTGAGATCGTCATCGCAGTAGCCATTGTAGCAATTTTTGCTGCGGCCATGAGCCCGATGGTTTTCCGTCATCTGGCGGATGCCAAAACCAGTAAAGCCCAGAATGAAACTGAAGTCATTGCAACGGCAGTGCTTGGCTACTATAAAGATGTGGGCCAGTGGCCCATCACCAATTTAAATGGTCCTTCTGGAAACCAGGTTAACCGTGTGATCAGTAGCTCAAACCTAGCTACAGGTTCAGGCCCCAGCGCTGGTTCCGGTGCCAGTAATTGGGGTTCCTACGGAACCACAAAACAGTTGGGTGATTATTTGTATTTCAACAATGCTGATGATAATACCGGCTCTACAGGGGCAGGCGCCAATGAGGCCTCCGGAGATTGGCCCACCCTCGGTAATGGAGCCTGGAAAGGTCCCTACATTGAAAGCTATGAATTCAATGATCCCTGGGGAAACGCCTACGTCATCAACAGCCAATACTTCCAGGGCCGGTACACCGGAACAGTTCGCCACAAGGTTTTCGCTCTGAGTGCAGGACCCAATGGACTGTGGGAAACCGGATTCTCTGATGCGGCCTCCGAAGAAATCCTGGGCGATGATATCGGAACAGTGATCAGCATTATTAACTAATTCCTGCCACTTGATTAAAAGAAAAATCCCGGTTCAGATGAACCGGGATTTTTCTATTGGTGAGCCGAGAAAGAATTTACATTCGGTCCTTCACTCTTTGTTCCTCTGACTGAGCCACTTCTTCCACCCGCGAGCCATCCATGATCACCGGGGTCAGTAACATGACTAACTCAATATTCACTTTTTTGCTTGAAGTGCTGCCAAAGAGGTACCCCAGAATGGGTAAGTCTTTAAGAACAGGAATGCCAGTGCGGCGAACATTGGTGCGCTCGCTCATGAGGCCGGCAATGACCAGAGTATCCCCATCGCGAACCTTGCCCACAGTATCCAACTCACGAATGGAAAGAATAGGCGCCGTATCCTGGTTGGGGCTCTCGGCCACTCCCACAATATCGCTAATGGTCGGATGCACATTCAGAGTAATAATCCGGTCCTGGCCTACCTGGGGCGTGACATCCAGCACCACACCCACGGGATATGTGCGCGAGGTATAGTTGATCACCGGTTCGGTGGCAACACCATTGGAAATCACGGCCGGCTCCACCTGAGACTCGAAGAAAACCTGCTCGGTCACAATCCGGACCACGGCCTTCTGGTTATTCAGAGTCGTGATCTTTGGCGTACTGACAGTGTTGATATCGCCACTGGTGCTGATGGCCTCAATCACCCCTGCCAAACTTTTGGAATCCAGAGTAAACTGGAAAAAATCGTCAGAAATATGCTGTGCAGCATCCAATGTATTGAGACTGATACTGGTAATATCTGAATTCAGATTCATAAGGTTCCAGTTGATACCAGTTTCTGTTTCATCGTCGAGATACACTTCCATGATCCGCACCTCAATGGCCACCTGGCGCTGGAGAGATTCTTCCAGGCGAGCCAGAAGGTTTTCCACCTGATTGACGCGGTTCCATTCAGCGGTGACCATAACCATACTCGCCATAGGGTTAACCACCAGGGTACGGCCCTCGGAATCAGAGAGATTAATGGCCATATTATCTCCCTGGCTACCGGTGCTTTGCATGAGGTCAGGATTCTTAAAAAGAATAACCTTCAGGGATTCCATCACCCCTGGCCAGACACTCATGGTCGCCGTGCTGGTCACATGGCTCTTATTCGATCCTGAATCACCACCGCCGTCACTTCCCGAACCGGACGACCCACTACTGCTGGCAGAAACTTCCAGCTCGCCGCGTCCTTCACGTTCGGTAACCGGATAATCGAATGTGATCCAGCGGGTGACCATGCCCTGCTTGTAAACCACCAGCACACCATCGACCACCTCGTAGCCCAAATCAGCAGGGACCAACAAGGCATCCAGGGCCCGATCAACCGATACTTCCTGTAGGTGAACGTTAACCTTACCATCCACATCAGGAGCCATCTGCAATCCCAACCCCGCATTGCTGGCAACATTGCGCAGAATCTCCCGCACACCCACCCAACCATTGGTAACGATCGTCACTGGGGGTCGGCCTTCAGTCCAATCATCTGCTGCTTCCACCGGGCTGATCAGAAGGAGCATTGCCGCCATCAGCATTGCTCCTCGAATCAACAAACTGAGCCTTTTCATTTTCGGATTCCCTTCCATGTTACTGATCCACTATGCGTGTTCGGCCCGTATCTTCGTTTTCTCTACTCCGAGTAACAACCCGGAATGAATTTTCATCATCTTCTTTCACACCAACAACCAGGTGCATGGTGCTTCCGTCTGCTTTGCGGAACGTCACCCCATCAGCATCAATACTCGCCAGGATCATCCCGCGAACTTTTTCACCCTGGTAGCGGCCTTCACCGTCGATGATGGCCATGGGTTTGATTCCTCCCAAAATGATGGCGGAACATTGCAAAGCCTTGGCTTTTTTCCGGACCACCTTCGTTTTTCTGGATCTTTTGACCACCGGTTTTGGCACAGATTTGGGTCGGGATTTCCCCCATTGAAAAGGGTCCCGCTCAAGCCCATCGGCTGTATATGCCGAAGCCATTTTGTCCCCCAGAACCGCGGACGTTTCTGAAAATGCGGCCAACCGACCTGCATCAGCTGGAACCGGAGGATGGGCCTGGACCCGATACCCGCGAAATACCCCTGATCTTTTACCACCGAAGGTGCTCACGTTCAGATAGCCAACGGCCACGAGAAGAACCATCACCACACCAATGGTGATGGGACTTTTAAGACTGATTTGTTTTGCTGACATAGACATCAAGCTCCAGTTTCACCTGAACACCATCTTTTTCGGGGTTAATCGCAAGGCTGTGCACTTTTAAGGCCCGGTCAATATTTTTCAGACCGCTCATGAAATACGCAATGCGTTGGTAGTCTCCGGAAAATTCCGCCTTCACACGGTACGGAGACAACTCCACTTTGGGGATGTTCATAGCCGGGGCACCGGCCATTTCCATGGTGGCTGCATCGGTAGGGGGCGCCCCTCCTTCCGATGCCATTGCCGTTCCATCTCCCCAAACGTCATTTTCGAACATCCCCAAAGAGCTGGATTCACTGAGAGAAAAATTTTCCACTCCACTCTGGTCAGCAACCCTTCCCAGGGAGAGAAAAAATTCTTCCCGGCCCCGATCCAGGGGAAAGAGGCGACTGAAAGCACCATTGACAGGTAACGTTCGCTCCTGAACTCCTGGGGCCAGCCACATACCGGCCACCGTCCAGTCGTCAAGAGTAGCCAGGCGGGCTTCCAAGTCCTGAATTTCGACATTGCGAAGCAGCACACCTTGCCAAAGGGGGACGATAATCGTCACCACAAGCACCACCCAAAGGCCCGTCAACAACCCTCTCCGGATTTTCTCTTTTTTCAACAAGTCCTGAATTCTGATTTTAATTCCATTCATGAGCCAACCTCTCATTCTCCATCCCAAGGGAAGCGATGGCAGCCGGCGATGAAGGCTCAAAATGAACTTGATATTCCATACTGAATTCGACTTTCTTCACCGTGACTCCCTTGATGTGCTTGGTATTGATGAGCAGTTTGCGCGGCTCTCCTGCCGCTACAAGCAATGCACTGGCTTGCAGGGCGTGTTGGAATTCCAAAAATGATTCCTGCGCTTCAGTCACTGAATCTGCTTTGCTTTCACCGCTCAGAAATAGCACTAATTGACCATCATTGGCTTCTTTCAAACGCAAATCCTGGAAGATGATCTGATGGGGAGTCAGGTTGGCCAGGTGCAGAAGAACCGCTGCGTAGTCAGCATCATTTTCGGAAAATTCAGCAATGTGCCGTTCCTTATCCAGAAGCACACACTGGGCCTTATACACATCTGCTGCCTCATCTGCGCGGACCACAGATATTTCCAATTGTCGATGGGCATCATCGAGATATCGATTTTGAACATTACTGGTGATCAATCCGCCCACAAGGAGAATGGGCACCATGGCCACCGCCGCCGTGGTGGTGGCCAAAACCAAACGACGTCGGGCGTCCTGTCCCAGGATCACCCGAGGCTGCTCCGGTAATAAATTGTAGGGGTTTTTCTTCAACGCCAGTGCCGCAGCCATGGCAGGGAGTAAGAGTTGGGGTTCCAACTTCCCGGATTCCAACTCAAAGCAACTGCCCAGATCCCAGTATTCAGCAGAGATGGTGGTCTCCTGTTTGAGGTGTTCGATCAAACCCTCAGCCACCTCTGGATCACCACAAACCACAATACCCTGAATATCAGGATTGAACTCCGTCTGCCGCGCAAAGAAAATGGATCGATCCACTTCAGTGGCCAGCCGCTCATAATATTCCGCAGCATCGGTGCCATCTGACAGATCAGCCTGAAGAGGCCTCGTCAGCAGCATACTGGACTGGGTCGAAACACAGAGAAAGTGGTCCTCCTTGCTCACAAAAACAATATTCCAGGCCGCCAACTTCTGCGCCTGTGGGTGGAATTGGCGAAACATTCCATCCAAAATCATAAAGTCGGGCAGCATGCGCTGTGGCTTGGCGCCCCAAACTTTGACCTGGGCTAAGTGCTGATCCACGTCGGCACGGGGCGCGTAGAGCAGGAAAACATCTTTGGTATCTTTGTTTTCAGATTTGTTTTCTCCTTTGCGCTCGCGCCAGGACACACAATACTCATCAGGTGCGGACGACTCTTCCCGCGCGACCCAACCCGCCGCAGCCAAAGCCATTTCTTTTTTCTTCAACTTGGGCAGTGTTATGAGGGCTGTCCTTGCGTCAGAACCTGATGTCAACATGATCGTTCCCTCAGGATTATTGACCATATTCTTAATCAGGGATGAGGACGGGCCCGCAGACGTCTGGTTCTGTTCCAGATTCTCAATGCGCCAGCGCCCATGCTCCAAGGAGGAGACCCCCATAGCTACCATGGATTTTTCACCGTATCTGATGCTGTAACCCAGTTTTGTATTCAAGGAACTCACTCCTAGGGACCCACGCCTGTGGGCAGATTATCCGTGACCAGAGAGGCATTGCCATCAGGCCCCACCGAAAAAATTGTGCGTGAACTGACATTCACCTGAAGAGCTTGACCCCATCCATCAGCACCAAAAGCCACATCCAATCCCAAAGCGGGACGGTCCGAGGACCAGGCTCCAGTCAAGACCAGTGAACCATTGTTATTGAGAACAGTCTGGGCAATTTCCAGCTTATAAAGAGTGGCTTTCCGGCCAGGGGGAACGCTGCTAATGTTGAGAGTCAAGTCATCCTCGGCGCCTTCATCATTGCTGCGATTGGGGCCAAAACTACGAACCAGAAAAACCAAAGGTGACCCGCCACCACCGGTTTGTCCCAAGACGTAGGAAGTATTCCAGGGATCAATGAAATTTCCACTGCCGATGCCCGCATCCAGATAAACATCCGTCAGATCTCCACTGCCCCCGGGGAAGGCGGCGTGGTCCTCATAATAATGACCGGCGGCCGATCCAATGGCCCGCAATTCATCTTCACAAAAGCGTTGTTTATCTCGATTAACAGGCCCTGCGGAAACCAGATTCAGCAAATCATCGCCATCACTGGCCAGGTTCCAGGTATTGTTCAGGCGACCAAAGGTCAGCATCCGGTCAGAGCCAGAACTGGCCAGAATCAAATCGGCTGATCCCGGTGGGTTTGTCGTGGGATCCAAATCGTAGACGTATGTTTCATTAAAGGAATCGGTGCTCACTTCAGTGAGGGGGTCAGAGCGATCACCGCCCACATATGGCCCCTGCCAACCCACGAGACCAGGGTCAGCGATCAAGGCACTTAATCCTTCGCTTTCATCGGGAAAGCGACCAGTGTCTTCATAAAATGCCACCAAGGCGAGATTCAGAATTTTCAGTTCCTTGACGGTGGCTTCTTCTCTGGCCTTGATCATTTCTTTGAAAGCCATGGGCGCGATGGTCCCCGCCATTATAGCGATGATGGCCACGGCAATAATGATCTCCATCAGGGTGAATCCCCCGCGATCAAGGCTCGCTGTTTGCTTCCGATTACTCAATGGATGTTGCCTCCCATTTGCATGATGGGCATGAGCAGCGACATGGCTGCCACGCAGACCACCGCCCCCATCACGGCAATGATGATGCCTTCAAAAACGGTGAATGCTTTTTTCAGATCCCGGGGGATCTCCTTGTCCAAATAATTGCTGGCTCGCATAAGAGAGTTGTCCAGGGAACCGGTTTTTTCACCCACAGCCACCAGGCGTTGGATGAGAGGAGGGAATGACGGAGCTCCGGCAAAACTTTCAGCCAAAGATTCGCCTGTGGCCACCCGCGTGCGAATCAAGGCGAGATCCCGGGCCATCACCTGATTTCCCACCAGGCCCTGCAAAAGGTCTAAAAGGCGCAAAAGATCCAAGCCCGAAGCAAAGATCAGAGCAAAGGATTTGGAAAAGCGGGACAAGGCTATTTTCTGCAGGAAGGTGCCCAACACAGGAGTATTCATAAGAAAACGATCTCGGTTATATGCGCCTGATGGAGTGCGGAAATACAACTTCAGCCCCACAGTGACCGAAACGATGCTGCCCAGAATCAACCACCACCAATGGCCCACAAAGGCCCCCAGCGCCAAGACTCTCACAGTCAAAGTCGGCAATTCAAATCCCACATCTTCGAACATTGTCTCGAAACGAGGAATGACATAGAGCATCATCAAAAGGAACAATCCAATGATTCCCACGATGAGCATGGAAGGATAGATCAGGGCTTGAGTAGTCTGGCTACGCAGATTGTCATTCCATTCCAGATAGTCCACCAACTCTTCAAATATTTCATCCAGGTTACCGGAGTTCTGACCGGCAGAAAGCATGGCCAGATACACCGACGAGAACACATGGGGATGCCTGGCAAAGGCTTCGTCCAGAGCGGTGCCACTGCTCACGTCTCCGCGAATATCAGCGACCACTTCCTTGAAAGGCCCTTTGGTCAATTGCTGAAAATCGGTGAGAGCCGACACGGCAGTAATGCCCGCGGAAAGACAAGTTGCCATGTGTTGGGTGAAGTCTCGCAATTCTTTTTTCCCAGCCCGTCCACTGGAAGAAAACATCTGACCGAAGCTGCCCAGAGTGGGCCGTCCCTTCAGGAGAATCAGGCCGGCTTCAAGCAACTCCGTAGCCAGCGCCTGAGAATTTTCTGCCTGGCGGATTCCCGATACGGTCTGACCCGAAGGAGTCAATGCGCTGTAACGATACTCTCTCATGTGACCACCCTCATGACTTCTTTCAATGTGGTCTGACCCGCCATCATTTTACACAAAGCGTCTTTGCGCAACCCTGCCTGCCCCATGTCTCGGGCAGCGTCCTCAATGAGGGAGGCATCTTTGCCATCCGCAATCAACTTGCGAATGGTCTTGTCAATGTGCAGGTATTCAAAAACAGCCAAACGACCCCTGAATCCACTGTTGCGGCACAAACTACAACCGGGGCCTTCCTGAATGTTGGCTTCCGTCAGGTCTTCCTCATTCAGCTCCATCAGTTCCATATCACGGGGATCGAGCTCGCTCGGTGCTCCACAATGTTCGCAAACCTGGCGCACCAATCTTTGGGCCAAAACCGAAACCAGAGTGGCCGAAAGTAGGAAGGGCTCCACACCCATATCCAGCAAACGGGGAATGGCGCCGGCCGCACTGTTGGTATGCAAAGTGCTAAAAACCAAGTGACCAGTCAGAGCCGCGCGGATGGCCAATTGGGCCGTCTCCACATCACGGATTTCCCCTACCAGGAGAATGTCCGGGTCCTGCCGCAAAATGGCCCGCAGACCTTTGGCAAAAGTAAATCCCTTGGCATTGTTGATCTGAGCCTGGTTGATCACCGGCAGCTCGTATTCCACGGGATCTTCCAGGGTGATGATTTTTGTATCGGGCTTATTCAGATATGTCAGGGCTGAATACAGAGTTGTGGTTTTACCTGAACCGGTGGGACCGGTGACCAGAATAATCCCATTGGGCTTGACGATGTCCTGCCGGAAAGTACTCTGCATTTCCGGTTCCATACCTAATTTCCCCAAGCCCACAATCAAAGCTTCTTTATCCAGAATACGGCAGACGATGCCCTCGCCATTGACGGTGGGAAAAGTAGAAACACGCAAGTCCACTTTGCGCCGACCGGTGTCAAACAGAATGCGTCCATCCTGGGGAACCCGACTTTCGGAAATGTTCATCTCAGCCAGGATTTTTACCCGTGTAGTGACGATGCTCTTAAGGTCTCCAGGCAAAATGGGGCCTTGAACCAAATGGCCATCTACCCGGTAACGGCAACGCAGGACTTTTTCTTCGGGTTCGATATGAATATCAGTGGCGCCTTCTTCCACTCCCTGGGCAATGAGATAGTGCACCAGGCGGATGAAAGGAGAATCGCCTTCCCCCAAGTTCACGCCGCTGGCCATAGCCTTCTGGCTTTTGGCAATCAGGTCATTGATTTTATTTCCGCTGCCGGATTTGATGCCGTAATATCGAACAATGGCATCCTGAATTTCACTTTCAGGAGCGTGCACCACTTCAATATATTTGCCGGATTTGCGTCCCAGTTCATCGATGATGGCCAGATCAAGAGGATTGGCCATGGCCACTTGCAGCGTGCTGCCTTTGCGATTCAAGGGAAGCAACGAGAACCTCTCTGCATACTCCCGCTCCACCAAATCCAATTGGGCTGTATCAACTTCCGCACGGTTCAAGTCCACACAGGCAACACCAGCCTGTCCTGCCAAAACTTTGGCAATTTCATTTTCCGAACAAATGCCCAGACGCTGGAAAATCGTTCCCAGCTTTTCTTTGGTCTGGCTTTGTTCGCGAAGGGCCAAATCCAATTTATCCGGCGTTATGATGCCGGCTTCAATCAGAATTTCGCCCAGTTTCTTTGTTTTAATTTGTGCCATTTCCTGCCCCTACTGCTTGAACTTTCGAGCACCCAGAACGACAAAGCCAATGTCATCGCCAGTGGGCTTTTCGTTGTACACTCTGTTATCCAAACTGGTATTAAAGACGCCATCCTTACCCGCAGAAAGGACCATGACGTTGTGATATTCATTGTCCGCCGTGACCGTGCCAGGAAGACTGGGCAATGCAAAACCAATGCTCACCACGAAAGGACGCCCCCAGGGATCGAGGGGGATTTGATCCATATACGGGCCATTCCAACCAGGACTCGTGTGAGGATTACTGCTCTCCTTATAGAGAGGATGAATATTCCCGGAGCGGTTACGAATCAGCTGTTCAGTGAGAGTCGTGGTCCCACCATGGCTGCTCCATGTTTGAGATCCAGCGGCCAAATCAGTTCCTTCAGAGATCCCCGCATTGCCTCCACCCAATTCATAATTTCCCACCAGGCGGAAGGCTTCCGGGTTGGTATCTAAATCGGTTTGAGCAGGCCATTGACCCACATCCTTATAAAATTCAAGGATGGCATTGCCGATGACACCGGCATCGCTCTGAGCCCTGGCTACTTTGCCCTGATTGAGGTTTCTGGCCACCGGGACACCCACTGCTACTGCTAAAATGGCCACAATGGCCACGGCGATTAGCACTTCGAACAGAGAGAAGCCGGATTTCTGCACATTCCTCATTATTTTTCCCTTCAAAAATATGGACAGTTCGGCAGCCCACCTTGGGGCTCACCGGATTTACCTGGTCTAAAACCGCAATTTCCGTTCCTTGAATTTCTTAAAAGCATGAAGCAGATATCTTTAACGATTCCGGGCCGGTCGGCAGGCAAAACCCGCCCAATAGACCGTATTTTTGAGGTTATTGCATTTTCCACAGGAGGGATGATAATAATTCTTCATAAAAAAAGATCGGCCTCGGGAATATTCCCCAAGGCCGATCCGGTAGATTCTGGACCATTCAGATCAGGTTCTGGTCAGGGCATCAAATGGCGGACTCGATGGCCAAGACTTCCCAGGCCCGGGCATCGCCCTCTTCCCCAAACACGACCCGATCCCCTACTCTGGCGCCCATGAAAACCATGGACAAGGGTGCCTGATAATTGAGAATTTTCTTCTCAACATCAGTATCCCAGGGGCCAAAGAAGGTGAAGACTTCCTCTTCCCCGCTCTCTTCGGAACGGGTGGTCACGCGGGTGCCAATATTGACAAAATCGCTGGAGGCCATTTCCAGATTGAAAATCACAGCCATCTTCAGGTCAGTCTCCATGCCCGTGGCCCGGCTGGCCAGCTGGTCACGTTTTTCCAAAGCTGCCGTGAATTCAGCATTTTCACTGAGGTCACCAAAACTGGCCGCTTCACCAATTTGTTTGGCCACTTCAGGAATTTCTTCCTTCACGATGTGGTTGAGGGCATCCTGAAGAGAGCGCAGACCATCTTCAGTGGTGTAAATGATGCTGGCATCTTCCCATTCCCGAGTAATGTCCCGGAAAATATCCACATGGCGACTGCGCAAATAACCCAACAACTGGGTGCGCATGGCCGGTGAAAGACCATGGTTATCACCAATGGTGGCTTTCAGCCGAATGGCTTCCGGCTTATTGGCACTATCAATGACCTTGAGGATGGGGCCCAAACTCTGGATAGCCAAAGCCAGGCGGGCGCTCTCCAGATCTTTCAGGTATTTCTCTTCAGAGCTGAGGGCATACAATTTGCCGATGCTATCGAGAAGACTGAACATGGCATCGGCAATCTTAGACAAAGGCAAACTTTCAATGCCTTCCAAATATTTGCCGCCTGAGCCACTGGTGTGCCTGGTGCGCCACAACCAGCACAGAAGATCTGGGCTGGAGGACGGTTTTTCCACCACATACTCCAAGGCTTTTTCAAGCTCTGCAGTCTGCTCGCCTTCCATCAGTCCCCGGGTGATCGTATCACACAGACGCTTACCAGCGCGGCGCAGAACCAGGGCCCACACCTGTCCCCAACGATCAGGAACAGCGACCCTTACATATTGCATCACCCGCTGGAGCAAGGCTTCAGGCAGGGATTCAACCAGAGTTCCGGCATCAGGAATCTTAGCCAGCACCGCGGCCGCAGCCTTGGGATTGGGTTTGGCCACATCCACACCCCGGGCAGCAATTTCTGCATGCAGGGCTAATCCAGCCAAGGCCACCGAAGGATCATTCTTCAGGGAAGCCATGGCCACCTTGGCCACTCCGTTACCAAAATGAACGAGTAAACCGTTGTCATCACCGTCTTTGCTTTCGCCCCGCTTTTCTTCCCGGCTCAGTTCGTCCAGGTAAGCCTGAACTTTGCCCAGCTTTACCAAAGGTTCTTTGCTGAATTCAAATTCCCGTTTCAAACGGTCTTCGTAATTATCAGCTTGGCGCAAAAGACGGAACGTGGGTTGGCTACCACCGGACATTCCGATCATGGGATCACGTTTCAGGTCTCGTTTGGCACCAGCCCACCAGCTCTTCCAGCCTTTTTCTCCCAGAAGACTGACCACATGGCCTTTCAGGTCACGGTACATCAGGCGGCCTTCACGCTGGGAGCGCAAAGCCATCTTCACAAAGGCCACGGCATCTTCGCCAGCCTCGGTTTTTAACCGTTCTGGATCGTAAAGGACAAGGGCGGGGAAAAAATCGCTGGGACGAGCCAGCAGTTTATGGATAGTGGACGGGCCATAGTCATCGTGGCGATCATCAAACCGCACCGTCACAAAACCCTTGGCGGGATCGAAAGATTCCACAATGCCGGGAACCAGCCAGGACAGATCCATCACATAAAAACCAACCTGCATCTGCAGGTAGTGGAGTATCTTGGGAACGGCTTTATCGAGAGCCACATCCGGTGGCAATAATAAGGCCAGCAGATCATCCAGGCCGTCAAAGTCGGCATATGTCGTTTTGAAGAGCCGAACGATGGTCTTGCGCAACCCCTTGCCCTTGGGCAATTGGGTCGCAGCTTCAAGACTGGCATGGAAGGCTTCTGAAACTTCAGATTTTTCTTCCACAGACGAGATCAACATTTCAATCAGGGTGTCCGCCCGGTCAGCAGCTCCCTGGCGTCCTACCTGGCCCGCTACCGGAATCAGCTCGCGCCATGAATAATCATTAGTTTCCAGCGCCTGAACCCAAAGGCTTTCCAGTTTGTCAAAATCCTTGGCATTAGCCAACTTACCCAACTTGATCAGGGAAGGTCCACCACTCTCAATCTCAGTCATAGTCACCCTCTAAAAAAAACAGCCTAATGTGCCATAAAGAGCACCAATGATAGTCAATAAAGAGGACTGAGGAAAGGCGAGGTATGAAAACAGCACTGGTTATCCAGTGCTGTTTTCAGAAACTTGTTTCAGAGTCGATCACTTCACCATTGTCATTTTACTGGTGCTGACCATGGCCCCTACTGTGAATTTGGTGACGTACATGCCGGTGGATTGGGTTTGTCCACGGTCGTCGGTGCCGTCCCAGGTCAGTTCGTGCCAGCCTGGAGAGCGGTCCACTTCGAAAGACCGGATGCGCATGCCGGCGATGTTGTAAATATCCAGCCGGACTGTTTCGGCCTCTTCGATTGTATCGGGAACACCATAAACGATACGGGTTTCAGGGTTGAAGGGATTGGGGTAGTTGGAACGCAACTGGGCAGCTGCCGGGGGAGTATCACCGGAACGACCCGGTTCAAAGTAGAGCGGATCCGACCATTCGCTCATTTCGGACATTCGCCCCGAGGCGTCCACGCCGCGAACCCGGAGACGCTGCACCACACCTGACTCGGCAGAAAACACAAAACTCGTATCGGGATTCTCGCTGGAAATCAATTCCTCTGGAGCGCTGCCTCTTTTCAGCCAGACTTCGTAATAGACAGCCACGGAAAGAGCTCCGTCGCGGTCGTCATAAGCTGGGCTGGCCGCCCAATGGAAATCATAATCTACAATCTCGGCGCTGGCGGCCCCTGCCAGCAGAAGAATGCCCATCAAGGTCAGGATTGTTTTTGTCCATGCTGTTTTCACGATTGTCCCCTTGTTGCATCGGGTCAAATGTCCCGGTTTTTTGTGCTTCAATCAAGGGGTTGCATAGGAAATGCCAGATATTTTAAATATCTCTCAGGTGGTTAAAACTGGCAATTGCAGGAAAATTCAAGAAAGCGAAAGAACGTTGGAGGAATCATGAGGAGCCGCGAAACACCATGGCCCTTGCCACGGCCGGAAGAGAATTCCGCCACGGGCCGTGCGCATTGCATGATCAGAGAGGAAACTCGCCTTCTTCATCCTCCATGGCCGCAAGCCGGCGGCGGGTATTAATCATTTTCCGGCCTGCTCCCACCGCAAAAACGAGGGCCATCAGAACAAAGAGCGTGGGCCAGCGTGTCAACATGATGGCCCATCCCAGGCGCAAATTCATGGCCGAGGCAAAATCATCGGTAAAATCGCCCAAACCGGTGGCCGTCACTTCTTTGAAGGCGATGGAAAAGGCCCCTGTTTCCCGGGTGGCCCACAAAAGATCACCCACCACGGTCTCACCATATTGATCCCGAAGGCGCCCCACCGCCAACAGGCTGGTTCGGTAAGCCCGATCGGCCATACCCACTGGAGCAGGAAACTGTCCCTGCAGACGGTCAAGGCTGGGAACCTGGCCGTCCAGTACCAGGGAGACCGTGTCGTAGAACCGCCATTCTCCAGAATAATGCATGGCACAACCCTCATGAAACCAAGTGGGCAACCAAGTGGAACCAGCCACCTGGAACAAGATTGCATGCACCATTTCATGGAGGAAAACTTCTCGAACACCCCGGCCCACAGCAGGCAAACGGACATAATCCAAGGCAATGAGTCGGCCACCGGAGACGGCCACCCCCACTCCCCAATCCGGAAGGCGCCCGGCAAAATTTCGTTGGAAGGAGTCAGTGTTCAAAACCAAACAGGTGATGGTGTCCAAAGGGGCCCCGGAAGGAACAAGTTCAGAAAGAATGCGGGGACCATCAATTTCCCAGATTTCGGCACAGGATTGGGCCACCTTCATTCCCGACTCAGACTCCACTTCAAAGCGCACCATGGGCAAATCAGCTTGTGCAGCGCTTGGCAAGACTAACCAGACAAAAAGAATCAATAAAACGGATTTCAAAAAATCTCCTGACAGGACGCTGGTAATCCAGGGACCTGATGAGGTAGAATGGAAGTTCAAATCTGACCATCAAGGAGCTGGGTCATGACACTGGAAACATACCGCCACGCCATCACTCCCGAAACCAAAATAACGGTTCTCACGGGAGCCGGCATCTCAGCCGCCAGCGGAATTCCCACTTTTCGCAGTGGAGAAGACGCCCTGTGGAGCCAATACCGCCCAGAAGAATTGGCCACCCACCGAGCCTTCATGGCCGAAACGGAACTGGTGTGGCGCTGGTACGATTGGCGCCGCCAACTCATCGCCCAAAATGAGCCCAACGCCGCGCATTATGCTTTGGCTGACCTGGCCCAAAAGGCCGATGTCGTCATCGTGACTCAAAATGTTGATGGTTACCATCAGGAGGCGGGCAGCCCCACTGTGCACGAATTCCATGGCTCCCTCTGGCGTGTGCGATGCATGGATTGCGGTTACGAGCGGTACGAGCGCAAGACGCCTCTGGATATTCCACCCCATTGCGCCAAGTGTGGCGGACTCGAACGTCCAGCGGTGGTTTGGTTTGGGGAAGGAATCGATCCGGACATTATGTCGGCATCATTCGCCGCGGCTGCGGACTGTGACCTCTTTCTGGTGGTGGGAACCGCCGGAGCCGTTTATCCCGCCGCCAGTTTGGTGGACGCCGCTGTCAACGGGGGTGCTGAGGTCATCGACTTTAACCTTGAGCGCAGTGAGGTCAGTCACCTGGCCAACCTTTTTGTTCCCGGAAGCGCCGCCGATACTTTGCTGGGCATCGTTCCATAAATGCGCGGCCAGCGTTTCATCCACCACTTCAGAATCCAGGAAAGTAGGCAACAGCAGGAAGAAAGAATTGCCATCCGTTTTGTGGCTGTGCAGTAAAATTCTTCCACCGTGGCATTCCACAGCACCTTGGGCAATGGGCAAACTCAATCCAGAGCCCTTTTGATGATGCTCGATGCGGCCTACCAACTCGAACTTTCCGAACAGGGCTTTTTGGCGGTTTGGGGGGATGGGATCGCCGCTGTTGAATACTTCTATCAGGCGCCAGCGGATGTCCTCGTCTTCCCATTGTTGGAAAGTGGGTTGATCCAAAAGCAATTGCAGATGTTCGCCCAACAACAGTTCCTCGGGACCACCCTGCCCGGGCACCTCCCAAGCTTCACGAATAACAATTTTTCCATTTTCACGGTTGTGGCTTAGAGCGTTGTCGAAGACTTTCTCCAGAGCCATCTTGAGAATGCTCTGGTCACCGAGGACAGACCATACCTGCTCATTTAAATAATTTTCCACCTGGATGCCCCGCAGGGCGGCCTTCTCTCTAATCCCGCACAACCCAAACTCCACTAACTCCACCACTGGAGCAGGCTTGAGATCCAGATGGCGGTCACTGGCTTGAACGGCAGTCATCTGGATGGCGTCGGTCATGAAACCACTGAGGCGCTCACCGCTGTTTTGGATGATGGAAATGACTTCCAAAATATTCATGCGCTGGAGAACGGCTGCATCTTCTTCATTGGCACTCTTGGCTGAGGCTTTTATAAAATCCACACCCCCCATGATGGCTGTTAGCGGGGTGCGAACTTCATGGGAAATCAGGACCAGGAAATCATCTTTGGCTTTATCCAACAGCCTCATGTTTTCCAGGGCGGTCCGCAAATGGAGTGTTTTGTCTTTTACTTCACGGTGGGCCTCATCCAGGCTCACGGCCATCAGGTTGAAGTACCCCACCAGTTGACCAATTTCATCCCAACTGTCTTCTGGCATACGGCGAGAGTATTCACCCCTGGCCAGGGATGACATGCTTTCTGCCAATTCGCTCAGGCGGTTGGTCAGTTTTTGCATCACTCCCATCACACCCAGGACGGCCCCCAGAAAAGACAACATGGTCAGGCCCATCACCAAGGCCATGTATTCCATCACCAGATTGCGCAAATCAGCAGCGGGACTGGCCGAAAACAGCAGCAGCGGTAAGGTGGGCGAGGGAATGGTCGACACCAGCCAGGGATCGCGCCAACGCCCCACAAGGCCTTGCCTGAAACCACCATTGGCCAGCTCTTTATCAATTCGCAGATAATCCTTGCCCGACAGCCCTTCGAAAACTCCCGTTTTTGCGTGGCTTTTTTCCCAGAGTATTCGCCCTTGATGGTCCACCAGGCAAAGCCAATCAGGAGTTGGTGCCGCCGATAGCATGGTGCCTAAATTCACTAGCAGCAGTGTTAGGCTGGTTGATTTGGCCGGTTTATTTCGCACCAGCAGCGGCAAATGGGTTTCTGAAGATGAATGATTTTGGAGAAAGATGGGTGCGAAGAGAAGAATCTCATGCCATGGATCCGACTCCAGCATGACCGGTCCTGAATACGAGGCGATGCCTGAAAGTTCGCCCCCCTCATTCTGCCTTAGCCAGGGCAAAATCTGCTTTTCCAACCAACGGTCCAAAACCAGTCGGTTGGATTTAGTATCCAACGCTGAGTCCATGACAAATTCCGGTGAAGTATGCACGGAAAGATTCACTTGCAAGGTGGCCGACACTTGATCCAGGCCAATGATGCCTTCTCCGATGATCCCAGCCAGATTCTCCGCAGATGGTTCGGCCTCTGTAGTTTGCGCGCTCAGTTCAGATTTGCGTAACTCCGCCGACATGGCCAAGCGCCCCACTTGGAAACGAAGCCCTGAGGCTAACTGAAACAACTCCTGCTTCTGGTGCTCTGAAGCTGCCTCCAAAGCATGTTGCTCAAAAAGCATCCAGCTGCAAAAGCCCAAAGCCAGAACAGAGACAAACAACACCGGCAAGACGCGCAGGTACACCTGGTGCCGTGTCAGGTAATTCATTCTTTTCCATAGATGGTTCATGCAGCCCTTTCCCAGCTGGACAGTACTCCTCATTCCCTCCAAGAATGCGGAATCCTCCCGGTGGTTTTATCGGCTCCAACCAGGAAAGGTTGACCAGTGGTTTTTGCTCGGTTATTTCTTGAGTAGGAAATGCACTCCAACTGAATGGACGACCAGGCCATGGCCAACCGTAAACTTCTGCTAATCAATAAGTTCTATCACGACATAGGACCTGCCGGTGGCGTGGGGCGCTATCTTGTCCAGGAAGAAGAAGATCTTTTGAAAGCCGGCTGGGACGTGATTCCCTTTGCCATGGCAGACGAACATGCGCGGCCATCCCCGTGGGATAAGTATTTTGTTAAGGCCCGGGATTATAGCAAGCCACGGTTTGGAATCGAGGCGGCCGGAGACGCCTTGAGTTTAATTTGGAATCGGGAGGCAGCCCGGAACCTGGAAGATTTGATTCAGGAAACTCGGCCGGATGTGGCCCATTTGCATAACATTTATCACCATTTGAGTCCTTCCATTTTACCGGTTTTGAAAAGACATGGAATTCCGGTGGTCATGACGTTGCATGACTTGCGGCTGTTGTGCCCGGCTATTCATATGTTGCGGCAAGGGGAAGTTTGCGAAGACTGCAAGGGTGGGCAGTTGCAAAACGCGGTATTGGGTCGGTGTGTGAAAGAGTCGCGGGCGGCTTCGGCGTTGGCGGCGGTGGAAACGTTTTTGCATCGGAGTCGGGGGATGTACGAAGGAACCGTCGGGCAGTTTCTCTGTCCCAGTGCCTGCTACAAAGAGAAATTTGCCCAATGGGGCTTCCCGGAACACCATTTGAAACATTTGCCCAATTTTGTGGATTTGGATTTTTGGCATCCCAACCAAATCCCCACCACCCAGGCCAAAGACTCATACCTCTATTTTGGCCGCATTTCCCGAGAAAAGGGATTACGCACTCTTTTAGATGCTCACGCCATCTGGGAACAGAAATTTAGAGATGGTGAAACATCCACCCCGCCGCTCAATTTACTGATAGCAGGCAGTGGTCCCTGTGAAGAGAATTTAAAAGTTCATGTGGCCCACCTGGAATTGAAAACCGTGGAAATTTTGGGTCCCCTCAACATCACTGAACTGAGGCAAGCCCTGGCCAGAGCAAAGTTTTCAGTTCTGACCTCGGAATGGTATGAAAACGGCCCCATGGCGGCCTTGGAAAGCCTTGCGGCTGGCATCCCCTTAGCCGGAACTGACATTGGCGGCATTCCCGAAATGATTGAAGATGGCCAAACGGGGGTCATCATGCCGGCCAGAAACCCGGAGGGAATTTATAAAGGCCTGAGGCGGGCAGCCAACCTTCCCGCATCAGCTCCGGTGGCCGCTAGGAAGTGGGCAGAAAAAAACGCCTCCCGCCAAAACCACATGGTCCAGCTGGAGGCGCTTTTCATCAAACTGATAGAAGGCCGGTAGAGCTTTAGTCCACCTTGATCGGCACCTCAAGCACCAATGCAGCCCCGTCATCACCAGGTCGGCGGTCATCAGTGTTGTGGTCCCGGAATTCCAGAACGCCAAATACATTCATTCCGTCTGGTGCGGCCGGCCATTCATCTTCAAAACTGACCTTCACATCGGTGGGAACACCACAGTAGAGGTTCAAACGACCACCACCAGCCCGCTTGGCAGTACCGGCCAAAGGACTAGCGAAGAGATACTTCTCTTCCAAATCAAAACCCCACTCAACCATATCTTCGGCCATGGCAAAAGCACCCACAACCTGCAGAGTGTATGTGGCAGATTCCATGCCTTCAGGCAAGGTCATGCCCATATGAGCTTCGAGGCCATTAAACCCGGCGATACGCTGAGCTTTTCCGCTGGAATCCAGAATGTTCACGGCACAATCGGTGAACAGGTTGGCCACGGATTCATCCATCACCAGATGGAAGGCCGCACGGGGAGTAGTCGCGTCCAGAGTGAAGCTTTTACTCCACTCATCAGTTTCTTCAATTTCCACTTCACTATCACTGACAAAGCCCTTCAGGGTGGCCGAAGCGCGTCCCTTGAAAACACCAGCAAAGGAGCGAGTCACCACAGCCGTTCCGGTGGCTTTTTTGCCTGTGCCCTTGCGAGAAAAACCTGTCAGTTCCGTGGGCTCAACATCGTAGCCATCAAAACTGACGGTCAAACGGTAGTCGGTCAGATCCGTACCAGTGATGGAACCCACAACATTGATTTCCCAGATGCCGGGGAAAAGCTCGGGCTTGAGAACAGTCGAATCTTTGATGTTGTCGCCTTCAGTGCGGGCATAGCCAGAGAAAGTGCCGCGCACCCGACCTTCGGGATCACAAATTTCCGTCATGGCCATGGCGCCTGAAGATGAGCCAACATCTTTGCTGACTTCCAGGCGCACACGCATGGCGGTGGCTCCGGCGGGAACATTGACGTAATGCCGAAGGGCGGAACTCTGGGCCAGGTCTTTCCCTTCATACACTTTGGTATAGCCACTTTGAGGGCCTACGGGATCACCAATGACGACAGTGTTCCACAGATAGAATTCACGACCGGCCAAGCCTCCCAAATCTCCACCGTCAATATTGGCGATGATGCGGGCGCTGTGGGCTCCGGTTTCTTTCAGCTTTTTCTCATTGTATTGGCAAGTCACGGTCATGCCCATATCACCGCGAATGTAGCGGTCACCAGACAAGACTTTCAACCAATCGGCCTCACTCTTGAAGCTGAAACTGCGGAAGAAAGAATCAATGTCATCGGGGCCCATATCCGGGTGGAAGACAGGATGAACCGTGAAGGTGATTTTCTCGGGAGCGAAAGGAGCGCCGCCCGGAGTGCGCCAGTAGGCCGCACTGCTCAAACCATCATCCTGAAAAACACAGGGGGTTTCAATGTCGTAGCGCAAAACCTGATGGGCTGTTTTGCTTGCGGATAATTTTTTGAGGACATCCCAGCTGGCCTCGGTCGTCACCAAACCACCACCCTGATCAGTCAGGCTTAAGCCAGGAATGGGCGTACCACCAGCAATCAGGGCGCGCATCATCATACCCCAATGAATATCAATACCTTCTTGCTGGGCTGCACTGACCAGGCAGGCCACCGCGCCGGCAGTTTGTGGCGAGGCCATGCTCGTGCCGTTGAAACGTGCCATGCCGTCGATGAATCCAGGCACGGTACTGAGGGCGGACCCGGGAGCTACCACATCGGGCTTGGCGGTCTCGCCCCCGCGGCTGCTGAAGTTGAACAAAGTATTGCGCGTCATGCGAGCACTGTACAGGTCGGCCCCCGACTCCACAGAGAGAGAGGCACCGGAGCTGATCAGGCTGGGGCATGTGGCCGGGATACCCACGGTAGAAAGGCCCGGGCCTTCATTACCGGCACTGGTGCAGCAATAGAGAGTGGGATTCTCGGCCAGCAAGTTGTCCAACCAGCCGCCCATGGCGTCGTCCCCTTCTTCCACTGAGGCGATGCCGAAGCTCATGTTGATCACCACGGGGATACCATATTTTTCTTCAAACGAGGCGGCGTATTCGTAAGCCTTTTTCATGCTGCTGGTACGAGTTGCGCCACCAGCCAGGCGGTTGTCGCCCAGCTTCAGGGAGAGCAACCAGGAACCGGGAGCGCCGCCGTGCATGCCTTCTTGTCCACTGACTTCAAAGCCCGCAGCGATACCCGCGCAATGGGAGCCATGGCTGCCGTCATCAAAGTGAAATTCCACGGTGGGAGCTTCCGGTGCCCCAAGGTGGTTCTCGTTGGTGATGACATTGACTTCCCACGCCATCAGGGCGCGGCTGTCCGGGTTGTTGTCACTGGCCAGGGAGAAAGCATCGTAGTTGATGCGGTAGTCGCGGAGCATTTTGTCATCGGAAAGATCACCGTTGCCGTTAGTATCCACGACGACAACCCACACATGGGAAGACAGGCGCTCGGTGGCCACGGTCTTTTTGGCGGTATCGTTCAGGGAGGACAGCATTTCATAACCGGCGCCAATGCCCAGGTTTTTTTCCACGGCGGCCCGGTCAGCAGCATAGACGAGGAATCCAAATCGGTCGCTGGTATCACCATCATCATTTAGGTCATTGACATCGGCATTGTTGACGAAGTCTTTTTCGGCAATTTCGCCGATGTAGACTTGGTAGCCCACATCATCCCCTGCGGGAGGTACCGGGAGGTTTTGGGCTCCGCGCAGGAGCAGGCCGTCTTCGGTGGCGAAGACTGGGGCGGCATCGGTGCCTGATTCGTCACGTACGGCGACGAAGGTTTCCCAATCGCCTTCGGTGGAGAAATCGCGAACGTCGATGAGTTTGGTTTGGCCGGTGCTGGTTTGCAGGAGGCCAGGGGCGAACGCGTCGATTCCGGTGTCGAGGATGGCCACGGCTACGCCTCGGCCGTCATAGGTTGGGTTGGTGGTGATGAAGGCCTGGGTGCCCGTTTCTGAGGAGGGCATGTAGTTCCAGGTTTTGGGTTCCGCAAAAGATCCGGTAGCCAGCAAGACAACAGCCATCAGAGCGACAACTGAAATCAGAGCATTCTTGAGAAAGGACATGGACGACCTCCATTGGGGATAAGCTTGCAACACGAGCGATCTTAAAATTTTCCTCAACCAAAATAGGCCCCCAATGATTCAGCCACAAGGACCAGACATGACTCAATCCTACCTTTACACCCTGTTTTAAGTGGGAACAAACTTTGAAAAACAATCATTCACCTCACATATTTCTATAGATATCAATTCTCAGTTCAAAGCAACCCGGCCCTAAACCGCTCTCATAGAAAGAGGTCCCGAAATGAAGGACATCAGCAAACGCGGCATGAACACCAAAATCATCCACGCCGGCCAGCACATTGATCAGGCCACCGGCGCAGTGGCCACCCCCATTTACCAAACCAGTACCTTCGCCTTTCGCGATGCCGACCACGGCGCGGCCTGTTTTGGCGGCGAACCCGGCTACAAATACACGCGCTTGGGCAATCCCACCACCGAGGCTCTGGAAAAGAACATTGCCGAACTCGAAGGCGGCATCGGCGGCCTGGGCGCGGCCTCTGGTATGGCGGCCGTAAATATGGTCTACCTTACTTTCCTGGGTGTCGACACTCATATCGTGGCCACCGAAAGTCTTTATGGCCCCAGCCGGATGATCCTGGAAAATGAATATCCTCGTTTTGGTGTCGAAAGCAGTTTCGTTGATAGCACCAATCCAGAAAATGTAGCCGCAGCCATGCGTCCCAATACTAAATTGGTTTACGTGGAAACTCCGGCGAATCCCACTCTGAAATTGACCGACATTGCGGCCTGTGCTGAAATCGCCCACGCCGGTGGTGCCCTGTTGGTGGTCGATAATACCTTCGCTTCCCCCTATCTACAGAACCCCCTGAAAATGGGCGCGGACATCGTCCTGCACAGTATGACCAAATTTATCAATGGTCACACCGATGTGGTGGCCGGCATGGTGATTGCAAAAGATGCGGATGTCCTCGCCAGATTGCGGGCAGTCCATTATAATATTGGTGGAACCATGGACCCCCATCAGGCGTGGCTTGTATTGCGCGGAGTCAAAAGTTTGGGTCTGCGTATGGACCGGGCTATGGAAAACGCCATGAAATTGGCCACATTCCTGGAAAACCACCCAAAAGTCGAGTGGATCCGCTACCCGGGCCTCGAAAGCCACCCCCAGTACGCTCTGGGCAAGAAGCAAATGCGCGGCCCTGGTGCTGTCTTTAGCTTTGGCGTCAAAGGTGGGCTGGAGGCAGGTAAGACTCTGATCAATAATTGCGAAGTGCCTGCTTTGGCTGTCAGTCTGGGCGGTATTGAGAGTTTGATTGAGCATCCGGCCAGCATGACTCATGCAGGTATTCCGAAAGATGAGCGACTGGCTGCCGATATCACCGATGACCTTGTGCGCATTGCGGTTGGCTGTGAGTCCTATGAGGATATTGAAGCCGACATGGCACAGGCACTGGACCTGATCTAATCGACCTTTTCTGGAGGGTATCTGGACCGAATGCATCGAGAAACGACGCCCTCTATTGAAGTCGAAAATGATAAGTGGGCGGTGGATCACACCGCCCACCCTCTCCTTGATCCTAACTTTCCTCACAAACGATCGCGCCTCTTGCACCTGACTCGCCTGAGCTACCGGCGCATGCGGGAAGATGACGAGGCCTATCGCCAGGAACTGAGCCGTCTCTTCCACGCCATTGACTCCCAGGCCGACGATGTGCGTATTCCCCAACTCCTGGCCACCGCGGAAGATCACTTGCGTGAGGCGGACCTCTACCTGGATGCCACCATCGAGAGTCTGCCGGCAGCCAGCCAGGAGCATGTCAGGCCCCTGGAGGAAGTGGTCAATTGCTGTGACGTTCGGGACCTGTTGGGGATCAGTTTTGATGCCTCCAACCCACGCCGGGCCTTTGAAGCCCGCCGCAAACTGTTCCTTTCCCAAACGCTGCTGCACATCGACCAAACTCGCCTTATTCAGGATGGACCCAGGCACCGCTCCCATTTCGAGGAAATTCTCAACCGGGGCTTGTGGCAATACACCACACAGATTCACGATCTGACAGTGGGGTACCGCTTGGGTGCAGACGGCAATTCCATAGAATACTCCAGTCGCCCCATGAAAGGCGATATGCGGTGGGATTTTCGCTCCACCTTCCTGGAAAAAAAACACGATGATCGCACTATTGGGCTGGATGTTTTTTACTACAACTGCCGTTTTAAAATGGCTGTAGCCCCTTTGGGGTTTGAGGTGATCGACGGCTCTCACCGGGTGGCCGAGAAAGCCCGCTTCGATCGTATGCGCCAACAAAGCTCAGGGTCCGTGCTTTCGAAAATGATCCGTAAGGGTATCAATAACCCCGATGAGATTGCTGATTTGATTGGCGCCATGTTCATCGTCAACGACAATGAAGCACTCAATGACCTTTTAATTTTGCTGGATACCTGTCTGGGCAATACTTTCGGCTGGCGAAACGTCACCGACACTCTGGCTGATACCTGGAAAGGTAGCCCCTTGAATGCGTTCAGCAGTAAGGGTTTTAAAGTTTTTAAAGGCGATGTCGATATACTTTTTGAAGAGTATGGCGGCAGCCGGCCGTACCGCTTCCCGGTGGAAATCCAGATTTTCACCTTGGAAAGCTATTTGCGTACTGTTTGCTGTGATCATGAAGCCAGTCATTTGGCTTTGAAAAGGCGGCAGTTCATGTTAGGTGTGGTGCCTCGAATCTTCCCTGGTGAGATATATGGGGATAGGTGGTTGCCTGTTTTTTCTGTGGATTAAATTGTTTTTAGGGGAGAGTTGAAATTGAGTTCTTATACAATGACCCACCTCAAGCAACTTGAGCAGGAGTCCATCCACATCATGCGTGAAGTGGTGGCTGAGTTCAAAAATCCTGTGATGTTGTATTCCGTGGGTAAAGATTCGGCAGTCATGCTTCGTCTGGCCCAAAAAGCCTTTCATCCCGGGAAGTTTCCTTTTCCCCTGATGCATATTGATACGGGTTATAAATTCCCGGAGATGTACGATTTCCGCGATAAATTTGTTAAAGAAATCGGCGCCCGCCTGATTGTCGAAAGCAATGAAGAATGGATTGCCAAAGGTGCCCACCCTTCAACTTTGGGTAATGATAAATGCTGTCAGCAACTGAAGACCCGGGGCCTGCTCGACTCTCTCAGCAGCCATGGCTTTGACGCGGCTTTCGGTGGCGCCCGCCGCGACGAAGAGAAAAGCCGGGCCAAAGAACGCTTCTTCAGTGTGCGCGATGAATTTGGCCAATGGGACCCCAAGAATCAACGGCCTGAGCTGTGGAACCTCTACAATGCCAACATCGACAACAATGAAAGTGTGCGCATCTTTCCTTTGAGCAACTGGACCGAATTGGACGTTTGGCAGTACATCAAGATGGAAGAAATTCCCATCGTGCCCCTTTATTATTCCCAACCCCGCAAGGTTATTGAAACGGGTGGGATCATCATTCCCTTCGAACATATCAAGGTTGTGGATCCCCAGGGAAAAATGGGTTTCACTGAGGAAAATACAAAGATTGTGAATTGC
>JADGDU010000040.1 GCA_016744705.1 Candidatus Krumholzibacteriia bacterium
TCATCCAACTGAGGCATGAAAAATTCGGAATAAGGGATGGCTTTCAATGCACCTTGCTCATCACGGCGGACCATAGTAAATAGGCCATCGAAACCCTCACTGGTATCGGCAATTCGAATTTTTTCTTCTTCTGTTAAATCGAGAGGATAATAATTGGCTCCCTCTGGATGTATCCAGGAACCAAAGAATGGTTCATGATGGAAACGACGATCCCAGGGACTGACATTGATGGCGAAGTAGCGTCTCAATCCAGCCTGTTGATCGGCGGGTAATCCATCAATCACGGCCAGCAACTCTTCACGGCAAGGCGTGGCCTGCACCAGGAATATTTCATTCATCAACTTGCTGGCTTCCACCAGCTTGGTGAGCACTGCGCTCTGAGTGGCATCGAGGTGACTGAGGTCGGGGGTCAGCTCGGTGGGAACGTAGGCTTCGAGGCGTTCGCTCATATCAGCGACCACACTTACCTCGCCGGACCCGATCCAATCGCATTCACTTTTGGCCGACTGGCTTTTCACCGTCGACTCCTTTTCGCCGCTGCAGCCGAGCACACCTGCCATCAGCACGAGGCTCAAAATGATAAATCCCAAAAGTTTTCCAGTTCGCATGGCGACTCCTTGAAGGTTTACTGAATCCGTACATCATGAGTACGGGAAAGATCGTCAACACCCTGCATTGTGCAAGCTGCAGGCGGTGACGTCAACATACTGTATGGAAGGAAGGAAATATTAAAAAAATACCCATGACCGAGGTCACGGGTATCTATAAATAATGGCGGGAGCGACGAGACTCGAACTCGCGACCTCCGGCTTGACAGGCCGGCGTTCTAACCAAACTGAACTACGCCCCCGCCAGATATGCTCTGACAAGGCCAGCAATATAGTGAGAGCTGATACTGGTGTCAAATATTTAGTTGTCCCCAAACCCGTTGTTTTTTTGACGGATCTCTTCATGGGAAAAATCAAACCAGATATGATTCAAGATGGGCCGAGCAAGTCACAACTAATGTCATAACTTGGCGTTACAGTCCAACCTTCATTCAGGAACGCAACCAACTCCCCCGCCAAAGAAGGATGCCCCATCACCAAACAATTTCCAGTTGGAGCCAAACGGTAATGAAGATCCTTTGCCCAAGCGCTTTGGATCCAATCTGCGGGCATGGGACGATGGTTCATCACCACCAGCCAGAAGATCTCATCCTCATGAGCCATGGGCTCAGCCAAACTCTCCATCTTGACAACTGAGGCAAACCGAGCGCTCCAGATTTGGTCCCACAGGGCCCAGTGATCTGCGGTCATACCTCCGGCCACCTGCCAACGATCGTGGCGGGCCAAATCCAGAATGGCAACTTTGTCCAACTTTCCCCGGAAATCTTTAAAAGCGGGTTGGATGGTTTCAGAATACGGAGCGTTCTCCAGCGGCAATTTCACCGGAGAATCGCCTGAGTATTCCGGGAACTCAGCAGGGGGAATGGGATCTGCAGCAAAGGCCAGCCAGGGAATGTTACGGATGAGGAAATAATCGCAACCGGCCTGAGCCAAGATTTGGAACCATGACAGGGGTAGCGCCTCAACAGCCACCATACCCTGAGGGGAGTCATGTGCTATGGTCACTCCCAGGCGGGACATGGGCTCCCGTAGGGCCCCCATGCTGACATCATCGGCCATCAGCATGAAACCAGGCTCGCTCTGAGCCAGGAGCCGCCTGGTTCCATCCAGAAAGCTTTGAGAGAGGGTGGCCGGCCAAAGTCCATTGCCAACCAGCAAATGTCCGGGCATCACCGCCTCAGCGCCTGCCGCCAGTCCAGCCCGAAAAGGTTGCTCATCGGCATCCGATATTTCCACCACGGCTGCTTCCAGATGACTGTCTGCAGAACTGCCTCCATGGCCCGGCCAATGTTTCAAACAGCATGATATTCCCGAGGAGCGAAGGCCTTTGACGGCAGCAACCACATGCCGTGAGACTAAGGCCGGATCACTGCCAAAAGAACGAGCCCCGATGACGGGATTTCGCATTTCACTCAAAACATCTGCACAGGGAGCCAGTGCCCAATCCACCCCGGCAGCCAACAGTCGCCGGCCGGTTTCTGCATGAACCCGGAAAGTCAAATCCACATCATCCAAGACTCCCAGAGCGTAAGCCACAGGAGGCCGGCCCACGGCGGCAGCCATCTGGGATACAGGGCCACCTTCATGGTCGGCCATGATCTGCAATGCGGGCACGGCGTCCTTAAGGGCGGCGCACAACTGCTTCAATTGGGAAAAATTCTGAACATTGCGAGAGAAGAGGATGACGCCATGGGGTTGCCACTTATGCAGCCAACCCCACTCACCGGCCGTGGGCCAAGGCCCTTCCAGGCCCACCACCAGACGGCGGGCCAACTCAGCAGGAAGACTTCCCGGAATGACCGTCACTGAGTTTCCAGCCGGCGCAAAATGCTGCCGGGATAATAATGCACCAGAATTTCCTGGGCCGAATAACCCTGGGCCGCCATGGCCAAAGCACCTGTCTGGCACAATCCAATTCCGTGGCCAAACCCTCTTCCGCGCGCGGAAATTTCTGTCAGTTGGCCGTCGCGGCGCACCTTCTCCAGTTCAAAACCAGCGCTGCGCAGAATGACTGGTTTGCCCGAGGCGGGAGCCAGGACCCAGCGCACCCGGTCGCCCCGCACATGGTAAATGCCGGCTTCCATGCTAATCTGCAATTCCGCAATGCGGCCACTGGGTGTATAATCGGTAATGTCCAAATCCAGAAGTTTTCCCGGATTCTTTAGATCCACACCAGCTTTTCTGGAGGTGAAAGAAGGCCGGGCCCAGGCGGGGCGCTCTCCTTTAGTCATGTAGGCCACATAAGCAGGCAAGGTTTCTTGCAGAATTTCTTCCAGGCGCCCGGCAGACCAGTTTTCAACCCAGTGGAAATATTTGCTCTCAGAACAGAAAGCTTTGTGACCTTTGCCAGCAGAATCCAGGTGGTTCACCAGATAGGATTCCGCTTTCCGGGGCCAAACTTTTTCCACACGGCTGGAATGCCCTCCACAGCAGGCGCTGTAATAGGCATCCACCAGATCACCATTGCTTTCCAAGACCAATCCGGCCGTTTCTTCGATGGCTTCATTGCACAGAATATCTTCATGGCGGCTGCCCTTGTACACCTGGTCCATCACACTGGCGTAAACATCAAATCCCCGGGAGCGCCGGCTGCGCAGATGACTGATAGTATAAGTGCGTGCGGCCACAGCCTGGGCGGCCAAGGCCGCCTTTTTTTCAGAACCATGCCTCCCAATTTCCCAGGGTACCACGCCACATAAATAAGATTCCAATCCCACCTGGTTGACCAAGGTCAGTCCCCCAGTCTTGGGCGAAGGAATCACCAAAAATTCACCGCGGTAATCTTTATCATCGTGGCTGACCCGCTGGGAAGGATCCATGGGCTGGAGGATGAATCCTCCCGAACTGGAAGTGACATTGCCCACTGTCATTACCACGGTATCACCCTGACGGGTGCACTGCAGCTGCCCTCCCTCCTGGCCAAACTGATGCAGGCGCTGGCGACTGTGGGAATCCAGCACCAGAGCCGGTCCATCAACAGTCATCAGAAGATGGAGCTGACCTTCGGCCAACCCCACCCCCAACAGGGTGGGCGCCACTAAAGTGCCACCATCGGGTTGAGGGAAAGCATCAGGTTCTAACGGAGCCAAGCGTTTGGGTGCACACCCTGAGCTCAGTCCCGCAATGATCAAAATCCAAAGCCATGCCCGGGCAAAGATCCGTCTCTGCATCGGCTACTCCTCTGTCAGTTCATCACCACCAGCCGCTGCATGGGACTGACCAGCAGACCCGACGGCGTATTCATTTCCAAACGATATAAATAAGTTCCGTTGGCCAGGCCATCTCCTTCATCGTCATGACCATTCCACTCAATGACGCCTTCGTGGCCGCCAGTGTATGAGAAAGGAATGTTAGCCACCGTACGGCCGGAAACGGCAAACACCCTGACGGTTCCCTGGCCACTGGAAGCAGACGTTTCATAAAGGAAACGGGTTTCGCTTCGCATGGGGTTGGGATAATTCAAGACCCTGCTGATGGAGGCATCAGGCAAAGTGGAACCATCGGCTTCCAAGACGTATGTGGATTCGAAACCATTGATAACCAAAACAACTGAACGATCTTCACCCCGGCCAGCGGTGGCCGTAGCAGTGAAAGAAAAGCTCATGCTGTTGGAATTGCTCACCGCCGGGACAAAGTTTTCAACCACCAGGTTCTCACCGCGCAATTCATAGACCATGGAATCGTCCAGCCAAGCAGCGCTGGTCACTTCGCATTGGAAATTGACTGGCTCATCCGGAGCAAACTCGTAGGCATTGGGATCATGCACTTCACCGTCCACAGTCATCACTGCTTCCTGGGAGACATTGAGCACCAGAGTGTAGTGGCGATCGTTGGTGCGTTGGGCACCCGTATCAAAAACCTCTACCATCAGTTGGTGGTCAAAAGGCCGCAAGGGGAGATCCAATTGATAGTGCACCTGCTGGTGATCAATCTCACCATCGGGCAGGCTTTCAGTACTCACTGAACTGGTAAGATCAGCACCGGTGGAGTCCAAGACCCGAAGGCGGTCAATGCCGGCTTCATCACGAGCGTCCACGTTGATGATACTGAGATTATGAGCACCAGAACTGATAAGGTCAAATTCACCGCTGATTTCCTGATCCGGATCTCCGGTCAGAACAGCCGTCACCACAGGGGGCCCGGCGTCCATCATCATCAACGGATCACCCAGTAAAGTATATTGAGCAACCATTTCCCGATGCCGGTTAGTGCTATAGGTGGGATAGACATCAGCCTCACAATAGAGCAACAATTCACCCAACATCCAGCGGCTGCGCCCAACACCGGTGGGACCGCCACTGGGACTGTTTTCACTGTTGGGTGGTAAATCGATCCACCGCTCCATGATGAATTCTCCGAAATCTACATTGGTATCCACATATTCATAACCTGCACTGCCATAAGTAGCGCTAGCGCCACCGCCCACTCGGGTCAGAAATTTCTCACCCAGAGACGGCTCCAATGGGTAAAAACCGGAGACGGTGTCCTGAGCCCAATCCGAGACATGGCACCCCATGCCAAAGAATAACCAAGGGCTGTCAGCATTGGTTAAAGATTGGACGTCTCTACGGTAATTATCACGGTCCAGGTCCTGCATCCAGTACTCGGACGTTAAGAGATAGGAATTGGCATGGCCCTGATAGTGAACCATCAGACCTCCTGAACTCAAAGTGGTCAGCAGGTCTGTTAAGGCATTGCTTTCGGTGATTGCATCCTGATAACGTCGGGCATTGCGAGGTTGCTCCGAGCCTTCAGCAATCCAAATTGGTTTCAGATAATTATCCAAAAAGAGAGTGTCCACTTCCAGGGTAACAGGCGATCCATCCTGCCAAAGCGGAGCCATGACGTCCCGCTCCACCCCGGCAAATGCTCTTTCTGTGGATTTCTTGATCAGTGAACTCTGCTCTTCGTTATAACCATTGGACCAGTGGTCATCAGCCAGGAAGATCATTCGCTTGCGCCAGTCTTGACCCTCCAGAGGTGTTTCAACCAGGATGACTTTATCAATCATGGTGTTCAGCTCTGCCACGGAATTACAGGGGAAGCGTCCAACATACATTTGCCAGGGGGCATAGATGTTAGTGGGAAAGTCTTCCACCGGATAATCCATGCCCGATTCGAAGGTGGCATACCACTTATCGGAAGCCAGAACTTCTGGTGGGTAAGCTGAAATTCGAGTGTCCTGTACATGGTAATGAGTGGGCACCCAATCTTTGGAAAAGTCACGTCCTGCTGCGGAAACACCCAGCTCCAGCACATTTTCATTGGCATCGCCAACCATCATCAGCGACCAGGTGCCCCATTGCGTCATGGCATGGTTAGTGAATCGTTTGATCGCCCAGGGATCTTTCAATCCTCCGGAATACCAATCAAAAATATCCTGCACTTCCACCACATGAACATTTAAGTCTCCATCAACACGGGCTTTCCGGTGAGTGACCCAACGGTCGATGGCTTCTGTAAATTCAGGGTGAGTGATCACCAGAAGATCGGGGTTTTCACCATTGGTTTCCAAAGGACTGGTTTGGTCCGCAGCCAATGTGGATGCGTAATAATTGAACTCTCCAATTCCCTCATCATGGTAATTTCCGGTTGCCACAAATTGGCGGGCACCGGAATCCTGCATTGCTTCCAATGAGAGTTTCCACCCATCACCATCAACCAGAATATTACTGGCATCAAGAGTATAAAAAACAGGATTGCGCGGGTCTGTGAATTCAATGAGCAGGATGTCATCTGAGCTAAAGTCGGTGACAACCATGGGTCGAGGCCCGGTTTCTTCACCACCGTGAAAGGCCAAAGTATTTCCCGTAGCTTTGTAAAGGGCGTCATATTGTAAAACAGCCCAATTAAACCAGGATAAAACCCGGGCACCATCATCATCCAACACCATTTTGGATGAACTTCCTGCCAGGGCATCGGGAGAGAAGGTATAGTTTTTTTCCACAAGTTCATTGTTTGTGATAAGACAGTCGGCTAAGGGAGTGATCAGGGTATTATCGGTCACCAATTTCAGATTAAGAGACCGGGCAACCATGGTGGAACCAGCAATCTGGAATTCAAGACTGGAGTTGGCCCCATTGGGATCTGGGCTCCACAAGGGGCTGAATCCCACGGATATTTCTGTGGTCAGGAAATTGTTCATGAAGAGCCGATCCTCGTGGATGTTGCGAGGAGACTGCCGATAAGCAACCTGCTCTTCAAAATGTTCCATCCGTCGATAATTGGCCAAGGGTGCTCCCGAGGCAGGAGCCATGGATTGCTCAGCCATGCGAGCCCAGCTTTGACCGGCATCAGGCTCTGAGGCAGCGACCCAATAGTAGTTGCTTGGGTTGTTCATTTCGAAATTATCACCACAGCCGGAGATCGTTTCCGGACCCTGCCCCACATCGGCAAGAAAGTTGACATCTTCGCGTAATCTTTGTCCGTAGAAGATGAAAAAGTCATCTCCCTCAAACATATTGCCTTCACCAACCATGTGAATTGGAACTTCAATTTCCACATACGGAGCTTGACCAGAGCCATCATCCAGGCGCTCAAGATAACGGCGCTGGTAGAGCCGCATTTGGTCTTCCTGGATATCCTGATTTGGCAAATAACCAAGGGCGCGCAGCCGTTCATAAGTGACCCGGTACAATTGTGATTGTTCCACAGCCAAACGGCCTTCCACTGGCCCCAGCAAGGTTCCGGATTTGCCGCCCCGTTTAGTACTCTTGTCTTCGGTTAGAGCCGATATCCCCATGTATCCAGCTTCAGTGGGAGCTCCAGCCAACAAATTTTCATTCAGAAGAAAACCGGCTAAACGTTCATCATTACGGTTGCTGGTTTTGAAAAGATGGCCCTCAGGGACACCAGTTGCTTGTTGTTTTTCAGCTTCAAATAAAATATTCCATGAGCCACTGGTCATCACTTCACGTGCAACTTGGCCATCATGCCGCATGGGGTTCAATCGCCAGGAAACAATACGATGTCCCCGCCACCATTTGATCTCGCCCAATTCCAGAGCAGGGCCTGAATTTGCCTGGATTCTCAGATCCAGTTCTTCTTTGATCTTGTTGGGAATGGGAGCATCGGCCGGTATTTCTTCACCATCCAATACAAATAACTCGGACATGAAAGACATATCAGATTCTTCGTCCCGGGAAAGGACGGGAATGGCCTGAACCATTAAGGGACGATTACCAGCTGATTCCCAATTTTCTTCACGAGCAGTAATACGCGCATTGGTACCTGGAGGTAATAATAGCCATCCACCAGTCACAGGGGAGCGTACGCCACCAGGGGGGCCAGAAGTGCCCATACCCTTGACCTTTGGATCAAAGAGAAGCACTGAGCCATCCCGTAAGGAAATTTCCTTCCACTGCACATTCAAATCATCAATGGAAAGGGACAGATGCCGTGAATCGCTCTCCTGAACCACTATGGGCGAGGCCAAAGCGATGTTGGACAAAAGAAGGGCCATTACTAAAAGAAAAAAAGAATGGTGCCGGCTCAGGGAGCAAAGATTTATGGAAGGTCGATCAGGACCCATGGTGGACTCCAGACAATTAGCAGTGGATAACAAATTCAGGGGCCAACAGCCGGGCTTCGGCTTCATTCTGTATTATATGAATGAAGTGGACAGGGGTCAATGATTGCCGTAGTGCGATTGGTCGGAAAACATTCCCACTACAAGGCAAATAATGCCTGCTCATTCCAAAAGACACAGGTGAGTGTATACCGTGGTAACAAAAAAAAATTCCCCCTCATCCGAAGACAAGGGGGAATAAAAACCAGTACCTAGCGATACATGGCCTTGATCTGATCCATGTTCACGTTATCAGTAGCCACTACGGGGCCATTGAAACCAAACACAGGGTTGTCATCAGCACCGGATGCTGGATAAAGACCAACCAAGTTATCAAGAGGATCGGCAGCACTGTTAATAGTAGCCATGAACCCAGGGATACTTGGAGGATTAGCAGGAATCAGATACAAGTAACTGGGAGCAGCATCAGTGAAAATCATCACAGTCTGAACACCAACAGTCACAGTACCATCAGTAACCAACTGGGGGCTACCGTAGCCAACAATGTGGCTGGGCGCGTTTCCAACGTCAATGATGTTGGGATGAGTCCACACAGGGCCACCCAAAAGAATTCCAGAACCCTCAAAAACAAACTGGAATTCGATGCCACCAATGGCATCAATTGCAACGTTGTTTGTGTGGTCGTAGGGATTCGACAATACAACGTAAACCGCTGTTTGCGAATTAGGAGCTGCATCCACGCTGGAAGAAGTCATGGCATCATCGGTGTAGCAACCCAACTGATTCATCGCGCCGTCGGCGAATCCTGTGCTGGGAGCCAGCAACGAGAGGGCCGCCAGTGCGGTAACGGCAAAAAGCAATTTCTTCATGTTCGGTTTCCCCTTTCTTGGAAAATCCTTTTTCAGCCCTGGGGGTCCTTTTCATCATGCTGGCCGAGACCCCACGAGCGTGTTCCTACAAATACAAAGTTAAGCAGAGGCTTTCTCGGCTAGCTTTTGTCTGCTGCAAAAGATACCCGCTCATAACCTTGACCACAAGCATTGTTTTCGGACAAACCTAAATTAAATTCCCCCGAAAACGTGGCTTGGCATCAAGGTATAGGATAAAGGTACGTGCAAATGACATACCCAACAAGCCCATTTTTCATTTTTTCAGTCAAATTAATTAAAAACAACACTTTGCACAAAAAAAGCCCGGACCAAAGGTCCGGGCTTTTTGCGGAAAACCGCAATCACACAAGCTAAGTTGCAACAATTACCGGTAAAGGCTTTTGATACCGTCGAAGCTCACGTCATCGGTAGCAACTACGCCACACTCGGCGCCGTTGATCTCTGCACCGTATCCGTTTTCAGCACTCAGGCCGACGCTCAGCAACTCGCCACCGGCAAGAAGGATCACGGGGTAAGCAGGATCCATGGAGCTAGGATTGGTACCGTGCATGGTGAAACCGATGGTGCCAAGAGCAGCATCCATGTTCATCACGCTCAGGGTAGCCAAGAAAGTCACAGGAGCAGTCATGGTAGGAGAACCAAAACCAACAATGTGGTTTCCAGGTTGGCCAACATCGATAATCGAAGGATTGTCGAATTCGGTGCTGAGAACCATAGCGTTACCTTCAATGGTGTAACCAACTTCGAAGCCATAAAGGGCGTCAGAAGTCATGTTGGTCATAACCAGGTACATAGGCACAGTGGTGAAAGCAGGAACTGTAGCGCAAGGATTGTCAGCTTCGGTGTCGAAGTAGAAACCCATCATGTTATCATCAGGATCGACAATGGCGAAAGCCGAGGTGGCGATCATCATGGCCATAAACAGAACTACCAACTTTTTCATTTTATTTCTCCTAAGAAAATTTCGCAGGAACATAGTTATTTCTTGCTGTGCAAAAACTCGGGCGAGTTGTTGCGTGGTTCTGCTTCCTGCAAAAGCAGAACCACCCAGAATCTGATCACCAGCAGAAAGCGAAATTGCTCTCCAAACTTTCCGAGCTAAGCTCTTCCAGTAAGCTGTCCAGCCAGCGTCAAATTAAAACCAAGTTTCACGGGGCGTCCGTGAAATTCAGCCAGACGATTTAGGGACAAGCGGTGCCGGAACCCTGAGCCAAACGACCAACGTCGGTAAGGTTCAGAACGCCGTCAGCCGAAAAGTCAGCTGAGAAATCATAAGCACCATAGAAGATGCCTGAGAAATTTCCAACGTCAGCCAGGTTCACAGCGCCGTCGCCGTTCATGTCAGCACTGTTAAAGTGCATGGCAAAGGGACCCTGGTTCAAAGTGATACCGTTGATGACTACGACGGTGAAAGCGGTGGAAAAGCCACCAGCGTTCAAAGCGTTAGCCCATTCGGTTTCACCAGCAGAGTTGGTAGTCAGGTCAGCAGCAGCACCGTTGATGCAAGCAACCATTCCGCCATCTGCAGATTCCAGCCACATGTCTTCCGAAGGGAAGTCAGCAACAGGAGTACCAAAAGCATCGAGCACAGTCATAGTAATAGTAGCATCAATGATGGTACCATCCATATAGATCTGAGCTTGGTCGAATGCGCTGCCGCCAGCGTTGGGCAAGTTGAACAGTGCTACGGTTTCCCCGCCAACACCTTCCATTGTAGCTAAGGTCATTGTAGGATCAGGGATACCAGCTGTGGCCAAGGCCGCACTGCTAAGAACCAAAACACAAACAAAGAGACCCATGATTTTCCGAAGAACCATTAGGTTACCTCCAAAATAAGGTAAGTACAAGCGAGGGTGGCTAACCCAGGCGAAAATGATGACAACTGCGTTGAGCTCTCCTTCCCACTCACATATCCATCACTTGACGAGATAAGATTACCATAAACCGGAAGACCATGCAACCCTATATTTCAGCTGATCTGTGGAAAACCAAAAAAAAGTACTGACATCTTTGTCTAAAAGGCAAAAAAGACCCCCGAACCATCAATTAATAGGTTCGGGGGTCTCTTTTTTTATTTGGTAGGCGAAGAGAGATTCGAACTCCCGACTTCCTGCGTGTAAAGCAGGCGCTCTAGCCAGCTGAACTATTCGCCCACACTCTTTTTAAAGGATTGCCAAATGAAAAAGGGAAGCAAAACGCAATACCCTCCCACCAGCAGCAGGGGTCCAATAGAAAGTTTTCCGGCCGACAAACTCAAAAAGCCAAGCCCGATGAAAGCCATCGAAACCCAGAGCAACGTCGTCTTGCGGAAAAAAGTCATTGTTTCCTCATCCTTTTATCTCTTAAAGCCATTAGGATCTGGAGCAACAATAAGTTGGTGAAGCCCCAAGGTCAACCTCTACCCTGCTTCTGATCAATTTTGCCTGCGGCGCTCGGCGGACTTGGACTGGCGGAAACGCTGAACAGCCTCTTCGTGTTCCCGCATAGTGCGAGAAAATACATGTCCGCCTTTTCCATCGGAAACAAAGAACATAGCAGCGCAGGCGGAGTCTGGTTGCGCTGTGGCCAGAATGGCGGAAAAACCGGGATTTCCGATGGGTCCCGGGGGCAGACCTTTATTCTGGTAGGCATTGTATGGCGAATCCACCTCCAGATCTTTGAAAAACATCCTCTTGCCTCGTTTTTTTAAGATATAAGCCACTGTGGGATCAGCTTCCAGACGCCAATTCCTCTCCAGGCGGTTGGAATAAACAGCGGCAATAAGCGGACGTTCCTCTTCATGGCGAGCCTCGGCCTCCACAATGGAAGCCAGAGTCAGGAGTTGGTGAGTGCTGGCAAACACAGCGCCCTGCGCCCTAACTTGGGACAAGGCCAATTCCAATCTCTTTAGTTGAGTTTGGACCAAGTGAGCGGCCGCAGCATCAGCCGCGGTGCCCACAGAAAAGAAATAAGTATCCGGAGCGAGGTATCCTTCGCACCAGTGGAAACTGCGGATTCCCGGCAGGGAAGCCTGGGCCAGGAGAGAATCCATTCTGGCCACGGAGTGTTGGGGAATCAGAAGATTCCCCGCTCCAGCCTGGAACCGAACCAGAGAGTCAGCCACAGCCAGAAAACGGCGGGCCTTAAAACCCAAGGCCTCCCCCATAATGCTGGCTGTGGTCTCTGCATCCAGCCCTTCCGCAACAGTCACCCTGATTTGCACGGACTGGCCGGAGGTTAAGTTTGCCAGCAATTCCCGCGGGGAAGTTCCCGGTTCCAATCGATAAAGCCCGGCCCGCAAACCACGATCCAGTCCCTGACTGCGTGCTCCCAGCAGAAGGACTGTTCTGTTTCTAAGCAGGCCGCGGTTCACCAGAGTGTCGGCAGCAGCCGACAAAGTCATTCCGGGGGGAACTTCCACCAATACGGAATCTGTGTTTTCAGCCCTTTGAGGACCGGGGCCCGCCCACTGGGTCCAGGCCCACCAGGCTCCCCCGGCAGACACCACCAGCATCAGTAGAAAAATCCGGGCCAGCCAGCGCATCATGGACCCAACTCCCGGGAATCAATGCTGTCGAGATAAGATTGCAAAATGATTTCAGCGGCCAGGGCGTCCCGGTCTTCTTTGGAACTGCGCTTTTTATCCTTGAGCCAACGATCCGCTTCCTGGCTGCTGTATCGCTCGTCCCAGAGAATAACCGGCAATTGGAATTCTTCTTCCAGTCGTACGGCAAAGCGGCGCACCTTCAGAGTGATTTCGCCATCGTTGCCATCGGTTTTCAATGGCAACCCAATGACCACCCCATTGACTTGGCGGCTATGAATAATTTCACTGAGATATTTGAAAATTGATCCGTCCTTGCCTTCAACATGGGTGCCATGAGCGAAGGCCAGAAAACGGGAGGCATCACCCACAGCCACACCTATACGGCGTAGGCCATAATCGAGACCAATAAAAATGGTGGGTGTATCAGTCGTTGTCATCGCCGGGGTCGAGCTTTTTGACCAGAACAATCATGAAACGGCCATCCTCGTGACGCAGAAACTCTACCGAATCACAGAATTCACGCATAATCATGATACCTCGGCCACGCTCACGCATCAATTCGTTGGATGGCTGCCAGGCATTAAAATCGAAACCAGGGCCCCGATCCAGCACGGTAATAGTGATGGTGGGGTCGTCCACGTCAAAAATGACTTCAATGGGTGTTTCTTCGGCCAATTGGTTGCCGTGCTCCATCGCATTGGTGCAGGCTTCGATGACGGAGGTTCCCAGTTCTTCCAAAGATCGCTTGCAGCAATCCAAATCGCTGCCAATTTCCATGAGGACGGCATCGGGCACACCGAGGTAATCCATCTGGCTGGGAAGTTTTAATATGATTCTGGAACTCAAGACAAAACCCGCCTGGCTCAGGAAAAACTTTTTATGGCTTCTTCTTCGTCCTGGTACGCTTCAAACACCGTAAAGAGTTTGGAAACGATGAAGATGTTTTCTATACGTTCAGAAACTTTAAGCAGTTTCAATTCCCCACCACTTTTTCGCAAAGTAGTGTAACCGGAAATCAGAATTCCAAGACCGGTGCTGTTAACCCATTTGACCTTATCCAGGTTCACGATGACGTTGCAAGTGCCTTCATGGATCAAGGTTTTCAAAACTTCGTTAAAAGCCTCGGCGTCGGGACCACCCATGAGCTTGCCGCTCATTTCCAGGATGGCCACTCCGTCGCGAATTCGTTCCTTCAGTTTCACTGAACGCTCACTTTTTGTTGATGTCTGCCACGGGGCAACGGCTGCCACGGACCATGGGCACATTAGTCGAAGCCAGGGATCATGTCCATAGCCGGGTGCCAGGAAAATCAGGTCTCTTTTCTCAATCCATCCAGCACCAGAGTCATATCTCCAGGCAATTTGCTCTCAAAAACCATCGTTTCATTGGTGCGCGGGTGAACCAGTTCCAATTTCCGAGCATGCAACATCTGGCGAGAGGATCCTTTGGTCATGGCTTGAGCCCGGACCCGATCTAAAGGATGCACTCCCTGCACTCGACGGTCATCACCATAAAGGTTATCGCCCACCACCGGGTGATGGTGATGAGAAAAATGAACCCTGATTTGATGCGTTCGGCCTGTTTCCAACTTAATCCGGCAGTATTGCACAAACCCGAAATCTTCCAGAACTTCGTAATGTGTTACGGCTGGACGTCCTTCCCGCTCCACCACGGCCATACGCACCCGCTGCCGCGGATGGCGGCCAATATCGCCCTGGATTTTTCCAGTGTCTTCATCCCACTGGCCCCAGGAAAAAGCTTCGTAGGTGCGGCCCAGAGTACGGTCCTGCAGTTGCTTGCCCAGTTTTGTATGAGCCACTTCATTGAGGGCCACAACCATCAGGCCACTGGTTTCCCGGTCCAGGCGGTGCACAATTCCAGGCCGCAGAGGATCGCCACCGGCATTGAGCCCTTTGACGTGGTGAAGTAAAGCATTAACCATCGTTCCATCAGGATGACCGGGAGCTGGATGCACCACCATGCCCACCGCTTTATTCACCACCATGATATCTTCGTCCTGGTGCACAATATTCAATGGCAAATCCTGGGCGATGGCCTCCAGGACTTTAACCGGACTGGGATCGAAGCTGATCTGCCATCCCGCCTTCAAACGAAAACCTTTGGGCCGAACCTTTCCCTGGACCAGGATGCGGCCCGCGGAAAGTTCGCTTTGGATCCGGTTGCGCGAAAAATCGGGGCATTGCTCCACCAGAAAAGCATCCAGGCGCATTCCAATTTCATCATCTGTAACTTTAAACTTCAGCACTTCCGAGCTGGATTCATTCATGGTTGGGCTCAGGACTTTCTGGTTCGACCATGATCTCATCATCAGATGAAGAACCAGCATTCCGGCCTTCGAGAAGTATACAGAGAAAAAGAATGGCGCCGCCAATGCTTACGCCCACATCAGCAATATTAAAGGTATAAAACCTGCTGGTGCCCAATCCCACATCAATGAAATCCACCACAAACCCGCCGTAGAAGACGCGGTCAATGAGGTTTCCCAGGGCGCCGCCCAAAATACCGGCCATGGCAGCCTTGCGCACTCGCAACTGTGGATCAGCGGTGCGGTAGAGGTAGACCAGGAAGATAGTGGCCGCAAAACTCACCGTGACGAGAAAGACTCTCCCCACAGGAAAAAGGCCCATGGCCGAGCCCGGGTTACGCACATAAACAAAGCGCAGAAAATCACCAATGACTTCCACACGTGCACGCAGGGCTGCTTCGTTGGCCAGAACCAGACGCTTGGTGATAAAATCTACCACCAGCACCAGGGGAGCCCACAACCAGGGAGGGAAAAAGCGCAGCGACATTAGAGTGTCCCGGCCTCTTCCTTCTCTTTGCATTCAATACACAGCCGGGCATAAGGCAAGCTGCGCAGGCGTGGCAAGGCGATCTGTAATTCACAGCCCTGACACTTGCCATAAGTACCATCTTCAATGCGAACCAGAGCCTCTTCAATATTGTAGAGGTGGCGTCCTTCTTTATTGGCAAACTTGATGGTGGTCTCGTACTGGAACTCATCCGAGCCCTGATCCGCCATGTGATTGGAGTGAGCTTTGCCCGTCTCCAATCCGGACTGGTCATCAGTATGCGCGATAATCTTTTCGTGCCGAGCCAGCGAGGCCCCCACACGATCTTTCTCTTCCAGAAGCAGTTTCCGGAAACGTTGTATGTCAGTCTTACGCATCGTCATCCTCCTGTGATACGGTCAGGCTTTGCCCAGAGCAATGCTGATCTCATTCTCATCGATGCTGAATGATTCTTTATAAGGCAACTCGTTTGCCGAGGCAATACCAAGTGCCAATGTATCGGTCATGATGCGGGAAGCAAAACGCTCCACCACATCCAATACCGATTGCGGACCATCTACCTTCAGATCAATGCGGTCGGAAACTTCCAGACCGCTCGTCTTCCGGAGATTTTGCACCTTGTTGATGATCTCCCGACAAAGCCCTTCGGCCCTGAGGTCCTCATCGAGGGCCGTATCCAGAGCCAGGGTCAGGCCCTGGCCGCTACCGGCCACAAAAGTACCAGTGCCCTTTTCCAGGACCTGCACTTCCTCGAAAGTGAAGCTGGTGCTCTCGCCTTCGAATTCGAGGTTTACGGTTCCCTTGAGTTTGAGTTCCATGATTTCTGCGGGGGTCATGGCCGTGATGCATTTGGCGGCCACCGGAGCACCTTTACCAAAGCGAGGACCAAGGGCGCGGAAATTGGCTTTAGCAC
Organism: Candidatus Krumholzibacteriia bacterium; assembly: GCA_016744705.1. Lineage (GTDB taxonomy): Bacteria > Krumholzibacteriota > Krumholzibacteriia > LZORAL124-64-63 > LZORAL124-64-63 > LZORAL124-64-63. The sequence goes on from JADGDU010000040.1 coordinate 16,279, forward strand.
TCAAGGTGGCAATACTGCGAGGGTCGTCCACCATCTCCACCGTTTTGATGTTCAACTCTTCCCGCACATAACCCACCATCTCATCGTTGTCCAGCAACTTGGAGGCGCGCTCATCAGCGGAATGAATAAGCAGACGGCCCAGGGGCTGACGGGTTTTCAGGCCCGATTCCTGCCGCAAATTCCGGCCGATGCTAACCACATTCTGGCTCACATCCATCATGAGTTCTAAATCTTCGTCCACCAAATTGGCATCCACTACGGGGAAGTCGTGCAAATGCACCGAACCTTCCGGTGCGTGGTGCGCTGTCAGACCTCGGAAAATTTCTTCGGCCGTAAACGGAATGAACGGAGCAAGCAAACGGACGCTGCTTTCCAACACCGTATAAAGTGTTGAGAAAGCGGTGAACTTGTCCACCGTCATGTCGCCCTTCCAGAACCGGCGGCGGCTCAGGCGAACGTACCAGTTGCTCACATCGTTCATGATGAACGTGCCGATGGTTTTGGCTGCCCGTGTCAGGTTCAAGGCTTCCAGATCGGCTGTCACGGAGGTGGTCACGCTCTGCAACCGGCTCAGGATCCAGCGATCCAGCAGGTCCGGCTCGGTCTGGGCCGTTGCATCGGGAATGAATTCATCCAGATTGGCGTAAAGGGTGAAGAAATTATAGGTATTCTCCAAAGTGGCCAGGAGTTTTCGCCCAGCCTCTTTCACTCCCCCGCGGTCAAAACGGGTGGTGCCCCATACAGGGCTGCAAGTCAGCATGTACCAGCGCAGGGGATCGGCGCCTTCCTTGCGCATGATGTCCATGGGGTCCACAGTGTTGCCTACACTTTTGGACATTTTCTTACCCTTGTTATCCAAAATGAGCTCGTTCACCAGACAGCTTTTGTAACTGCTGCGGCCAGTCAGGAAGGTGCTGATCACGAGCATGGTATAGAACCACCCTCTGGTCTGATCGATGCCTTCACTGATGAAATCGGCCGGGTACTGGTTTTCGAACAATTCTTTGTTTTCGAAGGGATAGTGGTATTGAGCAAAGGGCATGCTGCCACTGTCGAACCAGCAGTCGATGACCTCCGGAGTGCGGTGCATGGTGCCTCCGCAACCCTTAGCTGTGCAACCAAAGATCAGGTTGTCAACATGAGGTCGGTGCAGATCCAATTCAGATTGGTCCGTGCCCGTAAGATCGGTCAGATCCTGCCGGCTGGTGGGCACATGAGTATGCCCGCAATCATCACAAACCCATACGTTCAGTGGGGTGCCCCAGAACCGATTGCGACTGAGGGACCAGTCGATGTTACCGGCCAGCCAATTGCCAAAACGGCCACTGCCAACCTCGGGCGGTGCCCAGGTGATATCTTTGTTGGCCTTCACCAGTTCGTCGCGCATCTCGCTGGTTTTAATGAACCAGCTGGGAGTGCCATAATAAATGAGCGCACTGTCGCAACGATCGTGGAAGGGATAGTCGTGGCTGTAACTTTCCACCTTCACCACAGCGCCCATCTCTTTCAGATGGCGAATGATGTGGGGATCGGCTGCTTTGACTCCCTGGCCAAACCAAGGCGTGATCTCTTCGGTGAAACAACCGTTGGCATCAACCGGGCGGAAGAAAGCCAGTTTCTCCCGGCGTCCCACCTGATAATCGTCTTCACCAAAAGCAGGAGCCATGTGCACGATGCCCGTACCGGAATCCAAGGTGACGAAATCGGCTTCCACCACCACAAAGGCTCGTTCTTCACCGGGGTCAGCAAAAGGCAGCAACTGCTCGTATGAACGCCCCAGCAGATCGGTACCCTTCATCTTTTCCAGAACTTCGGTTTCCACTTCGGGATCCAAAACGCTCAGCCGGGCTTCGGCCAGAATCAAAACTTCATCGCCATGGCGCACCCGCACGTAATCAAAATCTTTGCCGATGGCCAAGGCCACATTGGAGGGCAAAGTCCAGGGGGTGGTGGTCCAGGTGACAAAGTACTCGTCAACATCGGTCGCCTTGAGCTTCACGTAGACACTGGCTTCGTTGACCACCCGATAACTGCTGGCAATTTCGTTGGTCGAGAGCGGCGTCGCGCACACTGGGCAATAAGGCACAACCTTGTGACCTTTGTAGAGCATGTCTTTCTGATGGAACTGACCCAGGATCCACCAAACGGTTTCGATGTAATTGTTATCGTATGTGATGTAGGGATCATCCAGGTCCACCCAATAACCCAGGCGGCGAGTGAATTCATCCCATTCGGTCTTGCAGGTCCAAACACTCTCACGACATTTGTCGTTGAAAGGAGCCAGGCCAAACTTCTCGATAGCCTGGGCACCCTGGATGTTCAATCCTTTTTCCACAGCCCGTTCCACCGGCAGTCCGTGCGTATCCCAACCGGCTTTGCGCACCACACGGTGGCCGGTCATGGTTTTGAAGCGGCACATGATGTCTTTGCACAGGCGCGCCATGGCATGGTGCACACCAGGCATACCGTTGGCCGTGGGTGGGCCCTCGTAAAAGACCCAATCAGGACAACCTTCCCGCTGCTCGATGCTGCGGACAAAGGTATTGTTTTCGTTCCAGAAAGCACTGATGCGTTCTTCGCTGGCAGCGTCGTGGAATTTGCTAAAAAGATCGGGATATAGCGCCATTACAGCTCCGCCTTGGCCAGGAAACCTGTGACTAATTTGACCAACCGCGGCTGGGCATCATTGGCAACCTGGATGATATCTTGCACATTGGCGGGCTTCAGGTTATCCGGGAAACAAGCGTCAGTGATCACCTGCAAGGCCACCACTTTCATGCCCCCGTGCACAGCCACAAGGTTTTCAGGAACTGTGGACATGCCCACGGTATCGGCGCCGATAGCCCTCAGGAAACGGTATTCGGCACCACTTTCCAGATTGGGTCCGGCCACGGCCACATAAACCGCACGCTTCAGGGAAATGCCCTCATCCAGAGCC
>JADGDU010000041.1 GCA_016744705.1 Candidatus Krumholzibacteriia bacterium
GCTTTCGGCTGGCCAGCGCTGCCGGGTGCATGAGGCGGCAGCCAGAGGTGAAATCAAGGTTGTAGTGGGGCCCCGATCGGCTTTATTTGCGCCTCTGAAAAATATTGGCGTCATCGTTGTGGATGAGGAACACGAAACATCTTACAAGCAGGATGAAACCCCTCGGTATCATGCCCGGCACGCAGCTCTGATCCGGGCCCGGGAAAGCAAGGCCGCGGTGATTCTGGGGTCTGCCACACCGGATTTGGAATCCATGCACAACGCCATCAAAGGGCTGTACACTTTGCAGTCGCTTCCCGAGCGGTTGGGGGGAACCTTACCCCAGGTGGAAATTGTGGATATGCGTGGATCATCTGCCCCCGATGGCTTTTCTCCCGTGTTGCGCGACGCCATGGACGATACCCTGGCGGCGGGAAAGCAGATCATTCTGTATTTCAACCGCCGTGGATTTGCCCGTATGTGGCAGTGCCGTGACTGTGGTGAAGTGGTGGAATGCCCCAACTGCGACATTGGCCTGACCTATCATTTGCGGCCTCGGCGGCTGCTTTGTCATTATTGCGATCATACCATCAAGGTTCCCGATGAATGCCCATCCTGTGGTGCCGGAGAATTTTTGCCTTCGGGTGGCGGCACCGAAAAAGTGGAGCTCAATCTTCAGGCCCTTTTTCCTGATGCCCGCATTCTGCGCCTGGATCATGATACGACCAGGCGTCGGGGCAGCCACCAGGAGATTCTATCCTCCTTCGCCCGGCAGGAAGCGGAAATTCTGGTGGGCACCCAGATGGTGGCCAAGGGGCATCATTTTCCCGGCGTATCCCTGGTAGGGGTTTTGTCGGCTGACCATGGGTTGGGATTGCCTGACTTCCGGGCTTCCGAACGGTCATTTCAGCTTCTAACACAGGTGGCTGGGCGCAGTGGCCGCACCGGAACAGGGCGGGTAGTTTTCCAAACCTACCAGCCAGAACACCCGGTCATTTTGGCCGCTTCCCAACACGATTATGTGGCTTTCCTGGAGACGGAATTGCCCGTGCGCAAAGCTTTGGGGTATCCGCCATATCGCCGGCTATTACGATTGGGTTTGAGCTGTGCGAAATTGGGTATGGTGGAGGAGGCGGCCGACCAATTGGCACTGGCCATGCGGACCCATCTGAAACCCTTTGGCATCACGGTCATGGGGCCCGCTCCAGCGGTTTTTCCCCGCCTGAATGATCGGTATCGATTTCAGATACTCCTGAAAGGGTCTTTGAATCCAGAGAACCGCCATTGGTTGAAAGAGTGTTTAAAAAACTTCAAAGACGCCTACCGGCAGGTTGATGTCCTGCACGATTTTGATGCTGTGTCCATCTATTGAGCTCATATTGGGAGACTAATGGGATATTCGGGGCGGGATTACATGAAAAATCAAATAAATTGCCAAATTTGACTTATTGTGTTGCCGAAGGTTTTATAGTATACTTATATCGATAGCTTATCTCTTCTGACAGGTCTCGCTTCTGTCGCTCAATTTTCCTGAGAGGATAACCATGCTGCTCATGGCCCCCCGAGGCCGGCTCCTTCGCCGGTTTGTCCAGACCTTCATGATTTTGGCATTGCTGACTTCCACCCATGGATTTGTTTTGGCTGCGGGGATGCCTTCTCCGGATATTGATGAGCTACGCCAGCAAATCAAGGACAATGGTTGGAACTTTGAAGTCAGTGATGACTTCAGCCGTACCATCACTCCTGAGCAGCGCCTGAATCTGCGCAGTGGTTTTGTCATGACTGATGCGGACCAGAAAGAACTTGAGCAACATTTGAAAATTTTCCCTCTGCAGAGAGACCCTTTGCCTTCGAGTTTGGATTGGCGGGACGTCGGCGGAATCACGCCGGTGAAAAACCAGGGTGATTGCGGGTCCTGCTGGGCGTTTGCGGCTACCGGAGAATTGGAAGCCTTCATCAAAATTTATTATGGCGTGGAGATGGATTTATCCGAACAGCAAAGTGTTTCCTGTAATCCATACGGAGCGGGTTGCGACGGTGGCTGGTCTTCGGCCTCTTATTATGTTTTCCAGCAACAGGGAGCTGTGACCGAAGCGTGCATGCCTTACCTGGGCATGGATTCTCCCGAAGCCCCCTGCATACAGAGTGGTAAGAATAAGTACGGTTATATCACCGGCTATAACCACATTTCCAACAATGTCGAGCAGATCAAAGCTGCCTTGCAAAATGGCCCAGTCTGCACGGGAATTGATGCCAGTGATGCCTTTGAAAGTTATAGCGGCGGGTGTTTTGAAGAAATCAGTTATTCCACCAATCACCTGGTGCTCATTGTGGGTTACGATGACCGATCCTGTGATGAAGAAGGGGCCTGGATCATCAAGAACTCCTGGGGCCCTGGCTACGGCGAAAGCGGTTATGTCACCGTGAAATACGGCGCCGCCAACACCGGCTCCAGTATCACCCAGCTGCAATATGTGGCTCCTCCTGTGTCCATTGATTTGACGGGTAGCATTGAAGGCGCTGAGTTGTTGGGTGGAGAAATTCGCGACCTGACCTGGGAAACCAGTGGAGCAGCTGTGAGCAACGTGGACATCTGGTTAGGCACCGAAGGCCATTGCCACGACATTTTGGTGGCCGAAAATGCCCCCAATACCGGCCTTTATTCCTGGGAAGTTCCCAACAGCAGCACAGACTACGGCAGCCTGGTGATTTTCCCCAGCGACGGGGGCACTGAAGAGGGATACGGTACCACCCTCAGCCCCATTTCCATCATCGGGCACCAGGTGCGTTATGTGTCAGATCTGGGCAGCAACATCGCACCCTATGAATCTCCTGCCACTGCCGGTCACAGCATCAGTGACGTGCTCAACGTCTGCAGCGGTGTGGACACGGTTTTGGTGGCGGGCGGCACTTACCCCGGTTCTTTGACGGTCTCTGGTCCGGTGGCGCTCATGGGTGGTTTCAGTGACGATTTCACCAGCCGTGATCCCGAGACTTATGTGACGAAAGTTGTCTCCGGTACCACTGGCTTGCGCTTTCTTGCCGGCAGTGGAGACATGGGCAGTGTGGATGGTTTTCTCTTTGCCGATTGTGCGGCTGCCATCAGTTCCGACCCCGTGGGTGGACAACACGGAGGGGCAATTTTAATCAATGGAGCCTCGCCAACAATTTCCAACTGCGTATTCAATAATAACCGGGGACACTTGGGAAGTGGTCTGGGATATGGTGGGGCCATCTGTGTCATTGGTGGCGAGCCTACTATCGAAGCCTGTTCTTTTAACGGCAACATTGGTTCCAAAGGGGGCGCCTTGGCGGTCTTTGGTGGATCTCAACTTTCCGTTACCCAATGCACCTTTGAGCAAAACGGTTGCAGTGATGGTGCCGTCAATAACCTTGGTGGAGCCATTTATGTGGAAAACGCCACTCTGGAGATGGATGGCGGAAATCTCTCCAACGGAACAATCGCCTATGACGGTGCGGCGCTCTTCGCCCAGGATTCCGTAGTGGACCTGGCTGGTGTCGAATTTGCTGGCAACCAGGCTCTCAACAACGGTGGCGCCCTTATGGCCTCCGGTGGTTTCGTGACTGTCAATGGTGCCAGCTTCCAAAACAATACAGCTGGGGGAAGCGGCGGTGGTCTGTATGCCGATGGTGCCTCTCTGTCCGTAACCAATACTTATTTCCAGAATAACCAAGGTAGCATTCTGGCTGGTGGCCTGGGTGCTATGAATGCCACCGGGAAAATTGAAAACTGCCTTTTCCAAGAGAACGTGGCCAGTAACAGCGGTGGCTTGATGGTTCTGGCTTCTGACGATTTCCTGGTGCGAAATAATATCATTTTGGAAAATCAGGGATTTGGATTGATGGCTGTGGGCGAGCTCATGGTTGCTGATTACAACAACGTGGTTGGTAATCTGCCGGCCGATTATGCCAATGGTGGAGTCGGGGCTCATGATCTCTCCCTGTCACCTCTGTTTATCGACGCAGATGCTGGTAACTTTGGACTGGCGCAATTTTCCCCCTGCATCGATGCAGGTCAGGATGATGCCAGTTGTATAGACCCTGATGGATCACGGGCAGACATGGGGTTGTTGGGTGGCCCCGCCGCCAACTTTGTGGCCCCAGCCTGGGTCACTGGTGCTTCTTTGATGCAAATGGGTGGTGATGATGTTCGCCTGAGTTGGGATGCCTCTGCAGAAGAGAACATCGTGCACTACGTGGTATACCGTGACACCGCAGATGTTTTTGTGCCCACTGTATTGAATGCCGTAGCCACCGTGGATCACCCGGTGACCACCTTTACTGACAACCCACCTTCCGACTGCTATTACTTGATTGTGGCCGTGGATGCCGACGGTTATAGCAGTGGATACTCCCAGCGTGTGTATACCAGTGCTCAGGCGACACCTGCCGGCGACGGCTTTGCTCCCAAGGTCCTGGCCATCACCGGCGTGGTTCCGAACCCGTTCAATCCCATGGCTAAAGTGAAATTCGACTTGCCCCGCAGCGGGATGGTCAAACTTTCAGTCTTCGATTTGCGAGGACGTCTGGTACGGGAACTGGCCTCAGGACAAATGGATGCCGGCAGCCATGAAGTGATGTGGAACGGGAAAGATGGCCGGGGACAAATGTCAGCCACCGGAGTCTATTTCGCCCGTCTCAGCAGTGCTGATGGAGTGAAAACAGTGAAGATGGTATTAGCCAAGTAGAATCAGTCTGCCGCGGGGGCATCCAGCCACCGCAGCAACTCTTTTGATGCCACTTTGGCGTGGACGTTGACTTTACCAATCCGCTCGGGAAGGACCCATGAAAGTCCTTCCCGGGCGGATGTTTTTTTGTCCCCCGCCAAAAGTATTTCCAAACGGTCAAGAGGCGGCGCTGGCCAAGTGATGGGCAAGCCGCAGGCCTCCAGCAACTCCAGAACCTGCAAGGCATGGGAGAGGGAACAGAAGTTTCTCTCAGCTGCAATGCGGAACACCACGGCCATGCCTATGGATACGGCCTGCCCATGGCTGAGGGGGTGACTGTGTTCATGGCTGTAAGCTTCCAGGGCATGGCCCAGGGTGTGGCCCAGATTCAGGGCCTTGCGAGCCCCAGCTTCCTTAAAATCACGATTGACGAGACTGGCTTTGACACTGGCGGCCCGGCCCACCCACTGGCGCCAGGGCAGGGCTCCCAAGATTCCGGGAATTGGTTCTTCAGCTGGGGAAGGGCCCAATACCTTAGCCAGGTCCGCGCGGAAGGCATAGAGGTGGGCGAAGAGACGTTCATCACCAATGATGGCCGTTTTAATCAGTTCGGCCATGCCGTCGCGCCAGTCGTTGCAAGTCAGTGTACTGAGAAAGCCCACGTCAGCCAGAATGCCTCGGGCCGGGTGGAAGCTGCCCACAGGGTTTTTCAAACCGGCGGTGTTGATGGCGGTTTTACCACCGAGGGCGGCGTCCACCATGGCTAACAAAGTGGTGGGGATGCTGACAAAATTCACGCCACGGCGCCAGGTGGAAGCCGCGAAGCCCACCAAATCCAGCACCGAGCCACCACCCACAGCAACAATGGTGGCGTCTCGGGCCACAGCCTGATCGCCCAGCCATTGGTATATTTTTTCCAGATGGGCCATGGTCTTGAGGCTTTCCCCACCGGGAACCAGCAACGTATTTTGCTTGGCATCAGTACAATTGTTCTGAATTTGCTGGATCCAGTCCGGGTGCAATTGGGCGACAACTTGATCAATGATATACACCGGAGGGGGTGCCGGGACAAAGTTGCCCAATTCCAATCCGGCCAGGGGACCCAACACGTAGGTGCTAGGGTTTCCATCCAACATCATTTCAATGATCATCGATTGCTCTGGCATGGACGCGACTCCTTCGGGTGCCGGGACATCGTGGAGAGACTCTATTTTCAGAATCTCATAACCCACTTGATTGATAATGGTTTTCACTATCATTACTTGTTCGGTACATGTTGTGGTTTCCCTTGAAACGTCCTTTGGAAAACACTATTTTTCCAAGGTCGGGGGCTATATTCTACACCCCGAAGCATTTTTTTTCCACCAAAGGAGTTGGTTCCATGGCAGGTCAGATGGTTGAAATCCGCTGGCATGCACGGGGCGGACAGGGGGCCAAGACGGCCGCCATGTTCCTGGCTGAGTCCGTGCTGACCAAAGGCATGTTTGGACAAGGGTTTCCGGAGTACGGCCCTGAAAGGCGTGGGGCACCCATGCGGGGCTTTACTCGCATTTCGGAAAAGCCCATCCGCCGGCATTGCATGATCGAGAACCCGGGCATCGTCATTATCCTGGATCCCACTTTGATGGATTCAGCAGCTGCCGGCTGTAATGCCGGGACCAGTGCCGATACCGTTTTTATTGTGAACACCACCGATAGTATTGCTCACACTGTTGAGAAGCTGGGGGTGGAAGGGGCTGCGGTTCATACCGTGGATGCCACGGGAATTGCTCTGGAAACCATTGGTCGGCCCATTCCCAACATGCCCATGATCGGGGCCCTGTTGGCGGTCAATAGTTTGCTGACTATTGAAGAGCTGAAAGATGCCCTGGTCCAGCAATTGGGTAAGAAGTTTTCCCAAGCTGTCATCGACGGCAACCTGGCCGCGGTGGAGCGGGCCAACAAGGAGTTGGTGTCCGAATGAGTTTTATCAAGAATAACGACCTGCACGAGGGCGGCATCATCCGGGACGCGGGCAACGCCCACGAATATTCCACCGGAGATTGGCGCACTTTTGTCCCTGAGTTCGTGGAAGAAAACTGCATCCAGTGCATGTTCTGCTGGATTTATTGCCCGGACTCGGCCATCGATATCGATACTTCCGGCGAGAAGCCCATCATGAAGGGCATTCTGCTGGATCACTGTAAGGGCTGCGGAATCTGCGCCCACGAATGTCCTCCCGCCAAAAAGGGCAAATCGGCCCTGGTCATGGTTCGGGAAGAAAAATAGGCACAAGCCGGAAAGGATATCAGTCATGGAACAAAAACTAGTGGCACTGTCCGGCAATGAGGCTGTGGCCCATGCTTTCAAGCAGGCCAAGCCCCATGTCGCTGCCGTTTTTCCCATCACTCCGCAAACGGAGATGATGCACCAGTACGCAGAGTTCGTGGCCAATGGTGAGTCCACCACGGAAATGATTCTGGTGGAGAGCGAGCACTCGGCCATGAGTGCGGCCGTGGGGTCCTCTGCTGCCGGAGCCCGTACCTTCACCGCCACCAGCAGTGCCGGATTTGCGTTGATGTGGGAAGTGCTGTACATCGCTGCTTCTCTGCGTTTGCCCATCTGCATGGCCATGGTGAACCGCGCTCTCAGTGGAAATATTAATATCCACTGCGATCACAGCGACAGCATGGGTGGCCGGGATGCAGGCTGGATTCATCTCTTTGCCGAGAATGCTCAGGAAGCTTACGACAACGCCCTGATGGCTTGGCGCATTGCCGAGCATAAGGATGTTCGGTTGCCGGTGATGGTTAACTATGATGGATTTATCATCAGCCATACAGCGGACAGCCTTTACATGCTCCCGGACGACGAGGCCTACAAATTCATTGGCAAGCACAAGCCTTCTTATGCGTTGCTGGATGTTGAAAACCCCATCACCGTGGGCCCGCTGGATCTGACGGATTATTATTTTGAGCACAAGGCATCCCAGATTGCAGCTTACGATAAAGCCGCTGAGGTGATTGCCTCCGTCAGTGAAGAGTACGGTCAGTTGACCGGGCGTCACTACGACCTGTGTGAAGAGTATTTGATGGACGACGCGGAAATGGTCATGGTCATGATTGGCAGCAGCGCCGGAACGGCCAAGGATGTCATCGATGAATACCGTGAAAAAGGCGTGAAGGTGGGGTTGTTGAAAATCCGTATGTTCCGTCCTTTCCCCGTCTCATTCATTGCCGAGAAACTGGCCAACCGCAAAGCTGTTTGTGTGCTTGATCGCTCGGCCAGTTTTGGTGGTCAGGGTGGACCGGTTTATATGGAAGTGCGTTCGGCCATGTACGGCCAAAATGTGCCATTGCACGGATACATTTACGGGCTCGGCGGTCGCGATTTTGATTTGAAAACCGTAGCTGTTGTTATTGAAGATCTGCAGAAATCTGCTTCAGGTGAGAAAATGAAAGACGTCACACTTCTGGGCGTCAGGTCCTAGGAAAGGAGAACCAGACATGGCAAAGAATCTTAAGTCATTGACCGCGCATCCGGAGCTTCTTTCCGGCGGGCACCGGGCCTGTGCCGGTTGCACCGGGTCGAATATTCTGCGGCAGATTATGCTGACTGCAGGGGCCGACACCGTAGTGGGCGGAGCCACCGGTTGTATGGAAGTTGTGACCACAATTTTCCCGTACACCGCCTGGCGCACATCGTTCATCCACAGTGCGTTTGAAAACTGTGCCGCCACCGTCAGTGGTGTGGAAACGGCCTTCCGGTCGTTGAAGAAGCACGGCGAACTTCCGGTGGAGCGGGATAATATCAACTTCATCGCCTTTGGTGGCGATGGTGGTACCTACGACATCGGTCTGCAGTCGCTTTCCGGAGCCATGGAGCGGGGTCACAACATGCTGTATGTGTGTTATGACAACAACGCTTACATGAACACCGGAATCCAGCGTTCCAGCGCGACGCCTCCCGGAGCTTACACCAGCACGGCACCTGCCGGCAGTGACAGTTACGGGAAAACCCAGAACCGCAAAGATCTGACCAAGATCATGGTGGCTCATAATATTCCTTACGTGGCCCAGACCACTCCATACCATTGGAAAGATCTGGCCATGAAGGTAGAGAAGGCTCTGGCTGTGAAAGGCCCTGCGTTCCTGAATATTCTGATGCCTTGCACGGTGGGTTGGCACTTTGATCCGGCCATCGGTATTGATCTGGCTCGTGAAGCGGTGGAGAACAACTATTGGCCGCTGTTCGAGGTGGAAAATGGTGTTTATAAGATCAACAAGAAACCCAAGGACCGCGCTCCTCTTGAGCCCTGGATGAAAAAGCAGGGCCGGTTTAAGCACTTGTTCAAGCCTGGTAATGAACATGTGATTGAACGATTGCAGACCTGGGTTGATGAGGAATATGAGAAGCTGGTGAAGCTGGAGGCTGACCAGGTTTAATCAGGTTTTTCTGGAGTAATTGGCCCGCCTTCCTTATAGGGAAGGCGGGCTTTTAATTTGTGCGCTCGGCACACCTCAGAATGGATATTGCGAAAGAGTTGTTGGGACTATTAAGAGAGAGTTTCTTAACCACCTGATCATTTTCAATGAGAGCCACGCCCGGCGGTTTGTGAAGAAATATAATCTGACGGGTTACACTCGCCTTCGTTGGAGAGACAGAATCAGTCAGGTATCACTAGGCGATAGCTTGTGCTCCGTCCGCCACTTGTATTTCTGATAAGGACGCCTCGCTCCAGCAACTCCTTTATGTCGCGTAACGCGGTGTCTTGGGAGCATTTTGTCATTCGAGCATACTTGGATGTATTCATATGTCCTTCCCAATCGTGCTCCAGCATCCGGTTGATCGCCTTGCGCTGGCGATCGTTGACTGGTTCTCTGTTGTTGCGTTGCCAAAGATGAGCTTTGAGAAGCACGGATCTCAGCATATGGTCCGCATTATCGATGGCGCGATCCAGGCAATCGAGGAACCAGGCAAGCCAGGACGTAATGTCAAGAGAACCGCGCTGTGTGGACTCGAGTTGGAAGTAGTATTCCTTGCGGTCAGTTTCGATACCCGCCGACATGCTGTAGAAACGATCTTTGGATTCATCAGCTTGGGATAGATCCTCTCCGGATCGGCGGTTATGGGAGAGGGGGGTGGAAATATTAAAAGGATCAGGACAAAAATGGTTTAGGATTTTTGCTTGCCCAGGTGAAGGTTTGGTTGTAACCTGCAGTTCGGGTGTGGAGGAACTCCAGTGGACGTCGGGGATACAGCTTCATTGAGATGATTTCATTTATTGGAAACCCTTCTATTTCCTAACCTCGGCAAGTCCCAAAAGAATGTGGCCTCGGTTGCCTTGCCCGTTGATACCGTTTTGATCCAACTGAACGAAAGTGGAAATGGAAAAGCATGAAAGCATTCCTGTTCGCCATCTGTTTGCTGGTTTTTGGTACAGCAAACGACATGGTTTGGGCTGAAGAGGGCGGATCTGGGCATTATCTTCCCGGCTCCATCGCTTCGTTTGCCGACGCCTCTCCCACCGACACCACCTTCGTGGCCCGTTTGAACGTTATTTCCTACGACGGATCCCACGATCGCTCGATACCCATCGCCGGCACCAGCACCGTCGATGTTGAAGCCAAATCCAGGGCCTTGGGGTTGACCCTGGTTTGGCGACCTCCTTTCGAAATTGCGGACAATCTTTCCTACGGATTTGGTGCCACCATCCCCTACGTGTTCATGGATGTTTCCGGCGACGTGGAAGCCGGCCCAAGGACCGGACGCCGTTCTGACAGCACCAGCGGTCTGGGGGACATCATGGTCATGCCCGTCATGCTGTCACACGCACTTTCTTCCAGCTCTCACCTCGACTTCCGTTTTGGCATGTATGCTCCAACCGGGAGTTACGAGGTGGGCAGGTTGGCCAACACCGGAAAGAACTTTTGGACCTTCGAACCCACCCTTGGCTACCTGTACCTGAGCCCAAAGAACGGCCGTGAAGTTTCCATCTTTGCCGGTTACGATCTCAATACGATCAACGACGCCACCGACTACAAAACCGGCTCCCAGTTTCATCTCGACGGCACCTTGGCCCAGCATTTCCCCCTGGGGAAGGCCTCTGCCGGCGCCGGCATCAGTGGATTCTATTACAACCAGCTGACTGCAGACAGCGGCTCAGGGGCCACCTTCGGGGATTTCAAGGGCCAGACCATCGGTTTGGGACCTTCCGTTTCCTACACCCGCGCCATTGCCGGGGTCGATTGGGTGGCTGAATTCAAATGGCTGCACGAGGTCGACACCAGAAACAGACTTTCAGGAGATTACTTGTGGCTAAAAATTCTGGCAAAATTCTAGTGCGAGGGTCCTTCATCCTCATGGTGGGTATGATGACCTTGATTGCCAATGGGTCTTCGAAAGGAATAACCGAATGAGAAACGCAATGATACTTGTGGTTGTTGTTGGCGCCCTGGGGTTACTGGTTGGGTGTTCCAATCCCGAACCCACCAGCCAATCGGCGACAGACGGCTCGGTTCTGCCTTTTCCGCCAACTCCCATGGCCGGAGTGGCCAAGCCGCGCCTTCAGGATTCCACCATGAAGTGGCCTGCCGAGCCCCAGCGACTGCCCGACGATGCCCCGAACATCATGATCGTCATGCTGGATGACGTGGGCTTCGGCATTTCCGAAACCTTCGGCGGGGAAATTCAAACTCCCACTCTGTCGCGGTTGGCCGGTGAGGGCATTCGTTACAATACATTTCACACCACTTCGATCTGTTCGCCCACGCGGGCCGCATTGCTGACCGGACGCAACCACACCCGGGTCGGAACCGGCACCATCGCCGAGCGGGCGGTTGCTTTCGACGGCTACACCGGAACCATTCCCAAGACCGCCGCCACCCTGGCCGAAGTGCTCAAAGAATACGGCTATCACACCTCGGCCTTCGGCAAATGGCACAATACGCCCGCCATCGAGACCACGAATATGGGGCCCAAGGACCGCTGGCCCAACGGCTATGGCTTTGAATATTTCTACGGCTTCCTCGGGGGCGAAACATCCCAGTGGGAGCCCCGGTTGACCGAGAACTACAACCAGGTCGAGCCGCCCCACGATGACCCCGAGTACCACCTGTCGGTGGACATGGCGGACAAGGCCCTCGACTGGCTGGACGAGCACCAGAGTTTTTCACCGGACAAACCCTTCCTGATGTACTGGGCACCCGGTGGCGTGCACGGCCCCCACCATATTTTCCCGGAATGGGCAGACAAGTACAAAGGACAGTTCGATGACGGTTGGGATGCCTACCGGGAACGTGTTTTCAAGCGCCAGATTGAAATGGGCATCATTCCTGCCGACACCAGACTGACGGCCCGGGATTCAACCCTGGACGGCTGGGACAGCATTCCTGAAGATCAGAAAGCCTTCCAGATTCGCCTCATGGAAATTTTTGCGGGCTTTGTGGAACACACCGACGCCCAGGTTGGTCGTCTGATCGAGGGCCTGGAAGAACGCGGGATTCGGGAAAACACAATCATCTTCTATATCTTCGGCGACAATGGATCCAGTTCCGAAGGCCAACGCGGTTCCATCAGCGAGTTGTTGGCCCAAAACAACATCCCGAACACGGTTGAGCAGCAGATTGCGGCCCTGGAAAAAATCGGCGGCGTGGATGTGCTCGGGTCGCCCAAGACCGACAACATTTACCACGCCGGTTGGGCCTGGGCGGGAAGCACTCCATTCAAGGGCACCAAGCTTCTGGGAGCCTACTTTGGGGGCACCCGCAATCCCATGGTCGTATCCTGGCCCAAAGGCATCCAGCCGGACAAGACCATGCGCACCCAGTTCCATCACGTGGTGGACATTGCTCCGACCATCTACGACATCCTCGACATCAAGGAACCGAAAGTGGTCAACGGGTTCGAGCAAATGCCCCTCGATGGTGTCAGTCTGGCCTACACCTTCGACAAACCGACAGCGCCCGGTACAAAAGAAACCCAGTTTTTCGACAACAACGGCAGTCGCGCCATCTACCACGAAGGTTGGTTGGCCTGCACCTTCGGTCCTTATTTGCCCTGGGATTCGCCGGCCTCGGTGCAGCGAGTCAATAATTGGGACTCTGATAACGATGTGTGGGAGCTCTATGACCTGGCCAACGATTTCTCCCAGGCCAATGATCTGGCCGCCGAGCATCCCGAAATGCTTGCCGACCTGAAAGCGCGTTTCCTGACCCTTGCGGAAGACAACAAGGATTTCCCCATCGGTGCCGGCAATTGGTTGCGGGTTCATCCCGACGACCGGATCAAAACGGCCTACACCAGTTGGAATTTCAACCAGAACACGCTGCGCATGCCGGAATTCACCGCCCCGGGCATTGGACGCGAAAGCAACAAGGTTGTGGTGGAACTCACGGTGGATGAAAAGGCGAACGGCGTGCTGTATGCAGTCGGTGGAGCCGGCGGTGGTGTCACGGCCTATCTTGACCAGGGTCATCTTGTCTATCTGTACAATATGCTGATCATCGAGCAGTACGAATTCAGGAGTGACGAGCCCCTCGGTGCCGGCAAGCACACCCTTGAAATCAATACGGACATCAAGGGGCCGGGCAAGTCGGGAACCGTCACCTTTGCGGTGGATGGAAAATCCATCGGCAACGTGGCCCTGAACATGACCGTTCCGGCGGCCTTCACAGCCACTGAGACTTTCGATGTGGGCGTGGATCTGGGGTCACCGGTGGCCCTTGATTATTACGAGCGAAGGCCGTTTGCGTTTGAGGGGAAAATTAAAAACGTCGCCATTACACTCAACTGACCTCGGGATTCACCTGGTATTGGAGGATAGATCGTGAAATTGATTCGTTTTGCATCGCTGGTTGTTATTGTCGTTGGGCTTTGTGCCACTAGCGGGACGGTTTTTGCCGGGAGCTTTGACCGCTCCGTCAGAACCGCGGAGAATTTTGAACCCACCATTCCCCACCCGGATCAGGACCAGGAAGTGGCCCGAAAGCTGGCCAACCTGGCCAAGAAGATGGGGAAAAAACCGAACATCGTCTGGCTGGTGGTCGACGACATGGGCTACGGAGATGTCGGACGGTACGGCGGTGGCATCGGAGTGGGTGCTGCCACCCCGTCCATGGACCGTCTGGCCGATGAAGGGCTTCGCCTGACCTCCTGTTACGCCCAACAGACCTGCACGCCCACCCGTTCGGCCATCCTGACGGGCCGTCTTCCGGTGCGCACCGGATTGACCCGCCCCATCCTGGCCGGAGACAAGATCACAGAAAATCCCTGGGCCGATGAAGTGAGTCTGCCCACAATTCTGGCTGATGCGGGTTACACCAGCCTGCTGGTGGGCAAGTGGCATATCGGCGAAGCCGAAGGCATGAGGCCTCACGATGTGGGTTTCGACGAATACTACGGTTTTTATGCCGCCCAAAAGGAGATTTCCCAGCGCGTGGATAAACGTCGCTATCCCGATCTGGTCATTGACCAGGAAAAATTCGCAGCTTTCGAGGAACTGGGCATTGGCCACAGTCTGGTCCACGGCTTTAAAAACGGGAAAACCAAAAACGTCAGTTCCATCGAATCCACCGAGGACATGGGTCGGGCAGACAAGGTTCTGGCTGATTTTACGCTGGATAAAATCAAGAAATTGGCCAAGGATGGGAAGCCTTTCTTCCTGGAGCACTGCTTCATGAAGGTGCATGCGGACAACTTCGCCAACCCTGATTTCGAGGGACTCAGCGCCAGCAAATACCCCTACAAGGATGCCGTGGCCGAGGTCGATATGCACATCGGCAACATCGTCAAGGCCCTCGAGGATAACGGATTGCTGGAGAATACCTTTGTTTTCATCACCTCGGACAACGGTCCGCAGATGGACGCCTGGCCTGACGGCGGGTACACCCCTTTCCGCGGCGCCAAAGGAACCACCTTCGAGGGCGGGGTGCGGATCCCCGGCATCGCCTACTGGCCGGGAGTTATCGCGCCCGGGCGCGAAAGCGACGACGTGTTCGACCTCATGGATCTCTTCGGTACGGCCCTGAACCTGGCGGGCGTTTCGAGGGAAACGCTTCCTGACGACCGCTACTACGACTTCGTCGATCAAACTTCCTTCCTTTTGCTGGACAAGGGGCGCTCCAATCGCGAAGCCGTGTATTTCTGGTGGGGGAGCGAGTTCATGGCTTGCCGAATGCGGGAATACAAGTCGCATGTGAAGGTCATCCTTCCCCAGGCCCCCCACATGTACATCGACCTGGCGTTGATTCAGGACGTGGGACTGGCCCCCTGGTTGTTCAACCTATACATCGACCCAAAAGAGGAGATGACGGTGGGCCACCGCCGAAACGCCTGGCTGGCCACCCTGGGCGCGAAAATGAAAGCCCATGGGGCCACGTTCAAGAAGTACCCACCGAAGGATATCGGATTGGGGATGTAGGTCACCTGCTTCGAGCAGGATAGGGTTGGGGTCGCGATTGGTTCTCTGCAAGGGGGCCCGCGACCCTGTTTTTTTGGCTGATTGTTCCTGAAGGTGGCTGCGGGTCCCACCCAATGCGCTAAAAATGTTATAATACCCCAATGAAAAAGCTCATCGGCATCACCCTGTCCCTTTTGATCCTCGGCCTGCCCGTCCTGGCGGCCCCCGTGGTGTCCACAAGTTCTGCCCACCGCTACACCGCCGATCTGCAGGTCAGCCCCGATTCCCCTGTAGCGTCCATTAAAACATGTCCCTCATCTTCACAGTAAATTAGTTGACACTTCCACCGCTCCAGCCCGGTCATTGTCCGGACAAAGGAGGGAACGTCATGGCGTTCTGGAAGTCCAACAAGCCCCTTTTGAAAGCCACTGCTGTGGCCCCAACTAAGGCAAAAAGCACCAAGAAAACCAAGCGGCGAACAGGTAAACCCGTCCCCTTCGAAATCAAGGCCTTGGCCATGGAAGCAATCGTCAGCGGAGCCGACCGAGCAGACGTAGCACAAGTCGCCGGCGTTCAGCCTTGCACCATTGATCGCTGGCTGAACATCTTCAACAAAGAAGGTCTGGGTGGCCTTTGCAGCAGACCCTCGACGATCTCTGCAAGTAAGATTTGTTCCGCCCTTGAGGAACGGATTATCCGGCACCGGAAAGAGAACCCGGAGCACGGCGTCCGACGCATTCATGACGAGCTTCGGAACAACGAAGCACTGGATATCAGCCCCGAAAAGATCCGTCAGGTGGTCAACGCCGCTGGCCTCGGCGGCAAGCCAGTCAAATCCAAACGCCGCCCGCCGCAGATCCGCCGGTTCGAGCGCAAGCTCCCCAATGCCATGTGGCAGATCGATATCTTCACATTTGAGTTAAAGCGGATGTACAAGGCGTATCTGATCGGCATCATCGATGACCACAGCCGGTACATGGTGGGTTGGGGTTTGTTCCGCCAACAGACGGCAGCCTCAGTGTTGGAAGTGGTCAAAGGCGCCATCGGAGAGTGGGGTGCACCGGCTGAAATACTCAGCGACAACGGCCGCCAGTTTGTGGCTTGGCGTGGAACTACGCGATTCCAAAAGGTGCTCAAACAGCAGGGCATCCAGCATGTTCGTTCGGCTCCACGCCACCCAATGACGTTGGGGAAAATCGAGCGTTTTTGGCAGACGATCTGGAAAGAATTCCTCTTCGAGGCGACGTTCGCCTCGTTCGCCGATGCGTGCCAACGTCTGGACAACTGGGTGGCTTTTTATAATCACAAGCGGCCGCATCAGGGTATTGGTGGTGCGTGTCCTGCCGATCGTTTTTATGGTGTGGTTAACGATGTAGAGATGGCCCGTCGGCACGGCTGCCGAGAAAACAGTGAGCGGTTGGCTTTGGGCCAGGAGCCGAAGCCTCCGCTGTATCTGTTCGGTCGTCTTGGTGATACGGATGTTCGAGTTGTGCGCCAGGGTGAAGATATTGAGCTGAAGGTGGGCGAATCGATCCATGAGGTGGCCCATCTATCGGCAGATATGGAGGGTGGTCATGTCGGAGAACAGTCCGCTGAAATGGAAGAACCTGGACGGAGCCCAGAAGTACGAAGTGGTAGAGCTTGCCCGCAAACCGGGCACTTCGGTGACAGACCTTTGCAAGACGTTCGGCGTCTGCCGGCAGACCCTGTACCGAGCGATAGACCAAGTGGACAAAGCGGCAACCGAGGCACTCAACCCGAAGAGGCGTGGCCGCCCTGCGATCCCCGCGGAACAGAAAGAAATGGCGGCCCTTCATGCCCGGAACAAGAGGTTGGAATCGGACCTGAAACAGGAGCGCCTGAAGAACGAAGTCGCTCTTGCGATGTTGGAACTTCACCGGAAGGCGGAACGGCAGCAGCGGATAGCTCAGGGAAAAAAAAACCGGTCCCGAAACGCCGGGCTCAAAGCCACGAGTGGCTCTGATGTCACAGGGTCAGGCAGCTGAGTGGCCGCTCTGTATGATGGCCGCGACCATGGGTGTCAGCTCTGATGCTTTGCTGCGATGGCAGTGCCGCCGTCTTGAAGCAAAGGCAGTCTGCAGGCGCGGCCGTCCCTCTGTGATCGGCGCAGAGGCCCGTCTTGCCATCCGTGAATGTTACCTGGAGCACTTCTGTCAGTGGGGTCCCCAGGTTTTGGCTTCCTGGTGCCGCAGGGAAAGTCTTGGCCAGTGGAGCCACGGAACGATCGCTTCGGTGATCGAAGATCTTAGGCCTCAGGAAGAGGAGAAGCCGCCGCCGGTTCGTTACGAAGCCACGGCCAGTAATGTGTTGTGGAGCGAGGACGGAACAGGGTTCAAGCAGGAAGGCCTGAAGCAGGAGTTGCTGGTTGTTCAGGACGATCATGCGCGCCTGAAGGTGAACAGTCGGTTGGTGAGGGGGCCGGCGTATGGTCGGGATGTGGCAGGCTGTCTTCGCCAGGCGTTCGAGCGTTACGGTGCGCCGTTGGTTCTGAAGCAGGATCTTGAGGGAATCAACCATGCGCCTGAGGTGAAAACCCTACTTGAAAAATATGGTGTGCTGTCGTTGGCCTCACCACCAGGGACGCCTCGTTACAATGGGAAGCAGGAGCGTTCGATGCGCGACATCAAGAGTATGGAACGGGCGATGCGTAGAGCAGGGCCAAGAAGCACCCTCAAGTGCCGGATCCGTGTTATAATGCATGATCTAAATGCGGATCGGCCGCGACCAGTTTTGAAGGGCCGAACCGCCAGGGAAACATATGAAGAAGGACATCACCCCCTGCCTAATCGTTCTGAACTGAGAAGAAAAGTGGAGCGGCGAGAACGTAAAATCCTGACCGAGGCCACCTCGCGAGCGGATATCCGAAACGCTCGTCGATGGGCGATCGAAGAAACGTTGGTCAGTTACGGGTTGGTGAAAATCGAGGGCGAAGTGTCACATGATTTTTTGTGAGAAGTGGGGACATATTAATTAGGC
>JADGDU010000042.1 GCA_016744705.1 Candidatus Krumholzibacteriia bacterium
GCTGTGGCGCGGGGGTGGAACACTCTGGTATTGCCTGCAATTCTTTGTGGAACATTGGGATATGCCATCGCTACTTTCCTGGGTGTTGCCCTGGGCAGCTGGCTGAAATAAAACATACTTGACAAATTTAGTAAACTTTCTAATTTATCTTCAAAATAACCGGACACATTGTGTCCTTTTTTCAATACAAAGGAAATATTCATGCCTTACCCAGAACAAATGTTGGCTCCCATGCGCGCTGAATTGACCTCAGTTGGTATCAAAGAACTGCGCACACAGCAGCAGGTGGACGAATTCTTCACCAACAAATCCGAAACAGGATTAGTACTCATCAACTCTGTCTGTGGATGCGCAGCAGGCAGCGCTCGCCCCGCTGTGCGCATCTCCATGGATCATTCCAATACTCCCCTGCGCTTTGCCACCGTTTTCGCGGGCCAGGATTTAGAAGCCACCGCGCGTGTGCGCGATCTCTTGGGTGATGTGCCCCCCAGCAGCCCTTCTATGGCCCTGCTCAAAGATGGCGAATTGGTACACTTTGTTCCCCGTCATATGATTGAAGGTAGGGACGCGGCGACCATCGCTGCCGACCTCACCCTGGCTTTCGACGAATACTGCAACTAGGAGCTACCATGGGAACATTTCACGACACCAAAGATCCGCTGCACGGAATCACAGTGGTGGCGCACATGGGCGATACGGTCCATGTCGGACGCTGCCATGAGCGCAAGGACAATGCCATCGTGCTGCTGGATGTAGACACCCACACCCAGGATGAGTCTGGCCAGGGGCCCGACGGTCGCACTAATGCCGAGTATCTGGAACGGGTGGCCAAGTTTGGCGTTTGGGTCAAAACCAAACGCCTGATCCTACCTTCGGTCCAGGTGGGTAAACTCATTCCATTGAGCGAGTATTTCCGGCGCCCTGGAGATAAATCTCCTACGGAGGTCACGGCCAAGGCTGAGCAATATATTGAACCAGTGGCCAACCAACCCAAACCTTTAGCCACCGGTTCGTCCACGGGCGAACAACCCATCTCCTTAACCGAAGCGGCCTGCTCAGAAGTGCGGAGATTGCTGACCACCGAAGAAGCCGCAGATCAAGGCTTGCGTTTGGCGGTTTCCGGAGGCGGCTGCAGTGGCATGGTCTACAAGGTGGAATTTGATGGCGAAAAAGATGGCGACATCGTCATCCCCTTTGAAGGGTTTCAGGTTCTTTTGGATCGCAAGAGCACCATTTACCTGCGCGGAGTCACTTTGGATCATGAAAGTGGTTTGGGCGGTAAAGGTTTTCAGTTCAGCAATCCTAACGCCAGCAACACCTGCGGTTGCGGAGAAAGCTTTTCAGTGTGATGGGAAAAGCAATGCAGGACCTTTGCCGCCGCATCCGCCATGGCGGCCTTTATGCTCGGTGGAATGAAGCGCCCAACCTGGGTGGACTCATGGTGGGCGGCCCCGATGCGGTGTCATTTCTGCATTCTCAACTGACGAGTGACGTGGCCTCTGTTCCGTTCGGGGGGCACCAGTTATCGGCCCGGGTGGACCGCAAAGGGTTGCTGTTGGCCTGGTTCAGTTTGCATAAGTTGCCGGAGCGTGGGCAACCCCATCCTCTGTTTCTTCTGGTGATGCCTCGTGAGCTGGTTCCTGTTCTCCAGACAGATCTGGAGAAATTTGTTTTCACTGAAAATGTATTTTTTGATGATGCCAGCGAACAGTACGATGGAATGTTTTTGGCGGGTGTTCAAGCCGACCAAGCCCCTTTTTCTCACCTTCTGAAACTGCCTTCACAACTGACTGGAGATACGGGATATTTATTCCTCTGGCCACGTGGAGATGGTTCTCAAGAACAAATGAAAGCTCTGGAGGACTGGTCCACTGAGCAAGAGTGGATTCACCTGGATCAATCAGAAGGTGCGGCCAAGGTTTGGGCCAGCCTCCAACTGGAGGCGGGGTGGCCGGCCGTGGGCACAGACATCGAGTCAGGTTCCATGGTTCTTCCGCAAACTGGCTTGGAAAGCCATGTGGTCAGCGCTACCAAAGGATGTTATTTGGGACAGGAAGTTCTGGCCCGGATTCGCTCCTACGGTTCCGTGAAAATGGCATTGCGGGGGCTGCTCTTTTTGGACACCCAATCGGGGGAACCATTGCCTGCCGTGGGTGAAAAAGTTTTGGACAGCGAAGGGAACACCATTGGCCGATGGGCTTCTCATACCTACTCAACAGTATGGGACGCCATGGTGGCAATGGTATTTCTGGATCGAGAGCACCGCAACCCTGGAGCCATCCTAACTTTGATCACCCCAGGTGGATTGCGTTCGGCAAAAATCATTATGCTTCCGTTTCATGCTGCAGGCGTACCGGCCGAGAAGGCGCGCAGCCTTCATGAACGGGCCGTGCATCTTTTCAGCCAAGGTGAAGACCTGATGGCTGCCAATCTTCTGGAAGAAGCCATTCATCTGGATCCCACTCATGGGGATTCTTATGAGGCGCTGGGTGTTATCCTTGGCCGCGGCGAACGTTTCCATGAAGCCATCGATATCTTTCACCGGCTGGAAGAAGTGGCTCCTGATGAGCCCATGGTGCATACAAATCTCTCCCTGTATTACATGAAAATTGGCAACCGCGAAGAGGCTGAGCGGCAGCGGGCTTTGTCTACCATGAAACAGTTCGGGGTCCATGATCCTGAAGTTCTGAAACAGCAGGAAATAGCCAACAAAAAAGCCAGAGAAGAAGAGGCGGAGCGTAAACGAGCCATGTTTTCTGAAGTGTTAGAGATGGACCCCCGAGATTCTCTGGCCCTCATGGGCATGGGCAATGCCCTGACCGAATTGGGCCAATACGGTGCCGCGGAATCGTGTCTTGGCAAAGCGGTCGCCGAGCAAAAAAACAATAGCAGCCTCTATCTATCCCATGGCAAGGTTTTGGAAAAACTGGGACGCCATCATGAAGCCCGTGAGGTATTACAGCGTGGGGTGGTGGTGGCCAGCAAGCGTGGCGATTTGATGCCTTTGCGTGAAATGGAGCACCGTTTGTTGCTGTTGGGGTGATCACCTCCAGCCTTTTCCACTCAACCAACCTTATCTGGTGTCGAACTCATGATATGATCATCATCGACCCGGAAAGGCTGAAGTGCGGATGAAGAAGAGCTACAAAGATCAGCAGATTGTCTGGGTGACTCTTGTGGCCCTATTGATGTGTGCCTCGATGGCCTTCAGCCAAGAGCATCCATACCCCAATCCGACCAACAAATTGATGTCTCCCCGCCTGGACCAATCCGAAGACCAGCAATATGCAGACCAGTTGCAATGCTACGACTGGACTTGCTTGGAACTGGACTGGGATCCATACCTGGCCTACGACGCTTTAGTCGACCAAGGTTATACGGTGGCTCTGGATCGTGAGGACATTGAGCGGGGGCTGATCTGTCTGGCGACTGAAGGAGCCGTGGCTGGCACCGTGGCCGGCGAGGTCGTGGGTCGACCAGGAAATGGGGCAGCCATTGGAGCGGCCATTGCCGTCACTTCCGGGCTCATCCAATCTTCATACTTATTGCTCCCGGATGATCCTCGAGCAGGGCGGGTTGTCACTCGGTTTGAAAAGCAATTGCACAAATGGGAAACTAAGTTTGTGGGCTGCATGAGCAGAGAAGGCTACCGCATCCATT
Source organism: Candidatus Krumholzibacteriia bacterium (assembly GCA_016744705.1). Classification (GTDB taxonomy): domain Bacteria; phylum Krumholzibacteriota; class Krumholzibacteriia; order LZORAL124-64-63; family LZORAL124-64-63; genus LZORAL124-64-63. Next base: position 3,661 of record JADGDU010000042.1, read on the forward strand.
CTGACTAGACTAAAACTCCGGTGACCAGGGCGGAATGCATATTGTCCCGGATCAAGCCGGAGGAATTACGTATTTCAAAACACAGAGAAAATGACATGCCGTTCCTGCCAGTACAAACAGGTGCCATACGGCGTGATTGTATCTGAACCCTCGCCAGGCATAAAAAACGGCTCCCCCCGTATAGGCCACACCACCGGCCACAATCAAAACCAAAGCATCGTGGGGCAGCAATGCCGATAGGGGTTTGGCGGGAATTAGCATCATCCAGCCCAAGCCGATATAAAACGTGAGCGAGAGCCATTTCCAAGGGCGCTTGAGCACGACCTCATAGATAATTCCCAAAATGGCAAATCCCCAGACCGCGCCTAAAGAAGACCAACCCCAGCCTCCTCCCAACACCACCAGTGAGAATGGGGTGAAAGATCCGGCAATCAGAAGATAAATGGCACCATGATCCATGAGTTCAAAAAAACGCTTGGCACGTTTGGGAATGAGAGCGTGATAGAGAGTGGAGGCGGTGTAAAGGATCACCATGGAAGATCCAAAAATACTCACGGCCACAATGAGTCGGGCGTCGCCTCTTTGGGCTGCCAAGACAATCATAACCACCAGGGCTACAATACTGGCCAGGGCACCGATACCGTGAGTGATCGCATGGGCAATTTCTTCACCCCGGGAAAATCCTTGTTCTGCGAATGATCCGCGCATGTGGCATTCCTCTTATTCATCGTTCATGGTGTCAGTGTTTCGCAGTGGCCTTTAGTGTAACCCTTTTTCGAATAGTTTCACTACTTCGCCGGCGGAGATGACTTCATCAATGCCGCCAACACTGCGTCCCGCCTGGTAAAAGTTCTGATAATTGCTGCCCTTATAGGATGCCTTGGGAAGCCGCCGCATAGATCGTACCAGGTAGAACATTCGCATCCATTTTTTGGTGCGTGGGTGGCGCAGCAGTTGCTTGGCCAGGCCGCCGGCATGGGTGCCCATTTTGCGCACGGCCTCATTGCCAATGACGGCCACAGGCACACCACTGAGTTTCTCCGTCAGAACAATGTCCCCCGCTTGGGCAGCGATAATGGCCTGGTGGTAATCCGGGTGAACATTGCATTGGCTGGTGGCAATAAAACGAGTGCCCATCTGAACTCCGGCGTAGCCTGCCTCAATCATGGCTCTGGCCTCGGAGGGTTGAGAAATACCACCGGCGCAAACCAGAGGCAGCCCCAGGTCTGCCAATTCTCGGTACAAGTCGAGGGCGGCCGTGCCACCGGCATGACCCCCGGCGCTGCTGTTGACGCAGACCAGACCATCCACTCCTGCATCCACCGCTTTTAGGGCAAACTTGCGGTTGATCACATCGTGATAAACGATGCCTCCCGCCTGATGAATGCGGGGCACCACGCTGCCGGGGTGGCCCAGAGCAGTGAGGAAAAAGCGGACACCTTCTTCAAGAGCAATGTCAATCCATTGGTCCATCCGGACCTGATATTTCTTGAAAGCGTGTTCCAGCAGAAGGTTCATGCCGACGGGCTGATCAGTGAGCGACTTGATATAGCGCAGGCCCTCACGGAAATCGTATTTATGGATGGATGTCAGGGCCATGGGTTGGATCATGCCCAGGCCACCGGCCTGGCTCACTGCCGCCACTAATTCAGGATTGCTACAAGGAAACATGGGGCCACAGATAACCGGGACGTTGATGCCTGTTTGGGCCGTTAGTTGTGTCTGAAGAAAACTCATGTCTGGAGTCTAAGTCCTGGGAGTGGGAAATGCCATGAAGCATACAAAAAAAGCCTGCCACCCTCTATGAGGTGGCAGGCTCTTGAACCAATGGATCTACTTCAAGGCAGCCAGGGCTGCATCGTAGTTGGGCTCTTCCACAGTCTCGGGGCAAAGTTCGGTATAAACCACGTTGCCCTCTTCGTTCACAACGACGATGGAACGGGCGCAAAGACCCTGCAGGGGGCCATCAATAATGCGCACACCATAAGCGCGGCCAAAAGCACCGTCACGGAAGTCGGAGCAGGAAACCACATTTTCCAGGCCTTCAGCCCCACAGAAACGGCCGTGGGCGAAGGGCAGATCGCCGGAAACACAGACTACTGCCGTATTTTCCAATTTGCCGGCTTCTTCGTTGAAGCGACGGACGCTGGCTGCACAAACGGCGGTGTCGATGCTGGGGAAGATATTAAGAACCACGCGTTTACCGGAGTAGCTGCTCAGGTCGATTTCACTCAAGTCTGCACCTACGAGGATGCAGCTGGGAGCATCCGCGCCCACTGCGGGCAGTTTTCCGATAGTATTGAAGGTATTGCCTTTGAGCATGAATTCAGCCATGGTTTTCTCCATTCTGGTAATAGTTTAGAGTCACAAGTGATTAGCCTGTTTCAGATTAATCGCCCACAATCTCGTTTCAAATTTCTATTTTGTCACCTAATTAAAATCAAAAACTTTCATGGGTTGATTTTGGATATCCGACTATGTTAAGCCATCACTACAAACAACGTGCAAGTTCCTTTTATTTTTGAGGTAAAAAATGAAAAAATCAGTGATCTGTCTGGGGTTAATAGGGATGATGTGGTTAGCTGCCGTGCCCACTGCCTATGGTTGAGGTGTTCCCATTCCGGGCGGTCCGCCCCCTCAATGTTTTGGTTCACAAAGCCATCCTGAGCTCACAGAAAGAGATCAATTCCAATTGGGATTGGGTTTGGGGATTTTCGATACCACCATACGTTTTGATGATGACCAGGATGTGGATGTGGAAATGTCCACAGTATCGGTGGCCGGTGGATGGCTTATCAACGACAAATGGACTCTGCGAGCCGGTATAGGCCTCATTCTGGATGGGGACATGGTTTCGCCGGATGGGGTGGTGCACTCTGTTGAGCCAGGTGGGTTATTTTCCATCGGGGTGGAGAACAGGGTTCTGGTCGGTGATGGGTATACACCTTTTGTTGATGTTTCACTCTTTATGGGCGCATCCTGGACCGAAACGAAAAATCCAGAAACACAAACAGCCACCAGTTATTTGGCCACTGACGTTCGCTTGGGCGCCCGGGCTGGCTGGAACGTCAATGGAAATACTTTCCCATACGTAGCGGCCAGGGTTTTTGGTGGGCCGGTAGATTGGGAAATGGATGGCGTAGATGTCACCGGTACCGACATTCACCATTACCAATTAGCAGTGGGGGCAGCGGTTCAGCTGGGCCCAGTAGGACTTTTTGCTGAATGGGCCGGCTTGGGAGAGCAGGCGGTCAGCGCTGGGCTGAGCACCTCATTTTAAGGACAGCCATCAAGCCAGGGTCATTTTTAGCGCAAAGCCAATTATGACCCTGGCAGAAAAACAGCTTTCGTAGGGCAGCAGTGGACGCATCCATCCTCAAAATTCTCAGGCTTTTACACTCCGCGCCAGTTTTGCTCCCCGTTTGGTTTATTGCCCAGGATCTCCTCAATGCTTTCCAGCACATCGGGAGTTAGTTGTTGTGCCACTTCCAGGGCCTTCATGTTCTCTGTAACCTGCTCCGGTCGGGATGCACCGGTGATAACAGTGGATACATCTTCATTGCTCAGGCACCAGGCCAGGGCCAACTGGGCCATGGTGCAGCTTAAGTCTTGGGCCAGGGGAGTCAGCTTTTTCACAGTCTCAATCTTTTGACGGCCGGCATCACTGTCCAACTGGGCCAGCAACCATTTATAATCAGGCAAGCTCATGCGGGATCCGTCAGGAATCCCATCACTGTATTTTCCGGTGAGAATGCCACTGGCCAGAGGACTCCAAATGGTGGTTCCCAAGCCGATATCGTCGTACAAATCAGCAAATTCATTCTCCACTTTTTCCCGGTGCAGCATGTTGTACTGAGGCTGTTCCATGGTGGGTGGGATGAGGTGTTCGCGGCGGGCAAAATCATAGGCTTGCCGGATCTGGGCGGCGCTCCACTCGCTGGTTCCCCAGTACAGGGCTTTGCCTTGATTGAGAATCTGGTTCATGGCCCACACGGTTTCTTCGATGGGAGTGTTCAGGTCGGGGCGGTGGCAGAAGATCAGGTCCACGTAATCCATATCAAGGCGCTTGAGAGCCGCGTCAGTGCCTTCGAAAATGTGTTTCCGGGAAAGACCAACATCATTGGGTCCTTTGCCACCCCAGAAAATCTTGGTGCTGATGACCAAATCCGACCGTTTCCACATGGCCTTACGCAGCACTTGGCCCATGATAGTTTCGGCCTGACCATCGGCATAGGCTTCGGCGTTGTCGAAGAAGTTCACTCCAGAATCATAGGCGGTTTTCATGCACTGGTAGGCAGCGTCCACGTCGAGCTGGTCGTTAAATGTGACCCAGGCACCAAAAGAAAGAGCGCTGACTTTGAGTCCGGATTTGCCGAGAAATCTGTATTCCATGATTGTTCCTTGAGGCAGAGGTGAATTGTCGAGTATTGTGCGTCTAATATACGATATGTGAATTGCGGGCGCTTTTGTTTTTGGTGGATTCTGTGGGAGGTTCGGATGTTGCGAAGTTTTTCTGTCCGTTTGTTGGGGTGTTTCCTTTTAGTGGCGGTGCTGGGGGTCCCTGTGGGATGGGCGGAACCTCAAAAGATAACCGCCGAGCAGATGGTTCCTTTTGTGAGCTTGGCCCTTGATTGTGCTCAACAGGAATATCCTAATAAAATAGCCCACACCATGCGCTCGGATGCGGATGTGGGCACACCTGGCTCACTACACCCAGCTTTCTATGGCTGCTTCGATTGGCATTCTTCGGTGCACGGCCATTGGCTGCTGGCCCGCTTTGCCCGCCTCTATCCTGAGCACGCTCTGGCCGCCGAAGCGCGAGCCATTCTGAACCGCCACTTGAGTGAGGCGAACATCGCGCTGGAAGCCCAGTATCTTCTGGATGAGGGACGTGCCTCCTGGGAACGGCCTTACGGGTTGGCCTGGCTACTGCAATTGGCCGCCGAGTTGCATGAATGGGAAAGAGAGGGAGGCTCCGATGCTGCGATCTGGTCTGCCGCTCTTTTGCCTTTGGAAGAGGCTTGCACGGCCCGGTTGAGCAGTTGGTTGCCAAAGTTAGCATATCCCATTCGCACGGGAGAGCACAGCCAAACGGCTTTTGCTTTTGGGTTGATTCTTGATTATGCCCGCATCGTGGGCCATGAAAAGTTGGAAAATCTGGTAGAGAGAACCTCAATCCGTTTGTATTTATCTGATTTTGAGAACACATTGCGCTTCGAACCATCGGGTCAGGATTTTCTTTCACCAGCCCTGGCCGAAGCCGATCTCATGCGCCGGGTGATGGAGCCCGAAAAATATGCAGGTTGGTTGCAGTCGTTCTTACCGGATCTGCCGACCGCATTCCGGGCGAGTTGGTTGCCAGTGGCTAAGGTTACTGACCAAACCGATGGCAAACTGGCTCATCTTGACGGTTTGAATTTGAGTCGGGCCTGGATGCTGGAAGGCATGGCCTTGGGACTGCCAGCTGCTGATCCTCGCCGGGAAGTTTTGCAGGAAGTGGCCGAGATTCACCGCCAGGCAGGGCTTGATGCAGTGACGGGCGATCATTATGAAGGTGGTCATTGGCTGGGAACTTACGCTTTTTACTTGAGCAGTGAACGAGGCTTAAGGCTCACAAACAGGAAGAATAATTAAATTGGGTACTATTAATCGCAATGCAGACTGTCCCTGTGGCAGTGGTAAAAAATACAAAAAATGTTGCATGGGCACTGCCGCAGTTGATCCCATTGCTTCTATAAAAGCTGAGGATGTCTCTTCCGGCTGGAGAAAAGAATCCCGTGGCCGAGAGCAGGACAACGACATTGATCGTTTTATAATCCAGGGTCAGGACCAACTGGATAAGCAGGATTATCAGGGTGCTTGCCTGGCTTGGTCGCGAGTGTGGGATCAATTCCTTCTGCGCTTAACTCCCGCCATGACATCCTGCGATGAAACGGTCGCCATCTACGATGGGTCTTTCTATTTGAATAATTGGATGCAGGATTATTGTGCAGCCCTGCATCATCAGGCTCTGACTGATGACGCCATGGCCAAAACCGGCGCCTCCTTCTGTTCTTTGGTTCTGTTGCAGTTCACTGCAGAGAACGACCTTCTGCGGGAGAACTTTCAGACATCCTTGGGTGAGTTTCATTATTTGGCAGGAGAGCCCAGCAAAGGTGAAAAAGTATTGCTGGATTTGATTGCTGAGCGCCCTCACCGTTCGGCCGGCTACGCGTATTTGTCAGATATGTTGGGCAACCCACGCTTCAATACCGACCGGGAAACGCCTCAAGATTTGCCCCGAGCCATAGCTGTTTTGGAACAGGGCCTGGCCTATCCTGTGGAAGATGCCGAAGACTTCGATCTGGAAAAGCGGTTGGACTCTTTCAGGGAAACAGAAGAAGATTGATCTTAAGTCTTCAATATTGTTGATGAAGGTTGGTCGGTGGTTTATGATCCGGCGACTCTTCGGTCTTATCTAAAATTTTTCGGAAGGAAATGACTGTGAACTATTTTCTGGACGCGATGAAGAAATATGCTGTTTTCAGTGGTCGGGCTCGTCGTTCTGAGTATTGGTACTTTGTTCTTTTTGCGACTATTGGAAACCTCATTTTTACGAGTATTGATTATTTTATGCTGAACTCTGGAGAATCTGGATTTACCATTCTAGCGACAATCTTTAGTCTGGTCGTGTTTTTGCCTAGCCTTGGTGTTGGCGTGCGCCGCTTGCATGACATTGGCAAAGTGGGTTGGTGGTATCTTCTGGCCTTTGTTCCTTTTGGTGCGTTTGTTTTGATTTATTTCTTTATTGAAGACAGCGAACCGGACAACCAATACGGTCCGTGCCCCAAATAGAAGGCGGTGCCTTGGAAATTGTGTCTATCTCCCACGGGTGGAAGATAGACACATTCTTAGGGCAAACTCAGCTTCCCAGGCCTCGACGCTGCAAAAGCGCTTCGGGGCCTGGTTCTTTTCCCCGAAACTTCAGATAAAGCCCCATGGGGTCTTCACTGCCACCCTTTTCCAGCACATTTTGGCGGAACGACTGGGCCGTGGCCGCGTCAAAGATATCTCCGCTCTCCTTGAAAGCTTGAAACGCATCGGCATCCAGTACTTCCGCCCACAGATACGAATAATATCCGGCAGAATATCCGCCGGCAAAAATATGCCGGAAATAGGGGCTGCGGTAACGACTGATGATCTCGTCAATGAGCCCAATGTCCTGCATGGACTTTTTCTCAAAAGTCTTGGCGGTTATGCCTTCCAGATTTTCCAGAGTGTGCCAATCCATATCCAGGTAGCTGGCGGCCAGATATTCGGTGGTCGCAAAACCCTGGTTGAAGTGTTTGGACTTTTCCAACTTCTGCACCAGAGAGGCAGGAATGAGTTCACCCGTTTGGTAGTGCTTGGCGTACAGTTGCAATACTTCGGGCTCGAATGCCCAATTCTCCATGACTTGGCTGGGCAGTTCCACAAAATCCTGGGCTACGGAGGTACCGCTCAGGCTGCGGTAACGCACATCGCTGAGCATGCCGCGCAGAGCGTGGCCAAACTCATGGAACATGGTTCCCACTTCGTCGACACTGAGTAGGGCTGGGTTATCGCCTGAGGGGCGGGTGAAGTTCCCCACATTGAAAATCAGGGGCAGAATTCGTTTTCCCTCAACGTAGGTTTGTTTCCGAAATGAACTCATCCAGGCGCCGCCGCGTTTGCTCTCCCTGGGAAAATAATCCAGACTGAGCACTGCCACTTCGGTGCCGTCTTTTTCGGTTACCAAAAAGACGCTCACCTCGTCTAAGTAACGAGGGGCGTCGGGCAATTCGGTGAAATTCAAGCCAAACAACCGGTGGGCCACTTCAAACATTCCACTGCGCACATTTTCCAATTGGAAATAGGGGCGCAGCATTTCCTCATCCAAATCGTATTGCTGTTTTTTGACTCTTTCCGCGTAGTACCACCAATCCCAGGCCTCAAGCTTGAAGGAGGTCTCCTGGTCAATCATTTCCTGCATGAGTTGAACCTCCTGGCCTGCCATTTCAATGGCAGGTGTCCAGACCCGGTTCAACAACTCGTAAACCTTTGCGGGCTGTTTGGCCATGTTGTCGTCCAGCACATAGTGGGCATGACTTTCGTAGCCCAGCAATTGGGCTTTTTGCAGGCGGCGGTTGGCAATCTCTTCCAGGATGCCCTTGTTGTCCAGGGTATCATCATTGTCGCCAACTTTAGCGTATCCGGTGAACATGCGCTGCCGCAGTTCTCGCTTTTCGGAATACTGGAGGAAGGGGATGAGGCTGGGTTTGTGGAGTGTGAAGGCCCAGGATCCTTCAGGAGCATTGCGTTTGGTGGCCGTTTCGGCGGCCGCTTGAATTACACCGTCGGGCAGTCCCGCCAGGTCGGCTTCATCAGTGATGATCATCTCAAAACGATTGGTTTCTTCCAGAACATTCTGGCCAAACTGAAGGGTCAGGGAAGCCAGCTTCTGATTCAAATCTTTCAGCGTTTCCTTTTTATCGGCAGGCAGCAAGGCGCCCGAGCGAACGAAACTTTTGTGAGTTTCTGTCAACAGACGCAATTGTACTGCATCCAGGGCCAGTTGATCCCGGTTGTCATAGATCGTATTGATGCGCTGGAAGAGGGGCTCGTTCAGCTTGATGGCATCGCGGTGAGCGGAAAGCACGGGAGCCATTTCCTTGGCCACAGCCTGCATGGCTTCGTTGGTCATGGTGCCATTCAGGGAGTAGAAAACACTGCTGACTCGGCGGAGAGTTTCCCCAGAGTTTTCCATGGCCACCAAGGTGTTTTCGAAAGTGGGGGCTTCGGTGCTGGAGGCAATGGTATCAATTTCCAATTGTTGTTGGGCGATGCCTGCAGCAAAGGCGGGCCGGTAGTCTTCCATTTTAACAGCATCAAAATCAGGTAGGCCATAGGCTGTGGCCCAAGGGCTCAGGAATGGGTTTGTGCTGGTGGAGGAAGGTGGTTCATCGGCGGACCCGCCACCATCGCAAGCTGCCCAGAAACAACTCAATGCCAACAAGCTGCCAATTGTAATCATTTGAAGTGCCTTTCCCATGCCGGTTTCTCCTTTATGCAAGTGGTCGGTAATTTGAGTCAATAATGCGGCACGGAGGCCGATAATACCAAATGAAAGACAAATAAAGACCGGACACTCAGATTGAGGGTCGTATTGCCTTGTGGCGAAAGATGGAATGGAAATGAAACTTTTAGTCTTGGAAGAGAGTCCTTTGGCTCGACGGTTCATCAAAGATGAGCTGCTGCCCAGTGGTTATGAAATCCATGAAGCGGGCAATCCTGAAGAGGCTTTGCAAATCTTGCAAACTGAGCCCCAAATTGACCTGATCACCTTACGGGTGGTTTTGAAGGGCATGGATGGGTTTCAATTCCTGGAGTACCTGCAAACTGATGAGGTGCAAAAAGAACTGGTGAAGACTCGGAATCACAAAATTCCCGCCATGTTTGTCACTTCCAATGACACAGACCAAGACCGATTGCGCGGCTTCCAGGTCGGCGCCGCAGATTTTATCCAAAAACCATGGCCTCCCGGGGAATTGTTGCATCATGTGAACCGTGCTCTTGGATGTAGTACGGAATTGGCCGGCATGTCTGTTTTGGTGGTGGACGATAGCCGTACTGCGAGAAATTTTATTAAAAATTGTCTAACCCGTTTGGGTGTTCAGATTTTTGAGGCCGATGACGGAGATACGGCTGTGGAGTTTCTGAGGGACCCCGCCAATGAAGTGGATTTGGTCATTACTGATCTGAATATGGTGCGCATGGATGGAGATGCCCTGACGGTGGCCATCCGAGGGGAGCTGGGTTACCCAGATTTGCCTGTGATTTTTCTTTCGGGTAACGATGATAAAGAAAAAATCCTTTCGCTGTTCAAAATGGGCGCTACTGACTATTTGAAAAAACCCTTTCTCCAGGAAGAGTTGGTGTCTCGGATGAGGGCCTATCTGACTCGTCTGAAAATGCAAAACAGTCTACTGGATTCCGTAGCCCGGCTTCGGGATATGAACCTGGTAAAGGATCAATTTCTGGCGGCTTGCTCTCATGATTTGCGCTCTCCTTTAACGGGGATTCTGGGATATGCCCAACTTCTGCAAGACGATGACTCTTTGGAATTGGCCCAAAAGGAAATGGTGGAGGGAATCACCCAATCTGGTGACTATTTGCTGTCCCTGATCTCAGATCTGCTGGACATAGGCAAAATGGCCAGTGGGCGATCGGAAATTCAGCGTCATGAAATGGATCTCTTTGAGGTGGTGGAAGATTCTGCCCGCAGCTTGGTGCACACCGCCGGCCCCAAGGGGGTGGTGCTGGACTCATTCTGTTCTGCAGAGGATACCCGCATCAATGGGGACAGGTCTTCTCTGATGCGCATTTGCAACAATCTGCTTTCCAATGCCATCAAGTTCACTCCCGAAGGGGGCAGCGTTACAGTATCGGTGCGTGATGGCCGGCCTGGGGAATTGATTATGGCGGTTTCAGATTCGGGAATTGGGATCAAGAGCGAAGACATTCCTGATTTGTTCAACCGATACACCCGTTTGTCGCAGAGCGGAACTTCAGGAGAAAAAGGCACAGGCCTGGGTTTGTCCATCACCAAGGAACTAGTGGAAGCCCACGAGGGTTCCGTGGCCGTGGAAAGCGTCGAAGGAGAAGGGTCCACCTTCCGCATCCATTTGCCGGCTCTGGCAGCTGTCAATAGCCTGCCTGCACCGGTGGAAGTTCCCGATGATGAACCCATCATAGAATTGAGTATGCCCGGTGATGAACCTGAACCTGAGGTTGAAACTGTGGCTGAACCCGATGCCCCTTTGTTGGTGCTGCTGGCTGATGATCAAGCCGTCAACCGTAAGGTGGGGAAAGCTCTTCTCAGCAAAATGGGCTTTGAAGTGGAGACTGCTGTTGATGGTGCGGAAGCCTTAAAAATGTATAAGATTTCCTGCCGCAAGCGCCGCTATGATTTGATTCTCATGGATATGGAAATGCCCGTGCTCGGTGGTTTGGAGGCTACACGGAAAGTGCGGCATTTTGAACAGGGCCTGCCTGATGACCATGAGGCACACAGCCACCCGGTGACGGTGTTGGCCATGACCGCCAATTCAGCAGAGGTCAGTTTGGGTGATTGTCTTTCGGCAGGGATGGACGATTTCCTGACCAAGCCATTTGTCGTCTCTCAAATCAATGAAGCCATTGAACGGTGGGTTGTTGTAGGCATTTGATTGCTTGCTTAAAAAACAATGAATCGGCCGGGTTTGAGCCTGGCCGATTTTCTTTACAGGTCCCCTCTCTTTCCAAAACCCCCCTTATTCCGTAGTTTCATTGATTCCCCGGTTTGTTCCCGAGTTTTCCCAGGAGAGAGTCATGAAAACACTACTCCAAAATCCAATTGTTAAAATTACAGCATTGGTCGTGGTTACGACCCTGTTACTGGTTCCGCAGGCAAGCCAGGCCAGAATGATGATGTCTGATGGCACCAATCAAGGTGGCCCCGGTGGCGGCGGCGAGGGTGATCCCCTCGACTCAAACGACTATGTCGGTGGCGGCGGTGATGATACGGTGCATGAACGACGGATCATTCCCCGGGATTCTGATTTGGTGATCTATGAAATCGAGGCAGCTTCCCATGTGATCATGCTGAGAGTGGACATCATGGATGGTGTACCGATCTTTTCCATCTACGCCGTCAGTGCTTCTGATTTGGGTGCGGAGGCAAGCCATGTCCGCTAAAGCCAGGAATTTTTTATCCCTGGCCCAACGTCCCCTGCCGGGTCTGATTTTCAATCAGGCCCTGCAGGCTTATAATCGAGAGGAATATTCCTCTTCCCTGGCTCTGGTGCGTGAAGGTATGGACCTGATCGAAACCCGAAGCGAAACCGATGCAGCAGTGGTTTTGCTACCTGAGCCAGGTACGGCCAGAGTATGTGATGCGGTGGTACTGTGGGCCCGCAATCTGTATCAGTTGGACAAGTTTGACGAGTTCCAGGTTTTGCTGGCCTCGGCCGGACGCTATTCTCTGGTGCCCGACCATATGTCCGAGTTGGACCTGGTGAGGCTCTCCTTTGCATTCAAGCGGGGTGAATACCTTGAGGTGATTAGGGAAACAACCCTATTCATTGATCGCAAACGGGATTCACTACCAGTGGTTCTGGCAGATTTTCTTCTCTTGCGTGGGCATTGCCTGAGTAACCTGGGCGATCCGGAAAAGGCCCGGGAAGATGCGGAAATGGCGTACAGCCTTTTCCGTTTGGTGGGCAAAGAATTGGAGAGCGCTCGCTCAGCAAATCTTCAAGGTATGCTGCTGGTCCGCAGCTCTGAATTTCCAGGGGCTGACCTATGGTTCCGCCGGGCTTTTGAATTACACCAAAAGCTAGGCATGCGCAAAAACATGGGCGGCAATCGGCTAAACCTGGGGATTGTCAATTACAAGCGGGGAAATTTGGTCCAGGCGGATATTGAATTTCGCGGAGCGATGACCCTTCTGTCTGAAGTCAATGCCGAGGTTTCTCTTTGCCGCGCTGCCATCGCCATGGGATGCAACCAGCGCTTGCAGAGAAATTTCAAAGGGGCCAGGGCGACTTTAGAAAAAGCTTACACCCAAGCGAACGAATTGATGCTGGCCAGGGAAGAAGCTTTGGCTCTTGAATTTTTGGGTGATGTGTATCGGGATGAGGAGAAAATTGATCAGGCTCGTCGCTATTACAGTCGGGCTTTGGCCATTGGCAGCAGCATTGCTCCCGAAGGCGATATCGTGATGGAGGTCTTATGCCGGCAGGGACAATGCCTGTCTCTTTTGGGACGACACAGCGAAGGTGTAACTGTCCTGAGCCGCGCTCTGGTATTGGCTCGCAGACTGAAGGACCGGCATGAGGAAGGCTTGGTTCGCCGGGCTTTGGCCGTGGCCTTATTTGAAATGGGAGACTTGTTTCAGGGGGCTCAGCACATTGATCAATCCGTTGATTTGCTGGAGCAGGTGGGGGCCCGTTTCGAAATGGGCCAATCTCTTTTGGTGCAGGCCAACATCCGTTTGGCCCAGGTCGATGGTGCGCTGGTGGATGACGTGGGTGCCATGCTTGAAAAGACATGGCAGGAAGCCCTCAAAAGTTTGGATCCCTTCCTAAAGTCGGGAGTTGATTTTTGGGTGATTCAGGCCCGGGCCCTGTTGATGAATATTTCCAATCGCCGAACTCGTTGGGAAAGAATCCAACGTGATGGCTGGAATAGTGAAATTCCCACGTCTCATAACCAACCTTTGGCTGCACCGCCCATCATCCATGTTTCAGCCCGGATGCGGGACTTGATCCAACTCAGCGATGCCTTCGCCGACTCCGAAGAACCTGTGCTCATCACAGGTGCCACCGGAACCGGTAAGGAACTGTTCGCCCGCCGTCTGCACGATCAAAGCAGGCGGCGTTCAGAAGAGCTGGTTTGTGTCAATGTTACCGCCATCCCGGAAAGCATGTTTGCACGGGAAATTTTTGGACATGTGCGGGGCTCATTTAGTGGAGCTGATCGGGATGGCATTGGCCTAGCAGCCAAAGCCAACGGCGGCACACTTTTTCTGGATGAAATCGGAGAGCTTCCTCTGGAGTTGCAACCCCGGCTGCTGCGATTGCTGCAGGATGGCACCTACCATGCCATCGGTGATCCCCAGCAGAGGCAGACCAACATCCGTCTGGTGGCGGCCACCAACGCAGACTTGGAAAGGTTAGTGGCCGAAGGAAAATTTCGCGCAGACCTTTACTATCGTCTGAAAATATTGTCCTTGAAACTGCCATCCATGCAGCAGCGAAAAGAGGATCTCCTTCCTCTGATGCGGCACTTCCTGACGGGAGCGGTGGGTCGTCCTGCCGAACCAGCAGAGTACTTTAATCTCGACAGCCTGGAGCTGATGCAGCAGTACGATTGGCCGGGAAATGTTAGGGAAATTGCCATGGTGGCCAGGCAGGCTCGGGTGCAAATGGCCTCCACTGGCCAAGTGTGCGTAGAGGTGGGTCGTTTTGATGATGAGGCCATATTCTTCACCGGCCCACAGCAGATTGCAGGCACAGCCCCCGCACCGGGTATTTCATCCGGCGGAGTTACCCGAGCCCGGGTGATGTTGGCTTTGACGGAAGCCAATGGCAATAGGGCGGAGGCCGCCCGGTTGTTGGGAGTTAGCCGAAGTACTTTGTATAGGCACTTAGTGAAAATGGGGGTGGCTTCCAAGGTGGTGGCAGGATAATTCCTGGCCTTTGAACATCGCGGGCCGCGAGAGGATGCATGGCACCTCTGGCGGCCCGTTTGTATTGTTTTATTGTTCCGCAAAGAAT
>JADGDU010000043.1 GCA_016744705.1 Candidatus Krumholzibacteriia bacterium
GCACATCCTCCTTGCTCGTCAGGTTGGCGTACCTTCAATGGTAGTCTTCTTGAATAAAGCCGACATGGTTGATGACGAAGAGTTGCTCGAGTTGGTTGACATGGAAATCCGTGAGCTGCTGGACCAGTACGAGTTCCCAGGAGACGATACTCCTATCATTCGCGGCTCGGCTTTGAAGGCCCTCGAGAGCGGCGATCCTGAAAGCGACGATGCCAAGTGCATCTTCGAGCTGATTGAGTCTTTGGACAGCTACATTCCGCTGCCCGAGCGTGACCTTGATAAGACCTTCCTGCTACCCGTGGAGGATGTATTCTCCATCAGTGGTCGTGGTACAGTTGCTACTGGTCGTATCGAACGTGGCATCGTCAACACTGGCGACAAGGTTGAGTTGGTTGGTATGCGCGACACCCAGACCACCGTTTGTACTGGTGTGGAAATGTTCCGCAAGATTTTGGATGAAGGCCAGGCTGGCGATAACGTTGGTCTGTTGCTTCGTGGCATGAAGAAGGAAGATGTCGAGCGCGGCATGGTTATCTGTAAACCTAACAGCGTGACACCTCATACTAAATTCGACTGCGAAGTTTATATTCTTACGAAGGAAGAAGGTGGACGCCACACCCCGTTCTTTACCGGGTACCGTCCTCAGTTCTACTTCCGCACCACCGATGTGACCGGTAACGCTGCACTGCCTGAAGGCGTGGAGATGGTTATGCCTGGTGATAACATCAAAATGGTTGTTGAATTGATCACCCCCATCGCTATGGAAGAGGGCCTGCGCTTCGCCATTCGCGAAGGTGGCCGCACCGTTGGTGCCGGCGTGGTGGCAAAAATTCACGAATAGGTTTTTCGGCGGGAGTGGCAACAGCCACTCCCGCAACTTTGACGGCGATAAATAAACCCGAAAGGGTTACGCGACAGGTGAGCAGGCGCTAGATTGGTTCTCAAGTTTGATGTCCGAAATCGGATTTGCACGAACCTGACTGGTGAAGCTGGAGTAGCCATCGCGAAGGAGAGAAAGTGGCTCGACAGAAGATTAAAATCCGGTTGAGGGCTTATGAGCCCGCGGTCCTGGATCGCTCAGCTGAAGTCATCGTGGCTACAGCATTGAAGACCGGTGCTTTGGTGAAGGGTCCTATCCCATTGCCTACCAAGAAGAGCATCTACACGGTTCTGCGTTCACCCTTTGTGGACAAGAAGTCTCGTGAGCAGTTCGAAATGAGAATCCACAAGCGGCTGATCGAGATCGAAAATTCGACTCCTCAGACCACCGAATTCCTGAAAAAGCTGACCCTCCCGGCCAGCGTGGATGTAGAGATCAAGGTCTGATTCCATTCTGTGGGATGTGACCAAGGGAGCAAGATAAAATGATCGGTTTGATCGGCAAAAAACTCGGAATGACCCGAAAGTTCAATGAGGAAGGCCGCAGTATCCCCGTAACGGTGATTCAGGCTGGACCTTGTGTTGTGACTCAGGTCAAAAACGAGCAAACGGATGGCTACAGCGCTGTACAAATTGGTTTCGGCGCCAAAAAAGCCAAGAACACGCCCATGCCTATGCAGGGGCACTTTCGCAAGGCCAGCACTGACCCTCTGCGGACTGTCATCGAGTATCGTATGGATGAAGACCATACGTTTAAGCTCGGCGACACCGTAGACTTGTCGGTCTTCGATGAGGGAAAAATGGTGGACGTCAGTGGTACGACCAAGGGTCGTGGCTTCGCTGGCCAAATCAAACGGCACGGACAGCACCGGGGGCCCGCGTCTCACGGTTCGAAAAATGTTCGTGGCAGTGGTTCCATCGGTATGCATACCTTCCCGGGCCGCGTGCTTCCGGGTAAGGAAATGGCGGGCCATTATGGTGCCAAGCGGGAAACCAAGAAGAACCTGGAAGTTGTCGCCATCGATCAGGAGAGAAATCTGATTTTGGTCAAGGGCAGCGTACCCGGGCACAAAAATGGAATCGTTTTTATCCGGGCCAGCCGGTAATAGGGTCTCAGGACCGGAAAGTTAACGAGGTAGGGAAATGGCAACGGCAAAGCTCTACAGCGAAGCGGGATCTGAAAAGGGAACAGTGGAATTGCCCACTAGCCTTTTTGATCAGCCTGTTCGCAAACAAGCTCTGTATGAAGCCGTGAGAAATTATCTGGCCAATAAACGCCAGGGAACTCACGATACTCAGACAAGGGCAGAGGTCAGTTATTCAACGGCCAAACTGTTTCGGCAAAAAGGTACGGGCCGCGCTCGTGCCGGTAGTGCCGGTAGCCCCATTCGCGTCGGTGGAGGCGTGGCTTTTGGGCCACACCCACGGGATTACAGCTATACGCTGCCCCGGAAGATCAAGCGTGCTGCTCTTAAGAGCGCATTGAGCGATCGGGCCAACAACGAGCGCGTGATGGTCATAGAGGATTTCGAAATGAAGGCCCCTAAAACCAAGACCATGGCTGGTCTCTTTGGTGGCATGAATCTCGAAGGTCGGCACACTTTGCTTGTGCTGCCCACTGGCGACAACAATATTTACCGATCTGCTCGCAATCTTAAAGGTGTACGGGTTCTGCGTTCTAACGAGCTGAATGCCTACACTATTCTGTGGGCCGACAACCTGGTGTTCACCCAGAAGGCACTTTCTGGTGCCGAGGAGGTGTTCGGATCATGAAAGACCTGAGCAAAGTTATCAAGCGTCCCATGATCACCGAACAGGGTGCCATGATGCGGGAGACGTACAACCAGTACATCTTCCAGGTGGCTCCAGAGGCGAACAAAATGGAAATCCGTCAGGCCGTAGAGCACTTCTTCGGTGTGAAGGTGACCCAGGTTCGCACAATGAACTATCGGGGTAAAATTAAGCGTATGGGCCGGCACTCAGGCAAACGCGCTGATTGGAAAAAGGCCATCGTGACGTTGGCTAAGGATGATTCCATCGATTTGTTCGATATCGTCTAGATCATCAGGATTATTCTGAGGTCTACCGAGTCGCATCAACATCGAAAGTATAGCCGGACCCGCAAGCGGAAGATCTGGCTGCAAAACCCAGTGGCTCCTACGGGAGCGATAAAGGGAAGTTGGAAAGAAAATGGCAATTAGAAAACTCAGGCCCGTGACACCGACACAGCGTTTTCGCACTGTCGCGGACTTCAGTGAAGTAACCAGGACCGAGCCGGAAAAGTCCCTGCTCGAACCCCTGACAAAATCCGGCGGTCGTAACAACCGCGGCCGGATTACTGTTCGCCACCGTGGTGGTGGGCACAAACGTCGTTACCGCAAGATCGACTTCAAACGCACCAAACACGGTATTCCCGCCAAGGTGTTCAGTGTGGAGTACGATCCTAACCGGAGCGCGCGAATCTGTTTGTTGCACTTTGCGGATGGTGAAAAGCGTTACATCTTATGGGCAAAAGGCATGGAGGTTGGCAATGCCATCGTCTCCGGTCCCGAAGCTCCATTCGAAGTTGGCAACGCTCTTCCTCTGGAAAGCATTCCTCTGGGAACTTTGGTGCACAACATTGAGCTGACCATCGGTAAAGGCGGCCAAATGGCTCGCAGTGCCGGTAGCTTTGCTCAAGTGATGGCAAAAGAAGGCAAATACGTGACCCTGCGCCTGCCCAGTGGCGAAGTTCGCATGGTTCACTGCAAATGCTACGCTACTATTGGCGAAGTCGGTAACTCCGAGCACGAAAACGTCGTCAGTGGCAAAGCTGGACGCTCACGGTGGTTGGGACGTCGTCCCAAGGTCCGTGGTGTGGCCATGAACCCGGTGGATCACCCGCACGGTGGTGGCGAAGGCCGCACCAGTGGTGGTCGGCACCCAGTCAGCCCCTGGGGCTGGAAGACCAAGGGTTTCAAGACCCGTACGAAAAAGCCTTCGGATGCCTTTATTGTGCGCCGACGCAAAACTAGTAAGAAGTAGTCACCGGCAGGAACTCTGGCCTGGTTAGTCCGGGCTGGTATTACGGAGGAAGTTGAAGACATGGCTAGATCAATCAAGAAGGGGCCTTTCATTGAAGCGTCTCTCCTGGCCAAAGTCACAGGCATGAACGATAAGAACGAAAAACGGGTTCTGAAAACTTGGTCCCGCCGTTCCACCATCGTTCCTGAATTCCTGGGACACACTATCGCCGTGCACAATGGTCGCCAGTTCGTGCCCGTGTACATTACTGAAAATATGGTCGGTCATAAGCTAGGTGAGTTTGCTCCTACGCGAACTTACCGTGGCCACACCACCAAACGGTAGCGGAGGTAGTCCTGATGGAGGCACGTTCTCTCGCTCGGTTTATCCGGGTCTCACCCCGCAAGACGCGCATTGTCGCTGATCTTATCCGGGGCAAAAGTATCGATGAGGCGCTGGGCATCTTGGCCCTTACGCCCAAAAAGGCTTCGCCAATTTTGCGCAAAGCCATTCTCTCGGCCGCTGCCAACGTTCAGTTCATGAACGACGGTGAAGTTGCCATGGACAATTCGCAGATCTTCATCAAGGAGATCCGAATTGACGAAGGACCCACACAGAAGCGGATTCGTCCGCGGGCACAGGGTCGGGCTTTCCGCATCAACAAGCGGACCAGCCATATTAAGGTAACGGTCGAGTCCATCAGCTAATCGTAAGATTGGTCTGATTATTAAGATTCATTCAGCCCTGGGCTGAAAGGTTAGAGGCTGCCAAACCCTCAGGGTTTAGGTACAAGGAAGGATGACCATGGGTCAGAAGACACATCCGATCGGATTCCGACTGGGAATCGTGAAGGACTGGAATTCCAGCTGGATCACCAACAAGCATTTCGCCGACTGGCTGAATGAGGACTTGCTGTTGCGCAAGTACGTCATGGCTCGTGTTGGAAACGCTGGTGTGGAATCCGTGAAGATCAAACGCTTTCGCGAGAAGGTGACCATCGTGATCGCCACCAGCCGTCCTGGTGTTGTGATCGGTCGCAAAGGAACCAAAGCTGATCAGCTGCGTGCCGAGCTCCAGAAGATGGTTGGTAAGAACGTCAAGCTGGACGTGGAAGAGGTCAAGAAGCCTGAGCTGAGCGCTCCGTTGGTCGCTGACCACATTGCTGCCCAGTTGGTAGGCCGTGTCGCCTTCCGCCGCGCCATGAAGAAGAGCATTGCTACGGCTATGCGCATGGGTGCCAAGGGCATCAAGATTCGTTGCGCCGGGCGCCTCAATGGTGCCGAAATGGCTCGCATCGAAACTTACCACGACGGCAGTGTGCCTCTGCATACTATCCGCGCGGATATCGATTACGGCGTAGCGACCGCTCGCACCCAATATGGTGCCATCGGCGTGAAGGTCTGGATCTGCAAAGGCGAGATCTTCCCCGCCGAGTTCAAGGAGCAGCTGCGTAAGCAGGTTGTGGAACAGCGGGCATAATTAGCCTGCTTCCGTAATAAATGGCTTGGTAGGGTGATTTAACCCACCAAATGAAGAGGACGACGAATCATGTTGATGCCAAAGCGCACCAAATTCAGGAAAATGTTCAAGGGAAAACGTCGTGGCATGGCCCGACGTGGAGCCACCGTCGCCTTCGGCGATTTCGGGCTCCAGGCCCTGGACAACGGCTGGATCAACAGTCGCCAGATCGAGGCCACACGTATTGCCATCACTAGGAAGATGAAGCGTCAGGGCCAGGTTTGGATTCGGGTATTTCCCGACAAACCCATCACAATGAAGCCTGCCGAAACCCGTATGGGAAAAGGCAAAGGCGCCCCGGAATACTGGGTTGCCGTCGTAAAGCCGGGCCGCATTCTCTTTGAGATTAACGGCGTTGACTACGAGTCAGCTAAGAAGGCATTGACTCTGGGCGCGGCCAAGCTGCCTTTCAAGACGCGCATCATCAGCCGTCAGGGAGAATAGTGGAATGAAAGCTCACGAACTGCGTGACCAATCCCTCAAGGAACTCGAAAGCCTCGAGAGGGAAAAAGCCGAAGAATTGATGCAACTGAAGATTCGTCTCAGTATGCGCAATTTGGATAACCCGCTGCAGGTTCGCGAATTGCGTCGCGAAGTGGCCGTTATCAAGACAGTCATCAACCAGAAGAGGGCAACTGCCCAGTAGTTTGGCGGCAGAGATGCTTGTCAGGAGAGTTGGAATGATGGATAACACCGAAAGAAACCTGAGAGCGGTGAGAATCGGCGAAGTGGTTTCCGATAAAAACGACCAAACAGTGGTTGTTCGGATTCGACGACGTTTCCCGCATCCTCGTTACAAGCGAATTGTAACCCGGACTGCGAAGCTCGTGGCTCACGACCAGGAAAATGAATGCAAGGTCGGCGATGTCGTAAAAGTCATGGCCACCCGTCCTCTCTCCAAGACCAAGCGCTGGCGGGTTTCGGAGATCCTGGAACGGGCCAAATAGTTAGAAGCATTCCGGAGGAATGGTGCAATGATTCAGGAATCAACAAAGTTAAAAGTAGCGGACAATTCGGGTGCCAAAGTGGTCGAATGCTTCCGCGTCTTGGGTGGATCGGGCAGACGTTATGCCCGTGTGGGCGACATCATCGTAGCTTCGGTGAAGTCAGCCATCCCCAATGGCAATGTTAAGAAGGGCCAGGTTGTCAGATGCGTGGTCGTGCGGACTGCCAAGGAAATCGGCCGCAAGGACGGTACCTACATCCGCTTCAGCGACAACGCTGCTGTGATTCTCCAGCCTGAGAGCGTGGATCCCATCGGAACCCGTATCTTTGGCCCGGTGGCTCGCGAGTTGCGCGGTAAGAAATTTATGAAAATTGTTTCTCTTGCGCCGGAGGTTCTGTAATGAGAATCCGTAAGGGTGATGTGGTTCGCGTGGTAAGTGGCAATGACAGTGGCAAGGAAGGAAAAGTCCTCAAGGTTTTTCCCGACAAAAACCGTGTCATCGTTGAAAAGGTCAACATGATCAAACGAGCCACCAAGGCCAGCAAGGATATGCCCCAAGGTGGCATTGTGGAGAAGGAAGCCCCCATCGAGGCCTCCAACGTTATGCTGGTTTGTCCCAACACAGGGAAACAGACTCGTATTGGCAAACAACTCCTGTCCGACGGCAGCCGCGCTCGTGTGAGCAAAAAAAGCGGCGAGATGCTGAACGACTAGTCGTCGGTGAGAGGAAAAGATAATGGCTGCTGTAAAGCCCCGTTTACGTGAAAAATTTGAGCAGGAATGCGTTTCGGCCCTTCAGGAAAAATTCGAGTTCACAAGCTCGATGCAAATCCCGAAACCGACCAAAATCGTGCTTAACATGGGCCTGGGGAAGGCCTCAACCAACCCCAAGGTTCTGGAAGCGGCCCTGGCCGAGCTGGAGACCATCACTGGTCAAAAAGCTGTGGCAACCAAGGCCCGAAAATCCATCTCGAACTTCAAACTTCGAGAAGGTATGTCCATTGGTGCCCGGGTAACCCTCCGCGATGCGCGGATGTGGGAATTCCTGGACAGGTTCATCAACATCACTTTGCCTCGTATCCGCGATTTCCGCGGAGTATCGACCCGGCTCAGTGGTGGCGGTGACTACACCATCGGCTTAAAAGATCAATTGATCTTTGCTGAAATTGAATATGACAAGGTTGATGAACACCGTGGTATGAATATTACCATCGTGACCACTGCCAAAAATGACGAAGAAGGTCGCGAATTACTGCGCCTTTTGGGAATGCCGTTCCGGCGTTAACCGAGGAGATTGAAGTGGCAAGAAAAGCATTGATTGCCAAGGCCAACCGTAAGCCCCGTTTTCAAGTCAGGGCTTACAACCGGTGCCGCCGTTGCGGACGTCCCCGGGGTTACATGCGGAAGTTCGGCATCTGCCGTATCTGTTTTCGTCAGTTGGCTCTCAACGGCGATATACCCGGAATCACCAAGGCCAGTTGGTAGAACGAACCAGGAGTTAATGCTATGAGCATGACTGATCCTATTGCGGATATGCTAACCCGGATTCGGAACGCCACACAGGCGGGACACCGGAAAGTACTGATCCCAGCTTCAAATACGAAGCGAAACATGGCCTCATTGCTTTTGAAGCAGGGCTATATCGAGAAGGTTGAAGACATGGAGGAAGGTGCCCAGGGCGCTCTTCGTCTGACCCTCAAATTCTATTTGCGGGATGGCAACCGGACCGGCGTCATCGAAGGCATCCAGCGCGTAAGTCGCCCTGGCCGCCGGGTTTTCGCCAGCAAAGATAACATTCCTAAGGTTTGTGGCGGGTATGGAATTTCCATCCTTTCCACCAACCAAGGCTTACTGACCGGGCACCAGTGTCGGATGCGAGGCATCGGCGGCGAAGTGCTCTGCGAAGTCTGGTAAAGATCACACCATATCGGTTTGGTCATGATTTGAACAATCGCGGAGGAAGATTCAATGTCGCGCATTGGAAAAAACCCAATCTCCCTGCCCGCTGGTGTAACCGTCAAGGTTGACGGCAATACTTCAGTTGTTAAGGGACCTAAGGGTGAACACAAACAACACATTCCCAGTGGACTCACTTTTGATGAGACCGATGGTGTATTGACTGTTGGTGTCGAAAACGAGACTAAAGCCAACCGAGCCAGACATGGTTTGGTCCGGGCTCTGATTGCCAACCAGGTGATCGGTGTTACTGAAGGCTTTGTGAAAAAACTGGAAATCCAGGGCGTGGGTTACCGGGCAGCCGTCAAAGGCAAAATTCTGGATCTGCAACTGCAGTTCAGCCACCCGGTTGAGTACCCCATTCCTGCTGATATTCAAATTGAATGTCCGGATAATACTCATATCAATGTTTCCGGCGTGGATAAACAACGCGTTGGTCAGATTGCTTCAGAGATCCGTGCCTATCGTAAGCCAGAGCCTTACAAGGGCAAAGGTATCCGGTACGTCGGTGAAGAAGTCTTCAGAAAGGCCGGTAAAGCGGCTGGTAAATAAGCTGCTCGGTCGGAAGGTGTTATGCAATGAAGAGCATTAGTGCAAGCAGGCGGAAAGTACGGGCCAAACGTAAGGTCTCGATTCGCAAAAAGGTGAACGGCACAGCCGATCGTCCTCGCGTTTCGATTTTCCGCAGCCACAAAAACATTTATGCCCAACTGGTGGATGATGACCTGGGAACAACTCTCATGGCCTCAGACGCAGCCACGGCAGCCCCGGCGCAAGCGCCAGAGGGTGTCAGCGGTAAATGTGCCCTGGCGTACAATGTTGGGCGTTCCCTGGCCGAAAAAGCCAAGGACAAAGGAATCACCAGCATGGTCTTTGACCGTAGCGGGTATCTTTACCACGGACGCATCGCTGCCTTGGCCCAAGGGCTCAGAGACGGCGGAGTGAAAGTCTAGTTATTTAGTTTAGAAGGTCCGGCTAAATTCCCGGCAAAGTCAACCGGCTCAGCCGGGGACAAGACAGGAGCAAGATTCAGATGGCGGAATTCTCAAACAATCAAAGGCCCGGCGGTCCTGGTGGACCCGGTGGCGGACGTGGCCCTGGCGGACCTGGTGGACGTGGACCCGGTGGACCCGGTGGACGTGGACCTGGTGGACCTGGTGGTCGTGGACCTGGTGGACCTGGTGGTCCTGGTGGACGTGGACGTGGCCCCGGTGGCCGTGACAACCGCGACCAGGGCGATGGAATGCATGAAAACGTAATCAACATCAACCGCGTGGCCAAAGTGGTCAAGGGTGGTCGTCGATTCAGTTTCAGTGCAATTGTTACCGTTGGTGATGGTAAAGGTAAAGTTGGCGTGTCCATGGGCAAAGCCAACGAAATTGCCGATGCCATTCGCAAAGGTAGTGAAGGCGCTCGCGCCGCACAGATGACCGTGCCTATGCTCGGTGACACCATCCCTTATAAGGTGATTGGTCGTTTCGGTGCCAGCCGCGTTCTGCTTAAGCCAGCCAGCCCAGGTACCGGTGTTATCGCTGCCGGTGGTGTGCGTGCTATCCTCGAAGCTGCTGGCGTCAAAAACATTTTGACCAAACAGCTGGGTTCTCGTAACCCCAACAACGTTGTCAAGGCTACCATGGACGGCTTGAAACAACTGCGTACAGTGGAACAATTTGCTGCCAAGCGTGGCATCACTGTTGCTCAGGTTTTTGGTCTGGATAAGACCACAGCTCCGGTTACTGAAGAAGCCGTAGCACCTGCAACTCCAGAAGCTCCTGTGGAGCAAAAGGAGACTCAGGATAATGAGTGATACTAAACTTAAAATCACCCAGGTGCGCAGTTTGATTGGCCGTCCCGCCAACCAACGTCGCATCGTTGAGGCCCTCGGACTGAAGCGCCATCAAGGCACGGTCCTTCATAACGATACTCCCGCGATTCGCGGCATGGTGTTCAAAGTACGCCATCTCGTTACCGTGGAAGAGGTGAATTAGAATGCTGAAGTTGAATAATCTGGGTGTCCCAAAAGGCGCCACAAAGGACAAAAAACGACTGGGCCGTGGTCCTGGTTCCGGCACCGGTAAAACCGCTGGTCGGGGTCATAAAGGTCAGAACGCCCGTAGTGGTGGCGGTGTCCCTGCTTGGTTTGAGGGTGGTCAAATGCCTTTGAACCGCCGGCTGCCCAAACGCGGCTTCACTAATATCTTTAAAAAGGTCTTCCAGCTTGTGAACTTGGACGAATTGGAGGCACGCTTTGAAGGCGGCGCCACCATCGATGGTTCTACCCTCAAGAGTGCTGGACTGGTCAAATATGCTGACCGTCCTGTGAAACTCCTGGGTCGTGGAAAAGTCGAAAAAACGTTCACAGTCAGTGTTGCCAAAGCCAGTAAAACGGCCATCGCCGCGGTTGAAGCCGCCGGCGGAACGGTGACAGTCAGCGGATGATCCCGGAGCCGGTTCCAAGGAACCGGCGACGGATAAACTTCAGCCAAAGGAAACTCAGCTGTGAATATTGCCGGCAGCTATCAAAGTATGTTCAGGATTCCGGAGCTTAAGCGCCGACTCCTGTTTACTGGTATGATCTTGTTGGTCTACCGTTTGGGTGGTCACTTTCCCACCCCGGGAATCAACAGGGCTGCCCTGGCGGATCTTTTCGCCCAGCAGTCCGGTTCCCTGATGAGTCTGTATGATATGTTTTCTGGTGGTAACCTGAGTCAGGCTACCATTTTTGCGTTGGGTATCATGCCTTATATCAGTGCTTCTATTATTTTCCAGCTCTTGCAAGCGGTTATACCGTATTTCGAGAAGTTGGCAAAAGAAGGCGAAGCAGGGCGTAAAAAAATTACTCAATACACCCGGTTTGCCACTGTGGGTCTGGCTATGGTCCAGAGCTTTGGTATGGCAGCGGGTCTTGAAGGCGCCAGTTCTAACATCGTGATCGCCCCTGGTATTGGCTTCAAGCTGATGACCATGATCACCTTGACGGCTGGTACCATCTTTGTTATGTGGTTGGGTGAGCAGATCACGGAACATGGTATCGGTAACGGTATCTCCCTGATCATCTTCATTGGTATTGTAGCCCGCTATCCGACGGATATGCTCAACACGGGGCAATTGCTCGTCAGTGGCGACATGCACATTATCAAGGCTGTCTTTATCGGATTGTTTATGCTCGGGGTTATAGGCGGTATTATCGCGATTACCCAGGGGCAACGAAAAATACCGGTTCAGTATGCTAAGAAGATCGTAGGCCGCCGGGTCTTCGGTGGGGCTTCCACCTTCATTCCTTTGAAGGTTAACACCGCTGGTGTGATCCCCATTATCTTTGCCCAGTCCATCATCATGTTCCCCGCTACGTTGGGTGGCATGTTCCCTGAGAATCAATTTTTCATCACCCTGAGTATGCTCTTCCGTCCGCCCCATCCGGTGTACGTTTTGGTCTATTCGGCGATGATTATTCTGTTTGCCTACTTCTACACAGCAGTGATTATGAATCCTGTGGATCTGGCAGACAATATGAAGAAACAAAGCGGTTTCATTCCCGGTGTTCGTCCCGGAAAGAAAACTGCCGAATATATTGATCGCGTCCTGACCCGGGTGACCTTACCTGGAGCTGTTTTCCTGGCCGTGATCGCTGTTTTACCCGATATGATGATTGCCTGGCTGAATGTGCCGTTCCGTTTTGGTGGCACCGGCCTGTTGAT
Organism: Candidatus Krumholzibacteriia bacterium; assembly: GCA_016744705.1. Classification (GTDB taxonomy): domain Bacteria; phylum Krumholzibacteriota; class Krumholzibacteriia; order LZORAL124-64-63; family LZORAL124-64-63; genus LZORAL124-64-63. Next base: position 12,001 of record JADGDU010000043.1, read on the forward strand.
TGTCGTGGGTGTGGCTCTTGATACTCTGCAACAGATCGAATCCCATTTGGTGATGCGTCATTACGATGGCTTCATGACCAAGGGTCGTCTGCGGGCACGGAGGTAGGCGTCATGAAACTTATCATCATGGGCCCACCCGGCGTGGGTAAAGGAACCCAGTCGCATGGCATTGTCCAGGACACAGGCGTGGTTCATATTAGCACCGGTGATATTCTTCGCATGGCCATCCGCAGTGGTAGTGAGTTAGGACTCTCTATCCAGGATGTTATGAATGCCGGAGACCTGATCCCCGATGATTTGATGATGGAAGTCATGAAGGAAAGACTCAGCCACGATGATGTCCAGGAAGGATATCTTTTGGATGGGTTTCCCCGTACTCCGGCTCAGGCTATGAGTTTTGTAAAAATTTTGGATGAAATCGGACAGTCGGTGGATCGGGTCCTCGTTATGAGGGCCCCCGCCGATGAAATTGTCAGGCGTTTGGCTGGGCGTATTACCTGCCGGGCTTGTAATGAGGTCATGAACCTTGTGGGTTTTGGCCGCGTGACTCCTACTTTCTGCCCCTTCTGTGGTAATGATAAGGACGAGGAACGAGGAAAAGATGCTCTTTACCAGCGTGCAGATGATACGGAAGCAACCATCCGTCACAGGTTGGAAGTTTTCCGCAAAAAGACTTTGCCTGCGGCCTGGATTTTAGAAGAGCGCTATCCATTATTTGAAATTGACGGGTTGGGAACCACAGCAGAAGTTGCCCAAAGGATTAAAAGTGTCCTTTAGAAAACAAAAGATTTTGCTGAAATCGCCTGATCAGGTTGACAAAATGGAAGCCAGCGCCGAGGTTTTGGCTTCGGTCTTTCTTCAGATCCGAAAGCTCGTGTGCCCGGGTGTGACCACCGGGACCATAGATGAGGCTATTGAAACGTTGATTCGGGACGCCGGTTGTATCCCTTCTTTCAAGGGTTATCACGGTTTTCCCGGTTCTGCGTGCATTTCTGTCAATGAAGAAGTTGTCCACGGAATCCCTGGAAATCGAGTGCTTCTCGAAGGGGATATCGTTGGAATAGATGCTGGAGTGATTAAAGACGGGTGGCACAGCGACAGTGCTGAAACCCTCCCGGTGGGCTCCATCGATCCTGAAACGGCAAAATTGCTGAAGACCACAGAAGAAAGCCTGAACTTGGCCATTGCGGCCATTGAACCAGGCAAACGTCTTTCGGTTATTGGCGCCGCCGTGGAGGACCATGCCCACGCCAACGGGTATTCTGTTGTGGAAACCCTGGTTGGACACGGCATTGGCCGTAACCTGCACGAAGATCCGCAGGTGCCAAATTTTCGGTGTTACACCATGCCCGATCCTGTATTGGAAGCTGGTATGGTGTTGGCCATCGAACCGATGATCAACAGCGGGACCAAACGCGTGATCACAGCCAAAGACGAGTGGACGATCCTGACTCAGGATAATCGTCTCTCGGCGCACTTTGAACATACTGTGGCCATCATGGAAGATGGAGTCCGGGTTTTAACCCGACGCCCTTCCTGCATTGCCGGTCTCTAAATAAGCAGGCATACGGAAGGCATACTGATGGCCAAAGAAGAAGGAATCAGCGTAGAAGGAACGGTCATTGAGGCCCTTCCCAACGCCATGTTTCGTGTAGAGTTGGAAAACCAGCACATTGTGCTGGCTCATGTCTCGGGCAAGATGCGCATGCATTTCATTCGCATCCTTCCGGGTGATAAAGTGACGGTGGAATTGTCTCCGTATGATCTTAAACGGGGCCGTATCACCTACCGTTACAAGTAGACGATCGGGTCGGGATTACCCGGCATCGACGAGGAGTGATCATGAAAGTTCGCAGCTCGGTCAAGAAAATTTGCCCGAAGTGCAAGGTAATCCGGCGTTCAGGTGTTGTGCGTGTGATTTGTGTCACCCGCCGTCACAACCAACGTCAGGGTTAAGTTGAGCAGGAGCCCCATCCGGAACGACGGCGCACCCAGTAAGTGTTGTTTCCGCGGGGTACAAACAGGACGAGAGGAGCCATAGTGGCACGTATTGCCGGTGTGGATATTCCCAACAACAAGAGAATTGTAACCTCATTGACGTACCTCTTCGGCATTGGTGACCACCATGCTGCGGAGATCTGCAACAAGGCCAGCATTGATCCCGAGCTTAAGACCCGGGACCTGACCGAAGAGCAGACACGTTCAATTATTGGAATTCTCGACAAGGAATATTCCGTGGAAGGTACCTTGCGTACCGAAGTTTCCATGAACCTGCAGCGTCTGATGGATATCGGATGCTACCGTGGTCTGCGGCACAGGCGCAAGTTGCCTTGCCGGGGTCAGAACACGAAAAACAACGCACGGACTCGCAAGGGTCCTAAGAGTCGCCCAGGCGGCAAGAAAAAGTAAAGGAAGACTCGATCTTCCAGGAGGTTTGAAGTGGCGACTGCCAAAGACAAAAAAGGCAAGGTTCGCAAGGCCAAAAAGAAGAAGCTTGATAG
>JADGDU010000044.1 GCA_016744705.1 Candidatus Krumholzibacteriia bacterium
TTATCGAGGTCTGGTCGTTTTTGCCAGTATGTAGTGGAAAAGGTCTGGGTTGAGAAGGTTCCTCCACATGACAGGCATTTGAAGCGTTGTACATGGCGGTTGTCAGTTGTTCGGAAGTACGGGGATATCTTTTTGTACAGCCACGCCTCAGGTAACTGAGTGTGGTGTAAGCACTTTTCGAACGGGCAATGAGGTGGTTGCCAGTCATTTGATGGATAAATAAGTGAGGTCATACCTCACTTATTGCAGAGTTTGGACCATGTACATTCTTTGCGGAACAATAAAAGGGTCACGGGGTGATTAGGATTTGGGTTTGGGTGGATTGTTGGGTGGACCCAGCAAACACAGTAGCAAAAACCAAAACCTCAGTCTCCTCAGCTACCGCACCAACAACCCAATCATATGTCCAAGGCCCAGTCCCCTCGGCAACCCCACTGTCCCCATCAATCTCCACCACAACAGAATCCACAGCAGCACCCATAGCTGAAGCAAAGGCAACCCCAGAAATCTCCACATTCGATCCAGAAACCAAGGTATCCCCTTCAGCGGGAGTGGTGATTCCAACTACCAACTGTGTAACAACAACATTCATGGTAGTAGTCATGGATTCAGTTCCAGCCCAGGCCCGGGCCCGGATGGTAAAGTCAGTGTCGGCTTCAAAGCGGGGCACATCCCAAGCCACAGCCCAGTTTTCGGTGCCTACCACATCTACGAAGCCATCGCCGCCATCAAATTCAACCAGGGTGACGGTATCGATGGCTGATGGAGATAATGCGGTTCCCAAAATTTGGAAAACCTGGCCACCGGGTACAAAGTCACCTTCAAAGGGGGCGGTGATGGATACTTCGACGGGCTGGAGCAGGTGCACCACGTAGTCGGTATAAATGGGAGAGTCGGCGAAATCGTTGCGGTACTGGGCGTAAATGGTTTTTTCGCCGGATTCGGGGCTGAGAATTATAGTTGTGGTGTCGCTGTAGGCTACCCAGGGAGTGTTGGTGAAGTCGAGGCTTTCGTTGAAACGCATTTGGGTGGCGTTGGCATTGGAAAGGGCTTTGATGGTTCTTACTTCGGAGATGTGATCTGAGGATAGAACCAGACTGAAGGTGGCATCGTCCATAAGGTCGGCCTTGACATATAATTGGCGAGTGAAGGAAAAGCCAAAATCACTTAGGAATTCGGCGAAGATAAACTGCCGGTTGACGGTATTGGCCAATTCAAATCCTGCGTACTCAGTACCCCCCGCAAGCCAGGGTAGTTCGGCCAGGCCTTCTGAAGTGTCAGAAAAGCGCATGGCGATTACGGCGTCACTGCTAATAGTGAGAGGAGGGAAAAGGTGAGCGACTTTGGTGCCACCCTGGCTGAGGGTTAAGGTGGGGGTGAAGTCTACGTCCAGTTCTACGTCATTGGCCTCGCCCAGAGTATTGCCGTTTTGTACGGCGACGCTGATGGTCAAAGTGGTGTCGTTGCTGTCCACCAGGCCCAGGTCCCAGGGTAAGCTGACGGGGGCGCCAGTATCGTCGGCAGCGAGTACGACTTCGGAATCGGGATGTCCGCTTTGGTTGATGCGCAGGGAGTCGCCGGTGGTGACATTGATGCGAATATTGATATGGCGGGATTCCAGTTTGCCACTGCCCTCGTCAATGACGACTCGCGCCAGGGTGGTGGCCGATGCGGGTACGATGTGGGAGGTGAGAGTGTAGTAGCCTTGGGAGTCGTAGGCCTGGATCTTAAAGTAATGAGTGGAGGTGGGATCGGGGTCCTCGTAATTGAAGGTGGCTACGGCCAATTCGGGAACTTCCACGATGCCGAGTTCGGAAAATTCACCTTGATAACTAAGGCTGTGCAGGACCTTATAGGAGGCTAGGTCGTAGTCGGCGATGTTGTTCCAGACCAAAGTAATATTGGTGTCTCCCAGGGTGGCTATCAAATCGAAGGGGTCGCCGCCGTTGGCGCCATCGGGATCGAAGGGGTTGTCGTATACGGGGGCCTCTGGAGTGCTGTCGCAACCGGACAGTATGGCCAGGGATGTGGGTATCAACAGGGCCAATAAGAAGGCAATAATAAGGGTCCGGCGCAAGGACATGCTACTGTAGCTCCCTTTCAGGGAAGTTGGTCAAAACCCCAGCTTAACGCTGGCGTGAACGGTTTCCATGGGGTTGTTGTGGTCTTGAAAGAACGGCGAATTCAGGGCTCCGGTTTGTACTGGGACTTCGCCGGATCCAATGTCTACTCCCGGAAAAAGGAAGACCGCGTCGAGGATGCTGAGAACGATGGCGCCGCCAGCTACCATGAGGCCTGTGTTGCGCAGGGATTCCATGTCTTCCATGTCGCTGTAGGCTTGATCGGTGAGTCCTTTGAAGTATTCCAGATCGTTGGGATTGATGGCTGCATCATACTTACTTTTCAGCAGAAGATAATCTTTGCGGTAATCACCGCGCTGGACTTCTCCGGACAAGGCGGTCAGCAGTCCGCCAGCTTCCAGGATGTTGAAAAAATAACCTTTGAAAGACTTATCCATATAGTGCTGGCCCATGCCGGCAAAGAGTAGATTGCTGGTCCAGGCAGTTTTTTTACTCATGGGCACGAGGCGAATTTGCAAGCGTTGCCAGTCTTGGTTTTCGGGTAGAGTCACTTGGGTTTTAAAGGGCAGGTAACCAGGAAGTTCAGATTGGATTTCGTATTCCCCGGCTGGAAGGGCGAGGGTGTGGCTGAGGGGCAGATAACCCATCATCCGTCCATCAACGATAACTGAGGCTCCCATGGGGCCGGTGACGTCCAGGGTGGCGGCATGGGCGGCCAGTGGCAAGGCCGTCAGCAAAAATATGGTTGCCAGGAAGTGGCGGAATTTTGAATGCGAACAAAAAATCATGCTTCAACGTCCTGTGGGCCATGTCAAAAGCCATTTGAAGGTGACGGGATTGCAAATAAGCCGGCCTATCATAAGGCCGGTCCGTTTATAGTATAGACCAAAGATGCCAAGGATCAACTGCGATGATAGGGTCGTCCCTTTAAAATGCTGAATCCCCTGTAGACTTGTTCAATAAGCAGGACTCGTGCCATTTCGTGAGTCCAGGTCATGCTGGACAACTTTATGGTGCGGGTGGCCCTTTGGCGGGCTTCAGAGCCTAAGCCATCGGCTCCACCAATGAGTAAAGTGATGGAACCGTGTTTACCGAGGACTTTGGCGAACTGTTCACTGGACAGGTCGTCCCCTTTTTCGTCCATGGCCACTACCAGGGTGCTACCGGCGGCAGATCCCAATTTGGACACCATTTCCCGGCCTTCTTTTTCGGTGTTGCTGTCCTTTAGCTCTATGACTTCCACTGGGGCCATGGGGCGTAGGCGGCGCAGGAAGTCATCAGCCAACCCTGCCAGCCTTTTATCTTTCATTTTTCCTACGGCGATGATGCGAATCATAAATTGGACCTCCCGGGAAAGTTTAGACCCAACACTACTATTCATGGTTAACAGCAACCTCTTGTGATCTTAACACATCGCAACTATGAGTTAAGTAGTCAAACAATACCTTGACAGCAAGGACCTTAAAATATGTAATTGCGTGGTAGTTGTCTAAAAAATGACAATTACCAAGAAAGCCGGGATTTACCCGGATATAAACTGGCACCGGTTCAACCTTTTGGGTCTACCTTGCAGAGGTTTTCCAGGGGGATGAACACCAACGAAAACCGGGACTTTTCATGACTCTGATACTCCCGTTTGTGGCTGCTGCGAGCCCTGTCCAGGGACACTTTGCAACGGTTCTCATTTTCGTCATCGTCGGATTTGTTTTTGCCGGACTGGCTTTGGCCGTGGCAAAACTGTTGCGACCCAGCAACCCAAATCCGAATAAGCTGACTACCTACGAATGTGGTGAAATGCCATCCGGCTCCAGCTGGGTTCGTTTCAACGTTCGTTTCTACCTTGTGGCCCTCTTCTTCCTCGTTTTTGACGTGGAAGTGATCTTTCTCTACCCCTGGGCCGTGGTATTCAAGCAACTCTATCCCCTGCCACAAATGGGCGCCCTGGTCTTCTGGGAAATGGTTATTTTCCTATCAATTCTGACCGTGGGTCTGGCTTATGTCTGGGTCAAGGGTGACCTGAATTGGGTCAAAAACCTGATGGACCGTCCTGATCACCAAAAGCCCATCTCCGCCAATGTGCCGGAGCAGGAGGTTCCCTCCTCATGAGCAGGGATAACAATACAAACTTCGGAACTCCTCCCGAAGGATACGATGTTGGGCTGGAGAACCAGCTCGATTTCAAAGTTCTGGACCAGTTCAACGAAATCAACCAACAAGATGATAAAAACTTCCTGCTCACTTCGGTGGATGAAGTTTTCAACTGGGCCAAGCTTTCCAGCATTTGGCCGGTGACCTTTGGTTTGGCTTGCTGCGCCATCGAAATGATGGCCACCAGTGCTACTCGTTATGACATCGATCGTTTTGGCGCTGGCGCTTTCCGTGCCACTCCCCGCCAGGCCGATTTGATGATTGTATCGGGCACCGTGACCGGCAAAATGGCCACTCGTTTGAAATTGATTTACGACCAGATGCCTGAGCCCAAGTGGGTCATCGCCATGGGCAGTTGTGCCATTGGCGGCGGCCCTTACTTCAAGTATGGCTACCACGTGGTCAAGGGTGTGGATTTCCTGGTACCGGTGGACGTTTACGTGCCCGGTTGCCCGCCACGTCCGGAAGTGCTGCTGGAAGGCCTCATGCGCTTGCAGGATAAAATTCGCGGTCGTCAGGCCAAGCTCAAGGCCCCCAAGTGGGTCAGCGATTACGCCAAGAAAATTCCCTACCGGAAGTAGCGGGAGCAATGGAACAGAAAGCCATTTACGACTTGCTGGCCGAGCACCTCGGAGAAGCCGCCCTGGGTTTCAACGAAGAGGGTGTGGAGGCCTACGCCGACATTGCGCCGGCTAAAATTGCTGAAGCCTGTTTGTTCCTGCGGGACGACGAGCGTTTGCAGTTTAACCAGCTCATGTGCCTGTCGGGTATCGACTGGGACGGTTACGACGAAAACGGCAAAGGCAAATCTGTAGCCATTCTCGGTTACATGGATACGGGCCAGCCCGAAACCAGCGACCGTGTGGGCGAAGGCGACTTTGGCGTCGCTTATCATCTGTATAGCCATGGCTTGCTGCACAAGTTCACTCTGAGGGTCCGCGTACCGCGGGATGTGGCTTCTGTGCCCACCGTCAGCAGTGTGTGGTCCACGGCCAACTGGCACGAACGGGAAGCCTGGGATCTGGTGGGTATCCGCTTCGAAGGCCATCCCAACTTGCGCCGCATGCTTCTGGATGATGACTGGGTGGGGCATCCCCTGCGCAAGGATTATCAGATGCCTGCCATGTACAATGCCGTACCCATGAGCGGCAAAGATCTGGTTTCCCACGGCTCACCAGCCGCCAATGCGCCGGCACCCACGGGTGACGACAGTCCGGCGGAGGGATAACCATGGCTACTGAGGATACAAAAATGAATCACGGTTGGGCCGGACAGGACCATGTCGGGGAAATCAAGAGCGAGTTGCTCGAACTGAACATGGGGCCCCAGCATCCGGCCACCCACGGTGTGTTGCGCTTGCTGCTGGAAACCGATGGCGAAATCGTCTACAAAATTACGCCGGTGCTGGGATATCTGCACCGCTGCGCTGAAAAAATTGCCGAGGGTATCAACTACAAGCAGTGGGTCATCTACACCGACCGCTTTGATTACCTGGCTCCCATGTGCTGCAACCACGCTTACGTTACAGCCATGGAAAAAGTTGGCAGCATTGAAGTGCCCGACCGGGCCGAGCATATCCGTGTGGTGGTGGCCGAGCTTTCGCGCGTTGCCAGCCACCTTATCGCCCTGGCCACCTTCGGCCTGGATATGGGCGCCTGGACTCCGCTGCTGTACTGCTTCCGCGAACGGGAAGTGATTCTCGATCTGCTGGAACGCATTTCCGGTGGGCGCATGCTTTACAACTACATGATTCCCGGCGGCGTGCGTTATGACATTCCCAACGATAACTGGGAAAGCGATGTCATCGATTTCATCACCATGCTTGAAGACAAAAAGCTGGATGATTACAACAACCTGCTCAGCTACAACAAAATCTTCATCGGTCGTTTGGCCAATGTTGGGGTGCTGAGTAAGGAAGACGCCATCGACTTTGGTTGCACCGGCCCGGTTTTGCGTGGCTCGGGTGTGAAGTTTGATTGCCGCAAAGATGATCCCTACGGTGCTTATCCCAAATTCGATTTCGACGTCCCGGTGGGATTGGGCGAAGTGGGACAGGTTGGCGATTGCTGGGATCGTTACATGGTGCGAGTGCGTGAGATTGAACAGAGTTGCAAAATTATCCGGCAGGCCCTTGAGACCATGCCCGATGGTTCGTACCAGACTTTGCCACTGAAAAAGCCGGTCAAGGCTCCGGCCGGGGCGGCCTTCAGTCGCACCGAGAGCTCCAAAGGTGAGCTCGGCCATTACATCATCGCCGACGGCGGGCAGAGCCCGTTCCGGCATAAAGTGCGATCCCCGTCTTTCTGTAATCTGCAGATTATTGAAAAAGCAGGCGTGGGCATGATGGTCTCGGACCTCGTGGCCTTCATTGGATCGTTGGACATCGTTCTCGGGGAGATTGACCGCTAATGGAGATCCTCACCGATTTACTCCGCAGTATGCCGGGTGCTTCAGGAATGTCTGATCAGGCCGCGTTTATCACGGCTTCGGCGACCATGGCCACCATCATGTTCATTGTGATGGCCCTTTGCGCCATTCTTTTGACCTGGATGGAACGCAAGGTTGCCGGTTTCCTGCAAAACCGCTATGGCCCCATGCGCACCGGGCGTTGGCACGGTTGGGCCCAGGCTGTGGCCGACATGCTGAAAATTCTGGGCAAAGAAGACATCATTCCCGCTGAAGCTGACAAGGGCCTGTTCATGTTTGGCCCCCTCTTGGTTCTGTTGGGTTCGCTTCTGGCCTGGGCTGCTATTCCCTGGGCTCCTGGTTTTGTGGCGGCCGATCTGGATCTGGGACTGTTCTACATTTTTGCCGTCAGCAGCATGGTCATCATGGGCTTGCTCATGAGTGGCTGGGCTTCCAATAACAAGTGGGCCCTTTATGGTGCCGCTCGTGGCGCCGCCCAAATGATCAGCTACGAAATTCCGCTGGCTCTGGCTTGCATCCCAGTAGTGATGTACACCGGCTCGCTGAATACCATGGATATTGTCATTGCCCAGCAGGGCGGCATGCTGAATTGGTTTGTCTTCCGCAATCCCTTCCTGTTCATCGCTTTCATTATGTACTTCATCGCCTCCATTGCGGAGACTAATCGTGGTCCTTTTGATATGCCGGAGACCGAATCTGAGCTGGTGGCCGGTTACCATACCGAGTACACGGGCATGCGTTTCGCGTTCTTCTTTCTTTCGGAGTACGCCAATCTTTTCCTGGTCAGCCTCATCGCTGCCATGGTGTTTTTGGGCGGTTGGTGGAGCCCCATCCCGGGGACAGATTTTGCACCAGCTCTGACCTTCATCATCAAGGGTGTTTTGATGGTGTTCCTGAATATGTGGGTGCGCTGGACTCTGCCACGTGTGCGTGTTGACCAGCTGATGCACCTGTGTTGGAAAGTGATGATTCCGGTCACTTTGCTCTGTGTGATCGGTGCAGGAATTTGGATGATGCTAAGCGGCCAGGCAGCTGCCTGACCCATGCGATAGAGTTTTGGACAACAGTGTTACTTGAGGGCTGCGGCCCGGGGAGTTCCGATGGTTCAGTATTTCACAAATATCTATGAAGCGGTCAGTTCCGCCTTTGTGGGTATGGGCATTACAATCAAGCACATCTGGACGAAGCCCGTAACGCTTCAGTACCCGGATGAGCGCCAGGTTCTGCCCGATCGTTTCCGGGGCTTCGTTTTCAACGATACCACCTTGTGCGATGCCTGCGGTATTTGCGCCAAGGCTTGCCCTGTCGATTGCATCTACATTGAAACGGATGGCAAAGCCAAAGACCGCTTCATGACGCGCTACTCCATCGATTTCAACAAGTGCATCTGGTGTTCGCTTTGCACCGAAAACTGCCATGCCAATTGCATCACCATGAGCCACGATTACGACCACAGCGTGTACAAGCGCGATAGCCTGGTCTACGACTTCATGATTCCTGGTGTGCCGCGAGTTCCCTGCCACAAAATCACGCGCGCCGAACTGGGATTCTATGTGGAACCCAAAGACGAAAAGCCCAAGAAACCTGCGGCTCCAAAGCCCGCAACAGACGATGGACCCGCCGACGACAAAGGGGAAACCAAGTGACTGGTGACCTGATTTTCTATCTGCTGGCGGCCCTGACCGTGATACCCGCCTTCTGGGTGGTGCTCAGCAATAATCTCGTGCACGCGGGATTCTCGCTGTTGTTCACGCTGTTGGGTGTAGCTGGCCTTTTTGCCTGGATGGGAGCCGATTTTATCGCCACCACCCAACTGATGGTTTACATCGGTGGTGTGCTGGTACTGATCCTGTTCACAGTGATGATGACTCGCGTGCCCAAGGGCGATCGCCCGGTGCGCGGCCTGGATCGTTACGTGCCCGCCGGCTTTTTTAGCCTGGCCACCATGGGCCTGCTTTATAAGGTGATTACGGGCACCAAGTGGGCCACCACGGGCATGAGCCCGGCCGAGCCCACCACGGCAGAAATTGGTCAAATGTTTATGACCAATTACATCTTCCCCTTCGAGTATGTCTCGTTGGTGTTGTTGTCGGCCATGATTGGTGCGGCCTTGCTCATTCGTGAGCGTAAGGTCGATGACAAGGATGAGGAGGTGCAGTCATGACCGTCGGACTGGCACATTTTCTGACTGTCAGCGCCATTCTTTTTTCACTGGGTTTGTTCGCAGTGATGAAGCGCCGCAACGCCGTTGGGATCCTGATGGGTGTGGAGCTGATGCTCAACGCTTCCAATATAAATTTCGTGGCCTTTTCCCGATATGTTGCTCACAGCATTGACGGACAAATCATGGCCGCTTTCGTGATCGTCCTGGCGGCAGCTGAAGCAGCTGTAGCGCTGGCCATTGTTCTGGCGATGTACCGTAACTTTGGCACAGCCAATGCGGACACCGTCACCAGCCTGAAGCGATAGGGGAACGACTCGTGATGAGCGACAATGCCATCATTTATTCTGCGCTGGGCATTCTGACTCTGCCGTTGCTGTCCTACGTGATCACCTTCTTCTTCGGGAAGAAGCTGCCACGACAGGGTGACTTCGTTGGAGTGACCCTCATGGGTGCCGCGTGGTTTTTGGCTATCCGAATTTTCCTGACATTCTGGAAAATTGCCGATCCTGCTTACCGTGTTGAAGCCGGGTTCACCTGGATCCAGCTCGGTGGTTTCCATGTGGATGCAGGCATTCTGGTGGATGGCATGACCAGCATCATGCTGATGGTTGTGACGACCGTCAGTTTCCTGGTGCATCTGTATTCCACTGGCTACATGCACGGCGACCGGCGTTACGAACGCTTCTTTGCATTCCTGGGGTTCTTCACCTTTGCCATGATGGGCATCATACTGTCCAACAACCTGTTCTTCCTGTATGTCTTCTGGGAGTTGGTGGGACTGGCCAGTTATCTGCTGATCGGTTTCTTCTTCCACAAGCATTCGGCAGCTAATGCCAACAAAAAAGCCTTCCTCACCAACCGGGTTGGTGACTGGGGTTTCTGGTTGGGCATCCTGGCGTTCTTCACCGCCACTGGCACCATGAACTACTTCGAGCTCTTTGCTCATGTGGACGCCGGCACCATCAAAGGCACCTTGTTGGCCTGGGCCGGCGTTGGCCTGTTCATGGGCTGCATGGGTAAATCGGCCCAGATGCCCCTGCACATCTGGTTGCCCGATGCCATGGAAGGTCCTACTCCTGTATCGGCCCTGATCCACGCCGCGACCATGGTTGCCGCTGGTGTTTATATGGTGGCCCGTCTGGCTCCGCTGTTCGGAACTACGGCCATGATGGTGATCATGTATGTGGGGGCAATTACCGCTTTCCTGGCCGCTACCATTGCGCTGGTGAAAACAGATATCAAACGTGTGCTGGCGTTTTCAACTTTGAGCCAGTTGGGTTATATGGTCATGGCCCTCGGTGTGGGCGACTCGCCCAACGCCATGTTCCACCTCATGACACATGCCATGTTCAAGGGTCTGCTCTTTCTTGCCGCGGGTTCCGTGATTCACGGAGTGCACAGTCAGGAAATGACCGACATGGGTGGTCTGCGCAAGAAAATGCCCATCACTTTCTGGACCTTCCTGATCGGCACCATGGCTCTGTCAGGCGTGCCTTTCCTGGCTGGGTTCTACTCCAAGGATGGCATCCTCGGTTCGGCTCTGGCCTTCGGTATGACTGATGGCCACTACATTCCTTTCATTCTGGGAATTGCTGCTGCACTGCTGACGCCCTTCTACATGTTTCGCCTGGTCTTCCGGACTTTCTTCGGCAAACCGGCAAACCAGGAAAAATACGATCACGCTCACGAGTCCAGCTGGAACATGACAGTTCCGTTGATGATTCTGGCCGTGTTCTCCATCATTTCCGCCGGTTGGCAAACAGCGGACAAGGGTTGGTTCAGCAAGTTCGCTGCGCACTATGATGTGCCGGCCATCGCTGCGGAATTCCACATCGAAAAAGCTCCGCACGATTCCCACGAGATGGTTGCTGCCGGTCATGATGAGCACGGTGCAGCTGATGCACATGGTGCGGATTCTCATGGTGAACCAGCTCATGGCGACGAGCACGCTGTTGCCGACGCGCACGGTGAACACGGCGGCCATGACGCCCACCACGACGTGCACCACACTGCGCACGTCCGGGCTATGATGATGTCCATCGCCATGGTCATTCTTGGCATTGGCGGCGCCTGGTGGGTCTACCATCAGAAGAAGGTCGATCCTTCTGCTGTGCAGAAGCGACTGAGCGGCGTATACACCGTCCTTCAAGGACAGTATTTCTTTGATGAACTTTATGGAGCCACCGTCTATCCGGCCACTTTGTGGTGGGCCAGCGTGTGCGCTGCATTCGATCGAATCGTCGTCGATGGTATTGTTAATGGTTCCGGACATTTGACCCGCCTGATGAGCGGTGTCACCGGCACTTTCGACAAATACGTCGTCGATGGCGCGGTCAATGGTGTCGCCTCCGTGATGCACGGTTTTGGCGAAGGTTTCCGTCGTATCCAGACTGGCCGCATTCAGACATACCTCGTGTATGTCACCGGCTCGATTCTGGTTCTGGTCCTGGTTTACAATGTTCTGTAAGGACGGGTTTTTCGTGAATACACCCGAGAGGAGCGCCACGCATGGGTGAGCACATTCTATCCTGGATGACCTTTTTCCCGGTCATTGGGGCGGCTGTGATCGCTTTCATTCCTTCTGAAAAGAAGGAGATCATTAAGACGACGGCTGCGGCCGCCGCTGCCGTACCGTTGATCCTGGCTGTGCAACTCTTTATCAATTTTGATAGAGAAGCCACCGGGTTCCAGTTTGTCGAGCACTACACATGGATCAAGAGTTTCAACATCGAGTACTTCATGGGAATCGACGGCCTGTCCGTGCCCATGATGCTGCTGACGGCGTTACTCTCGTTCATCTGTATCATCGCCTCCTGGAAAATCGACAAGTCGGTTAAGGGCTACTTCGCCCTCTTCTTGATCCTGGAAGCTGGTATGTTTGGCGTTTTCTGCGCCCTGGATTTCTTCCTGTTCTACGTGTTCTGGGAAGTGATGCTGCTGCCGATGTATTTCCTGATTGGCATCTGGGGTGGCCCGCGTCGTGAGTACGCTGCCATCAAGTTCTTCCTGTACACCCTGGCCGGTTCGGTGCTGATGCTGTTGGCGATGATCGCCCTGTATCTGAACACCATAGACCCGGAAACAGGTGGCCATACGTTCAACATGCTGCACATGATGGACCAGGCAAACCACAACGCGTGGTTGCAGGCTGCGAACATCCGGCACCTTATCTGGTTTGGTTTGTTCATCGGGTTTGCCATTAAAATCCCGGCGTTCCCTTTCCATACATGGCTTCCCGACGCGCACGTCGAGGCGCCCACTGCCGTGTCTGTTATTCTGGCCGGTGTGCTGCTGAAGATGGGTACCTACGGTATCCTCCGCATCAGTTACCCGATTTTGCCTGATCAGGCCCAGTGGTTTGCTTATGCCATGGTGGTGATGGGTGCAATCAATATTCTCTACGGCGCGTACTGCGCCATGGCCCAATCGGACATGAAGAAGCTCGTGGCTTATTCTTCTGTTTCGCACATGGGTTACGTGATGCTGGGCATGGGCGCGGCTGCCAAAATCGGACTGGATTTACCTTCAGCCCAGGCTGCTCTCAACGGCGCTGTTTTCCAGATGTTCGCTCACGGCACAATCACGGCCATGATGTTCCTCTGTGTAGGCGTTATTTACGATCGCGCTCACCATCGCAACATCGACGGCTTCGGTGGACTGGGTATGCAAATGCCCATCTACTTCACTGTCTTCAGCTTTGCTTTGTTCGCCGCTTTGGGCCTGCCCGGTCTGAACGGTTTCATTGGTGAAGCGATGATCTTCATGGGTACGTTCCCGGCCTTCCAGACCGTGGCCATTATCAGTGCCCTGGGTATCATCATCGGTGCCGCTTATGTGTTATGGATGCTGCAACGCGTTTTCCTCGGCCCCAAAAATGATAAATACGATGACCTTCCCGAGATCAGCGCCAGGGAACTGTTCACCCTCGTGCCCATCGGAATTATCGTTCTGATTCTGGGTGTGTACCCCATGCCTTTGCTGAATCTCATGAAGGTATCAATGACTGAACTGATTAAGGCGGTGGCGGGATAGTCCGCCACTTGCAGAGGAGCGTTCCTGGATGGAACTGTTGAATGTGAACATCCCCAGTTGGTCGGACATGGCACACTGGCTGCCCGAGGCAGTCCTGTGCCTGACCTTCCTGGCTGCATTAATTGGCGACCTGGTTGTGCGCGGCAAGCGCCCGGTGGTGCCGATGATCATTTCGGTCATCGGTCTGCTGCTGGCCGGCTTCTACACAATTCAGGGTCTCGGCGGCAGCGCGCATTCCATCATGGGCGACCTCATGGTTGTCGATGGCATGGCCGCTTTCTTCCGCTTGCTCTTCATCTTCACCGGTTTGGTAACAGTTTTGTTTGCCTTCACCAGTGAAGAAATCATGGGCAAAGGCCGGGAGAACAAAGGCGAGTTCTTCGCCCTGACCGTGATGATGACCGCCGCCATGTGCGTCATGGCCGAAGCCCGCGACCTGTTGATGCTCTTCCTGTCCATGGAAGGCGTTGGCCTGATCAGTTACGTCATGGCCGGTTATATGCGCAGCAGTTTGCGCAGCACCGAAGCCAGTTTGAAGTACGTGCTGTTCGGCGCTGTTAGCAGTGGCATTATGCTTTACGGTTTGTCTCTGCTTTTCGGCATGACTGGCCAGATGAGCTTTGTTGGCATCCGCGCCGGCCTGCTTGGCGGTTCCGTGGATGGCTTTGGTTTGCTGGTTGCAGTGATTCTGGTCTTTGTGGGCATGAGTTACAAAGTTGCCGCGGTGCCTTTCCACTTCTGGTGCCCTGATGTGTATGAAGGCGCGCCCACTCCGGTGGCTGCGTTGTTCTCCGTTGGACCTAAGGCGGCTGGTTTTGCGTTGATGATTCGGTTCTTCTACACAACCCTGGCTATTGGGCCGGATGCTGCGGCTAGCAGTTCGTTGGTGGCTCAGATTAACTGGCCGTTGTTGATCGCCGTGATCTCAGCGGTGACCATGACCTACGGTAACCTGGTGGCTTTGCGTCAGGAAAATGTGAAGCGGTTGTTGGCTTATTCGAGCATCGCTCATGTTGGTTATTTGCTGATGGGTTTTGTGCTGTTGAGTGAAGCCGGGTTGGTGGCAATCCTGTTCTATCTGCTGGTTTATACGCTGATGAACTTGGGTGCTTTCTTCTACGTGACCGCCATGAACAATCATATCAAGAGTGAAGATCTGCGGGATTATCGTGGGATTGGTTTCCGGGCTCCCTGGGCTGGGGCCATGATGGTGATTTTCCTGGCTTCGCTGACTGGTGTGCCTCCGTTTGCTGGGTTTATTGGGAAATTTTACCTGTTTGCTGCTGCTATGGATAAAGAGCTGTATTGGTTGGTGGCTGTGGCTGGGTTGAACTCGGTGATTGGGCTTTATTATTACTTTAAGGTTGTTCGGGCTATTTTCCTGGTTAAGCTTGATGAGAATGATGACCGGACGCCGCTGAAGCTGCATTGGTTGCAGTATGTGGTGATGGCTTTGCTGGCGATTCCTACGCTTGGGTTGGGGTTGTTCTTTGGGCAGGCTACGGAGATGGCGGAGACGGCTATTAAGTTGTTGAATGTTGGGATGTAGTTGATTGGGATAGATTGAGA
>JADGDU010000045.1 GCA_016744705.1 Candidatus Krumholzibacteriia bacterium
ACGCAAATGAATTCCGTCAACACGGCCACGATATCATAGACTGGATCGCTGATTATTTAGAAAACGCCGAACAATACCCTGTTCTTTCCCGCACCCAGCCTGGTGAGATACGCGATCTTCTCCCAGAATATCCTCCTGAAGAGGGGGAATCCATGGATCTCATTCTTCAGGATTTCCGTGAAAAAATTCTTCCCGGCATCACCCACTGGAACCACCCTCGCTTCTTTGCCTATTTCCCGGCCAATAACAGTGGTCCATCCATTTTGGGGGAATTGCTATCCGCTGGTCTGGGCGTCAACGCCATGCTGTGGCAAACCAGCCCCGCGGCTACAGAGTTGGAAGAAACAGTCATGCAATGGTTGGGCGACTTGGTGGGCTTGCCCAAGGACTTCCAGGGGGTGATCCAGGACACCGCCAGCACCGCGACCCTGTGTGCTCTGGTCTGCGCTCGGGAACGGGTCACTTCTCATTCCATCAACCAAATGGGACCTGATGGCCTGGCTGGTGCCGGAAGCCTGCGCATTTATACATCCAGCGAAGCCCACAGCTCTGTCCTCAAGGGTGCCAAAATTGCAGGCTTCGGCTCTGAGAATGTTATTTTGGTGCAAACCGATGAAAACCTGGCCATGGATCCTGAATGCCTGGAACGGCGCATTGGCATGGACCTGGCTGGCGACCTAGTACCCTGCTGCATTTGCGCCACTGTGGGCACCACCAGCAGCACCGCTGTGGATCCCCTGGGCCCCATTGGAGACATTGCCAAACGGCATGGCCTTTGGCTGCATGTGGATGCCGCCCTGGCCGGAAGCGCCGCCATCGTACCCGAGCATCGCTGGATTTTTGACGGCATCGAAGCCGCCGACTCTCTGGTCTTCAATCCCCACAAATGGCTGCTGACAAACTTCGACTGCTCGGCCTATTTCGTGCGTGACCCTGAGCACCTGCAACGCACCATGGCCATCAATCCGGAATACCTAAAGACTGACCAGGATAACCGGGTTAACAATTTCCGCGACTGGGGTATTCCCCTGGGACGACGTTTCCGCGCCCTGAAGCTGTGGTTTGTATTGCGGAATTACGGAGCCGAGAAATTGCGGGAATTGATCAGCGAACACATCCGCCTGGCTCAGGAATTCGGGCGCTGGGTGGATGAAAGCGAGTCATGGGAGTTGCTTGCCCCGGTGCCTTTAAACACTGTATGTTTCCGCTGGAATCCGGGGCAGTGCAGTGAGGAAGAGCTTGAGTCCCGCAACAAGGATTTACTCGATCGCGTGAATGCCGACGGCACCATCTACCTGACGCACACCAAACTGAAAGGCCTGTTTGCACTGCGGGTGGCCGTGGGTCAAACCGCAACCCGCGAAAAGCATGTGATTCAGGCTTGGGAAAAGCTCCAGGAAATGGCCCAGACTTATTAGGGACCAATACCCTGCCCTGCCTCTCGTATCATCCTGAAAAAAAAGCGGGTGGCCATGCAAAAGCTGGCCACCCGCCGAAAAAATCTCACCAGAGTTTCAAACTCAGCCACTAACCTTCTTCTGCTTTTTGAAGGAAGTGTAGGCCACTCCACTAGCAACGATCAACAAGACCATCACTCCGTTGAAGATATGGACCCACACAGGCACTGTGGCCGCACTGCCGGCACCATAACTGTGCAATCCCACCAGGAAGTAATTCACTCCAAAGTAAGTCATCAAAACGGTGTCGATGACAATCCAGTTCCACCAGGCATTCACCCACACATTTCCCATTTTGGGAATATACCGGAAGTGGAGCCCCACAGCCGCCACCAGAATGGTGATCAGAGACCAGGTCTCCTTGGGATCCCAGCCCCAATACCGACCCCAACTTTCGTTGGCCCACACACCACCGAGGAACGTGCCGATGGTCATCATGCCGATGCCCACCACCAGAATCCAGAAGTTGATTTTATCCAGAGCGCCAAGACAGAAGGTCAGGTTTTCCCGAGCGCTTTCATCCTTCTGGAAATGCCGTTGCAGAATAAGGACCATAATCATAACACCCAGCAGAAATGCCAAACCGAACAGGGCGTAGCTGGAGGTGATGATCGTCACATGAATATTTAACCAGTAGGAGACCAGCACCGGAACCAGGGGACCAATGGCCGGGTCAAACACCGACAGCATGGAGACTCCTAAAATGATCACCGTCAACAGAGCGGACAAGCTGCCCGAAAGGCTGATTCGGAATACAAATTCGCTGATCAAACCGGCAGCCATGGCGGCCAGAGAGATGAACAGAAGAGACTCATGGCCGTTGCTGATGGGTGCCCGGCCTGAGGCAATCCAGCGCAGGACATAGGCGTAAATCATGCCCGCCCCACCCACGGCGTACATAAACACCCCCACACTGTAGAAGACGTTGCGGAAGCTGATTTTTCCCATGCGGTTGTTTAACAGGTTCCAGAAGAACACCCCCATCAACAGAACAAAAGCCCCCAACATCGGGATCATCATATAGGAGAAAAGGTGGCTCCGATTGTAGGTCAACTCGGCGTTTAGCTTTTTGTCTGAAGGGATCACCGAGGCCCCGTACTGATGTTGGATGGCATTGATGCCCTGTAGCCCCTTCATGACCAGGCCATTGTCACTGTTTTTCAGCCCGTTCATCAAGTCAGTGTAAGCAGCGCTGTATTGGTCGGCTTGCTCGGCGTTCAGGCGAGTGAGCACATCGTTGATGTCCAGCCAGGTGTTGTTCTCATCACCCGGAACCGGGAACATGCGCAGGGTGGTGCCCTCAAAAGTCATATAAAGCAGGTTGAACCGCTCGTCAAAGGACAGTAATTTGCGCTGGACCTTGCTCCGCTCCCGGTCGGGAGTCCGGTGGGCTTCCCGCACCATATCGTTCAAGCGGTATTTGCCGTTTTCAAAAAGGCTGGCCATGCTCACGCGTTTGGCCTCCGGGTCAACGCCCAGCAGATTTTTTAGACCACCATGCCGCACTCCGACCACATCTTCTTCCCACCAAAACTGGGGATTGGCTGACCAGTTCAGGAACATATCCACCGGATGGCGGTCCTGAAATTTAGTGGACTTGGCCACCTTCATGGTCATTTCCCGGGCCAGCGTATCGAGGGGCTTCATGCGCCCCTGGTAATCCTGAATCACCAGGCGGCTGGCCAGCTCCCGGGCTGGATCGTTCAGTGTTGTAAAATTTTGCCCTGAGGTCTCAGCATGGTTGTGACCTTCATGGCCGCCATTGTCCTGAGCCAGAGCCGAAGAGGCGCTGCCCAAAGCCAGCATCCCCACCAACAACCCCGCCGCCACTTTGGACTTTTTCCGTCTGGGAAATAACAGGTTTTTCAAAATGGCCATGAAGAAACCAATGGTGATCAACGCATAGCCGATATAAGTAGGCAATTTGCCGGGATCATGATTCACCGAAAGCACCGTACCCTTACGATCCGGGTCATAGGAAGATTGGAAGTGTTTGCTACCCCGGTGGGTCAAAGGATGGTTCATGTAAACATGCACTCTCTGGTTAACGATGCCCATTTCAGGATCATTGAGCAGAACGTAACTCTCGTATGTGGCCGGGTTGTCACTTCCAGGGTAAGTGTTCAAAACGAAATCATCCAAAGTGAGAGTGTAATCCAACATCATTTTGATGGGCCCAAAAGCCAATTTCATGTCTTTTCCGCCCAGATTCACCCGTTTGCTTTGCTCATGCTTGACGCAAATGGCTGACGCTTCATTGCCCTGGTCATCTTTAATAACCATGCGCACCGCTTTGGGGGCGTTGGCATTCTCACTGGTGCCAGGCATGAGAACCACGGAATCCATGATTTTCACGGGTACAAAGCTGAATTCCTGGCTCTCATTTATATAGAGCACTTGTTCACGCAGAGGGAACACTTCGCCAGGAGCAATTTCAAAAGATTCTTCAGATGTCAAATCCATGGCGGAAATGAGGAACGACGCGCGGCCTCGCATTCCATCCGTGGCATTGTGCGCAAACTCCACCCCTGAGCTCACGGAATAAAGCAAGTCCAGATCGGCAAAAGGATCATCGCCTCCACCATGGCCCATGCTGAATTCAGGATGCAGGGCAAAAAGAACCCGCTCGCCACTGCGGCCGCCACCGTCGGTGATGGCCAACCGTATCATGGGGTTGGTCATGGGACCGCTGGCATTGGAGCTTCCACCCACTGCATAAGCAGCCTGGAATTCCACAATTTCCACAGTCAAATCGCCGCATTGGTGCACCACACCATCCGGCACATTGACCGGGATGCTGCAAGAAGAGTCACCAGAACGCACTCGCAAATCACCATAGGGAGAAACACTCATCTCTCCGGAAAAATCACTTTTCAGGAAGCGCGCTGGCACCGAGCCTATTTCCTTGCGATCCCCAGATGTGATGATTTCGTTGGTGATCTCGCCATTCATGCTCACACCATACTGAAAGCCAGCCGGGCCTCCGGGACCTTCCTGATAAACCTCAGTGAAATGAGCCCAGTATTCCGTGATGCCCAATTGGTATTGATCATCGCCAAAGGTGACAGTTTTCCAGTGGTCCACTTCACCGGGTTTGAAGAACGGCACCACAAAACTGGCTTCCTGTCCCCCCAGAGTCACCCGTGCATGAACTTTGTCGGAAAAGATATAGTTTACGGTATTGCCTTCACGGATGGGCATGACCCCTTCGTATCCGTAAAATCTGGTGATGGCAGCCGAAATCAGGATGACCACCATAGCCACATGAATGACGGCAAAGCCATATCGTTGGGGTTTGTAGGGCATCCGCCTGAAGAAAGAAAGAATCAGACTGATTATAAACAAGCCCAATACAAACTCGAACCAAGGGGCAGCATAGATCAAACCGTAGGCTGCCTCCCGTCCACCATAAAAGGATTCAATGATGGTGCCGAAAGCACTGCCAAAGGCAATGATCGTCATCAGGAATGCACCCAGTTTGACGGATGACAGAAATTGAAGGACTGGATTTTTGAAGAGAGCTTTCACTATGACCACCCGGGTTGCAATGGTTTGGGAGATTTTAAGGAGATCCCAAGTCGCATTTGTTTGGGAGAGCGTTTTGGTGGGAGAAATATAACTCCTAGAGTGGGGAACGCCCATGAAAATCAGCAATGATTAAGACAACGCATTTTCTGTAACAGTACCATAACCAAACCTCGTCTCTCAACTGGACCTTTCCCATCATGTGCGCTACTATGTGTCCCACTAAAAAAATGATCGATCTTTTTGAAAAGAGGATATTCATGCGTACAGTTTTTCTGACCGCCGCCCTACTGCTGTTCCTGGCCGGTCCCACCCTGGCTCTTGACCTTGGTGGCCACGACCGGGATGGCGTCGTCGTCGGGTTCAATATGGGAGCAGGCTGGAACTGGCTCGACTTCAGTGTTCCCGACGAAAGTGGTGCCTTGGTTCACGAAACGACGGATACGGAAGTTGATTTTACAGGGAATTTCACCGTGGGTTGGGCACGCAGCGACAACTTGGTCTTCTCCATTGGGGTTCATGGCTGGAAAGCCCGATACTTGTACTCAGGCGAGCGAATCAGTGCCAGCACAACCCAATTCCAGGCCGATGTATCCTGGTTTCCCAGGGGTGAGGGCTTTTGGTTGCGAGCCGGTATTGGACCCGGAAATATCAGTTTTACAGCAGTGGTTCCCCAGATCAATGTAACGTTCCAGGAGTGGGGATGGAATATGCTGGGTGGTGCGGGTTACGAATTCAGAGTTGCCGATACCGCAGCCATCGGTTTTGCCTATGAATACCGTCACCTCGGTGTTGGTGCCTTTGAAGACTTTGACGATACCAAAATATCCAGCCATAACGCCCTGTTGTCGTTCCGCTGGTATATGAATTAAACCTGCTATTCTCTGGCCCCCGGAAATTTTCCCGGGGGCATTTTTCTTCTCCAGCAGGGCTCAAGTGCCTTCAAAATCGTGCTCATATCCCTCTGCTTCCGCTTTTTCAGTATTTTCTTAAAAATTTCCCAATAATACGATCCAGAGGCCTCTGAAAAGCCTTTTCAATTCCGGGTCTGTTTCATGCCCCCCCCGTAGATGCCCGCCAGACAAGGAAAAACAACCTCCCCACCTTTTGAATGTATCAGCTCACAAGGGTGCCAATGTTACACCAACGGTGAAACACAACTATCACCATTGCTCAACAATAATGAAGCAATTATCCCCTATCAAGATCACGAATCGTCACTATTGCAAACAAAACCAAAAAGGACTTGACTGTTTAGCAATTCCCCTGATACAGTGCCCTACAGAATTCATCACTCGCTTTAGAGTCTTCTTCCTCTGATCGGTCGCTTGGGCGCAGCCCGATGAAGGATGCAGACTCGGTGATCGCCCAGCGCTTTACTTAACGGGATTTTATTCCCACCCCCAGGAGCCTGTATATGGTTTCCCGCATCCTTGTTGCCGGCCGCTGCCTGGCTGTCTACACACTATTGCTCTGCTTGCTTTCTCTGTTGGCGTTTCCTCCGGCGGCATCGGCCCGAAGTCACTATAACATCAGTGATGGACACGAGGGTGACCCCGGAGATGGGGTTTTGAATCCCAACCCAGTGGTTGATCCCCAGCCAATACCCAAAGGGGATGGTTATCCGCTATTCACCCTCACCATGGTTTTGACTGAAGACAACCGCCTGCTTCCTGTTTTCCAGATCATTGGCTTCACAGGAGGACCTCTGCAACCAAACACCCGAAGGGGTTATCAGCCCATGCAGGAAGGGAGGTGGCACCGTGCGCCCTGATCCTCTCAATAAAAAGCAGGTGTCTGCCAACGGACCTCTGGGTATCGTTCCCGACACATACCACCAGGCCCGCCAATGGCACCTGGAAGGTCGTCACGAAGAAGCGCTGCAATGTTTGAATGCCACGTTCGAACCAAACCCTGTAGGAAAAAACCACACCAGTCTGCGTGAAAGCGCTTTGCTCAAAGCCTGGTGCCTGGTGGAACTCAAACGCCACAAACTTTGTACCCAATGGTTGGAAACAGCTCGTCAATTGGGATATCTGAATTCTGATGATCCGGCCGTCATGGTCCTTGAACTGAACATCCAGCTTTTTGCCGAGCATTACGAAATCGTTCAAAACACCGCCCAGGAAATCCTGGAAAACTCTGCTTCCCAAGTGGATTTGAACCAAGCCGAGTTGCGTCTTTTATTGGGCGCGGCCCTGCGTTGGCAAGGTTTCCTCAGCGAAGCCATTCCCCATCTGGATTTTGCCAACAGCGCCTTCCTCGTGCTCAATGAGCCGGGTAGACAAGCTGTAGCTGCCAACTTTCTCGGCTGGACCCACCTATCCATGGGACATTTCGATGAAGGACGACGCTGGTTCCAGAAAAGTCTGCAAATCAACACGGGACTGG
Source organism: Candidatus Krumholzibacteriia bacterium (assembly GCA_016744705.1). Lineage (GTDB taxonomy): Bacteria > Krumholzibacteriota > Krumholzibacteriia > LZORAL124-64-63 > LZORAL124-64-63 > LZORAL124-64-63. Next base: position 7,374 of record JADGDU010000045.1, read on the forward strand.
GGGCCCGCTTCCGGGCAGCCCAAAATTACCAGAATCTCTGCATTGTATCCTATAAGCAAGGTAGGTACAGCGAGGCAATCAACTACCTCGAAAAGGAACTGGAACTTGTTTCTGATTCTCCCGACATGACTTGCCGCGCCCGCATTGCCTTTGGCAACGTCTACCGTTTGAAAGGTGATTTTCCCGCCGCCCGTCGATCATTGATGGATGCTTACAGCCTTTCGGCTGAAAATGGTCTGTCCCGGGAAGAAGCACTCTCTCTGGAATTCCTGGGCGACGTATTGCGAGACGAAGGCAACCCCGCTGAAGCCCGCCGTTATTACCAACGTGGTTTGGCCGTGGCCCGGGCCTTGGCTCCCCGCGGTGATCTGGTTATGGAATTGATGCGGCGCGAGGGCGAATGCCTTGACTTGGAAGGACGCCACGAAGAAGCCCATCACGTGCTGAACGATGCCTTGGCCTTGTGCCGGGAAGTGGGCGATCGGTTTGAAGCAGCGGTCACTCGCCGTTGCCTGGGTGTGAATTCGGCTAATCTCGGTCGCTGGAAACACGCGGGTGAACACCTGCGCACTGCCATTGGTGGTTTGAAGGAGCTCTCAGCCCGGCATGAAACCATGATTGCCCGCCACCACCTGGCCAGAGTTCTGACCCGGCAAATCGACACCGGCAATGCCGGAGCTGCCAGCAGCCGGCTTCTGGATGAGGCCTGGGAAAACACCCTTTCGGCCCAGCAGATCAATCAGGAACTGGATGTGCCCTGTCTTTCGGCAGAAATTCAAAACCTGGTCAGTGGCCTGGCCCGCAGGCGCTTGGTCCAGGGCGATAAAACAGTCCGGCCCACAGCTTTCTCGGCCCGCATTGCACCCTCCACACGAGTGATTGCCGTCTCGCCGGCCATGCAGCAGGCCCTGCGCTCCTGTGATGGCTATGCCCGATACAATACGCCCGTGCTCATCACTGGCGAAACCGGCACTGGCAAAGAAATCCTGGCTCATCGTCTGCACGAGGCCGGTCCTCGCAGCAGCAACCCCTTGGTAAAAGTAAACTGCACCCCCACCGCCGAAGATGTTCTGGCTAGGGAATTGTTCGGACAGGTTCGTCCGGGCCGTGGCGGCTTAGCTGATGTACCCGGGCTCATTGCCCAGGCTGAAGGCGGCACCCTCCTGTTGACGGACATAGGCAATCTGCCCCGATCCATCCAGGGCCGGCTGGTTGATTTGATGCAGGATGGCATCTACCGCAGCCTCGGTGATAGCCGGGACCGCAGTGCCAATGTGCGCATCATTGCCACCAACAGTTCAGACCTCAAGGAAGCTGTCACCAGTGGCCGCTTCCGTCCCGACCTGCATTTCAAACTCTCACTCATGACGGTACCTGTGCCCGTTCTGCGTGAGCGCCCGGAAGATGTTATGCCTTTGCTGGATCACTTCCTGACCCGGCTTGAGGGCAGCACCCTTTCGGCTCGTTCGCTCTTTGACTTTAAAGCCCTTGAAGCCCTGTCCATCCACCACTGGCCCGGCAATGTGTCGGAGCTGGAGTCGGTGGCCCAACGTGCCTGGTTGAACCGGGATTTGGGACGTGCGGTGCGGCTGCGGAGAATTGAGGGCCCTGCTGGGTCATCCCTGGAATTCCTTTTTCCGGATAACCCTCAGCCTCCAGTGGGGGCCAAAGTAGACAATCAACCCGACGGCAGCATGACCTGGAGCAGCCTGAACACCCTGATCAACAGGGCCGGCGGAAATAAAAGCCACGTGGCACGGAACCTCGGCATCAGCCGGGTGACCTTGTATCGCTGGTTGGATCGCCTGGATCCCAACGCCTAGTTTTCGCTCACACCGGGAAGGAGCCCGGATGCGTCTATTCTTTTTTCTTCCCTGCGCAACTTCCAGCGCCCATTTTCGTCTACAAATCTTTCAGGTTCCCCTTCCTCTTTCCAGGAGATTGTGATGTTACGAATTGTATCGATATTGGCCTTGGTCTGTACCCTGGCTTTGCTGTTTACTGGCTGCGGCCAATCCCAGGAGCAAGGATCTGCCTCAACCGAATCAGCTCTTAAAAGTGGAATCTTTGCCGAGCATCAGGACTCTACAGTGCGTCCTCAGGATAATTTTTATATGCATGTCAACGGCACTTGGGTGGATAATGCCGTCATTCCTTCGGACCGCACCACCGATGGAGCCTTCTACGAACTGCGTGAAAAAAGCCGCTCCGATGTGAAAGACATCATCGATGAATTGGCGGCCCGCACCGACCTAACCGCCGGCTCTGACGAACAAAAAGTAGCCGACCTGTACAACAGCATTGTGGACACCGCCCGCATCAACGATCTGGGCCTGGAACCTCTGCGCACCCAGCTGGAAGCCATCGACAGCATCAGTAACAAAAGTGAGATGTCCCGTTGGTTGGCCCGTAGCCAAAAAACCGGCAGTGGGGCCCCCTTCTTCCTCTTTGTCGGTATTGACGACAAGGATGCCACCCGCTACATCCCCAACCTGTGGCAGGGCGGATTGGGCCTTCCCGATCGCGATTATTACTTCAACGACGACGAAAGCTTCCAAAACATCCGAACTGCTTACCTCCTCCATCTGGAAAAAATGTTCCGACTGGCCGGCTGGTCCAACCCAGCTCGTACAGCCCACATCGTTATGGATCTGGAAACAGATATTGCCCGGTTGCACTGGACCAATGTGGAAAATCGTAACAGCGAAAAAACCTACAACCTGACTTCGGTGGCTGACCAGGTACAGCAATCCGAAAATCTGGACTGGGCCGCTTATTGGGATGAAGCCGGCATAGCGACCAAATATGACCTCAATATTTGCCAGCCATCTTTCATCGAAGGTTTTGCCCAACTGTTTGGCGAAACCAGCCTGGAGACCTGGAAAATCTATATGCGCTGGAACCTGCTGAACAATTACGCCGGTTTCCTCAGCAGTGATTTTGATGATCAGAATTTTGATTTTTTCAACCGCACTCTCAGTGGCCAGAAAGAGCAGTCTCCCCGCTGGAAGCGCGGTGTCGATGGCGTCAACGGCGTGCTCGGCGAAGTGGTGGGAAAAGTTTATGTGAGCCGCCATTTCACTCCTGAAGCCAAAGTACGCATGCTGGAATTGGTGGAAAATCTGCGTGCTTCTTTTGGTGCGGCTTTTGACGATCTGGATTGGATGAGTCCAGAAACCAAAGCCGAAGCTCACACTAAGCTGGCAGCCTTCACTCCTAAAATTGGTTACCCCGACCGCTGGAAAAACTACGATGGCCTGGAAATTCAGGGTGATGATTTGGTGGGCAACATCCTGCGCACTCATCTCTTCAACCACCAAGATGATTTGGCCAAACTGGACGAGCCCATCCGCACCTGGGAATGGGGCATGACTCCCCAAACCGTCAATGCCTACTACAGTCCTTCACGCAACGAAGTGGTCTTCCCCGCAGCCATCCTGCAGCCGCCTTTCTTCAACCTGGAAGCCGATGATGCCGTAAACTACGGTGGCATTGGTGCTGTCATCGGTCATGAAATGGGCCATGGTTTTGACGACCAGGGCAGCCAGTACGATGCTGAAGGCAACATGCGCAGCTGGTGGACCGATGCCGACCTGGAGCAGTTTGGCAAACTCACCCAACGCCTCATTGACCAATACAGCACTTACGAAGTATTGGATGGGCTTTTCATCAACGGGGAACTCACCCTGGGTGAGAACATCGGCGACCTCTCGGGTCTGAGCATTTCCCACAGGGCTTATCGGATGTCCCTGAATGGAACCGATGGCCCCGTCATTGATGGGTATTCCGGAGAACAGCGTTTCTTCCTCGGCTTTGGCCAGGTCTGGCGCGGAAAATACACCGAAGAAGAATTGCACAACCGAGTGGCCACCGACGTGCACTCCCCCGCGGAATTCCGCCCCCTCGGCTCTCTGGCCAACTTCACGCCCTTCTACGAAGCCTTTGATTTAAAAGAGGGTGACAAGATGTATATGGCTCCGGAAAAACGCGTTTATATCTGGTAATTTTCCTGACCATGTTTGGCTGACAGACACAAAAAAAGGGTGCCCATAGGCACCCTTTTTTCTATTCCATCAGAATGATTATTGAGCCGTTTTGCTCATGCCGGGCTTGCTCTTGTCAGGATATGCAGGAGCCTCTGGGATACTCCACTTACCCTTTGAATCATCCAACTGCTTGAGTAGAAACTCAATAGCCGCATCCAGCTGGCTGTCTTTGCCTGCCACCACATCGGCCGGCATGTTCATCACGATGATATCAGGCTCCACGCCCCAACCCTCGATAGGCCAGGTGCCGTCCAAAGCATAGAGACCAAATTGTGGAGGCGTGGTGGTGGCGCCATCCACCAAAAGCTGGTGAGGCTCGATTCCAATGCTACCACCCCAGGTGCGCACACCAATGACTGTGGCCAGGTTTTTGCGTTTGATGGCTTCGGCGAAAAACTCACCGTTGCTGCCAGTGTCTTCGTTGATCAGAATCACCAGGGGCCCGTGAAAATCACGCTCGGGATTGCGACCAGCCTGGCCTTCACGGGGAAGGGTCATAGACCACAACTGCCGCTCCAGACGATCAATGATCATATCACCCACAAAGCCACCACCGTTGTAACGTTCGTCAATGATGATGGCCTGCTTGCCCGTTTGCGGATACCAGGTGCGGCCAAATTCCACCAAACCGGAGTCCATCATATCGGGAATGTGAATGTAACCGATGCGGCCTTCGGTTTGAGCAGTGACATAGTCGAGGTTACCATCAACCCAGGCGCGGTAGCGCAAACCATACTCGCCACGCAAAGTGCGCAGACGGGTGGTTAC
>JADGDU010000046.1:0-9262 GCA_016744705.1 Candidatus Krumholzibacteriia bacterium
TGGGAGGTGGCCCTGGTCCAGGAATAGCAATATCCGTTGGTTTACAATTTTCGGACTATTTGTTTCTATGGATGACAGATTATGGAATATCTTCACGTTCATAGGGGTGGTCGCAGATTCCAGGCCAGATTGTCTTCCACACAATCAAAAACTCCCACTCCCAAAAAGGAAGCAAGGGCTTAGAAAAAATCAATGAACACATCAGCATGAGCCGGAGTGAATGGAAGGATCACATGGAAGACCTCCGCCATTACGCGGGGCTGAAGGTGGATGACCATCAGCCTGTTTTCTATGCCATCAAGCTCTGGAACGCTTTGGTCCAGACCATGTGATCCCACCGGAGTTTTATCGCACCAAGGTCATTTTACCCACCAGCGACTCCCCTTGGGTTTTCAAACGGAAGAAGTAAACTCCACTGCTGACGCTGCGACCTGTGGCATCCATTCCATCCCAAACAACTTCGTGCCGGCCGGCTGGCAGAATTTCTGCACCGAATGAACGGACCATGCGTCCCCGAACATTGTAGATGGCAATTTCCGCAGCCCCTTCACGGGCCAGTTCAAACATCACCGTTGTGCGGGGGTTAAAGGGATTGGGAATGTTGCCCACGAAACGGGTCACCAGAGGCAGGCCATCATCCACTCCTGAAACAGCACCGGCCACAGCCAGGTTCAATCCCCAGGTGTGCCAGGTTCCCATAGCGCCCCAACCCGTGTCCGCCACCTTCATCTGCCATGCACCCTGGGCCTCCTCCGACAGGAAGTCGGACAATTCTCCAGGACCATCCACAATGAGGTTATCGGGCCAGTTGCCCACCAGGTCGTCGGCAATACCACCTGTATGATCATGCAACCTGACGGTGGTTCCAGCAGGACTGGTCAGAGAAATTTCCAGATGGCCAATGGATGGGTGGCTGATGTTGATGTCGAGGTTGATATCCTGAACCGAACCCGCCTCTTGAACCACCAGCTCTCGCACCAATCCGTCTGGGTTATTATCCGGAATGGACATTTCCGGCGTATCGGTCAATGCGACAATCACTCCCGGAGCCAGAGTCAGATCCAGTCCAGAGAGGTTTTGACCTGCGGCCAACTCCACCGTCAGGCTTGCCGTGGTATACCCTTGGCGAGTTGCCTCCAGGGTATAGGTGCTGCCATGCAAACCGTCGAGCAGGAAAGATCCATCAGGACCAGTGACGGTGCTGTGCTGGTTGTCACAACTGACAACCACTCCGGATGCATCAGAGGAACCGACAAGAGTTACAGTACCACTGAGGGAAGAATTCCCAGGAGCTTCCCTGCCCAATAAATAGTTCATGCTGTTTTCAAGCAACAGCCTGGTGGTCGCTTCGGGCATGTAGCCCAAATCAAAGGTCATGAATACAATTTGCCCCGCTTCAGCACCTGTGTTGTTGTCGTGCAGCAGCACTCCACCAATGCCGTTGTCGTAAATGGAAGGCATAACCATCATGCTGCCCTCGTCGGGCGTCACCACGTCGCTGGCACCGTAATCGTTGGGGTTGGGTGACATGTCCTGCTCAATCACATCTGGCAGAATATTGGGCCGGGTTAAAAACGAATGCCTGTCCTGGCCCGCGCCCGCCACCATAGGCCCCAAATAATCGCCCAGGAATTCATCTGCATGCAACACAGAAGCAATGAATTCCGGATATTGTGATTCATAGAAGCAAATAGCTGCCAACTCTCCGCCTTCAACGAGAATTTTTCCTCCATCGTCAGCAAAGGCAATCAAGCTGGAACGCATCACCGATTCGCCCACAGAGTAATAATTGTTGCCTGTGGTCAGAAAAACAGCGTCTGCTGAATCCAGAATCACTCCATTGACATCACTGGCATCAATCACTTCCACCACATAACCGGCAGCGGTGAGCCACTGGTCAAAGTCTGCTGTCAAATTTCTGGTTCCACCTTCATCTTTGGCTGATTCCAGATCGTCAACAATGAGCACCTGACCCAGGTTTTCAAGGATCCAGACCTCATGGGGGCCGCTGGTTTTAATGTTGGGAATGGCTGCAATATCAGTGGCCGACACTTCATAGGTAATGACATCACCGACCGATATTTCTTCCTGTCCCAGGGGGAATTGAATCTGCCAGTTCTCATCCATTTCCAGCATGGAAAATGGCCCCTGCATTGCTCCACCATTGCGGGAGAACATCAATTCCACACTCGCAACACCCTGATCATCCTGCACTTCGGCCACCAGCACTGGAGGCCAGAGGGCCGGTGTTTTGTCGGTCAGTGTGAAGAGAAAGAGATCAGGAGCGCTGGTATCGACTCCCACGGAAAAAGACCAGGGATGGGATGAACCATTGTGCGGGGTCGTGATGGTGTAGCCATCTTCATCACTGGCCTCAAGATAATAGTCAACATCTCCACCCATAATGGCCCCTGGGATGAACCCTTTAAACTGGCTGCCGCCCTCATCGGTCAAAGTTTCCCGTTGCCAGAGCCCACCGTCCAGCCGCCAATATAGAAACAGGCCACCAGGGTCCAGGTTCGCCCGGTCCGTAATTTGACACATCACTTCGTATGGTCCGGCGGTGTTTTCTGTATTGCCCAGGGGAGTATGGGCCACGCTGGGGCCCCAGTAATTTAATGCAGCCACTGCGTCGATGATGCCCCAGCCCAGATCGTTGTCGGGGTTTCGGCTCTGGCTGGCGCCTTCACGCAGAGCCTGGCGAATTTGCATGGGAGTGAGGGAAGGAATGCGCTCAAGCATCAAGGTTGCCACTCCAGCCACCTGTGGGGCGGCAAAACTGGTTCCGTTGGTACTCATGAAGCTGTGATCGTCATAATAAGCAGCCACTCTATTGCCCACACCCAGGGCGCTGACATCAGGCTTGATGCGGCCATCATACGTGGGTCCGGGAGAACTGAAACTGGCCACCATACCAGCGGCATCAACCGCGCCCACCGCCACCACACTGTCCCCATCAGCCGGAGCGGTGAGATGGGGCCATTCCGCATTGTTGCGTTCATTTCCCGCGCTGGTGAAAACAGACATTCCCCGTTGCACAGCCATGTCGGCCGCTCGGGTGATCAGGGCCGTATTTCCATCCAGATCACTGTATTCATACCAGTAGTAATATCCCAGACTGGTGGTAACCAGGTCGGCACCCAGCAGCTCCACCCATTCGACGGCCGCCACCCAGTTGTCTTCTTCGATGGGAGTTTCATCGCTCACATCTTCGGTCATGGCCAAGATGGCCGACGCCCCGAAGGCTGTCCCGATCAAATTGCTTTCGCTGAATCCCATAATGGTAGAAAACACCTGGGTTCCGTGGTTTTGTTGAGAATCATCATCGCCGGGCTGCCATTCAACATTGTCGTCATCATGCACAAAATCCCATTGGGCCACCACCGGCACATGCTGGAGAGATTCATGGGAAAGAGTGAACCCCGCATCCAGAATAGCCACCAGAACGCCATCACCACTGAACCCCTCATCATGAACCGGAGGCAAGTTAATCAGCTCGGCACCAACGATGCTGGCGCCATAGTGGAAATTGTAGCGGCCATCGGGTTGGCTTTTTTCACTTTCCGGAAAATCTAAAATCTCTTCCTGGAAAACAGGAGGTGTGGACCGCCGAAACTGGGCCACCAGATCCAAACGCTTCACAAAAGGCAGGGCCGAAATTTCGCGAATCTGCTGGGCAGTGGCGTTGAAACTGCCGGCGTTGAACCAGCGGGAAAGACGCCTGGGTTGGGCCCCGGTGGCTTCAACCTGATTCAGGTATTGCCGGGAAACCGATAAATCCCGAAGGTCGGCAACTGGCTGGCCTGCGCCCAGAACCCTGGACCGCCTATTCCGGGTTTTCGCTGAAAGCTGGGCTTCTGCGGCATCCAGAGCGGCTCTCAAATCATCCGCTGCCAGGCCTTTATCCACAAACTGCACCCAGACGCCCAAGCTCTGATCTCCAGATTGGGACATCCTCTGTTCCAACCTGGGGGAAATTTCCCCTCCATGAGCCAAAGCCGGTACCAGCAAGGCAATCAAGAGAAACAGACTTTTTGAATTCATTGGCAAATCCTCCGGAATTTTTTAATCCTGCCCCGAAAACCGAAACAGGTTGATGGAGGACATGATAAATGATGCCCCGCCATCTTCGCTAACGCACCGGTAACCAATGCTGTCCCCCGTGTTCCAAATGCCCATTATTCACTCTTTGACGATTTTGGACCACATGGAACACCGCCTGGAACACCAGCGCAAAACTAAGGAATGGGGGCGATAGCGGAGAGAGGGGCCTTTTGAGTATCATTTCCCCAGTTGATGAAGCGGCCCCATTCGAATTCACGAATGATCACCGCAAAAACCCCACTGCCCTGGGAGAAGAACATGAAAACCCAATTGACAAAGCTCACCCTCATCACCCTTGCCGCGACCTTGATTATGGCCACTTCCGCTGGCGCTGTCGTTCTGCTGGACCAATCCGACTATGATGGCGGCGCGCCAGGTTTCCTGAACGCTGTTGCCGGTGGTCCTCCCTGGGGTGGCACCATGTACAGCTATAATGACGTCACAGTTGATGGTACCGGCTGGGTCATCACAGAAATCTCCACCTACTACAATGGCACCGGTTTCTTCGAGTCTGTGACCGACGGTTACCTGAACATTGCTCCCAAAACCGGCGATCTGCCCACCGAAGATCCCGACAATGACATGCCTGTGGCCCTGACCCTGACCCTGGTTGCCCCGGACACCTATAAAGTCACCGCTTCCGGACTGAACATCGAATTAGCCGTGGGTGATTACTGGATTGGCTTAACTCCTATCGCCAGTGGCCTTTACGATGGTATCCACATGGCATCCAGCACACTCATCGGTGCTGCCACTCCCAGCTTCGACGCCTATGGCGCTCCTGCTCCCATGTGGAGTAACTGGAACCCGGGTGTTGATGCTGCCATGCTCATCATGGGCCTGGACGACGTTGTCGCCACTGATGATGTCACCCTCGACGGTGTCAAGTCTCTCTACCGCTAGTTTCTCTGTGCCGGCCAACTGTTCAGAGTTGGCCGGCACAGTTCATTTGTCTCAAAAGTTCCCACAACTGCAGGAGTTGAACAATGAAAACCAATAAACGAATCGCCATGGTGATGCTTTCAGCTTTATTGCTGGTCAGCACTGCAGCCTGGGGACAGGTCACCATCGAGTGGATTGGAGAAGGTGCCGCCACCGCCATCTCCCATGACGGATCCGTAGTCGTGGGCAATTCCAATGGAGAATACGAAACTTTCCGTTGGACCAGTGCCACAGGCATGCAGCATTTGGGCCGATCGACCACTGGCGTTTTGGGTGGCGGAGCCGGTGGGCCGGACGTTTCCGACGACGGACTGTACATATCAGCAACCATTCTGGGCGAAGACCAAACCTACGGAACCATTGGTCGGTGGTCTGTAGATTCCGGTTGGGAAGAAATCATGCCCCCCACCCTTCCTGATGGCAGTCAATTCGACCAATATTACGGCTCAAGCTGGGGAATATCCGACGATGGATCCAACCTGGTTGGCCTCTACTGGCGTCCCGGTGCCCCCGGTGGTTCAGCCAATGCTGTGTTTTGGAACGAGGAAACGGGCCTGGAAAGTCTTGGTTCCACAGTGGGCAACAGCCGCGCCAACGATGCCAACGCAGACGGCAGCGTGGTCGTCGGTTGGGATGAAGCTCCTTTCGGTTATTGGATGCCCACCGTGTGGGAAAACGGAGTCTTAACTCACTTGACTGAAACCGAAGCCTGGTGCATGGCCGATGGCATCACTCCCGACGGTAACATCATTGTGGGATCTTCAGCGGAACCTGGTGAAGGATCATTGCGGGAAGCTGCGGTTTGGATCAGAAACGGTGACGGTTGGGATGAGCACATTTTAGGTGTCCTGCCCGGTACCAACAACCCTTTCGGCAACGCCCTCGCCCGTGACGTTTGTGATGATGGCAGCATCATCGTGGGCTATAACTCCTGGGATCCCGGCAATAACGCCGGCTTTATCTGGACTCTGGAAGATGGCATGATGAATGCCGTGGACTTTTTGGATGACAACGGTATCGATATTGGACTCGGCCACATTATTGTCAGTTTAAACGGCATCTCCGGTGACGGGAACCATATCGCCGGCATCGCCCAACAAACAACTTCCCCCTACAATTTAGAATCCTTCATCATCCACATGGTGGACCTGACTCCCGTTCCGGACACCCCGGTTGCCTTCCAGTTGGAAGCCAACTACCCCAACCCATTCAACCCCCAAACCACCATCCCGGTGACCATGGGTCTCAATGGAAATGCGAGCCTCGAAGTTTACGACACCGCGGGACGGCTGGTCCGAACTCTGCACAACGGAATGTTGAGTGAAGGCCGTCACGAATTCCTTTGGAATGGCCGGGACCGCAGCGGCAACCAGGTTTCCAGTGGAGTCTATTTCTCCCGCCTCACTGACTCTTCTGGTCAAAGTCTCAACCAGCGTATGGTGCTGGTGAAGTAAGACAATTGTCCGGGCTCGGTCCTGAAAATCACTTGCACCAGGATCTCCTTCCCATTTGCGAACAGGATTTGGGCCGAGCTCGGATGTCGTAAAAAGTAATATTACGCTAAGGAACCAACTTTCATGCAACTGCTGGTCAACATTTTCTTACTGGCCCTGCTTATCTCAGCAGCACCCACCGGGGCCGCTACCTTTGAAATATTCCCCAGCCCGCAGCCTTGCACCTGGGCCAGTTTTGCCTTCGACGCCGATGGCGACAAGTTGGCCTGCAATTACGGCGGGCACCTATTCCTGTGGTCACCGCAGGAGGGGTTCCAGGATCTTGGCGACGGACACCCTCAGTCTGGCAGCATCAGCATTTCAGCCAGTGGCACAACCATTTGCGCCACCAGGATCCGGCCCTCCGACGGCTATCTTAATCCTGCTCTCTGGTCCCGAAAAAGCGGATGGAAAGATTTGGGCCACACCCTGGACGGCTTGGTTGAAAACGGCAGTTGGGGCAGTGGTTTTGATTTGAATGACAACGGGTCCGCTGTGGTAGGCCTGGCCTGGACCAGTCAGGGCGCCCAGGCCTTCCAGTGGACCCCCGAAACAGGCATGAAAAGGCTGGCTTCAAAAGGACCCGGCGGCACCAGTCGGGCCACCGCCATGGCCGGCGATGGATCTCTCATTGTGGGATTCAGGCAACCCTCGGATCATGGCTGGCGATTGCCTGTTTGTTGGGACCCCCACCAACCCGACACCTTTCTGCACTACGCTGGCACCGACCTGAGAGGCGAGGCCCTTGCCGTCAATTCCGACGGAACCATGATCGTTGGCTACCACCTGGCCAACCAGGTTGAAATTGCCCACTACTGGACACCCACAGACGGTCTGGTCTCTCTCAAAAATCTGGGCCAGTCAGCCTGGGACCCCAGTCGGGCCACCCACGTCACTGACAACGGAACTGTTCTGGGCACCACCACATCCACCGCCTGGAATCTGACCGAGGCTTTTATCTGGGACCCTTTTGACGGAATGGTCCGGCTGCAGGATCTGCTGGAAAATCAAGGGGCTGTTATTCCGGATAACCTCTGGCTGGATGAAGTTCTGGCTGTTTCCGGCGACGCCACCCAACTCATGGGGTCCTGGCGCAATGCCCAGGGCCAGCAGGGATACTGGATGGCCAAGGCAGACACGCGCCAAAAAGGAAGAATCCGCCAATGTCTGGCCAGCCTGGATGGAACGCAGCTGGAACTGGATTTTGAACTGGCCTTGGCCGACACCGCCCTGCGTCCAGTGCTGGTAGCGTCCCGCAGGAATCAGCAATGGCATGTCCCCCTTCATTTCGAGCAACGCACCTGCCGTGGAACAGACCATCAGGCCAACTTTGGCCAGGCCGGAGAAGTGGTCTATGAATTGACACTGGAAAATGGAGATTCTGCCAAAGTTCTGGAACGGTTTTCCATCTGGACGGAAACGCCACCGGAAAAAGAACGAGGCCTGTTGGGCTCTTTCCTGCCCCAGCAACCAGATAATCATACTTTAAACATCCGAATCCAGCGAGATGACCACCTGGTTATTTCCAGCACCGACGCCACCGGCAGTCTGGTGGTTCCTTTAAGCGACCGGATTTTTGAAGCGGGCTACCACCAGATCCCCTGGGACGTCCCCATTTACCAACGCTCCGGGCACCAACCCGTGCCCTACATTCACATCCAATGGCAATAATCACATGACGATTTATTCACTATGATTCCCGTTGAATTGGTATAAAATCAGGTTCTCAATTCGGCAACCAGAAGCCCACTTCCAGCAGCAGGTGTTTATGCGTTGGTTCTTTGCGATCTTCTTTTTATTAATCGTAGCCACCCCATCTCTTGCTCTGACGCCTCGGTTTGAACACCTGACCACCGATGATGGGTTACCCGAAAACTCCGTCCGCTCCATCATGCAGGACCGTCACGGTTTTCTCTGGTTTGGCACCCACAATGGTCTGGCCCGTTACGACGGCTACGGCATGGAAGTTTTTCTCCCCGACCCGGAAGATTCGAGCAGTATTTTTCCCCGCTTTCTGGTGGCCCTGGCCGAAGATGATACAGGGATGATCTGGATTGGGTCCTACAACAATGGCTTATCACGGCACGACCCCAAATCAGGCAAATTCATCAACTATCGTCCCGACCCCACTGAGCCCAAAGCCCTGCCCGGTTCCAAGGTTGAAAAAATTTGCCCCGCCGATGATGGTCTTTGGTTGGCCCTCGGGGACGCTGGTCTGGTCCGGTTTGATGGTAACGAGTTTCACAGAGTGCCCATCTTGCTGCCCGATGGCCCCATGGACCTTGATTCCTACCCGGAGCTCTCCTCCCTTCTCCTGACCGAAGACCAGATCTGGGCCGGAACGGCAAGAAATGGATTGGTCCTGCGCAATCGCAAAGGTGGCAGCTGGCGGCTGTTGCAGCACGATCCCCAAAATCCGCGCAGCCTTCCTTCCGATTGGATCACCGACATTTTTCAGGATCTGAGCGGCCGCATCTGGGTAGCCACCCGCTCTGGTCTTGCCCTCTACAGAGGCGATGATGGCTTTGAGGTCTTTTTGCCTGAAGCCCCGGGAACCGCCCAACCCGAACGCAATTACCTGGTCAAAATAGATGCCGACCAGGACGGAAAATTGTGGATTGGATCAGCCGTGGGCTTGTACCATTTCGATCCTCAAACAGGAGCTTTCACCCATTTCGCTCACGACCCCAAAAACCCATCCTCTCCGGTCCTGGGGCCAGCTC
>JADGDU010000046.1:9272-11406 GCA_016744705.1 Candidatus Krumholzibacteriia bacterium
CTCGGGTATCGTTTGGGCGGGATCCTGGCATACCGGCCTCAATAAATTTGACCCCTGGAGCCAGAAGTTTGATGTGCTGCTTCATGATGAATCCAATGAAAGCAGCCTGGATGATGATGCCGTGGTTTCTATTTTTGAAGACCGGCAGGGAGTTCTCTGGGTGGGAACCGGCAGCATGTCCTCGGGAGGAACGTCCGGCGGTCTGAACCGGAAAAACCCCCAGGAAAACTATTTTCACCACATCCCTCTGCCGGATGATCCATCGGTCCGCATCCACCGCATCAATGCCATTGTTGAAGACCGGGCCGGGCACTTATGGTTGGGCACCAATCAGGGAATCTGGCGACTCAGCGACGACCGCACCATAATCGTTCGCCCCCCTGAAATTGCAGGGCAGCCCGACCAACTGCATCAGGGTTCCGTGATCAGCATGCTGGTGGATCAATCTGATCGCCTCTGGATAACCTTGTGGAATGGTGGGTTGCACCGATATGATCCCCGTGAACAAGAGTGGGTCTCGTATTGGCACGACCCCCGTGACAGCCGCTCCCTCAGCAGCAATGAACTCAGCGCCCTCTGCCTCGATGACCTGGGCCGAGTCTGGGTGGGCACCGACCAGTCGGGCCTGCATTTGTATCACCCGGAATCTGATGATTTTCAACGATTCCACACCACTGTTTCCGGTTCGGAAGCCATCATTTCTCTTTTGCCAGCGGCTGATGGCCGGGTCTGGGTAGGATCTTCAGCTGGGGTTCTTCTGGTTTCAGCAGAAAACTGGATTGAATGGACCTTCACATCCCATGACGGTTTGCCGTCAGATTTTCTGGGCCGCATCCTGGCCGACAACCATGGCAACCTGTGGGTATCCACTGCCAAAGGTTTGGTTCAACTGAATCCCGACACCGGGCAATACTCCGTCTTTGATCGCCGCGATGGTTTGCCCCGGAACGAACTCTATTTCGCCTCCCTGCTGCGATCCGATGGTCGCATGATGTTCGGGGGCCATCACGGCATGATTTCCTTCAACCCCAGTGAAGTTCAAAGCAATCCCTGCATTCCCACTGTGGTTTTGACCGACTTTGAAGTGGACGACAGCAGTCTGGAAATAGGGCCGGACTCACCCCTCACATCAAGCCTCCAGGAAACCGGAGAGATCTCTCTCCAGCACCACCAAAACAATATTTCCATTGCTTTCAGCAGCCTTCATTTTGCTCACCCTGAACGCAACGAATACCACTTCCGGCTCGACCCCGAAGATGAAGACTGGCGCATCGCTGACAAAGGCCGCACCGCTCACTACACCAATCTCGATCCGGGTCAATACCGCTTCGAAGTCAAAGGCAGCAATTCCGATGGTGTGTGGAACCCCCAGCCCACCTCTCTGATGATTACCATCCTGCCACCCTGGTGGCAGACCAACCTGGCCATAGCCATGTATGGAGTTCTGCTGGCTCTCTTTGTTTTTGGTATTTACCGGCAAATCGTGACTCGTGAACGCATCAATTCCAAACTGGAAATCAAGCGCATTGAAGCCCGCCAGCTTAAGGAATTGGACCACCTGAAATCACGGTTCTTTGCCAACATCTCTCACGAATTTCGCACTCCGCTGACCCTGATCAAAGCCGGCGCCCACCGCCTGTGGGAAGACTCAGATGATCAGGACGATGAGCTGCACGACATGATGAATCGCAATGCCAACCGCTTGAGCCAACTGATTGAACAACTGCTGGACCTGTCACGGCTCGAGTCTGGTCACTTGCCCGTGCGCTGGCAACACGGCGACTGGTGCGCCTACCTCCGGGATCTTGTATCCACCCACAAAACTTTAGCCACAAGCGGTGAAATCACGTTCAAAACCAGCTGGCCAGACAATCCGTCCAATGCCTGGTTTGATCCTGATGTGCTGGAAAAAGTTGTGGGAAACCTCCTGACCAACGCCCTGAAATTTACTCCCCCCGGTGGAACCATTGAACTGCGCGCCACCACCGAAAGCACCCTGGAAAAGGCCACCGTTCCCGGTTCGGCCAATGCCGCCGGGGAAGGCCTCACAGAATTGCCGGCTCACCGCATCAAGTTGGTCTTGCGCAACACCGGCTCATTCATACCAGCGGATCAACTGGACAAAATTTTTGAT
>JADGDU010000047.1 GCA_016744705.1 Candidatus Krumholzibacteriia bacterium
CTACAGTCTGTTGCGTCCCGGCGATCCCCCCAATGAAGAAGTGGCTCGCGCCCTCTTCGAGCGCCTCTTCTTCAACGAGAAGCGTTACGATTTGGCCGATGTGGGGCGTTATAAAATGAACCGCCGCCTTGGCCTGGATGTGGATCCCGATACCACCACTTTGACCCCGGCCGATTTCCTGGCCATCGTCAACGAAATGATCGGTTTGTTCCTGAAGCATAACGATATCGATGATATTGATCACTTTGGTAACCGCCGCATCCGCTCCGTGGGTGAATTGTTAGCCAACCAGTTCTCTGTTGGTCTGAGCCGTATGGCTCGCATCATCAAAGAGCGTATGAATCTGGCTGACAAAGAGAAGCCCATCAGTCCGGCTGATCTGGTCAACGCCCGTACGGTTTCAGCAGTGATCCAGTCGTTCTTTGGCAGTAGCCAGTTGAGCCAGTTTATGGATCAGACTAACCCTCTGAGTGAGTTGACTCACAAACGCCGTTTGAGTGCTCTGGGGCCTGGTGGTTTGCACCGTGATCGCGCCGGTTTCGAGGTGCGTGATGTTCACTATACTCACTATGGCCGGATGTGCCCCATTGAGACCCCGGAAGGGCCCAACATTGGTCTGATCGCCAGTTTGGCCAACTACGCCCGGGTGAATCACTTTGGATTCATTGAATCTCCTTATCGCCAGGTGATTAAGGGTGTTGTTTCCAGCACTACTGATTATCTGACAGCCGATCAGGAAGATTTGGTGACCATTGCTCAGGCTAATGCGCCTCTGGATCCCAAAGGCCACTTCCTTGCTGACCGCGTGCTGACTCGGTTCAAAGGTGAGTATCCCATGGCTAAGCATGAGGAAATCGATTACATGGATGTATCTCCGAAACAGATTGTTTCGGCTGCTGCGTCTCTGATTCCTTTCCTTGAGCACGATGATGCCAACCGTGCTTTGATGGGCTGTAATATGCAGCGCCAGGCTGTTCCTTTGCTACGGGCCGAAAGCCCCGTGGTCGGAACCGGCATGGAGAAAAAAGTAGCTATCGATTCCGGCGCCGTAGTGGTGTCCGAAGCCGATGGTACTGTTTTGGCGGCCAGCGCCGACTCCATCATCATCCGTTATGATGAGCCGGATAAGGTTGAAAGTGGCAGCTTCTTTGACCAGGACGGTATTAAAGAGTACCGCCTGCGCAAATTCCGCCGCTCCAACCAGGATACCTGCTATAACCAGCGTCCTTTGGTGCGTCCAGGCGAGGTTGTCAAAGCGGGACAACCTATTGCAGATGGACCTTGTACTCAGGACGGTGAGCTGGCCCTGGGCCGGAACCTCATGGTGGCTTTCATGCCTTGGGGTGGGTACAACTTTGAGGATGCTATCCTCATTTCCGAGAAGATGGTAAAAGAAGATATCTTCACTTCTCTGCACATCGAAGAATTCGACTTGCAGGTGCGGGATACCAAACGGGGCGTCGAAGAGATCACCCGTGAAATCCCCAATATTGGTGAAGAAGCTCTTTCTAATATTGATGAAGATGGTGTCATTTTCCCCGGTGCCCGTGTGCGTGCCGGTGATTTGATGGTCGGTAAAGTCACGCCCAAGGGTGAGACTGAACTGAGTCCGGAAGAAAAACTTCTGCGGGCCATTTTCGGGGAGAAAGCCGGAGACGTGAAGGATGCTTCGCTGAAGGCTCCTCCGGGTATGGACGGCATCGTAGTGGATGTGCATGTGTTCAGCCGTCAGGACCGGACCACCCGTTCCAAAAAAGAAGAAACCCGCCAGCTTCAGGCTCTCAAACGTCGTTACGACCGGGACCTGAAAAAGGTGAACATTTTGAGTGATGAGCGTTTGGGCGAACTGTTCGCCGGACAAACCGCTCACCACATCATCGATGCCAACACCGGCGAAGTTTTGCTCAAGTCTGGCCGCAAGTTCACTGCAGCCGCCCTTGAAGAGCTTGATTTCACAGCCATCCATTGGGGCTTGCCTCTGGTGAAAGACGAAGCGCAGGATGCCCGCATCCGCTCCGTCTTTGAGGCCGCTGCCCGGGAACGTGACCGCATCGAAGTGGAATACGAAAAGAACCAGGAACGCGCATTGCGCGGTGACGAGCTGCCCCCTGGCGTCGTCAAACTGGTTAAGGTTTATGTGGCCCGCCGGCGTAAGCTGAGTGTGGGTGACAAGATGGCTGGCCGTCACGGTAACAAGGGTGTCGTCTCCAAGATCATGGCCGAAGAGGACATGCCTTATTTGGCTGATGGCACACCCGTGGATGTGGTTCTGAACCCTCTGGGTGTTCCCAGTCGTATGAATCTCGGACAGGTGCTGGAAACTCACCTGGGTTATGCCGCCACCGCCAAGGGCGTCAAAGTGATGACCCCGGTGTTTGATGGTGCCCGGATCAGTGAAATCAAAGACGCCCTGAGCGAACAGAATTTGGATCCCAGTGGCAAGAGCGTGCTTTATGATGGCCGCACAGGTGTTCGCTTCGATAAAGAAGTCACCGTGGGCATCATTTACGTCCTGAAGCTGCATCACTTGGTGGAAGAGAAAATTCACGCCAGGAGCATTGGTCCATACAGTTTGGTCACCCAGCAACCTCTGGGTGGTAAGGCTCAGTTTGGTGGACAGCGCTTTGGTGAGATGGAAGTTTGGGCCTTGGAAGCCTATGGCGCCGCCAACTGTCTGCAGGAGATGCTGACGGTCAAATCTGATGATGTGACTGGTCGTTCCCGCATTTACGAGGCCATCGTCAAGGGTGAGAACCCGCCCGAGCCGGGAATTCCCGAATCGTTCAACGTGCTGATGAGAGAGCTCCAGAGTCTGTGTCTGGATGTGAACCTGGAAGATTCTGTCTAGACACCCTTTGTTCGTGCGCGGCCTACGGGCCCCGCAAGGAGGAATATAAATGCTCGGCCAGACTATACGCGATGACAAGAGTGGCGCGCCCAATCATAACGCAATTATGATCCAGCTCGCCAGCCCGGACAAAATCCGGGAGTGGAGCTATGGCGAAGTAACAAAACCCGAGACCATCAATTACCGGACATTCAAACCGGAAAAAGACGGTCTCTTCTGCGAGCGCATCTTTGGTCCTGTGAAGGATTGGGAATGCAACTGCGGTAAATACAAACGCATCCGTTTCCGCGGCATGGTCTGCGACAAATGTGGTGTGGAAGTGACCCAGAGCAAAGTGCGGCGCGAGCGCCTCGGCCATATTGAATTGGCTGTGCCTATTGCCCACATCTGGTTCTTCAAAGGTCTGCCCAGTCGCCTGGGACAGCTGTTGGCCATGAAGGTCAAAGACCTGGAACGGATCCTGTATTACGAATCCAGCGCCGTCATCGATCCCGGCAACACCGAATTAAACGTAGGTGATGTGCTCAGCGATGAAGATTGGTGGGATCTGAAGGAAGAGCATCCCGATTGGGAATGCGAATTGGAAATGGGAGCCGAAGCCGTTCGCCGGCTGATCTCTCACCTGCAGTTCGATACCCTCAACCAGGAGCTTCGTGCCCAGGTCAAAACCGAAACTTCGGTGCAGCGTAAGAAAACCGTTCTGAAGCGCCTCAAAATTATTGACGCCTTCCTTCAGAGCAACAATGAGCCTGAGTGGATGATCCTGGATTGCCTGCCGGTGTTGCCTCCGGACCTGCGTCCGTTGGTGCCTCTGGATGGCGGCCGTTTTGCCACCAGTGATTTGAACGATCTTTACCGACGAGTCATCAACCGGAACAACCGGTTGAAGAAGCTCATCGAAATCAAGGCTCCTGGCGTTATTCTCCGTAACGAGAAGCGCATGTTGCAGGAAGCGGTGGATGCGTTGTTTGACAACGGCCGTCGTTCCCGCGCAGTCAAGGGACAGGGCAACCGCCCCTTGAAGTCTTTGAGTGACATGATCAAGGGTAAGAAGGGTCGCTTCCGGCAGAACCTGTTGGGTAAGCGTGTTGATTACTCCGGTCGTTCCGTGATTGTTGTGGGCCCCGAGCTGAAGTTGTACCAGTGTGGTCTGCCCAAGAGCATGGCTCTGGAACTGTTCAAGCCTTTCATCATTCGCAAGTTGGAAGAGAAGGGCTACGTCCAGACCGTCAAAAGCGCCAAGAAGTTGGTGGAGCAGGAACGTCCAGAAGTCTGGGATATTCTGGAAGAAATCATCCAGGACCACCCGGTATTGCTGAACCGTGCCCCAACCCTTCACCGTTTGGGTATCCAGGCATTCGAGCCGGTGCTCATCGAGGGTAAGGCCATCCGCATTCACCCCTTGGTCTGTACCGCTTTCAACGCTGACTTTGATGGCGATCAGATGGCTGTGCACGTGCCTTTGGGTTACGAGGCTCAGCTGGAAGCTC
The DNA here is from genome assembly GCA_016744705.1 of Candidatus Krumholzibacteriia bacterium. Taxonomy (GTDB): domain Bacteria; phylum Krumholzibacteriota; class Krumholzibacteriia; order LZORAL124-64-63; family LZORAL124-64-63; genus LZORAL124-64-63. The sequence goes on from JADGDU010000047.1 coordinate 4,339, forward strand.
GTCTGCTGATGTTGGCTCCTTTGAATATTCTGAGCCCCGCCAGTGGCGAGCCTGTAGCAGCACCCAGTCAGGATATGGTTCTGGGTTGTTACTATCTGACTTTGGACCGCCCCGGTGCTTTGGGTGAAGGAAAAGTATTCAGTGATCAGCTGGATGCTTATGGTGCTTATGAAGCCGGACTCATTGCCAAACATTCTTTGGTAAACATTCGCTTCGGCGGTAAAATTGGCACACAGAACACAACCATCGGCCGAATGATTTTCAATGAAATCATTCCCGATTCCCTTGGTTATGTGAACGAGCCCCTGAACAAGAAGGCTCTTTCCCGTATCGTAGCCCGGGTGCATGCCATTGAAGGCATGACGGCCTGTATGAACTTCCTGGAAAACCTTAAGAACTTAGGTTTCCATCACGCCACAGAGGGCGGTATTTCCATTGGTATCGATGACATCATCATTCCACCGGAAAAAGATGAAATCATCGCCAGCGCTCAGAAGGTTGTGAACAAGTTTGTGAAGGAACACCGCGATGGCTTGATCACAAATCGTGAGCGTTATAACCGGGTGATTAACAAGTGGACCGAGGTGACCAACGAGGTCAAGGATCGCATGTTCGAAAGCCTGCAGGCTGACGACCAGGGATTCAACCCGGTGTACATGATGAACGCCTCGGGTGCTCGTGGTTCTGCTGATCAGATCAAGCAGCTCGCTGGTATGCGTGGTTTGATGGCCAAGCCCCAGAAGAAAATTACTGGTGGTTTTGGTGAAATTATCGAGCAGCCCATTATCGCGAACTTCCGCGAGGGTCTGACGATGCTTGAGTACTTTATCTCTACTCACGGTGCTCGTAAAGGTCTGGCCGATACGGCCCTCAAGACTGCAGATGCTGGTTACCTCACCCGCCGTTTGGTGGATGTGGCCCAGGACATCGTAGTCAATGAGCACGACTGTGGCACTTTGCGTGGTGTTGAAATTACAGCTCTCAAAGAGGGCGAGAAAACCATTGAGGGTCTCAGCGAACGTATATTGGGCCGAACCTCGGCTGAGGATATCATCGACGGCACCGGGGAAGTCCTCGCTGAAGCCGGAGTCTTGCTGGACAAACCTCTCGCTGATCTCATTGAAAACAGCGGAATCCAGTCGGTGCTGATGCGCTCGGTGCTCTCTTGCGAGAGTCGCCATGGTATTTGCGCCCTCTGTTATGGTTACAACCTGTCCGAGCACAAATTGGTGGATCTGGGTGAGCCCATTGGTGTGGTCGCTGCTCAGTCTATCGGTGAGCCCGGTACCCAGTTGACCCTGCGTACGTTCCATATTGGTGGTACTGCCAGCCGTATCGTTGAACAAACGATCAAACAGGCCCAGGCTCCCGGTAAAATCGTATTCAACGAAGATGTGAAACTGGTAAAAAATTCAAGTGGCGAGATGATCTCCATCGGGCGTAAGGGTGAAATCAACCTGATGCTCGAATCGGGACAAACCCGCAGCACGATGACTCTGCCTTATGGTGCCGCAGTATTCACCAAGAATAACGCCAAGGTCAAAACCGGTGATAACCTGTTCGAATGGGATCCCTACGCAGCATTCGTATTGGCCGAAGACGTTGGTATTGTCGCTTTCAGTGGCATCATCGATGGCCTGACTCTCAAGGAAGACCTTGATGAGAAGACCCGTATGAAGCAGCCTGTGATTGTGGAAAGCGCGGACAAATCCACGCACCCATCCATCCAGGTTATCAGCAAGAAAACCGGCAAAAAGATGGCAGAATACATTCTGCCCACCGGAGCTTTCCTGCTCACTGAAGATGGCGCCGAAGTGACTCCGGGCACCCAGTTGGCTAAGATTCCCCGCGAAGTAACCCAGAGTGGTGATATTACGGGTGGTCTGCCTCGTGTGGCCGAACTCTTTGAAGCCCGCCGTCCTCGCGAATGTGCCACTGTCACCGATCTTGACGGTGTTGTGGAAATTCGGGGAACCACCCGCGGCCAGCGTAAAGTGGCTGTGGTTGGCGAACACGGTGCTGAGAAGGAATATCTCATTCCGCACGGCAAGCACGTTCGCACCTATAATGGTGAACACGTCCTGGCTGGCGACCGTTTGACTGAAGGCCCCATCAACCCCATGGATATTCTGTCCATTGGTGGTGTGGGTGAGGTGCAGAAGTATTTGGTCAACGCTGTGCAAGAGGTTTACCGCCTGCAGGGTGTGAAGATCAATGACAAGCACATTGAAGTCATCGTATCGCGTATGTTGCGTAAGGTGATGGTCCTCAATCCTGGCGATACCACATTCCTTGAGGATGAGCAGGTCTCCAAGCAGGATATTGAAGAGCAAAACCGCAATATCATGAAAAAGAACATCAGTCTGCGTGCCGAAGGCGAACCCGAGCTTGAGCCGGCCACTTTTGAGCCACTGCTGCTGGGGATCACCAAGGCCAGTCTGACCACCGACAGCTTCATCAGTGCCGCCAGTTTCCAGGAAACGACCCGTGTGCTGACTGATGCTGCCACCCGCAGTAAGCGTGACGAACTGCGGAGCCTCAAAGAGAACGTGATCATGGGTCACCTTATTTCTGCAGGTACCGGACAGACCCAATACAGACACTTGGCTGTGGAAGACCCCGCTGATGAGGATATCCGCATCATCGATGGTATCCAGCAGCATGAGTTGGCTGCCGTGGCACAACGGGAGTTAGAAGCTCATGAGGCCCAAGCGGCCGCTGAGGCTGCAGCCGGGGATTAGTTTCCGGTTCAGGGTCAGATAATAGAGACGAAATCCGGGTTATTCTTACTGTGGAAGCAGAAAAGAATAGCTCGGATTTTCTTTTGCAGAGGGTGCCCAATCTCCTAAAGTGCGGCAGGCCTTACCCATTAGCGGATTTTGATTTGAAATGTTGTAAAATTTGTTTTCTCTTCCTTGACATTACCATAACGGGGGGCTAACTTCCCGGTCCACATAGAAGCAGCCAAACGGGTTGCTTGTGTGTTTTCCTGTGTGCATAACAGCAACAGGGTGTTTAAAACATAAGAATTCTGGCCCAAGCCCCTCTGGGATGCATTTCAAGTCCTTCACGGCCTTGGGCATAGATCGGGAGAACGAAGTTGCCTACACTGAATCAATTGGTTCGCAAGGGTCGCAAGACACAAACTAAAAAAAGCAATTGCCCTGCCCTGCAGGCTTGTCCCCAGCGCAAGGGTGTTTGTACTCGCGTCTATACTCAGACGCCCAAGAAGCCTAACTCGGCTTTGCGTAAGATTGCACGTGTCCGTTTGACCAATGGCATTGAAGTCACTGCTTATATCCCCGGTGAAGGCCATAACCTCCAGGAGCATAGCATCGTGCTGGTTCGTGGTGGTCGTGTAAAGGATCTTCCCGGTGTTCGTTACCACATCATTCGTGGTACTCAGGATGCCAGCAGTGTTGATGATCGTCGTCAGGGTCGTTCCAAGTACGGCGCCAAACGGCCAAAGAAATAATTTCCGGATTACGGCGCCCAGTTGAGGGGCCACCGAAGTAACGAAAAGAAACAGCTGGCTATTTAGGTCGGCAGAAAATAGCGGAAAGCCCGCAGGAGAACAAAATGTCGCGACGCAGAGCACCAGAGAAACGCGAACACCATGCCGATCCACGATTTGGCGATCTCATGGTTAGTAAGTTCATCAACTATACGATGAAGCACGGTAAGCGGAGCGTCGCCGAAAAGGCTTTCTATTCGGCTCTCGATATGGTCAAGGATAAAAGCGGACAGGACGGTATTGACGTCTTTCGTGCGGCCTTGAACAACGTGAAGCCGTCTGTTGAAGTGAAGTCCCGGCGTATCGGTGGAGCCACCTATCAGGTGCCCGTCGAAGTTCGGGCAGAGCGACGGACTCAGTTGGCCATGCGTTGGCTGATTGGGTTTGCACGCAGCCGTCCAGAAAACACCTTTGCAGAGCGACTGGCTGCCGAGCTCCTGATGGCGAGCAAAAACGAAGGACCGTCTATCAAAAAGCGCGAAGATACTCACCGTATGGCTGAAGCAAACCGTGCGTTTGCCCACTGCCGCTGGTAAAGGTCCCTCTCGTTCGCCGACAAGCGCTGTCAATTAGCGAACTGATTAGAAATTACGAATAGCCGATAGCATCCCGCTGAATGGATTCCCCTGGACTGCAGGGAGGGATGCTGGCAATGGAGACGTACTGCCCTCCTCAAAAAGAATGGGCTTTGTGCGCGTTGTTATTCTGGGTTTATGTTGATTTGGTGCATTGATCGGTTTTCCGGTTTTTTCACTGGACGCATAATTCCGCAACATCTGGGAGAAGTGGTGACTCGCGAAGTCGCTTTGCAAATGGTCCGTAATATAGGGATCATGGCTCACATCGACGCCGGCAAAACGACGACGACTGAGCGAATCCTCTACTACACCGGTCGAGTTCATCGGCCTGGGGATGTAGATGATGGGGCCACCCAGATGGATTACATGGAGCAGGAGCGGGAGCGTGGTATAACCATCACGTCGGCCGCTACAACCTGCATGTGGCGGGATTGCCGGATTAACATCATCGATACTCCGGGTCATGTGGATTTCACCGCTGAGGTGGAAAGAAGTCTGCGGGTCTTGGATGGAGCGGTGGCTGTTTTTTGTGGTGTCGGCGGGGTAGAGCCTCAGTCTGAGACCGTCTGGAAGCAAGCAGACACCTACGGAGTTCCCCGCATCGCGTTCATCAATAAGATGGACCGTCTCGGGGCCGACTTCGCCCGGGCCGTCACCAGTATGGTGGATCGCCTGGGGGCTAAGCCTCTGGTTCTGCAGATTCCCATCGGGGCGGAGGATTCTTTCCGCGGAGCCGTGGATCTGCTGGAGATGAAGGCCAGGATCGAGAACGAAGGCGATCTGGGTGCAACTTTCGAGACCATGGCCATCCCCGAGGGTCTGGCTGAGGATGCCGAATTTGCGCGGATCGAGATGATCGAGACTCTGGCTGAGGCTGATGATGAGATTATGGAGCTCTTCCTGGCTGAGGAGGACATTTCCATAGAGCAACTGATGGTCGCTATCAGGCGGGTCACTTTGGCCGGAAGCCTGGTTCCGGTGCTCTGCGGGTCGTCCCTTAAGAATAAGGGTGTGCAGAAGTTGCTTGATGCGATTGTGGATTATCTTCCGTCGCCTTTAGATCGCCCTGCAGTGACCGGGGTGACCAAGGAGGGCGAAGCGGGAGAGACCCGACGCCCTGACGACGATGAGCCGTTCAGTGCCCTGGCCTTCAAGATTCTGGCAGACCCTTTTGCGGGCAGGCTGGCTTTTCTGAGGGTTTACAGCGGAAAGCTGGAAGCTGGCAAGACGGTGCTCAACGTCAATACGGGGAAACGGGAGCGGATCAACCGCCTGCTGCTGATGCATGCAGATAAGCGGGAAGATTTGAAGGAGACACGCACAGGCGATATCATCGCTGCGGTCGGCTTCAAGAAGATTCGTACTGGCGATACGTTGACTGAGTTCAACTCTCCGCTGGTCCTGGATGAGATGACCTTCGCCGAACCGGTGATTTACCTGGCCATCGAACCCAAGACCAAAGCCGATCAGGATAAGCTGGGCGATGCCCTGACTGCCCTGGCCGACGAAGATCCTTCTTTCCATGTGAGGAAGGACAAAGAGAGTGGCCAGACGGTGATTTGGGGTATGGGCGAGCTGCATTTGGAGATTTTAATCGACAGGTTGCAGCGCGAGCACAAGGTGGCTTGCAACGTCGGACGGACTCAGGTTGCTTATCGTGAGACCATCACTAAAGAAGTGGTGCATCAAGCGCAGTACGATCGTGAAGCAGCTGGAAAAACGAATTTTGCCCGAGTGCAGTTAACCCTCGCACCGGGAAGAAGTGGGACTGGGGTGACTTTCGCCAACGAGGTTGGGCCGGAAGTGATTCCCGAAGAGTTTGTCCCCTTCATAGAAGACTCTGCCAAGAGTGCCTGCGAAACAGGGATTCTGGCGGGATACCCCCTGACTGATGTCTTGATCCGGTTGACGGGCGGGGCTTTCGAAGAGGGGCAGTCAAGTGAGATGGGGTTCCGGAATGCGGCAGTCAATGCCCTCTGGGACGGAGCCAAGCTGGCCGATCCTGTTTTGCTTGAGCCGATCATGGCGGTGGAAGTTGCGGCACCCGCAGATTTCCTTGGCGATGTGACGGGCCATATTAATTCCAAGCGGGGAAGAGTCCTCGGTATGGAGCAGCGGAAGAATGATCAAGTCATTCAGGCTGAAGTTCCCTTGGATAGTATGTTCGGATACGCCACGTCACTCCGCTCGCTGACCCAGGGTCGGGGAGCATATTCAATGCAGTTGGCTCGGTATGATAAAGTGCCGGAGAAAATTGCCGCGGAAATGTCGCGGTTGAACGCAGGCGGCTAGATTGTCCAGAGAATGTACGGACAATTAAAGCCACTTTTCAGGAGGTAGCCTCAATGGCTCGCGAAAAGTTTGAAAGAAATAAGGATCACGTCAACGTTGGTACCATTGGTCACGTTGATCACGGCAAGACTACCCTTACTGCCGCCATTACTGAAATTTTGGCTAAAGTTGGTTTGGCCGAGTACACACCTTTCGATCAGATTGACAAAGCTCCCGAAGAGCGCGAACGCGGTATCACCATCGCCACCGCTCACGTGGAGTACCAGAGCAAGACCCGGCACTATGCCCACGTGGATTGCCCTGGCCATGCTGATTATGTGAAAAACATGATCACCGGTGCTGCCCAGATGGACGGCGCTATTTTGGTTGTTTCGGCTAACGATGGCCCTATGCCCCAGAC
>JADGDU010000048.1 GCA_016744705.1 Candidatus Krumholzibacteriia bacterium
GTAGGTCACATCAAGGCCCAGGAAATCTTCCATTAAAACAGAAATAACCCACCGGTTTTCACTGTGAAAATTTTCGGGGATTGTTACATGGAGGGTCATGCAGGAACCATTCTGAATCAAAAAACCTGATTAACACTGGAGCGAACGGGGGGGTCCAGGGTTTCAACAGAAATTCCATTACCTGTTGTCGGTAAAGAAAATATAAGACACGTTGCGAAATGTCTATGCCTTTATCATTCTGGAATAGGCCCGAAGTGGGAAACTTTATCAGCCTCTGGAGCTCATTCCTCCAGCAAATATGGTTTCCATCAAACAGGCAATCGTTGTATGTTTCTCGCCCTGAAGTATCATGATGTGTAACTGAGGTGAAAAGTTTGACTAAAAAAGCCACGATTCTCCAGTCCTATGGGCTCTTTCCCGATTTTCGCGTCCAAAGACAAATTGAATTGTTGAAAAGTTTGGATTTAGATCTCCATGCCATCAACTGGAAACGGCAAGATTCAGATAAAATATTCCCTGTATCGGGGGTGCAGCTTAATACGGTGGTTATTGATTCAAAATATGGTCTTTCCTCTCTGGAATTGATGAAGCGATTACCTGACTTTTGGAAGAGATCCTACCGTATTCTAAAGGAGATTCAGCCCGACCTTCTGGTGTGCAATAATTTTGATACTCTGGTGCCGGCTTTGCTTTATAAAATGAGAAAAGGGGGTGTTGTTGTCTATGAATCCAGAGAGCCCTATCATAAAGTTGTATATATGAAGACCAAGAACAAACTGGCGGAATATTTCTTTTGGGTGATTGAAATGTTTTTGGTGTGGGGTGTGAATCATACAGTGACAGTGACTCCCAATATGGTGGCCATGTATAAAAAAATGCGCTGCAAACCCCATTTCTTTCCTAACGCCCCAACGCCCAAATTTATTGAAGATTCTTATCCCGAACTTCCGGACCCCATCGCCACCATCGGTTTTGTGGGAAATATTAGACCCGGTTTTTCCATTGAAATGATTTGGAAAATTGTGAAGGACATTAATTCTGAAGCTGGAGAAATCAAACTCAAGTTGCTCATGTGCGGGCCGCAGTTGGCGGGTATGGAAAAAGTGGTTGCAGCAATGGTTGAAGAGTGCCCGGAATGTGTAGAAGTACTTCAGCCGGTTAAAGTTGAGAATATTCCGGATATTTATCGGCGGATTGATATTGCATTCTCTTTGCCTGAAGAGAATGAAAAGTTTTCCAAATATTTGATCAACGTGAAACTGTTCGAATCTCTGGCTGCCGGTGTGCCTGTGGTGGCCAATGGCATTGGTGAGAATAAAGATGTTCTGGGAGATAACCAATCCGCGCTTTGGGTGGAAAATGATTACCAATCAGTGCGTCAAGCGGTGGAAACCTTAGTGGACGATCCCAACTTAAGAAGTACCATGGGAAAAACGGGCCGCCAATTTGTTAAAGAGCATTTTAATTGGGGTTTGTTTGAAAAACAATACAGGGAAATCCTGGTGTCCGAGTTGGAAAAAATGGAGTCTCCTCATGGGTAAGCCTAGCTTCAGAGGAATTGTGCACCACCGTGAAGGCGATGTCCTTTGGGCATCTCGGCGTGAGGTCATTTTCCGAAGTCAGGACGCGGGGCTCTCCTGGCAACCAGTTCTCAGTCTTCCCTTGCCCCGATTGTCTCTTCTGAAGGGGCAAATTTCTCTGTCCCGAAGATTGTTTCGCATGATGGTCAATCATCTGCACTGGGTTGAAAACCGTTATCTGGTGGTAATGGGTTTTGGGCGCATCTTCACTTATGATTTTCACCAAGGAAGAACTCTGATTGCCAACAACTTGTTGCAGGGAAAACGGCCCCTTGTTTTCTGTAAGACCAGTAATGGTCGTCTGCTCTATGGTGAATACCGCGGGAATCCGGAACGATCAGCCGTGAGTGTTTGGGGCAGTGCCGATGCTGGGCGCACCTGGGCTGCTCAATGTACCCTGGAGGGCGTGCGGCACATTCATGGCGTATTCGAAGATCCGTTTGAGAAAGACATATGGATAACCACCGGGGACACCGATGATGAATCTGCTATTTGGAAATGCCAGTCAGATTTTTCCGGACTCCACAAGGTGATCGAAGGCGGGCAGCAGGCTCGAGCCATCACTCTGCAGTTTACCCAAGAAAAAGTTTTCTATGGTTCTGACACGCCATTGGAAGAGAACTTTTTGTACAGTTTTGACCGGAAGCAACTTGAGCCCCATCAATTGGCGGCTGTGGATGGCTCAGTGTTTCATTCTTGCCGGATTGGCGATCATATGTTCTTTTCCACGGCTTGTGAACCGAGTAAGGTCAATCGGAGTGGACGTGCTTCCATCTATCGCGTGAATGCTGACGGCCAATGTGATTTACTTGTTTCATATGCCAAAGATATTTGGCCCATGAAGTTGTTCCAGTACGGTCAGATATTTTTGGCTACGGGACAAGAGCATACTGCAGAGCTTTGGCTGACCCCGTTTGCCACCAGGAACGATCAGAAAAGTTTTTCCTGGGATTTAAACAATGAAAAAGGTGGGGCTTTTGAAACAAAATGATATTCATGTCCCTGATTTAAGGACTTTTGACACAGATTCCATGTGGCAATGGTATTTGAATGTCCACTCCGAGCTTAAAGTGGGCACGCTGACCCCATCTGAAAATAAATACATGGCAGATTATTACCATGAGGTGGGATTGGGTCAATGGTGGCGCAGGCCGTTTTTCCGTAAGCATTTCGCCGAAAGCTTCAACGCAGCAGCCCGCTATCTTTTAGCTGCCCCGGCCGAGGGAACCATTGTTGATTTGGGCTGCGGCACGGGAACTCAGAGTATCTTTCTGGCTCTGGGTGGTGCCAAAGTAATCGGGGTGGATATGGATGCGGAGGCTTTGGAAATTTTCAGAAAACGAAAGCTGTGGTACGAAGAAAAGCTGGGCCGCTCACTTGATATTGAACTTCACCAAGGCAATGTCTTTGACTTGGATTTTAGCCAATTTGGCCCCATTAGAGCCGCTTTTTCCATGTTTGCCTTCAACATGATGCAACCCAGTGAAAATCTTTTGGATAAACTCACTGAGCAGATGACTCAAGGCAGCAGGCTGGTTATTATCGATGGTAACAGCACATCTCTAGTATCCAGGGTGTTCCCCTCCCGCCGGCGAGACGTATGGTCCCCTGAAGTATTCTTGAGGGAAATGCAATCCCGCTCTCTGGTCGTTTCAAGCCAGGTTGGGGGAGTGGTTTTGCCCCCACAATTGTGGCGGCTTTTCCCATATCAATGGATCGCCGGTATGGATCGACAATTGTGTAAGATCATGTTTTTTGCCATCTCCCATCAGGTGATGGGGCAAATGCAGGCGGGTGTAGGGAAACAATCCGCGAATAGTTCAGCGAACAGTTCAGAAATAGTTCAGAAATAATTAAGAAGAAAACAGGAGCGAGCTGGCATGCCCAATAGTAAAAACCAACCAGTGCTTATCACTTCTTTGGTTCTTTCGAAAATCCGTTTTCTGGTGCTGATGACTCTGGTGGTGGCCTTGGTAATAATTGCAGCTTCATTCCTGCTGCCCAAAATGTTTCGGGCTGAAAGCAAAATTGTTCCTTCCAGCCGGTTTCAAAGTTCGGGAAGTATGAATATCCCTGGGTCGTTAAGAAATGCTTCCAGCCTGATGGGGTACAGTTTAGGAGGAGGCGATAATGACCTTTCTCAGCTCTTTTCACATATTGTCCGCGATCATATCTACACTCAAAAGGTTTTGAACCACGAATTCATGGACCAGAACGGTCAAATACGAACTCTAGCTCTACATCTGGATCCCGAGGGTGATGGTTCCGTTCAGTCCAATCTCAACTTGGCTAAAATGTTCAACCGTCGGATTCTGAAAATTGGCATCGATGAAAGAACTGGCATCACCACTTTGGCTGTGGAAATGCTGGACCCGCAACTCACCAGGGATGTGGCCAACTTTTGCGTCCAGGAATTAGACAGAACCCACCGTGCCATCTTAAATGAACAATCGGAACAATTGGTGTCTTTCCTGGATGAAAGACTAGATTCCACAGCTGAAAAACTACTGGATGCCGAATTGGCCATTGAGGATTTCTATCAGAAAAACCGAATCATCCAAGGGAACTCGCACCTGGAATTTGCCGAAGGCCGATTGTTGAGGAATATCCAGCTCAAAAATGAACTATTCCTCAGTTTAGCTGGTCAATTGGAATTAGCACAAATCGAGCAATTTAAAAAAATGCCGACCATTGTCGTATTGGACAGTGCAGTGGTGCCTGGAAAACCCTTCAAGCCGAATCGGCCCCTGGTGGTTTTTGTCGCTATTGTTTTTGCTTTTTTTCTAAGCTTCAGTGTGGTTCTTTTTCAGATCGGCAAAGAGCGATATTCTGAATATATTCAGGCTAATCATGACTGAGAGAAGGGGAGAAAAATCTGATTGGCAGTCGGTTTTGGTGGCCATCATGCTGGCTTTGATCTTTTTCCTTCCCAGTGTTCGTGCTTATTTGTCTTTTGTGCCTCAGGTGGCATATGTGGTGCCGGTTTTCTTTTTGATGGGGCTGTCACTGTTTCAATTAATGTCCTGCCCCTGGTTGGGACGCTCTCTGATTCAGACTGTATTGGTCACGCTGTGTGCTATGTTCTTCTCATGGCTGATGTTGAGCTCCAGTTGGACTCTTTCCACCACTCAATACTCTACTGATCTTGGGCTCCTGGGGCTTGCATTTCTGCTTGTTTTGTCGTGCTCGGTCCTTTTGGATGAGCCCACCATCGAATTGTTTTTTCGAATCTTGGTGGGCCTGGGATTGTTGGTGGGCCTGGTGGTCATTGCTGAGTTTGTCATTATCGGCAGTTTTAACGCTGCGGGCACTCATCTGTACGGCAGATACCTAACAATTTCTCATCTCTTGGGGATTACGGCAACAGGAGCATCCATTCGGTATTTGGTGCCTGGCACACGCTCAAAATTGTGGGGATTCCTGGCTTTGGTGTTGTTTTTGGAGTTGTCCCTTTCTTTGGGGCGGGGTGCGCTACTCTCGACGCTATTAATTTTTTCTGGCTCTTCTTTGGGAATATTGTTGTATCAACTCTCAAGAAATAAAGAATATGCCCATTGGTTCCACGGGGTCTTGAAATTTGGAGTCACCGTTCTGCTGGGGCTGTCTGCCATGACGATGGCACTTCAGGTAGGCCGTACCAAAGCACGATTGCTACGGATGCTCTCTGGCAATGAATTGGAAGAAGGTGGACGCGGCGCCATGTGGCGTGAAGCTCTCGGTTATATCCAGGATTCACCTTTCTTGGGTTATGGGCTGTCCAGCAATGGTCTTTTAGTGTCAGGAACCGAAGTGGCTCATCCTCATAATATGTTTCTCCAGGTTTGGCTGGATGGGGGTGCCTTGGCCGTGATCACTTTATTGCTCATCCTCATGGTCCCGGTTTTTTCCTTTCTACGGAATTTAGGTGGGGCAGGAAGGATCAATGAGGCCCTTTTATTTCCCTTTGTGGGGATGTTTTTCTTCCTTTTCCTGGAATATAGTAAGTCGGGTAATTTCTATACTGCCAGAGGCTTGTTCATTTTTGCCCTATGTGTGGTTTTCCTGGCGGAAAAGAGGAGATTAAAGGCATGACATTCAAATTGAAATTTGATGCCTACCGGCGCCTTGGGCTGGCCAATATCTTCAAGGTTGCAATGTACAGACTCGGGCTGCGTACAGGTTTGCATCCGGCTGTCAAATTGCGATATGATTTTACTGGTACCGAGTTTTTTACTCCCAATATAGCTGAGAGAAAGAATCTTCAGGCTCCTGATTTTTGGCGCCATTCAGCACTTCTTTTTGGTTGGAAATCATTCCCCATACAGGATTCTCCGCCCCGTTGGCATTTTAATCTTTTCACCGGTCAGGAAGCTGGAGGCGAGGATCAACCGTGGTGGCAGCTTTCAGATTTTTCTCTGCCGGTTGGAGATATTAAAACTGTATGGGAGCTCTCCCGCATGGATTGGGTTGTAGCCATGGCTCAACAATCGGTGGCTGGCGACTCTGCGCAATTGACCCGTTTGAACTCTTGGTTAACCCATTGGAGCCAGCAAAATCCAGCCTTCATGGGATCCAATTGGAAATGTGGCCAGGAGGCCTCGATTCGCGTGATGCATCTGGCGCTGGCGGCTCGTATTCTGGGCCAGGATGCCAGCCCATCATCTGATCTTCTCGTTCTTGTGGAAGGCCACCTCGCACGCATTCACCCAACACTTTCCTATGCCATGGCGCAGGACAACAACCATGGAACTTCCGAAGCGGCGGCCCTCTTTATTGGCGGATCTCTTCTGGAGGCTGGTGGTGTGGACAAGGGAGCGGCCTGGGCTCGTGACGGCCGCCATTGGCTGGAAAATCGAGTCCAGAAACTGATCGAACCAGATGGGAGTTTCAGCCAACATTCCTTAAACTATCACCGTTTACTCCTGGATACTCTTTGTTTGGTGGAAGCATGGCGCCTTTGGCTAAACCTACCCGCTTTTTCCAGAGAATTTGACGGCCGCGCTCAGGCCGCAACACAGTGGTTGTTCCACCTCATTGATCCTGAAAGTGGTCATGGTCCCAATCTGGGGGATAGTGACGGGGCCAATTTATTGCCCCTTTCCGGAGCCGATTGTCGTGATTTTCGGCCCACTGTTCAATTGGCCATGGCCCTCTTTTTCCGGCAGCGGGCTTACACACAAAGTGGTCCACACGACCTCCATCTTGATTGGCTGGGTTTTGACCCTCCGGCAACTCTGGCAGAAAAAACCCAGTGCAAACACTTTTCAGATGGAGGGTATTCCGTTTTACGTTTGGGTCCTTGGATGGCCTTGTTCCGTTTTCCCAAAGACCGATTCAGACCTCGCCACTGCGATGCTTTGCATTTGGATCTGTGGATTGGATCGCAAAATATCCTAATGGATGGAGGGTCGTATAGCTACAATACGCAAGCCCCATGGTTGGAATATTTTCCCGGCAATTCAGGCCACAATACCATGGAATTTGATGGCCATGATCAAATGCCAGTAGTCAGCCGTTTTTTGCGGGGGGCCTGGTTGAATGCATCGGGCGTGAGGTTTGATAGCTCCTCTGCGGAGAACGTTTTGGTTGAAGCCAATTATACCGACTGGCTGGGGTGCTTTCATGCCCGTCGGGTGGTTGTGGAAATGGAACGGGTTTTGGTGGAAGACAGCTTCAGTGGTTTTCAGCGGCGCGCTATTCTGCGTTGGCGCCTTCAACCGGGCCAATGGAAATTGGAGGGGAGTGTTCTTAAGGGGGACGAGCTGGAATTGAGTATTCATGCGGATGGCGAGATCAAGCGCATGGAGATCGTTGAAGGCTGGCAATCTCAGTATTATATGCAGAAAACTCCTTTGCCTGTGTTGGAGATAGAGTTCCATTCTTCTGGTTCCGTGACTACGGAAATAAGGAAGCTTTGAGTTTTACAATCCACGATTATTCAGGATAGGGTATCGAACTTTTTAAGTTTTTGTAGTATTCGTTCATCGGATTGCCGTGATGGGAGTATTCACGGACTTTTTCAAACCCACGTCCCTTATAAAACCCATTAGACCTTTCATCAACACCGTGGGTCACAACAAAATATCCAGCCAGACCCATGGACGAGATTTTTTCATCCACGGCCTCGACCAGTAATTTCCCTACACCCATTCCTCGTGCTTCCTGACTGACCGCCATGGCCAGCAGCTCAGGTCGAAATTTTTCATGTTCGAGGTCAGAAGTTTCACCGGCGATTTCCTTTTGCTGGTTTGGATACGACAGTGTTTCAAATACTTTTTTGTAAACATTTGGCCTGAAAATGTTGGGTAACATGGTCCATATAAGTGATGGCCAATGTCTTTTGATAACCTGTACATAGCAGGTTTTTACATCCCGTGCATAAGATATAAAACCTAAAATTGCCCCATCATTTTTGGCTAATATAACTCCGCAATCTTCGGACTGGGCTATTCCCTTGTATAAGGTGCGGAGAAAGGGATATCCCAAAGTGGAGAGGAAGCCCTGGGTGATTCCCTGGGCATGCAGTTCTGCTACAGCCTGAAAACTTTCTGGAGATTCAGCCAGCTGCAGTTCAATGCTCATGATTTTTCATTTCGCGGCGGTGCCGGTGTTTCTTCTGAAAAATTGGCAACATTCAGCTCTAGGAAATCAACAAACCTATTGGCCAAATCTGCCCGGTTAAAGTCTTTTTCCGCCAGTTTACGGGAATTTAGGCCCATTTGGTACCGTTCCTGAGGATTGTCAGCCAAGCGAATCAACGCATCGGCAAATAGGTCTGCTCTGTCTGGCAGTACGGCAAGGCCACATTGGTTTTTATGAATCATGTCACTGAGCCACCCGGGGTAATTGTTTAAAACCGGCAAACCGGATGCAATGTAATCGAAAAACTTGTTGGGGGATGTTCCGTAATAAAAGGCTGAAATATTAGCCAGAATCATCAGTCCCACATCGGTCTGATTCATCACCTCGCTCAGTTGGTCTTTGGGCAGCAGGTCAAAAAATAAGCAATTATCCAGCTGCTCATCGTTCTTACGTTGGACCAGTTCTGGTTTGAGTTTTCCGTCGCCCACGAATATCAAATGGATATCTGGACGATTTCTTTCCTGCAGTACTTTGGCTGCATCCAGTACGGCATCCAGGCCGTTGGCTAAGCCGTGGGCTCCGGTAAACACACAGCGAAGGCCCTCTGATGGAAATCCGATGGGCAGCTTGGCTGCATCAAATTCATTCTCTGCAGGGTGGAACAAGTCAAAATCGCAACCATTGGGAACTAATTCGATGGGTGTTTTGCGTGGGGCCCGTCGTTGCATGCCAGTGCGAATTCCCGGAGACAGGGCAACGCCTCCACGCATGGCCCAATAGCTCAATTTTTCAAGAAGGGACATTCCCCCGAGTATGAGCGGGTTCTTCATGCCCATGGCTTTGGGCAACTCCGGCCACAGATCACGAACCTCAAAAACAAATGGCTTTTTGGGTTTGAAAAATTTCATGGCAATACCGGGAATGGCAGCCGTCAATGGAGTGCTTGTGGCAAATAGCAGGTCGTATTCTTCTTGCTTGGCAATGACAATGCTTTTCATAGCGAAGCGGACAAAAGCTAATGCTCGTTTGAACAATCCGTCATGATTTGAGTAGGTCAGGCAAATTTCAATAACATCAATTCCCTGGACCATGCCTCGACGAACTCCCTGAACAGGAGCACTGCTCAGACCAGTTTTGCAAACCAAGCTTGAACCGCAGACCATGGTGACTTTATGGCCCCGTTGGATCAGGTTTCGTGCCATTTCAAACGAACGGGTTCCGGTCGACCCTTTGGGTGTGGAGAAATGTTGGTGGAAATACAAAACCTTCATTTTGTCAGGAACTCCTCAAGAACCTTTACAATTCTCGGAGCGGTGTTTCCGTCCCACAATTCAGGAATGGTTCCCTTTTTCCAATTTCCCTGAAGAATCCGATCCACCTGCTCAGGAAGGGATTCAATAGTTGCCATTTCATTGGTGCCCTGGGTGATGGTGATGGGACGCTCGGTATTGGGTCTTAAAGTCAGGCAAGGAATATTCAGGAAGGTCGTTTCTTCCTGGATGCCACCAGAATCGGAGAGAACCATTTTACTGTGGATCATCAAATTCATGAAATCATAATAGCCCAAAGGATCAATTAGGCGTATTTGGGATCGAGCTAGGCCGCATGTCTCAATCAGATTGTTTTGTTTCAGCACGGCCTGAGTTCGGGGGTGCACAGGGAACAAAAGCGGGATTTCTACTTGGGTGAGTACGTCCAGAATGCGTTTCAGAGTGGCAGGGTCATCCACGTTGGCTGGCCGGTGTAGGGTTACCACGCCATAGTTCTGAGGTTGCACATCATATTGGAGAAATGTCTCCAGGGATTTGGCTTTTTCAATGGAGTGAACAAGGGTATCAATCATGATGTTCCCCACCAGATGAATGCGATTTTCGGCCGCTCCTTCATTGCGCAGATTTTCACTGCCGTCAGCAGAAGGAGTGAGCAGAAGATCGGCCACCGAATCGGTAAGCAGGCGGTTGATTTCTTCTGGCATGGTCATATCCCGGCTGCGAAGCCCAGCTTCCACATGAGCTACAGGAATATGCAATTTAGTGGCGACTATGGTGGTGGCCATTGTGGCGTTGACATCACCGACGACCAGCACAAGGTCTGGTCGATCGCGGAGACATAGTTCTTCGAATTTCAACATCACGCCCGATGTTTGCTGAGCATGGGAGCCGCCTCCGACACCCAAGTGAACATGGGGAGTAGGCAAACCCAGGTCGTCAAAAAATACATCGGACATATTTTGGTCGTAGTGCTGTCCGGTATGGATCAAAATCGGCTGAAGAATGGTGGATCCCATTTCAAGAGCTCTCCACAAAGGAGCCACTTTCATGAAGTTCGGGCGGGCAGCAGCGATGAGGAAAATCTTTTTAAGCAACAGGGCTTCCTTCCATTCCGGAAAAATTACTAGGCTTTGAAACGCCCGAATTGGGCCAAAAATCGGACGGTGCGTTGGATCTCATTTTTACTCAATCCGGCACCGGTGGGAATGTTGACGACCCGGCGGCTCACTTCTTCTGCCACGGGGCAAGTGCCCCGTTTATACCCTGCCAGCTCCCATTGATCAAGATTGGGATGGATGGGGGAGAGAAACCAGTCTCCCAATTGAATTTTAAGGCGCTTGGCTTCGGCCAGCACTGCCTCTTTGTTTTCCACTTGCAGAGGATAGCGCAGGAAAACAGCATCGCACTCGGGCGGTACCGTAACTGTGGGCAGTCCTGCCTCCTGGAAGGCCGCCTCGATCAAGTGGGTGTTCCGTTGGCGAGCCGAAATGGTTTCACTCATCCGGGTGATCAGTTTTTTCAATCGACGCTGCTGCAAAG
>JADGDU010000049.1 GCA_016744705.1 Candidatus Krumholzibacteriia bacterium
CAATACAACTGCCAGATAAAATCCCAGAACAGTTATTCCTGAAAACCTCGACCACAGGTAGCAACCCCACGTCCGCCTGACCAGACTCCAGCAATGCCGACAACTTACTGGGAAGCGCTTTGGTTATATTAACATCCAATGACTCATTGCGGACAAACCATTCCACCAAAGGAATGGTATTGAGAAAGGAAACGGCTGCTATTTTTAACCCCATGATTTATCCCTGGCTGCATTAAAGGATTCAACATTCTATTCAAAAATACTCACCACATTGGCAGGATGCAAGACAGAGCTCAATAGATACAAAAAAGTGGTGAGGAGTATTTGACTCCTCACCACTACCAAGGCTCCGAGAGTGCTACTTAGCCACCTTCAAAACTTCCGAAATCACCAAATCAACATCCTCATCCGTCAAATCCCCATGCATAGGCAAACTCAGAATATTATCCTGAATCCCACAAGCCACCGGGAATTGATCCGCATTATACCCCAACCCCGCGTAAGCAGGAGTCACAGGCAACGCCACCGGATAATGGATCCCACAGGCAATATCCTGCTCTGTCAGATGCTTCATAACCTCTTCACGGTTATTAACCTGAATCACATACAAATGCCAAACATGCTTAATATCATCCGCAGTCTGCGGCACAATACAAACATCTTTCAACCCAGCATTGTAACGAGCCGCCACAGCATTCCGCCGGGCCGACCACTTATCCAGATGCTTCAATTTAACCGAAAGCACTGCCCCTTGGATGCCATCCATGCGGCTGTTTGTGCCCTGAAAATCATGCTGATACTTCACATTGCTGCCATGATCGCCAAGCTTACGAATCTTTGTCGCCAGCTCTTCATCATTGGTCACCACAGCGCCGGCATCACCATACGCACCCAGGTTCTTTCCTGGATAGAAGCTGAAGCAACCGGCATCGCCAATAGTCCCCGTCACGCGACCCTTGTAGGTACCGCCATGAGACTGGGCGCAATCTTCGATCACTTTCAGACCGTGCTTGGCAGCGATCTCCATAATGGGATCCATATCCGCAGCCTGGCCGTACAGGTGCACTGGCACAATGGCTTTCGTATTCGGTGTGATGGCCGCTTCGATTTTTGCAGGATCGATGCAGTAGGTCACAGGATCGCAATCCACAAACACGGGAGTAGCCCCGGTCCAGCCGATACCTTCAGCCGTAGCAATAAAGGTATTGGCAGCAGTGATCAATTCATCCCCGGGACCAAATCCCATGGACTTCATGGCCATAAACAGGGCATCAGTACCGTTTCCCACACCCACGCAATGTTTTGTCCCAATATAGTTGGCGAAATCCGCCTCAAAGGAACGTGAGTTTACAAAAGCAGTGTTGGCGATTACTTCAGCAATGGCCGCATCCACTTCGGGTTTAATGGTCTTGTACTGGGCTTTCAGATCAACAAAGTTGACTTTCATGGACGAGCTCCTTGGGCTACAGCTTAATGAGATTGTCGCCCTCGTGGCCCTTCAGGGCGTTACGAGTGTCGACTACCATCAATCCGGAATCGAGTAAAAGTTTGTGGTCTACCATGGGATGATTGGTGACAATCACGGCCGCATCAAAAGCAGCCAACCCATCGGCAGTCCAGTTGTTGAATTTTTCTCCGTACATATCGCCTTGCAGTTCTGGTACATGCTCATCATACCAGGACATCTCGGCTCCTAAATCTTTCAACAGCCCCAAAATGTCCAGGGCCGGGGATTCACGCACATCATCAATGGCCGCTTTGTAAGCCACGCCGACCACCAGAACTTTGCTGCCTTTAACAGACTTGGTCCGGTCATTCAAACCCAGGGAAACCAGGTTCACCACATGCTCGGGCATACTCTTGTTCACCTGACCGGCAAGGTCAATAAAACGAGCATCGCTACCGGCCTGCTTGGCTTTCCAGGACAGATAGAAGGGGTCGATAGGAATACAGTGTCCGCCCAATCCAGGTCCGGGGTAGAAGGGCATGAAGCCGAAGGGCTTGGTGGCCGCCCCGTCAATCACTTCCCATACATCGATGTCCATGGCCTTGCACATCAGGGCAATTTCATTGACCAGGCCGATGTTCACACTGCGGAAGGTGTTTTCCAGCAGCTTCACCGTTTCTGCCACACGCACCGAAGATACGGGGACCACAGTCTCCATAATCTGGGCGTAAAGGTTTTTAGCCACTTCGGTGCAGGCAGGAGTTACGCCGCCAACCACCTTGGGGATATTTTTGGTATTGAATGTGGGATTGCCGGGATCAACACGTTCCGGTGAAAAGGCCAGGAAGAAATCTTTGCCAACCACTGCGCCGTTTTCAGATAACAAGGGCAGAATCACTTCTTCAGTGGTGCCGGGATAGGTTGTGCTTTCCAGAATCACCAACATGCCATTGTGCAGACAGGGCGCAATAGCCCCTACTGCTGTCTGGATATAGGAGATATCGGGGTCGCCGGTTTTGGCCAAAGGTGTGGGTACGCAAATGTTCACGCTGTCCACTTCAGCCAGACGGCCCATATCGGTGGTGGCCACCAACAAACCTTTATCGACAACCTCTTTCAACTCGGCAGCGTCCACATCGATGATGTAAGTTTCGCCGCGAGTCAGAGAAGCAACCTTGTCCTCATCCAAATCAAAGCCAATCACATGAAAACCAGCTTGGGCGTAGGACACCGCCAGAGGCAGGCCCACATACCCCAGCCCCATCACGCCGAGGCGGGCTTTTCGGTCGGCCAAACGTTGGATTGCAAATTCCATCTCTGATTCCTCCTGGTATCTGTAATAACAGATGTTCAAAATACAGCCAGATCGCGTCCTTAGAATAAGGACCCAACCAGGTTCTTGTTCATAGTATCCATCGGCCGCCGGAAAAAAACATTTAACGGAAGTTGGCAGCCACCATGGATGTGCTAAATTGTTGGAAACCTATTGGGGCGATGCTTGTTGATGAGATGCTCTCTGTGCCCCTAATTCTGATCCACTGACAAAGGTCCAGGAATTACCCATGAATCCCACAGCTTTGCTCCCTCACGAAAAAATAACCCAATTTCTGGTTTCCACAACCATCATATTGGTATTGGCAGGGAGTGGCTTTTCCTCTGTTCTGGCAGGACCCATCACAGCCACCGATAAATTCCCGAAACCGGCCGATCCCTTTTTCAACACCCCCCGCATCGCCTTTGATTGCACAGCCCTGGACACCATAGAGCTCTCCCCTGGCCAGCTGGATACTCTAGCCGGCGACACCACCGACGGCCCCACAAACCTGCCCGGCTACAACTGCGTCCCCTGGGCCCAGGAAGGGCCAGAACATATTTACCAATTGGATATTGATGAAGAGATGGAATTCTGGGCTGGCTTGAGAAACATTGGCGAAATTGACTTGGACATATTTTTACTTAGTGATTGCGATACAGACAGTTGCCTCGTCGGCGCCAACACGGAGCTGAGTATTATCCTGGATCCAGGCACTTATTACCTCATTGTCGATGGTGCCGGCTCAAACACCAGCAGCGCCGGGCCCTACACCGTGGCCATGGAAACCCGCTGGATTGGCCTCCCACCGGCTGTTTGCCAGCCGGGCTATGCTGAGCCCATTGCCTGTGGCACCGAAGCAACAACCATCGAGGGCAGCCTCTTTGAATTGCCAAATTACGTGCAAATTTACGATTGCAGCCCCATCATCGAACGCGGCGGAGAGGCCTGGTTTGCCATCACCCTGGAGCCCCATCACGAATTCACCGCCAATACCCTCTACTTGTCCCCCCTCCTGGATGCTGCCATCTGGATTTTCGATGACTGTGGCACCAATGCCGAATGCCTCGCTTTTGCGGACGACAGCCTGGCAGGGTTACCCGAAAGCCTGGGCTGGACCAACGACACCGACTCTCCGCTGACCATTTATCTGGCCTTGGACAGCTATCAGGTGCCATCCACGGATATCCAAGGGGCCTATGGCATTGAATTCATATGCCAGAGCAATGTACCCACTGAATCCAGCAGCTGGGGTTCCGTCCGCTCAAGCTTCCGGTAGCCTGAGCCCGGCAGGCAAAATACAAGTTTTGCTGAATTTACGGGATTGCTCAATGCATGGTCGAGAGTCCCCCACCCTCACCCGAACCCTGCCGCCATGACCTTCATGGGGAACCACAGGGAACACCGGGATTTCTTCTTCTATTCTAAAGCCTTCCAGTCACTTCTGGCATCCCATGTGCAATCATGAATATACGATGAGAGGCCGCCCCCCGGGCCATTTGCCCAATGGAATCCACACTGGTGACTGATGTCCTCCGGTTGCCATCTGGGGGGCGGCCACCAAATTTTCTCATCCTCAGGGTTGAAAAACCTCCCCCATCCGGATTATATTCCCTCCACCCGGATTCCGCCTCAATTGCGATATCCCAAATATTTCAGCTCCCCTCGGAAGGTGCCCGTACGCATGGCCGCTCCTCAGAAGAAGCGCACCACTAAGAATGCCCAAAGCATGGCCAAGAGTCAGCGCGAAATCTCCATCAGTGAGTTTTTTACTAAAAACCGTCACTTGCTTGGATTTGACTCTCCCGCCAAAGCCCTCTTAACAACCATTAAAGAAGCTGTGGACAACAGTCTCGACGCCTGTGAAGAAGCCGGTATCCAACCCCAGCTTTTTGTGGAAATCAGACCTGACCAGCCCCTCAACTTGGGTATTGAGCTGAGCAGCCAGGATGAAAAGCCTAAAAACGGTAACGGAAACAAGGCCCCCGCCAAGGAAGATCGCTTCAAACTGATCATCGAAGACAACGGACCCGGCATCGTCAAAGCCCAGATTCCCAAAATTTTTGGCAAGCTCCTCTATGGGTCAAAATTCCACAGCCTGAAACAGAGTCGGGGCCAGCAGGGCATCGGTATCTCTGCCGCCGGCATGTATGGACAGCTGACCACCGGTCAACCCGTAGTCATTTACAGCCGAACCGGAATAACCGAGCCAGCCCACCGTTTCAAGGTCAAGCTCGACATGAAAAAGAACGAGCCCACCATCCTTGAAGGTGACGAAACCATCTGGGAAAAGGAACACGGCACCCGCATCGAGATCACCCTGACCGGCAGCTACAAGCGGGGCCAGCACTCGGTGGACAATTATCTTGAGCAGACGGCCATCGCCAACCCACATGTGCACCTGACTTATAAGGATCCCAAGGGTGTTACCATAATCTATGTTAACAGCACGGAATCCTTGCCGGTGGAGCCTCAGGAAATTAAGCCTCATCCCTATGGTGTTGAGCTGGGCATTCTGGCCCGCATGCTAACGGAGACCAAAGCCCGCAACATCTCGGCTTTCCTGAAAGATGAATTTTGTCGGGTGGGTCCCAAAACCTGCGAACAAATTCTCACCACCGCCGACATCTCCCTGCGCAAGCATCCCAAGCGTTTATTGCAGGATGATATCCAGCGCCTGCTCGACGCCATTGAGGTGACAAAAATTGCTTCACCTCCCACCGATTGCCTGTCGCCCATTGGTGAAGAATTGGTCATGGCGGGTCTCAAGAATGGACTGGAAGCAGAGTTTTATACTTCGGTCACAAGGCCGGCAGCAGTCTACCGCGGCAACCCTTTCCAGATCGAAGTTGGCATTGCCTATGGTGGCAAACTGCCTGGTGATGAGCTGGCAAAAGTGATCCGCTTTGCGAACCGTGTGCCCTTGCTTTATCAAGCCTCCGCTTGCGCCATTCATAAATCTGTACTGGGCGCCAGCTGGCGAAATTATGGCGTGCAGCAGAGCCGCGGCGCTCTGCCCAACGCACCCATGGTCATCCTTATTCACATGGCTTCGGTTTGGGTGCCCTTTACTTCCGAAAGTAAGGAAGCGGTGGCCCACTACCCTGAGATCGTCAAGGAAATGACCTTGGCGTTGCAGGAGGCTGGCCGGAAATTAAAGCGGCACATCAATCGCCGAGCCCGTGAAAAAGATGCTCTCAAAAAGCAAAGCTACATCCAGAAATACATTCCTTTCATTGGGGAAGCCCTGCAGGAAATTCTGGATATCGAAGACTCTGAACGCGAAGAAGTGATTGCCACCCTGACCGACACCCTCGAACGCAGCAGAAAGCTCTAGGAGGCGCACAACTTGGCTCCCCGCAAAAAGAAACCGGAAAGCACTCCACAGCCTGAGCTGGGCTTCGACTCTTCAGCACCCAGAGAAGCTGAGACCGAAAAAAGCACCAGAAAAGCATCGTTCAGCCCCGTGGCCCGGCGCATCCGGACCGAGTCAAATATCATCAGGCAAAAAATTCTGTTAGGCGACAAGCCCAGCATGAAGTTTCCCGTGCGTTCCCTGGCCAACGTCAATTACAACCCCAAAAGCGGGCACTTCGTCCTCAAGGGTAAAAAGAAAGAGCGCACTTTAACGGTCAACACCGTCAAGACCTTTGCTCAAACTCTTAAGATGATGTCCCTGTCCAAAGAGCTGGTTGAAACCGACGATATCGCCACCAAGCGAGAGGCTTACTACGTCAGCAAAAACTGGGGAGAAGCCCGGTTCAAAGAACAACCAGAATCCGATACGGTGATGGAAGATGTGGAAGCATTTTTCAGCGTCAACCGCGAGCAGTTGGGTTTTGTGCCCGAAGAAAAGGGCGGCGATGTGGCCGGACGCCTGGTGGTCATCGATCATGACCGGGACACAGGCGAAGAATTGCGCATCGACTGCACACGTTTTGGGAGTGGTGCCTATAGCATCCCCATTTCCGTGGAAGATCTGAAATTCGAAACCGACGCACAGTTCATTCTCTGCATCGAAACCGCGGGTATGTTCCAACGTTTGGTGAAGCACAATTACTGGAAGAATTCCAACTGCATCCTGATCAGCCTCGGGGGTGTGCCCACCAGAGCCTGCCGCCGGTTTGTGCGGAGATTGGCCGACAGCCACGGCCTGCCCGTGTACGTCTTCGTGGATGGTGACCCTTATGGTTACAGTAACATTTACCGGACCCTGAAAGTGGGCAGTGGCAATGCTGCGCACCTGAACGAATATTTCTGTGTGCCCCAGGCCCACATGTTGGGCATCACACCTCAGGATATTATCGACTACCAATTGCCCACTCATCCGTTGAAGGATGTGGATATCAAACGGGCCAAGGATGCCCTGAAAAACGACCCCTTTGTTCTGCATTACCGCAGTTGGCAATTGGCCCTGCAGCAAATGATCAAAATGGGAGTTCGTGCGGAACAGCAGGCCTTGGCCAAACACGGATTGAATTATGTGATCGAAGAGTATTTGCCCCAAAAGCTGGCCAATGTCGGGCGATTCCTGCCATAAACTGAAAGGATTTGACGTGCGCGTCATTCTTGTTGTCGAACGTAAGCATCTTTTTCCGGGCCTCAGTCCTCAGGGCTTTCTGGCCCCGGATGCCGTCAATATGAATCAAATCAACGACCGCCTGTTCTTCGCCGAGCGCGACTACATGGAAGTCAATTCACACTACAAGCAGATCATCCCCTACCTCATGCTGCAACGTGGCTGGGGTGACGAAGCGCGTGTGCTTTGCTACCAACGCAAAGTCAAACACACCGAAGCTCGCCTGGGAGGCATGTGGTCTGTGGGATTTGGCGGCCATGTGGAACCCATCGACCGGCAGGAAAACACTGATCTGGTGATGACCACTGCGCTGCGGGAAATGGAAGAAGAAACCGGCCTTTTTCCCGGTCCGGATTCATTGAAAATGATGGGTTTCATCAACAGCGACAGTGAAGATGTTTCCAGTGTGCACTTCGGGATTGTTTTCCAGGTATCCCTGGATGCTCTTCCGGGTAGCGATGATGAGATTATGGAACTGGTCAGCGCCCAGGCCGAGCCGCATCAAGCCAAATGGATTGCTGTCAGTGAACTGAAAGAAATGATGGGACCGGAAGCTGGACCTGATGGTGGCAGCTTTGAAGATTGGTCTCGGATTGCTGTGAGTGGAATTTTTTAAAAGAGATTTCAAATATTCGAAATGAAGCCCACGACCACTGGTTGTGGGCTTTTTATAATCCTAATTTTCTCATCCGCCGATAAAGCGTACTGCGCGCCATCCCCAAAGCCTCCGCAGCTTCCGCTCGATTTCCGCCACTCTGGTCCATAGCCATAACAATCCGCGCCCGCTCATTGGCATAGTTGAAAGTGGAAGGACTTTCGCTACCAGCAGCCGCTTCCAGCTCCTGCTTTTTATCTGCCTCCACTAAAAATGACTCCTGCGGACCAGTGGCATAAAAAGTTGTACCATTTTCTCTGGTCAAAGGCACCCGCACCCGACCACGAGACATTACTTCAATATGAGCCCTGCGCGCCAACACACTCAACTCACGGATATTTCCGGCCCAATGGTGGCGTTCCAACATGTCCAAACTGTCGAGGTCAAAATAGTGACTCAACTCCACTTGCCGACCCGCCAAGTCATTGAGGAAATGACGAAGCAGCAACGGCACATCACCATCACGTTCACGCAACGGCGGCAACTGCAATTCCAGAACTCTTAATCTGTAATACAGATCTGACCGGAATTTACCCTGATTGACCATTTCCTCCAATGAGGCATTGGTGGCCGCAATGATGCGAATATCGGCATACCGTTCTGTAGGATCCCCAAGGGCTTGGTAAGTGCCCTCCTGTAAAAGACGCAGCAGTTTAGGCTGAGCCTCAAGAGGGAGCTCACCTATTTCATCAAGGAAGAGAGTGCCGCCATCTGCTTCTCCCACATAACCTTGGCCGTCTCGATCGGCACCACTGAATGAGCCCCGCACGTGCCCAAACAACTCACGTTCAAACATGGTGGCCGGCATAGTCGTGACGTTAATCGAAACCAGATTTTGTTCCGCCCGCCGGCTGTTCAGATGAAGGCGACGCGCAATGAGTTCCTTGCCGGTCCCCGTTTCACCGGTGATCAGCACCGGCTCCATATTGTTGGCAAAAATATCCGTCATCTCCAGCAGGTCACGCATGACCAGACTCTGGTGGATGATCACATTGGTGGGCCGGGGTCGGTTGTTTGGCAACTTGGCTTTAGCTGAAGTCCGTTCCTGAGTGGCGCGCAGAGCGCTGATGCGTTGGCTGCTTTGCCGGCATTCCTCAATCAGTGGTGTCACGCCGGTAAAGAGGGCATGGTCCAAAGATTGGGTTGCATGATTCCAAGCCTGTTTCAATAGCAGGTGGTCGGGAATGATATGGTTCCCTCTATCGACCTGGCGGATTTTCAGTTCAGCCCAGGAGGCAAGGCTGAGTGCCAGTTCAAATCTGGCGCCAATTTTGTCGAGAAGCTCAACCGAATCGGAAATGAATTCCTCAGCGGCATCCAAATCACCGGCTTCTTTTTTGATTTCGGACAAGACGCGCAAAGCCACGGCCTCTTCGAATCGATCGCCCTGGGCTTGGGCCAGTTTGATGCATTTGTTCAGTTCGCTGACGGCTTCGCCCAATTCATCCTGGGCCATAAAGCACTCACCATTGCGGCGATGAATCTCCATGACGATATCGCCTTTGGGAGCGATGGATTTTCCGATGGCCATGGCGCGGGCATAGTAGCGTTGTGCCTCTTTGTATAGACCCTCATCACGATAGACGTCGCCGAGGAATTCAAGGGCGAGGGCTTCTTCACGTGGGTAACCGAGATCTTGAGCCTGGGCGTAGGCGGTGTGGAGGCGCTTGCGGGCTTCGGCGTTTTGGCGCTGCATGCGCAGGACATTTCCTAAGGCGATGTTGGTGAAGAGCATGCGGTGCGGCCAGTTGCCGTCTTTGCCGATTTTGTGGGAGGCTAGGAGAGTTTTTGTGGCAGTGGTTAGGTCGCCGGATTTGTAGTGGGTTACTCCTAGGTTTAGGAGGGTCATGGATTGTTTTCTGGGCATGTTTAGGGATTTGAAAGATGCTTGTGACCGTTTTAGCCACTTAATTGAATCTAAGAATTGACCTTGTTGTCGGTGATAGATTCCTAACCGGTTTGCTGATGTTCCTCTGCCAAAATTATTTTTTTGGAGACAGAAAAGAGAATACGAGACTTCGAGGTCATTTACTGCAGTTTCTGAATTTCCTAAATGTTGTTCAATAAAGCCTTTAAAGCTTAGATAATCAGCAACCTCCAGCTTTACAGGATTACTATTTTCATTTATGTAACGACAACATTCAAAATATGAGTCCTGAGAATTACCTTCAATAAAAATAACTTCCAATCCAATCAAAAACAATTGAGGGTAATCAACAAAACTTTCAACTTCTAGTTCAGTCAGAAGTGATTTCAATAATTCATACTCTTTCAAAAAGAATAAATTTTTTGAATAAAAAAGCCAAAGCTCTTCCCCTGAAATATAGTGATCTCCAACTACGGAAATACTTGAAGTTAACGCAATATCTAGAATTTCTTTCGATTGCACATATTGCTCGCATAGTTGTAGTTGAGTAGCATGCTCAAACGAATCTTTGGAGACAATAGTATCCGAAATCCAGGAATGATTTA
>JADGDU010000004.1:0-2482 GCA_016744705.1 Candidatus Krumholzibacteriia bacterium
ATGAATGGCGGCCACCTTGTCTCCAAAGCGAGCCTGAATGCGGGATAAAGTCTGGGGTGTCAGAGCAATTTCCGGCAACAGGAAAAGAGCATCTCTGCCCAAATCAAGCGCCTGCTTGATCACCGTCAGATAAACCTCAGTTTTGCCACTGCCCGTCACTCCGTGCAACATCATGGTGGAAAATTTTTTCTGGCGGACCCATTCATTGGCCACCTCCACCACTTCCCGTTGGGATTCCGTAAGAATGATCCCTTCGGCATCCACCTGAGGATAATCCATGATTTTGGTGCGGCTGGCCCGGGCTTTAGTCCCGGGTGATGGAGGATGAAAAAGAGGAATGACCTGCCCTAGAGGAAGCGCATAAAAAGAAGAGATCCAGTGGGCCAGTTTCAGACGGTCATCAAGAACGCGGTACTCCGGTCCATAAACCTGAGTAACGTTTTTGAGCACAAATCCATCCACCTTTTTGGTGTCCGGATCGAGGGAGGCCACTGTGAGAACCAGACCCAGCACTTTTTTACGGCGCCCAAAAGGAACCGCCACCAAATCGCCCACACCGACACCAGGATCATCCTCATCCTTAGCTACACACCGATAAGAAAAAGTACTGTCCAGAGGAACAGGAAGCGCAACTTCCACAAGTTGATGAGTCAGGGACAACGTGGCTCCTGCGATGGCTGGGGAATGAATATATTTCAGTGATGGAATTGTAGAGCATACCCCCCGTCGGGCGCCAGTTTCATTTCGTAGAGAGGATTCAAAAAAAGGCCCGCAAGAAAACTTGCGAGCCCAAAATTCATCTATCTGCAGAGTCTAGCTGCTTTTGACCCCAAGAAAACCTTGCACCGCGTGAATTACCTTCTGCGGACTGAAAGGCTTGGTGATGTATTCATCGGCTCCGGCGGCCTTGCCCTCTTCCCTATCCTGACGACTGGCTTTGGCAGTCAGCAGAATGACGGGAATATCGGCGACCCTTTCATCGGCCTTGAGTTGCCGGCATGTTTCCACACCACCCTGGCCCGGCATCATCACATCCAGAATGATCAGGTCCGGGTTTTCGTTTACTGCAAGAGTGAAGGCATCTTCACCGTTGGTCGCAGAGACCACATCAAAACCTTCAGAATGCAGGCTGAAATCGAGAATATGGCGGATATTGTGTTCGTCGTCGGCAATCAGGACCTTATGCAAGGCTATTCCTCCGGTTCAAGGCGTTAAAGATGACCACTATGTTATCGACGATGACCCGGAGAAGTTAATAAAAACCTCGCCCTGGTCACGATTAAACCAACAAACTGCTCACCGAAGAAATCGATGGCCGGATAAGCTCACGATTATCTCCGGATTGGCTTTGCAAAGCCGTGATACGCGACCTGCGAGACTGCGCCTCGGATAAAAAGACCTCCGTCATGCGGGGACAGAAAGTTCTTCCTGAGCCAGCCCTGACCTCGGCCAAAGCCTGGTCAAGGGTGAAGGCTGGCCGCCAGGGGCGCGGGCTCAGCAAAGCCGAAAGCGTATCGGTCAAACGAACCAATCGGGACCCCAGGGGGATCGATTCTCCCGCCAACCCCATGGGGTAACCAGAGCCATCAAAATTCTCGTGATGATGCAGAATCAACTGCCGCACCTTGGAATTGGGGTTCAGGGGTTTCAGAATGCCCAGGCTGGCAGAAACATGCTTCTGCATGAGGGTTTCTTCCCCTTTGTCGAAAGGCCCGGGTTTGTTCATCAACTGGGGCGGCACGCAAGCCAAACCCACGTCATAGAATTGCAGACTGAAAGCCAGATGTTCCAACTCTTCCACAGGCAGCATGATAGTTCTGGCCGCGTCCAGGCAGATCTCCTGGCATACGTGGCGCAAACTTTCATGGCGAAGATGCCCGACGGCGGTGGTGGCCCGCAAAGCCTCACGCACGGTTTGGAAATCCCGTACTCCGTCCTGCCATTTACGATGTTGCAAGAGCAGGCTGGTCAGGCGGCTGGCAATACTCTCCAGAAAGAGCGCATCATTTTTCCCCAGAGCACAGCCATTGATTTTATTGTTGACGGAAACCACACCAATTAATTCCTGATCATGAACCAAGGGCACGCACAGCAAGCTGGGTGTGGAGTAGCGAGGCTCACTGAAGTCCTGATCCGAACGCTGGTCATTGGACATATCTTCGATGAGCAGGGTTTCCCGATGGGCCCAAACCTGACCCGCAAAACCAGAACCACGTCTGACCCGAGCACTCTGCACCACTGAATCCGAAATACCAATGCCAGCCCTGATGGTCAGGTATTCCTCGTGGGCATCAGGCATCATCAGGGTGGCCGTCTGGACGCCCATGCTTTCGCTGATCCAATGCATCAGCCGTTGCATGAATTCCCCTGCCTCAAACGGGGTGCCCTGATTGCTGGGGTGATCGGCCGATTGCACAACCACCGGGCGGCGAGGCAACAACACAGTGAACAGTGTGCCACCAGTTTCCACGTTGTCAGCCCA
>JADGDU010000004.1:2492-220873 GCA_016744705.1 Candidatus Krumholzibacteriia bacterium
AATCCGTCCATCATGATGAGAGACGATGTCCCGGCAAATGGCCAACCCCACACCCTGGCCGTTATGCTCGCGGGTGGCCGAGCCATCCACTTGATAGAAACGATCAAAAACATCGCCCAGTTTGTCTTCGGGAATGCCGATGCCTGTGTCCTGCACCTGCAAACGCACAGCCGTCCCGGTTTCCACGACCCGCACCGTCACATGATCTCCCGGCCCGGTAAATTTGAAGGCATTGCTTAACAAATGCCCCAGCAATTGTTGGAATAAAATACCATCCACTGGAGACTTAATGCTTTCAGACCCGGCCTCAACCTTGAAGATGATATCCTGTTCCCTGGCTCGGGTGCGCCAGGAGGCTTCCATCCGGTGCATCAGGGCCACCATGTCTGTTTCTACGGTGTTGACTTCCATGCGCCCACTGGAAATGTTAGCCAGGTTCAGAACATCGTCGATGATTTCTTTCAGCTTATGGCTTTCTTCGGTGATGACTTTGAGGAATTCAGCCATGGCTTCCGGGGCCATTCTGGCCTGGTTATTTTGAAGCAGTTCCGTATAGGCCAGAATCGAAGTCAGCGGGGTTCTCAACTCATGGCTCACGTTGGCCACGAATTGTTTTTTCATCTCCGCCAAACTGTCCAGTTTTTCCGAAGCCCGGCTGAGTTCGGCATTGTTGCGAGCCAGGCTGTCATACACTCCCGCAGATTCAATGGCAGTGGCAGCCTGTTGCACCAGGAATTCCAGTTGCTTCATTTCCACAGCATCGGGCACCAGCCCACTGCTTGGGGCGTCCAGATTCAGATATCCGATCACTTCGCCCTTCAAACTGATCAGGGGAACAACCAGTCGGGTCCTCGGACGCCAGTTGCGATCCACACTTACGGTACCATCGGCCCCCCCAGTGGAGAAGACGGCATCATCGTCCTCTTTGGTCTCGCGCACAAGATAGCAATTGGAGTAGCGGAACCGAACATCAGAGAGTTCTTCATATTGTTCAAAACTGATTTGCTGGGCAATGATGGCAGGTTTTTTGATTTCTTCAATCCCCGCAAATGCCCGCGCTTCGAAGGCCTGAGTTTCGTGGGACCAGATATAGAGAACGACTTCGCCAAACCCATTTATTTCTTCAACCGCAGCCACCACTTTGGGCAGCAGGTCAGGCAAAAACACGGTAGCGTTGATCCGTGCTGAAACACTGAGAATTTTCTCCAAGGTGCGGTTGGTGGTGCGCAATTCATTATTCCTGCTTTTCATGCGCTCAGCCACTGAACTGGAATTATAGCTTTCCAGTTGAGTCTGTTTGACCTGTTGGGTCAGTTGTTCATTCTTTTTTTCCAACCCGTCGCGGATATCTTCAAGCTCGTGTTTGCCCCGCAGCAGATGCCGCCCCACCATGGCACCCCACACGACCAGACCAGTGCCAGCCACCAACATGACCACAATGGCAACTGGCACCGAGACGGCAGCCATGGTGCCGGTCAGCGCCGTATGCATGGCGGCTGGGTTGATGAGGATGTCCGGTATCAGATTCACAAAAATCCCTCTTAGCGTGTTCCGGATTTGGTTGCCAGAATCTGATTGATTCTAGCCACCAGTTTGGCAATGACAAATGGTTTGCGCATGAAAATATTGGCACCGGCATCCCGCATCCGGTTTCGGGTTTCCTCGTCCCCTTTGGCAGAAAGGGTCACAATCACTGTATCGCTATAATTCTTGTTACGGCGAATGAGGCGGGTGGTATCGATGCCATCCAGCTTGGGCATCATGATATCCATGATCACCACATCAGGCTGAAAGCTGGCCATTTTGTTCATGCATTCGATGCCATTGGCCGCGGTGGTCACCTGGTGGCCGTCCTGCTCAAAGGTCTGGGTCAGCAAAGTGGTGATGGGTCTTTCATCATCCACAATAAGTATGCGTGCCAAGAAACTCATCTCGTCTCCTCAGATTCCAAGCCCAGCGGGCCCGGTTGGCATGGGGATGTCTGTCAGACATTCTTCCCCGGTCAAAATTCGTTCAAAGGCGTTCACGACCTGGTCGTCGAATTGGCATCCGGCATTGTCATGAATCTCCTTAAGGGCCTCTTCCGCTGGCAAACCTTGCCGGAAAGAACGACCGCGGGTTAGACTGAACCAGGCATCGATGACGGCCATCAACCGTGACCCCAGGGGAATCTCCTCACCCTTCAATCCATCGGGATATCCGGAACCGTCAAATCTTTCGTGATGGTGGCGAATGACCTGGGCCACCCGGGCATTGGGCAGCAGCGGGCTCATCAAATCGACCCCCTGCTCCACATGCCGATCCACTTCATCTCTCTCATCAAAACTGAGTTCCGTTTCACCCAGCAGAATCTCATCTTCCACCCGTGCCATACCCGCGTCATGCAAAGCCGCGGCATATTGGATATCCCGAATTTCGGAAACAGGCAGATCCATCTCACGAGCCAAAGCGCCCAACAAGTGGATGGCTTCCACTGCCGCTGTGGGAACGCCCACCCGGCGTATTTGTAACAAGGTGCGCAAAGCTTCCACTGTTTTAGTCACTTGATCCGTGGGGGACAGTCCGTCCAAACCAGAGGCCGCCGCTTCCAACACCAACAAGGCATTGGCCGCCACCAAACTCAATATTCCTATTTGTTCCAACTCACCAGCGCCAAATTTCTGCCCCTTGGTGGAATGTTCCATCATGAGGCAACCCATAGTTGTTTCTCCGGCCACCAGTGGCACCTCGAGAGCAGTCTTGTCATGGCCCTTGGAAATGGCCCCCAGTCCCGCCACTGGAACCAGCGTATTATCAGAATCGAGCATCAACAGGGTGATGGTTTTTGCCCCAGCCATTTCAGCCACAACCTGCAGCATAATACCCATGAGGCGCCGGGCATCAACTTCCTGAACTCGCGATGTATAAAGGTCCGGTAACGCCCCCAGTTCATGAACTTCTTTGGGAACCCGAAAAGTAAAAACGGATCCGCCGCCGTATCGTTGCCGGGCCTCCACATGCCCACCATGCAAATTGATGATATGACGCACAATGGTCAGGCCAAGGCCGGTGCCTTCCTGGTGGGACGCTGTTTCCCGGGATCGATAAAATTCACGGAAGATACGGTGGATGTCGTGTTGGGGAATTCCTGGCCCCGTGTCGGCGATGCGCACTTCCACAGTGGACTCGGCTTCAGCCAGAGTCACTGTGATGCCGCCTCCCTCCGGGGTGAATTTAACAGCATTGCCAATCAGATTGACCAACACCTGACGAATAAGATCCGGGTCCACATTGGCTCGGGGAATCAGCTCTCCCAATTCCAGCACACAGGATAATTTTTTGGCCACAATGGAGGGTTGCAGTGTCCGGATGATTTCCTCCACCAGGGGGGCTAAATCATGGGGAGTTCCGCCCAAAAGGCGCGCTCCATATTCCATGCGGGAGAAATCCAGAATGCGGTTCACCATGCGCAGCAAACGGCCGGCTTCGGTTCGGATCACGCCCAAAAATTCGGTGGCATGAGGAATGTCCTGGTCGTCTACAATCCCCAGCAAGGCATCGGCATAAGCGGTGATTGAGGTCAGTGGAGTTTTAAATTCATGAGAGGCCATGCCCACAAAACGTCCTTGAAGACGGTTCAAACGGGTCAGAGCCTGCTTCTCTGTATTAAGCTGTTGCAGGCCACCATCCAGAGCCGTGACCGTCACCCAGAGTTCGCTCACCATTTGCAGGCCCTGCTGCGTCTGCAATAATTCCTGTCCCCATTCAGGGTGGCTGGCCAGACTTCCCACAAACACAAGGGTCACCAGCATGGCGCTCTGTCCGTTGGCCATGATTTCAATGCGCGCCCAATCACAGGGAGCCTTGCCCGAGGACAGCGGATGGGTGACCACACCCAGGGAACTTTCCACTGGCGGACTCCCCGTGCCCCATTCCAAAGAACTGTGAGATGGTATCGTAGGCCACGTTTCCAACAAGGCCGTCCAGCGGATGGACTCATATTTGCGCCCTCCCACCAAGAGATGATGATTGTGCCGCTTCCAACCTGCATCCAAAAGGGGGGTCGCCATTGGGTTCACGGCAAAAGAAACGGCCTCAATGTGGTCATATGAGGCAAAGGCTTCCACCACGCTATGAGCCAATGCCTGCAAGTCAGGTTTCCCTGATCCCGCGTGCAGATCACTCATGACACGACTGAAGGCGTTGTCCACCTGAAAGTCCATATTGATTGGTGTGCTGGCTGTGGACATCAGGACCCTTTGCTCAGGAGTGGTTTTCGTCGGTGCTGTGTGCATTGGATGCCCCAGCCACTATCAATTCGTTTTCTCCACTGGCGGTCCGGCGTTCCAGAACCAGAACACTGCTCTGCATGGTTTTGCCATACCGCTTGAGCTCAGCCATGGTATCGCTCAGCTGGGCGGGATGCATAAAGCGGCCCTGAGCATCGCCCACCAAGGCCACCGTCAGAGTGATCAATGGGAATCGTTTGATCTCTCCACCCCGGCCTTCAACCTGCAGGTATCCCTTTTCAGCATCTTTGGCGTCGTGAAGCTCAACCATGCCTTTGTCAAAGTTTTCAATTATTTGACGGCCCAGATTCTCTGCGCAATCCGGCTCTGTGATCAGAACAAAATCATCGCCCCCCACATGGCCGATGAAATCTCTTTTGGAACCATATTTCCGCGAGCTATTTACCAAGAGGCCGGCTAGAAAACTGATGGCATCATCGCCACGTCTGAATCCGTAATAATCATTGAAGCTTTTGAAACGATCGATATCGATGTACATGAAGCCAAACTCGGTGCCGCTGGTGATCCGGCTCACGGTTTCCCGCTCGATGGCCCTGTTTCCGGGCAGACCCGTCAGGGGATTGGCTTCGCGTTCTCGCTGGGATGAAGTCAAAAGGTTGCTGACCCTCAAGAGCAGTTCATCCTGATCGAATGGTTTGATGATGTAATCATTGGCCCCGCCTCGCAAACCCCGGACTTTATCCGAGACTTCGCCCTTGGCCGTGAGCATGATCACTGGGATGCTACTGGTTTCAAATTTGCCACGTATGTGCTCCAGGACGGCAAAACCATCCATGTGTGGCATCATAACATCCAATAGGATCAGGTTCGGTCGCCATTTGGCGATGGTATCAACGGCTTGGGCACCGTCTTCCGCCAATTGAACCTCAAAACCCTCATTTTCGAGCAGGAATTGTAGAATTCGCCTGATGTGAGGTTCGTCATCAGCAATGAGAACCTTTGCTTTCCCTGACATTTTTTCCCTTTTCGTAAGTCCAAA
Source organism: Candidatus Krumholzibacteriia bacterium (assembly GCA_016744705.1). Taxonomy (GTDB): domain Bacteria; phylum Krumholzibacteriota; class Krumholzibacteriia; order LZORAL124-64-63; family LZORAL124-64-63; genus LZORAL124-64-63. Next base: position 7,761 of record JADGDU010000004.1, read on the forward strand.
AACTGGATTTAACCCGCAATTTCGGGGACAGTTCATGGCTGATCACGCAAAGGTCGTGCCAGAGAAATGGAGAAAAGAAACTCAGCGCCAGGTGGTTACTGTACCCCGGGGAAAACTATCCAGGTCAAGGCCATCGCGGCGCCCTGCATCCAGATGGCACCAGCCGGCATAGGCAATCATTGCGGCGTTGTCGGTGCAGTACACGCGCTCGGGCGGGATGAAATGCAGGCCCCGTTTTTGGGCTTCTTCAGCCGTTCTTTCCCGCAGGCGTCCGTTGGCTGCCACACCCCCAGCAAGATAGACCGATTTGACATGCTTAAGCCGAGCCGCCTTGAAAAGGCGTTGGAGCAAGCTGTCCACAATGGCCTCCTGGGTTTCGTAACAGACGTCGCAAACATCCTGCTCGGTCAGGGGCTGGGGCAATTTTTCCACAGCCAGGCGCACTGCGGTTTTTAAGCCGCTGAAACTGAAAACAATGCGGGGATCTTTTTGCAGAGGCCGAGGAAATGAAAATCGGCCCGGGGTGCCTTTACGGGCCAGGCGGTCAATGGGAGGTCCCCCCGGATAAGGCAATCCCAGCAACTTGGCAGTTTTGTCGAAGGCTTCGCCTGCAGCGTCATCCAAGGTCCCGCCCAGTTTTTCATAGCGGCCCACTTCCGGCATATAAATCACTTCAGAATGACCACCGGAAACCACCAGGACCATGGCGGGAAAAACCATGTCCGCAGTCAGAGCATTGGCCAGGATGTGTCCCTCAATGTGGTGGATGCCCACCAGAGGCAGGTCCGCTGCCATGGCCAGGGCCTTACCTGTGGAAAGCCCCACCAGCAAAGCGCCCACCAGACCAGGGCCCGCCGTCACAGCCAGTCCATCCAGGTCTTTTAAAGTCAGGTTCTGACGCTGGAGAAGGTGGTCCACAATGGGCAGCAAATTCACCAGGTGGGCTCGTGAAGCTAATTCCGGAACCACTCCCCCAAAATTATTATGCAGTTCCACCTGGCTGGAAATCAGATTTTCCGCCACACCGGTTTCACTGTCGTACAGGGCCACACTGGTATCATCGCAGGATGTTTCAATGCCAAGAACCTTCATTCATCTTCCTTGCTGCTGACTGGCCAGATTTGACGCCTCAGCTGGGCGTGAGAACTGGCTTCTATTTCCATGGCTCCCCATACGGGTCCGATGGCCGCGGCGGTTTCCCGCACCAACACCGACCGGGGGCTGCTGTTTTCACTGGCCAGAGTGCCAGCCAGACCGTGAACATAGGCTCCCAACAGAGCCGATTCCAACGCAGGAAGACCCTGGGCCAGCAAGCCGCCGATCAACCCGGAAAGTACATCGCCAGACCCTCCCCGTGCAAGGGCATCATCACCAGTGGGGTTGATGAAGAGGCGACCATCAGGTGCCGCCACCAGGGAAGGGGAACCTTTCAGCATCAATACCACGCCCCAACGGGCGGCTAACTCGGGAACCAACTCGAAACGACGGGCCACCACTTCAGAGGCCGGTAGCCCCACCAATGAGCCTAACTCCCCCGCGTGGGGTGTCAAGATTACGGAACTGGATGCAAATTTAAATTCTCTGTCCAGCCGGGAGAAGGCCCCCAAACCGTCAGCGTCCACAATCAGGGGCAATTCAAGATGGGCCAGAAAATCGACAACCCAGGCATCGGTGGAGGGGTCAGAATCCAATCCAGGGCCTAAGACTACGGCGTTTTGTTTGGCCAGCAAATGCTCCATCACTGCGCCGGGAACCTTCTCGATGGTGCCGGCTTCAGTAGTGGCCAGGCCCACCGCCAGAGCTTCGGGCAGGCCCACCCTAGTAGACTCCACCAATTCCAGGGGCACCGCCATTTTCACCAATCCCACCCCTGAGCGCAAAGCCCCCATACCAGCCAAATGAGCAGCCCCGCCATAAGTGCGGCTGCCAGCCAGAATGGCCACCCGACCAAAATCATATTTGTGAGATTGCGTGGGTCTTGGGGGTAAGAATGCCAGATAATTCTGCCGGCTCAGCCAATGATGATCAGAGCTGTTGGCCAGACAAATGTCTTCGGGGAAGCCAATATCCACCACCTGAATGTCGCCGGTGAAATCACGCCCCGGGGCCAACAGGAGCCCCCGCTTGGGCAGCCCCACGGTGATCGTCAAATCCGCTGCCAGGGCCACCGGGTCAACCCGGCCATCGTCCCCGGAAACACCGGAAGGAATATCCAAAGCTACACTCGGCACACCCGAATCGTTCACGGTGTTGATCAGGTCCACAAAAGGGGGCCGCAAAGGAGGATTAATACCAGTGCCAAAAATAGCATCCACCACCACATCGGCTTCATCCAGCAGCGGGCCAGCTGCCCCCACCCAGTGGCCGGCAGCAGGATGCAGAACGTCCACTCCCGCGGGAAGACGGTCATAATTCAGGCGCGTTTCTTCACTCAGGTGATCCCGATCCGCCACCATCATCACGGCCACGGAGAGCCCAGCTTCACACAGGCAGCGTGCCACCACCAAGCCATCGCCCCCGTTATTGCCTTTGCCACATAGAACCAGGACCCGGCCACGCTGCTCCAACACCTCAGTGGAGTTTTCCAGAAACTCCAGCACGAGGTTGGTCATGGCCAAACCTGCCCGCTCCATCAGTTCCTGCCCCGGGGTGCCGGCGGCGATGGTTTTGGCGTCGATGACACCCATTTGGCGAGCCGTGCATACTCTCATGTCTGCCCATTCAGTTCATCGAGAACAGTTAAGAGCTGCAAAAGGTCATCCACCACGAAATCGGGTTTAGTATCACAACTATCCACTTTGTCCGCGTATTGGGAATATTTATCGCCATAGCGGGCGTACACCGTATGCAAACCAGCGTTCTGGCCTCCCAGAATGTCTCGTTCGATCCAGTCACCAATCAGCACCGTGCGCTCGGCTTTTACATCCATCAGTTCAAGGGCCATTTGGAATGGTTTGGGATCTGGTTTGTGATGGCCGGTATCATCGAAGGTCAGCACGGTGTCAAAAGTGTGCTGCAAGCCGATATAATTCAGCCGCTGCCACGCCTCAAAACGGGGAGCATCACTGACTACGGCCAGCTTGTACCCAGCTTTCAGCAGGGAATTCAATACAAAATGCGCATGGGGATACGGAACCAGAGAACCGCCCCGCGCCCGGCGGTAGGCCACCACTGCAGCAGCCAACAGGCGATCATCCACATGGCCTATGGTTTTTTCGAGAAAGAAGTTAAAAACGCGCTGGTGTTCGATGCCTTTTTCCTTGTAAATGGCAAAGATACCGTCCACGGCTTCCTGCTGTCCCAGGGGTAATCCACTGTCGATCATGGCATCAACCGCAGCCCGAATAGAATTTTCCTTGGCCAACATGAAGTCCGTCAGCGTATTATCCAGATCGAATATGACTGCATCAATGGCACGAGCGCTCACAAAGCACCTTCTTCCAAATGAGAATGGGATTGTCAGGGTAGCATGCCCCCTAATTTAACGCAGGTGCGGCCCAATTGCACAAAGAAACACGGAGATCATGAATAACGACTCTTTTGAACCATCTGAAACACCGGACCTGGACATCCCGGCCAGCCTGTGGACCGACCGCTCGCGCATGTGGATTGTGGGCTTGATTCTGATGCTGATGGTGGGCAATGTGTTTTTTCAGGTCCAGGCTTATGTCATGGGGGGCGGCTTTATTTTGCCCGTGCTGGCCGGACAGATTTTTGGGGTCTTCATTCCCTTGCTGGTTCTCAGTCACCGAAACCAATGGAACCCCATAGCAGATTTCCAGCTGGGCACCGTTCCCTGGGTTGTGCCAGTGGTGGCTGTGGTCCTGGCCCTGGCCACTTTGGTTCCGGCTTCGTTACTGGCCGAATTATCCATGCGCCTGTTCCCCACGGACCCTGAGCGCATGGCCATGTTTCATAAGAGCCTACCCAAGTCGGGACTGGGCATTGTTCTGACCTTTATCACCGTGGTCATCGTCGGGCCCCTGGGCGAAGAGATTGTTTTCCGGGGTCTGTTGCACCGCCTGGCCTCGGGGTTTTGGGATCCCGTCAAGGGTACCGTGCTGGCTGCCCTCATTTTTGCTTTGGTCCATGCTGAACCCTGGTTGCTTCTGGGGCTGGTGGCCATTGGCGTAAGTTTGTCTTTCCTCTATGAGATGACGGGAAGCTTGCTGGCCTGTTGGATCTTTCATGCGGTCCATAATGCCGTGGCGTTGGTTATGATGTATTCCACCAACGAGGTGCAAACAGAACCCACGCCCTTAACGGCAAGTGACTTATTGTGGTTGGTCATTTCTTTGGCGGTTTGGGCTGGAGTGGGTTTTGGGCTTTGGAGGATGAGGTCGTCCTCAGCGGATTGATCCGTAACTATTTCAGTTGATTGAAATCAACGGATCAGAGATACTCTTCGTATTCATGAAAAGGTGGTCTTCGGGGGAAGCCCGCCATCCCTGCGAAAATCATCTTTCGACGGGTCATGCCATGGATTCTTGGTGCCCCAAAAACCTTAACAAAATTCTCCCTGTTGATCATCCAGGAGACCAGCATACGTCTGCCAGATTACTCACACTTTTGTATAGCGATTTGCAACGGCTAGCCCAGGGCATGATGGCCCATTATCCCACTGAAAATCTCAACCAAGCCACTGCCCTCGTCCATGAAGCCTATCTCAGACTGGGCCCTCCCGAGGACAGAGTCTGGAATGGCCGCGGCCACTATTTCGGGGCCACCGCCCAAGCCATGCGGCGCATTAATCTCGATTGCGACACCCTTTGCGACCCCAAATTCACCATTGATTTTATCGATCTTGAGTGTCCCCCCCGAAAGATTGGAGATCATCCAATCACCAAACGCACATACAGGCTCATTGGAGCAGAAGAAGATGCTACTGCTGGCAGTGAACAGCCTTCCTCTAATTAGTAGTGCGTTTTTCCCAGGGAAATACCCTCATATTATTTTCAGTATTTTTCACAAAAAAAGGCAAACCGATTCATAGGGAATCAGCACCCAGCAAAATTACTTCCAAAGAATATTACTTAACCGACTCCCGAATTTCCTTACCCAAACTGATCTCGCCATTATCAATACGAATGCTGAATCCACAGTCGGGGTTATGACAAACCCAAGCTTTATATCGGATAGCGGCACCTTCGCGACCATAGTCCGAAAGGGGCAGTAAGAGGCCATCATCGCATTTTTTGCATCCGGGAAATTCCATATCGCGCTCCTTGAAAGCTGATCCTGCTCCCCCAGCCCTAACCAATACACCCTGTGATGCCGCAGGAGGAATCCACATCACCCCTTAAACCTAGCATATTCCTAGGCTTTTAGAAAGAGTGACTTAAACAAGATCTCAAGTCTTTTGCGGTTTCTTCCGTGCTGCCGGAAATAAGACATTGTTCAGAATCAGACGATAACCAGGGGAAGTGGGATACAGATCCAGATCAGTGGGTGGATCTCCCACACGGTGCTGGTAGTCTTCCGGGTCATGGCCCCCAAGGAAAGTCCAAGTCCCCATCCCCATGCGGCCATGGATGTACTTCACTTCATCTGTGCCTTCCACCGCCGCCAGAACAGTCACCGATCTTTTCAAATATTTCTTCAAATAACCTGTCGTTTGGCCCAGAAATCCGTTGATCACATTCACGTGGTTTTGCGTCAGCATGGCCGGCACAGGATCGTACTTAGCTGCAAAAGCAAAGAGGGTGAAATAATCGGCCTCAGCCCCTCGCATGACGGAATAATTGCTTGTATCCAGATCGCTGAATTCATACATCATGGGGTTGGTCACCAACTTGAAATCCTGGAAGGCAAAAGTTTTATCGAAATCACTTTTGCCACGGTAAGCCGGATCGTAGGACGTATTGTCAAAAGGCGCCGCCACAATGTCTGTGTACATCCAGGCCAGAGCAATATCGATGGTATCGGTGGCCGAACACATGGCAAAGAGAAAGCCGCCGCCTTCCACATACTCGGCGATGGTACCGGCCACGGCATGTTTCAATTCCCAAGCCGTATCATAACCCAAGCGCTTGGCCGTCTCTTCGGTGCTATGCTTCTGCTCCAGGTACCATTCCTCTAGCCCAAAATTGGCATAAAACTTTCCATACTGCCCCGTAAAATCTTCGTGATGCAGATGCAGCCAATCGTAGTCGTTGATCTTTCCCGACAGGATTTCCTCATCGTACACCACCTCATAAGGCACCTCAGCATAAGTCAGAGCCATGGTCACGGCATCATCCCAGGGCTGCTTATTTGGGGGGCTGTAAATGGCAATGCGCGGTGGCTTTTCCAAAAGAACTTCGTCCATATTTTCCTGGCCCACGGTGCGGCGAATATCAGCCACTTCAGCTTCACTCACCGAAACAAAACCGACACCCAAAAGGCGAGCATCCATGCGGGCGCGCTGGGTGTCTTCCAGGAGGAAGCTGCCGCCTCGATAGTTCAAAAGCCAATTGACCTTATCGCCGGCCTGCAGAGTGTGAAAAGCCACGCCGTATGCTCTCAAATGATTGCGCTGGGTCAGGTCCATGGGAATGAGCAGATATTGCACTGCCCAACTCTGGCCCACGCTGCCAATTAAAAGAAACAAGACTAGAAACAAACGCCTCATGGTAAACTCCGAACGGCATCACGCACGTCATCGATAAAGAGATAATCTGGGTATTGGGCCAGTAGCATTTCGAGGGATTGCCGCGCATCCTCATCCAGGCCGGCCTCCTTTTGAAGACGACTTTCCATCAGCAATGATTCGGCAGGAAACCGTCCCCGGGGGTGCTCCAGAACCAGAACCTTCAGCATGGCGATGGCTTCTTCCTGGCGACCTTGCTCCGCATAAGCACCGGCCAGTTCAAATCGAGCACGCTCCAGCAGGTGCTGTGGTTCTTCCATGTCCAACCGGCGTACGGCATCGGCAACAAACTCTTCCAAAGCCTGAATTCGGAGCTCTGGCCTAACCACCAATTCAAAATAAACAGACTGGGAATACATCACCATCAACTCGGGTCCTCCACTGGGGTTTTCCATTTCTTCGGTGATTGCCAAACCCAACTCAAGAGCATCGTTAGCATAAGGAGCAGCCGGATTGTCCATGGCCACCACAGCAAAGCGATCCCGCGCTGTCACCAGATTACCCTGAGCCAGATCCAGACGGGCCAATTGATAGTGGGCATGCCCTCCCGCCTGACGGAAATCCGGATCACGTCCCAGGCTGGTCAGAACGATGCGGCCCCGGCTGGTATCACCGGCCGCCAAATAACACTCCCCCAGGGACAGCCGTACCAAAGCAACACCCGGCAAAGGCAGATCCAGATCCATCAGCATGTTTTCCAGGTTCCTGGCCGCCACCATGGGCTTTTGCAATTCATCGCGGGTGTAAGTCGCAAGTTTAATCTGAGAAGAGTAGAGGTACTCGCTGGACGGATTCACCCGCCGCACTTGTGCCAACAAGGTGGTAAAACGATCGGCAGCTTCCTGGGGGTCATCCCCCAGAACCCTCTGTACCAAGGCCTCTTCACAAACCTGAGCCAGGGCCCCAGCGGCGCGTTTGCGAATCCCTGGATCATAATTGCTATCACTGGAGAGCCACGACAGGACATCCAGCAAATAATCCACTGTGGCTTGCAACTCCAACTGGTTGCCAGGTTGGTCATCAGTAGCCTGATCCGGCAAAACAGCCAGCAGGGGTAACTCCCGAGTCAGAGTCATACAGTTTTGTAAAGTGGCGGACATGTTGCTGCGTTTGCCTCGCAAAGACTGAGCTTTCTCGATGGCCTGTTCACTCTCGCCCTCCATGAGAAACAAATTGGCCGTCAGCAAAACTTCAGCGCTGTTTTTTTTCGATTCGGTGGCGCGTTCTTCCAAACGAGAAATAAATTCGGGCATTTCACCCGGGCTGTATCCGCCCTCCAAAATCTCATTGCGGACCAAGCCCAAGTTGAATGGATTGCTGCGCAGATTGGCCACCACTTCATCGGCCGATTCTTCATACTCTTCCAGGGCCAGTAAAGCCACGGCTTTCTGCCGCCCCAGGAAAAATTGATCCGGCAGAAAACTCCGCATGGAGTCGATGAGACCCACCACCATTTTGGGTCGTTGGGCATCCTGGAACAGCTCCACAGCAACCATGCCGGCACTGCGCCTGTTGGGACTGGTGGAGATAAAATTACCCGCAGCCAAACGGGCAGAATCCGGCGCATCAACGGCCAGCAACGAAATGGTAAAAGAGCGCCACAGAGAAGCATTCAGTGGTTGGAGGGCCAAGGCTTCACGGCAGATATCCACGGCTAACTCATGATTGTCACGAAGCTGGGCCAGCCGGATCCGCCGGGTCACGAGTTCATTTTTCAAGGCACTGTGTTGTTCCAGATCTTGCAGCAAGCTCTCGGCTCGCCCTACACTCTTGAGGGTCAACAGACGGTCCAATTCCACCAGGCGCCGCCGCATGTCCATTACACTTTGCCCGGAAGGCATTTCCGGCCGAATCATGCGCTCATGCTGGGCCTCAACAGGACTCGCCAATAACAGCAGCCCCCAAAGGGCCATCAGAATCCTTGAGGAAAACATCATGGCACCTCCGTTTCCCGAGCACCTGATTTGCGTAATTCCTCCAGGGCCTGGAAGTATTTGCGCACCAAACTACGGTATTCTTGAGGAGCTTTTTCCAGGGGAACATAACGCAACTCGAAAGGGTCGTTGGCCCCCTGAAGAGAAGGGTCATCCAGCAAACCGCCATCGGCATTATAAAGCTCCCGGGCCGTATGGCTTTCCCGGCGGGAGGAATAATCACGCTGCCGAACACTGTTGCGCGCATCCAGCATGCGGCTCAAAATTCTTTCCTGACGAATCAAAGTCTCTTCGCTGATCAATCCCTGATCCACTTCCTGGCTGAGGGTCTCCATCATGTTGCCCATTTCTCCCAGGTCCCCCAGCACTCTTTCGCCTTCGGGTGCCTGTTTGGATTCTTCAGCCAGCTCCTGCATGCGGCCCGCCAATTCTCCCTGGCCTTCGCCTAGCCGTTTCATTTGGGACCGAGTCTGCTGGCTCATGCCCCGGTTGGCCAGTTGTTGGCGCAGGGCTTCTGTCATGGCGTTGAGCTCAGCCTGATCTTTGGCCATTTCCTTCAGCTGTTCGGACATGCTTTTCTGTTGTTGCTGTTGTTCCCCGCTGCCCCCACTGCTGCTACTGCTCATCTGTGCTTCGGTGAGCAAACCAATGACCATGCGGTTACAGAGAGCCAGACTATTGGTGGCACCTTTGCGCGCGTGTTGGGCGCGATTTTCTTCCAGAGAATTCAGGCTTTCCCCCATGGCCTCAATCACTTCATCCAACTTTTCCAATAGCCTCATGATGCGGGTGGGGTTCTCGCTCAACAAATCACTGAGTTTATCGCGGGTCCCCAGAATGGCCTTTTGCACCCGGTGCTGGCTGCGTGTCAAATTCAGACTGCGAACATCGCGGATGCGTGCGGGAATGCGTGCGGCAATTTCCTCTTGCCGGGCCGAAAGCACCAGCATGTCAGCGGCCAATTGCCGCAGAGACGAGACTTGATTCTGATCCATGGCCATCTGCATGGCCGACTGGGATTTTAAAATCACGTGGTACAAGGCCCCCATATCGCGCAAGGCCTGTTGCTGCAACTTGGCTGCCATTTCCGGATCCATTTGGGCCAGTTCATCTGAGGCTTCGCTCATGCTGTCTTGACTATTCTGTTGCTCCATCTGCTCCAAAGCCTGCTCCAAGGCCTCTTGCATCTCTTCGCTGCCCGGTGTGCTCTCTTCAGCGTTTTGCTCTTCTAAATTGGCCAAAGCCTCTTCCAGCTTTTCCTGCAGTTCCTGCATTTCTTCAGAAAGGGCTTCCTGACGGCGGGCCAGCTCTTCCGCGTCGGGCGTCTTTTCGCTGTCAGACTGTTCTCCATTCTCATCACTGGTCTGTCCCTCCTGGTCGTTGGGACTTTCCTGGCTGTCCGGGCCTTCCTGGCTGTCATTCTTCTGCTCTTCAGCCAATTGCCTGCTCATATCTGCCAGTTCCTGCTGCTTGCGGATCATTTTTTCCAGCAAACTGGCGATGCCTTCCATTTCCTGTTCCTGATCCATGCGTTGCAGCATGGCCAGTGCAGCGTCCAGTTTTCGAGCCATTTCTTTCTGGTTTTTGGCCACTTCCTTCATGGCCTCAGCCATTTCCTCAGGAGAGAGTTTCCCGTCCGCATTCTGCATCTTCTGCATCATCTCATTCAACTCGTCGCTGTTGCTTTGATCCAGCAGCTGGGACACTTCTTCTGCCCGATCCAACATCTTCTCAGATGTCATCTGCCCTGAGGCCAATTTATCCACATCCTGTTGCAACTGTTCTGCAACTTTGGCCAACTCCTCCTGCATTTTTCGCTGGCGCTCCATGGCCGCTTCCATCTCCTGCTGGCGGGCCCAGTCGGGGATCGGATTTTTTAGAAGCTCCCGAGCTAAACGGTCCAGATCAGCACCCAATTGGCGTCCTCGGTGGCGCATCTCTTCCAGTTCGCTGCGGCGTTCCTGGCTGCTGTCGGCTTGAGCAATCAGCACATCAGCTGCCGAAGGCAATTTCAAACGCAACACCGAAGAATGTCCCCGACCCGCTGGCCCCGGCCTTCGGTTATCTTTGGCCTCCATCCGCAATTCGAGGATGTCACCGGGTACCATGTTCAAATGATCAAAACGAGCCTCCACCATCAGGCCAGTTTGGAGAGGCTGTCTTTCAGAAGAGTCCACGCCAGCGAGAAAGTCGGAACGCAGTGAAACCAGGCCATGGGCCGTGGTCCATTCCAGCCAGCCTTCAGAGTTTCCAGGCAACACCTTTCCGGATGACCAAAGAACCTGCTTTTCGAAATCCGGTTCTTGCTCATGGTCAGTTTCATCTCTCGCCAAAATTCTCATATCCAAACTGAGCTGGGCCAGGCCGTAATCATCCGCAGCATCTGTGCGCAACTCTACCCGGCCCGTGACAGACAGAATCCCATCATCATCCTGGCGTTCCAATCCTACCGAAGGATCTTCATCCTCCGTGGCGACAATTTCGTACCGCAGGGGGTCCTGATTCCAAAGACCAAAGCTGTCCTCCAGAGCCAGGTGAAAGGCCAACGATTCATCCACTGGAAATTCCCCTGCAAAACTGCGATCAGCAAAATCCAGAGCGGTGGTATCACCGGTCTCGGTGACCAGCAACATGCGCCGCAAGGGTTGGCTGGTCACGCCGGCTAAAACCATTTGAGATCCCACAGGCGCTTCTATCCAAGTGGGCAGACGGGACATTTCCCGCAATTTCAATTGGGTGTAAGAGGGAGGCTGGACGGATCCGGCCAATTCCGTAACCAGGGGATGGCGCCGGACCTGGACCTGGTGCACTTCGGTGACCATGGTCCCCCGCCGGAAGCGCCACTGAAAGTCTTCATGGACCTGCTCCAGGTGAGCCACCCACTTCCGGTAGGGGGGCTGCAAACCTGGTGGATCTACAAACATGATTTCGCGGCCGGTGGTGACCGGCTGCCATTGGCCAGAACCAATCATAATTTCACAGAGAGCGGCATCGGGGTCGCCGGTGGCATCAAGGGCCGCCAGCGAAATATCCCGGCCCGCCACTACGAATTCTTCACCGGCAGCGGCGTAAAGCCCGCCGGTGGGAGCAGCGGTCCAGATGGACCATGGATTCCACAATCGGGACCAACCGGTTCCCAGAGAGTCATCTCCCGCAGTCAGCAGGGAGACCGTCAGCAATAGGCAAACCGCCACCGAAAGCCAGGTCTGGCCTACACGGTTGATGGGCACGGCATCCGCTGGCCCCAGAGGAGCCAGAACTTCTGCCCCACGCTTGAATAACCGCCGTCGCAGCTCCACGGCTACCGGAGTGTCATCATTCCACCGTACGGGATCGCGCAGGGCTTCTTCCGAAGCCACCAGAACATTGGCAAAATAACCCCGCCGTTCCAGCACCTGCACCAGTTGCCGCAACTTTCGCAACCGCCACAATCTGCCCAAAAGGTTATTCCAGGCCAAAGCAGCCAACCCCGCGCCCAGGGAAGCCAGCAGCCCCCAAGTCACAAACCTTCCAGGTTGATCCACACTGCCCAACATCCAAGCAGTCAACATGAGCATGGATCCCCCCACACCCACCATCCGTGCTGAGCCGAACCAGGCTACCCGCAAAAGGGTGCGCCGGCGCAGCTGGTGCAGTCGCTTGTGGAAGAGGTTTCGGGGTTCAGGGCTCTGCATTGTATCCGATCAGGGGTGAGTCAGGGCGTACATCATAATGTTAACGGCCATGCGGGCCGCCGCTTCGCGAACCGCAGGCGGATCGTTGTGCACATGGGGATCTTCCAGACCATCGCCAATATCCGAGGACCAGGTATAAAAAATTACCAGACGCCCTTCTTTGGATACGCCAAAACCCTGGGCGGGTTCCCCATCATGCTTATGTATCTTCGGCAAACCCGGCAAATCATAAAAGGAATGATAAATGGGATGGGACACAGGAAGAGGAACCAGGGGAGACTCAGGATAGAGCTGTGCCACCATTTCCCGAAAAGACGTGTCCAGGCCGTAGTTATCGTCAGCGTAAAGAAAACCACCGGCATCGAGATAGCGTCTCAGCTCCTGCAACTCCAGATCTTCCAAAACAATGCGGCCGTGCCCGGAGAGGTACAGGAAGGGATACTGGTACAGATCTTCACTGTCCAGTGTCACGACGGCCTCTTCTGCGGCTGTCACAATTCCGGTGCGCTGGCTAAACGATTCCAGCCAATTGGGCAGACTACTCGGGTCACAATACCAATCGCCTCCGCCATCATAGTGCAAGCGAGCAATGCGCAATTCCGGTTCCACCACAGGAGCGGCTAAGGCCTGTCCGGAAAAAACAGTCATGGTCAGGATTAACAGCAGGCTCAGGCGCATCGACATCATCGTCCTTCAAGGTTGTTGGCTTCCAGGCGGGGAAGAGTCAATTCGGCCAGGGCGCCCGGGTGCTCTGCCGTGCCATCAGGGCGGTTGCGCAGAATGATGCTGCCCCCCATGCGGTCGGCCAGGTTCCGGCAAATGGCCAGGCCCAATCCGGTGCCCTTGCTCTTAGTGGAAAAATAAGGATCAAAGAGCCGATCGGCCACTTCAGGAGCCAAACCTGTGCCGTTATCCGCCCACAAAAGGGTGACTGATTCTTCCTGCACCCGCCACCGGATGTCTAATTCCGTGGCACAACCTTCCGCAGTAGCATCCAGGCTGTTTTGCATCAGGTTGCCCAGAATTTTCTGTAGAGAATCGTCATGGGCCAACACCAGAGGCAGGGCGGCCGCCTCCAAATTCACCTGCAAAGCTGTTCCCGGGCTCTGGCTTCCATACCGGTCCACGGCTTGGGCCACCAACTGGTGAAAATCCATGGCCTGCCGCTCAAGCACACCCGGGCGCCCCAAAAGACTAAATTCTGCAGCAATGGAGCGCAGGAGATCAACCTGACTCAACACCCGTTTCACCGTGTCGGGCACAATGTGATCCAGTTGGGGATGCTTATCCCGCCAAGCCTGGTCCAGCAGTTGAACCGAAAGCTGGATGGGTGTCAGCGGGTTCTTGATCTCGTGAGCCACCTGTCTGGCCAGTTCAGCATTGATAGCCATTTTCCGAGTTTGCAGGAACTCCGTGATATCTTCGAAAACCAACATGGTATCGGTCCGGCCGTCGGGCAGATCCAGAGGGGCCATGGCGCCGCGCAGAGTGCGCAGACCGTCAGCACTGGTCATCTCGCCGCCCCAACGTTCCTTACCCTGGGCCAATTTGAGAACTCGTTCCAGCAGGCGCAGCATGGCCTGTTTCTCTTCCACCGACGCATCGAATTCAGCGAGGATTTCACTGCCCGCGGGATTCAGAGACACCACTTCCAAACTTTCATCGATGACAGCGACTCCCACTGTGACCCTGTTCAACACCGAAGTGAGAAACTCTTCTCGCGCTTGCAGTTCATCCCGCGCCGCAGCCAGATCCGACCGCATGCCCCGGAAGGCACTGGTCAGCCGGCCCACCTCGTCCCGTCCGGCTTCTGGCAGAGGGGCCTCGAAATCTCCCCGGGCCATGGAACGCGTGGCAGTCAGCAGCAAGCGCAGAGGACGGAATAAATTCCAGGACATGAGCAACGCCAGCAATAACGCCGTCAGCAACACCAAATTGGCCAGGCCAGCCAGAAAGAGCATGGTGCCCCGGCGTTGGTTTCCGTAATCCTTCTCTCGATCAGGAAAAGCAACAGCCAGCACGGCGGGGGTGTTCAGATGCTGAACTCCCCCATTCTTCCCCCGGGAAAAGGCTGGCAGAGGTTGGGCCCCGGTGAATGAAAATGGTTTATTTTCTGCGGCAAAAACACCGGCGGCATGGGCGTGGTCCAGCAGGGTGCTCATCATATCCGGATCAGCCAGCAAGGCTTCCTGGCCCGAGAAAATGCCCTCGGGATGACTGGCTAAAACCGGGCGCCCACCCAACCTCAGGGTGGCCTGACCGTGAACCAAGTCAGCCAGTCCCCCCAACAAATCCCGGTCCAGGCGCTGCCGATAGAGAAAGAAACCATTGCGGATGCGGCCATCTCTCAAGATGGTCGAATCGGATATGGCCAGGATCCCTGTCAGATCGATGGGAATAACCGTGGCCACAAACAAACCACTTTCCTCTTCCATCACAATCATGGGCGCAGTGCGGCCGGCCGCTAGCAAAACCCGGGCTTCCTCACTGCTCAAATTGCTAAGAGTTTCATCCAGGAGGAGGGTACCGTCGCTGCCAAAAACCATGGCTTGCCTGGCTTCAAGGGGCCCCACAGGCCGCTGGCCTGCCAGCTGCCCCACCAGCATCTCGTTGATGTAATCACTGCGGGATAGGGCCCGGGCCTGTTCTTCCAAAAGACTGCGCAGCTGTTGCACCGCTGTGTCCAGGCCGGATCGAGTTTGGGTCCGGGCTTGGGCACTTACCCGCTGGTGACCAACCCGGTCCACCGATGTGCCCACCACCAGCAACAACAGCAAGCCAAAAAACAAATATCCAGCAAGGAAGCGTTCCTGGAAACCAGTGGACCACGTGGCCGACAGGCCACTTCTGCCAGAATATGGAGAGAGCGATTGAAGACGCCGGGAAAGATGAAGACCCAGCATAAGAAGGGCCAGGAACACCAGGTTCAGGAGCATGAGGCGGGAAAGGTCCAGCAGCCTGGTGGCCAAGGGCGCCTGCTGCACACCCAGCAAATAACCTTCGCTGCCCCCACCGGGCAGGAATTTCCAAAGACACAGAAAGACATCGTTACCAATTTCGATCTGCGCCCAAGGCAGAACGCCACTTTTCAGTTGGTCCAGGGTGGAACGTGAAGCTGCATGGGGAATACCCAATTGTCCCACATCCAGCCAACCTCGGTCGTCGCCCCGCAACAATAGCACCGGACGATCCACTTCCGAACGGGGGCGATATTCACCCAGGTTGGATTTATCCAGAGGGGCCAGCCCCGCCAGCTGGGTCGCGATGCGAGAGGAATGCACAGGTAGCTCCACCCGCAGCCAACCGCGATTCCCCTCCCTGCTCACCTCGCAGGCCAACACCAATTCTTCACCATCGGGATAGAGCCGGAGTTCCTCTTGGAACATACGCCCCACATCACCGTCACCAGGGGGCAGGCGGGAGTCATCCAATGCCGCGCGCCAATTCACCTGAAAATGGAAATCTCCCATAAAGCCCGTGGTGAACAGACTTTCTTCCCGGTCAAATTCATCAATGATTTCCACCAGCAGAGGAAAGCCCAAATCTCGCAAACTGGAATCGCGCCACAAAAGGTAGGCCGGCTCATCTCGCCACACATCCTGGCCCATGGCCGGGGAAAGATCGCTTCTGCCATCCTGCAGGCGCATCTCTTTCAAGGCTTCGTTTAGCAGGTACGGAGCAGAACTGTCAGACGGTTCTGCCAGAAAATCTGCTTTGGTCACCAACCAGCTATGTTCGGCCCGCTGGTAAACTTCATTCAGGGATGAGTAATTCCAAACGCTCACCATCAACAATACAACGGGCCATACAAATCGGCGTAAGACAAAGGGGCGCGACCCCAGAGAGGGTGTCACCAACCACAATCCGAGAACCGCCAAAGCCAGTAAAAGGCGAGTCGCCCACCACAGATCATTCACCAGCAGAGAGAGAGCCAACGAGGCCGCGAAAGCCAGGACTCCGCCACCCAGCCAGGTGGACAACCGAGCCCTTGAAGGCCAGGACCCTCCCGCCCAAAGCCCTACCAGGAGTGCAAAGAATGAAAAGACCAAAAGCATCAGAACCAGATGCAGGCTCCAAAAAGAAAGGAACGGCAGAGGGACATCCTGCCCCAGAAGCCGTGGATTCGCATTGGTGGCCAGCATAGAAGCCAGAAAGCGGCTCAGCATCAGAATACCAAAGCCTGAAAGACCAAAGAGCAAACCCGACACGAGACCTTGTCCGGGAAGGAACGGCGGCTTATGGATGGCATCGCCCACCAGGCCCAACCACCGCAGGGCCGACCACACCGTCACCGCAATCAGGACCGAAGTCAGCAGGGCGTCGGCAGTGGAGGCAAAAAATCCGAAGGCAAAGGGGGTGGCAAAATAGGCAGGGTCCAAAAGGCTGACCAGTCGGCCAGGAGCCGCGGGCAAGGTGTCCTGGGGAAAGGCCCAGGTACCCCACCGAAAAAAGCCAGCAGAAGCCAGTAGGAAGCGCCCACCCCAAAAGGCAAGCAGAAACCCAGGCTGCCCCAGCCAGATTCGGCCCAATGACAGAGCAGCCAGGAACCAGGCCAGCCCTGCACCCAACATGATCCGAGCGTAGGTTTGTCGCAATCCGCCATGGCTGCGAACCTCAGGATCAAGAGTCAGGACCAAGCCCAAACCATGAACAGGATCCTGATAAAGCACATCCGCTACGGCATCGCCAACATCATTAAACTGTACCGGAGCTTCTGTCAGCGGTAGAACCTTCCATTGGAAAATGCCGCCCAGGGAAGGGTTTAAGCCGTTGCCAAGGGAAACCTGAAGCTCAAGAATAAGACCAGGTCCCACGGAACGGGTGATGCGCCGATACCAGTGATGCCTTCCCTTTTCCAGAACGTCGGAATCTTGCATCCCCGGCTCCAGGTCCAATGGCTCAGCGCCCCTGGTCCAGGCACTGCGTTGGCCATCTTGCCAAATCACCCCTTCCACTGACAAACCGCCAGCCTCAGAAGCCAGGTCTTGCCAATGAGCAGAACTCTCTTTCAATTCGCGGAAAAGGTCGCCCCCACGCAGAGACTGTTCCGGGTCATTTAATGAGGACACCACCGAAGCCATGATTTCCGGAAAAGCGGAATCCAGAGCTCTCCAATCCGCCTCTACCTCAGTTCGTTTCCGGATTTGAGATTCAGAAAGTGGCAGCGAAAAAGTGGAATCGGGAGAAGAATCCATACTCACGGTTTTCAACGAAACTGCCAAAAGGACCGCCATGGAAAACAGCAGTAGAATCGACCAGAAAGCAGACCCTTCTTTTTGGGTATTGCGTTTCAAGCTCACCAGCAAAGCCAAAACCACCGTCAGCAGCAAAACCCACCATGAATGAGGCATGCCCTCAAGCAGAGGTTTTCCACCCCCTTGAAAGAGCAACAATCCCTGCCCGACGAGACAGAGAACACCTATGGGTTTGATGGTTTGGGCCAAATGCCCCCTCATCTGAATCCTACCTCTGCGAGATGGAGTTGAACTCCGCGAGACACCATTGCAAGTCCTGTTTCAAAAGCACCACTACCAGTTTGGAAACCTCAGGGAATTGCCTTTCCGGACGGAGGAATGTCCACTCGACCATCCCCTGTCCACGGCTTCCGTCGGGGGAATCGGGAAGCCTCCGGAATAAAAAATCCTGCGTTTCACAGCTTTGAAAAAGGTCCTGAAAATAATAGAAAGCCTGATCGGGACTGTAGGTGGTGAAACGATCGTAGTCACCACCATGGGTCACTCGCAAACCGTCCCGATGCACCAGGGCGGCCATGGCTTTTTCATCACCCTCTTGCCAGGCCTTGGTCATTTGAACAAAGACGGAGTCGGCCGAGACAGAAACCGAAGATGGGGCAATGTCAGGTTCGGCGGCAAGCAAAGAGCCCGCCCAGACGACCATGATGAGGCCGATTTTAAAAACTAAGCCAGCCAGACTGTTGTGAGAAAAGAACAATTTCAGCTCCTTCAATGGGTTCCCATGAGGCACGTCTTCTATTTTACCCATAATCGACTGGTTTTCGCCATGGAGAAGGCAATTATTTTTTAGAATGCAAAAAAAAAGCCCCTCCAGCGCTCAAAGCACCAGAGGGGCCAATTCTCAAAACCGAAGCAATCGGCTTCTTACATATCCATGGCCATGCGCTTCTTATCAGTAATTTTCCGCTCGGTCCACCAAACCAGAATAGGACTGGCGATGAACATCGAACTGTAAGTACCAACCACCACACCAAAGGTCAGTGCGAAGGCGAAGTCGTGAATGACGGCGCCGCCAAACAGGAACAGACAGATGGCCACCGCAAAGGTGGTCAACGATGTCAACACAGTACGGCTCAGGCACTCGTTGATGGAACGGTTGATGACCTGACTGTAGCTCTCCTTGCGGCGCAGCTTCATGTTCTCCCGGATACGATCGAAGACCACGATGGTATCATTCAGGGAGTAACCGATAATTGTCAGGAAGGCCGCAATGATCGACAGGCTGATCTCCAGGTCAAGCAAGGAGAAAATACCCAGCGTCAGTGTCACATCATGGACCAGAGCCAAAATGGCCGCGATACCATAACGGAACACAAAGCGAAAAGTGATATAAAGCACGATGAGAGCCAAGGCACCAAACACGGCGCTGGTGGCTCCCTTACGCAGCTCGTCACCAATTTTTGGACCGACGCTTTCTTCACGACGAAGCTCGACCGCATTATTGGGAAGACTTTCACGCAGGTCATTCAATAAAACCTGAGCTGCATCCAAAGTTTGGGTGCCTTCTTCCACATTGGGGAAAGTGATGAGGAATTCATCGGCCGAGCCGAATTCCGTCACCTGGATACCATCGTATCCTTTTTCCGTCAAAGCACTGCGAATTTCTCCCACTGTAGGTGCGGGATCCATTATGACCTGAAGAACAGAGCCACCGGTGAAATCGATGCTCAACCGGGGTCCACCGTGAATACCCATCAGAACAAGGCAAACCACGAGGAGAACAGCAGAGAAGCTGAATGCCGGCTTCATTGCTCCCACGAAGTTGATGTTTGGGTTCCTGAAGAATTCCATCTTCCTGTCCGACCTTTCCCGAATCTTTTTTGATTCGGATTCATGCCCCTGGGGGCGAAAAAATATGCTCAGCCCGAAAAGCCGGGACTAGATGCTCATTGTTTGTTTGCCCTTATTCCGCGTGGACATTTCCATGATGACGCGGGTCATGACCAGAGCCGTAAACATACTGGTGAGAATACCGATGCTCAGAGTGACAGCAAAACCCTTGATGGGGCCAGTGCCGAACATGAGCAGAATGCCACCGGCGATCAGAGTCGTCACGTTGGCATCGATGATGGTACGGGTCGCGTTCATATAACCAGACTGCACAGCAGCACGGATGGTTTTATCTTTCCGCAACTCTTCACGAATACGTTCGTTGATCAGCACGTTCGCATCCACGGCCATACCCACCGTAAGAATAATACCGGCAATACCAGGCAGCGTAAGCACCAGCCCAAACTGAGCCAGCACGGCCATCAGAATGATAATGTTGCTGACCAGAGCTATCACGGTGATGATGCCGCTCAGGCGGTAATAAAGAATCATGAACAGGACCACAAAGATGGATCCGTACATGGCTGCCGAAACACCCTTTTGGATGGAGTCGGAACCAAGGCTGGGGCCAACTGTGCGTTCTTCAACAATTCGCACATCGGCAGGCAAGGCACCGGCACGCAGCAGCAAGGCCAGATCGCTGGCTTCGTTGTTGCTGAACTGTCCCGTGATGACGCCTTGTCCTCCGGGAATGCGGCCTTGGATAGTAGGAGCACTGCTGATGCGGCCATCAAGACTGATGGCCAATTTGCGGCCCTGGTTGTCGCCGGTCATTTTGGCGAAACTGCGAGCACCGCGGCTATCAAGAGTGAAGCTCACCTGGAAACGACCAATGTTCTCATTGTCGTTGGTGGCCAAAGCGCCTTCGAGACGGTCACCAGTCAGTGCAGGCACGCCGTCTACCAAGTAGAGAGCGCGGAAGGAAGTACCTTCGCCTACATCCAGGGGTGCATCACCCATTTGGAATTCCACATCACGCAGGACGCGAGCGGTTCGGGCATCATCCAACATGGCCTGCATGCGGCCCACATCCTTTTCGTCCAGGAAAAGTGTAGCACCTACGCCACCCAGACCGGGCTGGGCAATGAGGTAGCCACTGAAAGGATGTTCTGCCAGATAGAGTTCGTCGCTGACATCACTTTCTTCGTCGGGAGCAAGAGTTCCAAATGGATTCTCTTCGCCGGCGGCGGTGGTGTCGGCTAAAGCCACTTCCACATCAGAAGGCTCGGCTGCTTTGGCAGCAGCCACAACAGCTTCATCCAGGAAAGCTCTGTCCAGTTTTTCCAGCACTGCCTGCAATTCAGTATCAGGCCGCACCAACCGGAATTCCAGACGGGCAGTTTTACCCAGCAGGTTTTTGGCGCGTTCGGGATCTTGCAGCCCCGGCAACTTGACCACAATGCGGCTGGCGCCGAAGGTGGTGATTTCAGGCTCGGAAACACCGAATTTATCAATACGGCGCACCAGGCTCTCCTTGACTCGTTGCAAAGCATCCTGTGCTTCGGCTGGAGTCATTTCAGACTGGTCAATTTCCAAGACAAGGTACATGCCGCCTTTGAGGTCAAGCCCCCGGCGAATGGCCTTGCTGTCGAGCTCTTCGATTTCGGCCAGTCGCACAGGATTATCCTGGGCAGCTGCACGCTCTTCCTTGGAAACGGAAAGGGCCTGGAAAGTGGGCCACAGTCCGATGAGGGAAACCAACAGGACGATAACACTCAATCCTGCCCTGATCTGCAGGGAACGATTCATTTTTTCACTCCTGGATAGCCTGATCTCCGATAGGAACCTGAGCCCCAACCGGGTCAATTGAACAAAAAAAAGCACGCCTTTAGACTGGTCCCGGCAGGGAATAATGCTTCAAGGCGCACAAAAAAGACTCGCCCTGCCGATTTCATAGGGTCACGAAGGCGCAAAGCCCTCCGAATTAACCGCAGAGTATCATAACACATAGCAGTGCACTTGGCTAGAAATTGCCCACTTTGGGTGGATATTTCAAATCAAATTCACCAAATCGTATGCCCGGCGCCCCATTCCCAGGGTGGCCGCTCGTTCCATCAGAGGCGTCGGCTCCTGCATAAACCCGCTCCACTGCCGCAATCCGTGCACGGCCCCTTGGACGAGAAGGTCCCAAGTGGCCTGATCCAGAGCCAGCGGATCCGCAGAAAGCAAAGCCCCAAAATGGCCTTTTAAAAAACGATCCCGTCCCGAAGCTCCCCCAGCCTGTCGGGGTAAGGGAGTCAAAAAGTTAACATGCAAAATTCGTCCGGCCCTCCCCGCACGGCTATCGGTGGCCACGGCAGAAGCCGCTTCGGCCGTCATCTTCTGATAACGGGGAATGCTCATGCCGTTTTCGGGTCCAATGCCAGCCAAATGACAGGCGCTCATGCACTCGCCACAACCCGTGCAAATTTTGTGATCAATCATAGCCCGACCACTGCGGATACCAATGGCGTCGTAAATGCACGAAGCCAGGCAGGAACCGCATCCAGCGCATAACGGGGTGTCCACCGTGGGTTTCACATTTCGGTGAAGAGACAACTTGGTGGTTCGGTCCAAAACTCCTTGGCCGAGGCCTATCATAGCCCCGCCCAGGCCTGCAAAAGGATGAGGGTGGACCGCGTTCAGCAACAGCAGGCCCTCGGCTTTGGCAGCCACGGCCGACAATCCCACCGAGGGCATGGAAAATTCTTCTTTCAAACTCAGGGAAAGCCCCGCTGGTCCGGCCGGGTCATCTCCCACCAAGAATTCTTGCAAACCCAGTTTCTCTGCCCGCAGCCTCAGCCCTTCCGGCGTATCCAGGCCTCCCGTGGTGATAGACAACGTTTCAAAAAAGGGACCGGTTTCGAGCCCGGCATCCTGAATACCGGCCCGCGCCGAATTCATCAATTCGGCCGAGAGGGGGATATGAGCTCCCAGAGCACCGAAAGGAACCTTTATAGCCCATGGATCTGAAGAGTCTGATGCCAACCCTTCCGCCATTTTCACCAGGGCTTGGCGAAGTTGAGCCTGAAAATCAGGGCCAAAGCCTTCGGCCACTGTGGGGCAATATAAAACAAGACTTTTCATTTGATCGCTCACTGGACTCCTGCCGTTTCCACATCATTTTCCAAGGCTATCATTTCCGAAACTGTCACAAACCGGACCCCCAGCTTTTGCAGTCGGGGAATTTCCCGGGCCAGAACCTTCCAGGTGGCCACATGGGGGTGGCCGATTCCCATGGCAAATCCCTTTTTCCGGGCGGTGCGCACCAGAACTTCCAAATTAGCCGCAATGGTCACTTCGTTTTCGCTGTCGTAATCCAGAAAAATCCGGTTACGCAGGCCGGGCACTCCCGCGGCCAAAGCTTCCCCATGACCCGCAGACCGGGAACTGGTAAGACTGTCCACAAAGAAGAGGTCTCGCTGCTTCAAAATATCCATGAGAATGGCCATGGTGGGCTGATCGCTGGTGGCTGCACTACCCATGTGGTTATTCAGGCCCCTGACGTCCGGCAAATTTTTCAAGGCCACATCCAGAATACTGGAAATCTCCTGCTTGTTCATACCCACCAAAAGAGCATTGGCCCCCGGATTAGTATCTGGGTAGCCCTGGGGCTCCATGGGTAAATGCAGAATGGCTTCTCTGCGTTTTTCGGGCATGGCCATCACTTTGGTTTTACCCAGGCGCAGCTCCACAAAACAGCCCGCTTCAAGACGTTGGGATCTGCCAGCCGAATTTTGGGAAAGGGCAGCAGTCTGCTCGGCCCGGGGCAAAATCAACTCGGTTCCTTCCAGATAATACTGTCGGGAGTATGGCAAATTTGGCAGGATGGCCATGGTCAAGGGTGCGGGCAGCCGCAGCATTCCCCTGGTGGCCTCGTTTCGGGAGTTTCCCCAATCATCAATGACCAAAGCCACCACTGGGCCGTTGGATTGTTCCTGGAGAAGATTCCAAGCGGTCGGCCCAGCTTGGTCGCCCCAGGTGAGGGGCGGTGTTTTTCCGGCTCGATGAAAGACCAGAGTGTGAGTGGGTTTGCCGCGGACACCGAGATCCATACGTAACAAATCTTTATCTTCATTGGCATGAAGTTGGTCGGCATCAGGAATGTCGGGATAAAGGCGCTGCGCCCAGAGAACCCTGGCTCCCATGCCATGAAGTGCCTGCTCCAATTCCCATTGGATTTGGTCATAGGGGGCATCAGAATCCAAGGCCACCAGACGGCACCGCACCTCTGCAGTGGGCCCCAAGTCGGGAGCTGGCCAGTCGAGGCCGTTTTCGACCATACTCGCAGGCCCGGGTTGCATACGGGGAAACATCTGTACTAGAATTTCTTCCACGCCGCCCTGTACATCCTGATAAGCCTGCTCGGACCCCAAAGAGAGCAAAGTGGCCTGACCTGAACCCGTTTCAGCCCATTTGAGCAAACCAATGCCACCAATCAGGAGCACAATGGCCACCAGCAGAACCCAAGTCAGTGGCGTGACCTGCATCCCCTGAGACTTTTTACGGGTCTGGCGGGTTTTCTTCTTTCGGGGATTTTGGGGCTTGCCTCCCAGGCGACCAGGCAATTTCACGTGTGGGCTCTCCAGCTGTCAGGGATGATTGAAAAAGAGGGAGTCCATCCAGGACTCCCTCTCCATATTATTGTCTCTCTCCCCATGTCACAAGGGAGGAATTTTCGAAACTGTGAAGAGCTTTTAAATGCTGCTTCCCCGTTGGCCCAACATGTACCACAGGTCATCGCCGCCCTGGACCACAAAGAAGTCCACGTTTTGCTCCACCTTGAAGCGGCTGCCATCTGGCTTATTAAAGTACATCAGCAGGGTGTAGCGGGCAAACCAGGCATCCCGGCCCCCGAAATACTCTTCAGATTGTTCCACGGTCTCCCAAGCGCCCACTTTATCCATTACTTCAACGTTGATGGAATCGATGGGCGGAATGGTCAAACCAGCTTCATTCACACCAAACAGGCCTTCAAAAATATTCCGGTGAATCTGAACTTCAGAATCATGATCGAAATACAATTCCTGCAGAGGAGTATCACTGTCAGCCCAATCATCAAATGTAGATTGCAACAGAACGGTGCGATAATCCGGATGCAGCATAGCCTCGTATTCAGCCGAATCCATATCCTCGTAGATAAGTCTGAAGTTGGAAATCAGAATATCCTTAGTGGTATTATCTTCAAGACCAACGGGATCTGGTGGATCAATATCTTCGGAATCATCCGGTGAAAAAAGGCAACCGGTGGTGCCCACAAGCAGAGTCAGAATAGCGAACAAGAGCAACAGATTTTTTAGTTTCATTGCTTTACCTCCCGAAAAACAGTTGATAACCCCAGGTCAGATTATGTTACAGACCCCATCTAACCCCGGATTCCAGCATTGGTTCCAAATTATTCATGCCTGATTTTAACATATCCTATGATTAATTGCTACCAAATGTTCCTCGCAGCACCCCCATGGTGGGTAAAGTGTTACTGTTATCAGGGTCACTTTCCCCGATCAAGTCTTCCCAGCTATAAACATACCAAAAGTTTCCCTCAAAACGAAAGGTAATTTTAGCAGTGGCCCTATATCGCGTTTCAGAACCATCGCTGGCATTGGTCACCCGCAGGTAATAAATCACATCTTCCCACACAACTTCTGTTCCAACAGGGTCGGGAACAATAAAATCCTCGTCCCTCATTTCGGACAGATTGCTCACCCCGGAAGAATAAAAGTTCGTGATAAAACTCATTTCCTTGGCCAGGTCCCAGCCTACAAAGACTCCGGGAAACTGCAATTCGGCCTCTGAATCGGGAAGGTAGGTAAAATCTACGTGCAGGTTTTCTTCCCACCCAAAGCTATCGTTATAGTTTAACGACAATTGCAGGTTTTCCCATACTTTTTTGGGATCGGTGCGTGGCAGGTATGGAATGGGCTCTCCGGTGGGAGGTTCGGCATCCCTGGGCTCAAAGAGGCAACCGCTAAAAAACATTAGCGCAGTCAAAATCATCATGGGCCAGGCAAAACGTATTTTCATCACCCTAGAACTCCCATTTCAGCCAAATATCAGATTCCCAGTAGTCAGCACTGGCTTCTGAAATACTGGGCCCGTAAGCATTGTGTTTTTTAACCATAGCCGACAAGGTGATGGGATTTTCAACACCCCAGGTGCGGTTCACCCGGGTGCCTACCCATATTTTGCCTTCCAGACGGTCGGTCACTTGGTCCTGGGTGCTGATGATGGTCTTCTCATCTTTGGTGCTGTAGGTGGCCCCTTCCAGGGTCACGCCATTGGCCACTCTAAACACAAACGACAAATCGATTTTGTTGATTTTCTGGCGCTGGCTCACAAAATACTGATTGCTTCCGGTGCTGCCCTCATTGGTTTTGTCTGCATTAAAACGCTTGTTGTAATCATGTTTTACATTGATATCCAGGCGTTCGCTCGCTTTAATTTTGATATTGGAGGTCAAATTGCCCCGTTTGTTGTAATTGTCCACGCGGGTGGAATTCTCCAAGGCGGAATACACATAATCAATGTACTGGATATAGATACGATAACTCTGGCTGAATGTCAGCCAATCGGCCAAGGGCCAACTGTATCCAGGGGCAATTTCATAACTGTCTTTGATGTTATTATTGGCCGATTTGTTCGAGTTCAGGGCCAGAGATTGGTCGTCTTTGAAGGCAAATATCATGGTAGCCTGGAATTTATTGGCCCAACTGCGCTCCACCCTCAGGGAATAATCGTACCGCAGGTTATCCTTGTCATTGCTCACGTAGCCATTTTCCGCGGTGTCCTGGCTGATACCTGTGCCCCAGCGCATGGTCATTCTGGTGGCTTCAAAAAGGGTCCGGCTCCAATATAAACTGAGGGCTCTTTCCTTACGGTATTGCTTGCCTCGGCTAATGGTGGAACCTTTGGTCTGCTGGTCATCCCATTTCCATTTGTATTCGTAACCGGCGTAGAAAGAATCTCGTCCGGCAGCAAAACTGAGAGCAAAATCGGCGGTCTGCTCAAGTTTTTCCTTATAACCCACCCGGCTGACGGCAAAATCAGATTCATTCATTTTGTGACTCAGAGTGGTCTCAAGATTGACGCCCATCACACGGGTCATGTTAAGAAGATCAATGGTAAGAGCGTCTTTGATTTCCATTTCATCGACGACATTTTCCATGCCCGCCCCTGCAATGGTATCGATCTGGCCCAGATCGTCGCGCTTGTAATCCAGGAACTCCCGATCAAAGTTGCCCCGGGTCAAGGCCACACGCCCTTTGGCGAAGTTGCGATCATAATAAACGCCCACACCCAGAGAGTCTGCCTGGGATGCTGAAGGTGCTGTCAGGTCACCCAAAGAACGGTCACCACCAGTGGTGCGCCCAAATAACCGACCCGCCACCGAGATGCCATCGACAACCTCGGTCCCCACCTGCAAGCCACCGTCCAGATAGCTCTCACTGATGTCGTTGCGCTGGTCCTGGCTCACGGCTTGCTGGTCATTGCTACCAGCCGAGGATTTGAGAGTAAAATTGAAATCGCCGAGTATGAGCTTGGGCTTGGAAAGCATCAATCCACCGGTTTTGTAGTCACGCTTGGAAACGTTTTCGTGGCCACTGGAGTTGGTGGTCAAATCTTCACTCCAGGTGCGACTGCCCTGCAAGGTAGCCATAAAGGGCAACATCAACCCGGAGCTGAAACTGGAGCTGGCATTGCGCTTCTCCGAAGTCTTGATCTGCTGGCGAAAATCTGTCCAGGAAAAGCCAACTTTGTTGGTCATGGCGGCAGAATTCTTTATTCCGATGGTATTGAGAAAATCACCGTAATACATGGTGCTGGTGACATTCGTCCTGATACCCGCTTTGGGTGTGTTCTCAAATTTGGAAAAGAAGGAGTCCGTGTCCTCGCCCTCGGCGGGCACGGCCATTTGAGATGCCTTCCCGGCATAAGTGGTATCACCTTCAGCAACGGACAGGGTATCGCCAGGAGCCGCCCCTCTCTCCTGAGCACAAGCCACCGACGCCCCCAGCAAGAGAACCAGGACAGACAAGAGAATGAATAAATTTAGATGGGACCGAATCAGGACAGTTCCTTCCTCGGCAATAGTTTTGCCATGCGCCGCCAGGCTTCCGCTTCCAAATGTTCAGGACGCAATTCCACGTCAATATCCCCTTCAGAGGCCAGCGCCTCCATGCTTTCCGGATCCACATTGAAATGGCTGCGGAGCTGGGTGCGCAGCTTCTTGCGTCTCTGCTGGAACAGGGCTTTCACCACCGCAAGGAAATGCCGGTATTCTTCATCAGACCAGGACCCTTTGGGCACCAATTGCACCACTGCCGACTCCACATCGGGCTTGGGCCAGAAAACCGACGATGGCACCGTTCTGATTATCTGGATGTCGAAAATCGACCCCAGCACCACGGCCAGGATGCCGTAATCCCGGCTTCCGCATTCGGCGATCATGCGCTCGGCCACTTCTTTTTGGACCATAAAAACAGCACCACTGATCACCTGCCGATGATCGGCCAAGGCGAACAAAACCTTACTCGTAAGTACATAAGGCAGGTTACCGGCCACCACTGGACGTTTTCCGGTACTGGCCAAAATTTCGGCCCAGTCCAATTTGGCCAAATCGCCTTCCCGCAACTCGAAGTTTTCCAGCTCACCATATTCTGATTGCAACAAGGCACAGAGGTTGCGGTCCACTTCCAGGCAAACCACCCGCTTGCCTTCTTCCAGAAGGTGAACAGTCAAAGCCCCCCCGCCGGCCCCCAGCTCCAGGATCTCATCTCCCAAATCCAGGCTGTCCTGGGCGATGGCCCGGGCCAGATTGGTGTCGATGAGGAAATTTTGTCCCCGCCGCTTCACCGGGCGAATACCATAAGAGCGCAATAACGATTGCTGGCTACGTGTCAAAGGGCCCTCCAAGAAACAGGCGATGGAAATTATCTGTTGTCATGCGATCCACGTCTTCCACATCCAGGCCCAGGGCGGTGGCCACTCGGGCGCAGGTATGCACCAGGTATGCCGATTCATTTCGTTGGCCCCGGAACGGCACCGGCGGCAACCAGGGGGCGTCGGTTTCCAAAACAATCATCTCCGCGCCAGCCAAGGCCACCAGAGAATCAAGTTTACTATTTTTATAAGTGACAGGGCCACCGATGCCCAGAAAAAAACCATTTTTTTGAGCCCACTCAACCGAAGCTTCATCCCCGGAAAAGGAGTGCAATATCCCCCGACGAGGTGGAATGCCAATTTCATCCAGAAAAGCCAGGGTTTCGGACCAGGCATCCCGTATGTGAAACACAACGGGCAAGTCTAGTTCCGTGGCAATTTCCAGCTGCATTTTCAGGGCGGCGTATTGGGCGGGACGGGGGCTCAGATCGCGAAAAAAATCCAGGCCGATTTCGCCGATGGCCACCACTTTGGGGTGGGCGGCCAAGGACCGCAGCTGATCCAGAACCTGGGCTGTTTCCGTAAGAATCTGGCCCTCTTCATCGGCCAACAGAGCCGCATCGTGGGGATGAATACCCACCGTGGCCAGAATGTCCGTGTTGGCTTCGGCCAAAGCGATGCTCTCAGCACTGCTTTGCAGATCGTATCCGACATTGAGAAATTTTGTGATGCCGGCTGCCCGAGCCCGGGAAATGACCTCGTCCTGCTGGCCCTGGAATTCATGGCGGTTTAAGTGGACGTGGCTGTCGATCATAGAACAGGGATTCCTTACATGACTCACAGAAACAATGGGCATTTTATTTATTCGAAATCTTGGAGGAAAGACCGGAAAATGGCAAGGAATTGTTGTTCTGACCACCTTTATCGGTCTTCCCATGAAGCCCATAGTAAAGGACTATTTAACCAGTCCTGCAATATCCGGCCGGGGAAAGATCAGACATTCCTCCGGCCGAAATCAATGCACCGCTAATCCTCTTTTGATGATGAAGGCTTAGGCAAGACCATGACCAGAATCACCATCCCAATCACCGCAGCCAGCAGACTGGCCCCCAGCACTCCCACTTTGGCGGTTTGCAGATCCGGACCACTCAAAGCCAACCCAGCAATAAACAGCGCCATGGTGAAACCAATGCCCGACAAAAACCCGCCGCCGGCCAGCCCGGGCCAAGTGAGTCCTTCGGGCAATGACTTGGTCACAAGTTTCACTGCCAAAAAACTCATTAAGAGAATGCCCAGGGGCTTGCCCAGAACCAGCCCAGCCATGATGGCCAGGGACACCGGCTCGCCAAAATCGGACAGGGAGAAAGGCACCCCGGCGTTGGCCAGGGCAAAAATCGGCATAATCACAAAACTGGTCCAGGGATGAAGGGTCCCTTCCAGGTACTCCAGGGGAGAAATCACTTCGCGTACCGAGTCCGTAAAACTGCGTACGTGATCACTGCGGTGATGCATGTTTATCCATGTGCCGCCATGCAGGGTTTTATCAGCACGCCGGAACAAGTTGCTGATGGTGCTTTCAGAAAGATAGCTGCGGGCGGGGGTCAACAGACCGATCAGGACTCCAGCGATGGTGGCGTGCACTCCTGATTCGTGAAAACCGAACCAGATCAGGATCCCCAGGAGAACATATAGGCCGAAACTGCGCACTCCGGCGCGACCCAAACCATAGATCATGGCCAGTCCGGCGAAAGCCAACATCAGGGCTGTCAGATTGAGCGATTCCGTATATCCAATGGCGATCACAAGGATGGCCCCAATGTCATCGACAATGGCCAAGGATAAAAGCATAACCCGCATGATGCGGGGAACCCGAGGACCGAGTACGGCCATGCACCCCACCACAAAAGCAATGTCTGTAGCCATGGGGATCCCCCAACCGCGGGCTGCGGTCGTGCCCCCCTGCAAAAGCAAATAAAGGCCTGCCGGCACCACCATGCCCCCAATGGCTGCAAATACCGGTAGGGTTGCCCGCTTCACGTCGCGCAATTCACCGGTCACCATTTCCCGCTTCACTTCCAAACCAACAACAAAAAAGAAAATGGCCATCAGCCCATCATTGATCCAATGCTGGAGCGAATGCATCATCGTAAAACTGCCGATACTGAAACCGACCTTGGTTTTCCACAATGCCACATACCAATCGCTGGCCCCGCTATTGGCCAGAATCAGGGCCACGGCGGTGCAGATCAGCAACAAAACGCCGCTGGCGGCCTCCACATGGAGAAAGCGCTGCACAGGTTTGATCACTTGATGGATTGGCTCATTGGGGAGCAAGTCCTTGCGCGTTTCGTTGCCCATGTTTCAATCATCTTCCTGGAAATTCATGTATAAATGAAAAAAGTATTTTACTATGGTGTTTCCTTTGTGTAAACAGGAACAGACTGCAGGCATTGTCAAATGCTCTCAGCAATTGAGGAAAAAGAGAATTTATTTCAGACCACCCTCTCTTAAGGATTCACGATGCCAATCACCCGCGGGTTCTTTTTTCACTTATGCATCACTATCCTACTGCTGCCGGCCATTGCCCTGGGAATGGCTAATGGCGAAGAAAGCACTGGCGACCGCATCGAAGACAGTGTCAAATTTCTGCCCATCCCATACCTCAACTACGATCGGTCCATCGGTTTCCAGGCCGGTGGTTTACCTATGGTCATGTTCAACCCCGTCAAGAGTGATACCATTTCCCCGTCCTCCATGGCCGGTCTATTCGGCATGTATACCACCAATGACACTTGGATGCTCATGGCTTTTGGTAGACTGCATCTGGATGAGGGCAACTGGCGGATCATGACCGCAATCGGCAGGGGAAACTACAACTTCCAGTTTTTCTTAGATGCCCCCATCGCATCCTGGATTCCCTACAATACGGACATGAATCTCGCTTTTATCCAAGTGCAGCGCCGCATGTACCAACAGCTCTATGGTGGGCTGAGTTATATCTATCTGGATTTCGAAACAAATCTGGAAGGCTTTCCCCATTCAAAAGAAACCACCCTTAACGGCCTGGGCCTAGATCTTAGTCTGGATCACCGATCCAGCGTTTTTTATCCGCACACGGGCTTTGAGACCAACCTTCGGTATTTCACTTATCCTCAGGGATTGGGAAACGAATCGGAGTCCGACAAAATTCAGTTGGAATACCACCATTTTTTCTCCATGCGCAAAGAGGAAGACGTCCTCGCTTGCCGCTTTTTTGCCGGAATTGGTCTGGGGAATCTTGCCTTTGAACAGCAATTTGTGGTGGGTAGCAGACAAGACATCAGAGGATACACCCAAGGTGAGTACAGGGGTGATTATCTGTTTGCCCTTCAGGGAGAATACCGCTGGAATCTGCACTCCCGCATTGGCCTGGTGGGATTTGCCGGAGTTGCTACAATTTTCCAATCCATCAATGAGGACGATGATGGCAAGCTTCTGCCCGGAGCTGGAGCCGGTTTCCGTTATACTGTCGACACAGAAACGAACATGAATGTGGGGTTGGATATTGCGGCAGGCAAAGACGACTGGGGAATATACTTTAAACTTGGGGAAGCCTTTTAAAAGCCTCCCCAACCCTCGCAATCAGACTACAAGGTCAATTTCATCAACCCAGCGAGAGCTCGGACCAAGGCACTTGGAGGCGGCAACAAGGCATCCAGTTCTTCCGTGGTTTCCACCCAATCGCACAATCCGGGCAATAGCAGGAAGTCCATAAAACCATACAAGCTCTGCCATCCTCCCACCACCACCATCACCTCTCCATCCATAACCATGCTGCGATAATCCAAATTGGTGCTGCCCACACAAAGGTAGTAGATCAGTTCTTCACGCTCCTCAGGTGTCAGGTCTGCGATCAACCCCTCGATTAGAGCCAACCATGCTGAGCTCATCTGATCCGGGAAGTGGCGAACATCCGGATGGTGAGACTCTTTGTCTGCAGTCACGGCCTGGTTGGCCAGATACTGGGTATGGCCGCGCAGGACCATGGCTAATTCAGGCCGGATCAGCAGCTTTTCCCAGGCCTTTCCTGAAGCAAAGAAATTGGCTTTGAGATGAATTTTTGGCTTCAACTCTTCTTCATGCTGGGACAGGTATTCAATGGCATAACCCAGAGAATCCAAATAGGCAGCCGTGTTTTCCAACTCTGATTGGACCGCGGCATTTTCCGGGTAAACCTCCCGAATCCACGCAGGTGAATTGTTTT
This sequence comes from Candidatus Krumholzibacteriia bacterium, assembly GCA_016744705.1. Taxonomy (GTDB): domain Bacteria; phylum Krumholzibacteriota; class Krumholzibacteriia; order LZORAL124-64-63; family LZORAL124-64-63; genus LZORAL124-64-63. The sequence continues at coordinate 40,184 of JADGDU010000004.1, forward strand.
GCGCTTGATGCGTGCGGCCAGCGATATCGGCAACGCCTTGCTGAGGAGCGTAGAGCCCTACCTTCAATAATCCTCCCTGGGATCGAAGGGGCTCCTCCATCTGGGTTGAAAACTCAATCAAACGCCCCAAAAGCCCATGGGCCCGAGCCAGAGTTGGCGCAGCCCCACTGGGTGCTGAGTCCTCGGTGGGAGCAATGACCAGTACCTTACAACCACGCTGAGCACTACCTGCTAACAAAGAGGCATAGATGTAACTCTGCCACAGTGAGTCAGGTACCTTGAGAATCGACCCTGGGGGCATCAAACTATAAAGCACCGCCTTGGCCACATTGACCGGCTTGTTATGAAATCCAGTTTCGTTGTGCAGTTGGAGGACAGACCCTCGATGAGCAACCCACTCGGAAGAGTTTTGGGCTTTTTCCGCGGCAAGACCCTGGTCATAATCGTGGCTTTTAGGTTGCTTACGCAGTGAGAAAGGCAACTCCTGGGGTTCATAGCCCTGGGCCAGAAGTAAGTCCCGTGCGGCATCCTTGACCGCCAAGGCACCGGGACCGGAAATCATCAGAGCCCGGTCTTCCCAATTGGCCCCCACATAATGTTCACCAATACCCATACCCGTGAAAATGGCTGTTCCCCGATAAGGGTCCTCTTCACTGATGTCGTAGAAGGATATTTTGCGATGATCGCGCATCATGTTGTCGGGAATGGGCATCATCCCCACACTGTGCCAACTGAAGAACGAGGGATCCGCAGGATTGGTAATATTGATGTGAACCTTGATACGGTTTTTAAGCCATTTCTGCCCATATTGGCTGGAGCCCATCTGCAACAGCACCGACCTGTCCACTGCCTCGCGCAATTCGTCCTGGGCACTGGAGAGGCGCTCTTCCCATTCAGCGAAATCATCGGGCAAACTCAACTGGTACCCCATTGGGTCGGCCAGCAGACGCAACCACAGACGAGCTTTGTTGATTTCAAAATAATGCTGATCCAGCAGGATAAAATATTGGGGTAGTTTTCCTGCTTCATCGTAGGCCTTGACCCTTTCGGTCATGGCTTCCAGATAATTCAGTGTTTGAGCATAGGCGATGGCATCGGGTTTGCCGGCACCATTGAGACCGCGGTAGTCGTGGATCCAGAGCACATGATAATCTTCGGCCTTGCGGACGGAACGCGCCATCTCCCATTGGAATTCCTCATTGATCACATACCAGACCCGGTTCTCCACCGTAAATGGATGCTCAGTGCAGCGGGCGATGATCTCGTCCAATTCCGCCTGGGAGTCGTGTTGATCAGGAGTGAGAGCATATTGCAGAGGCAGCCAGACAAACCGTGAATCGTCCCAACGGTTGCGCAGTTCCAAGCGGTTTTCTTCCATCTGATCGGCCAGGGTTTGGAAGACAAAGAAGACGTTCCGATTAGCATCATCGGACAATTGGTTTTCGAGCAACACCCAAGAGGCAAAGTTGGTTTGGGCGATAGCAATAAAATGGGCCAGTGAGTCGCCGGTTTTCCTTTGGCCAAGAAGAGAGTTATAAGGAATAAGGATTTCTTCCAACAGGGTGCTGCGAGCTCTGGCACTTAGCTGGCGCCCAACTTCAGTGGTGGCATTGCCCCCCGTGGCCAGGGAAAAAGCGCGATCCAGAGTTTGATGGAAGGCCTGTACTTCGGCGGGCAAAGAATGACCATGGGGAAACCGAATATCGGTGGAATCGATATGGGCTAACAAAGGCCTCAAAACTGGTGCCATGGCCTCTTGAGCGTCGCTCCCATCCTCCTCGGCAAAAGGTTGGCTCAGCCGGGCCACCCAGCGGGATCGTTCGGCCAGTTCTGCTAAAACTTCGTTCAGGCTTTCCACCTTGTGGAAATCTGCCATCCGTTGGGGAGAGCACCTTTGAATCTTAACGTTATCACTCGACGGGCGGGTGGCTCCGATATTCCGGCCCCACAAAGGCACATTGATTCCTGCGCTGAAGGTTTGATCGCGAGATGGCAACCAGCGCAGCGCAAAAGTTGTCCCTCTCCCGAACAATCCACCACGGCGCAGGGGCAAATCCAGCTGCAGCAGAAAGTCAGCCTCCTCATCGGTGCCGTTGAAATCGACACCAACACCGCAATAAAAACTGGGGATTTCGAACAGGGCGCGCGCACCGCCGTCAAAAGCCTGGTCCCGCCAACCACCGTAACCTTCCAAACGCAGCCCACCAATGCCCACCACGGGACTGCCCAAATCTTTGGATAAACCAAGGCTGAGATAGGTCGCCATTTGGCTGGAACTTCGGGGGCGAAACCACTGCATCTCCACCCCAGCGCGCCCTTTATAGACAGGGGGCATACCCAGGGAGTAGGTCGTGCCACCGCGCTCGGGACTCAGATCGCGCTGAGACCTGGCCGGTTGCGGTATGCAGATAAGACTTATCCCCAAGAACAAGGCTATGAAGCTGAGACGACCGGATAATTTCAAACGGACCATGCTATCAAACTCCTATGACTGGAAGGGCCAGGCGAGTCTATTGTATGGTCTATCCGTGGGTTGGGTCTAGCTGAAAGCTCCAGTTTCCTAAAGCCAGAGGCGCGGCTATTTCACCAGCGCCATTTTTCTGGTTTCAGAGAAATCTTCCCCTTGCAGGCGGTAGAGATAAATGCCCGCAGGCAGCGCCTCTGCATTCCACTGAAAACGATGCCCCCCGGCGGGCAAGTCCCCTTCATAAACAAGAGAGACCAAACGCCCCCGGCTGTCATAAACCTTTAAAGAGACCATTTCATCCTGGGGCAATGTAAAGGCAAGGGTCGTGCTGGGGTTGAAGGGATTGGGATAGTTTTTCTCCAGACTTGCCATCCCCGGAAGGCTTCCGTCTGGAATATCTGTGAGCCCAGTCCGCGATAGAGTAATGACTCCAGCCTGGGGGTGAGGTTCTGGATCATCCCAGTAATTGTAATGCATTTCTATGGTCGCTCCTGTGTAACTGACCACTTCATAGAAAAAATGTTGGTAAAAATATTGCCCAGCATAAACGGTTTCTAAATACCAGAAATGCAACCGGTTGGTGGCCTCGTCAAATTCCCATTGTTGGGTATCTGGATAATAATAGGGAGGCATCAGATGGTCCGAAGAGTCGGTATAAAAACCATTCTCCTGCACCTCCAGAGTCATGTCAAAATGGGAGCCGCCAAAGGTGGTGGAATCAAAGGTCCCCTCCCAGGTTCCCACAAAGTCTGCTTCGGTGAAGGCCCAAGCGGACAGTGGCGTCAAGCCGATGATGATGACGAATATGGCTTGGAGCGATGGGATAAATTTCATGGAAACGTTTCTCCTGGAGAATGAAAACCACTGATGCGGTTAGGGATCCTATATTTCACACATAAACGCTATCCTTTAAGGCTGGCAAGGGTCCTCGGTAGCCATTCCGCCGAAAGAATCAAAATAATCCGGGAGATTTTTCCTTCTCGGCAAACATCACAGAAAAGCATGGTGGGGAAACCTTGGAGGGAAACCGCCATTTGCCGCAATGGGCGGTATGAGCAAAAGAGGACTAATTTATCAACAAAGGAATTGCAGATGACGGATCATTCTCAATCCATTCCCACACAACAGGTTTTATGGATACCCAGAGCCCCAGGCCAAACCCCCAATCCCATTGGATTTCACAGTTGCGCCAGCGCTTCAGTGAAGTGGCCCGGCGACGTGTGCCCTCTGATGCCGTCGAAGATCTGGTGCAGGATGCCTTGTCCATCGTGTGGAATAAAGGACCAGCAGAGGCCATCAAGGATGGGCGTGACCATCCTTCCTTACGCTGGAGTTTCAACGTGCTGCGCAACGTGATCGGCAATTACTACCAGAAACGCCGTTCCTTCGACTCTGTGGACGACCATGAATTCCCTGACGAAAAACCAGATGTATTGGCTGCCATGACCATGCAGGAGCGATCCCAAAGCATTCGAGCGGCCGTGGATGAACTGAAGGAATCCCGGCCCAGCTGTGCCCATTGGTTGTGGTCTATGGCCCAGGGTATCAAAGCCGGAGTTCTGGCAGAAAAGGATGGCTTGGAACATGCTGCCTTTTACCGAAAAATTTACCGCTGCCGGAAAATGCTGGCTGAAATTCTTCAGCGCCGGGGGGTGAGCCCATGAGCCATCGCAAAGATGAAAAACTGGAACGCTGGCTGGAATCAGATCTCGACCCTCGCGAAATGGCCGAGTTTGAGAAACAGGCCCTCGGTGATGAGCAACTGGCCGAAGAACTATTTCAGGCCATGGAGCTGCAAGCCGGATTGTTGGAGGCTGCCAATTCAGTAGAGGATAAAGAGATTTTAAAGCCTCGGCGTAAATCCATGAAACCCAGGAATTTTGCCTGGGCCGGTGGGTTGATGGCCGCTGTTCTGGCTTTATTCGTCCTCTTCCCACAAGCCCCGTCCCCCTACAAGGAATTGCCTCTGCGGTTGCGCGGTGGTGGCGACGCCGGTGCGGCCATCGGAACTGAGCCCATGGGTGAATTATTACACTTCCCCCGTATTTTCCGTTGGCACCCGCCGGCAGCCACTCCAGGAACTCGGTACCGCTGGGAACTGTACGATGCCCAGGCCCGGCGCCGGGCGGTGGCCGTGGTCAACGACAGTTTGCTGGTGCGCAACGCGGCAGAGACTCCAGCTGATAGCCTGGGCTCTTGGCGCTGGCTCGTCATCGAATTGAAGCCCAACGGCCTTGAGGGCGCCACCAGTGCTGCCATTCCATTCTCTGTGATCAGGGAGAAGTCCGAATGAGTCGTACCCATTTCATGGTCAGTATTCTGACCCTGTTTCTTCTGGTTAACATAGCCATTGTCGCCACGGGGAACGAGTCCGGCGGCTTGCAAAAACGCGCATTGGCGGCCATGTCCGACCGCAGTGCTGACCCCACCATCCAGGGTCCCCTCTTAGCCCAATACGCTGATAGCCTGCGCAGTCTGAACCCGGTGCTGGCTGCCCACTGCCTTGAGCGTTCCGGCATTGCAGCTTTCCGTGCTTCGAATCTGGACACGGCCCTGGCTCGTTGGCAAAGAGGTGTGGATTGGGCCAGAAACGTTCCAGCTGCCACAGATTCTTCCCGGCAGGCGGAATCGTCACTGCTCAATGCCCTGGCCATCGGCCACACCGCCCGTGGTGATGTGGAAGCCGCCCTCCCCATTTATGACCAGACCCTCCAGTTGCGCCACACCATGAAAGACACTCTGGGGCTTAGCCGGACCTGGGGAAATCTGGCTACGGGCTATGCCAACATCGGTCGCACCGCCGAGGCCCTCAGTGCCACGGCTGAAGCCGGACATTGGCTGAAGTTCGTGGACAACCCTCGAGGCACGGTGAGCAATGCTCTTCGCCCCGTTCTTCTTTTGACAAGCATGGGACGTCTGGATGAAGCTCTATGGCAGAGCCGCCTGGCCCTGGATATGGCCGACAGCCTTGGCGGGTTAGAAGAACGGGCCATGGCCACCATGTACCATGGCAACGCCCTTCAGGATAACGGTCGAGCCAAAGAAGCACTGCCCATGTTGCAGCAAGCTGAAAAATTGATGATCGAAAGTGGGGATGATTATTCCCTCATTTTTGTTCGGCAGAGTCTCATCCAATGCCTGCTATTTCTCGAACGAAACGCGGAGGCACTGGCCCAGGTGCGCGCACTTCTGCCATTGGTGGAAGAAGCCAATCTTCCCCATTTGCAAACGGTCTTGCTACGATATGAAGGCCACGCTCTTTTTGCTTTGAATCACCCTTTGGAAGCCCAGCAAAAACTGGAGCAGGCCCTGGTTCTATTTGAAACACGGCGGGACAACCTGGAAGACGATCGCAGCCGCACGGGGATCTTTCAGGCCAGTGGTGAAATCTACGCAGCCCTGGCTCGGTGCCAACTGGCCGCCGGTCAAATTGAAGAAGCATTTTTGACGGTAGAACGAGGGCGAGCCAAAATCTTCAGTGATCAGATGGGCCAACCGGAGATCCGGCTGGAGAGCCTGCAAGACAAGCTGTGGGATACTGAAGCGGCCTTGGTTCTTTTTAATGACCCGGGTCGTGATCCTCTGGTGGCCTTCATTTTGGATGGCCGCACTCTGCAGATTGTGGAGTTGGGCAATGTTTCCCCCATTGCCGAAGATGCTCGTGCGGCTTTGCGGCTTTTGGCTGCCGGACAAAACCTGGAATCCTGCCGCCCGGCACTTCATCGTCTTGATGAATCCCTTTGCATTCCCATCCTATCCAGAATCAACCCCAGGGTGAAACGATTTTCGGTGGTCCCCCCTTCATTCCTTACCGGGTTTCCCCTTGGAATGTTAGAGGGCCCTGAAGGCAAAGCCTGGGGTGCCGAAACGCCCCTGAATTATTTGCCCAACGCCACGGCCCTCTTGAACCTGGGCCTACGAACCGCGCCCGCAAGCGGGGTTCTGGCCTTTGCCGATCCCAATACAACGTCACAATCCGAGGGCCTTTTGCCTTCCTCCTCTGCCCGTGCCCAAGCGGGTGTCCCCTTGCCCGAAGCCCGCCATGAAATCCAGGCTCTCACGCGAAACCCGGATCGGCAACGTATGGGCGCCCAAGCTTCGGGCACAGAGTTACGGCACGCTTTAGGCACACCACTCTCTGTATTGCACCTGGCCACCCACGCAGTAGTGGATCCTGTTGACGGAGGCCGATCTGCCATCGTTCTGGCCGGAGACAAAGGGCTGGACGCGGTCACAGCACAGGAAATTTCCGCCTTTGATTTCAAGGGTGATCTTGTTGTCCTCAGTGGTTGCAGCACCTTTGGCACCCACCAGGTGCTGGGCGAAGGATGGTTTGGCTTGCCCCGCTCTTTTCTGGTTGCTGGGGCGCGCACTGTCATCAGTACCTTATGGGATGTGGATGACCTTGGTGCCCGGCGCTTCATGACAGCGTTCTACCAGGCCTTGTCCTCGGGCCTTCCCCGGGATCTGGCCCTGGTTCAGGCACGGAATACCTGTCGTGACCAGGGCATGCCTCCCCGAGAATGGGCTGCGTTTGTTTTGACAGGAGTGGGTGATGAAGGCCTGCCATGGTTTGCAGAGTCCCAGCTGGACCAGCAAAAATGGAACAGAAAATGGGGAGTGCTTTTGCTGGCGCTGACCGCTCTGGTGGCAACAATCATTTGGTTTCGGCGTGATACGGGCACCTCCTCAATGTAGCATTGATGACGATTTCTCCCCTTCCCGATCCAACCTTTGAGGGGACCTAATTAATTATTCTTTTTATGTTTTTACCCGGATAATATTGACAATTATTTTTACCCGGGTATAATTACTGGTATCTCTAACGAAAAAGGATACATGAAAATGGAAATTGGAGAATCCTACACCGCCTTTGCCGACCAGGAATGCCTAATTCGCGGCGACTTAGCCGAAGTCGCCACTCAGGTCAAAGAGTTGGTCGACAATGATGATCCCCGCACCTTGCTGGTTTTTGATGACCACAACGGATCACAGATGGACCTCGACTTGCGTGGAGAGTTAAAACACGTCCTGAACTGGATCGCCTCTACAAAAAAGCGAAAAACGGAGAAGACCCAGGAAGCACCCGCCCCTCAAAAACGGTCCCCTGGCCGCCCACGGCTGGGTGTGGTGGGGCATGAAGTGACCCTGCTTCCCCGCCATTGGCAGTGGTTGAAAGCCCAGCCCGGTGGAGCATCTGTCGCCCTTCGTAAGTTGGTGGACCAAGCCCGCAATGGTAATTCCCGGCAGGACCGAGTGCGCAAAAGCCGGGAAAATACGTTCCGCTTTATGAACGCCATTGCTGGAAATGAACCGGGGTTTGAAGAAGCCAGCCGCGCCCTTTTCGCGGGCAAAAAAACATCTTTCGCCAAGGAAACCGAAAACTGGCCCAAAGATGTGCTGATTTTTGTGAATAATCTTGCCAGTGATAGTTGGATTGATGCCCCTTGAAAAGGGTAAACTCAGGCGAGATTTCTTTCACCGTATTACATTGACGACCGACCAATTCGGTCTTCATAACAACCATTCCAGTTTTTGAAAGGCCTTCTGCTATGAGCCTAAGGGTTCTTATTTTCATATGTGGCCTCGTTTGGCTGATGGGCGCCACACCCAGCGCTTTTGCTGCCAATGATTCACCAACTCACCCCGACAGTGATTTGGTGAAAACCATCCAGAGTTTCCCCGGTCAATGGCTGAGTTTAGCCGACGCCCTGACTGAGGCCACCGCCCAGGCCTCCACCGCCCGGGCGGCCGAAGCCCGACTGGATGCATCCAAGGAGGCTGTCCGGCGGGAAAAAGGTGCCTTCGACCCAGAGTTGTATGGAGCAGCACAATGGAGTGGCGATCGATCCCCCACTTCTTCAACATTTGCCGGTGCCGATGTTCTGGAAACCGAATCGTCAGACTACTCGGCAGGCGCTCACATCAAAACCCAGTGGGGAACCGAACTGACGGCCTCCATGAACTCACTGCGCCTTTCATCCAACAGCCAATATGCCGGGCTCTCTCCCCAATACCAATCCTTTGCAGCACTGAATTTGCGCCAACCCCTACTCAAAGGATTTGGCCCCTCAGCTGCCAGTGATCTCAACTTCGCCCAAAGTATTATGGCCGCTGACGGAGCCCGTTATCAGGGCGCCGTACTCAACGTTCAGGCTGAAGTGGAAACTGTCTATTGGCAACTGTACGCAGCGGAGCGCAACCACGCAGTAACCATCATGATTCGGGACCGGACTTCAGTTTTTCTGGACGAGACCCGCAAGCGCGCCAATGCGGGTATGATTGGACCAGGCCAGGTAGCCAACGCAGAATTTTTCCTCACCGAAGCCGAACAGGCCGTGCTGGACACTGAAGAACAGATGGACCGTGCCAGCGATCGCTTGGCCAGTTTGATGGGCCGCCGAGCCGTGGGCCAACGTTTCCGTCCACAGGACGAGCCTCCTCGGGACTTTCCTCATGTGGACCAGGACTCTCTTGTGGCCATGGCCATCCAACAAAACCCTGAACTCCAGGCCATAGCCCTGGACACCGAAGCCCTGCGAGCCCGGGAACGGGGAGCCGTGTGGGATGCTCGCCCTTCGTTGGACTTGGTGGGTAGCCTCGGCGGAAACGGACTGACCGGAGACCCCACGGCGGGATCAGGTCCCTTTCCAGATAACATCAATGGCGGCCGCGGCGATTCGGCCAGCCAAGCCCTGACCCGTGATTTTCCCGCCTGGGATGTGGGCTTCGTTTTTTCCATACCTCTGGGAAACCGACAAGGCAAAGGAGAGCGCCAACGCTGGCGCGCTGAAATTGCCAGGGCCGAGCAACTCCAACTGGGAGCCCAACGGCTCTTTGAAGAAGAAGTCCGGGCCCAATACCGGGAACTGGAACGCGGAAAGCAGCGGCTGGAGATTGCCACCCGTGGTGTCACCGCTTCAACCCAACAGGTGGATTTCGGTTTAATCGAATACCGGAATGGCCGCACCACCGCCTTTGAATTAGTAAGATTGGCCGCTGATCTGGCCACTGCCCAACAACGTTATTCGGACGCCATTGTGCGTACCGTCCGGGCCGTTGCCGTACTGCGGCAACTGACCGGTGGCTGGTATCCTGGAACCAAGGAGAGCGGATCGTGAACTGGAACAAGAACCTGTTTTTTGGGGCATTGATGACTCTGTTTTTGCTGGCCGGATGCTCCGACGACTCCGGGCAATCAGCAGGCGGTTTCCAAGCCCCACCAACCCCGGTGGAAGCGGCCTTGGTGGCTGTTGCTCCAGTGGTTGATAGTTTCTCCACTGTAGGGTCTTTGGAAGCCGGCGAAGCCATCATGGTCACGACGGAAATCGACGGAATGGTCACAGCCATTCCCTTCCGCGAAGGTGGATCTGTTACCGAGGGTGAACTGATTGCCCAGCTGGATGACGCCCAACTTAAGGCGGAAGTGCAAAGGGCCAAGGCTTTGTTTGCCCAATCCAATGCCACCTGGGATCGGGTCAAAAGCATCGTCGACCAGGGCGCCGGTGCCCCTCAGGATCTGGATGATGCCCTGGCCGCCCTTAAAGTGGCTGAAGCCAACCTGGTACTGGCCAAAACGCGATTGGATAAGACCCGCATCACCGCCCCCTTCTCTGGCCTCACGGGAAAACGAAAAATTAGCCGTGGCTCTTTTTTACGCGCCGGCTCAGCCATCACTTCCTTGGCTCAGATTGAAAATCTCAGAGTGACTTTTGCCATACCTGAACGGATCCTGGCCTCGCTCAAAGTGGGAGCCAAAGTGAGCGTGACCACCACCGCTTACGCCAACGAGCCGCTGATAGGCACCATTGATGTCATTGAACCCCAACTGGATCCGTTGACCCGCAATGTGGCCGTCGTGGCCTTGGTTGAAAACCGGGGCGGATTGCTGCGCCCCGGCATGTCGGCCACCATCGACGTAGTCCTGAACCACCGGGCCGACGCCCTCACCGTACCCAGTGAGGCCGTTTTTGTAGAGGGTGGCCAGGCTTTCGTCTTTGTGATCAAGCCCGACAGCACAGTCACCCGAACCACCCTGTCTCTGGGCACCCGTTTGACAGCCGTCGTGGAAGTTATTGACGGCCTTCTGGATGGCCAGCAAGTCGTCAAAACGGGGCACCAGAAACTTTATGAAGGAGCCAAAGTGGCGCCCATTTCGGCCCAGACCGCAGAAGGCGGGGCCACCCCATGAAGCTGAGCGAAATCGCCATAAAAAGACCAGTTTTTGCCACGGTGATGAGCCTGGCCATTCTGCTGTTGGGGTATATTTCTTTTACCCGGCTACCTGTTCGCGAATTTCCTGAAACGGACCCGCCCATTGTCTCGGTGACCACCCTGTACCGCGGGGCCAGCCCCAACGTGGTGGAAACAGAAATCACCGATGTCCTGGAAGAGCAGTTCACCACCATCGAGTCGGTCAAGACCATCACCAGCAGCAGCCGCGAGCAGGGTTCGGTCATCACCATCGAATTTGAATTGAGCCGGGATGTTGATGAAGCGGCCAATGATGTGCGCGACCGTGTCTCCCGGGTGGGTGGAAGTCTGCCCCGGGAAGCCGAAGACCCCATTGTGGCCAAGGTGGATGTGAATGCGCAACCCATCATCTGGTTGGCCATTTCCAGCGACAACCATTCCACATTGGAGTTGTCAGACTACTCCGACCGTATTCTCAAAGAACGGCTGCAGCGGTTGGCCGGGGTGGGAAATGTCTTTATCGGAGGCGAGCGCCGCTATGCCATGCGAGTCTGGCTGGATCCCCTGCGCATGGCCGCTTACGACTTGACGGTGCAGGATGTGGAAAGAGCCATCCGCGCCGAGAACGCCGAAATTCCCGGTGGTAGAGTGGAAGGCAGCGAGCGGGAATTTGCCGTCCGAACCCGGGGCGAATTGAATTCACCTGAGGGTTTTGGAGCCATCATTGTGGCCAATCGCAACGATCAAATTGTGCGTTTGAGCCATATTGCGGAAGTGGAAGTGGGCCCAGAGGACGAACGAACCCGAACCCGTTTCAACAACTCCCCCAGCGTGGGCCTGGGCATCGTTAAACAGAAGCAAGCATCAACCCTGGAAGTGGCCAAAGCCGTGCGCAACAGCCTTCCTGAGTTGCAATCGCTGATGCCGGCTGGCATGACCATTAACATGGCTTTCGATTCATCTGAATTCATTGACGCGTCCGTCACCGAGGTGCAAAAAACCATTCTGGTAGCTCTCTGCCTGGTGGTGCTGGTGGTCTTTGTTTTCCTGAAGAGCATGCGGGCCACGATCATTCCCATTCTGGCTATTCCTGTTTCAGTGGTCGGTGCTTTCGCGGTGGCCTTCGCCCTCGGATTCACCATCAACATTTTGACTCTTCTAGCCCTGGTTCTAGCCATCGGTTTGGTGGTGGATGACGCCATCGTGGTTCTTGAAAACATTGTGCGCCATGTGGAAATGGGAAAATCAAGAAGGCAGGCCGCTTTCGATGGCTCTCGCGAAATCGGCTTTGCTGTGATCGCAACCACCATGGCCCTGGTGGCCGTTTTTATTCCCGTGGCTTTCCTGACCGGTTCCGTGGGCCGGCTTTTCCGTGAATTTGGTATCACCCTGGCAGTGGCCGTCATGCTCTCGTCCTTCGTGGCGCTGACGCTGACTCCGGTGCTTTGCTCCCGTCTTTTGAAAAAGGTAGATCCCAACAAATCCCGCAGTTGGGCAGAGCGATCCTTTGATGCTTTCTTCAACTGGTTGGGAAAAACTTACGAAGCCACCTTGCGTTTCTGTCTGAGGGCGCGGCCCCTGCTGATTTTCTGTGGCCTGGCCCTGATCGCTTTTGGTGCCTGGATTTTTGGCGAGTTACCCGAAGAGCTGGTGCCCACTGAAGACCGCGGCACCGCATTTGGTATAGTGCTCGCCCCTGAAGGTGCCACCCTGGATTACACCGATCGCTACATGCATCAGATTGAAGATCATTTGTTGCCTTTACCCGAGCGCCGCGGACTGTTCACCGCCACTGGTTTGGGTTTTGGAGGCCCGGGCCGAGTTACCGACGGGTTTGTTTTTCTGAACCTGAAAAACCTGAGCGAGCGCGATCGCTCCCAGCAGGAGATTGTGGCCCAGATGTTCCCCCGTCTGCTGGGTGTTCCTGGTGTTTTGGCCTTCTTGGTCAACCCTCCCAGTTTGGGCGGAAACTTCTCATCGTCCGATGTGGAATACGTTCTGCAAGCTGACAGTTATGAAGAATTGGGTCACGCCGTCAGTATCATGATGGCCAAAGCCTCAGAGCTCGGATACCTCATCAATCTGGACAGCGACTTACGCCTGAACAAACCCGAACTGGAAATCCAGATTGACCGGGAAAGGGCGTCGGGGCTGGGTGTTTCCGTCACTGATATCGGCACCACACTGGAAACCTATCTCGGTGGACGGGTGGTTGGCAATTTCAAACGCGGCGCCAAACAATACGACGTGATTGCCCAGATGCGAGCCAGTGGCCGGTCCACCCCTGACATCATCGAACAGATCTATTTGCGGGGAGCCGGTGGCTTGGTGCAATTGGCCAATGTGGTCACTGTGACCGAAACCGTGGCCCCCAAAGAGCTCAACCACTTCAACCGGGTTCGTTCGGCAAAAATCACAGCCAACCTGGCGCCGGGTGTGGGCATTGGCAAGGCCCTGGACGATCTTGATGCCATTTGGCGCAGTGAATTGCCTCAAACGGTAAAACGAGATTTGGGTGGACAGTCCCGTGAATACAGGGATAGCAAAGGCTCTCTATACTTCATGTTCGTGCTGGCCCTGGTCTTTATCTTTCTGGTGCTCTCGGCCCAGTTCGAAAGTTTCGTCGATCCCATGACGATTCTTCTTTCGGTGCCCCTGGCAGTATTTGGCGCTCTGCTATCGTTGTACATTTTCGACCAGACGCTGAACATTTTTTCCCGCATCGGCTTAATCATGCTCATTGGTTTGGTCACCAAAAATGCCATCTTGATTGTGGAATTTGCCAACCAGTTGCGTGCGCGGGGACGGGATATCGCTGAGGCCGTAGTGGAAGCGGCGGGCATTCGCCTGAGGCCGATTCTGATGACTTCCTTTTCTACCATCTTTGGAATTTTACCCATTGCCATTGGTTTTGGCGCCGGTGCAGAGTCTCGCCGGCCTTTGGGTATCGTGGTTGTCGGTGGGGTGATGTTCTCTACATTCCTTACCTTGCTGCTGGTGCCAGTGGTTTATTCCCTGCTGGCAAAATATACCAAAGTTAAAACACCCGATGAGGATGAAGGGCCCAGCCAATCCTGATCGGTTGAGAGAACGAATCAGTCCTGGGGTTTGCCCAGGACCTTGTGAATGGTATCCACCAGAAGCCCGGTGGATACCGGTTTCTGTAAACAACCGGCGATGCCGGCATCTTTAAAACGATCGACAACTTCCTGTTCGCTGAAACCACTCATGAGGATGATGGGAATGTCTTTGCAAATGGCGTGCATTGCCCGTTGCACCTCTTCCCCATTGAGACGTGGCATGCTGAAATCAAGCAGCACACAATCAATGGATTCGTGATGTTCGGTAAATACATCGACCGCATCCTGACCATCATTGGCCTCCAAAATATCAAAGCCGGCATGTTTCAGTTTACGGGAAAGAATATCCCGCAGAGCACGTTCGTCGTCCGCAACAAGGATGCATTTTTGCTCAGTGCTTATAATGGAAGATACCGCATCTCCGGCAGGTGCAGAGGCTTTTTCTACAGTAGGCAATAAGACGGTGAAAGTGGTTCCTTTTTGTTCTTCACTTTCGACGAGGATCACACCCCCGTGTCTTTTGACAATACCCTGGACTGCTGACAGCCCGAGGCCATGGCCAGTGGCCTTGGTTGTGAAGAAGGGATCAAAAATTTGCGCGATTAAATTTTTGTCCAACCCCGGCCCAGTGTCACTGACACTCAAGCGGACATACTGCCCCGCTTTCAGCTCTCCATGAGGGTCCAAAAGCTCAAGTTCGGATTGATCGTATTCCACAAGTGTGGAGCGAACCACAATCCGTCCCGCGTTTTCGCCAATGGCTTCCCCAGCATTGGTCACCAGGTTCATAAAGACCTGGAGCAGTTGATTTTCGTCGCCTTCCACATGGATTGGTTGCTTCGAGAGCTGGTATTCGAGGGTCGCTTTTTTGGAAATCGATGCCAGCACAAGGTTACTGATTTCCGGAACCAGGACCCCGATCTCAATGGTAGAACGTTCAATGGATCCGCGTCCCGCGTAGTCGAGCATCCGCTGGCAGAACTGCCCAGCACGTTTGCTGGCCTCGACGATGTCGGACAACATTTCCTGAACCACGGAATCTTCAGGCAGGAGCTCACGGCCAAACTCGGCATTGGCTAAAACAGTGGAAAGTACATTATTGAAATCATGGGCTATCCCCCCGGCCAGCACACCCAGGGCTTCCATTTTGGCAGCTTGCCGCAGTTGCTCTTCCAGGACCAATTCCCGGGCCCGTTGTTCCCGTAGTGATTCTTCAGCGCGTCCTCGTTCCACCGCCAGGCCCGTCATGCTGGCCGCAGCCTTCAGACGTCCCAATTGCTCTTCAGTGGGAATACAAGGGACAGGAGAATAGAGCGCACACGCCCCCAATACATTTCCGGTTTTACTGGCGAAAGGAAAAGACCAGCAGGCGGCAACTCCCGCACTTTTAGCCAACACGGCCAAATCCGCCCAAAGAGGATCCGCCTGAATATCTGTTACGATGACCGGAACATTCCAATAGATAGCTGTACCACAGGAACCAACGGTGGGGCCAATGGCATACCCATCAACGGCTGCATTATATTCTTCGGGTAAACTGGGACCGGCACCGCGCACAAATTTTCCGTCGGCCACCAAAAGGATAGAGCATTTGAAACCAGGGTTTTGATCTTCAACAATCTTGGCAATGGTGTGCAGCGTTCCCAGGACGGTGGCTTCATCATCTGAATCCTGGGGTCCGCTGGCTTCCTCCACAGATTCCACACATCGGGCCAGAATTATGGATTCACCCTTGTGCTCAACAACACGCATGTTCAGTGAGAGAGGCTCTCCATGGCGGGTTTTATGCCTGACCTCACAGCAGGCCTGCTTCCCCTGGAGAGTCAATTCTGCCGCCTCGACGTCGGCCGGATTAAGCCACTGGAGGAAGGGTTTTTTGGTCAATTCCTCTTGGTTGAATCCCGTTTGGCTCAGAAAAGAAGCATTGGCTCGAAAGAAACCTTCAGTACCCTTGGTACGCAAAACCATGGCGGGGTCTGGAAATTTTTGCTCATATGGGGATCCAGGTGTTGATAGGTTCATAATGACCACGGCTTCTTTCCTCGTTGATTCCTGTCGTCTCCTTCCCCCATAAATCGACACAATCATAAATTACCTAAGCCATATTGTGAACATAAGAATTCAACAAAGCAGAGGAAACCGGTGTGCCATCGGTTTCCTCTGCTCCATTATTCCACAAGGATAATCAGTGTTTATCTTCTAATATTTCCACCAAAAAGTCTGCCGCCCTCGGGTCATCAAACTGTCCCAGCCAGAACACCATATCCTGCTTCACTTCGAGATCTTTCTCATTGCGGGCAAAATCAAGCATCACATCCAATGCTTTGTCCTGGTCCTTATGCATGCTCAACAAGTGCCAAACCTGAGATTTCAAATCTTCCGATTCTGGTCCGGCTTTGCTGTAAATATCCTGGAGAAATTGTACCGACAGCTTGCTGTGCGCCCCCAAAGAATACAGAGCCTGAGTTTTTAAATCTTCGTCCAAATTCTCTTGGTTGATCATGTCCATCAGAATTTTGTCTGCCTTGGCATTGTCCATATTTGCCAGAGCCATGAGCATGGCTTCCTGCATTTCCGGGCTTTCAGTTTTATCGGAGAACTGGTCCAGAAACTCCAGCAATTCTTCATCCCTATCAAACTCACTCATGGCCAGAAGGGCATGTTGCCGGATATCCATTTCGAGGCTCTTGTCTTTAACCGTAGTAGTCAGAAAACTAAAGACTTTAGCAGATTGCTGGTGGTCATCCATATTCATCATGGATATGAGGATAGCCTCGGCCAAATGGGGGTTTTTATTACGCTGAAAAAGCCCCATCAGTTTATCAATGCCTTCGTCGCTGGGATTCATGGCCACGCAGAAGATGACATTCTCCAAAAATTCCTCATCAGTTTCTGTTTCGAGCATATCCAAAAGCATTGTTTGGAACTTGGGCCCTCCCTGATGGCAAGCCACCATAACGGCATGGTTACGCAATTCCCTGTTTTCCGGAGAATCATCCTGCATGATTTTTTCCAGCATGGGCAAGGCTCGGTCAGGGTCCATTTGCAACAGCGCCTGCAAAGCCGCCACCCTGGTTTGGACCCGGCGTTCCTGACCCTTTGCTCGTTCGTGCACTTCACGGACGGCGTCGGCTTCTCCGCGGCGGGCCAGCTCACCATAAATTCGGGCTGCCAAAGCTTCACTTTCAGCCCGGGTTTCACGGTCGGCGTATTGCATCTCTTCCAGGTTCAACAATTCAGCAGCCCGCTTCAATTCGTGAGTGGGACGAAGCCGGGAGCGGGAAAATGCTTCCCAATATAGGGCCAGGCTAATCTCTTCTTTTTCCTGGGCCAGCTTGCGTGATTCAGCAAACAGCTTCGCCGCCTCGGCATAGTCGGACCGGTTCAAGGCCTCCCGGGCTTCACGGGACAGTTCTTCAGAATCAGGGTCTGCTGCCAGAACTTGGCCGGAGAAGGAAAGCAAGACCAGCAGCACCAGAACTAAACCTGCGATGCCAGCTGCATTTTGAGTCAATCGTGACATGATGAAACCTTTCTATAGAGGAGCCAACTGGTTGTTGCGGGTTGAGGCCGCACGCAACCGATCGACAGTAGCTCGTTGGGTAAGGCCGGAACGTATCCAGGCCACATCCCGATCGCACCGATCGGGATTGATGGTGATGATTTGTGCGAGAACCAATTCCAGATCCGTCAAAAGACCTGCCAATTCCACATTTTCGGACGCGGGACTGTTTTGCAAGACCCTGGTCTGGATTAACATGTTGCCAGCCCAACGGCTTGTGGATTCCATTTGCTGGGCACTGCAGCCCTCCATGCGAAAATCCGTCAAAAGAGCATCAGCGCGGTCAAAGAGGGCCAAAGTGGTGACCGCATACATCTCCGACACATGCACGGGTGTCGTTTCCGCCGGCGCGGCCAATTCGGCCACAACAGGGTTTACGGGCTCGGGTAAAGCCCAGCGACCAATGCCAATACCGATGACCAAAACCGCCGCCGTGGCCAGGGCAGCTCTCCACAGCGGAAACCGTGGCTTTAGAATGGGCTGACTTCGTCCAGCCTGCACCGCCTTCCACATACGCTCCGCGGGGACCTCCGGCGGCACATTGTGCGTTTGGCGGGCCTCATCAAGCAGTTGTTCAAATTCTTTTTCGTTCATGATCCCGTCTCCAGATCGGTCTTCATGGTTTTGTACTCAGACAACAGGGCCCGCAGTTTTTTCCTGGCTCGGGACAACCGTGCTTTGGCTGTGCCCACCGGAGTACCCATGGCTTCGGCAATCTCCGGATGGGTGAATCCTTCGAGGTCATGCATCACCAGGACCAGGCGATGTTTCACGTCCAAGGTCTCGATGGCCCCATCCAGCCTGCGCCGCAGATCACTGTCTGCTGGTGGTACAGCCGTGGCCGATTCCAAAACCTCGGGGTCCACTTCTCCGGTTTCGAATTGCCGGATGCGTTGGCGTTTTCGCAATGCCGAATAGATCACCGAAGTGGCAATGCGGTGCAACCAACCCTGGAAGGGTCCGTCACCTCTGAAATCGGCCAGCCGGTCGAAGGCCCTCATGAACGTATCCTGAGTCAAATCTTCAGCCAGGGTTGCATCCCCTGTCATGCGGTAGGCCAAGCGGTACACCCGGCCCACATGGGCGTCGTACAATCCGCGTTGCGCTGCAGCATTTCCGCTGAGGGTATTTTTAATCAGGCTTTGCTCGTCCACGTCTACTCCGCTGAGGCCGCTGTTGGTTCGGTGATCTTCTTATTGTCTAGACACTATGTTCGAGCCAAGGGTTGCACTGAAAGAAATATTTTTAAAATTCACCAAAAGGAATTGGTGGCTGGTTGGTTTGGCTGGGCAAGAAGGTTCACACAATACACCATTTATACAACGTCCCCCCCGTATTTTCAGGAGCAGAAATCATGAACGATCTTAAAACTTTTCTCACCATAGTTTTGGTCTTGGTCCTCAGCACGTGCCTCCTCTCGGCTTGTTCCGATGATGACCCCGTGACCCCTTCAGGGGACGACGAAGGCACCTATGAGCCTCCCGAGTTGGCCGGTACCTACATCATCGTAGACACAGATCAAATCGTTTGTTATGACGACGAAAACGTGGTTTCTGCTCCAGCCTCTAGTGAAGCGTTCTACGGACAGGATGCCCAAATCGAGGGTGCCCAACCCAGCTTCGTTGTCAGTGACGACGGGCTGACCACCTATGATGAAGTGACGGGCCTGACCTGGGTGAGCTCGCCTGATACTGACGGTGATGGAGAATTGGAATCCCCCGAAGACAAACTGACCTGGACTGCGGCCCAGACTTACCCCGCCACCTTGAATGCAGCAGAATTTGGTGGGTTTGACGACTGGCGTCTACCGACCATCAAGGAGCTCTACTCCTTAATCCAGTACAGCGGTGAAGATGTTTCCCCTGAAAGCCCAAACGGCAGCTTGCCCTTCATCGATACCGATGCTTTCACTTTTGTTTATGGCAATACAGATGCGCAAGAACGGGTCATCGATTCTCAATATGCCAGCAGCACTCTGTACGTAGGCCAATCGGCCGAAGGTCAGCTTCTGTTTGGAGTCAACTTTGCCGACGGCCGCATCAAGGGCTACGGCCTGGAGATGCCCGGGATGGGCGAAAAAACCTTCTTCGTCCAGTGCGTGCGGGGTAACAACGCCTACGGCATCAATGCTTTCGCCGACAACGCAGACGGCACCATCACCGACAGCGCCACCGGCTTGATGTGGACCCAGGACGACAGTGGAGTCTCCGTTCCTGCTGGCTTCAACTGGGAAGAGGCCTTGGCCTGGGTGCAAACTCAAAACGCCGCCGAGTATTTGGGCTACAGCAATTGGCGCCTACCCAACGTTAAGGAACTGGAGAGCATCGTCGATTACACCCGCTCACCCTGGACCACCGATTCGGCTGCTATTGACCCCTTGTTCAACGCCACCGTCATCACCGACGAGGCCGGAGAAGACGACTATGCCTTCTACTGGAGCGGAACCACACATGCCAGTACCATGGGCGGCGGAGGCGCCTGTTATGTGGCCTTCGGAAAATCTCTGGGCTATATGAATGACACTTGGATGGATGTGCACGGTGCTGGCTCCCAACGCAGTGACCCCAAAGCCGGGAACCCCGATGACTATCCCAACGGCCATGGTCCCCAGGGTGATGCCATCAGGATTTACAACCTGGTGCGGTTGGTCAGGTAAACAGATTTTACACTCTACAATGGCAATCATTATCACATGATGGCCAATAAAACGGGGAGCCCACGCTCCCCGTTTTATTCCCTCCTCACACCAACAGGCCCTAAACTCTGCCAGATTTGTCTTGAATCGTCTCCTCCCCAAGGATACCATACTTAAGGGATAGGATTTTACCTCAACGGGGAGAAAAACCATGACACAATCAACACCCATCATTCCAATACTCCGCTACACGGTTTTCACCCTCCTCATTTTTCTGATCCCCTCCCAAGCTTCGGCCTATACCAAATACACTATTAATGACGATGAGACTTATTGCGGCAGTTGCCATGGAGATTTCCGGGATAATAATTACATATCTGCAGTGGACGGAGAAAACTGGGGAGATATCCACGACCTGCACCGTAGCACAATGCTTAGCGGCGATTGCAACGCCTGCCACATTGCCGGAGACTACTTTCCCGTTTACATGGATTCTTCAGTGGGCGGAAGTGGGTTGGATCCTATCGGTTGCATGGGATGCCATGGTCGGGACGAAGACAATGTCCCTGGAAACCCCTCTTATCCTTTTGGGGCCGGAGCCGGGCTCAGACAACACCACACCAACACAGGTGTTGATGATTGCCTCGCCTGCCATGATGATGCCAGCCCCTCAAATTATACCCCTGTGGGTGAGTCAGTTTTGCCTCCCTATTATGCCGACCCGGGAAACTCCCATCCAGCCATGCCCACTGTTCCCTGCAATGACGATGGATCCGAAAATTTTGCCGGCCTCAGCATTGGCTTAGACAATGATGGAGACGGCCTATATGATGCGGTCGATCCTGAGTGCAACCTCTCCGGTCTGCCTGATGGTGTGTTGCCTGTGGCCATGCTATCCCAGAATCATCCGAACCCATTCAACCCCAGCACCACCATTGAGTACATGGTCAGCAGCCCAGGCCAAGTGCGGTTGCAGGTTTTCTCCATGAGTGGGAAACTGGTCACCACTCTGGTTGATGCACAGCACGATGTAGCTGATACGTATCAAGCGGTGTGGAATGGTCATGACGATCAAGGCCGGCCCCTGCCCAGTGGAGTCTTTTTCTATCGCCTGGCATCCTCCAGAGGGTCTGAAATGAAGAAAATGATTTTACTGAAATAGCTTTCCATCTCAGGAATAGTCAGTGACCCGCCCCACCCAGGGCGGGTCATTTTCCTTTTTGCGCAATGAATCGAGTGGGCCAATATTTACCCCGCATGGTGAAAATACTTCCTCAAAAAGACATAACCCTATTGTTTCTATAGGGGTTATTTTGAAAACAAAGAAAAGGATTAGACAAAAAAGGATTTCCAAAGTCCAATTTTCATCCTCGAATCATAGAGAATCGAGAATGATGGAGATTGGACTAATTTGTGCAATAGGGGTTCGTTGGATTTTATTCCGTTCCATGAGGGAGCGGGTTATTTCATGTCTGGTCCTGGCACCAGACGCTTCAAGACGGAGGACCCCCATGAAGAAGAACTCTTGGCTTCTGGTAGCAGCAGTGTTGCTGAGCTTGAGCATGGTATTGTTTGCTGGCTGTGACGAAGACTCGGAAACAATAACCAATACCACCATTATTGAGAGCAAACCATTTGTCAAAGCCATCATTGGACTGGGAGCAAGGTACAAAGCGGAAGACTATTCCAGTCAGGCCTTAGTCCAGGTTAGCAATTTTTCCATCGTTCCTGGGGTCATGATCAATGGGGGCGTATTACCAGTGAATACTGAATCTACCATTTATGGCGGTGGAATAGGCTTTGTGGGCGAATATCCAGAGACTGATGATTTCATGGCTAATCTCGTGGTAGGCTTTGGTGAAGGATCCGAGACCGGGACAGCCAGTATTATCATGCCTGGCACGAGCGAAGAAATCGGTGATACAGAAATTCAAATGGTCGATTTTGAAGGCATCGAAGTTTCCTGGACCACTGCGGAAAGAGCAGAAAAATACATGGTCATTGGATACTTTGAGGGCAATTACGTGGACCAGGATGATGAGAATCAGAACTGGTTTTATCAATTCTCCCTTGAAACCACTGATACAACCTTAACAATCGCGGCCTCACATATCTGGCCTCCCGAAGCAGATGTTCTTTCTATCAGCAACATTTGGGGAGACCTGGATGTCTTGCCGGTGACAGGTCCAACAACGCCTGGCGAAGCGGGAAATGTCACTGGCTCCTGCCAGGGAGTCATGGTCGGTTACGGGCATTTCCTGGATTGGGATTTGAACTATAACCCTCTAAAACAGGACCCCGAATTTGAAAACCGGGAAGCCGATCTCGATTGGCCAGTCCGTTTGATGGAAATGATTTCTCCCCGGTAGGAAAAATCGAAATATCAGAAAGAAACGAGCCGCCGGAGAATGTATCTCCGGCGGCTCGTATTTTACGAAGCCATCTATGACTTAAGCTTTGGCCGATTGAAATAGACCAAAAACAGCATTCTGAGGATCCTGAACCACCGAAAAATGCCCCATGGAAGGAATCTCCGTGGTGGGAACCAGAATGTTGGCGCCCAACTCTGCGGCTTTGCTGGCAGCCCCAGCGCAATCATCAACCTGGAAATAAACCATCCAGTTGGGAGGAATGGGGCCCATTTCTGGAGTAATTGCCATCATACCGGCAGCAGGTCCTGCACCGGAAATGAAGATTGTATAATCTCTCATCCCCTCGGTGTCACTGGTTTGAGTCTTCATATCCAGCAGATTACTATAAAAATCTGTGGCCGCTGCTGTGTCGTTGGTCAGCAATTCGCCCCAACAGAAAGTATTGGCTTCTTCTTTCAACTGGATGCCCCCATGAACATTGGCTTGCCAAAGGCAGAATGTGGCACCCTGAGGATCGGCCAGTACAGACATTCGGCCCGCATCCATAATATCCATGGGGCCCATGAGCACCTGCCCACCCAGTTCGGCGACTTTGTTGGTGGTGGCATCAACGTCCGCGACATTGAAATAGAGGCCCCAGTGGGGTGGAACATTTTGGCTGGCTTGCTCGGGGGTTAATTTGTGCATGGCCCCAGTGATTTTGTCATTGAGCATGAATTGAGTGTACAGACCGTAATCGCCCATATCCTGATCGCTACGATTCCAACCAAAGAGCGAGCCGTAAAATTTTCCCGAGGCATCGGGATCCGGGCTGGCTAATTCAACGTAACAAATGGTGCCGGGTGCGTGTTCCTTGAAATCTGGCATGATGCAATCCTTCCAGCTAAAACCGATACGCAAGGATTATCACGTTCGGTAAAATGTACTTTTAGTCGGGAAACTTCCTTGGTGGAATTTACATAAATCTGGAGAGTTCCGCCTCTCATTAAAATAGAGAAGTGCCTGGCATGGCTTCACCACTCTCCCAATCGGGCAGTCCCCAAAAATCACTCTATTTCAAGGAGGTTTTGTTCGGTGAGTGTTTCAAACAAGATTTCTCTTCAAAAATCCCTCAACAGTGCTTCCCAATTTTTTGATGCTAATAGGTTTGGTAATATACCCATCCATACCGGATTCAAGTGCTGCCAGCTCATCCTCGGCTCGGGCATGAGCCGACATGGCAATGATCGGAATATGCTCTCTGGTAATAACTTCGCGCTGGCGAATAATCTGAGCCGTTTCATGCCCTCCCAAAATAGGCATCTGAATATCCATCAAGATCAAATCAAACTGCTCCTCGTCCAAGAGGGTCAAGGCCAATCGGCCATTACCCGCTACCACCACCTCGTATCCCTGCTTTCCTAAAGCCGCCAATGCTACCTTTTGATTGACCAAATTATCTTCCACCAGAAGAATACGTATAGCCGTATCAGTGGATGGAGAAATAGAAACTAAGTGGGGTTGTTTCTGAATGGGAGCATCGGACTTTTGCGTTCTATTTTCAGCTTCCTTATCGACTTCCAATTCAACTGTGAAATGGAAACGGCTCCCTTTTCCTTCTTCACTGTCTACCTCAATCTGGCCGCCCATGAGTCCAACAATTTTTCTGGAAATAGATAAACCCAGGCCGGTGCCACCAAAACGGCGAGTCGTAGTTCCGTCAGCCTGGGAGAATGATTGGAATATTTTTTCCTGATTATCCTTGGAAATACCAATACCGGAATCCACCACCGAAAAATGAATCACTGAAGTCTCGGTTGAGCATTCCAATTCGAGGATTTCCAGTCTAACCTCTCCATTGGGAGTAAATTTTATGGCATTTCCCAGCAGGTTGATCAGAACCTGGCCCATCCGGGTAGGGTCTCCCATCATCATCCGGGGAATCGACTCTGAAATAGTGACGGAAACATTCAATCCCTTTTCATTGGCCAGAGCCTCAATTGGCATCACCCAGGATGAAATGTTATCTCGGAAGTGGAAAGAAACATTTTCCAACTCCATCTTGTTCGCTTCGATTTTTGATAAATCCAGGATATCGTTGATCAGAACCAATAAATTGTTCGCAGAAAGTTGGACCAATTCCAGATAGCCTCTTTGTTCTTCATCGAGATCTGTTTCCAACGTCAGATCCGTCATGCCAAGGATGCCATTCATCGGTGTGCGTATTTCGTGGCTCATGTTGGCCAGGAATTGACTTTTGGAATGGTTTGCTTGTTCTGCTTCAAGACGGGCCTTCTTCAAATCAATGGTGCGCCCTTGCAGTTTTTCGGCCATGGTGTTAAATGAATCGGCCACCTGCGCAAAATTATCATTTCCAGGAATAGTGATGCGCCATTTCAACTCCCCATCTCCCAACCGAGTGGCTCCTTCCATAAGTCTTTGGACCGGAGCTTCCAAAACCAACCTCAGAACAACTAACAAGAGGGTTCCCAATACGATGGACCCGAACAGGAAAACAACCATGAATTTTTTTTCCCGCTCCACATCCTGGAGAAGTTCTGAATTGTGCTTTTTTATGTTTATAACCAAGTGTTCCACAATAAGTGGCAGATGGGCTCCAGCATCCTGGTACGCTTCAAGAACGATGGGCTCTATTTCCATGGAGCATGCGAGGCTGGGGTCAAGGAGAGCCTCTTGACTGTATATTTTCAGGGCAAACTCAAGACGCTTTATGCCTAACTGGAATCCCCTAACAGCATCCGCCCCTGAGTCCATCATCAATTCGTTCAATCCTTCCAATTCTTCCAGAGAACTCCTGCACTGGCTCACATTTGCCACTAAGTCTTGGAAGGAATCGATATCACCGGCTAAAATGTTTTGAACTTGGGGGTAAAGATCTTGATACGAAACCTGCAATTGCAACATGGAATCAAGAACAGGTTGATCTATACGAACAATACTTTCCACTCGGTTTGAAATAGATGTAAGACCATGGATTAGGTACAAAAAGACAACTAATGCCAGGGCACCCTGTATGAGAGTCCCCATATTCAAAATTCGGTTAAAAGAAAAGTAGTTTTGCATCTACCTCTCTCTCTCTTCCGTCTGAGATGCAAACTCCAGGGTCAGAACTTCAGAAATCTCTCCACAACCATATTTAGGTTGTTGAGAATCGGGTTCTTCTTTTCGGCCAGCAATTTCAAAGCGGGAAACCCCAAGTCGGTACGATTGCCCGGGGAATAATTGAACGTCGTCATCATGTTTCGTTTGCAGTTGACGACCAAATTCAATAGTCCAATACCCGTCAGCCCACACACCCTTGGCTCGAATGTCTGCTCTACTTCCCTCAGGTTTTACCTCTGCAAATCGGGAAACCACTGGGCCTTGATTTATCACCAGGATCTGAGTTTTGTATGCTGGTTTACCCTCGTCGCCCGAACGTATCAAGTGCATGGATGATCCAGTTTTGCTTGTCAATTGGCTACTGCGAGCCAAAACGGTGGCGGACAATTCCTGGGTTTTATCATCAGCATATCCGGATCCATTGGTACGGCAGGCTTTCCAGAACCAAATGTCGGCAGTATAAGAAGTGGGAGACAATAGAGTCAGATCCGTATCATCACCGCTGAGAAACCATTTAAAAACAAAAACATCCTCTCGGTCATTCCCTGGTGCATACTCATCCTGATCAGCATTCCAAAACCAGCTTCTGTGCGATTGAGAACAGTCTGAATCGGGATACCGGACCAGAAAATAAATGTGAGTACCCGTATGAACGGCCTTTAATTCCATGGGAATGTTCGCCACTATATCAGTGGTCACTATTCCTGGAACGCTGCTCCAGGCGCTGTCCAGAGCCGACCCGTCCACGGTAGGCGATATAGAAACTATCTGCGAGACAAGCAATTGATCGGCTTGGCAAAAGCCCGCTATTAAAACCAATGCTCCCCAGAGAATGATCAGAAAGATTCGTGATGCCATTTCCCGGTCCTTTAAAAAAGAGTTCCTAGCTTCAAGGGTATTATCGGATAGAGCAGGGAAATCCTTAGGATCATTCTATGGCTGGGCAATAAGTAGGGCACCGGGAAGTCGTTGAGAAGTTAGTTTCACACACAGAGTTAATAATCTGCCTAATAACAATAAATATTCGAAAGCTTTCTGGCGTGGATGATCTCTCGCATTATAATGCTGAGGTGAAAAGATTATCTCATGCCATTCTCTCCAGGAGTTACCGATGAACACTTTCGACGCCATCGCAGCCCGCCGCTCAGTCAAAAAATTCGACCCCGAGCACACAATGACCGAAGCCGAAATCACCCAACTCATGAATGCCACCATTTTAACCCCTACGGCTTTCAATATCCAAAACTGGCGTTTTGTTGTGATCACCGATCAATCGGTCAAAGAGCAATTCAAAGCCATCGGGTGGAACCAGGCTCAATTCAGTGATTGCTCTGCTCTGGTTTTGGTTTGCGGCGACCAGCAGGCTTATGGACAGGATACCGAGCGGTATTGGGCCAGCACAGATGAGAAAACTCGTGAAATCATAGTAGGAATGATCAAAGGATATTATGGAGCCGATGCAGGGCTTTGTCGTGACGAGAATCTTAAATCCGGCGGTATGGCCGCCATGACCATCATGCTGGCAGCACAGGCCATGGGTTATGACAGCTGCCCCATGAGTGGTTTTGATTTCGAAAAAGCGGCCGAAATTGTTAAATTGCCGGCCCAGCATGACATCATTATGTCCGTGGCTGTTGGCAAAGGCGATGAGGCAGCACGCCCCCGTGGCGGTCAGCTGCCCCTTGAGGATGTGTGCTTCCGCGACAGTTTCTAAATGCTTTGGGATGGGATGCCAAGTTGATCACTTGGCATCCATCTCAAATCCCATATCTCAGTCTCCACCCTCATGGTCTTCCCGCCAGTCATTCAACGCCCGCATCCGGCGCCGGAACTTATATGGTTCTTCAAAAGCCACCGGCCCCACCTCGCGTGAGGCCGCCAACACCGCTTCCGAAGCTCCAGGCAATCCATTGTCCCCATAATGGCTAACCGTTTCCATGGCAAAGCCAGCTGTGACAGCCAGAACCGAATAATTGCGACCATTGACGAAGAGGTAACCCAAGGTCCGGCCGTAGCCATCCGGCTCTGCTGAACGGAGCAGTTCCACCGTTTCGGCCATGGCAAAAACACCTTTGGCAAAGGCCGTGGCCTCCGGGCCAAAGGGTTGGTCGTCATACCACCCCATGGAATGATGGGCCACTTCAGGGGTGTCGATGCCAAGGATACGGATCCGTTCCTTGTCCTCACCATTCCAATGGATAACCACAGTGTCCCCATCGCCCACATCTATCAGGGCCGGGTCTACGGGAATTCGTTTGAGGCTTTGGCGAGTGGGATTGACGTCCTCAGCATAAACCTGAGTTGCGACCAGAATGAGAATTAACAGGACGAAGTGCCGGAATCGATTCGGGAGCATGGGGTCCTCCATGGCTTAACAAGTGATCGGTGTTTGGTCCGCCTAAAATAGGCAGGCCAGGCTCATGACACCAGACTCACCCCAAAAACAGACCAATTCAGGGTCATTTTCAGTAAAATTTTGAGACCAACCTCCCAATGAAAATGCCCTCGCAAATCTTTTTGTCATTAAGGGGAATGTGCTATCTTGCAGGAGTCTAATCTGCCAAGTGATTCCTACTTTCACCCAATCTGAGAGGGGTCCCCCTTGTTGATCTCTGGCCTGCCCTATTTCCAGCGGATGCTCCTGGCTTCCGTACTGATCATTCTGCTTCCCTTAATAGCAGTGGCCCAAAATGATCTTCCCCCCGGTGAGAAACCTGAAAGCGATGCCTTCAGCAGGTTGGACGATGCCGGTTGCACCAAAGACCATTCCAGTTCCGATCATGTCATCGTACTTTCCCAAGCCGTGAATCAAGTCAAACCCAGCGGCGTGACCACCGTGGACGGTTACGACTTACTGAAAATATTGACCGATGCCGGCTGCCGAAACCAGAGCGTCCTGAACTGGCACTACGATCCCCAGAGCAGTCACGTGGAAGTTCGGGAAGTATATATTCTGCGGGATGGCGAGCGCTTGCCGGTGGATGTGGCCCTCGTCCACGACCTGCCTGCACCCCAGTCGGCCATCTATTGGCGCGACCGCGTTAAGACATTGCAGTTGCCTCGCCTGGAAGTTGGCGATGGCATTGAAATCATCACCTATCGCAAGGGCTTCACCTACGCCTTGTTGGCGCAGGGCCAGGGCGGATCTGCAGGTTCAACAGCACCCGATGACGAACGCTACATCCCTCCCATGCCTGGAGAATATTTTGACATCGTAAAATTCACCGACAGCGCACCCGTGTTGGAAAAAAGATACGTTTTGCGTTTGCCGGTGGAAAAGCGCCTGCACGCGGAAGTTTATAACGGCGCCTTGTTCAGCCGAGTGACTTATGGTGACGATTATACAGAGTATTCCTGGTGGGGACTGGACCTGCCCGCACAAATCCATGAGCCCAGCCAACCAGACGCTTCTGACTTTGCCCCCAAGGTGGTCATGGCTACCGCTGAAAGCTGGGAAGCCAAGAGCCGCTGGTTCTTCGATGTAAACCGCGATCAATTCACCGTCACCCCCGCCATACAGGAAAAAGTGGATCAAATTCTCAAAGACCAGGGATTGACTAAATCCGGGGAAGAAAAAAAAGCCAAAGCCCTGCTGCACTGGGTGGCCCAAAACATTCGTTATTCGGGCCAAACCATGGGCGAAGGGGAAGGCTTCACTTTGCACTCCGGAGAAATGATTTTCGACCAGCGCAGCGGAGTCTGTAAGGACATCGCCGGAATGCTGGTCACCATGATGCGAGCCGCGGGTATGGACAGCTATGCAGCCATGACCATGGCCGGCAGCCGCATCGACGATTTACCTGCCGATCAGTTCAATCATTGCGTCACAGCCTTGCGCCTGGAAGACGGCAGTTTCCGCATGTACGACCCCACCTGGGTCCCGTACAACAACACCGTCTGGTCTATGCTGGAAACCGAACAACACTACCTGGTGGGCACGCCGGAAGGTGAGACCCTCAGTCGCATCCGTTACAGCCCACCAGAAGAGTCCACCCTCAAAGTCAGGCATAAAGGCGAACTCAAAAAGGATGGCACCCTGAAGGGAACCTTCCATCTATTGGGGTCTGGTGCCCTGGATGGCCGCCTGCGCCGTATCGTCTCAGGCACGCCCCGCAAAGACATCAATGCACGAGGAGCCCGACTGCTTTCAGCCCTCAGCCCAACCGTGCAAAAGATCGAGGTCAAACATTTGTCCGCCGAAGATTTTAACAAGGACATGTGGATCGAAATCCAATACGAAATTCCACGCTACGCCCAGCTCTTGGCCGGGGGCCTGGAATTTCAAAGCCCTGCTTTGAAACTGGTGCTCAGCGACGGCAGCCTGTTCCGAGCAGGAAGCACTCACTGGGCCGAAGAGCGGCAAAGCGATTTGCTGCTCTATTTCACCCAGCTGGTGGATATTGAAGAGAGCATCAAGGTGCCCGGTGGATTCAAGCTGCACCAGAAATGCACCCCCATCGCGCTGGATGAAACCTACGGAGGCTTCAACGCTGAAATGAATCAGAAGGGTAAGCTGGAATCGAAAATAACCGCTCAGGTCAAGCGTCGCCAAATACCGCCCGAGGGTTATGAAGGATTTCGTAAAACCATGGTCGCAGCTCAGGATTGGGCCGAAAAAACCATCCGTCTGGAAAAGGAGGGCGAATAATGAAGCGTCTCACATGCCTCAGCACCATCATCATCCTCCTGCTTTCGGTTAACCTTTTTGCTGCCGAAATGGGATCCTCCCTTGGCCAGGACCTGGACCAGCTGTGGGCCCAGGCCCAGCAAAATTTTGATACCCAGCAGGAAGATTGCATCCTCCTGCTCGAAAGCCTCGAAGTGAGCTTGAACAAGGACCAAAGCCTCAGCACCCGCGTCCACCGAGTAGTCTGGATCGGCACTGCCGTAGGAGTGCGCCGCTATGCCGATTTGCGCGTCCCCTGGAACAGCGCCACGTCAGAGTTGAAGGTGGAAAAACTGCGCACTTGGCGTGAAGGCCGGTGGTGGCCCGATGCCGAACAAATCAGTGAGACAGCCGTGGTTCACACCCTACCCTATGCTGTGAACCGTGCCGATGATTACACAGCCATGCGCGAAACCATGCTTCTGCATGATGGCGTGGAACTGGGTTGCATCATGGAAACGGTCTATACCATCACTGAACAAAAGGTACCCGCCGCTGGTGGTCTCTTTATTTTTGCTCAGGATGATCCGGCGGTCCGCACCCAACTCAAGATCAGCGGAGCCCAGATAAAGTCCGAAGAGATCAACGGTGCTGTGGAATGGATTGCCCAGGGAGGCCAACAAAAAATCTGGACCTCTTCCCTGACTCAAGCCCGCCGGCAACCAGCAACCGGCAGCCCCCAGTCCATAGAACCCACCGTGGCTTGGACACTTTGGTCAGATTGGAATTCACTGGCCGAGAACTGGCTGAAAAATTTCGAGAGGGCCCAAATTCTTGAATCAAGACAGACTGATTTATTGCAGAAGGTTTTGCATCCCGCCCTCAGCACTCGCCAAAGAGCTGTGGCCGTAGGAGATTTTCTCAATCAAAAAGTCCGCCCCATTCATTACGACACAGGGTTCTGGACTTTTGCCCCGCGTTCCGCCGTGCGCACCCTTGATACGGCCTATGGTCATGACCTGGACCGAGCCGTGTTGGCCGCAGCACTTTTGGGTGTCGCTGGCTTCACCGTCGATCCCATGTTCATCGGTCAGGGCTCAAGTTTGGTAGCCCCGGACATTCCTCGCCTCCAGGATATACAGCGGATTATTCTCCGCCTGAGGTCGGGTTCCGGTCTCTGGTTTGATCCCGCCAGCGGCACGGTCATCTCTCCTGACGAAATTATGGGCCATGCCTTCTGGGATCTTCACCAGTCTGGCGACAACAGGCCCCAAACTCCAACCCTTCCCCAGTCAGAAATGTCCTTCACTGTGGGACTGAACCTTTCTCCCGGTGAAGATGATTTATTCAAAGGCGAAGGTTATTTCAGGGGAACCGCGGCCTTCAGCCAACACGGAGAAACCCGCTCTCCTGAAGGCCTAAAGGATGGGTTTGTCTCTCCCTTATCGGAATCCATTCTGCCCGGCTTAAAGCCTGCCTCAGTTCTCCCGGGCTCCATCGAACCAGCGGTGGTGGAGCTGGACTTCACTCTCCAGGAATTTGAAATCCCCCATGACGGTTTGGACCGCAAGTCCCTTGTTTTGTCTGCTCCTCTGGGTGGGATTTTGGACACCCTGCCCCAGGGAGTGCATCTCTATGACGAAAAGAGAGACACTCCGGTGCACGGGATGAAAGGTTGGCATCAAACAGTGACTTTGCGTCTGGAGACCTCGGCCGCAGATCTGAAACACATACCTCAGGCTTTTAAATTGGCTAATGACGTGGGCCTGTTTGAACTCCAAATTCATCAGAACGAGGATTGTTTGACCCTGATTCGAACTCTCGTCCTCACCCAGAAAGATGTGATGGCTGAACAATGGCCGCAATTGAGAGCTCTGTTGTTGGCTGAATTGGATCCGGCACATGGAACAGTGATCTGGAATTAATGAACCAGGGCCGGCACTCAGTGGCCGGCCCTTTTTTTAAAGGACACAGTGATGAATGAGAAGCAGCATCTAGCTTTTGTAACGGGCACTAGCTCCGGGATTGGACTGAGCATGGCCCAAAGCCTGGTCCAGAATCAATGGCGTGTTTGTGGCCTGTCCCGTCGCCCGGCCGCGCTGGAAGCCGAACGTTACACCCACCTTCAAATAGATTTGGCAGATTTGGAAAATTTGCCGGCTCAGATATTGGAAAACTGGCAGGACATCTTGATTCAGCAGCCCTGGCACACTGTAGCCTTAGTGAATAATGCGGCCCTGATCGGCGCATTGCGGTGGATGCACCAAACCGATGCCAGCCATCTGGGACGAATTTTTGCCATCAACGCAGCAGCCCCAGCCTACCTCATGGGTTGGCTCGCCAAGTCTACAGAATCTTCGCAAAATATTCGAGTCGTCAACATCTCGTCGGGGGCTGCCCACACCCCCTTCCCCGGTCTTGGGGATTACAGTGCCACCAAAGCGGCCCTCCGCCTGAGCGGCCAAACGCTGGCCAAAGAATTCGAGTTGGAAGGACGCACAGCAGACCAGGCCGCGGTCTTCAGTTATGAACCAGGGGTGGTTGATACCGAGATGCAGGACCAGGCCCGCGCCACCTCAGCAGAGGATTTTCCCGCCCACCATACTTTTGTGGATTTTCATGAAAAGGGAATCTTGGTTTCACCAGATATGGTGATCAAAGATGTCTTGGCGTTCCTGGAATCTCAGCCAGAAGCCCACTTTTGCGAAAGTCGTTTCCAAAAGGAATAATGGCTGTCAGAATTTCAGCCAAGGCTGAATGATCCACTCCATGGGTAGATACAAATGGTTACAGGCCGAAGCGGTTGCTCCGGCCTGTTATTCAACTATGCGTAGATGCTCTCATACGAAGAGACGTCCTCTTCCTCACCGATACTGAAAAGAGAACTCAGGTCCGTTTCACCCGAAGCACTGAAACTCAAGCTTGAGAGCAAGGATTCTTCCTCTTCACCAGGCGGAGGACCAGGTGGCGGTCCGGATGGTGGGCCTTGGGGACGGCCGGCCTCGAACTCAGCAAAACTCATGGCTCCATCACCATCTGAGTCAATCTGAGCCATGAGTTCATCTGCCGTTGGAGCTGCATCGCCCATTTTTTCAGCCATCATATCGGCCATGGACTGTACTTCTGTCGCGTTGACGCTACCATCTCCGTCAGTATCGATTTTATTAAATAAATCTTCCTGACTGGGACGGGCTTTGGCTCCCTGCATGGCGGCCATCGAGCTGCCCATGCCTGAAATTGAACTGATCATGAGATTCCTCCTAAGGAAACAAGACCCGGCCCTTTGCCGAATCGTACCTTGGAAAAAGCATTTAACATTCCTGAATGTGTGGGATTTTTGTATCAGGCTTCGCCAACCATAAGCATATAACCTTCGCCTCGAACTGTACGAATGAAAACGGGTTCATGGGGGTTGTCCCCCAATTTCTGGCGAATGCGGGCAATGCGCAAATCGATTGCCCTGTCGCGAACCTCATGGGCCAGTCCCCGCATTTGTTGGCAGATGGCGTCCCGGCTCACGGCATGACCGGCTTGCTGGGACAACATGTTCAGAAGATCGAACTCCGCATCGGTCAAAGAAATGCTGACTCCATTAACCCGTACAGAACGCGAGCCAGACAGCAGTTGAAGGCGTGGAACCTGTGGGGTTGGGTTCTTTCCCTTCAACCGCTGAAAAGCCCGCACTTGCGCCACGGCCCGTCGGGCCTCCGCCGGTCGGGGGATCACAGCGTCGGCGCCAATTTCCAAGGCAATAGATTCTTCCCATTCGCCAAGCCCCTCGTGGACCAGGCACAGAGCACAATGGGGAAAAGCTGTTCGCACTCGCCCGCATAAGGCCAAACCCCGTGAACCGTTCTGGCCCAAGTTCAGGATAACCATGTCCGGGTGGTCTGGCGTAGATGTAAATAGATCAGGTTGCTCCGCCATTAACACCGTCACATCAAACCCTTCTAAGCGCAGGGCTTCTTGAAGCGTCTGGTCACCGGTGCCGGAATAATCGATCAAATGAACAACGAACGCGGAGTCCTGCATGAGGCGATTCCTTTCTAAGAGTCGTGCCTAACTAAACGCAGGGAATCGCCAAAACTTTCGGTAATTTTCAATTATTCAGAATTTGAAAGCCAATCCTTCAAGATTAAACGAAAGGATTTCAGTATTGGGGAGTTTGGCTACTAAATATGTTAATAGTTCCCGTTGAACTGGTGAAATCAATGGATCGACAGAATGGAATCTGAAATGACGGACTTGAATCAAAAGAATAAATTGCCCATTCGAACTTCGTTTCGGCGTTATGAATGCAAGTACCTCATTTCCGAAGAACTCGCGGCGGCAATTCCCACCTTTGCAGGTCCGTACATAGAACCGGACCCATACGCCGCCGCCAGTCCCGACCTGAGTTATGACATCACCAGTCTCTACCTCGATTCCCCGGAGATGAAACTCTTCCAGGAAACCGAAGATGGCTTGTTGAACCGTATCAAATTGCGCATTCGGTCATACAATGAAAAGCCGGAATCCCCTGTGTTCCTGGAAATCAAAAGACGCTTCGACCGTCTCGTTCTCAAAGGGCGGGCGCGCATCGACAAAAAAACCATGGCCCTTATTTTGGCCGGAGGTTCTACGGGTCTCACTTCCCTCACAGGGGACCAAAGAGAGTCTTACGAAGAATTCATCGCTTGGGTGGCCCGTTGGTTGGCCGAGCCCATGGTCTGGGTAAAGTACCGCAGAGAAGCCTACGTTGGAGTCATCAATCCCGACGTAAGGGTCACCATGGACCGCAATCTCTGTTGCTTACCTGCCAAGGGAATTTACGGTATCGGAAAAGCCGGTTCGTGGATACCGGTGGAACCCCGGAATGTTGTCCTTGAATTGAAATTTGATGACTCCTGTCCCGACTGGGTGGCCCGTATAATTCAGCACTTCGAGTTGGACCGGACATCGTACTCGAAATATGGAAATTGCGTCAAAAAGGGGTTACTGGATCAGAGCCCACCCCTCTCTTTTTCCCAGGTCGTAAACTTATGAACGAGCTCCTTAATCACAGAGCTGGCGGCGGCATACTGGGGATAGACTCCATTGTCCTCTGTTTGCTGGCCACATTCCTTCTGTCCCATGTTATCTCCTGGGTTTACCTCAGGACGCACCGGGGGGTATCCTACTCCGGAACCATGGCCCGCTCCCTGATCATTCTCTCCCTCATTGTTGCTTTGGTGATGCTGGTTATTGGCAACAACATTGCCCGCGCTTTTGGTCTTTTTGGTGCCCTGGCCCTGATCCGTTTTCGGACTCCCGTCAAGGACGCCAACGATACCGTATTCCTTTTCTTCTCAGTGGCCGTTGGCATTGCCGCGGGAACTAATAACATCATGGTGGGCAGCATCGGCACCCTGATCATCTGCGCCATCATTCTCTACCTAACGGCCACCGGCTTTGGCAACCCTCTGAGCCATGATGGACTGCTGCGCTTCCAACTGCCTTCGAGCGGAGGCCCGGATCAAGATATCCGAACTGTTCTCAAGCGATATTGTGATACGTTCAATTTGCTCCACATTCGGGAAGTCCAGGATGGTGCTTCTGTGGAAGTATCCTATCAGGTCAAGCTGGTGGACCTCCAGGAATCGTCCCAACTTGCCGAGGAAATCGGGGCTTTTGCCCATGTCAGTAAACTCTCCCTTCTCATGCAGGACACCGAGGCGGCTCCCTGATGGCACCAACGAAAACTATCCCAGCAAACTTGAATGACCTGCTTTCTCGACGCTTAAAAACCCGCCTCCGACGCCTGACGCCTCTCTTAGTATGGCTTGGCGTTTTAATTCTGGCCATACCCCTGTATCTCAGACAGGTGGAAGGTGGATCGGTCACCGGTTTTGCCAGAGAAGTCCGATATAATGTGGCGTCCGAGACTGCCGGCCGACTGAATCGCGTCGAGGTAAAACTCAACCAGGATGTATCCCAGGGGCAAATTGTGGCGACCCTGGGTGACGATGAAGCTTTGCTACAACTACGAGAAGCCCGTACCGAGCTGGACCAACTGTCTCACCAATTGGGCAGGGAAAAGGCCATATGGGAACTCAATGCCGCCGGCCAACAGGTGGACCAACAAACAAATCTGCGGCGATTTGCCCGGGATGCTTCAGATGCCCACATCCAGTACCTCACAGCCCTGGCCAGTTTGACTGAGAACCGCATCCAACTGCAGGGGCTGGAAATGGCCCTTGACCGAACTCGCCAACTGGAAGAGAAGGAGATGACCTCCGGCGCGGCCCTTGATGATGCGCGGGTTGCATATGAGGCATTGCAGAAAAGTATTTCCGGCCAGGAAAACACCGTAGCCACCATGGTCAAGGCCCATCAGGAGGCTGATGCTAGGTACCGGGAATTTCTCGCTGGGTTCCTGTTGGAAGTACCCGATTCTGATCTCTTGCTCAAACCTCTTGCAAGTGGGTTGAAGATTCAGGAAATCAAAATTGAGATGGTGAGTCTGGCCATCAGCCGCTGCGTGCTCAGGGCCCCCGCCCATGGCCGGGTGGTGGCAATCCATCACGAAAATGGTGAGGTGGTGGCCGCTGGGCAGCCGGTGCTATCGATCCTGGCTCCACAATCCACAGGTATTGTGGCCTATCTCCCCGAAAATCAGATTCTGAATTTGAAACCGGGGACTGAGGTGCACTTGAGAAGAGTCGCCGACCCCCGCCATAAGATCATCAGCTCAGTGTCCAGCCTAGGAGCAAATGTGGAACAAATGCCT
Source organism: Candidatus Krumholzibacteriia bacterium (assembly GCA_016744705.1). Lineage (GTDB taxonomy): Bacteria > Krumholzibacteriota > Krumholzibacteriia > LZORAL124-64-63 > LZORAL124-64-63 > LZORAL124-64-63. The sequence goes on from JADGDU010000004.1 coordinate 76,949, forward strand.
TTGCGCAATGATCCCCTGGCCTCTGTCCCTGGTTGGGGCCTTGCAGTCTATGTTCCCTTGCCGGAAACGCCGGACATCAAACCTGGCGAAGCATTCACAATATCATTTTAAAATTCGGAAGGCACGTTCATGAAGAAAGTACTACTTGTCGTTCTACTCCTTGTCACCGGAGCCATCACTTTGGTTCTCATGCAAGGCAAAAGTAGCCAGGAAACGGTCAACTACCGTCTGGTGACCGTGGAGCAGGGCGATGTGGAATCTCTTGTCTCAGCCACCGGCACCCTCGACGCTGTCACTACGGTTGAAGTGGGCACACAGGTATCCGGAATCGTCCATGAAATCTGCGTCGACTTTAACGACCCCGTCAAAGAGGGTCAGGTCATCGCCCGTATCGATACTGCCTTGCTGGCCAACGCCGTGGCCGGAGCCGAAGCCCAATTGGCTCGCAGCCAGGCCGAGCTCAAACATGCGGAGCGGGAGTTTACCAGAACCCAGGCCCTTCATGAAGAGTACATGGTCTCAGACAGCGAATTTAACAGCGTCCAATACAACTTGGATTCCGCCCGGGCATCAGTGCAAGCAACCGAGGTTGATCTGACCCGTGCCCGACAGAACCTCAGCTACGCCACCATCACCTCTCCCATCGATGGCACCGTCATCAACCGAGCCGTGGATGTGGGCCAAACTGTCCAGGCCAGTTTTTCTTCCCCAGAATTATTCCTTATAGCCGGGGACCTGACCCGAATGCAGATCCTGGTCTCAGTTGACGAAAGCGATATTGGTCAGATCGCCGAAGGCCAAACCGCAAGATTTACAGTGCAAGCCTACCCCGACAACAGTTTTTCTGGCACCGTCCGCCAGTTGCGGTTGCAATCTGCCAGTGAAGAAAACGTGGTCAACTACACGGCGGTGGTTAACGTCAACAATCCCGAAGGAATTTTGCTGCCCGGTATGACCGCAACAGTCGATTTCCTGGTGGAAACAGCAACAGATGTCCTGTACGTGGCCAACGCCTCTTTGAGGTATAAACCCGATCAGGAAACGATGTCCGCCGCGCTGGAACGGAAACGCTCCGAGAGGGCCGCGCTTCCAGGTGGAAGCGACAAGCCCCCTCACTCGCCCAGGGGCTCCCGTAAAGGCGCGGCGGATGCAAATCGCGGTATGCTTTGGACCCTCAACACCGAAGGGCAATTGGAGATGGTTCCCGTCCACCTGGGCATCAGCGACGGCACCAATACCGTGGTCATGGGCCGTGATCTGGAGGTCGGAATTCAGGTGGTCGCGGGTGTGTCCAGTAGCGCATCCACAGCCAGCAAATCCAGTTCACCATTCCAGCAACAGAACAACCAAGGTGCCAGACGGGGTCCCCCATCTCCGGGAGGCATGTAGCCATGGAAACGGCCAACACGGTCATCACCCTGTCCCAGCTGACCAAAACTTATGTCATGGGCAGTAATCAGGTTCATGCTTTGCGGAGCATCAACCTGAACATCAATCCAGGCGAAATGGTGGCCATCATGGGTGCCTCGGGATCCGGAAAATCCACCCTCATGAATATTGTCGGCTGTCTCGACCGCCCCACATCAGGGGCCTACGAACTGGACGGGGAACGGGTTGAAAATCTCAGCCGAAACCGGCTTGCCGATATCCGCAACCGTCACATCGGTTTTGTCTTTCAAGGTTTCAACCTGTTGGCACGCACCAGTGCCCAGGAAAATGTAGAGCTGCCTTTACTATACGACCGTTCAGAACGTGGGATCGACCCCGCTGTAGCGGCGCGTCAAGCCCTGCAACGCGTAGGGCTGGATGACCGACGGCAACACCAAACCAGCGAGCTGTCAGGAGGTCAGCAGCAGAGGGTGGCCATAGCCCGCGCCCTGGTTACTGAGCCGTCCCTGCTGCTGGCCGACGAACCCACCGGGAATTTGGATACCCGCACCAGCATCGAAGTTCTGGCTTTGTTTCAGGAACTCAATGACCAGGGCCTGACCATCGTCATGGTCACTCACGAAACGGACATTTCCCAATACGCCCGACGCATCGTCGAATTGCGGGATGGACTGATAATTCGGGACGAACCCGTGGCAGACCGCCGCTGTGCCCAAGACGATCTGGCTATGGCCTTTGAGGAGCAATCGTGAAACCCCAAAAGATGATCCGTATCGCCATGAGAAGCATCGCCCGCACCAAGATGCGCAGTATGTTGACCATGTTGGGCATCATCATCGGTGTGGGCGCGGTCATTTGCATGGTCGCCATCGGCCAAGGCGCCCAGTCACGGATAGAACAGAGTATTCTGGATTTGGGTGTCAACATGGTTGTCATCACCCCCGGCGCCAGTAATTCCGGTGGTGTCAGAGGTGGGGCCGGCAGCCTTAACCGGTTGCAGATTGCCGACGCTGAGAAATTAGCCAGAGAAAGCATGCTGCTCAGCACAGTGACGCCGGTGATCATGACCGGAGGACGCATCCGAGGTGGCGGTGGAAACTGGCACGCCCCTCTCTATGGGGTGGACATTACTTTTGAAGAGATCAGGGATTGGCATGTGGACAGTGGTCAATGGTTTGGCCAGGATGACATCCGATCCTCGCGGAAGATATGCCTTTTGGGCCAAACCGTGGCCACGGAACTGTTCCCCGACCAAGACCCCATCGGCCAACAAATTATTCTGCGAGATGTACCTTTCGACGTCATTGGAGTTCTGGAAGCCAAAGGCCAAACCGCCGGTGGTGATGACCAGGACGATTGCGTTGTCGCTCCCTACACCACCGTCCAGAAAAGGCTCGCCGGACGGCAGTTCATTGCCCAAATCCTGGGTTCGGCCTGGAGCCCGGATGATGTGGCCGCAGCCATGGAAGAAGCTTCTGCCATCATGCGCGAAAGCCATGGTTTGGCCGACTGGGAAGACCCGGATTTTACCGTCCGCAACCAATCTGATTTGGCCGACGCAGCTACTGGCACCACCGAAGTTATGACCATGTTGCTGGCGGCCATCGCTGGCATCTCCCTACTGGTCGGCGGCATCGGAATCATGAACATCATGCTGGTTTCCGTAACCGAACGCACAAGGGAAATAGGCATTCGCATGGCCATTGGGGCGCGGCCCGCTGATGTGCTGATGCAATTCCTGGTGGAGAGCATCGTCCTCTCGTTATTGGGCGGAATCATCGGTGTGGGTGTCGGATATGGTGGGTCCTGGCTGGTGGCATACTTCACTGGATGGCCCACAGCCATCGCACCGACCACTGTGGGCATTGCCCTTGGCTTCTCCGCTGCAGTGGGCATCTTTTTTGGCTTCTGGCCAGCACGCAAGGCGGCCGGACTCGACCCCATCACTGCTCTGCGATACGAATAAGGAAAAAGTTTTTCTCAAAAACGGGAAGTTTTTCTGAAAGATTTCCGGCTTTCGCGAGTTTGGTTTTTCAAGAGTCGAACGTCATATCTTTCCCTCTCCATTTTCAGGAGTTTCTGAAATGATAAGCCCCAAAGAAAAATCCCTTGTGAAAATTTTGGTCCCCATATTCCTCATCCTTACTCTCTCCTTCCTGGTTGGCTGCAGTGACGACGATGATATCACCGAACCAACCACAGAAGACGAAGTAGTAGATGATACCGATTTTGTTGCCAGCGATTGGTCCACAGCGACTCACAGCAAGGATGCGGATCCAGACTTCGACGCTGTTTTCGAAGACAACACCGTCAAAAGAATCGACATCGTCATTACGGAAACCCGGTGGCAAACCATGTTGGACGATATGACTGCGTTGTACGGAGAATTTGGTTCTCATGGTAGTCAACCATCCAATTTCGACGACAACCCCGTTTTCGTACCGGCCGAAGTCTTCTTTGACGATACCGAATGGTACCGTGTTGGAGTGCGCTTCAAAGGAAACTCCAGCCTGGTCTCTACCTGGCAGAGTGGAAATTTGAAGCTTTCTTTCAAACTGGATTTTGACGAGTTCGAAGATACATACCCTCAAATTGACAATCAACGTTTCTACGGATTCAAGAAACTGAGCCTTAAAAACAACTATGACGATGCATCCATGCTACGGGAAAAAGTATCTTCCGATGTATTCCGCAACGCCGGGTTGGCCAGCTCTCACACCGCCTTCTACACACTCTATGTAGACTTCGGAGAAGGCCCGGTTTATTTCGGAGTCTACACCATGGTGGAAGAAGTGGATGACACCGTTTTGGAGACCCAGTTTGCAGATGACGATGGCAATCTCTACAAACCTGATGGTGTTGGTGCCTCGTTTGTGGATGGATCTTTCAGTGAAGACGTTTTCGTCAAAAAGACCAACGAAGATGATTCCACCTGGGCAGACATCCAGGAACTATTCGCCGCCTTGCATGACGGTAGTCGTACCACGGATTCCTCCCTCTGGCGGACGAACCTGGAAACCATTTTTGATACCGATGCATTCCTGAAATATCTGGCCGTCAATACGATCATCCAGAACTGGGATACCTACGGCCGCATGACACATAACTACTATCTCTACAACAACCCAGAGACGGGCAAGCTGACCTGGATCAACTGGGATAACAACGAAGCCCTTCAGGAAGGAAAGCTGGGAGGCTCCTTGGCATTGAATTTCTCGGATCTGGCAAGTGACCATTGGCCTCTTATTGAATTCTTGTACGCAGACGAAGTCTATCGAGGGCAATATGACGCTTATGTGTCTGAAGTCATTGGCGGAGCCTTCAGTACCAGCTCCATCCAGGCCATTTACAATTCTAATGCAGCGATGATCGAGCCGTACGCCACCACCGAAACTCCCGGATACTCCTTCCTGAGGGGAAGCGGAGATTTTCAAAATGCCATTTCAGAGTTGATTCAACATTCTTCAGAAAGAGCCTCGGCAGTTAGCGAATACTTGGATTAGTGAGCACAACAACCAACGCCCTCTTCCCTTGGGGAGAGGGCACACCAACAGGAGGAAATTTCATGCAAAAAGTTATTATGGTTTTAGTCGTCATGGCCATGGCCGGGGTAGCCGCCGCTCAGAATCTCATCATCACTGAACTGATGTACAACGACAACAATGATGGCGGGGATTGGATCGAACTCTACAACCGTGGCACAGCTCCTATCGATTTGACTGGTATGCATATGGTTGATGGTGATCCGGATGTGCCTCATGATTCTCATCCTCACTGTTATCTGGTCGGCACCCTTGCTGTGGGTGAAGTTTTGGTTCTAGCTGCCGACTCCTCCGAGTTCGGTGCCGTTTATTCAGGCGTTGGTAATCTGAACGCCAATGACTTCGATCCTGCCGGGGAAGGTTTTGGCCTGGGTGGTGGTGGCGATACGATTTTCATTCTGGATGCTAATGATAGCGTAGTCTTTACCATGACCTATGACGACGCCGCCCCATGGCCCACCACTCCCGACGGCGACGGACCTTCTTTGTTGCTCGAAACCCTCGGTTGCTCCGACTTCTCTGACGCGAGCAACTGGATGGCCGGTGCAGATGGCGGGACTCCCGGTGTGATTGCGGGTACCGTAAGCACAGAGAACATGACCTGGGACCATATTAAAGGCTTGTATCGTTAATTTGCGTTGGGTTGGTGAGCGCTTTTAGGCGCTCATCAATCCTTGCCAGTATTTGCCCTTCCAGCGGTCATTATTTTCTTTCCCCAAAAATAAACCAAAAGAATTTTGCCCAGTATGCGTTGGGTACTTCAGGGGAAAGAATTCTCCCGTTCGCCACCACGCTTTTGTCAAAAAACTGCCAAAATGTAAATTTTTTCGGAAAAATGGCAGCTTTCATTTTGGGAGCCGACAATGAAATACATCCTCTGGGTCATCGCATCGTCTCTGATTTTTATATCCTCAGCAACTGCCCAAAATTTTTACGACCCTGAAACCATTTGCACCCTCCAACTCAATTTTAATGAATCAAATTGGGACCAGATTTTAGATGAGTATTATGAAGACGGAGACGATGAACGCCTGGTGGGACAAGCTATCATCAATGGCGTAGTCTACGAAAGTGTTGGTGTAAAATACAAAGGAAACAGCTCTTACAGTGCCAGCAGAGTAAAAAACCCACTCAATGTAAAACTGGATCATATCATTGATGATCAAGATCATCTGGGTTTTGGCACCCTCAAATTAGCCAACTGCTATAAAGATCCGTCTTTTGTCCGCGAAATCCTCGGATATGAAATTGGTGGGAAGTATCTTCCTGCCAGTGGGGTGGGGTATATTGACGTCACCATTAACGGCCAACATATGGGGCTCTATACTAACGTTCAATCCGTCGACAAAGACTTCATTGAAGGAGCCTTTGGCAACAGAGACAATACTTTATTCAAAGGTGATTTCACTGGCCACGGGCCCGGTATTTTGGGCGCAAAATTGATTTACCAAGGCGCCGATTCCACTAGCTATTTCAACAATTATGAGCTGCAGTCTGATTATGGCTGGAATGAACTTGTGGCCCTCTGTGATACCCTCAATAACTACACTGAAAGCATCGATGAAGTTCTTGATGTTGATCGTTTGCTTTGGTTCCTGGCCGTCCATAACACTCTGGTCAGTTTGGATAGCCCCATCAGTGCGCCCCATAATTTCTATTTTTACCGGGATCAGGACCGTCTCTTCAATTTTTTATTCTGGGACCTGAATATGACCTTCGGGACCTTTCGCTTGGGCGGCCCAGGTGGCCCTCCAACAACGCTGGCCCAATTGCAACAATTAGATCCATTTTATAATGCCACCAATTCTGAGTACCCCATCTTGAGCCAAACACTGGAGTCTGAAAAGCATCAGCTGCTCTACATCGCGCATATGAAAACCATCTTGGCAGAAAACTTTTCCAATGACTGGTATCTCACCCGGGGTGAAGAGTTGCAGTCAGTGATTGATTCTGCTGTCCAAGCAGACCCGAACAAGTTTTACACGTACAACGAATTTCTCCAGAATCTCTATGTTGAAGCCGGAGAGTGGGGAATTCAGGAATTGATGGACGGCCGGCAGGAGTGGCTGCTTTCTCAACCCGGATTCACCGCATTGGCCCCAGACGTGCAGCCCCCCAGTCTTTCGCTAGAGACTGCTAGTCCTGGAGACATCGTCAACGTGACCGTTCAGGTCACAGACGCTACGGAAGTTTATCTGCGCCATCGCCAGACAGGTTCATTTCGCTTTGCAGAAACGACCATGTTTGATGATGGGAACCACGAAGACGGCGCAGCTGGCGACGGCCTTTACGGATGTACCCTGGAAGCTGGCTCATTGGATGTTCAGTACCATATTCGTGCCTTCAACACCTTGGCTGCCACAGTTTATCCTGCCCGGGCCGCTTACCAGAATCTTGTGCTGCCTGTCATTGGCCTAGTGACCATAAACGAATTTCTGGCCGCCAATGATTCCGATACACCAGATCAGAACGGTGAATACGACGATTGGATTGAACTTTATAACGGGTCCGGAACGACCGTGGATTTGGCCGGTTATTACCTCACCGATGACGAGAATGAACCTGACCAATGGGCCTTTCCCGTTGGTACAGTCATGGAGCCTGGAGAATATTTGATGATCTGGGCTGATAATGATGAAGAGCAGGATGGCCTGCATACGGGGTTTAAACTCTCGGCCACAGGTGAGACCATTCTTTTGTCTTCGCCCACCCTGGCAGCTGTTTCAAGAGTTGATTTTGGTATTCAGGAAGCAGATGTAAGCACCGGCCGTTATCCCGATGGGACGGGAGATTTCGTAGTGATGAGCCCTTCCTTTGGGGGGCCAAACTATTCCGGAATTTTGGATCTTTCGGGAATCCCCCATGTGGTGGACCAGAAACTCGTCCTGTTGCCAAACCACCCCAATCCCTTTAATCCCATGACTATTATCAGTTTTGAATTACCCAGCTCAGGCTACACCCGATTGGATCTTTTTGATGCTCGAGGCCGTCACCTAAAATCCCTCGTGGACGGCTCTCTCAGTTCGGGCCCTCACACCGTAACTTGGCAGGGAGATGACCACACCGGGCGGGCTCTCGCTTCGGGAGTGTATTTTTCCCGGCTGATTCATGACGGACAAATTGAGTATCGCAGTATGACTCTGGCTCGGTAAATTTGCCAAAATACCCCGGGTGGAACAAAGCATCCCTCGGGGTATCTTGGCCAGGCCCCCTTTTCCAACGTTATCTCCTCAAATACCACACTTATTGAAACAACCCAGTCAGTATTGATCTTCAACTTTTATAAAGAAATACTTGCGCAATGACTTTTCTTTCATAATTTGAACTCTTGTTCATTTTTCGAACCAACATTCACAAGGAGAGGCCAATGGACGACTCAAATACCCCGTCCATGCGTAGTTTGCGCAAAGAAAAAGCCATGGAAGCCGATCGTCTCGATATACTGGACGCAGCCTCCAGGTTATTTGCCACCCAAGGTGTCGAGCACACATCCATGTCCGACATTGCTGATGAAACCGGTTTTTCCGTAGGAAAAATTTACAAATTCTTCCCCAGCAAAAAGAGTTTATTTCTGCATATTGCCAAAGACTTTTTGGACCAAATCCACAATGCTTTCACTCATGCAGATGACCCGACACTGAAGCCTGTTGCAAGGCTGAAAAAGGTTATTTACGCCGCCATTGAGATAGGTAACGCAGGGCCGGATCAAGTGTTGATGCACTTACAGGAGAGCCCCTCACTCTTTGTGGAAATAAAGCAGCCATACAAGGAGCTACACAGAGTCATCTTTGTGGATTTGTTCACTCAAGGCATGGAATCAGGTCAGTTAAAACCACACAATCCGGAGTATTTGGCTCTCATGTTGTTGGGTGCCATTGACGCTCTTTCCTCACACCTGATGTCCTTAGGCAAACCGAACCCGTTTACCCCCATACCCGATTTGGTTATCAATCACATCATCACACCCTTAATGACTGAGTCCCCAGAATTGGATGAGGAAAAGAAAAAATGAAAATCTTCAGCCTTCGAAAAACGAAAAAATCTGATTCACCAGGAGCCCAGATACTCCTGATGATTCTGCTTATCCTGGGCCTTGCCAATGTGGCCATGGCTCAGGAACCGGGTATCGACTTCAACCATTTGACTCTCGATCAAGCTTTCAAACTTTCACTGGAACAGAGTGAGTTTTTACAACAAATCCGGGCCGAAGTTGAAGGAAACAAGGGCTCTTTAATGGCCTCCAAAAGTGGCCAACTGCCGCACTTGGATTTGGCTGGGGAATATTCCCGCAATCTTAAAAAACCGGCATTTTTCATACCAGCGGATATGGCTCCTGCCTTCGGCGGAGTCTCCGGCCCCGTCCCCATGGGGAGTGATAATGATGTGACCGCAGCGGTGACCGTAAGCTACAACTTGTGGACTGCTGGTCGCCTGTCAGCCTCCATCGGTGTGGCCTCAGAAATATTATCAGCAACCCAATTTGAAGAGAAGGCTATTGCCGACGGAGTCCTCTTCAGCACTGAGGTGGCCTACTTTGATGTTCTTCTGGCAGAAGAAAACCTAAAAACAGCCACGAAATCCCTGGCTGCAGCCGAAGAAGCGAAACGCATTGCTCAATCAGGATTCGAACAGGGAACCTTGAGTAATTTTGATCACCTTCGGGCCCAGGTGGAAGTGGCCAATCGCCAAGCTCCCCTGATTTCAGCTCGCAATAACCTGGCACAAGCCCTTCTCGTGCTTGAACGGCGTTGTGGGTTGCCTCCAGCCACCATCGTCGCCTTGGCCGATAGCCTCGGCGGTGTGGATGCTCCTGAAGATCAGGATTCACTGGTTGGAATCATGCTCCAAGGCAGCTCTGAAATTCAGGCATTGAATCACTCGGTGGCAGCTGCCCAACAGGGAGTTCGGTTCCGTAAGGCCGGTAAAAACCCCATGCTGTTACTGAGCGGCAGTTATGCCCTGCAAAGCCAATGGAACAGTGGGTTAGTTCCTGATGAGGACGATATGGCCACCAGTTCCAACATCGCTCTGGGCCTGGCCTTTCCCATTTTTGATGGTAAAAGAACCACTGGCTTGGTATCGCGCGCTTCGGCAGATCTGCGTCAAGCCGAAATCGAATTGGCCAGAGTCACCAGAGAAAAAGAGCTCTCCGTTCGTCAGGCATGGTTAGGCCTGGCCAACTCACTGGCGGCCATTGAGGGACGCACCGAAGCCGTCATTCTCGCCGAAGAAGCTTACCGCCTGGCCGTTGTGCGCGTCACAAACGGTTTGGCTACACCATTGGAACGGCTTGATGCCGAAGTGGCTCTTACATCAGCCCGAGTTCAAAAATCAACTGTTCAGTACGCATGCAATATTGCCGAGGCCCGACTGGCGCTTGCCATCGGAAATGCTTCCGCACCTTTCTTAGGAACAAACACCTCACAGGAGATGGAAAATGAATAGTCAGTCCCGTGGCCTCGGCCGCATCATTGGTTCGGTAGTGGTTCTCATTGTCATTGTTGCCCTCTTTGCCTGGCGCTTCCAGGCGTTGGGAGTCACGCAATCCGTAGCCAGCGTTCGGGCCATCCATAAGGATGAAGGCAAGCCCGTGGAAGTGGTTTCAGTAAGCAGAAACAACCTGTCCAACCACGCCATCCTCGCGGGAACCGTCGAAGGTATTGAACAATACGCTTTGGTTTCCAACAACCGGTTGCGCGTCAATAAAGTGGTCCACACAGCTGGCAACCATGTGGAAGCTGGCGACCCTATTATCTTATTGGAAAAAACCGCATCCAGCCCCATGCAGCACTCATATAATAAATACTTGGCCTTGTACGAAGATGCAGAGCGTGACTCCAAACGCATGGCCGCCCTCTTTGAAGAAGGTGCTGTTTCTGCCCAGGCACTGGACAAAGCCAAAATGAATCTTCGGGTTGCCCGCACAAACCTCAATGACGCCAAGGAAGCCACCGACCTTCATGCTCCCCTGGCTGGACAAGTGATGAGTGTGAATGTCGATGCAGGAGAGACCGTAACTCCTGGCAAACCCCTGGCTTGGATCGCACGCACAGATTCGGTGAGAGTGGTTTTCCAGGCAGGCAGCCGCCAGGCTTTGGCCCTGAATGTGGACCAACCCGCTATTTGGCGCAGCCCCATCTCAGGAGACATCCTGCCTGGTTCCGTTACGCGCCTGGATCTTGCAGCCAACCCCCAGACTCATCTTCTGGAAGGCGACGCCCTCTTCTCCAACTCCAGCGGCCAACTGTTGCCTGGCATTCTGGTCTCCATCGAAGTGGAAACTGGTCAGCGGCAGAATGTCCTGACCATTCCCGTAGGCGCTTTGGAAACCACAGCCGATGGGTACGCGGTTTTTGTCTTAAACAAAGAAAACTCAGGCAGCAACGTGGTGAAGTTCGAAAAAATCCAAATTGGAATGCAAACTTCTGACTTGATCGAAGTGACGTCCGGATTGCAGGAAAATGACCAAGTGGTCGTTTTTGGAAAATCCATCCTGACTGATGGCGATTTGGTTCGTATTCTCGAGATGCGGGGGGAAAAGTAATATGGGCTTGATCCGCACTCTTGTCGACAGGCCGGTCCTGTCCACCATGATTATCGTAGCCCTCGTGGTTATGGGGATCAATGGTTACATGAAATTGAATTTAGAATTGATTCCGCGCATCGACTTCCCTGTCATCGTGGTGACTACCGTTTACCCTGGTGCATCTCCTGCCGAGGTGGAAAGCCAGATTACCAAACGCATCGAAGATCAGATTGCCACTCTGGCAGATATTGAAGAATTGGTTTCCGAGTCCAGGGAAAGTGTGTCCATCGTTACGGTCCAGTTTTCTCTGGATATGACCCAGGATCAAGGGGCCATTGACGTCAAGGACAAGGTGGACGCCATTCGTGGCGACCTGCCCGAGGCCGCGGAAGACCCCGTGATCTCAAAATTTGAATTTGGCAGTGGAGCTGTGGCGCAAATCGCCGTCTCAGCTCCTCGCCCCATGGCGGAAATTTACCGGATTTCTGATGAACTCATCAAAGAACGCCTCAGCCGTATTGAAGGTGTTGCCGGTGTCGAAATTACTGGTAAACGGGAGCGTGAAATTCGAGTCACAGTCAAGCCCGAGCGGTTGCGCGCCTATGGCCTGACTCTGGGCACTCTGAGGCAAGTATTGCAGGCAGGAAACCTAACCATTCCTGCTGGAAACATCACTAGGGGCGGCCACGAAGTGACTTTACGCCTCAATGGTGAAATCGAAGATCCATCGGACCTTAAATCGTTCCGGATTCCCTTGCCTACCGGTGGCACCATTGCCCTTTCCGAAATTGCTGACATCGTAGACACCACGGAAGAATTGCGGGAATTTTCCACCCTCGATCGCAAGGAAATCATCGGCGTCAACGTGATGAAACGTTCCGATGGCAACACGGTTAAAGTGGTCGCCGGAGTACAAGAAGCCCTGATGGAATTGAGAAATGAATTGGGCCCCGACTTCACTCTCGAAGTGGTTACTGAAGGCAGTACTTTTGTGCAGGCTTCGGTGGATGACGTGATCAAGAACATCGGAATCGGTATTCTGTTAACTGGTATTCTGCTTTTCATCTTCCTGCACGACTGGCGCCAAACGCTCATCGCTACTTTGGCGATGCCCGTTTCTGTGGTGGCCACATTCCTGCTGATGCAGAGCAATGGCTTCACTTTGAATGTCATGACTTTGATGGCTCTGGGTATTTCCATTGGAACCCTGGTGACCAACTCCATCGTGGTTCTGGAAAGCATTTCCCGGCACATTGCCGATGGCGAAAATCCACATGAAGCGGCCATCATCGGTACGCAGGAAGTAGCCGTGGCGGTGTTCGCCTCGACTCTGACAAACATTGTGGTGTTCACCCCCATCGCCTTCATGTCCGGCGTTATTGGAAGGTTCTTTTTCCAATTTGGGCTGACGGTGGTATTTGCCACCATCTTCTCGCTGATCGTCAGTTTTTCTTTGGTCCCCATGTTGGCGGCCCGCTTGCTGAAACCGGGCACTGGCATTGGCTCAGGCAATAGTCCCGTGGCAAAACTGGCTCAAGCCTGGGACGGGTTTTACACCAACCTGGAAGGCAGTTACCGCCAGGCACTGGCCTATTCCCTCAAACACCGATGGCAACCCTTGTTGATCACCATTGTTCTCCTTTTTGGCTCATTTTTTCTCCTCAGTTTTGTGGGTGGAGAATTCATTCCGATAACGGATCAAAGCAAATTCCAAATCCAGATAGAATTACCCGAAGGAACCAGCCTGCACCGCAGTCGTGAAATTTCGACTCGCATCGAAAACATCCTCTGGCAGGAAGCAGAAACCTCTGCTGTTCTCTCCCGTGCTGGAGGAGGCCAATTGGGTATCGAAGATCTGGACATTCTGGTGCGTATGGTTCCTCCCGAGGAGCGAGAAATCAGCCTTTTGGATTTCATCGCCAAAGTAAGGCCCCAAATGGCGGTCATTCCCGATGCCAAAATTAACCTCATTCCTACTGGTGAGGGTAAGGCCCCCGAACCGGAAATCATTCTGGAAGTCTTGAGTGATAACCCAGAGACCCAGAAAGCAGCAGCCAATGTGGTTTTTGGTATCATGGAAGGCATTGACGGACTGGTTGATGTAAAATCCAGCCAGGCTGCGGGAAAACCTCAGATTGAGTTTATTCCACGGCGTCTCCAAATGGCAGCCCATGGGTTAACCGCAGCCCAGGTGGGGGCAGATCTGAGAATGGCCTATGAAGGTGAGGACGCGGGAGTCTTCCGCCAAGATGGTGAAGAGTTTGATGTGGTTGTGCGTTACCCCAGATCCTCCCGGCAGGACCCTGCAGATTTGGCCGACCTTCCGGTGGCTTCTCGCAGCGGGTATATCATACCTTTGGCTGATGTTATGGAGATGGTTGAAAGCATCGGAACACCCACTCTGTTCCGATCCGACAAACAACGGAAAATTGAAGTGACAGCCAACATTGGCTCAGGCAGTTTGAGCGGTGTAAGAAAGCTCATTGACGCCGGATTGGCCGAGGCTGAAATCGCCAGTGATGTGAATGTTAAATATGGAGGAAATGCAGAGGACCAGGATGAAGCCTTCGCCTCAATCCTTGGCGCTTTGATCCTGGCCATTATTCTGATCTACATCGTAATGGCGGCCATGCTGGAGAGTTTCATACATCCCTTTACAGTGATGGTGACCTTGCCCCTGGGCCTGATCGGATTGGCTGTGGCTCTGTTCTTTACTGGCCAGACCATCAATATCTTCTCGCTGATGGCCATGATCATGTTGATAGGTATTGTGGTGAATAATGCCATTCTGCTTCTGGATTACACAGGTCAACTGCGAGCTAAGGGCATGAATATAACCGAGGCCTTGTTGGCAGCCTGTCCTACGCGCCTGCGCCCCATCATCATGGCCAACCTGGCCATTGCCATTGGCATGATGCCCCAGGCGCTAGGTGGTGCGGGATCGGAATTCCGGACTCCGATGGCGGTGGTTCAAATTGGTGGAGTGCTTATCTCTGCCGTCTTTACCTTGTTTGTCATACCTATCGTTTATTCGATTTTTGACAAGTGGACTTTTGCAGGACGGAAATCTGATTAGGTGGCTTTTGAAGACATAGGGTTTATCCCCTTAGGCTTCCCAGAACATCAAAAACAGCACCCCCCGGGGGGTGCTGTTTTTAATAGAATTGCCGGTACAGCGCTTTCACACCGCCTCAAATAATGGTCGGGCCGGTCACTGGGCTTCATAAGCAGCGCAGTAGCCATAGCAACACTCAAAGCAATCAACTGCAAAGCCCCTACTTGATCGTCAGGTCAAACTATAATATTTTGCTCTTAAGTGATCATTTTGCGGACATCAAGAGAATGAATAGAGAAATCATGAACAGATGCTGGTGGTGCGAAGGTGACCCTCTATACATGGCCTACCACGATGAAGAATGGGGCGTACCACTCCATGATGATCGATTGTTGTTTGAGTTTTTGATTTTAGAAGGTGCACAAGCTGGACTGAGTTGGCTCACCATTCTGAAAAAACGCGAAAACTTCCGCAAAGCCTTTGATGATTTCGATTGCCAAAAAATAGCTGCGTATTCGGAAAAAGAGGTACAACAGCTGCTGGCCAATAAAGGCATAATACGGAATCGTTTGAAGATAAATTCGGCAATCAAAAACGCGAAGGCCGTCCTCAAAATCAAAGCGGAATTCGGGTCGTTGGATTCCTATCTTTGGAGCTTTGTTGATGGCACTCCCATCCAGAATGAATTCGCTTCTAGAGAAGAAGTACCCGCGAGTACCGAGCTTTCAGATTTCATGAGTAAAGAATTGAAAAAGCGCGGCCTTAACTTTGTGGGCTCAACCATCTGCTACGCTTTCTTGCAAGCCACCGGTATGGTCAATGATCATGTGACAAATTGTGACCGATATGAAGAAATTAAGGCCCTCAGTTAATACAGCAACACACGCGGAATATTATCCAACCCAGTTGATTGGGATGAAACCAACACCAGGAACACGACCACTTCATCAGTCCTTTGGCTCAGTAATAGATAACTATGCAGCCTTCGGTTTTTCTTTCTTTGCAAAAGCTAAAATGGCTCCCAAAGCAATCGATAAAAAGGCTGCGGCCAGCACTCTAAATTCAGGAGGCAATAGGAACGTGATCGTATGGGCAGGAATCCAGAAAAACGGAATGGTTTTTACTAAGACAAAAGAGACAAATCCATACCAGTCAATACGATCAGTAACCTCTCGAATACCTACTGCGCTTCCTTTTTCCGCTTTTAAATCCAGATAGGTGTCCGTAAATCGGTGGAAGGCCATCATTGTTGGAGCAAAGATTAGGTTCATGGTAGAGCTGGTGAAGAACGCAAATGCAAATTTGTTTCCCTCAAAAGGCAAAGCTCCTGAACTCTGTGCTGCGCTAACACCTGCTGCAAATATTTTAAAAACTAAAACAATGGCCACGCCCAGAAGGCCCCAGATGATCGCTCTGGCTACAACAGAAGTTGGTATGCTCCAGTCGTTGGTAATAATTCTAATGGCCATGAGCTCACCCATAGTCGCCAGCACGGCAAATTTAAAAAATCCCATCACATACGGAAGGGATGATGTTGCGGCAACAAAAGCTTTCTGGGATGATGGATTCAACATAAATGCACAGATCAAGACAAAGGCTAACCCCCACACTAAATCGCCCTTTTTCATCAAATCGCTCCTCGCTGATCTGTAATTTAGGTGTTCCATTATTCGCCGCACCAAACTTGATAGCAATGTTAATATTTCTCTAGTAAAACTTTCGTAATTGCCAGCTTATTCTCAATACCACTTTGTCTTTTGCCCCCGTCAAAACAAGTTCTAAGGTTTCCTTTAAAACTTACGAAAAGAGTATTGAAATAGTTTAGCGGACACAGATGTCCCAAATCGCAGTGTGGGCCCCCTAGTTATAGGGGCCAAAACTCAGGAGAAAATCGATGCGTAATGGATGGTGGTTGGGCATGGTGCGCATACTTATGGCATCGGGTTTGTTCGTCCTATTATCTGCTGGATTCGTCCTCGGCGCCGATACCAGCGAGGGTGCTGAAGAGTTTCTGGAGCTCAGTCTTGAAGACTTGATGGACATTGAAGTCACCTCTGTTTCTAAACGAGCTCAACCCCTGCACGACGCAGCAGCTGCCATTTTTGTCATCACCAACGAAGACATGGAACAACAGGGAGTTACCAACATTGCGGATGCTCTGCGGCAAGTCCCAGGCATTCATGTTGGGAGAATAGACAGCAATAAATGGGCTGTAACATCCCGCGGATTTAATGGTCGTTTCAGTAACAAATTACTGGTACTTATTGACGGTCGCAGCGTCTACACGCCCTCCTTCTCGGGTGTCTATTGGGAAATTCAGGATATGATGCTCGAAGATATCGACCGCATCGAAGTGATTCGAGGACCCGGCTCCACCCTGTGGGGCGCCAATGCCGTCAATGGCGTGATCAACATTATCACCAAACACGCTGCCGACACCCAGGGAGGCTTGTTAGTTGCCGGAGCGGGAAATGTTGAAAAAGGTTTTGGGAGCCTCCGGTGGGGAGAACAGCTATCCGAGGGAACCTTTGTCCGTTTTTACGGCAAAGCTAATGCCAGGAGTGAATTTTCCTTTCCTGATTCCGGGGAGGCCAATGACGACTGGAACATGTTCCGCAGTGGCTTCAGGTTGGATTCTCAACCATCTGCCACAGAAACCAGAACTCTTCAGGGGGACATCTATACCGGGACCATCCAACAACAGGCGACATTTGCTCAGCTTTCTCCCCCTTACGTCGTTGATAATACCGACCATGTAAGTGTTTCAGGTGGCAACCTGGTAGGTCGCTGGGCTCAAGCTCTCTCCCCCACTTCCGGAACATCGCTCCAAGTGAGTTTCGATCGGTTTTCCAGAGATGAGGCCTCTGCCTACCAGGCGACCACCCAATTGGATTATGACTTCCAGCACCACTTTGCCGCTAAGAGACAACAGATTGTATGGGGCCTTGGGTATCGCTATTCCAGCAGTGTCATCTTGCCCCGAGTGGCTGATTTCAGAGCCAATGAGAACAGGTCCTCTTCGTTGTTAAGTGCTTTCGCTCAGGATGAAATCGCTTTGTACGAGAATCGCCTTGCGTTGATAATCGGCAGTAAAATTGAACACAATGATTACACCGGAATTGAAATCCAACCCAGCGCGCGGCTGCTTTGGAGAATCGATGAAACCC
Organism: Candidatus Krumholzibacteriia bacterium; assembly: GCA_016744705.1. Lineage (GTDB taxonomy): Bacteria > Krumholzibacteriota > Krumholzibacteriia > LZORAL124-64-63 > LZORAL124-64-63 > LZORAL124-64-63. Next base: position 94,628 of record JADGDU010000004.1, read on the forward strand.
ACCGCTTGTGGACCTCCGCTTCTCGGGCCGTGCGGACGCCCATGCGCGCCGAGGGTGAGTTTGAAGTATTGCTCCAAGTGGTCCCACCATTTACTCCACAGAATCAATCTCCCTTACCTATAGGGATATTTATGAGAGAAGCAGACTATGTCGAAGCAGAAGAATTGGTTGCTTATGAAGCGGGATACCGTTTCGTGAGACCCTCAATTTCAGCTGATATTGCCGCTTTCTATAATAAATACACCGGACTGACCACCCCCCGTCTTGGTACCCCAGAACTGCATGAACCTTCTAACCCGATGTATGTTGCCCTGCCTTTGGTTTACGGCAATTTCGATGATGTGGCCGATTATGGGTTGGAAGTTGCCGTGGCGTGGCAACCTGCTCAGTGGTTGCGATGGAATCTGGCCTATTCCTATTTGAAAAATGATTCAGAATCAGTGGATGGAATGCCGCGCCCAGAACTTTATAGTCCAGAGCATATCGCCGCTTTGAATTTCGTGATTCATCCCATGTCCAGGGTAAATCTGAACGTAGGCGTGCGCCATACAGACAAAACCATGGCTCGCATGGGCACAAGCTCCGGTGGAACAGAAATTCCGGCCTATACCACCTTTGATGTGTGCCTTGGTTGGCAGCTGCATGAAGACATCGTTCTTTCCCTGGTGGGGCAAAATCTGCTGGAAAAGGACCATCTTGAATTCACAGCTGAATCATTCTCGATCATGACAGAAGTTCCCCGTGGATTTTATGCGAAGATAAAGTGGGCCTTTTAGTGAACCGGGGAGATTGTTGATGCGTGTGATGCGCACATATCACTTTCTGTTTATGGCCTGCCTGTTGTTGCTTATGGGTGGTCGCGCTCCTGTGTCTGGTGCTGATCGACTTACTGGCGAGTATGCAGTAAAAGCAGCTTTGGTTTACAATTTCGCCCGTTTTACCGAATGGCCAGAAGGTGCTTTTGATGAGGATCAAGACACCTTCCGGATCGTGATTTTCGGAGATGAAAATGCAGCTGATGGCTTTGGCGCTATCGACGGCAAATTAATTGCTGAACGGAAAATTGAAATTATCCATGCCAAGAGACCGGATGAAGCAGTAGGTTGCCAACTGATATTCTTAGCAAAAACAGAACGAGACTGGTGGTCGCATATTGCCACTACGGTGGCTGGCTCTCCAATTTTAACCATTGGGGAAATGAACGGATTTCTCGAAGCAGGTGGGATGATGAACTTGCATAAAGAACACAGCAAAATCCGTTTTCAGGTCAATTCAAAACAAGCAAAGAAGCAAAACTTAGCCATCAGTTCAAGAATCCTCAAACTGGCCTCATCTGTGGTTGAAACCACAGGAGGGTATGACTGATCAAAACCGGAACATGAGGCTGATGGAGTAGAGGGAATTGTAACCATACAGATTCACTTGGTCTCTGTTGGTGGCTCTCCGAGATTTGCTGTTTCCGTACCAGCCGATATCATTGGGATCATCCCGAAGCATATCCTGTGTGTATTTATTGTTCTGGTAAACCACCCCGAATTCCAAAAATAAAGCTATTCTGGATGTGATATCATAAGACGGTCGCAATCCAAAATATACTGATGTAGTGCTGGAGTGCCCCACCTCATGCCGAATAGCAGGTTCAGGATAATCTGGCGAGACCACCATATCGAGATAATCGAATTCAGTCCACAAGTGCCTGAAGCGGAGAAGGCCGGAAAACCGGAAATCACCTTCCTGCCATAAAGAGCGCCCCACTCCTAAGTGCACTTGGTAGGAAGTGCGAGTTCGTTCCGTATAGAATTTCTCGCTCAGTGTAAAACCCCCGATCTCTGAGTACTGGTAGTTCTCATTTTTTTCACTGTCATCATCTGAATATGTCCAACCACCCAGAAAAACATCCCAATTCTCATCCAGAAAACGGTGCATGGTAATACCATGGGAGTCTGAATATTCCAAAGCCCAAAAGTGAGTATTGGGATCTGCTTGACCGAGTGATAGCATTGGGAGTAATAACACTGTGAATATCACTGCCAACATTGTCTTTAACATGAAAATCTCCCGCGAGCTCAGAAGGCCCAATTATTTGCCTAGAATCGATAAATGAAACTGATGTATCTGATGCCGTAGTAGCCAAACAGGCCGGTATTGTTTCCATCCCTTGAAAATCGGCTTTTAGTTTGGGGACCTTCTTCATCCTTGGCCCATTTATCCCAGGTTTCTGTTTCATGGGAGAAATAGACCCCCATGCCCAGCATCAGAGTAATGCGGGATGTTATATCGTAAGCTGGCCGGATTCCAAGATAAACAGTGGTGGTCATGCGGTGCCCAATAACCTGTTGGCTGTTATTGGATTCATAAAAAAAGTTTTCGGAATAATTAGATGTTTGATAATTCCGCCAGCGATACTTTAAGGATAACGTCCCCGCCATCCAGAAGCGTTGGTCCCGCAAAAGAGTGCGACCTGTGCCCAGAAAGACATGCCCTTCTTCAACTTTAGTCTCTTCTTCTCTCTCGGAATATTGGTCAATGAATTCGCCATCTACATTCCGGCTTGCAGATTCATGAGTTTCACCTAATGAATCATTGGGACCGCCTCCCAGGTAAACTTCCCAGTTTTCACCAAAAAAGCGGCGCAGAGTGACACCGCTTTCGTAGCCGAGGGTCCAACGCCGCTCTGAAGGATGAAATTCAGCCTTGGCCGGTGGGGGCGTATATATAACCAAGACTAATAATATCCAGCAATATTTGCCCATGAAAACTCCGTTGTGTAATCAAGATGTTTGCAACAATGTGTTTATACTGTATGGAAAATATGGCGTCAAGGACACCAGTGCTGGGCTATGGATGAGGATTGCCAGTTTAACCACAATCTAACTAGCCAGAATAAAACGTCTCAACCGCAATATCCCGCTTCAAATCCCCCACCTCAAACTCAGAAGAAAAAATCATCCGTTCAGCCCCATCAAGTAACCCGTCAACTAGGCTCTCTTTACCCGAAACAACAGACACTGCCAGCCAAACCCGTTGCACCAGGTTTGCCGGCCCAACCTGAGCCACTGCAAAATCCTGATTCTTCAACCGTTGGATCACGGCCCGTTGCACAGCGCGACGATCTTTCAACGACCGTGCCCCGGAAAGCACCAAATCGGCAATCAATGTTCCTGTATAAACCCGCACATCATCCATGAATGCTCCTCTCTAAAAAAAATACCGGCGGCCTATTTAGCCGCCGGTATCATCATACTATCTCAAGATCAATCAATCTACTTAACCTTCGTCAGGTTGGGTAAGCGTGACACCCTTCACGTCCACCGTGATTTCGTCCAGGCGTTCCTGGGTTTCCGGTTTTACGTCTTCCTGGTATCGGCCGCCCAGTTGTTTAGCCAGAAATTTTTCCATGGCCACGGCCAGGGCTTTGCGGTTATTGGGAGCGCGGAAACCATGGCCTTCATCCGGGGCAACGATGTATTCCACTTCCTTGCCTTTATCGCGCAGAGCCACCACGATCTGATCAGATTCATGCTGTTTTACACGGGGGTCGTTTGCGCCGTGCACGACCAAAAGAGGCACTTTGATTTCGTCGCAATGGAACAACGGAGACCGTGCTTTCAGGTCGGCGACATCGCCCTCAACATCGGGATTTCCCACGCGTTTGTACCATGAGCCTTCAAGGAAAGGTTTCCAGTATTCGGGAAAACTGTTGATCAAGGTGAGCAAATTGCTGGGACCCACGTACGGGATGCCGCAGGCAAAAAGATCCGGGGTGAAGGTCACACCGGCCAATGTTGCGTAGCCACCATAACTGCCACCAAAAATGGCGATCTTGTCTGCGTCGGCGTAGCCTTCTGCAATCAACCAATTCACGGCATCGGTAATATCGTGCTGCATGGTGCCAATGCCCCACTCGCGATTACCGGCGTTGGTGTATTTTTTGCCGTAACCAGTGCTGCTGCGGTAGTTGACCTGCATCACCGCGTAGCCACGATTGGCCAGGAACTGGCAATTGGGTTCGTAACCCCAATGATCGCGGGCCCAAGGGCCACCGTGAATGTACATCACAACGGGCAGATTTTTGTGTTCGACACCCTTGGGCAGAGTCAGGTAACCGTGAATTTTCATGCCATCACGGGCGATGTAGCTTACGGGCTTCATGCTGGCCAGGTGCTCGCTGGGCAGCTCGGGGCGCGAGCGATATTGCAGGGTTGCTTGGCCGGTTTTGGCATCGAAGAAATAGACGGTACCGGGATCAACATCACTACTGACAGAACAAAGAATTTTGGACATATCGTTGCTGGTGCTGTTGAGACCGATTTCACCTTCGGGCAGGGCCTTCTTCAAATCATCCCACAACTTTTGGGCTGCTGGAGTTTGGGGGTAAACACGGACGCGATCGCCCACATAGAAGGTGGCCATCAATTCATCCGTTACCGGATGGGTTGAAGCGCCGCCGAAATCAACTTCGTTTTCGGGGTCTTTTTCCACAAAAGTGGTTTCGCCGCTTTCCATGTCCATCAGCATCAATTGCTGGAGGTCTTTGTCACCCCGGTTGCTGCTGAAATAGCACTGGCGTCCGTTGGGATGGAAGGCGATGAGATTCATTTCTTCTTCATAAGTTGATGTTATCAATTGGCGCAAGCCGTCCGGATCCACCGCCAGAACTTCAGCGCCGCCACCTGGGGTTGGGCGGTAAGCCAAACGCAGCTGGCCCTGGGGATCGAACATCCAGCCGCCTACACCTTCGTTGTTTTCGCGAACCAATTCCCGTTTGCCAGTATTTATATCCACCTTGTAGATATCATGGTAGCTGGGGTCGCGGTCATTCAGGCCGACCATGATTTCATTGGGGGTATTGCGAGGGACGGATAAAATCTGGGCGCGAGCACCGTCCACAGGGGTGAGGTCGCGAGAAGCTGGGACACCTGATTCGGCGTCAACCTGGCCATCAGGGTCAACCGCCCACACGTGGTAGTTTTCATCGCCACCTTTATCCTGCACATAGAGGATATATTCGTTGTCCTGGCTCCAGAAGTAACCGGGCACAGGACGTTTGTCTGCGGTGAGGGGGCGGGCGGCATCAAAGGGTTCGTTGGCACCCTTAACCCAGATGTTCCGCACTCCATTGTAGGGCTTCATGAAGCTCATCCATTGGCCGTCGTGAGACAGCTGGGCGCCACTGATTTTTGGATCCCCAAAAAAGAGTTCGCGATCCAAAAGGGGAGCAGGAGTCATAGCAGTTTCCTCCAGGGCTGCGGGGGCGGCTTCGTTTTTATCGCCAGCACCGCATCCGGTGAGACAGAGAAGGGCAGTGGCCGCCAAAAGGCAGGCACTCAGAATGGTCAATTTTCGCATGGAGCGTCTCCTCTAAAAATAGGGTTGAATTGGTACAAGAGAGGCATACGGAACTTGTGCAGGAATGTTGTAATAAAATAGCGCGGTCTGTACAAGTGGCAAGACCGGATGGACTACTATAAGTTTTACCGAAATAGGTAAACCAGAGGATGCCCCCCCGCCATGATGGCTTGCAGAGCATGAGCCGGGTGACTCATTCTGGGTGACTTTGCTCTGGACCGTTGTGTATCGAGATCCAATGGAACCGCCACCTTGGTTTTACCACCAGGAGAAACTGTTCAGATCACAGTCCTGTCTGCCCGTCAAAGGAAGCTGAAGGTCCTTGAGTACCTCGTTGATGAAAGTTGATCTTTCATATTATGGGTATACACTCTCAGAATGGAGACCCGATTTTATAGTACCAATCTGGTCTCAGATGTTCAAGAGTTCGTCGGCCTCATCCAGTGGAATGACCGCGTCAAAGTTATCCATGCTTGGCGCAGATTGCTGTCTTGGAATAGCGGGCCGGACCCTTTGCTGGGCGGTGGGCTGCGAATAGGACATTGTAGATCTGTTGGCCCCCCCATCACCCTCGATCAAGGTCTCCAAGGTCTGCACGGACTGATTTAGTTCCTCTGACTGGGCACTCATTTCCTCTGCAGCGGATGCCGATTCTTCAGCTGTGGCCGCGTTATTCTGAGTGGCCTGGTCCACATTCTCCACTGCTGTGTTTAGTTGGTTGATGCCTTCAGATTGCTCATTGTTCGCATGGGAGATGCTTTGCACAACAGAGGTAGCCTGTTCCACCTGAGAAGAAATGGCCTGGAAACTCTCAACAACTTTTCCGGTGAATTCCACACCCTGTCGTGAGCTCTCCTGGGAACGCTCTATGAGCACAGCCGTACTGCGGGCTGCTTCCGCCGATCGCTGAGCCAAGTTGCGCACCTCTTCAGCCACTACAGCAAAGCCTTTGCCTGCTTCTCCCGCTCGGGCTGCCTCCACGGCAGCATTCAAGGCCAACAAATTTGTTTGGAATGCAATCTCGTCAATGGTCTTGAGGATCTTGGCTGTCTCACCGGCCGATTGCTGGATTTCATCGATGGCCCGGGTCATTGCCTTCACTTCAGCACGGCCCGCCTCAACCTGTCGACTCGTATCGTCCATGAGCCTGGAGGCATCCTGGGCTCCCTCAGCATTGCATTGAATCATGGAGGTCATTTCAGTGAGCGATGATGAAATCTCTTCCAGGGCAGCCGCCTGTTGCCCAGCGCCCTCAGCCATCTGCTGGCTTGTACCTGCAACCTGGCCTGATGCATAGCGCACTTGTTCCGAACCTTTGCGCAGATCAGCGGCGATATTACCCACCGGACGGGAAATACTGCGCGCGATCAAAAAGACAACGCCCATGAGCAGCGTCACGCCACCAATACCAATAAGAACGGCCAGAATGGCAATGCGGCGAGCTTCCGCCAAAACCTCCTGCTCCGGTACACTCGCAACAACCCGCCAGGAGGTTCCTGTATTCCCCAGCGTTACAGGGCTTATTACGTGAAGCATCGTATTGCCGTTATCTTTGTCCTTTTCACGGGTAACAAATGGCTGGCCGGAATCAAATTCACTAGAACGGGATGCCACCCAACCCTCGTGATCGCTAAAGGGTTGCCCTGCTCTTGCTCCATCAGGGTGAGCAACGATGCTTTGATCGCTAGCCAATATAGTCAACAGTCCACTTTCTCCAATACGGATGTCCTTTATCATCTCACTAAGCATATTCAGGGTCATGTCCACACCTACGACACCAACAACCTTTCCATTGTGCCGCACAGGCACAGTAAGGCTGGTCATCAGGACATCCTGTCCCTCCACATTATAGGGAAAGGGATTGAGCACAGTTTCCTGGCCGCCTCGAAAGCTGTTCAAATAATAATCACCATCACCAGGCTTATCGTAGGCAACCAGAATGTCCCGTGCGATGGACTGGCCAGAGCGGTAGTAGTAAGGAATGAATCGTCCGGTGGCATCATGACCGTCGCTGCTGGCGAATTCGGCATCTCGGCCATCAAATGCATTGGACTCCCAACCGCACCAAACGCCGTAAAAACTATCATGCCCTGCCAGGACCGCCTTCAACTGTTCCTCCACCGCACCCCGCGAAGGAGTATCACCGGATGTCATTTGCCCACTCTGGCTTAAAGCCAAGGTACGAGCAGCATTCAAAGCCGTTTCAAGTTCATTGCTTACCATGGTGGCGTATCGGCCTGATGTAGCCTCCGTAGTCCTGGTCGCTTCATTCTTGGCCATTTCGGACGCTTGCCAGGATACGATGGCAATGGTCACAGCGAAAGTGAGCAATCCAGTGCTGCAAATGGTTAATAGCATACGTGACTGAAGTGAGAATTTTCTGAGCATAGTTGCTTTCCTTGAATACCAAAACCGGAATGTTGACAATACATGATTATCGGAATGCCGACCAAAGATTTTAGCAGTTAATTTTACAGAAATCACCAAAGACAGGACCCGGCCAAGAGTCCCACCACAAGTATGGATATCGCTTATTTATTATCAGTAGTCATGTAACCTTTGCCCCGAGAAACCGTCTATTCATGAGCGCTCCATAACCCTCGAAAGGAAGAAAATGAAATCGGTTTACCCATCCTTTGCCTTGGGTCTGGCTGCCCTCAGGGACAACCGTCTTCGTACTTTTTTATCGACCCTGGGCGTAATCATTGGGGTGGCCGCCGTGGTGGCTATTCTTTCGGTGGGCGATGGTGTCGAACGTATGGCCCGCGAAAGCATCGGCAGTACCACTCCCTTGCAAACGGTGGCCATTTCACCCCGCACCGAACGTTTTGTGGATGGACACCGTCTGCCCAACGACCACTGGCCTGTTTTTAATATTGCCGACCTTGATAGCCTGTCTCATCGTTTGCCCTCAGGATGCCTTGTTACGATGAGGGTTGAAGGTACAGCCACCATCACCGATTTCACGGGAGAAGAGCGCGCACTGTCCCTGATTGGACAGGCGGGGTCGATGAATTTGGAAGATCGCCTCAAACACGGTCGGCTACTGACAATCGACGAAAGTCGAGGTCTGGATCCTCTGATGGTAGCTAGTACGACCCTCGCCCAAGCCTTGGGTGATAGCACGGGCAGTGGCCTCTTGGTTGGACACTCTGTTTCTATAAATGGAAAAGAATTCACCGTCGTGGGTGTGGCCGAGACCACCAACGAAAACCGCTTGGCTGCCATGGTCCCGCTCAGGACTGCTTCCGAAGGATTCATCGAGAGTTCTCACCCCAGGCCTCGCAATTTCACCATAGAGGCCCCCAATGTGGAGGCTGTCCTGGAAGTGGAAAATGCGGCCAAAGGCTGGCTGGAATTACGTGAAGGGAATAGCTGGCAGGAACGAGTGAATATAACACTATATCGAAACCGCCTTAAGCAGATTCAGCAGGGCTTCATGGTATTTAAACTCCTAATGGGGTCCATCGCTGGCATCTCCTTGATCACTGGCGGCATCGGAATCATGAACGTTCTGCTGGCCACTGTAGCCGAACGAACCAGGGAAATTGGGGTGCGTAAAGCCATGGGTGCCAGAAGCCAAGACATTTTAGCCCAGTTTCTCAGTGAAGCGGTAACCGTAACCAGCCTGGGGTGCGTGGTTGGCTTGGGGCTTGGCTTGGGTACTGCGTTTGCTGTTTCGGCAATCATCAGATCTCAGAGTGATGCCATGGTGTCGGTAGCCTTCACTTGGCCCACTGCTGTACTAGCCATGGGCCTGGCTTTAATTGTGGGTGTTGGGTTTGGGCTTTATCCGGCTTTGAGGGCATCGCGTCTGTCCCCAATAGATGCTGTTCGTGACTTGTAAATTGAATCTTACTTTGACTTGGGGTGTTGAAGTCACTCCAGCTGTCCCACGACCTTCTGGCTACAGAAAGAGATGATCCGCCCCATCACAGCAATGATTGGCACTGTCCATGGTATCAACGGCCAAATCCTCAATATCACCGTGGCGGTGTAACCACTCCAAACCGCGCCACCACATAAGCATGGTCACTACCCTTCTCTCCCATGCGACCAGGCTTCACTCCCAGCAATGCATTGGCATGTAATATTTCATACTCAATAGTTCCGGAATCCAATTGGCTATTGCTAACAATACCGTGCATCAGAGCCTGGGAAATTCCCCGGTGGTTGTAATCGTAACGCACTGGTTCAGGCACCTCATTAACCAGATTCGTACTGTGGTCACCGGTCATAGCCAGCAAGGTCTCACTGAACTCAAAATCATTAAAATCTCCAGTGACATAATAATCCACACCAAGGCCACGTAACTGGGCCAAGTGCTCATTGATCAGCTCAGCCTGTTGCACCCGCAGAGCGCCGCGAGGATCAAAGGCCGGGTCCTTGGGGGCAAACAATCCGTGCTGGTGGCGTTTGGAAGCCAAGTGCACATTGATAACCTCCAACTCGCTCTTACTCTTTATTACCTGAAATCGCACAACAAGCGGTTTCCGTGAACCATCGAAAGCTTCTGCTTCAACTCCCAATCGTTGCAAGGTACCAGGAACAACCTGAACCAGCTTCGGATCGAAAAGATATCCATTGCGGATGTTCCCCCCTGGCTGCCCCCCATCAGCTTCTACTTCCGGCGGAATGTCCAGCCACTTGTATCGGGGACCACCGGCCCGCAGCACTGCATCAATCAGGCAGGCATAGGTGCCCTCGGCGTTCACATTTTCGGTCATCTCGGCGCCATCATCATCCTGTATTTCCTGAAGAGCGACTATGGCAGGACTGCCTGCATCAATAGCAATGGCCTGACCCAGAGCGGTGAAACGTCCATCACCAATATCATCATCGATATCTCGTCTGGGGTCTTTCACGAATTTGGGGCGTTCAACTTTAGGGTCGAGATTGAATCCGTTGAGCGTCAGGACTGTGAAATGATCAGAGTCGCCATGAAGCGTGGTCACCGTCGGGATCACTGCTGCAGGCTTAACCCGCAAGGGACCTGTGACAGCCATCTGGAATGAGGCCACACGGAAATTGAGGGGACCAATGACTGGCTCCAGCAGCTTTGCTCCAACATTCACTTCTGGTGCCTTGGAATAATTGGTCACCCTGAAACCGGGCAACCACCGCTCGGGCCATTGCGGATCGATGAGCACCCCTCCGTGCTGGGTTCGTTTCAGCTCCGCATCAGCAGGCAAAACCACGTAATCTCCAAAGGGATTACTGGGTGCGGTGAAGGTTGCCCCCGCTTTGATTCCCACCAACATACCTTCCAGGCTGTTGAGAAACTCCGCAAGTTGTTTGGGTGCCACCAGCACATTTTCAGCGGTCAACCAAACCGGTTCTATTTTGGGGCCCATTTCCTCAAGGACGTGGGTAGAGTCGGCCAGCAATTGGGTTGTTGGCCGGGCATAGTCGTTGATCTGAAAATCAACAACTTCACCAAAAACTTCCACCAGACTGCCCAGTTGGGGCTTGTTTCCCGGATCGTAAATAAAAAGTCCCAGGGAACCCGCATCGTGATTCAGCCCCTGAGGGTCCTGGATGAAAAAACCTTTGCGCAAGGTACCGGTAACCACACCGCGAGTGGACACTTGTTTTCCGGCGAGGGGCGAATATAGTCCCGTTCCCTGAATGGACTGGATAGGCATAGTTGGCATTGTAATATCTTTGTATTGGGGAGAATGTCCTGGGGCGCGTCCCCAGGCTGAATAAAGCCTAACGAGACAGAGCCTTTGTGGCTACCAATATTTTCGGTCCGCAGGGAAATCTAAACACAAAGCCTATACCGACAAACCCTCTATTTTGCCACCCTTACCCAACTCAAAAACCACAGCCTCAGTGGGACAGCCCAGGCGCACGGGAAACCACTGGCCAGCTCCTGAAGTGGTATAGAGCAGACTATCGCCATGGCGGTAGAATCCCCAGGAATAATCTTCGGCACCCACTAGCTGCAACCACGATTTGCCGGCCACTGCGGCCTGGCCTCCGTGGGTGTGGCCAGCTAAGGTCAACGGAATATTATGGTCCGCAACCACTTTGAAAGTATCGGGGCGGTGGGTAAGAAGAATGGGGAAATCGTTGGAGCGTCGGTCACGCAATGCCAAGCGCACGCACGACTCCATGTATCGCTTTCGTCCTGTTGCCCGGGGGCGGCCTGAAATGTCATCCACTCCCGCCAAATAGAGCGCGGCATCGCCCACGATGATTCGGTGGCCGGTATTAACCAGCAACTGGACCCTGGAATTCGCCACCAGGGATCGGTACTCCTCCACTCCGTTGCCATATTCATGATTGCCCAAAATGGCAAAAACACCCAGGGGGGCAGGAAATTCTTCCAGCATTTCTAAGGCCTTGGGCACTAGCCTGAAATCGTCGGCAAAGTCGCCGGTCAGCACGATGAGATCCGGCTTATGGGGTCGGGCATTTTCCAGAGTTTGAGCCAGATATTGGGTGGGCATGAATCCTCCCAGATGGACATCGGAAAGTTGCAGGATGCGCAGTCCCACTAAGGCGGGCGGAAGGCCAGGCAGAGAAAGTTTTTCTATGAAGGAGTTTGCCCCTCCCATGGCAGAGGTGACACCAGTGACACTGGCGCCGACTGCTGTCAGGGGCAAGATGGACCCAGAAGCCTGGAGAAAACGCCGGCGGCGCAGATCCACCTCACTGGGAGGTTGTTTTTCCAGGAGTTGTAAAAACCGACGACTGGCAAATTGCCAAAGGATGACCAAGGGTAGGGAAATGAGAAGCGCCAACTGGGGCAGCCAGGCCAGGATCATCGCCAAACCGAGCATGGTCCGGGATGGAGCGAAGTGCAAAAAGGCGCCGGCCAGGAAAATCACATAAAGCGCAACACAGGCCACTGCGCAGAGGAAAAGGGCACCTCTCACCCAACGCTGATTCCACCAGAAAGGGAACCAGCGACTGAGCATGAAGCGGTTGAGGACGGCGGGAGTGATGAGACCCAAACCGAGGAATAAATAGGCTAAGAAAATTTGCATTGAACCTGCCCTAGTACTTCACCCTTGCTGAATAATCCAGAGTCGTCTTTCCCATGGCCGGGACTTCCACGTACCAGACTGCCGTCCCGCTGGTGGGCTTGCTGTGCTTGTGTGATTCGTTCTGAATGTCCCAATCCCCAGGAATAGGCTCAATCACTTTCACGGTCACAGCTTCATCCTTGGCGTTTTTTAGCTCGATCTGAAAGCTGGCGTCATGGACGTAGTGATATTCTGAAAACCCGCTGATCTTTTTGAATGCTGTTTGCTTCCGGTTGGCTGTCACGTCGAAGGCATCGCCCAGCTTTAGGCGCATGGTTTCATTCTCGGGAGTATGGTCAATGCGGTCCTCGCCCACGAACTGCAGCGACCCTTGGGAGTCATTCTTGTAGACCCGAACCACTCCCTTGGGAATAGGCTGGCCCAGTTTGTTTTCTTTGCTGTTTTCCATTTCCACAAAAACTCCAACTTTGATCTTTTGTTCCATTTCATCGTGCCTGTTTCTGTAGTAGCGGTCGGAACCGTGCAAGACGAATTCCTTCTGGCAGGGAATGGCGCTGGCCTGAAACAAAGCCACTTGCTTGGTTTGGTTGTCCTTCAGAGTAGTCACACGGTCCAGGCTGTAGAGATGGTATTCGAACATGCTCTCTTCTGACATGGCGGCATCCATGGCCACCTCTCGGACGATACTTTTATGCATGCGTTGGACCTGGTACTGGCCCTCGGGTGGAGCTTGATGAACATCGCCCGCCACCAGCTGCAGTTTGGCATCGGCATAAGTGGTGCCACTCTGGTTGGTCAAGGTAACCCAGCCGTTGATATCCAGTTTGTTGTCATCTTTGTTCAGCTCAGCCACGTAGTCGGCTTTCCACTGCAATCCGCCGGTTAAATAACTCAGTTCCACATCTTGTATTTGGCTCAACTGGCTGTGCACCTCAAGCACCAGGGTGGGGCGATCCCTCAAGCTGCCGGGCACGTCGGGAAAAACCAGGCGCCCGGGAATACCCATTTCGATGTGGTCAGCAGTGCGCAGAACAACGCCGTTGTTAACACTCAAAACAGTGGCGGTTTCTCGGGTTTCTTCACCGGTGGTGGGATGCTGGCGAACAATGGAAACCTCTTGTCCCACATATTTTTCCAGCAGAGCCTCCGGGGTGAGCAAATCAAACTCGAAATTTTGCTCGATCACGCTGAGACCGTCTGACTTGAGAAGGGCGGTTTCCGGCCTGATTTGTGCGCTCACTTCTTTGAACGCCAAACTGCTCTCACCTTTGGGCAATTCGATGGATCTCAAATCTTTTATCAACGCCAGATTCGTATTGTAAATGGTGACGGCAAGATGTTTCTGGTCTGAACTGGACGTGGAATTTTCCATGACGGAAGCCCTCTCTGATAATGGCAATATGAGTTGGCCAACTCAGTTTTGGAAGGTATTTGGTATTGGACGACAGCCTCCAGCCCAGGCTGATGTTCCCGATAAAAGCAAAAGGCAGGTCATAATGAATATCACCCAGACCGACCCAGATGGAGAGAGGAAGACAAAGCGATTACCGCCCACCATCCTTCTTCTTATCACACTGGCCATGCGAACATCCAGACTCGGCTGGCTTTGGTTGGGGCAAGTCGCGCTGGCCATCCCACTTCAAATTTTCCGCTGAATACTCACTCATGCTGTCCATCCCCACCACCGTAACGGAAACACGGTTGCGCACCAGGTCCAGCTTGCGAACAGTGCCACGGCCATCGGGGGTAGTAACCCTTGTCCCCACCCGAGGCAGGCGCCGGCGGTTTTCCTGATAGAGGTCATTCTCATAAGTCAGGCAACAACGCAAACGACCACATGGCCCGCTCAACTTACCAGGATTCAGAGGCAACTGCTGAACTTTGGCCATTTTCAGAGTGACTGGAACAAACTCATGCAAAAAGCTGGAGCAGCAGAACTCGCGACCGCAGATGCCCATGCCACCTTTGAGGCGGGCTTCGTCACGCACTCCAATTTGTCGCAGCTCAATGCGGGTGCGGAAAACCGCAGCCAGATCCCTCACCAATTCCCGGAAATCGACCCTCTTTTCAGCGGTGAAAAAGAAGGTGATTTTTTTGTGATCAAATTGCCTCTCCACAGAAACCAGATTCATATGCAACCGACGCAGGACAATCTTTTCGTGACAGATATCCCAAAATTCCCATTCATCGCCCCGGTTGTTGTGCAGCCGTTCCAGGTCTTCCTCTGTGGCGACAGCCAGCACCGACTGGCCCTTGGCGGCGGCCTTCCATTCGCTGTTCCCGGGGCCCACATATTTAATGCGCCCCATATCACGGCCACGATCGGCTTCCACCAGACAGTATTGGCCCACTTTCACATCCACTTGGTTGTGATTGTTGTAGTAGCCTTTACGGTGGCCTTTGAACTGGACCAGAATCAGGTCATCTCCGGGAGAATTGTCTTTGGGTGGGGAGGATTGCCAGCCACTCTGTTTTTCCGAGCGGCGGCCTTTATCTCTATTGCGGCTACGGGAACTCCCTTGAGAGCGGCCCCGGCCATCAGGTGCGTTGGTCTCGTTCTGCATGATCTATCAATCCTTCAAACAACACAGCCATGGACAGGCCAATGTTGATGTTACGGTCTATATCCCGTCTCGTGTTTTCGATCAGGGCCATGTCATTGAGCATGGTATCGGTGCTGCGGTGGGCGGCCGCCCTGGCCACCGCCTCCTGGCTAATGGGCAGACGGGGCTTCCAGTCCTGCCCCATTTCCCGGCAAGCCACAGCATCACTGTAATGTAGGACCAGCAGTTCACACAACCGAATGGCCCGACCCCGGCTATCAGCCAGGGATCCTTTTTCCTTATCGCCCTTGGATTTCTTGGGCGGTGCGATGTCCAAGGTGTGACTGTACACCCCACGGTGGATTTCGTCAGCACTGATGGCTGTCAATCCACGATTAAAAGTATTGATCCAATCAAAAATAGACCCAGCCCACATGACCAGCCCCTGAACTGCTGGGTCCAGCATGGCCAAGGCCTGCCTGGCATTGCCCTCAGCCATGCGCCCCACCTGGGCGGCATGGTTGGCATTGGCTCCGCCTTCTTCCATGAGGATTTTTGTCATTTCTTCATCAGACCAGGGTTTGAAACCGATCTTTTGGCAGCGGGAGAGAATAGTGGGCAGCATGCCGTCGGTGCTGGTGGTCAGCAAAAAGATAACTGTATTTTCCGACGGCTCCTCAAGGGTCTTGAGGAAGGCGTTGGCTGCCTGGGGATTGAAGCGGTGACTGTCGGCCACAATGGCCACTTTGTAGTTACCCTGGAAAGCCCGGCGCCGCAGAAAATGGATCAGGGAACGGATGGTCATCTGGCCTGGTTTTTCAGGATCTCCAATGCGCACAAAACTGGTGGCGGCAAACCCGGGCATGAAGAAGGGGTTCTCCTGCTTGTTCTCGTACAGGCGGCGCACCTGGGCTTCGTCCACTGAAGCGGGCGAAGGGCAAATCCAGCGTACATCGGGATGTTGGAAACTGAGGGTTTTAACACAGCTTTCGCAGCGATGCGCGGGGCTGCAGACATCTGGCCCGCCGCAGTTCAGAAGGCGGGCAAATTCGAGGGCCGTGTTTTCTTTGCCGCTGCCCTGAGGGCCAACCAGAAGAAAGGGCTGTCCCAGTTTGTCGGCTGCGGCTACGGCCTGTAATTTTTCCAACACTGAGTGCCGGCCCAAAAAAGAGCTTCTGCCCAAAACCCAACTCCAATTGTTACGGTTAGCCGAGGGCTGTAGCCACCGGCAAAATCAACGGGACCGTAACCAATCCATGGGGTCAAGGGGTGTTTTCCCGTGGCGGATCTCGAAATATAGCTGGGAGGATTCTCCCGACTCGGGTCGACCAACCTCGGCAATGACCTGGCCGCGGGCTGTAGTGTCGCCAGCGGTTACGAATACACGATCCAGATGAGCGTACAGAGTATAATACCCTGAGCCATGGTCAAGGATAACGCATTGGCCGAAACCGGGCAAACGATCCGTAAATTCCACTTTTCCGGAAGCCACCCCAGCCACCGGTGCCCCCCTGCCAGCGGCAATATTCACCCCATTGTTCAGCGTGACTGTCAGGAATTTGGGATGCACTGATCGGCCGAACCCCCGCACCAGCTCCCCGCGCACGGGCCATTCCAGCTGGCCGGCCAATTCCATCAGCTGATTTCCTTCTGGGGCGACCTCGGCTTGTTGGCGTTTTCGTAATTCTTCCAAATCACTCAAAACATAGGTCAGGCGCTGTTCGTTCATACTCAATTCCAGCAGCCGGCCTTTGATATCCTTGCGCTCGTGTTCCAGTTCCCGCAGGGCAGCCATTTGTTCGGCCAGTAGTCCTTCCATGTGACCACTCTGCTCGCCCGCCTCTTCCCGGGTGCGCCAAATTTCCGCCAATGACACATCCAGCTGCTGCTGGCGACTGGACAGACGTTCCCCTTCCGCGCGGGTGCCATCAACCAAGCCGGCCCCCATCTTGGCCATCAGGCTTTCCCATTTCATGCGGGTCACAAATTTGGAAAAACTACCACTGGTCAGCACCGATTCCAGTTGGCCTTGCCGGCCTCGGATATACATGGATCGCAGGTGGTTGGCGAGGGCCTTTTGAGACGCATCAAAATTTCGACTGCCGGCCACCAGGTCTCGTTGCAAAGTCTCACTCTGTTTTTTCAACAGACGCTCACGCTGTTCCATTTCCACCAGAAGCAGGCTGGTCAATTCAATTTCCCGAGTCACATCAGCATGAGTTCGCAGGATTTCTTCTTCCCTGCTATCCAGATCTTTTTCCTTTTGGTGAAAAGCAGATATTTGCTCGTGCAGAGAGTTCAAATCTGCCGTGTTTTCCACAATCTTTAATTCCAACACACTTTGATCAGCAGAAGATGAAGAGTTGCTGATATCCATGCCTGCAAAAGCCACAGCCGAAACCAGGGCCCCCACGCTCACCATGAAAAGGAACCACGGTCCGCGCATTAGAATTCACTCCCAAGTTGGAGATATTTTCGGATGGCCGTCCAGCTGCCAATCAAGCCCAACAATGCACAGAAGAGAACAAACCCCAGCATTTGAATTGGGTTGAAAAAGACCACTCCGGTCAGATGATTGGCCAGGAGGACTTCAATGGTGGCCACCAGGCCCATGGCCAATATCCCGGCCAATAATCCCTGAAATATTCCTTCAAAAAGAAAGGGGGTGCGGATGAATGAATTGGTGGCACCCACCAGCTTTTGGATTTGGATGATGCGCTCGCTGGAAGCCATGGTCAGCTTCACCGTATTGCTGATAACAAACACGGCGGCCAGAAAAACAAGCAACCCCACCACCAGGCTGGCCATCTGAAAACGGAAAGCCCATTTTTCCAGACTGTCGATCCACTCCTGGTTGAAGACAATTTCACCCACTTGGGTCCAGCCGGAAATCTCATCTCTGATGCTGCGCACAGCTTCCAGATTCCGTGCCTCATTTTTTAAAATCACATGATAGGAAGCAGGCAGAGGATTTCCAGGCAGCAGATCCAAAATTTCCGCTTCTTCACCCAAATCACTGCGGAATTCGGAAAGGGCTTGCTCAGCAGAAATGAAAACCACTTTCTGAACTCCCGGAATGATCACCAAACGGGGTTGCAGTGTGGCCACTTCTTCGGCGGTGGCTCCTTCTTTCAGAAACACCCGGATATCAATGCTTTCCCGGGCAGATTCCAACAAATATCCCAAATTCAAAGTGGCCAGGGTCAACACGGCCAGCACTAGCAAAGAAGCTCCCATGATCAGGATGGTGACACCAGTGGTCAGTTTTCGACGCCTGAATCCAGCAAAGGATTCTCGGGAGAGGTAAGCAACCTGGTCTTTTCTAAGCATGCATGATCTCGCTTTCTTGGCTGGGCTGGTACATGCGGTCCACCAGGGTCTTGCTGCGGTCAGTATCGCGAGTCCGTTTGATATCAGATTTGATGACACCATCATCCACCACAATCACGCGCTGTCCAAAAGTGCGCACGATTTGGTGGTCGTGGGTGCTGAATACCACGCAAGTTCCGCCATCGTTAATACGGAAAAGAAGATTGATGACTTCCTGAGCCGTAACCGGATCGAGGTTTCCCGTAGGCTCATCGGCCAAAAGGATTTTGGGGCTGTTGACCATAGCCCGGGCAATGGCCACCCGTTGCTGCTCCCCACCACTGAGCTGGCGTGGTAATCGGTGGCGTTTTTCCCACAATCCCACCTGGGTGAGCACGCGCATGACGTTTTTCTTCATCTCTCCACGTCCCACTCCGACAACAAGTTGCGGGAAT
This sequence comes from Candidatus Krumholzibacteriia bacterium, assembly GCA_016744705.1. GTDB lineage: Bacteria > Krumholzibacteriota > Krumholzibacteriia > LZORAL124-64-63 > LZORAL124-64-63 > LZORAL124-64-63. The sequence goes on from JADGDU010000004.1 coordinate 113,279, forward strand.
TCTACATTGGCCTCCACCGTGCGGTCCTCCAACAGACGGAAGTCTTGAAATACAAAGCCAATTTCCCGGCGTAGCTGAGGGATTTTACCTCGGCTCATTTTGCTGGCCATCATTCCGCGCACGATGACTTCGCCTTTGGTGGGGCGCGCATCCATGGCGATCAGCCGCAGAATGCTACTCTTGCCCGCACCACTGGGACCCGTCAGGCAGATGAACTCTCCGTTATCCACAGTGAAATTCACATCCTGCAGGGCTGTCTGGTCTTTGTATTCGAGAGTCGCATGATAAAAACCCACCACCACTCGTGAATCCAGAGGGCCCGAATTTTGGTCTGATTTATCATCTATTGTGCTGCTCATATTCACTCCGAGATCTGCTGCCAGGAAATCTTTGAACGTTTGAATTGCTTAGCTCCCGGAAGAAAATTCATTCCGGGCTCCGACCATGGGTTGCACAATCCATGCCGCTGGGGTCATAATGTGCCAAACCCCAGACAAGGAGCGGAAATTGTCCCAACCCAACCTCACTTTGTGCATGATCGTCCGCGATGAGCAGGAGATGTTGCCGGAGTTTATCTCCAGCGTAGAAGGCCTGTGGGATGAATTTGTGGTGGCCGATACCGGCAGCACTGATCATTCCGTTAAACTTCTGGAAGCTGCGGGCGCCAAGGTGATTCCATTCCATTGGGTTGATGACTTTTCTGCCGCCCGCAACGCCTCCCTGGACCAGGCCACCGGCCGGTGGGTACTGTACCTGGACGCTGACGAACGGCCCACTCCGGAATTAAAAGACCAGATCAGATCCCTGATGAATGACCCTCTAGCCGGAGGCGCCACCCTCATCCTGCGTAACCAGTGGCCCGATGGCACTCGTCGCGACTCACCTCTTTTGCGCCTCTTTCGCAACGACCCGACCATCCGTTTCCAATACCGTATTCACGAAGATGCCAGTGATGGAGTGCGCAACTTTTTGCAAGCAAACCAGCTTCAGCTAAGGCATCTGTCCGGTGTGGTTTTGCATCTTGGTTATTTGCGGGAAACTGTCACCAGCCGGGACAAAAAAACAAGAGATCTGGATTTGCTACGCAGCTCCCTCCAGGCATATCCCAGGGATTTTTATTGCTGGTTCAAGATTATGGAAATAGCTCGTTTCTGGGATGATTGGGAGCTGTGGCAAGAGACGGCACTCACTGCATCCGAGTTGCTGGCTGAAGCCACCGACGTGGAGAAATCGGACCTTCTGCAGCGTCCCTTCAGTGGTGAATTTGCCGCCCTTATTGCCCAGGCTCTCAGGGGCACAGACGCTGAACGTCTGGAGTGGCTGGACGCTTCGGTCAGCTTTGCCATGCCCACCAATGCATGGCATCTGCGGCGTGGCTTAATCCTGGAAAATATGGGTTTGGGGCCAGAATCGGCTGTGGCTTTCAAATTGTGCCTGGCTCAAAAAGAATCCCCCTCAACCACCATCCGTCCCCGCCTGGGCCTCTGCCGTTTAGCCCTTTCCCAAGGAGAAAAGCCCCAGGCAGCAGAACACCTCCGGCAAGCCTGCCAAGATGGCCCCCTGGATACCGAAGCCCTCCTGGCCGCCGTCACCATCCTGCCCTTGATGGATCCCATTCATCAACCTGGTGAATTTGTAAAAGACCATCTGCAAGACCACCCAGAAGCCACCTTGGATTTAGCCAAAACCCTGGTCGGGGTCGGCCATCTTAAATTGGCCACGGGCATCCTCTCTCCCCTGGCCCCCAAAAACGCCAATGCAGCCTTGGGCTATCTTCTGTGCTGCCTGGTTGAGAATCGGGAATTGGACCTGCAGGTTGACGTGGAGCAGGAAGAAGCCGACCTGCTTTTCCAAAGCTGGATTCAATTGTTGTGGAAGAGCCGCAACACCGAATTGATGAGCTCCTTTGCTGATGGTTGCGGATCAGTGCTGGAAATTTTTCCCTGGCTGCCGGTATTTCTGGCCGCAGAAACCAAAAAGCTTCGAGGATAAAAATAGCCCGGGCTGCTGTGGAGCAACCCGGGCCTGATATTATCCAAATGGTTATTATCAGATCTTTTCGTCAATAAAGAAGCGCTCTTTTAGGCCTTCAACATACTCAGCCAAAGCCACTTCAATTTTTTCGCCCTCCACAACCTGCCGCAGATTATCCTTCAATTCGTCAAAGGTGTACATGTGGCCGTCAACCCTTTCATTGACCTGGAAAACGTACCAACCGGCCGGTGTGAGCAGAGGTTCTGTCACTACACCAATTTCCGCATCTTTCAAGACATCCTGAAATTGGGTGGAAAGATCTTCCAGGCTGAAGGTTCCCAGGAACCCTCCTTGACCTGCAGAGGCAGGGTCGGCGCTCACTTCAGCAGCCACCCGGGCAAAACTTTCGCCATCAAGGATGCGTTGCCGAGCCTCACTGATGGCCACCTCAGCCAATTTCATATCTGCTTCAGATACTTCGATGGGCAGGAAAATCTGGCTGAGAGCACGCTTGCCGTCGGCGGCAATGGAATTAACCAAGAGAAGGTGAACCCCTCGTGAGCTGATCACAGGATCACTCACTTGGCCCACGGGCAAAGCAAACACGGCCTGATCCAGGACCGGATCAAAAAGATCACCAGGTCCCACCACTCCGATGGCACCGCCACGGTTGGCATTGGGTCCTTCACTGTGCTGCATGGCCATGGTATCGAAACTAGTTCCGCCAGCCAGGCCTTTCTGGATGGTCTCAACTTTGGCTTGCACGGCCTGCCGCACCGAAAGAGCAGGCTGCACCGGCACCAGAATGTTGGAAATGGTCAGGCTATCCGCATCAGCGGGCATCTCGTCCAGATGGGCGAGATAATAATCACGAACCTCGTTGTCCATCACTTCCAGGTCGGGACGAATAAACCGGCCCACCACCAGACGCAAATATTGTTGGTCGCGCAACTGGGTGCTCATACGGGCCCGGTAATCGGTCAGGGTCATGCCGCTGCGCCCCAGCTCCAATTCCAGAGTTTCCATGGACCCAAAGTGCTCTACAAATTGGTCAATTTTCTGCTGCACGCTGGATTCAATAGCCTCTTCATCCACCACCATATCTGCCTGTTTGGCCGCGGCAATGATCAGCTTGCTTTCCATCAGGCGTTCCAGCATTTCCCTGCGCACCTCTTGAGAGGAGCCGGAAATGGTTTCGCCAGCATACTCTTTTTCCAACTTATAGAGTTCCACCTCGCGGTCAACATCGCTCTGAAGAATGGCTTCCTCATCGACGATGGCCACAATGCGGTCCACCAGAAGCGGCTCCTGGGCCTGGACCATGGGTGCCAGAAGCACCAGTCCGAGCAAACAACAAACCCATTTGGCTCCCTCCACAGGGAAGCGACTAGCTTTGGGTGAGAACATCAATCCTCCAAAAATCAGTTAATAGGCACAAGGTTTTCATCGGGAGCAGTCAGTTCTTCCCAGGACTTCAAAGGCACCAGGTTTTCACTATTGATCTCCACTCCAAATTCATCATTCCACTGGCTCAGAAGAACCTGGAAGGCTTCTTCCCGACGAGCCTGGCGAATTCTTCCACCAATGGCTTCGCTCACTTCATTCATGGCGTAATTGTGAGCAAGGATCACCTGATCCAGTTGGATCACTGCAAATTGAGTATCACTCACGGGGAAAGGCTGGCTGACGCCACCTTTTTCCATGCTAAAGAGAGGCTCCACCACGGGAGATTTGCTGCTCGCATAAACTGGTTCTGTCTTGCCACCTTTGGATTTATTAGTGGGATCGGTTCCAAATTTGACCAGAACTTCTTTCCAGGTTTTTCCATCCATGATGGCCTTGCGGGCATTGTCAGCCTTTTTCCGGTTTTGGCAGATCACAATATGCCCCACACGAGATTCTGCCACATGGTATTCAGTACTGTGATCAGCCCAGAACTCTTCCAGCTGCTCCGGTGTGATGTTATCATCAATGGTGACAATCTCTTTGTACAGACGTGTCACCATGGCCTCTTCAACCTTCAACTTAACCTTTGCCATAACAGCAGGTTTTTCAAAATAGCCACGGTCTTCGGCTTCAATATTCAAGAGGCCGCGTTCCACTTCATCAGTAAGCTTTTGGCGGAATCCCCCCAGCATATCACCCTTTTTGGGACGCTGGAAAACACCCATGTTGTCGAAGGAACTCTTATAGTCAGACACAGAGTATTCAACCAATTTGCCTTCACCATTCCGATAGGAATAAAGCACATCCCCGAGGTGTTCACTGCGCACATCCAGAGGTTCCAGATCAGCGCGCTTGTAGGGTTCGTTGGTGGCTGGGTCCATCAGGCCGCCTTCAGGCATTCCCTGAAAGGTGGTCCACAATGCCGTTTCGTCGATTTGGAATTCATATTTGGTCCGGACCAGCTTTTTGAAATCATTGCGCAAACGGCCCGATTTCCGGTTTTGGGTGATATCCAAAACTCGGCCCTTGGCTTCTTCGAGGCTGGGTTTGGGATTTTGAGTGATGTCGATGACGCGCACAATCCAAAAACCGTAGTTCGTGGTGATGGGCATGGACACTCCGCCTTTTTCCGTAGCGAAGACCAGGTCTTCAAACTCACTGGAATACTGGCCGAAAGGCACCTTGATCTCGTATTTGCCTGTCACTGCTGGGGTACCATCGTGAAATTCGTTCACAACGTCTTCCCAGTCGGCTCCGGAAAGGGCAACTTCGCGGGCCTTCAGGGCATCATCTTCAAAGTTACAGATGACATAGTTGCAAAGGTATTCGGTACCCATTTGCTCATAGAAGATTTGCAGTTCTTCTTCACTGATGGAACGGCTGACATCGCCAACCACATCAGCCCACATAGCCAGGCCACCTTCGTATTCGGTCATGGATTTCCGGGCTTCCACGATATTGGTATCTTTGTCGTACCCCATCTGGATGGCCTTCTGGGTCAGCAGTTCCTTGTTGATGAGAACTTGCAGAAACCTTTCTTTTCCGGCCTCAGCGTTGGTGGGCAACCATTGGCCATTCTCCCGAGGAAGTTCGTTCTCTTCCAGCTGGGTCAGGCGGTCTTCATAATAGGCTGCGGTAATATTGGTAGAGCCAACAGTGGCAAGAATAGCGGAGTTATCTTGATGCTCCGCAGAAGTCTCGTTTTTATCTCCACCACCGCACCCCACGGCCAGCATGGAGATCAAGATGATTCCCGACAAGATCAGAATCGAAGAACGGCCCGGACGGCGTCCAGGGGCAATCCGGTTGGTAGCGAGGCTCGAGAACATGGTCACTCCTTGTTTTGAAACATCATTGGTTTTTCGTAGCGCGGGAAAATCGCGCCCGAAGTTCCGATAACCGCTCTAACATGACATTAGCCACCACCAGGAAGTCTTCTCTGGCGGCGGGCACTTTCATGATGAACTGGTCGATTGCCTTAAATTGAAGTCCTTTGGGCCCATTGCCCATCAAACCCTGAATTATAACGGGATCGGGCTCCTGTCCGCCAGCGAAAAAGAAATCGAGGCCTTGGCGAGTGCCAGTAATTTCTTCAATTCCCTGGGCCCCGGCCTGAATTTTCAGACGCTGTATAGCCACCAGGTTTTCCACCGCCGGGGGCAGTGGTCCGTAACGATCCTGGAATTCATCCCTGATACGGTAGCAGGCTTCGGGATTGCGAATCCGCGCCACCCGCCGATAAAGATCCATCTTCTGTTGTGGGTCCCCCACATAATCATCAGGCAAAAAGGCAGAAAGCTTAAGTTCCACCTTAACATCCAGCGGTGCAACACCACCGGCGCCCTGAAGTTCCGCTACAGTTTCTTCCAGCAGGCGGCAGTACAAATCGAAGCCAATAGCTTCCATGTGACCGTGCTGCTGATCTCCCAGCAAATTGCCGGCACCCCGGATTTCCAGATCGCGCATGGCAATGTGATACCCTGACCCCAAGGCTTGGAATTCTTCCAGAGCGGCCAGTCGGCGGCGGGCTTCCGGAGTCAGGCGCTCCCCTGCAGGAGTCATCAAATAGGCAAAAGCCCGATGATTGCTACGGCCCACACGCCCCCGAAGCTGGTAAAGCTGGGCCAACCCAAATCGGTCGGCGCGGTCGATAATAATAGTATTGACCCGGGGCATGTCCAATCCGGACTCGATGATGGTCGTGGTCACCAGCACATCGTATTGGTGGTCCAAAAATTCGGTCATGATCTTTTCCAGGCGGTCCTCGTGCATCTGCCCGTGAGCCCAAGCCACCCTCACATTGGGCAGGATCTGCTTGATGAGCTGAGCCGTGCCTTCAATAGTCTGCACCCGGTTGTGCACAAAAAAGACCTGACCACCACGGTGCAGTTCTCGTAAAATGGCCTCCACCAGCGTTTGTTTGCTGAAAGCGCACAACTCGGTGTGGATAGGTTGCCGGTCCCTTGGCGGAGTATTGATCAGGCTCATATCCCGAGCGCCCATCAAAGCCAGGTACAGGGTGCGCGGAATGGGTGTGGCACTGAGAGTCATCACATCCACCACCCGTTTCAGTTCCTTGATGCGCTCTTTGTGGCGCACCCCAAAACGCTGTTCTTCATCAATCACCAACAGCCCCAGGTCCTTCATCTTCACATCCCTGGAAAGCAAACGGTGGGTTCCGATGAGCACATCCACTTTGCCGGCTGCCGCATCCTTGAGGATGGCTTTTTGTTCCTGGGCGGTCTTAAAACGACTGAGGGTTTCCACCCTGACAGGGAAGTCGCGATAGCGTTCGCTGAATGTTTCGCCATGCTGGCGGGCCAAGAGAGTGGTCGGGCAGAGCACAACCACCTGTTTGCCACCATCGGCGGCCTTAAACGCAGCGCGAATGGCCACTTCTGTTTTGCCAAAACCCACATCTCCGCAAACTAGCCGGTCCATGGGTTTGGGGTCTTCCATATCGTGCTTAAAATCGGCGATGGCCGTGAGCTGATCTGGCGTTTCATCGAAGAGGAAAGAATCTTCCAAAGCCTTCTGCAGCGGGCTATCGGCGGGGAAAGAATGACCGGGACGAGCTTCGCGGGTGGCGTAAAGTTCAATCAACTCGGCAGCCATGGCCTGGATGGCTTTGGCGGCCTTGCCTTTAACTTTCAGCCAACTGCCCGAACCCAATTTGGCCAGAGGGGGGTTGGCGCCCTGGTCGCTGCTGTAGCGCTCCACCTGGTCGATGTTTTCCACCGGCACATAAACTTTGGCATCCTGGGCGTATTCCACTAACAGGCATTCTTGCTGCACACCTTCCACGGTGATCACGCGCAGTCCCTTGTAGTGTCCCACCCCATATTCAAGATGCACCACAAATTCGCCCGGCTTCAGGGAGGCCCGCTCTTTGACCAAACCGCTGCTGCGTTTGCGCACCCGGCCCGGCCGGCGGTAGCGTTCAAAAAATTCGTGGTCGGTCAGAATAGCCAGTTGGGCCTCGGGCCAATCGAATCCCATGGACAACGGTGCCACTTGAGGCAGGGTCTGGCATGGGTCTCCGTCTGTTTCTTCAAGCAACTCCAGCAAACGATCGCTCTGGCCCTGATTATCACACAGGAGCAGCACCGTTTGGTCCAACTTTTCACGCCGGGTCAGATCTTCTTTCAAGACACTGACACCGCCACCACGCAAAGTCTGGCCACTGGTTTTGAGGTTCAGGCTGGCTGCAGGTTCCCAATTAAGCCAGCGGGAATCCTGGTCACCTTTGATCCAGGAATCGGCCAGAAAGACATGTGACATGCGGGTCAGGCGCAGATCATTGGCCGGAATCACCAGTTGTTCCACATCCGGCAGCACCGGCTCTTTCTCCAGGCGGCCCTGATGCAATCGCGGCAGTTCGCTGTCCAGCAATTCGCTCTGGACCTTGAGTCGCGCGGGGTCCACCCAGATCATGGTGGTGCCATCGGGGAGGTAATCGGCCACCGTGGCACTGGCCCCCAGCCAGGGCAGAAAACTTTCCAGACCATCATCAATGAGACGATCTTCCAGGCGCGCCTCCAAGTCATCCAGAAAATCCGGATTGACGTCTGAGCCTTCGCTCTGCACCGACTCTTCTATGCGAGCCAGACAGGCGAGCATGGCATCATCATCCAGAAAAAGATGGCTCACTGGCAGGACCACAGCCTCTTCGCCGCGGACGGTGGTGCGCTGGTTCTCCACTTCAAACCACCGCACGGAGATGATTTCGTCGTCAAAAAACTCAATGCGCACGGGTTCATCACCGGGCATGAAAATGTCGAAAACACCGCCTCGACGGGCAAAATCGCCAACTTTGGCCACCATGCCTGCGGGACGGTAACCCCGCTGGACCAACTTCTCGCCCAGCTCCACCAGGTCAATGCGGTCGCCCATTTTCAAATGCAGCACGGCCCGGTCCAAAGTGCCGGGAGCCATCACTCGGTGGCGAGCCCCATAGACAGAGGTTACGGCCATAGGAGGATTATCGGCACGCAGGCGGTGCAATCCTTCCAGGAAATCGCCCACCAGTCCGGGTTCGGGAGAATTACGATCGAAGGCCAGAACTTCGGGTTGAGGCAGATGCACCACAGAGCCAGCGCCCAACCAAACCTCGAGGTCAGTGGCCAACTGCTCTGCCGATTCCCGATCCGGTGTCACCAACAGGGCGTTGCGCCCATGGCGGCGGTTCCAGGTGGCCAACAAGGCCGTGGCAGCACCACCGTTAAGACCAGACAATAAAAAAGGGCCATCACTTGCAGAAGGATGGCCCCGCAGGGCAGACTCCACCGCCGCAACAGCCTCGAAGAGGCCCTCACCGCTTTGGTTATTTTCGAAGGCTGAGCGCAACAATCCCTGAGGGTTGTCACGATCGTCGGTTCGCTGGCTCATCAAATCTTTCAGAGGCTAAAAAGTGGCCCGCTTCTCGTTGAAGGGAGTGATCATGCGCAGGCGCTCAATGATGGGTGGCAAAACAGCAGCCACATAATCCATTTCATCCATTTGGTTGTACCGGGACAGGGAGAACCGAATGGACCCGTGGGCTTGGGTGAAAGGAATACCCATGGCCCGCAAAACATGGGATGGCTCCAGGCTACCACTGGTACAGGCTGAACCGCTGCTGGCAGCGACTCCCACCCGGTCCAGTAACAGTAGGATGCCTTCGCCCTCAATATAATTAAAACTGATGTTGGTGGTATTGGGCAGGCGTTTGTCTGCAACACCATTGAGTTTGCTATCAGGAATGGCCGCCAGCAGCAAATTTTCCAGATGGTCCCGCATACCGCGAACCACCGTGTTTTCATCGACGATACCACTGAGTGCCAGTTCGCAAGCCATGCCGAAGCCGGCCACCGACGCCACATTCTCAGTGCCAGCACGCCGGCCACGTTCCTGGTGTCCACCCACAATCAGCGGGCGAATCTTGGTTCCTTTACGCACATATAGCGCACCCACGCCCTTGGGCGCGTGCAATTTATGACCGGAAATGGACAGCAGATCAATGCAACTGCTTTGCATATCCAATGCAACTTTGCCGGCTGCCTGCACCGCATCCACGTGGAAAACCGATCCATTTTCCTTAACGATTTGCCCGATGGCTTCCACATCAAACAAAACACCGGTTTCGTTGTTGGCCATCATGATGGAGACTACGGCGGTATCTTCACGGAGGCTATCGCGCAGCTCATCCAAATCCAGGCGACCTTCACAATCAACCTTGAGGTAGGTCACTTCGTAGCCGTGCCGTTTTTCCAGATCACGGCACAAACCCAAAACAGCTGGGTGCTCCACCGTGGTGGAAATCAGGTGGCGTTTATCGGGGTTGGCCCTAAGGGTGCCGACGATGGCCAGGTTGTCACTCTCACTGCCACCTGCAGTCATGACAATTTCGTTGCTCAGGCTGACGCCCAAAAGGGCCATGATCTGTTGCCGAGCCTCGGCAATGGCATCGCCGGCCCGGGCCCCAAAAGAGTGCATGCTCGAAGGATTGCCATAGTGTTCGGTCAGCAGCGGCAACATTTTTTCCAGGACTTCAGGGGCCACCGCGGTGGTGGCATTGTTATCCAGATAGATGGGCTTTTCGGGCATGGGAGGCATGCCCTCCATGAGGTTCATTCGCTTGCCATTGGTGCTCATTACTGGTTTACCTCGATGACTTGGATATCTTCACTGACAAACTCACGCAGTTGGGCTTCCACCACATTTTTGATGGTCACTTCGCTGGAGCGGCAGGCGGCGCAGGAGCCCGTCAACCGCACATAGACCCGGTTGTCCAGGAATCGAACAAACTCGATATCCCCACCGTCGTTGCGCAAAGTCACCGCAATGTCCTCATCCAGCAAATTCTGGATCCGCCCCACAATTTCAGCATCCTCAGGCTTGTGTTCCACTTGCCGGGGAGTGGACTCGGCCTGGGGCATGGAGCCCAGGGCCTGAAGCCCGCCACTGCCTTCGGCCACCACAGTGCCGGAGTCTTCGCCATTCTCGATTTTATCCCAGCAATCTCGCAGCAGGTCACCAATGTCATGATGGCATTCTTTGCACCCGCCGCCAGCCTTGGTATGGTCAGTCACATCTTCAATGGTTTCCAAACGGTGGTTGAAGATGGCTTCTTTCACTGTGTTTTTGGTGACTCCAAAACAGTGACAAAGCAAAGTGCTTTGTTGGATCATGTGGCAGGGTACGCCGCGTCCCAGACCTTTGTAATAATCGATCATGGCGGCTTCGAGAGCCTCGCGCCCCATCACCGAACAGTGCATTTTTTCACGGGGCAGACCATCCAGCTCCTCGGCAATCTCCTCATTGGTGATCTTCGAGGCCTCTTCCAGGTTTTTGCCGATGAGCATTTCTGTCAGCACGCTGCTGGAGGCAATGGCGCTGCCGCAACCGAATGTTTGGAACTTGGCTTCGGCAATGCAGCCGCCTTCATCGAGGCGAAAAGTGAGGCGAAGAGCGTCGCCACAGGCCATGGAGCCCACTTCCCCCACACCATCAGGATTTTCCACTTCCCCCACGTTTCGGGGGTTCATGAAGTGATCAAAAACTTTATCAGAATAATTCCACATCTGCCGGACTCCCTGGATTGATTCGATATCAAGCGCTGGCGGCCTTGGCCCCCGCGCCTCTACCCACGAAAAGTTCGGTTAAAAGAAGCAAAAATGCCAGACCAAAAAACCAGGGCGCAAGGTCGAGACCACTCAAAGTGGCCGCAAATTCCGCAGTTTGGCCAGTTTCCAGAAGTCCCTGAACCTCCAGATCAAAGAGATTCAGCTGCCGGGCCCAATCCTCGGGCTTCCAGAGACCAACCACTGACTCTTCAGCAGGTATTTGAGCCGCCACCATACCAAGGGTGTCAGTGGCCGAAAGAAAGGTGGCAAAACCGGCATGATCCAGCACATGCCCCACCAGCCGGGGAGAATCGCCCTGCCACACCAGGTCAGCAGTCTGAAGCGGCTGCCCTGTGTGGTTCAAAATCAGTAATTGTTCAGCATTTTCCAAAGCGGAGGGTGAAGTTCCGGGAGCCGGACTGATGGATGCCTGATGTCCCACTTCTGTATTAACCGCCGAGCCCTGCAGACCACCGGTGGCCAGCCAGGAAATCAATCTTTGGAAAAAAGGCAGTGCCATGGGGCTGAGTGAAATTTTCCCCGAAGAGGGCAATAAATTGAAGGGCATCAAGACAAAATGTCCTCGGCCCAATTCACTTTTCAGCAGCAGGGGCGATTCATCAGTCAATTCCAGCAACACCTGGACTTCACCCGACTGCACTTGAAACCAGCGTTGCCAGGTTATGTCTTCAAATGTGGTGATGGCCTCAGGTCCCAACCCCTGAAAGATGGGATGCCCCGGGTCCATGACGGTGAGTCGTAACTCCTGGCCTGCCTGTTTGAGCATCGGCTGGGCGCCGGGCATTAGGCCCAGCATGGGCAGCAGCGAAGAGTCCAGATATTCCTGAAGCGTTGGCTCTCCCACCAAAAAAGCCGCCACCCCACCAGCCTCCAGCCAACTCTGCAAGCTATCAGCCGCGCGCCGGCCCAAAGGGTCCGGATCCAGTAAAACCACTACCGTGGCTGCAGCCAGATGCCCGCTGGTTAATTCCTGACTGGAGATTTCAGAAACTTCAAAAATCCCCCCGGAGCCTCCGGGAGAGAGAGCTTCAGCCAAGTAACGCCATCCACCACGTCCTGCGTTGGAGTCCACGGCTCGATCCTGCCCATGGACAATCAGCACCGGCAGGGTTTGGGGAACGGTGAGCACAAAAGGTCGTTGGTCATCAGCAGCAAAAGCATCGCTGGGCTTGCGCACATAACCGGTATGCAGCCCAGGGCCGGGAACCGAAAGGGTGAAATCCAGAGCCACCGGAATACTGGTCGGCTCTTCCAAAACAGCCTCAGCCACATGGTTGCCATCAATCTCCAAAGTGAACACCTGATCGGGTAGATGGCTGGTCACCATGGCCTTGATCTCTGCATTTTCACTGCGTTGCAAAGCCCGTTGGGGCAGAATGATTTCTTCAATACCCCCACCTGGCGCAGGCTCACCCACCTGATGGATGATGATGCGAGCTTCCCCCGCCAGCAACAGTTGGTCTGCCGCAGTCTGTAACCCTGTGGGCAATTTGTTTTCCTGGAGATCACTGACCAGAACCACATCTACGGGCTGGCTGGGAGCCTTGGCCACTAAAGAAGCCACCTCCCTGATAGCAGTCGACAAATCAAAAGCCCCATCGGTGGGCCTGATGGCCGACAGTCCAGCCACCGCACCAGTGCCCACGGGTAACCAATCCCCAAACAAAACCTCAGTGCGGCTGCCAACGGTTACTATTTGAACCGAAGTCTCCTGCGGCAGGGTTTCCATCATCCCCGAGCAGGCCGCCATGGCCGCCTCCAGCCGGGTACCGTTCTCCTGACGGGTGTTCATGCTGGCACTGGTATCAACCACAAAAATCACGCTGCGCACACCGTTTGAGCCAGCAGCCAAGCCACCCCAACGCGGCCCTGAGATGGCAGCCGTAATGGCCAATATGGCCAAGACTCTCAAGAGAAGGAGTAGCCAGCGACGGATACCCAAACTACGAGCCTGCTGGGCCTGAACTTCATCCAGAAAGCGCAGGTCACTGAATTTTTGTTTGTGGACTTTCTTACGGCTCAGAAAGTGGATGATGATGGGCAGCGAGGCCGCCAAAGCACCAAAGAGCAATGCAGGATTGGCAAAAGCGATGGGCATCAGTTCATCCGCCGTCTCTTTTGCAGGTACTTACCCAATCCTTTGTCGAAGGCCGTATCTGTGGTCAGTGGCACCAGATCAATTTTTTGGCGACGGCATTCCCTGGTCAGATGACTCTGCCAGGAACGAAATTTTTCCTGATACCCAGCCCGCATGTGTGCCGGTTCAACGCGCACTTTCTGACCTGGTTGTTCCAAAGATTCGAATTCCACTTCGCCACTGAAATCGAGATCAATTTCCCGGGGATCCAGGATTTGAAACACCAGGACTTCATGCCCCCGGTGCCGGAAATGTTTGAGTCCATCCAGGATTGTGGCTGGGTCATCCATCAAATCACTGAAGAGGATGATCAGGCCCCGGCGTTGCAATCGTTCGGCCACACGGTGCAGCACATTGCCCAAATGAGTGGCTTTGCCCTGGGGAAGTTTTTCCAGAATTTTCAGCACTTGAAAAAGCTGTTTACGCATGCTGCGGGCGGGCACCATCTGCAGTGGGTCTTCGTCAAAAGTGACCATTCCCACTGCGTCGTTTTGGCGCAGCAGCAGATATGTTAGCGCAGCCGCCAAGTAGGACGCATAAGCTTTTTTAGTCATACGTTCGGGGTCTGCGGAATAATCCATACTGGCTGAACAATCCATAAGGATGGTGGAGCGCAGATTGGTTTCTTCTGTGAAGACCTTGAGATAATGGCGATCGCTTTTGGCATACAGCCGCCAGTCAATATTTGCCACCGATTCGCCAGGAATGTACTGACGGTATTCAGCAAACTCGGCGCTGAAACCGTGGTATGGACTTTTATGCAAGCCAGTCAGGAAGCCTTCCACCACCAGTCGAGCCACCACATCCAGGCGCCCCAACTGGCCAATGAGATCTGGCGTCAGCAAAGCCTGGCTCACGAAGCAACCTCATCCAAAATCAGGGAAACGATGCGATCTTTGCTGATGCTTTCAGCCTCGGCGTGAAAGTTAGACACAATACGGTGCCGCAAGACAGGCAATGCCAGGCGCCGGATATCTTCCAGATCAGGTGTGGGCCGCCCATCAATCAAAGCCCGGGTTTTAGCACCCCGAATGAGGAATTGTGCCGCGCGCGGTCCCGCACCCCAGGCCAGAAATTCGGAGGCGGCCTTAGCCTCTTCCCCGCTGCCCACTCTGGTGGCGCGCACCAGTTTCACAGCAAACTCGGTGATATTGGCAGCCACCGGCACCTGGCGGATAACCTCCTGGTTGGCCAACACACCAGCAGCATCGATAATTTTTTCGAGATGGGTTTCTTCAGCCCCGGTGGTGTTTTCGATGATGGCCAATTCTTCGCTGAAATTGGGATAGTCGATGAGGACATTAAACATAAAGCGATCGAGCTGGGCCTCGGGCAAGGGGTAGGTCCCCTCCTGCTCAATGGGATTCTGGGTGGCCAGCACGAAAAAAGGAGCCTCGAGGGTGAAGGTTTGCCCACTGGTGGTGACTTCCCGCTCCTGCATGGCCTGCAGCAATGCCGCCTGGGTTTTAGGGGGAGTCCTGTTAATTTCATCGGCCAGAATGACGTTGGCGAAAATGGGCCCCTTGATGAATTTAAATTCCCGGCGGCCAGTGCCGTGGGCCTCTTCCAGAATTTCAGATCCAATGATATCGCTGGGCATAAGGTCGGGGGTGAACTGGATGCGACTGAATTTCAGATCCATAACCCGGGCCAGACTGCTAATAAGCAGGGTTTTAGCCAAACCGGGCACACCCTCAAGCAAGACGTGTCCACCGGAGAAAAGGGCGACCATCATTTCTTCAACAACACTGTCCTGGCCCACGATAACTTTGCTCAGTTCGGTGCGCATGGCTGTGTAGTTTTCCCTGAGTTCATCAATTCTAGCGGCGTCGCTCACAGTCTGGGCCTTTCAAAAGGGGTTCCGATGATATTTATTTATTCAGGATAAGTCGATTGGGAGTTATCGTCCAGAGAAACACCGACAGAAGGGAATTGTCCCCGTTTCCCGACAAATCTCGCTACAGAGTCATCATTGTGGACAAATGGTTGTATATCCGGCAAACTAACTTACATTGCCCGGGAACCAGGATAACTTTCGTCGGAATAGCGCTCCAATCCCCCAGGAGGGGACCCCATGCAAAAGAAACTTTTCCGTACCATAGAAAACCTCCTGGACCAGGTGGATAACTCTGGTGGTAACGAGCAGTCTCTCATCAACATTCTCCACCTTCTGGTTGAAGACGAAGACACCGCCAGCTGGGGAGTGGTCAGCGGCCGCCTTTATAAAGAACGCGAAAACGATTTTAAACTCATCAAGAGCATCAGTGGCCTGGGACCGGGAATCACCGGCAAAACCGTCAGTAAGGAATACCAGGTGGTCCAGGACATCATGCTCCACCGCCTCTATATTATTTCTCCTGAAAGCCCGGGATTTGATCCCCAGTTCGAAGCCCAGTTTACCGAAATGGATTCGGCCGCCATCCTCATTGGCAGAGACCCCTCCTACATTTTGAGCCTCGGTATCCGGCATCATGGCAGCGATGATGATTTGCGGGTGCTGCTGGAAACCTTGCGCGCTTCCCTGGGCATCAAGCTACGTGAGCAGGCCCTGGCTGACCAGATGAAACAGGCTCAAATCATCCAACATTCCCTTTTACCTGCCCAAATACCTGATTTTGATGGATTTGATATTGCCGCCGTGAGTAAGCCGGCTGAAGAAGTGGGTGGCGATGTGTATGACATCCAAAGAGTGGAAGATGGGGTCATGGGGTTGATGCTGGCCGATGCCAGCGGCCACGGATTGCCTGCCGCACTGCAGGCCAGAGATGTCGTGATCGGTCTGCGCATGGGTATTGCTGAGGGTGAAAAGATTTCTGGTACTGTGGCGCGACTCAACCGGGTCATCCATCACAGTGGTTTGGCCAGTCGATTCATTTCCTTGTTTTATGCGGAGCTGGAATCGGCGGGAAATCTTACTTATGTCAATGGGGGGCATTGCCCTCCCCTGCTGGTGACACCCAACAAAAAAGTCTACGAGTTGAAAGTCTCAGGGCCCGTTCTGGGACCGCTCCCCGAAGCAACCTACAGCCGGGGTTATCTCACATTGAAGCCCGGAGAGGTTTTGGTCATTTTCTCGGATGGAGTCACCGAGCGGCACGAGCCCAACGACGACCTCGATGATCCGGACAGTGAAGTCATACCCGTAGAATTTGGGCGTGAAGGATTGGTGCAAACCATCATCCAGAACCGGAAAAAATCAGCGGAAGAAATCATGTGCGCCATCATGACCGCCGTCAGCAAATTCGGTAAGGATAGGCCCTATTCAGATGATGTCAGCGTGATGGTGGTCAAGCGTCTGCCGGCCGAGAATTACCCGCCGGTGGAGCCGCTCACCTTATTGTCTACCGAAACCAGACGATAAAGAGCCACGGTCCAGGGTTGGGGTTCCCTCAGCCCGACACCCTCCAGGATGCAGGTGTCCAGTAATTCGAACCGTATGCCGTGCATGGTTTTCCCTTCCCAACGCGGAGCCCCCTCAGCACGATCTACAAAATAGTCGGGGCGGCGCCCGCTGCCTGTTTCCCGCATTTCCAGCCAGGCGCCACTGGCCACCATTTCCTGGAAACCGATCTTCTGGCCCAACTCCAGAATTTCCGGGCTCACCAACCCCATCAGATCCAGAACCCGGCGCTCGCTGGCGTAACCCACGGCCCCAATATCCAAGGCCGCAATGACGGCATCCTCTGGGGTGTTCCGACTGAGCCATTCGCCCATGCCCAGGTAACACTCCCGCACACCCTGGGGAAACTTCTGAGCGTGGGGCACCACCTGGCCAAAGAAAATCCAACCATTAAAGACCAGGGTTAGGACCACACACGAGATCATGACGGCAAATCCTACCTTCCGGCCACGATAACCCACCGCCAGACCCGCCATAAGCCATTCGCAAATCAATCCCATGGCCAGCAGCAGAACAGGAGCCAAAGGACTCACGTACCGGGAAATAATCCAAACCTGTTTGAAAGCATATCCGCCCAGCAGAACAAAAAACCAAGTGGCAGCCACACCGATAAAAGTCGTAGGTCCCCACACCGACCAAGGACCTTCCCCCGCTGCGGTGGGTGTCTCCTGATCCTCTTGTGCCGCCCAATATTCCTGCTCTTCCCAAATCTTTTCACGCTTTTTACGGTTGCGAATGAGAACCAGCACCACCAGGGCAATCACCATCACCCAAAGTAAGCCCTGGGTGGCTGCCAGTTGCTTGATGTTCTGAAAAAAGTACTGAACAATCATACCCAGAGAGGGAGCGAAAGTGCTGGATTTGGCCGCAGCCGTACCTGGTGTGATACGCCCAAAAGCCTGCCAGGCATAAATAAGCCAGGGTCCAACAACCAGAGCCCAACCCAGGCCAGCAGCCAATATAGGCCCCTGGGGACGGGCCTCATGCCGTTCGCTGGCACCCCCCACACTCCCAACACGCATGTATTCAAAAAGAAGCAACCACGGCAAAGCCAGGGGAGCCAGAAGCATAAATTCGGGTCGCACCAGCCCCGCCAAACCTGCAGCCACACCCCATCCCAGATAGCGGCGCCAGAGCTTTTCCCGCGTAACGCCCCACCCCATATCCCGGCCGGTGACCAGGGGCCACATTAAAAAGACAAGGAATGCGGTAGCCAAGGGGGTTTCCATACCTGAGAAAGTCCAACGCAGAAACCAGACATCACTGACGGCCAGCAGAAGTATGGCCGCCTTCCATTCCGCGGGAAAAGTCAGCCGCTCCAGAATGGCATCAAAAATGATGATCATGCCCAAACCACTGAGGGCCCCCAACAGCCAGGCCGCTGTGAAGGGAGCCAATCCCAACTTCAGGAAAATGGCCAGCCCAAAAATCCACAAAGGGCTGGTGGCTCCGTAGCTGCCCTGGCCGGGATTAAAGGAGAATTCTCCCCGCTCTATGAGGTTGTGAGCGTAACGCAGATGGATGTAGGTATCGTCAGTGATATAGCCTCGTAAAAACCAACCAGCCGCGGCGAAAACAGCCACGGCCAGAGCGAGACGTATAAGACGTGACTGATTCATCAGTGTAAAAAACCCAATTATTTAAGGAACATAGGCAAAGCCTGGACACGACGGATGATTGGACGATATTCATCTTCATCGTAAAAGCGCTCCACGTCAACACGTTTGACACCTTCAATGACCGAACTCAGCCCAACTGTGGTGTATTTGCCATCCTGCAGAGCCGTCATCAGGCCACTGGCCCCATCCAGCAACATATCCATGGCCAGATTCGCGAAGTTCATGGCCACCATCCGGTCCAAGGCATCGGGAGCCCCGCACCGCATCATATAACCCAATTGCTGGAACGTGACTTTGTGTCCTGTGAGTTCTTTTACCTTGTCGGCAATAAAGTGCCCCACGCCCCCCAGTTTCTGGTGGCCGTAGGCATCCTTGTCGCCTTTTTGAGTGAGTTGTCCACCAATGGGCATGGCGCCTTCACTGATGGTCATCATGGCGTAGTTACTGGGATTGTGATGCTTATCGCGCACAATCATTTCAGCCAACTTTTCCACATCAAAGGGCACTTCTGAAATGAGGGCCCGGTCTACATTGGCAAGGTAGCTGGCCACCAGACTGGTCTCGCCGCTGTTGCGGCCAAAGAGCTCAATCAGGCCGATGCGTTCGTGGCTGCCAATGGGAGTGCGCAGGTCGTTCAGGGCCTGGACACTGCGCGTGATGGCAGTGCCAAAGCCGATGCAGTAGTCAGTACCGTAGACATCGTTGTCCATGGTCTTGGGCAGGGCGATTTGGGGATAGCCGGCCTGGTTCAAGCGCGCCGCATAGCTGAGGGTGTCGTCTCCACCAATGGGCAACAACGCATCAATTTCCAGGTGCTCCAAATTGGCCACAATGGTCTCGGTGATATCCACCGGATATTTGAGGCCATCTTTTTTAAGATGTTCGGGCATGTCCTGCTCGCGCACCTTGGCCGGGTTGGTGCGGCTGGTGTGCAGGAAGGTTCCTCCAGTGCGGTCGATGGTGCGGACATCATCGTAAGTCAGCGGAATAACCCATTCCTGATTTTCTTCCAGAGTCCACTCGGGTCGGTAATTGGCTAACCCACCCCAACCGCGGCGAAACCCGTAGACTTCCAATCCGGCTTTATGGGCCCGGTGAACCACTTGTTTCATGGCAGAATTCAGCCCGGGAACATCTCCGCCACCAGTCAGGATGGCAATCCTCTTCATGCGCCGCTTCATCATCAATCTCCCTTTTTACTGAATGTATTGCTTTCGACGCAAGATACGGCCCTTTCAATTTCACAGCAAGGACCTAGGTGTTTTCTGGAATCTGGAAATGACAGCCACCTGAAAGAAATGTGCCTGAACAACTCATGCGAGCCAATTCACGCACATCGTTTTCGCTCAACCCAAAAGCCTCCATGGCCAACTCATATTCCCGGGAAAGAGTGGTGCTCGATACGGTGGGGTTGTCAGTGCACAGAGCCACCTTCACCCCCGCGTCCAGAAACTTAGGGAGGGGATGATTTTCCAGTTTGTCAATGGCCCCAGTCTGCACATTGGACGTCAGACAGACTTCGAGCATCACCCCGTCATCGGCCAGCCGTTTGATGAGGGCGGCGTCATTTCCGGCGCTGGTGCCATGACCAATGCGATCGGGTCCCAGATAGTCCAGGGCTTCCCAAATCCGCTCGGCCCCTTCGCTTTCTCCAGCGTGGGCCGTTTTCTTCAGCCCCATTTTTGTCGCCAGGTCATAAGCATCTTTAAAAAGCACGGGAGGAAATGGAGCCTCATGCCCGGCAATATCAAATCCGATGACTCCTACCCCATTATGAAAATCCTCCCGTTCGCCAAGCACTTCACGCAAGAGAATGCGGGCCATATTCCCCCCGTGATTGCGCATGGCAATGACGATGATACCCACCTTGAAATCGGGATGCTCTTTACCAAAAGTGGAAAACCCTTTGCGCGTGGCCGCCAATACCTGGCGATTGGTCAACCCGGCCCTACGATGGATGAGGGGATTGATGCGCAGCTCCAGCAAACGGATGCCATCGTTATAGGCATCTTCCGCCAATTCATAGGAAATGCGCCGGATGTTATCGTAAAACTGGGTGTATTGCAGCGGAACATGGAATTTGTCCAGATAATCCAGCAGGGTATTGTCCAGGCTGTCGTCCCACTGCAGGTAGTGGCGAAATTGTTCATAATCCAGGCCAGGCACAGCACTGTAATACTTTTCCGATAGTTCCCATAGAGTTTCCGGTCTGATGGATCCATCAAAATGACGGTGAAGGTCAGCCAGGGGGAGGCTTTGAATGAATTCTTTTCTCTGCTCTTTACTCATAATAACACCTTTTCTCATAGATAAATTTGCCACAGAATAGATCCGAAATAAACAAATGTCCAGATTTCCCCAACTCCGGCCCTTCAACCATAGACGAATACCCAAAATACTATTATCTTTGCCACCCACTCATGCACAAACTGTTATCCGTTTTTGGAGGGCGCCGGATGTTCAACCGCGATGTATTAAATATTGATTTGGAAAGTGAAGCCCAGAAGATAAGCGCCGGTTGGCGTGATATTGTCGTCAAACGGCTCGCCCGAAGAGGCGCTGTAGTGGCCATCAGCGGTGGGATCGACAGCAGCTGTTGTGCCGCTCTGGCCGTGCGCACTTTTGGCACCAAAAAAGTATTTGGCCTGTTGCTACCCGAACGTGATAGCTCCTCAGACAGCATCAGTCTTGGCACCCAGGTTGCCGAACATCTGGGCATTGAATTTGTCGTTGAGAATATCCAGCCCACTCTGGCTGCCATCGGCTGCTACGAGCGTTATGATGCTGCCGTCCAAAGGGTGTTCCCCCACTTTGGCAAAGGCTGGAAAAGTAAAATTGTCCTTCCCGGCGATCTTTTAAATAGCGACCGCATGAACTTCTACCGTTTGGTGGTCCAGGATCCCCAAGGGGAAATGATGACCGAGCGCATGCCCCTGCAGGCCTACCTGGAACTGGTGGCCGCCACCAATTTCAAACAACGCATCCGCAAAACCCTGGAATATTACCATGCTGACCGCCTTAACTACGCCGTCACCGGCACACCCAACCGCCTGGAATACGATCAGGGATTTTTCGTGAAAAATGGTGATGGCGCCGCCGATGTGAAGCCTATTGCCCACCTCTACAAGACTCAGGTCTACGCCATGGCCCGCCACTTGGGTATGCCCGACAATATTTGCAGCACTACGCCCACCACCGATACCTACAGCCTCGAACAGGGACAGGACGAGTTTTATTTTGTCCTGCCCTACCCAGAGATGGATCTGCTGCTCTGGGCTAAAAATCATCAGGTCACGGTGGAAAATGCCGCTGAAGTGATGGGCCTGGAAACCGTCCAGATTGAGCGTGTTTATAAGGATATTGACCGCAAACGCACGACTACCTTGCCTTTGCATTTAAATAGTATTTTGGTGGGAGATGTGCCGGAAATCATCAAATAATTGTGAAGATGTTTGCCTGTAAGGCATATTCGTGTTACTAAGAATAAAAGCAACTAAGGTGTGTATTCAGTTTCCCTAAACCAGAACCTGATGCCAACGCGGGGAGAGTCTTGAAGAATGAAAGTTAACACCAAAGTTCGCTATGGTTTACGGGCGATCCTGCAAATTGCTGAAGGTTATGGCAAGGATCCGGTTCCAATCAGTGCCATCAGCGAAAGCCAGGAAATCAGCGGCAAATATCTGGAACAGGTGGTTGGAACTCTGCGCAAGTCAGGTTTGATCACCAGCCGCAAAGGTGTTCGCGGTGGGTACCTGTTGTCTCGATCCCCGGAAGAGATCAACCTCTGGGAGATTATCACGGCCCTCGACAGCCACACCACATTGGTGGATTGTGTTCTGGAACCAGGGATTTGCGATCGTTCCGATGATTGCCTCACCCGCTCCATTTGGAAGCTATTGAGTGTTCGCATGGAAGAGTTCTGGTCCAGTTTCAAACTTTCGGACCTTTTGAAAACCATGCACGAGACGGGCGATGTGAATTTACAACAACTCACCGACTTGGATTTGTAAGCTCATTTCCCTCAGGTTTTGACAAAGAGTCCTCCCAGCTCCTGGGAGGACTCTTTGTTTTGTCTGCTAATATTTGATCTATTTCTCCAATCCCCGTTGACTATCACTCCCGCCGGAATAACCTTAGCACTGAAGAGAATTTGTTTCCTGGGTTAAGGTGTCCTGAATGGGAGTATCGAGTCATGGATTTCGTGCAGAGCCTGCGAGCTAAAGCCGCTGAGAATATCAAAACCATCGTCCTGCCTGAAGCAGTGGACGAGAGAATGCTCCAAGCCGCCGGAGAAATCACTGGTGCCGGGTTTGCATCCATCATTCTGCTGGGCAACGAAGCCAGCATCACCGGGAAACTGACCGCAATGGGGTTTTCACCTGAAAAGCTCACCATCATTGACCCAGAGCTCTCCACTTACCGGATGGAATTTGTCCGCACTTATCATGAAATGCGCAAACGCAAAGGAATGACCGAGGACGAAGCGGCCACCATTATGCTGGATCCCCTGTTTTTTGGGGCCATGCTGGTCCAAAAAGGCATGGCCGACGGCATGGTTGCCGGCGCCATCAACTCCACTGGTAATGTCTTGCGGGCCGGTTTCCAGGTGGTGGGAATGGCCGCTGGCACGAAAATCGTCTCCAGCTGTTTTGTCATGGTCAAAGAAGAATGGGCTTTCGGTGAAAACGGCATGATCGTTTTTGGTGACTGCGCCGTGAACCCCCAGCCTACGGCCGAACAATTGGCCAACATTGCCATCGATACCGCCACCACCGCTAAGGCCCTCTGCGGCTTTGAGCCCAAAGTGGCCATGCTGAGTTATAGCACCCTGGGCAGTGGAGCCGGAGATGACGTGGAAAAAGTCATCGAAGCCACCCGCCTGGTGAAAGAAAAAGCTCCCAACCTGATGGTCGACGGCCCATTGCAACTGGACGCGGCCCTCGTTCCGGCCATCGGCTCCTCCAAAGCTCCGGACAGTCCCGTGGCCGGTGGTGCCAATGTGATCATCTTCCCGGACCTTGACGCTGGAAACATTGGTTACAAACTGGTGCAGAGATTAGCCGGTGCCGAAGCCGTGGGACCGGTATTGCAGGGCATGGCCAAAGGTGTGAATGACCTTTCCCGTGGCTGCAATGCTGAAGATATTATCAACGTCGTCGCAATCACTGCCCTTCAGTGCAAGTAAACAGGAGAGACCGTCCATCATGAGTACCAGCCAGAATGTCCTGGTGATCAATTGCGGTAGCAGCTCGTTAAAGTACCAGCTGCTGAATATGGCCGATGAAAACGTCATGGCCAAAGGCCTGATCGAACGCATTGGCATGCAGGACGGGGTGCACACCCTGAACCGCCCCCAGGAAGATGATTTTAAGGAAGTCCTCCCCATTGAGGATCATGCCCGGGCTATCGAATTGGTCATGGCTGCCTTGGTCGATGAAGGCCATGGGGTTCTCAAATCCATGTCCGAAGTCAATGCCGTGGGGCATCGGGTCGTGCATGCCGGAGAGAAATACAGTGGTTCGGTACCCATTGACGACGACGTGATCGCCGCCCTGGAAGAATGTGTCAGCCTGGCTCCGTTGCATAATCCCGCCAACATCACGGGAATTCGGGCTGCGCAAAAGGTGATGCCCGATGTGCCAATGGTAGGCGTTTTCGATACGGCCTTCCATCAGAGCATGCCGGATCGGGCCTACATCTACCCCATCCCCTATTACCTGTATGAAGAGCACCAAATCCGCCGCTACGGATTTCACGGCACCAGTCACCGCTACGTCACTCTGCGCGCCGCTGAAATGATGGAATGCACCCCGGCAGATTTGAACCTCATCACCTGCCACCTGGGCAACGGGGCCTCAGTGGCTGCCGTTCTGGGCGGACAATCGGTGGATACCAGCATGGGTCTGACTCCTCTTGAAGGACTCATGATGGGCACCCGCAGTGGCGACATCGACCCCGCCATGGTGGGTTTCCTCAGCCGCAAACTGGGCAAAGATCTGTCTGAAATCGAAAAAATGCTCAACAAGGAAAGCGGCATGTTGGGTATCAGCGGCATCAGCAGTGATTTGCGCGATGTGGAACGCGAATACGCCAACGGCAACGACCGCGCCCGCCTGGCCCTGGAAGTTTACGGCTACCACATCCGCAAATACATAGGCGCCTACGCTGTCGCTCTCGGCCGAGTGGACGCCATCGTCTTCACCGCCGGTGTTGGCGAACACGCCTCTCTGGTTCGCGAATGGGCCTGCCAAGGTCTGGAAGCCATCGGTGCCATTCTGGACCCCTTCAAGAACGCCACACGACATGACGAATCTGTCATTTCCAAAATGAGCAGCCGCGTCAAAATCATGATCATCCCCACCAACGAAGAACTCATGATTGCCCGCGATACCGCAGAGTTAGTCCTAAGCTAGCCTTCCTGAGGTTAGGTCCTAAGTAAATAGCGAGCCCTCCGGAGGGCTCGCTATTTATTTATGCACCCTACCCTCAAAAAGCCGACACCTGAGCCTTGCGAGCAAAATGGAATGAGCCACGCATGACGACCGACCCGGTGGCTGTCAGGTTGATGGTTGTTATGGTTCCGTTGGTTGTGATGACCTGGAGCTGGGCCAGAGTGGGACGACCCAGGCTGTGCCCCTGTTCGGTGGTGATGGTGGTTTGAATGGTGGAGGGGACCATTTTGCGGTCAACGATATAGGCGGCTGCGGCAGCCAGGCTGGTGCCGCTGGCGATGTCTTCTTTGGGGCCCATTCTAGGCTGGAAAAAACGACATTGAAAGTCGGAATCCTGATTGATGGTTTCGGGACAGATGAGCGTTAGGCCGCCAACGCCCCGGCGGTCGGTCAGAGAGTTGATGGCCGCCTGGTTCAGGAATGAGCCCCGCATGGTTTGGCGATCCGCCACCGGCACGATGATTTGATCGAAACCACAAGAAATGCGTTGGGGACCGTGGTCACCCAGACTCAACAGTTCCGGCTCAACCCCCAAGGCTTGGGCCACCTCCTGGACCGGAACAGGCTCCCCAAATCGGGGGGCGGGCAACTCCAAGGTAACTTCAGTATTACCGGTTTGGTTGCGTTTGAGAGTCACCGGTAGAATGCCTGCGCCCGTTTCCAGCCGGAAAGTGGAACCATGGGCCGTGGGCTTGTAGAAACCCCGGTCCGCCATGGAAATGAAAGCTGCGATAACCACATGCCCGCTCAGGTTCGCCTCGAGGCGGCTGGTGAAGAAGCGCAGGCGAACGTCGGCTCCGGGGGTGGCCGGTGGCAGAACAAAGCCCGCTTCCATGGAAAGTTCATCAGTGATTTGCAGCATCTCAGCTTCGGTCAAACTACCTGCATTGGGAATGATAGCCGCGGGGTTGCCGGTGAAAGGTCGGTCAGCGAAAGCATCAACGATGTGAAAAGGAATAATAGCCATGAGCGACCTCTTTCGAAATGGCAACGCGCCAGCGTCGCCGCCAAGGAAACCGAAAGTGACTCAGAACAATGATCTGAAGCAGATTTATGTGGTCTCTTAACGGTGCTGGGTTTATCCGAAACAGCTCTATATTATGTTAAATACGCTCTGTGTTTTTGCCAAATCACGCCCTAACCAAAACACAATCCACAATCAGGGCAATCCACCTCTTCCCCACCCAGCTCAAAACCACACGCCGGGCAGGATTCAATTTCATATTCCCGTGCAAAGCCATGCTCCTGGCCCGGGTGCAGCGCTGCAAACTCTTTTCTGATAATGGCTTCGGCCTTATCGTAATTTTCCATTCCTACAAAAATCATATATTGAAACCCTTCGACCACACCGCCCACTGGAACATGGCCTGCAGTTCCTCCAGAAACCATCGTGCCAAATACAACGGAAAAACTGTGTTTCAAAGCAGCTGATTTGTATTGCGTGAACGGCAAAATCGAAGCGTGAATTCCTGCCGCAGCCAAATGCCCCAGATAGGATTCGATGATGGGTTCATCATCAACAGTCAATTGTCCTAAAATTTTTCCTTCAGGTACGTTGTCCCAACCGGCCTCCTCAATCTTGCCTGCCAAAACCCCTTCGGTCGTTGGAGCATCCCATTGTAAAGGGATTTCACAATCGCTGCAGGTTTGGGCCCGTGAGAGATATTCAGCACCGCAGTTGGGGCAAATTTTGTGCATCTCTGGCATGGCATTCCCTCCACGAAAACAGGAAAAAATATATTACCCTATAGGATCAGAACCATATGGCTGGATTCTACCCCAGATAGTTTCAACTCTCAATATCCAAACTACCCTTGCCACTTAGCCTTCAGAAAGCTTTTTTTAGTAACTCTCCTCACAGATATATCCGAAAGGCTGAAATGGTTTCCACTCAAGGCATTTTCCGCACTCTGCTCCTGCTGTTCATTCTGGCCACCAGCGCCCTGCCTACTGCTGCCACTACGGTGGATGCCCTCTCCCTATATAATCAGGCCTGCGATGCCAGCCTCGCCGGGCAAACAGATTCGGCTCAGGTTCTATTCCAACAAGCCCTGCAGGCCGGATTTGATGATCTTCGCTACGCTCTTTCAGACCCGGACTTGGATAATTTGAGAGCATCGAGTGAATTTAAGGATCTGCTCCTCAACCACCAAAGCAACCTGACTCTGCTCAGCAGTGAGCGGGGGCTTGAACTGGAAAGCCAGCAATGGACCCCATGGACTGAATTGGAAGCATCCTCTGGTACCAACCAGCAACCAGCCACCATGCGCCTGCAATGGCAACCGCTGGGATTGGATTTTGAAGTCAAGCTATCCGGAGAGATGGCCACAGCATTCAACGGCACCACGGCGCCTCCCGCCAGCGGCGGCCCCAGTATGATGATCACTTTGGCCATACTTGACGGAACCTCACCCTATGAAAGCACCAATTCATTCCATTTTCTTTTCGGAAAGAACAAAACATCCGGTATGGGCGCTCTCTACCTGGGAAATGGCTGGCAACCGGTCAACGAACTGACGCCAAACATAACATCCCCGGTAAAAGATCAGATTCTCCTCAGCGGGACCATCACCTGGCAAACCATTCTGCCTTACCATCCTTTGGTCGATACCACCTTGGGTTTGAACATTGCCCTGCAAAGCGGTGGTGCCGAAAACCACACTCAGACTTTGTTCCCCGACCCGCAAGCGCTGGCTCCGGGCTCAGAATTTCATCGCTTTGTCCCCGCCATTTTCGACCTCGGCTCCACAGATTACGAAGCCATGGTGGGACATATGAGCCAGAGTGTGGTATCTGATGACCCCCTGCAATGCGACCTGAATGTGCTTTCCTTTGAAACCGGCACCGGGTACCTGCAAATGGACTTCCTGGACGAAAAGGGTCAATCAGTATTGGACGGAGGAGCCCGGCCAGTGCCCATGGAATTGCAGAGTGGCGTCAATTCCCTCACCCAATCGGCAGATTTCCGGGCCTTGAAATTGGGGCCTTACCTGGTGAAAGTTGATCTGGAATTACCCTCGGGCAACACCATGACCTGGAGCTCCCTTGTTCTGAACATGGGCCCCCACTGGCAAACAAATTTCCAGCAACGAATCGACAAACTATCCGCTCAGGATCAACCCACGGCCGATTTCTATATGCACACTGTAGAATCGGCCATTGATCTCCTGGCATCGCGGCGCCACCCGGGAAGCCTGACCACCACTCTGCTGGAATTGGACGCCTTTGTGATTGCGGGAACTGCCAGCGGTAGCATCTTGCCCAATAGCGGAGTTTTTATCCTGGTATGGAACGACAGCTTGGGCCAGGAGCGTTTTTGCAGTCTCTACCTACCGGTGGGTTACAAGAAAAACACAGGCCTTGAGCCGGTGGTCCTATGGGCCAATGCAGCCGGGGTGGAAAGACGGCTGGCCGCCAGAATTGGCAAATTTGCTGAGTACCCGCGCAAATCGCCCATTCCCGCTGCCGCCGAAGATAAAAAAACTCCCATTTACCTGGTCCCCCACTCACCAGAGAAACCTTATGCCTCCCTTGATGCTGAAGTGGCCGATATGCACGCCTTCCTCCAATGGGTTGAGAGTTATTTCCAAACCGAAGCCACAGCCCTCGCTGGCATGAATGCGGCCTCCGGAGCGGTGCTCGATTTTTCCCGACTCCATCCGGAAATGCTTTCCCGCATCCTGATCTATTCCGGCGCCTTGCTGGATCCCTGGCCTCAAGCCAACGCTTCATTTTTGGAGAGCAAATTTCCTGCAAAACCAAAGAACTACCCTCCTCTGACCTGGATTGATTTTTTCAGGGAGACTCAGGCGGCGGGTCAGGGCCAGTTGTTGCTATCAGTTCTGGACAAGGCAGGATACATTCATGGCCCGGTGGAAAAGGTCAAAGGCGGCCTCAGCCTGACCCAGGTGGGCGACCGCCTGGTTCTTTGGGTAGAATAGCCCAACAAAACCGCTGGTTTTTCAAGACTTGACCGTTGTGTTGGTGGATGAGTATGCCACCATTGCACCATTTTTTTTTTGGAGGATTCATTGTGACCCACCGCCGCGCCCTGGATATGCTGCTTATTTTGCTGGGATTGAGTATTTTTGCTACTCCCGCCTCTTTCGCCCAACCCATCATCGACAATCCAGCAGAGCCAGCCAAGGGCCACAAAGACATGCAATTGCAAGAGATGTGGCGCATTGGCGGAGAAGATGATGAAGAGACTCTGCTGGGCGTAGTGAACCGAGTGCTGGCCGATGATGAGGATAACGTCTATTTGCTGGATACCCAATTGACAGAAGTTCTGGTCATTGATGCCGATGGCGAGTATTTGCTTTCTCTGGGCAGCCAGGGAGAAGGTCCTGGTGAATTGCGGCGCGCCGCCGATGTTCTTTTCATGCCCGACGGGGCTGTGGGATTGGTTCAGGGTTTTCCAGGGAAAATTGTCAAAGTTGACCATCAGGGTATTCCCGCCGGAGAATTCCGCCCCGGCGGCGATGACCCCGAAGCCGGAGGATTTTTTGCTCTCCGGGGTGCCGCTTCCAGAGGAGGACGCCTGGTCTTCAGTGGAACCCGCATCACTCGGGGCGAAGACTCTCGCACTGCTGTCAATTTCATTGCCTCTTTTGATGAAGATGGCGCCCAACAGACCCTCTACCACGATACAACTTCGGTTCGGCAGTTCCGGGGAGAGGATTTTTCTGAAAAAAAGGAATTTTTCCCTCATGAAAGTGGCTGGGCTCTGGCAGCCGATGGCAGGGTCTACGTCAATAAAGAGCGAAACAATTACGAGATAATGGTTTACAGCCCAAGTGGTGCTCTTGAGCGCACCATAAAACGCCCTTATCAGAGCTACAAAAGAAGCGCTGAAGAGAAAAAAATCGCCGAAGATGGCCTCATGCCTTGGAGAAGACGCAACCGCAGCCGCTTTAACTTCGTAGTGGAGCCGACTGAAGCAGATGTTGCTGGCATGCGGGTTACAGACGATGGGCACCTCTGGGTTTTACCCAGCCGGGGCCTGAGAAACCAACCCGAGGGCGTGCATTCCACCTGGGATGTTTTCGACAATGCAGGCCAATTCGAACAAACCGTAGCAGTGCATTGCGAAGGCGTGGGACTTCGCGACAAACTCTTTTTCACAGATACCGGTTTGGTCGTTTTAGTTAAACAATATGCCGATGCGATGAAAGCCTTCCAGGGCCAAAATCGCGAAGAAGATGAGGCAGCGGAAGAAGAGATTGAAGGACTGCCTCTGGAAGTGATTTGTTACCGGATTATTCCGTGATTCAGGAGGATTTCATGCTGCACCATAGAAATGTCGCTGTTCTTTGTCTGGGCGTTGTGATGATTTTGGCCACAGGAGCCCTATCTCAAACCGTCATCAACAATCCCGCCCAACCTGCCCAAGGAATCCAAAAGGTCTCATTAGTTGAACAATGGCGCATTGGCGGCGATGATGAAGATCTCTTCTTTGGCACCGTGGGTCGCATCCAAATGGGCCCCGACGGAAACCTCTACATTTTAGACGGACAGCTGAGCCAGGTCCAGGTCATCAGCCCTGATGGTGAACACATAGCCTCTTTGAGCAAAGAAGGCGACGGCCCCGGTGAAGTGCGCCGACCCGGCGACATGTATTTGTCCGACGATGGAACCATCAACATCCTCAATGGCTTCCCAGGCAAAGTTGTCTCCATCACCCCTGATGGCACACCCGTAAGCACTGTGGGCTACTCCATTGATGGCAAACAGACCCAGTTTGGTGTTTTCATCCGTGGTATGGCCACCGAGAATGGGATCATTCTTGGGGGCATCAACATGACTTTTGGCGGCGGCCCCCTGAGCGAGCAGAATTATTACCTGGCCCGTTGCGATGCTGAAGGAAACGAAATCAATCGTTTGGCAGAAAAAAGCAATACTATCGATTACAGTGATTTCCGCCTCACAGAAGAATCCATGGACTTTATCTGGGCCCGCATGGCCGCCGGACCTGATGGACAAATTTATCTGGGCCTGGACCGGGATCAATATTCCATCTCCGTCATGGATCCCGATGGCACAGTCAACCGCATCATCAACCGCTCACTTGATATCCCTGCCCGCTCCGACCGGCAAAAGAAGATAGCCACCCAGATCATCGAAGCGGTGGCTGTCAATTATCAGGCTCCTCTGCAGGGCTTGGAAATTGAGGACAAAGAACCGGCCATTGGCAATATCACTGTTACCAACGACAACCACATCTGGGTTAGCCCCGGTGTGGGAGATGAGGCATTGCCCGCGGGAACATGGGCCATCTTTGATGTGTTCGATCCCGACGGAAAATTTGAAAAGCAGGTGGCATTTGAAGGTTCTTTTAACCGGAATCGTGATTCCATCACCATTTTGCCTGACGGCCGTATCCTGGTAACAACAGGCGCTCTGGATGCATTCCTCAATCAAATGGGTGCCGTCAACGACGCCGACGAACAACCGGAAATCGACCCTCTGGAAATCATTTGTTTCAAAATTGAAAATTAAACAGCTCACCTTTTGAAAGGCCGAAAATGAAGACGTTCCTGACACTGGTTCCTTCCCGCCGGATGATGCTTGCGGCGATGCTGATCCTCTCCCTGGCCCTATTCAGTGGTTGTTTTGGCGAAGGTGGCGATGCTGCCTCCGCCGATTCCACCGCCACTGCTGACAGCGCGGGCGCCGATGAATCCGGCGAAAAAGAGAAGAAGAAGCCCAAGAAGGAAAAGTCCATCAAGGTTAATGTGGGAATGGTCACCCAAAATGACCTGGTGCTGCCCGTTTTTGCCGACGGAGCCATCCGCACGCCCAAATCCTTGTTGATCAAAACCAAAGTCAGTGGCGAGCTGCTTTCGGTGCTTGTGCGAGACGGAGACGTGGTGCGCAAGGGACAGGTACTGGCCCGCATCGATTCCCGCGAGTATGAAATAGCCTTGGAGGAGAGTCGGTACCGCCATCTGCAGGCCCTGAGCCAGATGGCCGCCGAAGCTGATACCTTCACCGTCAATCATGCG
This sequence comes from Candidatus Krumholzibacteriia bacterium, assembly GCA_016744705.1. Taxonomy (GTDB): domain Bacteria; phylum Krumholzibacteriota; class Krumholzibacteriia; order LZORAL124-64-63; family LZORAL124-64-63; genus LZORAL124-64-63. The sequence goes on from JADGDU010000004.1 coordinate 144,936, forward strand.
GCCATGAAGGAATTTACGGTGGGCCGAGATGAACTGGAAAAGCTATACAAAAGAGGCGGCCTGACTCGCGAAGAATATAAAAACCGCATTTTGGAATTGGAAATGGACAGTCTGAACAAGGGAGCCTTCCGCGAAGCTGTCTTCCAGCAACGCACCGGTTTGGCCGAAGCACGCATGGCCGAAGAACGGGCTGAATTAAACCTGGAATACACGGACATCCGTGCTCCCTTCTCTGGCGTCATTCAGGGTATGACCATGGTGGTCGGTGAGATTGTCACCACCGGCACCAGTGTTTGCACCATATTCAACAATGACAATCTTGAAGCCGTCATCAATGTCCTGGAAGCTGATTTGGGCAACCTCAAAGTTGGTCGCCCGGTGTTGCTGGCCGTGCCCGCCACCAACGACACCCTCCAGGCCAAAATTGATGTCATCAGCCCCACCCTCGATGCGGCCACACGCACCTGCGAAGTGATCATCCGTTTCAAAAACCCCGAAGGAAAATACCGCCCTGGCATGTTCGTGCGCACTCGGATTGCCGGTTGGGTTTACCCTGACAAATTGATGGTTCCCAAGTCAGCCATCCTCATCCGCGACAATCGCACTCTTGTGTTCAAGAGGGATGAAGACCGTGCCAAATGGTTGTATGTGGACACCGGCCTGCAAAATGACGACTGGGTGGAAATTCTGGCAGTGCACAGTGGCGGCAGCCTCGCCCCCGGAGACGAAGTGGTCGTCAGCGATCATCTCACTCTGGCACACGAAGCCAAGATTAAGGTGCGCAAACGCTTGCCGGCGGCCAACCGCTGGGGATTTGCTGATCTGGGTGAAGGTGCCGCACAATGATCATCAAGACAGCAGTCCGGCGACCGGTCGCCATTCTGATGGTTTTCCTGGGCATGGTGTTGATTGGTTATCGCGCCAAGCAGCTGCTTTCCATCGATCTTTTGCCTACGATCAACTACCCTAATCTCACGGTCATCACCAACTACGAAGACACACCCGCTGATGATTTGACTCGGCTGGTGACCCGTCCACTGGAAGAGGTTATCACCGGACTGGCGGGCGTGCGTCGGGTGGTTTCCAAAACGCGAGAAGGTGTTTCAACCATCACCGTGCAGTATGAGTGGGGCACCGAGATGGACTTTGCGAATCTGCATTTGCGGGAGTCCATTGATCGGGTCTCTTATCAGGAAGATTTCCCCGAAGCTGCAGATCGTCCATTGATATTGCGTTGGGATCCCAGCGCTCGGCCCATTGCCATCCTTGTGCTGCATGGGGACAGTCCCATGGCTCGCATGACAGAGTTTGCCAGGGAAGTGGTCAAGCCTGCCATCGAACAGATTGATGGTGTGAGCCAGGCTGAGGTCATCGGTGGTGCCGACCGTGAAATTCTGGTGCAACCAGACTTTGGCAAAATGCGTTTGTACGGACTGACCATGGCTGACCTGGGCCAAGCCTTGCGAGTGGCCAACATCAGTTTCCCCGGCGGGCGTATCCGTAAAGGACCTCTGCATTTGCCCCTGCGCATTTTGGGTGAGTTTGAAAACTTGGATGATATTCGCCAGACGGAAATCCCTGCCGCCGGCCCCGGCATTACCATCAGCGATGTAGCCGAAGTTCTGGACACTGCCAAGGAACCCGATGGTTACACCCTCAACGACAACGAAGAAGTTGTCTCTCTGCACCTCTATAAAGATGTGGGCGAAAACACCATCACCACCACTGAAGAAGTGGACCGCATTCTGGACATCCTGCAGGGACAATACCCTGATCTGGATTATAACTTTATATACCGTGATGCCGATTTTGTTGAAGAGAGTTTCAAGGGCATGAACCAGTCGCTGATTTATGGCGCCGGCCTGGCCTTCATCGTGCTCTTTTTCTTCCTCATGGATTGGCGCAGCCCCATCGTTGTGGGCCTGGCCATTCCTGTATCGATCATGACAACGTTTGCCTTCCTGCACTTTGCCAAAGTGGGCCTGAACCTGATGTCCCTTGGGGGGCTCAGCCTGGCTGCGGGTATGCTCGTGGATAACTCCATCGTGGTGCTGGAGAACATCAACCGCCACCTGAAACTCAAACGCAAGGATGGCGAATCCATCTCCGACGTGTGCGCTCGCGCCGCTGGTGAAGTGGCTTCTCCGGTCATCGCTGCTACTCTCACTACCGTAGCCGTTTTCTTTCCTGTGATTTATGTGCCTGGCATTGCCGGTGAGTTTTTTCGCGACCAGGCCATGACCGTGACCATCAGCCTGATCGTATCTATTTTTGCTGCCTTGCTGCTGCAACCAATGCTTTCTGCCCACATTCTGCGCATTCCTGGTGATCGCCCGGCCCCGATATTTCGCCCCGGTGAACGCATTTTTCAGGCCATTCAGTCGTTTTATCACCGGCGGTTAGAAACGGTCATGGATCATAAGATCTTATTCTTTACCGCTTTAACTATCTGCGTGGTATTGGCCGGTTATCTGGGCTCCACCATGCGCTTGGGATTCATGCCTGACCGCACCCGCGGAGATTTCACACTGGCAGTGGAGTTACCCGCCGGCACACCCTTGGAGATGACCAGGAAGGCCGCCTCAGACCTGGCCGAATTCATCGCTCCCATGGATGAAGTGGAAACAGTTTATGCTCAAGTGGGTGTCACTGAACGCACCCTGGCCAGCCTCAAAGATTACAGTGCTGCCAATACCGCCCGCATCCGAGTGATGCTGCACCCCAGTCGTCATGGCCGGGGTGATTTGGCCAAGATCAAAGAGAGACTGCAACCTATGCTTGAGGCTCAAGTGGGCGCTATCTTCACCTACCATGAAGAAGGCGTCGGCTTGCGGGAAATCCTGGCCAGTGGTGAGGCAGCTTTCACGCTGGGTATCACCGCCGAAAAAAGCACCAATGCCTTGGCCACCGCTGAAACTCTTTTGCCCCTCCTGCGCGAAGTCCCCGGTCTGCAAGGCGTGGAGATGGACCGGGTCATGGGCAACCCCACAGTAGAAATCAGCATCAACCGGGAAAAAGCCCTGCGCTTTGGACTTGAGCCGGAAAGCCTGGCTCAGGAATTGAAGAACCGTATCCAGGGTACCGTGGCCACGACTTATAATGAAGTGGAACAACGCATCGATATTGCCGTCAGACTGCCAAGGGAAACTCGGTATGATCTGCCCACCGTGCTGGCCTCCCCCATTGCCATAGGCGACAAAACCGTGCCCCTGGGTTCCTTTGTCATCCAGACCACAGGCACCCCGGTGCGTGAAATCGTTCGCCGGGATCAGCGACGCCAAATCACTCTCACCAGCGATGTGACCGACCGCGCCGTGGCTGATATTTGGGTCGACGTCAATGCCATCCTGGATGACACCAAATTGCTGGATGGCGTAGCCTTCCAAACCGGTGGCGAGCAGGAAGAAATCAACACCAGCTTCCGGGATTTGGGTTGGGCTTTGCTGCTATCCGCCCTCCTGGTTTATATGATTCTGGCTGCCCAGTTTGAAAGTTTCCTGGACCCGCTCATCATTTCTGCGGTGCTGCCGGTGGGTATTGCCGGTGCCCTGATCACTCTGTATCTCACCGGGCAAACCATGAACATCATTTCGCTCATCGGTATGATTGCTCTGCTGGGTATTGCGGTGAACGATGCCATTGTAAAAGTGGCCACCATCCGGCGCTTGCGTGAAGGCGGGCTGCGAGGCCGCGAGGCCATTCTGCAAGCCAGCACCTTGCGCTTCCGCCCCATCATCATGACCACCGTGACCACTGTGTTGGCCATGGTCCCCATGGGGTTGGGCTTGGGCACGGGCGAGCAAATGCAGCGGCCCCTGGCCATCACAATCATTGGCGGGCTGAGCATTGCCACCATGCTGACTCTGTTTTTGACGCCGATCGTTTACGAGATGCTGCACAGCCGCACTGATCGGGAGTATTGAGCTTATGATCCGTTTCGCTGTTGACCACCCCGTAGCCACCTGGATGCTATTTGCCGCCCTGGTGGTGACGGGTCTGTACGCTGTGCCGAGGCTGAACATAGAAGCCATGCCCGAAACCGATCTGCCCGAACTGTCCATAGTCACGGGCTGGAACGGCGCCAGCCCCAGTGCCATATTGCGCTCCATCACTTTGCCCATTGAAGAGGCAGTGGCCGGTTGCCACGGTGTGGAAGATTTGGACAGCATTTCCCGTCATGGTCAAAGCTCCGTCACGGTAAAGTTCAAACGCGATACCAATATGGAATTTGCCCGACTCGAGCTGTCCGAAAGACTGGGAGCCGTGAGGCGCACCTTACCGGCCCAGGCCAGCTCGCCCTTCATCCGGCCCTTTGTGCCTGAAGAGTTGCGCAGCGAAGAATTCTTCACACTTAGCCTGGTCTCGCCTCTTTCCATGAATGAATTGCGCGACCGGGCCGAGACCTGGTTGCTGCCTCGATTTTTGGCCATCAGCGGTGTGGCCGATGCCGAATTGCGCGGCGGCGCCCGCCCTCTGGTGCGCGTGCTTCTGGATCTGGAAATGGTGGAACGGTACGGACTGACTGCCGACGGCATCAGTGAGCGCATCAGTGCCCTCGATGATATTGTTCCCGCCGGTGCCATTCGCAATTCGGGTCAGGAATTCACCGTCAGTGTGCGGGATTCCGCTTCGGTTGCCCGACTTGAAAACACCGTGCTGCGAACCATCGGCAGCCAGCCCATCACTCTCGGTCACGTGGGCCAGGTGAAGCCAGATTATGAAGATGTTTCATTCTACGCCCGCATCAACGGCGACAATGTAATCACCCTGGTCATCACCAAACGCAGTGGCCAGAACAGCATCTCCGTAAGCAAGCAATTGCGTGAAGAATTACCCCGCATTGAAGCGGCAGCACCCTTCCCCATCACCTTTGAAATTGATCAGGATGAAGGCGCCGATCTGGAAGAAAAGCTGACTGACCTGGTCACTCGTTCTGGCATCATCCTGCTTCTGCTTTTCCTGATGTTGGCCATTGCCCTCAAGCGGGTTCGGCTTACGGGTATCGTTGTCCTTTCCATCGTTCTGGCCATCCTCATTTGCCTGAGCATGTTCTATCTGTTTGGGATTTCGGTGAACTTTATCACCATCAGTGGCCTGACCGTTTGCTTCGGTATGTTGCTTGATAATAGCATTTTGGTTTTGGACGCCATCCACCGTCGCTTGTCAGGCAGCAAAGCCGCCGACGCCACCGAGGCCCTGGTCAGTGGTACCAGGGAAGTGGCCTTCCCCATCTTGGCCACAACCATGACCACCGTAGTGGCCTTCCTTTCTTTCATTTTCATGACCGACCGCTTGAGCCTCTTTTATGTTCCCCTGGCCATCAGTGTGGGCATCGCCATGCTGGCTTCCATCTTTGTGGCCTTTGGTTGGATTCCCGTGGCCCTGCGCGGACCCGCCGAAAGCGACATGCGCAACAGCAATTCCGCCGATGATGAATTTTCTCTCGGCGGATTATCCTTATTGTGGCGCTGGGCCCTGGGGGTTGTGATCCTGACAGTTATCGGCCTCAGCGGCCTGTGGATCTGGAAAGACTTACCCAACGTAGTCGATACATTACCCTGGGTTGCCGCTTCCGCTGCGCTGTTGATGTCCGTGGGAATCTTTGTCAGCTTTGTGGATGGATTGACCCGCTTCCACACCCGATTCTGGTTTCTTCCCATCGTGCTGACCATCGCTATTTTCGCCGGCACCTGGTACGTATTTGATGAGAAAGTGCGCACCGGCGGTTTCTGGCGCCCCCAGTCTGCAGAACAAATCGTGGTCTACATTGAACGGCCTGTGGGCACCGACGTCAAACTGGCCAGTGCCACCATCCGCCTGTTCGAAGAAGAGGTTCTGCCGTTGCCCGAGGGAGTGCATATGCGCGCCAATGCCTCGAGCCAGCGGGCCTGGATCAACATGGAATTCGATGAAGAGATGTTGAGCACTGCCTACCCCGAAATGTATCGCAATAAATTTATTGTTCTGGCTGAAGAACTGGGCGGAATGTTCATCTGGATCAACGGATTTGGAGACACCTATATGAAAGGTGGGCGCGGTGGAGGCAACAGCAACTCCACAGTGCGCATCGACGGTTACAATTCCAAAGAGCTGAAAAAGATCAGCGATGGGGTGCTGGCGCGCCTGGACCGAAACCGCAGGGTTCGCAACGCACGGCTCAGCGATGGTGGGCGTTTTTCCCGAGCCGGAACCGACGAAACTGTGATCATTTTGAACCGTGAGGTTCTGACGGAACACCGCTTGAGTGTGGCTGAAATGATGGGCCACATCAGGCGCCTGCTGGGAGTGGACAGTCCCTGGCACATGATTCTGGACGGTGAAGACCAACGCCTGATGCTAACCTTTGACGACGCCGAAGAAATTGAATACGACCAGATCATGGGCCGCATCATGACCACCTCCCGTGGTCAAAAAGTGCAGTTGGGCAAACTGATTTCCATTGAGAACAGACCCGAAATCAGCTCCATCACCAGGCATGATCAGCGTTACAGCCAGCTTTTGAACTGGGAGTACATCGGCACCGACAGCATGAAACGGAAGTTCCTGGCCGACATTGTCAAAGGCATTGAACTGCCCTACGGCTACACTGCCGAAGATATGAGTGGCGAGCAAATCACCGAAGAAGAAGAAGACCAACTCAAAGAAACTCTCTACTGGACTATAGTCTTCATCTTCATGGCCATGGCGGCCATGTTTGAAAGTTTCTTCCTGCCCTTCCTGGTGCTGCTGACTTTGCCCATGGCCATGGCCGGGGTGGGTGGCATTTACTGGGCCACCGGTGTGGAGTTTGATTCATCGGCCAAGATTGGCTTGATCCTCATGTTTGGTATTGTGGTGAATAACGCCATCCTGCTCATCAACCGCTTCCGGTTGCAGGTGCGGGAAATTATTGCAGAGAAAAGCTTCAGCACAGAGCTGGTTCCGGCCAAAGGTCGGCTGGGAGCCTTTGATTTGTGGCGTTTGGAAACGAAAGAGAGGCAGAGCATTCTGTCTCGGGCCATTGGAGAAGGGGTGCGCATTCAGATGCGCTCAATTCTACTGACCAGCGGCACCACTGTGGCCGGCATGTTGCCCTTGATCTACAAAAATGATGCGTCCCAGGGCAATGACATCTGGCATAACCTGGCCCTCAGTTCCATCGGTGGCCTGACCAGTAGCACAGTGCTCATTCTCAGCGCCGTCCCCGCCCTCTACTGGATCTTTACCCGCTTCGGTTGGACTTTGGCCCGAGCCTGGCGAGCTATTACCAAATGGTCTCATAAAATGCGCGGACATGCCGAACCCACCTCTGCTCTGGAAACTGACAATGGGTGAAACCGATGATTTGCTGGAGCAACTGACGGATCTTCGCCACAGTCTCCACCGGGAGGCAGAGCTATCCGGCCACGAGGTCGAAACAGCCTCAATGATGCACAAGTACTTCAGTGCGTGCCATCCGGACGAAATCCACGAAGGCCTGGGTGGAAATGGTTTGGCCGTGGTTTTTCATGCTCCTGAGAGGAAACCCGGCCCAGCCGTGATGCTACGAGCCGAACTGGACGCCCTTCCTCTTTTTGAAACTGGAGACCTACCCTGGACCAGCCAAAATCTCGGCCGGGCTCACAAATGTGGACACGATGGCCACATGGCCATTCTGGCTGGAGTGGCGCGCCGGTTGCAAACCTATCCACCCTTATCAGGTTCCGTAATCCTCTTGCTGCAACCCGCCGAAGAAACAGGCACCGGAGCCTTGGCCCTCCTGGCTGATGCGCGTTTTCAGGCCCTGAAGCCCCAATGGATTTTTGCTCTGCATAACCTGCCGGGATATCCTGCCTGGAGTATTCTCACCCGCGAAGGTGCCTTCGCTGCCGGCAGTGTGGGAGTTCGCATCATAATCAATGGAACCACCAGCCACGCCGCTTATCCCGAACAGGGTAAAAGCCCTGATTTGGCCATGGCTGAAATTGTCACCGGATTGGTCAATCTGGTAAATCCTGACAATGATAGTTTGGCTCTGGTCACGGTTGTGCATGCCCGCTTGGGAGAGCAAGCTTTTGGCATCAGTCCAGGCGATGCAGAAATTTTGGCCACACTCCGGGCTGATCAAAACAAAGTACTGCAGGAGCTCAAAATCAGGGCCGCAGCCTTGAGCAAAAAAGTGGCCCAGCAATATGATCTGGCCTTGGAAATAGAATATTGCGAAGAGTTTCCCGTCACCATGAATGACCCCGCGGCTGTGCAGGCCATTTGTCAGGTGGCTGCTGATTTGGATTTGGATGTGGAATCACCGGATGAAAGCCCTTTCCGGTGGTCCGAAGATTTTGGTCTTTTGACTGAGTGGGCCACTCACGGCGCAATGTTCGGCTTGGGCGCTGGCCTGGACCACCCGGTTTTGCATGGTCCCAATTATGATTTTAATGATGAATTGATTTTACCCGGCGTCACAATTTTAGAACGCATTTGCCGCCAGATCCAAGCAGAGTAGGGCCCCGGATTTCCAGGGCCCGGATGCCAATCAGCGGTACATTGATTTTAACGAATCCCAGCTGTGGGAATCGGTCGCCACCACCCCGCAGGGCGTCTCACTGATCCGCGCTGTGCAGGCTCCATCGATGCCATTGTTCACAGCTCCGGAAACCATAACACCTACAGAATCGACAAACGTGGGATAAAGAGGGTCAAGACTGCTGGGTTCATAGCCACTCAGAGTAATGCACACTCCCTCATGAGAAGTGCCTATGTAAAAGAGGTGGAACGTCATCAAGATGTTGCTTTCCACTATGGGCATGGGGCCTTGAAAGCCTATCATAAACTGCCCGTCACTGCCAAAATTGAAGCCTTGAAATCCGTTGGGATAGGCCCAATTAGTCACCATGGCAGGCCCTTCAATTTCCATCCCAAATTCAAGGCCTCCAAGGACCTCAAATGTGGGATTTTGCAGGATCAAATACAGACTAATGGGCGTGTATGGCGACAAGGTGCCTGCTTCAATGCAATCCAAATCTCCGAATGGGTCAAAATACAAGCCGAGGAGATTGTCCTCCTGGGCAAAAACCTGCCCCATACCCCCCAGCATGGCGATGAGCACGAGACTGATGGCAAATCTCTTCATAATATCCTCCTCTGAATAGCCCAAATCAGTTACCCCCTCGAACTATTATGGTATTGAACATTCAAGAAATGGTCAATGCAGTATACACGGCGTCTTTTCCATGGATTGCATTCAGAGTATGTTCTATCATAGCCACGGATGGATCCAACCGACTCCCCCAGCAAGGACGCCCATTGGAAGAATCGAATAAAAAACAAAAGGGCCTTTTGGGTTTTGGAGCTCTGGCTCCTTACTTCCACCAACTGAAAGACCAAAAAGCTGACTTCGCCCTAGTCCTGCTCCTCATGCTGCTGGCCACCTCTGTCAGTTTGGCCATTCCCATTTTTGCCGGCCGTTTTGTGGACGCCATCAGTAAAACGACCCTCACCACACCTTCGGGTACCCAACTTTTGATCCTGGTGGGACTGCTGGTCTTGCAACTTCTGGGTTCTTTCTTTTTTCAGATTACCAGCGCCCGGCTGGGCCTGCGCATTGTGACCAGGCTTCGCCGCCAACTCTTTGCCCATATGCTAGAACTTCCCTCCATGTTCTTCAGCACCCAAAAAGCCGGCGATCTCTCCAGCCGCGTGACCGGTGATGTGGGAAAAATTCAGGCTATTCTCACCAGCGGCATTGTATCATTTCTGAGAGCTGTCCTCACCTTGGTGGGCGCTCTTATCCTCATGCTGAAGCTGAATCCCAAGTTGACCATTGTGGTTTTGCTCTTGATCCCCGCCACTTTAGGCCTGGTGCGTTTGTTTGGCTGGCGCTTGCAAAAGCTTTACCGCCGTATGTACGATGAAATGGGTAACATCAGCAGCCAGGTTCAGGAAACGGTGGGATGCATCCGCAGCGTAAAGGTCTATAATGCCCAAAACCATCAGAACTCCCGTTTTGAGCACATGGCCGAACAGTACCGAAAAGCAGGTCTCAAACAGGCTGGCCTGCAGGCTGCCTTGGAATCAGGCACCCAAATCACCCTTTGGGTGTGCCTCTTAGCCGTGATGATTTATGGATTCACCCTCACTGCCAAGGGAGAAACCACGGGTGGTCAATTAGTCGCCTTCCTGCTGCTGGCTTTGCGTGTCACCATGCCCATGTCCTCTCTCACTTCCCTTTATACTTCAGCCCAGGCCGCGGTGGCTGCCGCCGGTCGCCTGGATGATATTTTCGCTCAGGAACCCGAACGTCAGCCTGGATCTCTTTCTCCTGCCCCCAATTCCCGCCCGGTGAACATCAACTTGAAAGATGTTTCTTTTCATTACGCCGGCGAGGCCGAGAGTCCTCTGGTTCTCAATAAGATGAGTCTGGACATACCTTCGGGCAGTTGGGTGGGCATTGTGGGCCCCAGCGGTGCGGGAAAAACCACTCTGGCAGGCATTCTGCTGGGATTGCTCCCGCCCACCAGCGGAACCCTAACCATGGATGGAAAACCCTATAATGAGCAGGACATCTCCGTCCTGCGCTCACATATGGCCTGGGTATCCCAGGATCCGGTTCTGTACGACGACAGCATCCGCAACAATATCCTCTTTGGGCTTTCCGATGTGCCCGAGGCTGAGTTGCAAGAGGCCTTGCGCCGCACGGGCATCTCGACCTTTGTGAAAGCCTTCCCTGAAGGCCTGGAAACCCGATGTGGGGAGCAGGGATCTCGCCTCAGTGGCGGCCAGCGCCAACGGGTGGCTCTGGCCCGGGCATTCCTGCGCAACCCCGGCCTTCTGGTGCTGGATGAACCCACCAGTGCTTTGGATGCCGAATCTGAAGAATCCATCCGCATGGCCATGAAAGAAATCATGGCTGACCGCACCACGGTGGTCATTGCCCACCGGTTTTCCCTGGTGCGCGACCTGGATCTCATTCTGGTGGTATCTGACGGCCAAATTGTGGAACGGGGCAATCATGAAGAGCTGATCCAATTGTCAGGCCTTTATCGTACCCTATACGAACTCCAGCAAGGGGAATAGACCTTCGCTGCAAAGAACCCTCACCCACCTTAATCCCAACACCTTGCCCCTCTATTATTCATTGTTAAATAAAAAATTGTGGTGCTAATGACAGCAAGTTATGTTCTAATTTCCAGCGGTTGTCACAATTGTGTCAGCCGTCCACCACACCCTTCTGTGACACTTTCAGCAGGAGAGAGAATCCATGAATTCTTTCGGCTCGATTGCCTGGTCATCGGTTGGTAAGAAGGTCATCACTGGTCTGACGGGACTGGCCCTTTTTGGGTTTGTCGTTGTTCACCTGATCGGTAATTTCACCCTCTTTATCGGCCCTGGTGCCTTCAACGATTATGCTCACTTTTTGGAAACAGCAGCTCACGGCTGGCTTATTTACGCCTTTGAAGCTGTGCTGATCCCAATTTTCCTTTTCCACATGATCTCTGCCATCACCGTGGCCTGGACTGACCGCAGGGCCGCTCGCGATGTGGGATACAAGACCCTGAAGGACGCCGGTGGCAAAAGCCGCAAAAGCCTGGCATCCACCACCATGATCTACTCAGGAATCTTGATCATCATTTTTGTGGTGGGTCATATCTTCCTGTTTAAATTTGCTGACCATGAAATTGGCGCCGATGGGGTCAAAAACCTCTACAAAACCGTCGTCACCACTTTCAAAGGTCTGGGCTTCACGGCTTTCACCGTTGTGGTCATGGCTCTGTTGGGTCTTCACCTGCGCCACGGATTCTGGAGCGCATTCCAATCTCTGGGGCTGGCCAATGACAAATATTTGCCCATCCTTGAGAAACTGGCCCTGGTTTTCGCCATTCTGCTGGCCATCGGGTTCATTCTCATTCCCATCATTCTCTTCCTCACCGGCGATCCCAACGCCGTAGCCGGTCCGGGAGGTCACTGAAATGACTAAGAAAATTCTCGATGCCAAAATCCCCAGCGGCCCTCTGGCCGACAAGTGGGACAAACATATGATCGACAACCCACTGGTTGCTCCCGGTGGAAACCGCCGGAAACACACCGTCATCGTCGTGGGCACAGGCCTCGCCGGTGGTGGTGCTGCTGCAACAATGGGAGAGCTGGGTTATAACGTCCTGAATTTCTGTATCCAGGATAGCCCCCGCCGGGCCCACAGTGTGGCCGCCCAGGGTGGCATCAATGCCTCCAAAAACTACCAGAACGACGGCGACAGTGTTTACCGCCTCTTCTACGATACAATCAAGGGTGGCGATTACCGCTCCCGTGAGGCCAATACCTACCGTTTGGCTCAGCTGTCCATGGGTATCATCGACCAGAGCGTGGCCATGGGTGTTCCTTTTGCCCGTGAATATGGTGGAACCCTCTCAAACCGCTCCTTCGGTGGTGTGCAGGTCAGCCGTACATTCTATGCGCGCGGGCAAACTGGCCAGCAATTGCTGCTCGGTGTTTACAGTGCCCTCAGCCGACAGGTTGATGCCGGCACCGTGAAAATGTTCCCCCGCCATGAGATGCTGGATCTGGTCATTGTCGATGGCAAGGCTCGTGGGATCATCGCTCGTGAGTTGATCACCGGCGAAATCAAACGTTACGAAGCCGACGCAGTGGTTCTGGCCACTGGCGGTTACAGCCCCGTGTTCTACCTGTCCACCAACGCGGTCAACAGCAATGCCACGGCAGCCTGGCGGGCCCACAAACGTGGCGCCTTCTTCTCCAACCCCTGTTACACACAGATTCACCCCACGGCTGTGCCGCAAATGGGCGACTACCAGTCCAAGCTCACGCTCATGAGTGAATCGTTGCGTAATGACGGTCGGGTTTGGGTTCCCAAGAAAGCCGGCGATGTGCGCCGCCCCAATGCCATCCCCGAGAATGAACGCGACTATTACCTCGAACGTCGTTATCCCGCCTTTGGCAACCTGGTGCCCCGCGATATCGCCGCCCGGGCCGCCAAAGTCGAATGCGACAAAGGCAAGCACGCGTATTATTCCGAACAGTCGGTGTACCTGGACTTCTCCGAAGCCATTGGCCGTCTGGGCAAGGATGTTGTGGGCGATCGCTACGGCAACCTGTTCGATATGTACAATGAGATCAGCGGCGACAGTCCTTACGAATCGCCCATGATGATCTACCCCGCCCCTCATTACACCATGGGTGGCCTTTGGGTCGATTATAACCTGCAAAGCACCATCGAAGGCCTGTTCGTAGCCGGCGAAGCCAACTTCTCCGATCACGGTGCCAACCGCCTCGGTGCCAGTGCGCTGATGCAGGGTATGGCCGATGGTTATTTTGTCGTTCCCCGGGTCGTGGCCAGTTATCTTGCCAATACCAAGTTGGACTCTGTCAGCACCGAGAACGACGCCTTCAAGTCCACCGAGAACGATGTTAAAGAGCACTACAAACGTCTGATGAACATCAAGGGAAATCGCACAGTACGCGACTTCCACTGGGACCTCGGGCGTGTCATGTGGGACAAAGTTGGCATGGCTCGCAACTCCGAAGGTCTGAAAGAAGCCATTGAAAAAATCACGACATTGCGTGAAAGCTTCTGGAATGACCTGGCTCTCACCGGCCACGAGAACGACCTGAACAAGCAGCTCGAGCAGGCCAACCGCCTGGGCGACTACCTGGAATTGGGCGAACTCATGGCACGAGACGCCCTGATGCGTGAAGAATCCTGCGGTGGTCACTTCCGCGATGAGCACCAGACCGAAGAGGGAGAAGCCAGGCGTAACGACGCCGACTTCAGCTTCGTTTCGGCCTGGGAGCACAAAGGTGAAAACCAGGTTCCTGAAATGCACAAGGAAGACCTGGATTTCGAATTCGTAGAAGTCAAAACTCGCAGCTACAAGTAGAGGAAGGTAAGCCATGACAGACAATAGTGTTCAGAATGGTATGACAATACATTTGAAAATATGGCGCCAAGCTCGTGGCGCCTCCGACGGCAAGCTCGTCGATTATACAGTGGAAAATGTTCAGAACGAAATGTCCTTTCTGGAAATGCTGGACATCCTGAATGAACAGCTGGTGCGCAAGGGCGAAGAAGCCGTGGAATTCGACAATGATTGCCGCGAGGGCATCTGTGGAACCTGCGGCATGATCGTCAGTGGTGTGCCTCACGGTACTCACGCTGCCACCACCACCTGCGAAATTCGGATGCGCAGTTACAAAGACGGCGACACCATCACGGTGGAGCCTTTCCGGGCCACGGCTTTCCCCCTGATTAAGGATCTGGTGGTGGACCGTTCGTCCTTCGACCGCATCCAGACCAAGGGTGGATACGTAACCATGAATGTGGGTTCGGCCCCCGATGGTAATGACCTGCTCATTTCCAAAGAAGCTGCTGATAACGCCATGGACGCCGCCACCTGCATTGGTTGTGGCGCTTGTGTTGCGTCCTGTCCCAACGGATCAGCCAGTCTCTTTGTGAGCGCCAAAATCAGTCAGTTCAGCTGGTTGCCTCAGGGTGACCCTGAACGCACCCGGCGTGCACTGATGATGGTGGACCAGATGGATTCCGAAGGATTTGGCGATTGTTCAAATCATGGGGAATGCGAAGCGGCTTGTCCCAAAGAGATCAGCATTCAGAACATTGCCCGCATGCGTCGTGAGTTTATCAAGGCAGCATTTAAAGGTTAGTATTCTGTTGATGGAGACAAAGCGGCGGGGAGTCCAACTCCCCGCCGCTTTTTTAAGAATTGCCTTCGGATTTTTCTTTCCAAGGCCAATCTTCGAGCTTCAGATTCAACCATCTCAAGGCTGCCTCACGTTCTCGAAATACATGCACATCCAACGGCGCCCCATCCTGCATATTTTCAAACATGCGTCCCAGACCAAAGCCCAGATTGGTGGCCACCACCAGGGCAACCTTCCCGCCAGCCGCACCAACCCTACCATTGATCACTCCCCACATTCCCGCGGGTGTTATATCAACTTGGGTGACGCCAGAAAAATCATGCAACTGATTCATCCGGCAATCATAGTCCGCATGACTTTGGCAGTATTCCTGGCATTGGGCCATCTCCGCATCTCCGAAGTGACCACACCCCTGCCAGAATAATGTCTTTATTTTTTTATCAAAATGAAAATCCCATGGCATAACAAACTCCCTCCAAGTTGTTTGTAAACATAACTATACAAATTCATTGCGCCAGAATCTACTAGGGATTTCTTTACCCAAAAACCCCGGTCTTGACCTCTCCGCTCTCTGGGTCCATTGTTACTAGTCATAATTTGAATGAGAAACCCTCAGCAACCCGAAAGGCCCATTATGTCAAAGCACATAGACGTCATGCTCCTCCTCGCATTGCCTGCCAGCGGCAAAAGTGAAGCCCGCCGCTATCTGGCCAGTCTCAGCCCCCAGGAATGCCAAGACCAATTCGGCATTGGGCACACCGTCCAGTTGGATGATTTCCCCTACGTGCACATCATGCGCCGTATCACTGATGAGCTGACCAATCGGGGTCACACCGGCATGTTCTTCCTCTCCCCGGCTCTGCCTTTCCGCGACCCCGTGGATTGGCTCACATTGATTGAGCTGCTGAACGAGGATTATGACGATCTGGTAGCCGCCCACAAACCCGCTCCTGAATCGGCCGCCTTGTGGCTCTTTGATCGCATCGACGCCGCCCGGGTCCGCGCCGGTGGCCAAGCCATCATCTGCACCCTGGACGACGATCTGCGCAAAGAGATTGCCGCTCCCATCGAAGAGGAAGCCCAAACTCTACTGCGCGACAAAATCGCCGAAGTGCCCGAGTCCATGGAAGGCAAAACCGTCGTGGTTGAGTTTGCCCGTGGCGGCGCTGACGGATCGCCTTTGCCCCTGGTGCACCCCTTTGGCTACAAGGCCAGCCTGGCCCAGCTCAGCGAAAAGATGCTAGCCAAATCGAGCATCCTCTACATTTGGGTAGAACCTACAGAATCACGCCGCAAGAACGCCGCTCGCACCGACCCCAACGACCCCGGCAGCATCCTGCACCACGGCGTGCCCCTGGCTGTCATGTATGGTGACTACGGTGTGTGCGACATGGCTTACCAACTGGAGCAATCGGCCAAACCGAATACTGTTCAGGTGGACAAAAACGGGAACTCGTACTTCCTGCCTCTGGGTCGTTTCGACAACCGCGTGGATCGCACATCATTCATTCGTGAAGATGTGGACCAGTGGTCTGATGAAGACAAAGGCCTTCTGCAATTAGGTATGCGGGAAGCGTTTAATCAGTTGGCCGACGGTCAGGAAGACTAGCTTTTAAAAGGCACAAACAAAAGGGAGGCCATGGGTGGCCTCCCTTTTGTATTAAACTGAGCCCTCAGTTCATATTGAGGGCCATAATTTCCGGATATAGTAATTCATCTTCCAAATTCATGCGTCGGTCAAGAATGGCAAAAATGCTCTTCGTGTCTTCACAAAAACCTTGAGGGTCATCGAGAACCAGCAAGGAATTATTCCAATCTAGTCGATATTTCTGGAATTCCCCGAACAGATGGCCCACTTCATTTTTGAATGTCTGAGCCATTTCCCTCGCGTGTTGGTTTTCACTTTCCAAAAGACGAGGGTAAATATGACGATCCTCCATGGTCAGGTGGAGCATCAAACGGGTGGATATTTGAGAGATCAATTCCATCACTTCATCTGCCACCGTATCCATACAATCGTCATCCAGTAAAAGACCAATTTGATCCCTCATGGCCCTGAATTCCTCATGGTGATTGACGAGACTATCCAATTCATTCATTTGCTTTACCTCGCATGGGTCCTTGATCAAGATGTTGGAGTTTAAATCGACCCCAACCCTGACCAGCCTTAGTTTTTTCTTCGCAACGGATTACAACACCCAGCGCATGACCAACCACACCAGACCAAACCCCGCCAAGAAAATAATTCCAGCCCAACTCAAAACCTTCATGCCAATGCCTGGCCGATGCTCGTTGGGCATATTTTCTCCCTGAACGGCGCGGAAATTGAGGATCGCCACCAAGGGCGCTGTCAGAAAGGCCAACACCGTTACAACATCAATCAGGGCCTTCATGTTGGTTACAAAAAAGACAATGATAAGAACTGATAAAACCATCAACAGGAAGAGGAAGAGATTATAAAGAAAGCGGCTTCGGCCAAGAGAACGACCCACCGCCAGAGGGATGCCCACACTCAAGGTTCGTGAGTACCCATCCAACACCGTCAGCGTGGTGGAAAACATGGTGATGAATGCCACGACTGTGATCACCCAATGGCTCCAAGCCCCCAAAGTGGAAGTGAACATCTCCACCAATTGGGCTGAAAACCGCACGGCCCTGGGTGAGAAATCAGTTCCCGTACCATACATGACCAAGGCTCCAAAGCTGACAAAGGCCAAAGCTAGAATGGCTGTGGTAGCATAACCCAGATTGTAATCCACCATGGCTTGAAACATAGTGGGGGGCTTCTTTTGACCCTTATTTTTTTCCAGAACCCACAGCGAAGACCAGGCGCCAATTTCCAGAGGAGCCGGCATCCAGCCCATTAGGGCCAGCAGAAAAGTCAGCCCGGCAGTAGAGAAAATATCAGGATGAAAATAGGTCGGATCACCCACCGGACCATGCCTAAAGGCCAAAGCCACGGCCACCAGGACCAAAAGTCCCAAAACCAGAACCATCGTTTTCATGAGCCGGTCCAAAAGGCGGTAGCGGCCCACCAGCAATATTCCTCCCATGAGGAGCAGCACCAGCAGACTCACCAGGGGCAGAGGCAGGCTCAGACCAAACAAACTGACGGCCAACCCGGCAGTGACTATGGTCACGGCCGCCAGAGTGATAAATGACGATACGGCCACCACGAAAATGAAAGCCGCCAGAGCCAACCGCCCCTGGCGTTGGTACCCCTCCAGAAGACTCTCACCCGTGGCGTTGGTATAACGGTGAGCAAACTGGAAAAACGGATATTTGAAAATCAGCACCAGAACCACGGCCCACAACAAATCAAAACCATAAGCCGCCCCCGCCCGGGTGGCCTGCACTAAATGAGATACGCCGATGGCGGCTCCGGCAAAAAGGATGCCCGGACCCACCGCGTTCAGCATATCCTGCAGGCCCGGTCGAGGCTTACTCATTCCGGCGAACCTTCAGCCGACGCCGCTCGGATGATTTCAAAACCTGCAGCCACTTCTCCGTCCATATTGACGGGCCGGCCTGTCCTCAAATCGATCACCGCAAATTTGACCAGGGCCTCAACCACCAGTTTGCCCGTTTTTCCATCAGTAAAAATTTGATGGATGTACCCTGTGCGCCCCTCGGACTCGGTCATCTCTGTACTGATTTTCAAATCCATTCCCGGACCCGCCGGGCGCTTGTATTTGATATCAATACCGGCCACCACAAATCCCAGACCGCGGTCCGACCAATAATCCAGCCCCAGCCCCACTTCCAAGTATTGCCAGCGGGCCTCCTCCATCATTTCCAGATAGCGGGCATTGTTCACGTGTCCATAAAAATCGCAGTGATAACCACGAACCTTGATGGTTGTCATATGAGGCAAGAGATCCTCCTGAAGGATGTGGGGTTTTCAGCTCAACCAGGGCAAGTGATCCAAGTCAACGTTGCCACCGGAGATGATAATGCCGATGCTCTTTCCGGCGGTTTCCAGGGGATGTTGCAGCACAGCCGCCAGACAGACTGCACTGGAAGGCTCGATGATAATTTTCATGCGCTCCCACACCAGGCGCATGGCGGTGATGATGGCCGCATCGTCCACCGTCCAGATGGCCTGCACATGTTCTTGAATGATGGGGAAATTCAATTGCCCCAGGGAAGTCAGCAGACCGTCGGCAATGGTATTTGGCTGAAAGGAGGGGATAATATGCCCTGCTGCAAAAGAGCGAGCCGCGTCATCGGCCCCGCAGGGTTCTGCGGCGATAACCGAGGCGTTGGGTGCCATGGCCTGGGTGCTCAGGGCCGTGCCAGACAGCAACCCACCACCGCCCACTGGGGCCATCACCACATCCAGCTGCGGCTGTTCTTCCAGCAGTTCCAGAGCCGCCGTGCCTTGCCCAGCAATAATGCGCTCATTGTCATAAGGATGGATGAACACGGCACCCGTCCGCTTCACCACTTTCTCCAGGGTCTCCTCCCGGGCCTGCAGCGTGGGTTCGCAATCGATGATTTCGGCACCGTATCCCGCCACCGCGGCCCGTTTCACGGCCGGAGCGCTGGTGGGCATGACGATGTAAGCTTTGGTTCCCCGCAGACTGGCTGCCAAAGCCAAGGCCTGGGCGTGGTTGCCACTGCTATGGGTAGCCACGCCCCGGGCGGCATATTCTTCAGGGAGAGAGAAAACCGAGTTGGTGGCCCCACGCATTTTGAAGGCGCCCACTTTTTGAAAATTTTCACATTTGAAAAAGAGGCGGCAGCCAGCGGCCAGGTTGATGGCCTCACAAGTCAGCACTGGTGTGCGGTGGATATGAGGTGCAATGCGTTGGGCGGCTGCCTGGATTTCTTTGATTGTAACCATGGTATCAGTTTCCCGCTAAATGGTTGTCCTCGCAACTAAAATCAGAAAAGGTTAGGGCTGGATTGCCCGCTTTCCAGTTCCAAAGATCACCAGACCCTTTTTTATGGCTTTAGTAACCCCGGAGTGCTAAAATTTATAGCGATTGAATTCATTTGTCCTTCCCACCCTTCGGTCCTAACCGAAACCTTCCATGCGGAGAAGTTGATGACCAACCACAGCAATAGCACCGGTGCACCCGAGCCGGCATCCCCGTCCTGGTTCATGGGATTTTCAAAACCTTTTTGGGTTGCCAACGGCGTTGAGTTGTTGGAACGCGCCGCATGGTATGGGGTTTTTGTATCCATCACTCTGTACCTGAGTCGTATTCTGGGCTACACCGATGTGCAAGCCGCTCTCGTGTCCGGTATTTTCAGTGCCGGCCTTTATCTCTTACCCACCTTCAGTGGTGCTTATGCAGACCGTATCGGGTTCCGCAATGCTCTGCTTTTAGCTTTTGGTCTGCTAACCATTGGTTATGCCGGTATGTGGGTGTTGCCGACCATGCTGCAGGGAGCCGGGCTCGTTGAGTACGGTGTGCTTGCTCCGGGTCATGAAATGGCCGATGCCGTCGATAAAATCGTGGTATTCAACGGCCTCGATACCAGCTGGCAAAAGTGGCTGTTCGTGCCAGTAATGCTGACCATCATGGTGGGCGGATCTTTCATCAAGTCCGTCATCACCGGAACCGTAGCCATCGAAACCACTGCCGCCAATCGCGCCAGGGGTTATTCAATGTTCTATGCCATGGTCAACATTGGTGCCTTCAGCGGTAAGACCATCGTCAAACCTCTGCGATATAGCCTGGGTAACGAAGGTTACATCGTGCTGAATCTTTTTGCCGCCAGCATGACCCTCATCGCCCTGATCTGTGTTTTCTTCTTTTACAAAAACCGGGCCAAGAGCGCTGAGCCCAAGTCCATGGCGGAAATCTGGAAGGCTTTGATTGCAGTGCTTTCCCAGGGACGCCTGATCACGCTGATCCTCATCATCACCGGTTTCTGGATGGTCCAGCACCAGCTTTACGCCACCATGCCCAAGTATGTACTTCGGATGGCCGGTGAAGGCTCGTCACCCTCCTGGTACGCCAATGTGAACCCGGCCATCGTGGTGCTGACTGTAGGGCTTGTCACCAGAATGCTGGCCAAAAGGACGGCGCTATTCAGTATGACCCTTGGGATGTTTATCATGCCCATTTCAGCCTTCTGTATGGCTGCTGGAAATATGCTTGGCAGCGGCCACATTATGGGCCTGCACCCCATTGCTTTCATGATGATTCTGGGTATCGTCTTCCAGGGTCTTGCCGAGAGTTTCATCTCACCCCGGTTCCTGGAATATTTCTCATTGCAGGCTCCCAAAGGTGAAGAAGGTTTGTATTTGGGGTTCAGCCATTTGCACAGCTTCATCTCATCGCTGTTGGGCTTTGTGACTTCAGGCTTCCTGCTGGAG
This sequence comes from Candidatus Krumholzibacteriia bacterium, assembly GCA_016744705.1. Classification (GTDB taxonomy): domain Bacteria; phylum Krumholzibacteriota; class Krumholzibacteriia; order LZORAL124-64-63; family LZORAL124-64-63; genus LZORAL124-64-63. Next base: position 165,901 of record JADGDU010000004.1, read on the forward strand.
AAATTCTGCCCCGATCCACGCACCCTGGATACAGCCACCCAAGCGGCCATGAAATTGGCCGTGGCTGGTGAGGGACCTATGCCTGATGCTTACGCTCACGCTCACTACATCTGGTTTGTATTTGTGGGGATTGCGTTTGTTTCGGCTGTGGCTTTGATTATTTATGGCCAGGTTCTTAAAGACCGTTAAGCACTGATTGAAGTTTTATAAAAAGCGCCGCGGGTAATGCCCTTGGCGCTTTTTTTTAGAACTGGTAGGCCAATTGCCAACGTAGGAAATGAACGGGTTTCACACCATGCTGGTCGTGATATGGCCCAGCGTCAAACATCTCCCAAAGGAGGTGTCCATCCAGGCCTTTTCCCAAATCAAATTTCAATTCTGATTGCATCAAGAGACCGCGGCCATTCCAATCTGGCTCTGGGGCCACCAAATAGGCCAACCCCCAGCGGGCTTTAACCTTTTTACTGATGGGATAATACAGGTTCATCCTTGGGGCTGCCACGTTCTCCCAGGCCGCCACATGCACCCGCCCGTCGCCACCGTCGGCCAGCAGGGTGTAAATATAAAGCTCGCTCCATTTTGGCCAGCGGCCCCAAGGGGTTCTAAAATTTTCCCCGTAAAAGAAGACTCCCAAATCGGCATCAACTGGTCCGTAAAGGTGTCCCTTTATCTGGGCCTCAAAAGCTAAATTGGTGCCCGATGTGGCAGGGCTGTCCGGGGTGGTTTCCGGGATACCATCCTGATACTGGATTGCCACCTCGACATACCCGTTGGTTCCCTCTTTTTTGCCCCAGGTTAGTCGGCCGTCTAAAGTGTAAGTGTTCAATAGGGGCAGCACACCATCTGGGTCATCATCCTGTTTCCAGATGGCGGCAAGGCGGTGGCGGCCCAGGGTGATTTTGGCCCCAATGCCGGTCTCGTTTGCATCTGTCAGAGGGCGGTCGGCATCTCCTGACAAAATGTAGGGGTCGTACTTTTTGTTATGAACAGCAAATATGTCGAGCTTTTGGCAGCGGATGGAAGTGCGTAAGCGGACACCGTCCATATACAGGGAGCGACTGCCATCCAGAGGATGACCTTCCAGAACGAGGAAGCCATCATCCCAGATGATGTTTTGCCGCCCCACCGTAAGGGTGGTGATATCGTCGGGGGTCCAGGCATAGAAAGCCTGGTCAATGATCAGTTCATCCCAGTCAAATTCCTCAGGTTCGGGGATCACGAAACGGCGGTGTTCGTTGGCCATGCGGAAAGCTGCGGCATGGTGGTCCGAAGCCACTTTCAATCCTGCGCGGGTGCGGAAACGCACCCACTGGCGGTCTGGTTCGGGGGTAAAAAAGAGTACGCCGTCGAGGACTTCCTGGCGGATGCGCAGGTCGAATAAGGGAGTAACGTTTACGGAGTTTTCCTTGGCTGTTGATTCCGCTCCGGAAAGGAGCATGAAGATCAGACTGGACAGGAGCAGTATTTGATTCATGGGCTTCCTTTCGGGTGGGTTTAAAGTGGGTTTTTATGGGGAGGGAATCAAGGGATAAAGGCTTGCGGATGGTTCCTTGGTGGGACTCCATATGGGGCGGATCAATACCGATTAGGAAAAAAGAATTCTAGCGTCCCTCCTTCAGGACAGCATCAAATCCAGAAATTTTTAAACCTTGAATCTCCAAAGAAGAAAGTGACTTGATTGGGTTGGAGCTCGTAAAAGATTTCTCCAATGAAATCCTAGTGGATTGATTGGGTTCCATAATGGTGTCCTCCTTATTGTCTGCGCCATACCATTGTTCACCAATTTTGAATTCTACATCCTTTAACTCCGTATTGAGACCAACTGCACCAGTGGTCGTCACACGAGCAAAAAAACGCATTTCAGCAGAATAGTATTCTACACCTTTACTGCTGAAATACTCATTTTCGTCGAGGTTTTCATCAGACATTGGGTTGTACCAATCAAAAACAGTAGCCCCAAAAACACTGAATACTCCGACGACTTTACCATCTTTTGTTAATGAAAACTCGACCGGAGGATTGTAGGAGACAACCGTACCTCCTGAAGCAAAAGCCAGCCTCTTCGCATTTGGGCGGCTCTCTCGGGACTCGGCATTCAGATGAATTTTACGCTTGGTACAATTCTCTAAAGAGTCGATTTTGTTTAGGACTGAAATGAACGCTCCTTTACCATTCTCTCCATGTACATTTTTCAAATACATTCGAGTGGTGGCATCGGCTTCTAACACATACTTACTGGGATATCCTGCAAAGAGAAGACTCTCCGCGGAAGCAGAAAGAGCGTAGGCGAGACCACCACCAACTAGGGCCCCCGACGCAGCATTTTTACCCCCAAAACCCACAGCAGCGCCAACAACAATTCCGGCAACCAGGGCATCTGACTTAGCTGATTGGTAGGCTCGAATACCATGTCGCAATTCAACATGCGAAATCTCATGAGCCAGGACTGCTTCTTTTTCATATTTGTTTTCACACAACGACAACAAGGCTTGACTCACAAAAATTTCACCACCAGGGCACCCCACGGCAATGGGCAGATCGGAGATAATAACGTTAAATCGATATTTAAAACCTAAGCTGGGCATAGGCCATTGGGCGAGAATCTCTTGTCCCGTTTCGTTTAGGGCTTGCCACCGTGGTCCTTCCCCCAGGACTTGGTACTTGCTGCGTATTTCAGCAGCCAGATATCGCCCAATCTCAAGTTCTTTCGCCAAATCCGGATTCCGACTGGAATTTCCAAAACATGCAGGACATTGTTCATGTCCGGCTAAAAATGCCGAATCCAAATCAGAAAATGGTGTCCCAGGATCGATGGTCGAGCAGTGGTTTGACCCCACAAAGTGAATCAGGTTGGAATCTGTTTTTACGCGGTATTTTTCCACTGCTTTGGAAACCGTAATAAAAGTCAGCGCATTTTTAATGTTGTTTTCAGTTACTGCAGCCGAATCCTTTTCGCCATAAAACACCAAGGAACCATCACCAAAATTTTCTGAATGGAAGGCTAAGACAAAAGAATCATCACTCAGGTTTGTATCATGGACTGTCACTAATTCCGGTGCTGCCAAGGGAAAAAGTTGTCCTTTTAAGGCGAGGATTAAGTTCCCTTCCGGATTGTCAAAAGAGAGGATGGGATTCCCGTTGATGGACGAATCCAAGACCAATTCCAATCCAGAGAATTGCTTCACCCATGTGGGTGTTGGTTGCTTTGCCTCAAATCCGAAACTATTTTCATCTGATCCCAACGCTGTGCTGATGAATACCAGCTGCAGGGATAAAATCATTATCGTAACAAATGCTATTTTCATGTTCCCCCCTATCAAATTATTCCGCACGAGCCCAGCTCCTATTATGCAGATGACTTGATGTCAAAACAAAAGAACCCCTTGTCGTCCTTATGGGTCCTCTGTGTATGCTATCGCCGTTCCATATAACATTATCCCCAGCGTTGAATTAAGCCCTATAGAAGGAGGACGGTAAAACACCTGTACATCGACAATAGCGTCCGCCCCATAGTCAGATGCAAAGGACATACAATTCTGCATTGCCATTTTTAGATTGGATTCAAGTTCAGCACTGGGTTCTCCCCATGACCATCCCCCTGGATATATTTCCTCTACAATAGTAAAATCAGAAGGTGCTCTTGTGTCCACTCGCTGGACAAGGGTGTGAAACGTGCCCATTTCTACATGAGGCCTAGTTAAATCAAATTCTGTTTTACCAACCCCCAGAAGGGCTCTCAGCTTCGAAGGACGCATGATTATCGCCTCAGAAGAGCCAACTATGACTGGAAAAATTTCGCCACCTATCTCTTTAGATATTTTTTTGGGCTGTATAAGACTATCAACACTGGCGACAAAAACCCTTACTTCACTCAATGGCTGAGCCAGCCCTTTTGTATAATAGGCTCTAAATCCTGTTTTTCTATCAACCTGTTCGCCCAATCTTGTATCAATTTCCCAAACTTTAGGAGTACAACCCGACACAGCAATCGCTAATAACAAGCCTAAAAAGATGTAGCTCTGTAAATGTTTCATTTTACCCTCCGATTTGATAACAACCAACACCTCTCTACTACATTCCCCCTTGAACCAACCAAGAAAGAATCCCCAGACCAATCAAGACAGCAAACAAAAGAAATTGAATCACAAAGGCTACCCAAATCGAAGTTCGATAAATATAACGGATTCCGAAGAACACCAATACGACTCCATACATTAAGCCAAGTAATGCAGGAATTCCCATTAACAGGCTTCCCAATGAGACCAGAACCACCGGAGCATAGACAAATGAAACCAGGCTTTTGGCTGCATCATAGTTACCTGGACATCTAAAAGCTTTTACAAGCAAGTGACAAATTCCAGACAGTAAAAAATATCCAATTCCTGTTCTGACAATGCCAAACAGGGCGGACATCAGGACCTCTGCCCCTGCCAAAAACGAACCGCTCAGAATCATGGACAAAATTACCGACACACCCAGCAGGGCAATAAAGAAAGACATGGGATCGGGGCCTTGCCCCGACTTAAAAAGCAGATCATCGCCGTAGTGTCCCGCATGAACCCCGGCCCGAATAAAAAAGCTGCGGGGCTTCGTCATTATTTTCCACCAGGTGCCCACCAAACCCAAGTCCATCTCTACAACTTCGCGTTGGGACTCAGTGAGGATTACATCCTGATCGCTCTTGGTCGCAAGTAGAGTCAAAATATGGCCTCCATCATTTTCTTTGCAATATTGCCAAAATACAAATAACAGGACACTCAAATAAGAGTTGAGAGTGCACTTCTGGCCCGCTGACAGCCAAGAGAAGCATTGAAACTTGGTACGTGATGAGAGAGAAGTACTTACCGTGGTAAAAGCAATAGCTATACCAAGCCACAGGCTTTTGGATTCTTCCTTAAGTTCCTGAATTTAAGTCAGTTATAATGTTTTGAGGTTTTCAAAAACATGGATCCAAAACAAAAGGCGCAACATTAATGTTGCAGACCAGGAAAGGAACACTATCTAAACTATTTTATAAGAGCAAGTTAGAGCATGATCATACATGTAGCACCAAATACAACAATATTACAGAAGCAGCCTCAATCAGTCGTATCACCAAGCCCGCCGCGGCGGCTTAGCCCCCCGATCCCTGCTCTCATTCACTCTTAATATCTCCCCACCAAACTCAATACCATCCAGCTCTCCCACGGCCTTCATGGCATCTTCATTCCCCATCACCACAAACCCAAACCCCCGGGCTTCTCCAGTGTCTTTCTTCATCAACGTCACGCTATCCACGTCTCCAAACGCAGAAAAAAGCGCTACAACCTCTTCGGTTGTAGCGCTCAGAGGCAATCCGCCCACATAAATGGTTTTCACCGCGGCCTACTTCACCGTCAGCTTCACGCTGACTGGGATAAAAGCCGGGGCCAAACAGGACTTATCATCACAAGCCTGGGCAGTCAAAGAGAAGCTCAGATTGTGCTCACCTTTGGGCAGCTCGGCAGGCACCATAGCCGAAGCTTTGATGGCTTCCTTACCTTCGATCATGAACATCTTATCGCCAAAGAAGACGCCTTCATGTCCGTGGGGGTATTCAGCCTGGAAGTCCTTCAGAACAAATCCTTCATCAGGAACCAGATCCACACCAATAGCATTGCTATCGCCATGGGTGTAAATGTGCCACCGCTTGGTTATGTCCAGGGTGATATCAAATGCCACTCGCTCACCGGCCACTGCGCTCACCGCAGCAGGAGTAGCCGAAACCTTAACCACATCGGCGCTGGCCCGGAACACAGGCGTGCCATCTTTGTCAGCCCAGGCTCCACCAGTAATCAGCAGAGCCATCATCACAGCTAAAACCGTTAATCTTTTCATCAGCAGTCGTCCTTTCATGACAGTCACTTTTGTTTCAGAATTCGATCAGCGGTGCGGCGTATCACCGTCACCAACCGCTCAATATCACTTTGTTCCATGCATCTGTTCTCAACATTTACCCGCAAAGCCACCCGGCTATTCAATATTGTGTAACTGAACCAGGTATCCCCTTCATTTTCAACCAATTCCTGGAGGTCGCGGTTCATCTGATCCACTTCCTCAGGTGAGAACTCTGAACCCCCGCGGAGTGGTTTTGGTTCCCACCGGAAGTTACAGATTCCCAAGGTATTGGGCCCCATGATTTCAAAATCATCTTGCCGTCGCATACGAGCGGCCATGATACGGGCCAATTCGATATCCTTTTCCACCCAGGCTGCGTATTGCCGTCTGCCCACCATCTTGAAGGTCATCCAGATTTTCAGGGCATTGAGGCGCCGGCTGCCTTCCACGCCATATTGGAAGAAGTTAACCTTATCTCCCAGATGAAAACCACGTTCATCCACTGCTGGCTTCTCGTCTTCGGAGAGCATTTTCTCCATATAGTATTCCGGATGCACCAGGAAACTCCGGCGCAGGAAATCCCCATCGCGTACTAAAATCCCGCCGGCGGAAAATGGCATATAAAACCATTTATGAGGATCAACGGTGATACTATCAGCCTCATCGATGCCACGCAACATGGGACCATACATTTCTGACAAAACAACAGCGCCACCATAGGCCGCGTCCACGTGAAACCAACAATCATAACGACGGGCCAATTCCGCCAGTTTGTCCAGCTTGTCGATGCTGCCGGTGTTGGTGCTGCCAGCGATGCCGATGATACAGGAAGGCTTCAACCCAGCTGCAATATCCTCTTGAATAGATTCTTCCATGGCTTCCAAGTCCACGCGAAAAATATCATCCTGGGGAATTTTCCGGAGCTGCCCCCGGCCCAGCCCCAGAAGATCCACAGCTTTGTCGAAACTGTAATGCCCCTGACTGGAAACATAGAAAACCAGTTTGGAAATTTCGCTGCTCGGGCCATCCAGGTCTTCAACCTGGGAAAGGTCACGGCCCAGGGATCGGTTGATGGCCAACTTCAATGCCGTGATGTTGGACAGTGAGCCTCCCGATGCCAAAGTGCCAAAACTGGTGGCGGGCAATCCGAACAAATCACACAACCAACGGATGACCCGTTTTTCAATGGCCGTTCCACTGGGAGCGTGCCGCCAAGAAGCCACATTCTGATTCATGGCCGAGGCCAGGGCTTCTGCAAAGACAGCCACAGGCAGAGGCGCGGGGTTCATCATGCCAAAATAACGGCGACTGCCAATGGCCATGGTGTTGGGAAAGACCTGGGTGCGGCATTCCTGCAGAACATCTGACAGAGGCGCACCACTTTCAGGAACCGGCTCTTCGAACATTTCATCCAGTCCCACCGGCGACATGGGACCATACACCCGGCGACCTTCCAACCCTTTCCAATACTCCACAATCAGGTCGACAAATTCGTAACCCATTTCCCGGACAACATTCTCATCCAGACTGTGCTCATTGGTGGGCCGTTCCAGAGGGTCAGGAATCTGGTCGTCAGCAGCAGGGGCACGGTACCCCGGAAGGTTCTTTGCATCGTCGATTTTTCGGCCAGATTTCACTTCATTTGCCTCTCTATTGCGGAGGGAAAATACCTTGGGCCAACTGGTTCAGGACCAAGGCCGATCCACCTTCACTCACGGGTTTTGTCACCAGATCCGCTTCCGACATCACATCTTTAGGGCTGTTCCCCATGGCCACACTAAAATCTGCGGCCGCAAACATATCAAGGTCGTTGTAATTGTCGCCGATCGCCACCAGTGGACCAGCGACTTCCGGATAATGCATTCGCAAAACCTTCAACCCGGCTCCCTTATCACAGGAAGCATGGAAAACTTCGGCCCAATAATATAGACCGCCTCCCAGCAAGCTCCGGGTGTTGATGACTTTGACCTGCTGGGGCAACTGCTTGCCAATAGCTTGGGTCAGGGCCATCACTTTCTCTTTCTCATCGATGCTGCCCACTTCCAGGGCCACATCCAGATTCAGTTGCAGCAGGTCTTCCGTTTCATGAATGGCACCAACGGCCGAACGGCGTTTGGCGATGTAGCGGGACAGGATGTCATTGGCCAAACGAGTTTCGTGGTACAAGATCCCCCCGTCCTCATCAGAGCCATACACCATAGGAACCACTTCATGCTCACGAAACAGTTGAACCAGGGCATTGATCTCCTGTCGGCCAATGACCTGGTTGGCCAGGCAGCGCCGGGGCAAACCGCCCCAAACCGAAGCTCCGTTCAACAGCACCATGGGTAAATCATCAGGAAACCAACTCGAGGCTTCCAGCAAACTTTCCACTGAGCGCAAATTGCGGCCCGTGCAAAGGGCCAACACATGTCCCGCCTCGCGCACGGCTTGCATGGCGTCAATTTCACGACGGGCCAGGACATCATCGAACTCGGTGTTCAACAAAGTGCCGTCCACATCCACAGCCACGAAGAGTTTTTGTGCAGGAGTCATCAGCGCCCCCACGCCCGAGCCACAGGGTCGTCCATGCCCAGAATAAAAATGGACCGGCAGGCTGCACTGAGAGCAGAAGCCACCGCCCGACCGTTGGCCAGGACTTTGTCCTGTTGGAAATCAAGTTCCCCGTAGATGGGGCGCCCTTTGCTGCCAATGGAGAGGGCCAATCCAATCAAGCGACCATCTTCACGGGCGGAAACGAACCCCAACATGGCTGCATCGTCCAGACGTTTGCCCAAGAGGGCGTCCAGCCAACCGTCCACATCCAGAATCAGGATTCCTGTTTCCAGGCGAAAAAGCTGGATGTCCGAAACTTTGACTGAGCCGTCTTCTTTGGTCAGCTCCACCGAACCAAGGTGCACCTCAGCCATGCGAATTCTCCCAGATACATGCAATGTTCCCGGATGGTATCCGAGAATGCTGTAAGGCATCGGCGGCGTCAGGTCACTCACCAGCTCAATATCCCAAATGGCTTTGACCTTCATATCAGGCCAAATCCCCTCATCCGCCTTGGTCGGGCGATTTCTGCTGAAGGAGACAAGCTCTTCAAGGGGGAATTTTGACGAGCGGCCAAGGGCGTCGGCATAAGCCAAAACATCGTTCCCGGACCAGGTACCGAGAGAATCTTCCGCCGCCCACTGCAGTACCATCGCAAAAAACGGTTCGTTAACATCCGGTCCGTTGGGGTCGTACGTGTAAGATTTATCCGCTCGGGAAAAATCGAAGGGATCCTCTTCCCAGGATACGGGCTCGCCAGCACAGGCCACCGACAAAAACAATACAACGAAAATCGCCGAAGTGACTCCCGTGACAAAAGGGCTTTTTCGAAAAAAGGTCATATTAATCATTCTGGCACAATGGTGAAATCACCACTTCGCCCAAGGCAGTAATTATCGTCATTGTTGACGGCCATAATCCGGTAAGGAGTCATGCCCTCCGTATTGTCAAAATCATCCACATTCCAGGTGTATGGAAAATTGGCCACGGGAACATCAGAGGCGATCGCTCCCAAAAAGACAGACCCAATGTACAAACGCAAATCCACCGAAGTCACTCCCACCGCAGCAGAAATCATGATGTCTTGGCTAGTGCCCTCAACCCACACAGCTGCGTCAGCGGGGTTTATCACATCTATGAAACAGACATCTTCATCCACCATGGCAAAGGTCACACTGTCGGCGAAGCAATCTTCCAGGTCACTATCGATAACCCGTAAAAAGTAATAACCGTAGGATCCGTTATGCAGTGAATCCACAGTCCAGTCGTAGCTGCCCACATCTTCAATGTCGACGGCGATAAGCCCCAGGCTCTGGTCCTGCTTCCGCAACTGGATGTCCACATGGCCGGTGGAGTTGGTACTGTTCCAGGTCAGATTAAAAAGCTCACCAGCAAAGAGTGTATCGGGAAATTCGTTGGTGAATTCAAAATCACAGCCCACCGTATTTGTCAGTGTAAAAAGGCCACTGACTCCCAGGCAATTGTCCTCACTCAAAGCACTGACACGGATGGCAAAATCGGCCCCGTTGGCTGCACCCATATTATTGGCCGTCCAACGATAATAGCCATTATTGTTAACACTGGGATGGATGATACCCAAAACAATGTCCGCTTTCAGTAATTCTATCTTTACCAAAGAGGCATCGCCGCCGGACGACCAACGGATGTGTACGGTCTCGTGAATATCATCTCCAGGCCGAAAACTTGCGCCAGCCACCGGACTGGTTACGGTGACACTGCAAGCTTCAGCCTGAGTATCCACCGGATCATCGCTACCACAGCCCCCAGCACTAAAAAATAGAGCTGTCAAAATGAAAAGGGGAAGGATGGTTATGAGTTTTTTCATTTCTCAAATCCTTTGGTTTTGGCCTGAAAACATCCACTTTAAATCATGTTTAAAAAAGCCTGATGAATGCGGCAATCATCCGTCAACTCGGGATGAAAGGTCAAGCCCAGTAAGTTCCCCTGGCGCACGGCCACGGGCTCACCTTTATAGGCTGCCACCACATCGGCATTGGAGCCCACTTCCACAATGCGAGGAGCGCGGATAAAGACGGCCGCGAACTCCGCCTTGGAACCATCCAGTATATCGATGGCCACCGGGGCGGTAAATGAATCGATTTGCCGACCATAACCGTTGCGCAGAACCGAGCAATCCAGCATTCCCAAGGGTGAAACCCCAAAATCCTTAAACTTCTCGTCGGCCAGGATGCTGGACATCATAATCAATCCGGCACAGGTCCCCATCACAGGATGATTAACGGAAAAGTCCAGCAGAGGTTCCCGTAATCCGACCCTATCCATCAATCGGGTGAGGGTTGTGCTTTCCCCGCCGGGAATAACCAGTGCACTGACCAGGTCCAATTCTGATGGACGGCGCACACCGAAGGTTTCGACACCCAGACTGGCAAATTTTTGGCGATGTTTTTCATAGTCACCCTGCAATGTGAGCAGGCCTACAGGCTTCGTCATTTGTTCTCCCAAAAGCGGCCCGGGAGGATTGCTCCTGCCGGGCCGCCGAGGTGTTGCGTGAAAACTACCAGCCGCGGCCAGCCATTTTCTCGCTATCAGCCATTTCATTCACAGCGCGGCCCTTCATGGCCTCGCCCAGGTTCATACTGATTTCCATGAGCTTGGCAGGGTCATCGTGGAAAGTCACAGCATCGACGATGGCTTTGGCCCGAGGACCAGGATCGTCGCTGGCAAAGATTCCACTGCCCACAAAGCAGGTCTCAGCACCGAGCTGCATCATCAGAGCAGCGTCGGCCGGGGTAGCAATGCCACCGGCGGCAAAGTTTGGCACAGGCAGTTTGCCCAGCTCGGCGGTTTGCACCAGAATGTGCAATGGTGCGCCCAGGTTTTTCGCTTCGGCCATCAATTCGTCGGTGCGCATGAGCTGAAGCCGGCGGATGCCTTCGTTCAGTTCGCGCATGTGCGTCACGGCTTCCACAACATCGCCACTGCCAGCTTCGCCTTTGGTGCGCATCATGGCAGCGCCTTCACCAATACGGCGCAGGGCTTCACCCAGGTTGCGGCAACCGCACACAAAGGGAACCTTGAAATCGTGTTTGTAGACGTGGTTGGCGTTATCGGCAGGTGTGAGAACTTCACTCTCGTCGATGAAGTCTACACCCAGGGCTTCCAAAATCTGAGCTTCGGCGAAGTGGCCGATGCGAACTTTAGCCATCACAGGAATGGAGACGGTGTTCTGAATTTCCCGAATCATACCGGGTGCGGACATACGGCTGATGCCGCCTTCTTTACGAATGTCCGAAGGAATGCGTTCCAGAGCCATGACAGCCACGGCGCCGGCTTCTTCGGCAATCTTGGCCTGGGCCGCGTTGGTCACGTCCATGATGACGCCACCTTTGAGCATCTCGGCCAGGCCGACCTTGTGCTTGTATTGTTCCATAATCTCGCTGTTGCCCCAGGGAGTCTCCATGACTCGGCCTCCTTTAATACCAATGCGCTTCTATGCCCGGAATATCCCCAGATGGGGTCCGGGACCAAGGATTTATTTCCTGCCGGAAAGATAATCAGTGAGGAGGGGTTGCGAAAGGTGAGAAGGCACTCTCAGGCTACTTTGCATCGATTTCCAGCAGTTCGGTGACCAATTCCGCGGCAAAACCCACCACTCCAGGGCATACATCCTGAAAGCTGCCGTCTTCCTTGCCCTGGGCTCTCGCATGGGGACAAGCCATGTCAACACCAGTTAACTCATTACAATTAAAGGTTTTGAATTTCATCTTAAAGCGAGCAAAGAATTCCTGCACCAAGGCATCGTTCCGCTCTCGGGAAGCATCATCGTCCAAATCCACCCGTCCAGCATCCAAACCCAGCACCATCATGGCTCCAGTGATGGCACCGCAGGTCAATCCCTGCCGCCCCATGCCGCCGCCGAATGAACAGGATAATTTCAGGGCCAGGTCCGGGTCCATATCGTAACGCTGGGCAAAGGCTGTCAGCACCGCCTGGGAGCAGGTGTGGCCTTCTTCGAACATTTTCCGGGCTTGGGATATCTCGGTCATTCAGTCTCCGGTTTCAATTGAGCAGAACCAGTTTGAGAGTTTTTTTCTGATCAGGCACTGTAATCATAGCGAAATACAATCCACTTGCCATTTTTTGACCCGCGCTGTCACACCCCTGCCAGGTTTTATTATAAAAGCCTGGACCATGAACCTGGTCACAGAGCGTATCCACAAGACTACCCCGCATGTCGAATATCTGAAGTTTCACCGGGCTGGCGGCGGCCAGTTCGAATGAGATGGAAGTTGAAGGATTGAAAGGATTGGGCCAGGCATTCGCAGCGACAAGCAAGGAGCTGGGTCCAAGGGGAGCTAGCGTTACGCCGGTATTGGATATCCCTGGGGTGGGACCTGAGCAGGACAGCCACGGTCCGCTTCCGTCCGGCAGACGGGCAGACGAAACATCCGCCTGTTGCACTCCAAATATTACAGTGTCGATGGCCAGGTTCCCCGACGAGAGGCAGGAATACAGTCCCAGCTCTTCTCCAGATCCTGAAATTTTAAATCCTGTGTGGAGAGGGCCCTGAAGCACATCCCCATCACACCAGAACAGAAGATAACCATAGGCCTCAAGACTGGTATCGGGCAAGGCCCACTTAGTGCTAACGGCCAAGTCATCACTCAAAAACAGCCCCGCAGTGCTGATAGTTTCCTCTGTTGGATTATAGATCTCCAACCAATCATCATACTGGCCGTATTCATCGGAGATGGTCCCGTCATTGACTGCCATGAATTCATTCAACCGCAATGAAAAAGCCGGAGCAGGTAATGTGGATTCAACCCATGGCAGCGGCGTGACAACCTGCGCGCCCGACTCCCAACAAATCCTGTACCAGCGATGTTCACCCAGTGGCAAGTTTGGAGCGGTGAAAGCGTAATGGGATACAACCCCCACCCCACCAACTGCCAACAAATCAGGATTGTCACGCCAACTGGAGATGGTTTCAAAAGCACTATCGGATCCAACACTGCACTGGATAACAAACCCTGAACAATCTTCTTCCCGCTCAGTGCTCCATTGCAAGATGGAGTTGGTTTCCTGTTCGGTGAGAGTAAAGGAGACCAATTCCACCGGTTGGGCCCAAAGCTCCAGAAACTCATCCAAATGAGTGGAGACAATGGGGTGGCGATTCGAAATAAACGTCTCAACTAAACCGCGCTTATAGGTATACCACAGAGGTGAATGGTTCCAGCGCAGGCCGTGATTCACCCATTCAGGTTCCTGATGCACGGCCACCGAATCCAGGCGGGCGAGGCTTTGCTGCACGGACAGCGCCCCATCCAGCAGTTCCGCACCACGGTGACGCAGCAATGATTTGAATTGCGCATTCTGCATCAAAGCCCGCAGCATATTATTCCACTGGAAAGTAAAAGACCAAGGTCCACCACTGAACCAAACCGGCGGTTGAAATTCCAGAAACTCGGGTCCGGTGCCCGCGCTGTAAAACCGAAAATGATTGGCATTCAGGTTGGCGCTTTGATAGAGAATGTCCTCATCCCAGGTCATAAATTCCCAGGGACCGTTCCCGATTTTTAAGATGGCCAGATTTTTCCCACCCATGTTGTCGCTGGACGCTCCACAAATATTGATCATCAACCAGTCAATGTAGGCCACCAAATCAATCTGCGAACTGATTTCTTCATACCATTGATGAGTATCAAAGGGGCCTTCTCCAGAAAAATCCGATAGAAAACTTTCCCACTGAGTGTAGTCCCCAACCTCGGCTTCATGGTCTTTAATCAAAATGAATTCGTCATCATCAGCCCATTGCCAGGTCTTCTCAACAAACTCGTCATCCAGCCTTTCGCGTAGACTGTAGGCTCCCCACAGCTCGTTGTTGAGATAGACTGCAACATACCGATGCCGGCTGCCTTTATGACCAAGGTCCTGATGCAGAGGTTCATTGAGGGCGGAGGAAATGGCAAAGTCCGGGTATCGGTTACCGCGCAGAATGAGCCTTTCAAATATGGTGGGCCCATCTCCAAAAAAATCGCAATTCACCGTATCGTACAAACCATAATCGTCGAAGTACAGCCGCAGGCCTTTTTGGTGATAATTTCTGCTCGACTGACCGTTGATGCGCAAGCCAATGGGCTCCGTAAACACCAAAGCTCCAGTTTCGTCATAATAATCTACCGTGGCCGGCCGCTCCCAAATGGCACCAGTCTGCTGGTGGTTGTTGTGGTTCCCCCAGACATAAATACCTGTATCCTGGTCCCACAGATTTTGTGGATCTGTTTGGATGTGGAAAACAGGGCCCTGGTGGTTAGCAAGATCCAGCGGGTAATTCGTGGTTGGCAAAAGGACGACATCAGTGGTGTCGTAAGAGGCATCTGTGAACTGGAGTGGGCGGGGCGTGGTATCGTTCCAGAGAAACAGGGCCCTAAAGGATTGATTCGAAATTTGCGTCAACCAGGGTGGATCACCCACAGCCTTGATGGGGGCATCGCTGGTCATGGTGACGGTAATGGATCCTTCCAGGGTGCGGTCCCCTGGCGCCTCGTGTTCGGAAATCATGGGAAAGGAGTAAGTGACCGTGACGGGAGTTTCTGCCCAGGCCCCAGAAGATGGCCAAACAGCCAGTAAAAGGCACACGCCCAGGGCCAAAACCAGCGAAATGGCAAAAACAGATGACCTTCGAGAATGCAACTTATAGCCGGGGAGCAAGTTTTCCTCCATTTACAGTGGGTTCCTGGGATTATACCACATTTGATGGAATGATTGGGCCATGCTATTTGGCTGAGGATGTTTATATTGGCACCAATCCTTACATCGTGTGTTGAAGAACAATCGTAAGACCCAACTCAATTCATTGGAGGACCTCATGAGAGTCGTTATTCCCAGTATTTTGATATTCCTGAACCTGATGGTTCCATTGGCTCAGGCCGCCCCCACGGGAACAACCACCACTCTGGAAGATCAAACCAGTGTTTCGGTGACCATCTACAATCAGAATTTGGCTCTGATCAAAGATCAGCGCACCATCACTCTGCCCAAAGGTGTCCAAGTCCTGGATTTCCGGGAGGTCAGTGCCCAGATCCAGCCCGAGACTGCTTTGCTGGCCGGGGACGACTTGTCCATTCTCGAGCAGAATTTTGAATTCGATTTGCTCACTCCCCAGGCCTTGCTTCAAAAGTATGTGGGCAAAGATGTGGTGGTTGTGAAAACCCACCCCACAACGGGCGAGGAAACCCATATCACAGCCAAAGTGCTCAGCGCCCAAAATGGCGTGGTTCTGCAAATTGGCGATCACATCGAATCGGGCATTCCCGGGCGGCTGATTTTCCCCGACGTTCCCGAAAACCTCCGTGATCGTCCCACCTTGACCATGCTGGCCAAGAGCGAAACCCAGAAGCAACAGGATATTGAACTCAGCTACCTGACCCGTGGTTTGGGATGGCAGGCCGACTATGTCGCCGAGCTCAACGCCAAAGACGATGCCCTGAACATCAGTGGTTGGGTCACTCTGACTAACCAGAGTGGGGCCGCCTACCATGATGCCACTCTGCAATTGGTTGCTGGTGATGTGAACCGTGCGGCTCCCGAAAACAGGCACGTCAATCCCGTCATGATGTCTGAAATGTCTCGGGTCGCAGATTACGGCGGAAAAATGAGTGAAGAACAGATGTTCGAGTATCATCTCTACACCCTGGATCGCCCCACCACCCTCAAAGATAACCAGACTAAACAAGTGGCCTTGATGCAGGCCATGGAAGTGCCTTGCCGCAAGGAGTTCCTGCTCCAGGGACAAAGCCATTATTACTCGGGACAGTCGGGTGTCATTGGCCAGAAAATTAAAGTGGGCGTCTTCGTAGAAATCATCAACAGTGAGAAGAACAATCTGGGCATGCCCCTGCCCAAAGGCATTGTGCGGGTGTACAAAAATGACACTCAGAAAAGATTGCAGTTTGTGGGTGAAGACCGCATTGACCACACCCCCAAAAACGAAAAGATCCGTCTCAAATTGGGCGATGCTTTTGATATCACCGCCAACAAGAAACAAACTGATTTTGAAAAAGTGTCCGGCTCATCGCGGCAGGAATATGTGACCGAAAGCACTTACCAGATCGAACTAAAAAACGGCAAAGAAGAAAGTGTTACTGTTAAAATCATGGAACCGGTTCCCGGTGACTGGAAAATTTTGAAAGAATCCCATAACCATGAAAAAGCAGCCAGCAATACCGCGGTATGGAACGTTAAGGTTCCTGCTCTGGGCTCCACCATTCTGACTTATACCGTCAGAGTGAAACACTAAGCCATCACAAGACCAGGCCTCTTCTGCCATGAGAAGGGGCCTAGTCTTCATTCCCCATAAATTTCATTTTTTGGGCCTCACTCTTTAGAAAACCATTATAAGGTTCCAATTTACTGGCTTCCTTAGCCAGCTCCCAAGCCTCAGTATACTTGCCCTGTGCTTCCATCACTTTGGCCAATTGATAGAGCGCAGAAGGGCGGGATTCCCAGCCCAAATTGAGGCGAGAACCGAGATACTGCCTGATATTAGCTTCGGCTTTGGGCAGGTTTTTCCCCATTTTATAGAGCAAGACACCTTCCTGAAATAAAACGTATGCTGAGTTTGGGTTTTCTCTCAGAGCTTCAGTCAAGATAGCCTGTGATCGCTGGTACTTCTTATCCTTCAAATAGACTTGGCTAATGAAAACGGTGGCGGAAATTTCCCTGGGGTCCAGGATTAAAGCTCGCTCAAAGGCATCGATCGCTTGTTCAGGCCGATCTGCGTCCATCAATAAATATCCCAGGGTGATCAACGCCCCCACCGGATTCTCGTCTCTGGCTATACCCATTTCATAGTGCCTTATGGCCTCCCGTGTTTCCTTCAGCAGGTTCAAAAAACCGGCGTATTCAAAACAGGGTTCACTGTCCTCACCAAAATTGACGATGGCTGCCTGATATTCACCTCTGGCACCTGCCGAATCTTTATCCAGATGTTGGAGGATTTGGGCTCGTGCAAAATATCCATGCATAGGGTCGATGGTAAAGATGGCCTCTGCCTGTTGTCGGGCTCTATCCTTTTTTCCACCGGCAAAACCGGGTACCACCATGTGGTATATCATCAATGCTTCCCTGGCCTCAACATTCTGCGGATCCAAAGTAGCAGCCACTTCATAGGCCTTGCGGCAACTATTGGCCCTGCTGATGGCCTTCAACTTAGAGCCATGGCGCGCCAGAAGGCCTAATATGTGTCCCCGCAGGATTTGATATTCGACATTATCATCCACCAGGTCAATGCACTTACGACTCTGTTTATCGGCCAAATCATATTCTTTCAGCCATAAATAGGCTTGCGCCAGCTGATAGCGTAACAAAGCATCTTTGGGGTGTTCCTTGACCTGAGGTACCAACCGATCCCGGGCATCTTCCACCCAACCATCTTCAAACCATTGGGTGAGGTTGTCCGTCTGGTCCTGGGACAAAGCTTCCGCAGCCAGAGATCCTAAGGCAGACACGGAAAAATATAGCAACAATGCCAACGCACCAATCAATGCACCCTGTTTTGCAGCCGTTGCCAACGTCACTTCCTGCCCTCCGTTATACCCCAAGGATTCATATTAGTATTCGAGATAATATAGAAAGGCCAACACCATGTGGACACCCCTTAGTTTATCACAACATTCAATAAAGTACTATATTCCGGTCCTATCTTCTTTTTGGCTTTTTCCTGGAGAAATCAACATGAACTTCAAAAGCATCGGCACCATCCACAGCCCTTTCACCAGCTTGGCAGGCATGCCCATCCAACCACCAGGAGCCTCAGGCGTGCAAGGTACCGTTGAATTATTAGAAGAGTATTCTGAAGGTTTGCAGGACCTTGATGGCTTCTCTCACATCATCCTGCTGTATCAGTTTCACCGCAGTGAAGGGTTCGAACTGAAAGTCATTCCGTTTTTAGATACCACGCAACGGGGGGTCTTTTCCACCCGGGTCCCCAAGCGACCCAACCCCATTGGCCTGTCCATCGTCAAACTTGAAAAAGTAGAAGGAAGAATTCTCCACATTGAGGGAGTCGATATTCTGGATGGCACACCAGTGATCGACATCAAGCCTTACGTTCCCAAGTTTGATACTCAGGAAAACGTCCGGGCTGGCTGGCTGGAAAAGAACTCGGACGCCGTGCCTCAAAAACGTTCGGACGATCGATTCGTATAAGCGTCCCCAGCACAAAAAAGCCCTGCCAGATAAATAAATACCGGGCAGGGCTTACCATCAATTAACAGAACTAGTAGGACTGGGAGAACAAGACCCGTCCGATACTTTCTTTGCCGCAGTGCACACATACACCCACGGTTTCATCCCGCTCAAAGGGAATATTCCTGATGGTTACTTTGGTTTTATCCTGGATCGTTTTCTCGCAATCCGAATCTCCACACCAGTGGCAGTGAGCAAATCCACCCTCACCTTTGAACAGCTTCAGGAAATCATCCCAGCTGTCGATGTCCAAGGTGGCCTCTACCAGGCGTTCCTTGGCCCGGTCAAAGAGATCCTGCTGGATGCGGTCCAACTCGGCCGGTACGGCACTGGCCACATCCACAAACTTCACAGCCTGTTTTTTGCGATCATGACGGGCAGCCATCATCACCTGTTCGTCGTTTAAGTCACGAGGACCGATTTCCAGGCGCAATGGCACACCCTTGCGTTCCCAGTCTCCGTATTTCCAGCCGGGGCGCATATTGTCGCGCTTGTCCACGTGAACCGGGCCCACAATGGGGCGCAATTCAGCAGCAATTTTTTCGGCAGCAGCCACCACTTCGGTCATCTCTTCATCTTTGCGCCAGATGGGGATGATGACAGCTTTTGTGCCAGCAATGCGTGGAGGCAGAATGATGCCATCGTCGTCGCCGTGGGTCATGATCAGAGCGCCCATGATGCGTGTCGACATACCCCAACTGGTGGCCCAAACGTGTTCCACTTTGCCTTCGGCACTCTGATATTTCACATCGAAGGCCTTGGCGAAGTTCTGTCCCAGGTCGTGGCTGGTCGCCGCCTGCAGAGCTTTTTTGTCTTGCATCATGGCCTCGATGGAGAAAGTCTCCTGAGCGCCGGCAAAACGTTCGCTCTCGCTTTTGGCACCGCAGATCACCGGCATGGCCAGAATATCTTCAGCGAACCAGCGGTAAACTTCCAGCATCTGTAAGGTTTCTTCCCGGCCTTCTTCTGCGGTGGCGTGGGCGGTGTGCCCTTCCTGCCACAGGAATTCGGTGGTGCGCAGGAACATCCGGGTGCGCATTTCCCAGCGCATCACATTGGCCCACTGGTTGATCAGCAAAGGCAGATCACGATAACTCTGGATCCACTTGCGGTATTGATCCCAGATGATGGTCTCGCTGGTGGGGCGGATGATGTACTCCTCCTCCAGCTTGCTATCAGGGTCGGGAATCACATCGACCTTGCCATTGACCGTAACTTGCTTCAGGCGGTGGTGCGTCACAATGGCGCACTCCTTGGCAAAACCCTCCACATGCTGGGCTTCTTTGGCCAGAAAGCTTTTGGGGATCAGCAGCGGGAAGTAAGCGTTGACGTGGCCCAGCTCCTTGAACTTGTCGTCCAGGGTTCGCTGGATGTTTTCCCAGATGGCATACCCGGTGGGGCGGATGACCATGCAACCACGCACGGGGCTGTTTTCGGCCAATTCGCCGGCAGCGATGACATCCTGGTACCAGCGGCTGTAGTCTTCGCTTCTTTTGGTGATCTGGGGCATGATTTCCCTTCCTGCAGTTTCTGACTCACGGGGCTATAGGGGCGGAAAGATAGCAGATTTCGGCTAAAGACGAAAGGCGGGAGGAGAAATTTTAGGACTATTGAGAAACAGCGTGGGCCAGACCGAGGATCAAACCCATTTGCTGGGCCAGACCCGCCAGCTCAGTGGCCTGCTCTACACTGACATCCTGGCCTTCGGCTCCACCATCAGCATATAGGACGCCAAAGACAGCACCGTCGGTGGTTCGCACAGGTGCCACGGCAAATCCTGTACATTGGGCAATGCGCAGTAATTCAAACCCCGCCAGGTCCCCATAGGCCGGACTGGCCGCGTTGGGGACATGAAAATCCCGGTGTTCAAGCACTGCCAAAGCCAAAGCTCCGCTGGGACGTTTCAAAGGCAATTCCAATTGGGAAGCCAAGGCCTCAGCTTCCAAACCAGACCATCTGAAAGGGTGCAAAAGGTGGTCTTGACGGTCAGCCCTGAAGAGAACAGCTCGTTCGAACCCCAGAATGCTCACGACACCATCCAGCGCTTGAGTCATCAATTCAATCTGGTCCTGGCCCGTGGCCAGACCATGGCCCACCTTGCGGTACAATTCCAGCTGGAGGGCGGTCCGTTGGGCGATCTCCCCGGTGGACATGGTTTTTGGAGCCACATTGACACTGCCTTGAGTATTCACAACCGCGCCATAGTTTTTCAATTCACCCATATCCAGTCCCAGACAATCGGCCAGAATTTCTATCTCTTTGGCCACTCTTTCATATACGTCATCCAATTTTGCCGAAGGAATGCCCAGGGATCGACCGGCTTTGCGCAAAATGGAAAGCTCTTTTTGTTGGCTCTCCGGTTCACATTTGAAACGGCTCATGGCGTTGGCGTATACAATGGTCCCCAGCAGTGGGTCGAGGCTTTTGGGTGGAGAAAGGGGATCGATGTCATGATGATCCCCAATGACATTCTGCAAGGAGGCAGGCAATTGCCAACGGGCGGCCAGACGGCGTCCGGCGCGGTCGTGAGTGATGCCAAAATGACGCCGCTCCGCCTCCAGGGCCGGAATCCCTCCAGACAAATCAGTCAAAACCTCATCCATGGCACCGGGCGAACATTCGACCAAAACAACTTTGCCGATGTCGTGAATCAGGGCCGTAACAAAAGCTTCTTCTGGAGGGGTGGCCCCTGAGCTCTCAGCCAATATCTGGGCAAAGGCCGCAGTGACCAAACTGTGCCGGGAAATTTCCGCCAACCACGGGGAGCGGGATAACTTGCTCATCATATCAAAGACCGACAACCCCAAGGCCAGACGTCTCACAGATTCAAACCCCATCACAATGACCGCGCGCCGCACAGTGAGCACTTTTTCCCGGTTGCGGCGCTGGTAAAGGGCGCTGTTAACCACTTTCAGCACCCGCATGGTCAACGCCTGATCTTTCAAGATGCATTTGGCCAAATCGTCCGCACTGCTACGATCATCATTGGCCACCACCTGGATGCGCAAAAGAGATTGAGGCAGGCTGGGAAGTTCTCCCATTTTTTCGATTTGTTCAAAGACATCCGCGCTGTTCATGGTCCTTCTCTCACACATAAAAAAAAGAGGGTGCTTGGGCACCCTCCAGATATCGGCAGTTGGGCCATCATCTTGATTATTCGTGTTTTCGGGCCAACCAGAATCGCTCTAAAGGGTCGACTCCATAACGCAGACGGTCAGCCTTGGAAATGGAATCCGCAGCCAAAACTTCAGTCACATCCCAGCCGGCACGCAGAATGAGGTTCCCAAAATCCGGGGCAAATTGCCAGGCATGAGCGTGAGCCCGGTGGGGGTCAATTTCAATGCGGTGGCTATGAGCCTGACCTGGTTCAAAAGGCACTTGCAGCCAGGCCGTTCCGCCGGGTTTCAAGATGCGTAAAATTTCATCAACGCAGTCATCCAATTCAGGAATGTGTTCCAGCACATGGCTGCAAAAAACCCAGTCCACGGAAGAATCCAGCACAGGAGTTTGCCGCAAATCCGTAACAAAATCCGGGGCAAAACGTTTGTCATCAGCATCAATATCGCAGCGGAAGCACCGCGCCAAACCTTCGTGCTCCAGGACAAAACGCATGGCTGTAGAGAGAGAAAAGCCCACCATCACTTCTGGGTTCCATCCCCGGCGAGAGGCCAGTTCGTCCCGCACTCCGAGCACCAGTTGGCGGTGACGATCAAAAGATCCACAGCCAGGGCAAATGCAATGGGAGATCACTTCATCAGCGGAAAGAAAGGTCCGGAAATTTCGGCCCTCCCAGCCGCACACGGTGCACTCTCGGCGTTTGGCAGGAATGAGTTTTTCACCAAAGGGCAAGAGCATGTTATCCAGAGCTCCGCTCATGACCTTTCCGGCCATCAACGGATGCTTCCACAAACATGCGGGTGAATGGGAATTAAAGAGAGTGTCGGCGACAAATTTCAGTGCTGGCAAGTTATCCTCCCACCGGCCGGGCTGTAAAAGTTAGTGACCCGGAAAAAATGAATTCAGGCCCATTCAGTATCGTCGCCAGGCGGTCCAACTGAAGGGAATGTGGCCCATCATAGCAGGGTATCAGGCAGGAGCAAGGCCAGGATTGGATTAGGGGCGCCAAACCAGACGAATGCTGCCAAAACCAATGCTGGAATCGTCTGCATTTTCCGTGTGATTTTCGGGTTCATAATTGGCCATCAGGTCCAGACTGAAATGCCTGTTGATAGACCAATTCGCCATGAGCCAAATCTCCCAATAATTGAAATCCGAGTAAAGGGAGAGCAAGTCGGTGGACAGAAGATCTTGGGAATCAATGGAATCTAAAGCCACATCACCCTGGCTGTAAATGCGGCGGCCGTATTCCAATTGCAGGGAGCCACTGATTTCAGACCCGAAAGATTCCACACCCGCCCGCATGCCAAATTGGGTGTACTTTTCCGGGGAATCGCCCGCATCCAACCATTCGCTGGTCAGGCCCAGGCGCCAGGTGGGCCCCAAAGATTCCCCCCAGCGGTACCCCAAGACTCCCTGCAAGCGCCAGGAGTCGAAATATGTAGTGGTTTCTTCATCGTACTGCCAAACTTCACTCTGCACATCCAAATAGACAAAGCCGCCGCCAGCGGTGACCAGGCTGTTACAGTCGGTGTAGTGGGCCCAGGCAGAGGGCCGAACGGTTTCGTCTCTGATCAACCGGCGGCCACTTTTGTGAAAAAGACGAATGCCCTGGCCTTCATCGTCGTGATAGTCGAGGTCCCCTTCCACTCGGTGAACTTTACGATCGATGACCGTAGTATCGGGATAGGTTCGTCCGGAGAAGCGGTACCCAACACTCCACAGGTTATTTGTCAAACCCCGGCTACGCAGAAAGAGGCCCGTGCCCAATTCCTCTGTGTCCACCTCCAGTGTGGATGGTGTTTTGTAGTCGAGGACACTCTTCCAGGCACGCCACTCCATCATGGATTTTTCGCCAGCCCAGGGATAAGCACGTAAATCCAGACGACCTTCGATATTGTTGCTGGAAAGGGAGTACTCGGTGGTTTGGCGGTATTGGCGGCCGTAAAATTGGCCATCCACACGCAACCGGGTGATACGCTTATCGTCCAGATACTTGTACTGTCCTTCAAGCAGCTGACGGTATAATTCACTGCCGGCCGAAGCTTCAACCCGCAATCGCCAGCGGTGATTCACCTGTCGCGGGCTGCGACCTTCAAGACCAGCCGAGACCATATATTCGGCGATGGTTTCAGTGGTGTCGGTGGTGGCCAAAGGATAGGAATGCAAAAGGGCATCAAACCCGGTGCTTAACACGGGCGACCATTGGACAGTGTCCTTCCGGGGGGTAAAGCCTTTAAATCCAGCCAAGGGGTCATCAGCGCTTTCCCCAAAGGAAAATGCAGGGAACAACAAAACTCCCAGCAGCAGGCCAATGCAGATGGTTCTCATCGCACCATATCTTCTGCCTGAGTCAGCAAATCATGCGCGGCCCTTATCTGACGCAAGGCCGTTTGGAAATCCTCCTGACCCTGACTTTCAACAGCCCGTTCCCGCTGCTGGCGGGCCTGCTGCAAGAGCCGCACCGCCGCCTCGTGGCCAGAATCGCCCACCAAATCCGAGGCCCGACTACTGCGCTCATCCCAGCGTTCAATCTGGCGTTGCACCGACTCGGCGTTGGGTCCGGAGTCCTCGGCACTCATGGACCGATTGGCCAACCGTAAAGCCATGTTGGCCATTTGCAACGCGCGGTCCGGCTGCCCCTGGTCCCTGAAATCATGAGCTCGGCCCAGGGCATGTTCCGACTCGGTTAACAGTTTCCGGGCAGCCGGGTCCGCACTTTCCAATAATTTTTCACCAGCACGTTCGATAGCCATTTGGGCCATCTCAATTTTCTGATCCATTCTTTCGCTACCACCGCTGCCAGCCAGCATGCGGGCGGCGCGGTTCATCAACTCGGTAGCCTGCTCCAGCATTTTGAAAGCCAGACGGGCATCACCCTGTTGGTATTGCTCAGAAGCGCGAATGGCCATCCCTTCACTGCGACGCAATAAATCCAGAGCTCTTTGGTTATTAGCCTCCCGAGCCTGGTCCATCAAATGGGAATACTGGTCACGAAAGCGCTCGGTGCGCAAACGAACTCTTTCCTCATAGCCCATGGATTCCCGGGCCATGCGCACGGCGTTGCGGGATGCCGCGCGGCAGCTTTGGGCTGTTTTGAAAGCCATTGCAGTATGGTCTTCGGCCAAAAGACTGATGGATCGGCGATGCAAGTTCAACGCCTCTTCCAGAACTCGTCGCGCGGGCATATTTTCCGTCTCGCGCACCACATCGTAAGACCAATCCAACAGTTCGGTATTGCGATCTATGTATTCCTGAACGCGATCGGATTGGGAATTTTGTGCTTTGGCGGGCAAAGGGTTCAGGCTGCCAAAGAGAACAAACAGGAGTCCCAGAAGAGCCACTGGGATATGGGCTTCCTGGAGTTTCGTATGTTCTCGAATGTGCGTGAGCATATCAAACCTTCCAATGTCAGGGATCGGGAGCCCTGGAATCATAATATTTACAGTTAACAATGCAGGGGTCGTGCCAGGAGCCCCTTTCCCTTGCTAATCGCCTAAATGACAATCGCTTAGACATCAACTCCTTTGAGCGAGGACCTCCAAGCAAAGATAATGTCACCCAGACTCGTACCCTCAGGTACAACTCATCCAGCCCTTTGCCCCCCGGGGGGCATCTCAAATACCGGTTTCTTCTTCCATGCCCAGGAGTTTCAGGCGCGAATACAAGGTTCGTCGGGTGATACCCAACATATCCGCGGCTTGGCTTTTGTTCCCTGCGGACCGTTCCAGTGCGGCCCGAATCAGACGCCGGGCATGGTTATCAAGGTCCAGATCCTTGAAGGCCAAATCTTCGTTGGAAGGATTCGTCCCCCGCCCCACATTCAGCATCACATGCTCGTCAGCAATGTCTCCCGAGCCAGCCAGGATGTGCGCCCGTTCCATGAGATTTCGCAATTCTCGGATATTCCCCGGCCAGGAGTATGCCCGCAGGCGATTGATGGTACGCGAAGGCAGTTTGTTTTGCCGACGACCAAACTTTTGCATGAAGTGGGAGACCAGCAAAGGGATATCCCCGGAACGATCACGAAGTGGTGGAACATCCAGAGGAAAAACCAACAAGCGGTAGTACAGATCCTCACGAAAACTCTTGTTGGCGATAGAGTCCTCCAAGGGGCGATTCGTGGCGGTGAGGATGCGGACATCAACGTCGGTTTCCTGGGGATCTCCCACCCGATTGATTTTTCTTTCCTCCAGAACACGTAGAAGTTTGGCCTGCACCGCCAGCGGCGCTTCTCCTATTTCATCCAGAAAGAGAGTGCCTCCCCGGGCGGCCTCAAACAGACCTTCACGGTCACTATCCGCGCCGGTGAAAGCACCTTTCCGGTAGCCGAACAATTCGCTTTCCAGAAGGCTTTCAGCGATGGCCGCGCAATTCACTGCCACGAAAGGACCATGGCACCGTTTGCTAGCTGAATGCACGGCCCGAGCGGTGACTTCCTTGCCTGTGCCACTTTCCCCACGAATCAAAACGGTGGCCTCGGATGGCGCCACCCGTCCAATCATATCCTTTAGATCCTGGGTGGCTTTGGCCTCACCCACCATGTTTTCACCGGCGTTGATCACCGCCACAGCCTGCTTGAGATTTCGGTTCTCCTGGGTCAACTGCCGAACCCGGGCGTACTTTTCCACCATAGCCGAAACGTCCTGGAATTTGATGGGCTTGGTCATATAGTGGCAGGCTCCGGCTTGCATGGCTGCAACCGCAGTATCCAGCTCTTCATAAGCCGTCAGCACAATAATTTCCGTATCGGGACTGCACTGCTTCACTCCCGCGATGACGGCCATCCCATCCACTGGTTCCATGCGCATATCGGTCAGGACCACGTCAAAAGATTCTTCCTGGCACGCGTCGAGCGCCTCCTGGCCAGAATGAACCCCCACCACTTCATGCCCCTGATTTTCCAGAGCCGATTTCAAAAGCATCACGATACGGGTCTCGTCATCTGCCACTAGAATTCTGGCCAAAAGCTTGATCCTTTCAGGAACCATCCCCATGCACGGGAAGCGTGATTTCCGCCAGGGCCCCAGGGCCATCCGGGCGATCATTCAGAGTGAGGCGACCATTCATGTCTTCGACGATACGGCGCGACATGGCCAATCCCAGGCCACTGCCTTTTTCTTTACTGGTCCAGAAGGGTTCAAATAGCCGACTGGAGTCGACACCAGTCAGCCCCACACCAGAATCGGTGATGGAGAGGACCACCTGGGATCCCTCGTTGGTCAGAGCCACGTGGGTGTCGCCACCCTCAGGCATGGCATCCCGGGCATTGATCAAAACATTCAGAATGACTTGTTGCATGCGCAAGGAATTGCCCAGAACCAGAGCAGGCTCCAGAACCGTCGGCACATGAATGCGAACACCAGTCTGCTGCATTTCCTCATGAATCATCCGCACGCTGCGCCGCAAACACAGGCCCAAATCAAAAGGCTCTGCCGGGCTGTCTTTGCGGGAGCCAAACGAAAGATAACCGGTGAGGATGTGATCCAATCTGTCCACCTCTTCAGGAATAAAATCGGCCACTGGATCCTGGATATCGGCTTGAACCAACACCCGTTGCAAATGCTGCCCGGCGCCACGAATGATGCTCAATGGGTTGCGAATTTCATGGGCAATGCCCGCTGTCATGCGGCCCATGGCCGCCAGATTTTCCTGTTGGTGAATCGAATCCTGATAACGTTCAAAACTCTGGTTGATGCGGTAGAGGAAAACACCCATCAGAACTAAAAACAGAAGTACGACAACTCCCGTAACCACAGCCCCTTTTTTCAGTTGGGCCAGAGAATCAAAGAACATGGCGTTGCCGCTCACAGTGATCACCGCAACTACATATTCCTCACCAAAATCCGCATCAAAAACACTGATGGGAGCGTGGGCACTTTTTTGGTAATAACCTTGGTTCAAATAGAGGTCCGTGGATACCGGTACTCCTGCGAGGGCTGCCTGCACAGCTCCATCATCGAGGGCCCAAAAATCGTTGGGCTGGCCTTTTTTCAGGCTCCGATTCGTGCTGAAAATCACAGTGCTATCAGGATGCATGAGACTGATTTCAGCCAAATTCTGACTTTGGCTGAGGCGAATAAAATCTGCCTCCAAAATATCCAGATAAGCTTGGGCTGAGTGGTTGTGGCTGGGTTGCTGGATCAATTCGCCATTGGCGGTGGCCGCCAAAGAAACGGCCACTGCCAGCAACCGTTCCCCCATGGCCTGATCCAGGCGGTCCCGAGAGGCAGTGTAGAGATTAACCAGAGCGAAGCTGACCACGGCAATGATCACTGCATAGGCCAGGAAAGCCCAGGCAAACCAATGCCGCTTTCGGGTCACTCCTTAGCCGCCTTAACCGGGTGGCTGAGGGTTTCGCTTTGCTCTTTGGCATGATAGCTGGAACGAACCAGCGGCCCGGACTCCACCCAATCGATTCCCAACTCCCGACCAATATCACCAAACTCGTCAAACTCGGGTGGTTCTACATACCTGATGACTGGATGATGCTGCTTCGTGGGTTGCAAATACTGTCCAATGGTAAGAATCTGAGTGCCATGAGCCACGGCATCGCGCATCAAGTCGATCACCTCTTCACGCTTTTCCCCCACCCCGAGCATGATGCCTGTTTTGACTTTCATATCCCAACCGCGAGCATCAATCCACTGTCGAGTCCGGCGCAGCACCTGCAACGAGCGCAGGTAATTGGCTTGAGGACGCATGGCCCGGTATAGCCGGGGCACTGTTTCCAGGTTGTGGTTCAGTACATCAGGCCGCGCATCCAGAATGGTTTCCAGATCCAGGGGGCTCCCCATAAAATCAGGCACCAACACTTCAATGCCACCGCCAGGATTCAGACGCTGGATATGGCGGATGGTGGAAGCAAAATGCCCCGCGCCCCCATCTTTCAGATCGTCTCTGTTGACGGAAGTGACCACCGCAAACTTCAGTTCCAGTGCGGCCACTGTTTCGGCCACCCGCCTGGGTTCATCCGGATCCAGGGCCAGGACCTTACCACCGGGAATATTGCAGAAAGTGCAATGCCGGGTGCAAACGTCTCCCATGAGCAGAAAGGTCGCCGTACCACTGCTGAAACACTCAGCCCTGTTGGGACAGTTGGCGCTTTCACACACAGTGTTCAACTCAGCTGAGTGCAGCAGGCGCCGCACTTCATTAAATTCATCGCCCCCGCGGCGTTTCATGCGCAGCCATTCGGGCTTGCGCCGGCTGGGAACTACGGGTACAAGTTCAGGAATCAGGTCGTTATTTTTCATCGCCTCAAGATCCAGGATTATCCAGGGTGAATGTTGATGAAGCACGGAATTTTCCTTGGTGGAACTCCACCGTGGAAGCCTCGTGCTTGATGTCGTGTTCGAAGATGAGAATGTAATCATCTTCCACGGCCCGGGTCAAAAATTGTTCCTTCTCGGAGACTGTCAGCATGGGATTCAAATCGAACCCCATGATCCAGGGCACATGAATCTGGCTACGGAAGGGAATCAGGTCGGCGCAAAAAACAACGACCTTTTCTCCCGTATGAAATTCCACCATTTGCTGCCCTGGAGTGTGGCCGTTTACCGGCATCGTCACCACACCGGGGAAAATTTCCTGGCGCCCATCAATGAACTCCAGTTTGCCCCGCTCCAATAAACTGTCGAAGTCGTCGATGCGGAAACTG
This sequence comes from Candidatus Krumholzibacteriia bacterium, assembly GCA_016744705.1. Taxonomy (GTDB): domain Bacteria; phylum Krumholzibacteriota; class Krumholzibacteriia; order LZORAL124-64-63; family LZORAL124-64-63; genus LZORAL124-64-63. The sequence continues at coordinate 195,299 of JADGDU010000004.1, forward strand.
GCACGGTCTCTCTGGGATGGGTTATGGGCCCAATCCCAATGCTTTTTCTGCACCCAGTGGGTGGCGCTGGGGAAGACCGGTTCCAGCCCATCTGCCCCCTCACGAAAGACTCCACCGGCGTGATCGAAATGCAAGTGAGTCAGAATCACATCGGTGATGGATTCACGCACAATACCGGCTTCGGCCAGCTCGGCCACCAAATGATTGGGGCGCCGATCCAATGCAAAGATCCCCACTTTCCGGGGATCCCAACGATCGCCCATGCCCACATCCACCATGATGCGCCGGTCTCCGTGATCCACCAGCAAACAACGCAGATCCAAATCAATGCGGTTCATTTCATCGGCAGGGTGATGCTTCTCCCACATGACTTTGGGCACCACCCCGAACATGGCGCCGCCATCCAGCTTAAAGCGCCCGTCATGAAATGTACGAAATTCCCAATCCCCGATTTTCATATCTACCTCACAGGAAAACGGTGTAGGCCCAGTCTGGTATTATCACCAGTGGAGCATAACCCGCCACTCTAGTGTTTCACCACCAGAAGTTTCATGAACTCTCCCACATCGGGGCATTGATCGAACGCCCAAATGGCCTCGATGATGGCATCCTGACGGGCCGCATCAATAACGCCATCACAGTTGGCGCGGAATTTGGCAATCAACTCCTCATCACTGAGAGGATTCCGGGGACTGCCTGTGGCATGATCCACAGATTCCACAAACTCCCGGCCATCGTTAGTCTTGATGGTGGCGATGGCTCTCTTTGTACCCGGGAACATGGCCGCCATGTCGGAATTGTTAACCGCTGCCATGGCACAGCCGATGCTGTCCATTGTTCCCGTTTCTTGATTATATAGTTGGTGGCCGAGCCAGACCTATAATTGTGTCTATATAGTATATTCCAACGGAAATTGTCGCAACGAAATGAAGACTATGATGGCCAAGCCATCAAAAGTCGGTTTTTTGGGGTAATGTCCTCGGGAATTAGCGCCGTTTGGACTTTGTATCCCGCCTGCTGCAATCGGGAGACCCGAGTGGCATCCACCGCCAGGGGGCCATCCATCCACCCAGCCAAAGCTCCCGCATCGCACGCCCGCATATCATGACAACAAGGCAACACCGCCACACGGCAGTGGTTGTTTATGGCCAAATCCAAAACCTGATCGGTGAGCAGGCCACAAGCGTGCACAGAGACCAGCAAACTACCCTCGGGAACGACTGACTCTTCCAGACGAGATTCCTCAAACCGAATGCGCCCCTCAAGGCGTGGCCAGCGGGTTTCCAAAACTGCCAGGACCCGCTTGTGGCTGGGGGGTTGTTTGATGTCAATGCAAGTGGCTCCATCAGAGGAGTCATCCAGAATCAGAAGGATCGCCGCCACCAATCCATGCCCTGCTGCCAGATCCAGAATATGACCACCACGCATCACTCTGCGCACGCGCTTGGCCGTCTCCCAGGCCTCATACAATTCCTTGCGCGGCATGCACCCCGCCTCGCACACGGCCCGGGCAATCTTATCAAAGAGCGTATCACCAGTGAAGCGTTCGGCGGTGCGGCTGTTCAGCACATTGCGGGAAGAGTGGGAAAACTGGCTCACCATTCACCGCCCTTGGTGACCCTGAGGCTCAGAACCAAAGCGATGAACCCCACCACAACCACCACGGCAACAGTAGATGTTATTACCGCCAAGACGGTGCTTTGGGCTACTTCCATTGATTCCACATCCTGGAAAAGGAAAATTTCCGACCTCAATCCATAATTCCCCGGTTTTCCAAAAACGAGAGACTCTTCGGTGATTTGGATCACGGTTCCTTCGGCCTCCTCGCCATTCTTCAGATAGAGCTTAACTCTCATGCCCAACTCCAGCGTTTCCCCGGACTCCATCACAGGATCGTCCGTCGGGGCGACGTAATCATCAGGCAATGTGACCGGCGCATAAGTGGTGCAACCAGACACATAAAAGAGCAAAACAACAATCCAGACCAACCGCCGAGATTTCAAAATATAGCCTCCGGCCTTATACTAGTGAATCGAACCCTGCAGATCAATCAGGAAGTCCACGCTTCACCCGCCCCAAGGAGTCTCATTGATTTTCCCTAACCCCTTAACCAAAGCAAGGTTCCTGAAGCGAGAAAAACGCTTCCTCATTCATGCCGAACTGCCCGACGGCACCCAGACCATCGCCCATACTAATAACACCGGCAGCATGCGCGGCCTGCTGGCTCCCAATGCGGAGATCTGGCTCAGTCCGGCCAACAATCCGGCCCGCAAATTATCATGGACCCTGGAATTAGTGCGCACTGTTGAGAATAGGGAAACCGGGGTGAAAGGCGGTGTCTTGGTGGGAGTTAACACCATCGCGGCCAACCACCTGGCTCGTGAGGCCCTGGAAAACCACCTCTTGCCCCTCCTGGAAACCGGCGCCACCGTCCGCCCTGAAGTTAAATATGGTACCCAAAAATCGCGCATAGATTTTCTCCTCACCGGCGCCATGGGAAGCCAATGCTGGGTCGAAGTCAAAAATGTTTCGCTGGTGGAAAACAGCCACGCCCGCTTCCCCGACTCACCCACCGAGCGGGGCCGCAAGCATCTCCAGGAACTGGAAGCCATGGTCCAAACAGGTGACCGTGCAGTCCTCATTTTCTGTATCCAAAGGGATGACGCCCTGACCGTGGGGCCAGCCGACGACATCGATGCAGAATATGGCCGGTTGTTGCGCAGAGTGATGGCCACCGGTGTAGAGGTTTTTGGGCTCAGATGTGAAACAAGCCCTCAGGGCATCCGCCCATACAAAATCATCCCCCTTGTGGTATAATGAAAATGGGCAACCAGCTTTAGCTTTACTTTCACGGGGGGAATACCAATGCGCCACCAATACTTTCACTCTCCTGCCTGGGCCTGTGCCCTCCTTTTTCTTCTGCTGCTAGTCATTCCCATTTCAGCCACCGCCTATGATCAGGTTGGTATCTACTTTGATGATGACTACCAGACTTACGCCATCAATGTGCCCCAGCCCAATACCATCGTCACCGGTTACCTCGTGCTGGATGAGCCGGCCACAGGAGCGGGAGTTGCCGGTTGGGAACTCTGTGTGGATATCGATGGCCCCGCCATATTCCTCAATTGGGAACTCGAGGGGCAGACCATAAACATAGATACTCCTCCCTGTTTTATCGTGGGCGTGGGTGATGCCCCTTTGCCTGGCCAAGAGCGGGTCCTGCTCGCCACTTTCACCATGATGGTGCAGGAAGCCTTGCCCATCGTCCTGACGGTTCAGCCTGTTTATCATGCCTCCATTCCCGGTGAGATGGCTTACCTGACTCACGAAGACCCTCCAGAGATCAGGCCTCTGTATTCAGCCACCGGTGAGCCGGAAGTGGCCTGGATCAACCAAGGTGTTCCGGTAGCCCAGGTGGAACCGCCCGACGTTCATTTTGGTGAAATCCCCGTGGATTCCACTGAGGAGCGTATAGTTTCCGTCTCCAATATTGGCGGCGGCGCCCTGGTTCTGGACATCGACCTTGTGGGCGGCAGTGGGGCTTTTCATCTGCCTACGATCTCTGGCTCTCACACTGTCTTTGGCGGCCACACTCTGGAAATTCCCATCATTTTTCATCCTGACAATGCCCAGTTTTATGAAGGAATTCTGACTTTGGGCTCCCCTCTGGCTCCCAATGTTATGGTGCGCGGCAATGGCCGTGAGCCCATCGTGGCCTGGGATGTGGTTTCCGAATTGGTCTTTGATGAAACCGTTGTGGGCGGCACTTTTTACAAACACCTCACCATCTCCAACATCGGAGAAGTGCCTATTCCCATTGAGCCTACCCTACCTGCTGACTGCACGGCCTTCTCCATCACCAATCCTGCGCCCGGTGTGGTGATCACGCCCGGTTCCCAGGTTGTCCTCACCCTGGCCTTTTCTCCCCAGGAAGAAGGAATGGCCAGCTGCCAACTGGACCTTGGTTCCATTGTCGATTCGGTGGCTCTGAGCGGGTACGGATATCTGCCGTTTGTTGATTACAGCGTAACGCCTGCCCACCTTGTTTTCCCCGATGTGGGTGTGGGCATGTCCTTGCAGCGAATTATTGTTTTGCGCAACACCGGTGACGCAGCTCTGGATCTGGATATCCACCTGATGGAACCATCAATGGAATTTGAAATCATCAGTGGCCAGGGCCTTTTATCGCTGGAGCCCGGTGACGAGATGCTCATCACTCTGAGCTTTACTCCTTCAGATGTGGGTACCTTTGGCAACGAAGTGGTTTTTGGCCACGAAATCATTGCCAATGTGCCGGTCAGCGGCAGCGGTGTGGAAATCATTTCCTCCTGCCTCGTCACTCCCGCATTTCTGGACTTTGGAATCATGGCCCAGGGCAGCGTCTACACCCAATACCTCACGGTTCGTAACGATGGTAATGTTGAATTTCCGGTGACTCCGGTAGTCAACTGCCCCAGCACCACCATCACACCCCACGATAGCGTTCTTCAGCCCGGCCATAGCCAGATTTTCACGGTCGCGCATCAGGCTACGGCCGTTGGCCCCTGGGAGTGCCTTATCACCCTGGGACAAAATGTATGCTCGGAAGTGCCCTGTTCGGGAATCGTTGAATCCGGTGCCGCCTGGCATGAAAATCGAGTGGGATTGTTTTTCGACGATGACTATTCCATGAGCGAAACCGAGATGATTGATCCAGGGACTTTGGTGACCCATTTGGTGCTGCTGAATCCCACGGACCCTGTCGGAATCTCTGGTTGGGAATGTCGTTTTGAACTGGTTGGTCAGAGCTGGCTTCTGGTGGGAAGTGACATCATGGGCCAGGCCATCAACGTTGGCGAATCTCCAGATTTCATCGTGGGCCTGGGTGTGCCCCTGCCCTGGGCTCCTGCCATTCACCTGGCCGACTTTCAACTCTTCATGCTTGAAAGCTACAGTGAAGCTCACCTTCACTTGTTACCCGTATTGCAGCCTTCCATTCCTGGAGAAATGGCCTTTTTGTCGGCTGATCTCATCGACATTATCCCCATGCGCCCCATCGCCGGAGAATCTGTCGTAGCCTGGGTTAATATTTCCATGGTGGACGTCCAGGCCCCTGCTCCAGAGGTTGTTATGCACGGCAACCGGGTTCAGTTGAGTTGGGATGTGCCCAGTTCCACCGATGCCAACTATCTGATTTACCGGCGCGGAGAAACAGGCCCAGCCGAGGTTCTCTTTGAACAGCCTTTGGCCCCTGCCAACGGCCAATTCAGCTACAGCGATTATCCCGTGGGTTTTGCTGAAGGCGCGGTCCTGCACTACAGCTACGCCGTGCTTGAAGATGGGGCAGAACTGGCCCGTAGCCCAGAAACCGACATCCGGATTCAAGGTCTGCCTCTGGCTTTGACTCGCTTGTTACCCAACGTGCCCAACCCCTTCAATCCCATGACCGAAGTCCATTTCGAAATGGAGAATGCCGGGTCAGTGCGCCTCTCCATTTATGATGTGTCAGGCCGCATGGTCAAAACACTGGTCCATGAACACATGTCGGCGGGCCTTCATTCCCGCATGTGGCAGGGGCGTGATAGCAGCGGGCGCCAGGTACCCAGTGGGGCTTATTATTTGCGGATGGAAAGTGGTAGTAGTGTGGACCACCGGAAGATCATGCTCTTGAAATAAGCCGAAACGGTTCATGATTCTGTGTCACCAAAGAAGGCCCCGGTTGGGGCCTTCTTTGATGATCTTGCATGGGGCTCTATAGACCCCAAAGATGCATGGTATTTACCTCTTTACCCATCAATTTGTGATAGGAAAAAAGTTGATGGCGGTGAGAATCCAGATGCAGCACCATGTTCATGCAGTGCGGCCCCAGGCAGCGCTGTTGGTCGGGTTCCCATGGGGCGTTGCTCAATTCTTCCTGGAGGCGCTTCTCTCCTGCATTTTCAACCACAGACAAAGCCAGGCTGCGGTCCTCAGCAAGAAGTCTTCGCGCTTCAGCCACACTGGCCACAGGGGGCAAACCTTCGGTCTCACCTTCAGGCTGGCTCCAATCTCCTGTATCAAAAGCCCGGCAACAAAAGCCACAGCTATTGGTCAGATGTCCCAGCAACTGTCCCATAGACATCCAGTTGTCTCCGCTGGCAGGTTTCCAATCCAGTTCATCGTCAGAAACCAAATTCATCAATCCATCGGCTGTGTTGAAATATTCATTTATCATTTTGGGCAATAGTTCAGTCCATTGCATTCTATTAGCCTTCAGTAAGATTGTATTTATAGCCGGGGACACACTGCATAACACTCATTCTGACAATAGCGCGGACAAAAAACGGGCCGCAGATAAAAATCTGCGGCCCGCATCAATCGATCATCAATAAATCTTAATCCACAACCCAGCAATCAGGAGTGTAGAGCAGATCCTTGATATCTCCTTTACCCTTCTTCTTGGTAACTTCCTTGACCTGGTCAGCAACCAAACCATCCAGAGTGGGTTTATTCACCTGGCGGAAAACACCAAAAGGACGAGGCATATTGGGATCGTTATCCAACTGCGACATGATGAAGGCGGGACCAGGAGATTCCACACGGCTCTCCCAGATGGAAGCCTCAGCAGCGGGTACGATTTTGATATCGAAACCATCCACCTTCAGGCCTTTATCCTTCTCTGCACCGTAGATCATGGGCTCGCCGTCGACCAGGTCGATGGTCTGCTCGTCGCGCACCTTTTTATCGGTCCAACCCTTGAAGGCTCCATCATTGAAAATGACGCAGTTCTGCCAGACTTCCACAAAGGCACTGCCTTCATGTTCAGCAGCTATCTTCAGCACTTTTTTCATGTGCTTGGGGCTTGTATCCAGGGTCCGGGCCACAAAAGTGGAACTGGCACCAAGAGCCAACTGGATCGGATTAAAAGGAGCATCCACTGAACCATAGGGTGAAGTTTTAGTCCTCAGGCCCTGGGGTGAAGTGGGAGAATATTGGCCTTTGGTCAGGCCGTAGATCTCATTGTTGAACAGGATGATCTTCATGTTCACATTACGCCGCAAGGAGTGGATCATGTGGTTGCCACCGATGGATAAACCATCGCCGTCACCGGTGATCACCCAGACAGCCAGATCGGGGTTGGCCACCTTCACGCCAGTGGCGATAGCATTGGCCCGACCATGGATTCCGTGGAATCCAAATGTATCCATGTAGTATGGGAAACGGCTGGAACAACCGATACCCGAAACCACCACGGTGTTTTCTTTGGCAATGCCAATTTCAGCCATGGTTGCCTGGACCGAATTGATGATGGAGTAATCTCCACAACCCGGGCACCAGCGGACTTCCTGGTCGGACTTGAAGTCCTTGGCTTTCAGCTGTTGGACGTCACTCATGACTTTTCCTCCAGGAGTTCTTCAAAGATGAGCTTCAGCTGGAAGGCCTGGAAGGGCTTGCCCTTGACCTTGTGATGCCGTTCAAATTTGAAATCAGGATATTCGCTGCTGAGAACCCGGGCCAGTTGGCCAAAGTTCAGCTCAGGCACAATAATCTTTTTGAAGTTCCCGAATATTTCATTCAGGCCCTTGGCGAAGGGAAACAAGTGGCGTAGATGGAGCTGCGACACAGCCTTGCCTTCTTTTTGCATGCGTTCAACCGCGGCTCTGGTGGCTCCGTAAGTGGAACCCCAGCCCACAACCAGGAGGTCGCCCTTCTCGGGGCCATTGACCTCAGGTGCTGGGATGGTATCGGCAATACCGAGGATTTTGTCCAGACGAGTCTGGCACATCAGCTCATGGTTGTCAGGGTCGTGACTCACAGAGCCGGTCACGTAATCTTTTTCCAGACCACCGATGCGGTGCTCCATGCCTGGAGTTCCAGGACGGGCCCAGTTTCTCACAAGCCTTTCATCACGCTTGTAAGGGCTGAATCCTTCAGGATCATCGGCAAATTTCACCTTGAACTCAGGCAAATCTTCCATGGCGGGCAGCTTCCATGGCTCGGTGCCGTTGGCGATGTAATTATCGCTCAACAGAATCACCGGAGTCATGAATTCCGTAGCAATGCGGCAGGCTTCCACGGCGCAATCGAAAGCGTCGGCAGGACAGCTGGCTGCCAGCACCGGGATAGGAGCTTCGCCATTGCGACCATAAAGACTTTGCAACAGATCGGCCTGCTCCACCTTGGTGGGCAATCCTGTGGACGGGCCAGCGCGCTGCACATTAACCACAACCAGGGGCAGTTCGGTGATGACAGCCAGGCCCAAAGCCTCTGCCTTCAACGCCAAACCAGGGCCTGAAGTGGTGGTGATGCCCAGACGACCAGCAAAGCTACCACCAATGGCGGTGCAAATGCCAGCGATCTCGTCTTCCATCTGGCAGGTGATGATGTCGTGATTTTTCATCAGCGACAGGTGTTGAAGGATATCGGTAGCCGGGGTAATGGGATAAGAACCCAGGAAGATATTGAGGCCTGCCTGGTGGGCGCCCACAGCCAAACCAATGGCCACGCCTTCGTTACCCATGATGTTACGGTAGGTACCTTTTTCTACGTTCTCATCCTTGGGCACGACATAACGGCCCTGGAAGAGTCGCAGCAATTCACCGTGGTTATAGCCAGCTTTCAAAGCATTGGAGTTGGCCTCGGCCAATTCTGGCTTTTTCGCAAACTTTTTATTCAACCACTCCAGAGTGGGTTCGCATGGGCGACTGAACAGCCAGTACATCATACCCAGGGTGTAAAAGTTTTTGCAGCGCAGCACGTCTTTTTTATTAAGATCGGTGCCTTGGAGAGCCTCGATAGTGCGCTGGTTAATATCTTCTTGGATCACCCGGAACCCGGACAGGGTACCATCTTCCAGGGGATTCGAATCCAGCTCGGCCTTTTTCAGGTCTTTTTCGGTGAAAGCACCGGTGTTGACCAGAATGATGCCGCCTGGCTTCAAATCCTTATAGTTGGTGATCAGTGCCGCGGGATTCATGGCCACCAGGACGGTCGGAGCGTCACCGGGGGTATAAATGTCGTGGGAACTGAAATGGATTTGGAATCCAGAAACACCCGCGCGGGTGCCTGCCGGGGCCCGGATCTCAGAAGGAAAATCGGGGAAGGTTGCCAAGTCGTTGCCAACCTTAGCAGTTGTATCAGTAAATTGGGTTCCGGTCAGCTGCATCCCATCGCCGGAATCTCCAGCGAAACGGATGGTGACATCGTCTTGTCTGATGAGTTCAGAAGACATGACTTTACGGTCGCCTCCTCACCCTCAGTCCAGCTTTTTTTTGCCGGAGAGGGAATAGGGTTCTGGGTCGTCCCGATCCTGGTTAGGGACCGGGCGAAAGTTTTCCTCCCCCTTGAGGGAGGCCACACCATAGTGGTGCAGTAGCAGGAAAATGTACATCAGCTTTTGTCCAAATGCCAGAAATTGCAGGACTTCGCAACCATTTTATTTCAAGGGATATCCTGCCATTTTAACAGGACATATTCAAATTGGGCATTCATGGGTTCTCCCGCCGCAACTTTTGATTGCAATACCTGTTCCACTCCTTGAAAAGCCTCACAACAATGAAACAATTCTTAAATTTTTGTTACAATTTAGAAAACAACTGTCTTTGAATGACTGATTTGGTGTAAAATAGAGGGTCTGGTGACGACTCTGTTGTTAATTTGACTTTTTTATAAAACCCGGGGAAGAAAATGAATAAGCGGAATTTTGTTGAACCCGCCCATATCCTGCTGGCCGTATTGCTGGTATTGGTGGCAAGCTTTGCCCTCGCAGCCCCTTCCGGGCCCCAATGGCAATTGGTAAGCTCTGATGCTGAAACCCTGGAATTCCATTTTCAGATCGCCGCCCCTGAACTGAAAACGGTTCAAAAGGCAGAGATCACCTGGCACACTCTGCAGATTCCCGGGTCCGTTGTGCACGGATCAGTGGGTCAACCCGGCCTGCCCGTGATCAGCCAGATGGTATCTGTACCCCAGGGCATGAGCCTCACCGTGGAAGTCATCTCTGCCACCAGCACGACCATGAACAACCTGCAACTTTTTCCGGTTCAGGATCCCGCAGGGGCAGAATTCTCCTACTCGGCGGCCGCTTACGGCCAAAAAACCTCGGCCCCAAACACAGTCCCCGAGGTCCGGGTGGGCCGTCCGGCTATCCTCGCCGGCCAAACCGTGGTCCCGCTGACCCTCAACCCAGTGGTCTACGATCCCACCCTGAACCAGGCCGTGGTCTGGACCGAAGCCCAATTGCGTCTAAAATTCATCCCCGACCCTCAGGCCCCCACAGCCAGAACCAGTGATCGCCCCCTGCCCCGGTCCTTTGTGACCCAATTGGAAAGCCAGTTTCTGGGTTTTCAGTCTCCCCCCTTGAAAACTGCCGGCGCACCCACTTCCCCTCTGGGCACTTATCTGGCCATTCACAATGGCAGCTCATCTATCCTCAATGGGATTGCTCCCCTTTTGGAATGGCGGCGTGAGCAGGGTTACCACGTGCTGGAAATTAACACCTCTATTGTTGGCGGTAACGCCACAACCATCAAAAACGCCATCCAAAATATTTACGACAACCAGACCATCGCTCCTCTGGAATTCATCACCATTTTTGGTGATACAGGGGGCGCCTATGCGATTCCCTCCTGGTATGAAAGCCTCTCCGGTTATCATGGTGGCGGGGACCATTATTACTCCACTCTGGATGGAGACGACATCCTGGCCGACGTGCACATTGGCCGCGTCTCTTTCAACAACTCCACTGAGATGAATGCCGTTATTGGCAAGATTCTGGGTTATGAAAAAAATCCTCCCATGGATGATACCGACTGGTTTGGCCGAGCCTGCCTGCAGGGAGACCCCAGCGCCTCGGGCATCACCACCATCTACACAAACCAGTGGCTGAAAGGTCAGTTGCTGGAAAACGGCTGGGCCCAGGTCGATACCACTTGGTCCGGCAACTTTGTCAGTCCCATGATGTCCCAGGTGGGCGCTGGGGCGTCAGTCTACGGTTACCGAGGTTTTCTTGGCACCAGCGGCATCAGCAATGGCCATGTGACTTCTTTAAATAATGGTGGAAAGTTGGCCGTGGCCCTGCTGCCCACCTGCGACTCGGGCAGTTTTGCCAGCAACACCACCAGCCGCAGCGAAGCCTGGTTGCGCGCCCCCAACGGTGGCGCCGTGGCCGCCATTGGTACGGCCACCACCGGAACCCACACCCGCTATAACAACTGCTACTATCTGGGCACCTGGGATGGCTTGCTCAACAGTGCAGACCATCGCATCGGTGCGGCACACTCTTTGGGAAAAATGGCTCTCTACAGTGGTTACTATCTGGCTGAGCCCGACCGTGCAGAGATCTGGGCTGTTTGGAACAATGTCATGGGCGATGCCGCCACCGAAATGTGGACCGGTGTTCCCGGAACCCTGAACGTGGACTACCCCTCCCAGATCTCCCAGGGAGCCCAGGCTCTGACCATCACCGTCACGGAAGAGGGAATGCCCTTACCCGGAGCACAGGTTTGTCTTTTCCAACAAGATTTGCTGCAACTCAATGATGTTCAACTGACCGGTTTGACCGACGCCAATGGCCAACTCGTCCTCAACGTTCCGGCGTTGAACGCCGGCAGTGCCTCAGTGACCGTCACCAAACACGATATGCTGCCCCACCTCGGCGGACTGACCGTGGGCCAGGTGGAAGTCTTCTGCGCCGCCACCGGACACACCATTGAAGATGGTGCCCTCAACCCCGGCAACACTGTAACCATCACCCCACTGCTGACCAACCACGGCAGCACCGATGCCTTTGGTGTCACTGCTGATATTCTGGTTCAAAGTGGCGCTGCCACAGTCATGGATGGCAGTTTGAATTTTGGCACCGTCGCCGCTGGCAGTGAAGTGGCCGCCTCCGGGCCCCTCAGCATCACGATCGACCCAGATGCAGAAGAAGGCTCCACCATCAGCCTGCTGCTGACAGCCACCAACGGCTCCAGCACCTGGACCTCCATTCTGGAAGAAACCGTAAAGGCGGCTTCCTTCAGCGTGGCCTCCATAGACCTCTCCGACTTCGGAGGCAGTCTGGATAAAGGGGAATCCGGATTCTTTGACCTGACTCTTGAAAACATGGGCAGCCTGGATGCCACCATGGTCAGCGCCACCCTGAGCTCGGACAGTCCCTGGATCATCATCACCAACGAAACAGCCAACTTCAACAACATCCCCGTTGGCCAATCCGGCCGGGACTTGCTGTCGCCCTTCCAGTTGAGTGTTTCCACCGATTGTTATGGCGGGCACCTGGCCAACTTCGACCTGGCCATCACCTACAGCAACGGCATGCAGGCCACAGCCCAATGCGCCGCTGTGGTGGGATCCGCTGCCAGCAACGAGCCCACGGGCCCGGACAACTACGGCTACTATGCCTACGACAACACCGACACCGATTCTCAGATGGCCCCCCAATACAATTGGGTTGCCATCGATCCCGACCACGGAGGCCAGGGCACCGACCTGGGCCTGACCGATTTCGGGTGGGAGCAAGATGACACCGAAGCCATCACCCTGCCCTTCGTTTTTGGGTTTTATGGCACGGACTATTACAAGATTAGCATTTGCTCCAACGGCTGGCTGGCCATGGGCGAAACTCCAGTCAATTTTTACCGTAACTTCCCCTTGCCCGCCTCTCACAGTGCCGGCGCTCTGATTGCCCCTTTCTGGGATAACCTGTACCAGTCCACGGGCAGCCACCGGGTCTACACCTGGTACGACGAAGAAAACCATCAGTTCATCATCCAGTGGTATGACATGAACAACACCTACACCAATGCCCAGCAGAACTTCCAGGCCATCCTGCTGGACCCGGCCCATCACTCCACCAGCACCGGCGATGGCATGATCCTTTTCCAATACGAACAGGTCAACAACACCGACTCCCGTGATGGTTATGCCACCGTGGGCATCCAGAATATGGAACGCACCGATGGCTTGAACTACACCTACTGGAATCAGTATGCAGCAGGCGCCGCCACTCTGACTTCAGGCCGCGCCATCTTATTTGCTCCCATGGGCGAGGTGGCCTTGCCCACTGTAACGGTCACCCCCGGCTCCATCGATGAATCCGTCATGCCAGGCCAGCAGACCACCCAGTATCTGCACATTGCCAACAATGGAGATGAAGGATCAGTACTCAATTTTGCCCTCGCCAAAGTTGACCCGGTGACCCAAGCGCTGGTGAAGAATTCTGCTGGCGGCGACGATCCTCAGGTGGAGACCCGCAATTTGGACGGCAGCCTGGTCAGCAGCAGCACCGACGCATACGAGTCGGGCACGACCATCAATCTGCCCCTGCACGTGACCTGCCAATCTCCCGATGATGAATATTTACTGAAGGTGGAGCTGAATCTGCCCGATGGCGTCACCGTAAATTCTGCTACGGAAATCAGCGCTCCCAACGGCGCATTACCCTGGAATGATGAAACCGGTGAGGATGTCACCACGACCTGGGGCGCTCTCGGCATGGGTGGCAGTGGTTATCTGGCAGGCAATGAATCCGGTGATGGCAGCATCAACCTGAGTTTTGATGCCGGCCTTACGGGAGATGTGGTCATCATCTGGAATGTCTATGGTGATAACTGGGGCGAACCTCCCCATGAAATTACTGGTGAAATCGTATTGACGGCACTGGCCCCCAACATTGTTGTGAGCCAACCATCCACCGGTGACATAGCCGAGCTAGGCACAGAACTGGCCGTGGAGTTTGTCGCCGCAAATGGTCCTGAACTGGTCAACATTGCCCTGCAGCGTGAAGCCAATGGGCCTTGGCAAAACCTGGCCTTCGCCTGGCCTGCAGGTTCGTCTCCCTGGACCTGGACTGTTGCTGGAGAAGCCGGGCCCTACGCCCGCATTCGGGTTAGCGATGCCGCCGACGCCTCGGTGTTTGGCCTCAGCAGCGTATTCGCCGTAGGCCGCAATATGGATTGGCTGCAACCTGAGATGCTCACCGGGGAAGTGCCTGCCGGACAAACTCTGAATTTAGCCCTCACCATGGACAGCACAGACCTGAGCTTGGGTCTGCACGAGGCCATTCTGGTTGTCAGCAGCAACGGCGGAGCTGCCCAGATGGTGCCCGTGGCCCTCACTATTTCAGATGCCACGCCGGTGATAGAATTGCCTGCAGCCGTGGCCCTGTTGGGTAACCATCCCAACCCATTCAACCCACAAACGAGCATCAGCTTTTCGTTGCCAACAAATCAGGATGTGACCCTGCGGATTTATTCCGCGCGAGGCCGCCTGGTTCATTCGCTGCTGAGTGGGCCCCAGCCCGCCGGACTGCATCATGCGCTTTGGGATGGCCGGGATGATCAGGGGCGTGGGGTGGCTTCGGGAGTGTATTTTTATCGGTTGGGTACCGAGGATGCCAGCTTGACAGGAAAGATGGTTTTAGCGAAATAGCCAACAGTATAGATGAAGGGCCTGGTCCGTTTGCAAACAGACCAGGCCCTTGTTTTTTCTGAGGTTTCTAGTCTTCTAATCCCAACTCAATATCTACTGCAATATCTTCAGCCAGGGCTTCAAGATCGATCTTCAACCCTTCCAGATCCAGCTCCGGTGACAGCTCAAACTCGGCCACAGCCCGGAAGAGTTCTTCGCCAGAGTTAGGCGCAGGTTCAGTCCAGGTGGCAAACTGCAGCAGGTTCACGTCTTTATCCTTCAGCACTTTGGTTAGACTTTGCACAATGCCGGGATGGTCGGTTCCCACGGCTTCCAGTTCAGCCAGAGGCAGTTCGCCCACTACGGTGGGAGCATCGCCCACCACCGATTGAACTTTCAAACCGGGCAGGTCGTTGAAGGCTGAAGCCAGGGCTTCGCGTCGTTCATCAGCCACCGCCACTTCAATAATTCCGGCAAACTGTCCAGCCAGATTGCTCATGCTACTGGAAAGCCAGTTGCCGTCGTGATCGGCCACCACGGCAGACAGACTTTCGACGATGCCGGGGCAATCTTTGCCGACAATGGTGATGACGAGTTGATTCATGGAATTGGCTCCTGGGAAAAAGTGGACATTGTTATCAATGAATACAATAAGTCAGATTATTGTTTATGAAGCAAGGTATGGTGCGTTGGGCACGGGCGGCAGCCAATTTCAAAATCGTTTTTCTTTCCTGCCAATGCAAAAGATCATGGCCAATGTTTCCTTGAAACAGCCTGTGGGGCGGCCTCACAGACAAGACAAAAACAAAATGGAAATAAAAACTAAAACTTAGAAAAGATTTTCTACCTCCACCCTTGATTTTCGCCATTATTTCGCCTATGGTATTCGCCTCTTGTTCGCCAAGCTAAACGGAGGCTCAGTTGATCCATTTACAAGCCCACAGCCACTATTCTCTCCTGTGCGGAGCCTCCTCCCCTGCCGAATTGGTGGACCGCGCCGCCAAGCTCGATTTCACTGCCCTGGCCCTGACCGACCTGAACAACATGCACGGCACCGTGGAATTCCAAAAACAATGCCAAAAGGCAGGATTGCGTGCCATCCACGGTGTTGAATTGACCGATGACCGGCCCGTGGATTTCAATCCCGTCAAGCTCATACCCCAATCTCTGACCCCCGGCCGCCCCCGCGCCGTCCTGCTGGCCAGAGACCAGGCCGGTTATGCGGCCATTTGCCGGCTCACAACCCTGCGCATGGTGCGCCCGGATTTCCGTCTGCTGGATGAGTTGCCTGGGTTCCTCACTGCCGAAGGCAACGGCATTTTCTGTCTGACGGATTCACCTCAGGTGCTGGCGGCGCTGCTCGCGGCGGCCCAAAAAGATGGCCCAAGCGATCTGCCCGCCTTCACCCGGGGAAGCCTTCGTGTCCTGTTGACCACTGCCGGTGGTGAAATGGGACCGCTCATGCGCCGGTTGCGCGAACTGGCCCAGTGGGCTGATCTGCAGCAAGTGCCCGTGATTGCCGGCGGCGATGTCTATGCCGCCCTGCCAGCTGATCTCGAGCGTCAAAAATTGCTTTCCTCCATCCGCACTCTCAGCACCCTGGAGACAGTGAAGGATGAAATGTGCGCCCCAGCCGGGAGCTGGCTTAAACCCTCTGCCACCATGCATGATGTATTGAAAGAATTTCCCACCGCCTGTCTGGAAAGCGAAGCGGTGGCCGAACAGTGCACCTTCCAACATAAACTGGGCGTGTGGCGGTATCCGGAATTTCCCTTGCCAGCCGGCGAGACCACCGAATCCCAACTATGGAAACTCTGCTTTGACGGCCTGCAAAAACGCTATCGCCAGGTCACCGGCCAGGCCATGAACCGGCTCCAGGAAGAAATCAACGTGGTGGAAAAACTGGGCTTTGCCGGCTACTTCCTCATCGTTTGGGATATTGTGCGCTACGCAGCGGACCGGGGCATGCCCACCCTTGGCCGCGGATCCGCCGCCAACTCACTGATTTCATACCTCCTGGGCATCACCCATGTGGACCCACTCAAACACGATCTCTATTTCCAAAGATTTTTGAACCCGGAACGCCTCTCTCCTCCGGATATCGACCTGGATTTCAGCTGGAAAGATCGGGACCAGGTGCTGAAATACGTTTCAGACCGTTATGGACATCAATGCACAGCCATGATCTGCAACATCAACCGCTTCAGCACCCGTTCCGGATTTCGGGAGGCCGCCAAAGCCCGGGGTTATGCCGACTCGCAGTTGAGTAAAATCACCAAAAGATTGCCCTGGAAAGTCTTTGAGAATCCCGAACTGGCTGCCTCTCAAAAACCGGAAGCGGCCGGGTTGCCCCTGAGCCGGGAACCTTACCGTTCTCTGTTATTACAGGCCAGTAGTCTGAATTCACGCCCGCGCCACCTGGGCATTCACGCTGGTGGAGTGGTCATTGCCAGCGCACCGCTGACGGAACTTTTTCCTCTGCAATGGGCCCGCAAAGGACATCTGATCAGCCAGTTGGATATGTATTCGGTGGAAGATCTGGGGCTGGTGAAAATTGACTTGCTGGCCCAACGCGGCATTGCCGTAGTATCAGACGCAGCCCGGGCGGTGAACCAAAACTGCGGCATCAGTGTGGACTTGAGCAAGCTGCCGGACGATGACCCGGCCACCCGCCGGCTCATGAGTAAAGGCGATACCATGGGCTGCTTTTATATTGAGTCACCAGGTATGCGCGCACTCCTTAAAAAGCTGAAAGCCGATACATTTTCCCTGGTGGTGGCCGCCAGCAGCGTCATCCGGCCCGGACCATCGGACAGTGGCATGTCACGCAGTTTTGTTCTCCGGCACCTGGGCAAAGAAGCGCCGGTGCTACCGCATCCCTCCCTGAAGTTTTTGAACGAAACCTACGGGGTGATGATTTACCAGGAAGATGTCATGCGCACCCTCAGCGCCGTGGCGGGAATGTCTTTGGCCGAAGCCGATGTCATGCGCCGGGCCATGAGTTTCAAAGGCGATGCTAATGATTTTTTGGCTATGGAAGAGCGTTTTCTCAGCGGTGCCAAAGAAGCCATGGCCAAAGGTGAAGCGCCCTCAGTTAAAGAGGAGGTGCTGCATGAATTGTGGCGCCAACTCAGCAGCTTTGCCGGATACGCTTTCTGCAAAGCCCACTCGGCCAGCTATGCTGTATTGTCGTTCCAGTCTGCTTGGCTGAAGGCTCACTATCCGGCGGAGTTCATGGCCGCAGTCATGAGCAATGGAGGCGGCTTTTACAGTGTATCTGCCTATCTCGAAGAGGCCCGGCGGCT
The DNA here is from genome assembly GCA_016744705.1 of Candidatus Krumholzibacteriia bacterium. Lineage (GTDB taxonomy): Bacteria > Krumholzibacteriota > Krumholzibacteriia > LZORAL124-64-63 > LZORAL124-64-63 > LZORAL124-64-63. The sequence goes on from JADGDU010000004.1 coordinate 212,971, forward strand.
GGGGCTGCGCATTCTGCTACCCGACATCAACCACAGCGCAGATGTCTTCACCGGTAGCGAGCGTCAGGTGCGCATCGGACTGCAACAGGTTCACGGCATGAGCCGCCGTTCCATGGATGCCTTGGTAGATGAACGCCTCTCTGGTGGATTTTTTGTTTCCCTGGGCGACATGATGCAGCGAGTTCCCCAGTTGGCTGAAAACGAAATTGAAAACCTCATTCGCTGTGGCGCCTGCGATGGTTTTGAATTGACCCGCCCCGAACTTCTGTGGCGGCACGCTTTGGTCCGGAAAGAACACACAGGAGCCCGTCACGCCCAACGCACTCCAGTGCAAACAACCACCCTCTTTCCGGTGGGTGGCACTGCGCCCGGAGCGGGGTCAGCCATTTCTCTCATCCCGGCCATCCCCGACTATTCGCCCACTGAGAAACTCCAACAGGAAATGGAAGTGCTGCACCTGACGGCCAGCGGCCACCCCATGGCTATGCTGCGCCAATGGCTCCAGCAACAGGGTGTTGTGTGCGCCCGCGATCTGCCGGGATTTGCCGGGCGCCGGGTGCGTGTGGCCGGCAAGTTGATCACGGCCAAAGGCGCCACAGTCAAGACCACCGGCCAGGCCATGAAATTTCTCACCCTGGAAGATGAAACAGACCTCATGGAAATCACTCTCTTCCCCGAAATTTACGCCCGATACGGGGCCCGTCTGCTTAGCCGCGGACCCTACTTGGTCAATGGACTGGTGGAAGACGATCATGGCTCCATCACCATAACGGCCGAAAGCCTCGAAGTGATTTGAAAAAAAATGGGCCGGAGAAAAATTCTCCGGCCCATCATCATCTCCACTGGAAAAGAGACTTCAGAAGTCTATCGCTCCAGCATCTTCCGGCTTTCGATTTGGCGTTTCAGAGCCTCGGTGTTTAACACCTTGAACTCGACCCGACGATTGATCTTCCGGCCTTCAGGAGTGCTGTTATCAGCCACAGGGTTGGCTTCGCCATAACCCACTGCGGTGAACTGGTCCTTGTTGATGGCAGGATACTTTTTAGCCAGATAGTCCAGTACGGACTGAGCACGCTTTTCGCTAAGCTGCTGGTTGAAGGCTTCGCTACCGGAGCTGTCGGTGTAACCACCAATTTCAACCTGCAACTCAGGCCAGTTAGCCAAAGCAGCGCCCACTTCATTCAGGGTCACATTGTGATCCAAATCAATGTCGGAGCTGGAGCTTGCAAAGACGATGTTGTTGGTGCTGATGTTACCAGTGTCCAACAACTCTTCTTCGATGGCAGTCACTGCGATGGGGCAGCCGCTGGCATCCACCTGGTAATTAGGCTCAGTGTTAGGACATTGATCGATGCCGTCAAACACGCCGTCGCCATCACTGTCGGTGGGGCAACCGCTGGCATCAACGGTGGCACCGGCAGGAGTTCCTTCGCATTGGTCGAGGCCGTCAAAGACGCCGTCGCCGTCGCTGTCAATGGGGCAACCGGAAGCGTCAACCATGGCACCAGCAGGAGTGCCTTCGCACTGGTCGAGGCCATCAAAGACACCGTCGCCGTCACTGTCCACAGGGCAACCGGTTTCGTCAATCACAGCACCGGCAGGAGTGTCGGCACAAAGATCGTCGTTGTCGCGCACACCATCGTTGTCGGTATCTTTGCTGCTTTTACCGAAAGCAAACTGAACGCCAACGGTGGAAATGATGTTGTGTTTGGTGCTTCCGTAGTTGGGGAAAGCTTCGCTGAAGTCGGACATCACATCACGCACTTCAATGCGCAGGGCACGGTAACTGGCGTTGTCGCCACCGAGGCGAATTTTTGCACCCACACCGGCTTCCCAGCCATTGAGGTAACGTGTTTCGCCCACTTCGGGGTCATGGTTGAGCTGGGCCCAACCGGCAGTCACATAAGGGTTGATGCGAGAGGTAGGCATCAGTTCAGCCAACAAGTCCACGCCCATATGGGTCATGGTCAGGTCGGTCTCTGTGCCAACCACACCGGAACTGTTGTAACCATAGGTTCCCTCAAGGGACAACCACTGCAGAAAATGGAAAGCAGCATGGCCACCGAACATCAGGCCATCATCTGCCTTCAGGTCTGTGTCCCAGTTCGCTTGGCCCAGATAAGGGGTGACAGAGAACAGAGGTTTGTCGTTGTCATCGTTAGCAGCCAGAACGCTGCCGGTGGAAAAGGCTCCCAGCATGAGAGCCAGACTCATCAGTTTTAACATTGTCTTCATTATAGTCTCCTTAAAGTTGAGAAATGACTCGGCACAATATATAGACTCAGATAGTTCTGTAAAGTCACATGATTTTATTATAATCTTTATAACATCAATGAAAACCCCTGTTTCCTAAAGATTCCCCTAGCGCCTGATGTGACTTTTCCAAGCTTGATGTGTCTGAAGAATTAAGTGGAGCTGCCAATGGCCTCAGATGAAAAACTTGTGCAGGAAGCCATCAGCGCCCAGCCCGGTGATTTCCGTGCTTATGATCGTTTGGTGAACAAACACCAGAATATGGTACGCACCAATTGTCGCTATATTAGTGGCAGTGAAGAAGATGCTCTGGATTTAGCCCAGGAAGTGTTTGTCAAAGCCTACTTCAGCCTAAAGGGCTTTCAGGGCAACAGCCAATTTGGCACCTGGATCAAGCGGATAAAAGTGAACCACTGCCTCAATCACTTGCGCAAGCAGAAGGGCAAAACCCATGTGGACATTGAAGACCCCAGCTTGGCCGCCGCTCCGCAATTGCACGACAACCGGCAAACTTCGGCAGCCGCAGAAAACAGGGAACGAAGAGAAATGATCAGCGATACTCTCGATAGTCTCAGCGATAACCTGCGGGTTCCCTTAATCATGCGAGACATGGACGGGCTCAGTTACCAGGAAATTGCCGATCATTTAGGAGTGGGCCTTTCGGCCGCCAAAATGCGCATCAACCGGGCTCGGCAGGAATTTCGCGCCAAATACAGGGAGACTTGAGGGTGAATCACGTGCCCCCCAGTAAGGATGATAAAGAACTCCCCATAGAGGAGTTGCAGGATTTTGTGATGGATGAGGATCCGGCATTTCCTGGCCGTGTCAAACGCAGTCTGAACCGCCACCTTCTGGTGGGGGATTCGCTTGAATTTTCTCTCGATGTCTTTCAAAAGACCATGTGGGAATATCTAAAATCAGTCGTCGAAGTCTGGCCGTCCAAAAAGGGCGACAAACCGGAGAAGTAATTATGGACAGCAGTTTTTCCCTGATGTCAGCCATCACCGGGGTGCTCAATTCACTCAGTGATTCATTCGCCGCCTTCACTCCCAGAGCCCTGACCGCCTTGGTGGTTTTTCTGGCCGGGCTCCTGCTTGCAAAAATCTCTGCCAGAGTGATCAAAACCACCTTTGCCCGCCTAAAAATTGATGACATCCTGGACCGGGTGGGCATGACGGAAATTCTGCAAAAACTGGGAATGCGGGAAACACCCGGATATCTGCTTTCCCGCTTGGTTTTCTACCTCCTCCTCTTGCTTTTCACCCAAAGTGCGGCCGAAGCCGTAGGCATGGCGGCCATATCCGAATCCATCACCGCTTTTTTCAATTATCTGCCCCATTTTGTAGCCGCAGCCATTGTCCTGCTCATCGGTATGCTCATCGCCCAGTTTGCCGGTGGAGCCGTCACCCGCTCCGCCCGAGACTCCGGCATTGAATTTGGTGCCATCCTGGGCCGCATCGTCTCATCTCTGGTCGTTTTCCTGGCCGGCCTGATGGCTGTCACCCAATTGCGCATTGATACAGAGATCATCCATTCAGTGGTTTTGATTCTGCTTGCCGGGGCTGCTCTGGCTCTGGCCCTCAGTTTTGGCCTGGGTTCCAGGGATATCACCCGCAACCTGGTGGCCGGATTCTACATTCGCAAGCTCTTTGAAGTGGGAACAACCTTGGAAGTCAATGACTTAGAAGGTACTTTGGCCGGCATTTCTCCCCTGCACACCGTGATCGAAAAGGACGGCCATCTGGTCACTGTTCCCAATAGTGTTTTTCTGGAAAAATCAGCAAAACAATAGGTTGCTTTTCATGATTCGAAAGGCCATCTTGGCCGCTCAAATGCCAAAAATGGTGTCGCTAACGCGGCACCATTTTTTGAACAACCAATGAAACCTGCAACCTTCTTCTGGAGGTGAATCATGGACATCATGGCTTTCCTGATCCTCGCATTCTCGTCTCTATTTGCGGTCATCGACCCCCTCGGAGCCATCCCGTTTTACAGTGGTTTGACATCCCACATGGACCACAATCAAAAGCGAAAAACACTTCTACGTGCACTTGGTGTCTCTTTCGGTGTCTTGATGATCTTCGTGCTGTTTGGATATCAAGTGCTGGACGTTTTTGGCATCACCATCAACGCTTTCCGCATCGCTGGTGGCATCATCTTCTTTGGTATTGGCCTGGATATGCTGCAGTCCAAACCCCGGCGCTGGCGCACAGGTATCCGCAAAGCTTATGCGGCGGACAATGAAGAGAGTGAAGATGAAGACATCGACGACCCATCCATCACACCTCTGGGCATTCCCCTGATTGCCGGGCCAGGATCCATCACCACAGTCATGGTGCTAGCCCCCCAGGCACCCACCGATTTCGGTCCAGGCCTGCTTATCATCGCAGTGGTCGCCATTTTATTGGTGACCGGCGCTATTTTGCTGGGGGCTGACGCAGTGCTCAAAAAGTTAGGCCGTACGGGGTTGAAAATCATCGAAAAGCTCATGGGCTTGCTGGTCACTGTTATTGCCGTGCAATTGGTGATCGATGGCCTCTTTCCCGTGATCAAGAACATGGTTTCAAGCTGATTCTTGGCAACCGGCGGGCTGGGCAAGGCCCAAAGCCCGCCGGTAAACCTCTTCAGTCCGGTCCAGCATGATGTCCCGGGAAAAAGACTCCCTCACCCTCTGCAAGCCTCGCTGTCCCATCTCCTGGCGCAAACCGGCCGAATCCAGCAGACAATCCAGTTTTCGGGCCAAGGTCACTTCATCGCCCGGTTCAAAGTGAAATCCCTCCACACCATCGCGTACAATTTCAGGGCTGCCGCCTGAGTTACTCACCACCACCGGAACCGCAGACGCCATTGCTTCCAAAGTGACCAACCCAAAAGGCTCTGCCACCGAAGGCACAACCTGGATATCGAAAGCCGAAGAGACTTTATCCGCTCCATCCACATATCCGGCAAAACTGATCATGTCGTGCAAACCCTTTTGCCTGATCTCTGCTTCCAAGAGAGCGCGATAATTTGTACCCGGAACCTCGCTCCCAACCAGCACCAACTTGAGCTGAGGCCACCACCCCTTCAATAAAGCCGCCGCCCCGACTAAAGTACCAATTCCCTTGGTTGGGCATAGCCGCCCCACGAACCCCACCAGCGGAGTCTCGGCAGCAACCCCCACCAGCAGCCGCAGACGAGCAGCAGCCCCACCTTTCAATGACAAAGCAGGAGAGTTCTCCAGACCGTGGTGGACCACGGTCACATGTTCGGACGCCACAGCATTGGCCTGCAAAAAACCCTCCCTAACAGCTTCACTGACGGCGATGAACTCATGAAACCGGCTGAGAAAGGGGCGTTTCAGCACTGCATGGGAAAGAGGTCGCAATTGATGACGGGTGCCAACATTGACCGTGCCAGTACCTAGGGTGGCCACAGCGGCCAGAAAATAATCCCGAGGCAGGTGGGTATGGATAATGTCAAATTCCAGACTTCGGACCAAGCGGGCCAAGCGGGCCACCGAGGAAGGATCATACCAGTCCACCAAAGGCAGACTTCGCACCTCCAACCCCATCTGGGGCAGAAGGTCCGCCAAGTCGCTACCCGGTCTCACCACACAAATCACGTCATGCTTCCGGGACAGCAATCCCCCTGCCAAACTGGCCAGGTGAACCTCCCCCCCATAATACGACATCATGGTGCTGAGTTGAAGAATGCGCATGACCTATGTCTAACTCCCTGACAACAAAAGAAAAAGGGCTAAAGGAAAGCCGTAAATTCGCCGACCATGCGTTGACACAACTGTAATGCTACTCTAGGATCAGCTCGGATCCAACCGAATTCCACTTGATGCACGGAGGCGCCACAATGGCACAACTGTTTTCCTTTCGCTTACGACCAGTAGTTCTCTTTATGACCGCTCTGGCTTTCCTGGCCTGCTGTTCCATGGCTGGCGGTACCACCGAAGCTCTGGCTCAGGGCCACGGCGGCCACGGTGAAGAAGTTCACGCTGACGCCCATGGTCATGATGATGCTCATGGAACAGAACATGGTGAGGATGCTCACGGTGGCGGCCACGGCGGCCCCAGCCCCACCGGATTGCTCCCACTCTGGACGGCCATCCCTTTCGCCTGCATCCTACTTTCCATTGCTCTTGGTCCCTTGGTAGCGCCTCACTTCTGGCATCACCACTTCCCCAAGATTTCCGCCATGTGGGCCCTACTCTTTGCAGTACCGTTCCTGATTTGGAATCCCAAAGAAGCCTTCGGTGAAATTCTCCACATTTACTTCCTGGATTATTTCCCCTTCATCATCCTTTTATGGGGTTTGTTCACCGTTTCAGGCGGTATTTACGTAGGCGGGGCCTTGCGTGGAAAACCAAAGGTCAATCTCATCCTCTTGTTGATCGGTACCTTCCTGGCCTCCCTCATTGGGACCACCGGTGCTGCCATGGTGTTGATCCGGCCCCTATTGCGTGCCAACGACTGGCGACGCAATAAAATCCACCTGGTCATTTTCTTCATTTTCCTGGTAGCCAACATTGGTGGTAGCCTTACTCCCTTGGGCGATCCTCCCCTTTTCTTAGGCTTCTTACACGGCGTACCCTTCTTCTGGGTCACCACCGGCATCCTTGGTGAGATGCTGCTGACTGCCGGTCTGGTCCTGGCAATCTTCTTTGCCATGGATACCTATTTCTACAAAAAAGAAGATCCTGCCAACATCCCCGTAGCCAAAGAGGATGAAGGCGGCATCAAACTGGAAGGTCTGCACAACCTGATCTTCCTGCTGGGTATTATGGCAGCCGTCATTATGTCCGGTTCCGTCACCATGAGTTCAGTTACTCTTTATACTGCCGGTAGTCACCCCGTGGCTGTGCCTCTGCAGAACTGGGTCAAAGATATCATCATCATTCTGATGGGTATTCTCTCCCTCAGGTTCACCTCTCAGACCATCCGCAAAAAGAATGGTTTTTCCTGGTTCCCAATCCAGGAAGTGGCTTACCTTTTTGCCGGAATTTTCATGACCATCATTCCAGCTTTGGCCATTCTCAAAGCTGGAGAAGCCGGAGCTCTGGCCAGTTTGACCAGCGCCGTTCACGGCCCGGTCAGATTCTTCTGGGCTACAGGTATACTATCTAGTTTCCTTGATAATGCTCCCACGTATCTGACGTTCTTCAACGCAGTGCTAGGANATATGGGCTTCACCGAAGCTCAAGTGCCAGGCTTGCTGGGCTACGCCTCAGACCTTGCTGTTAAGAATGAAGTGTTCATCAAAGATTTGACGGCCATCAGTGCCGGCGCCGTGTTCATGGGAGCTGTGACCTACATCGGTAACGCGCCCAACTTCATGGTCAAAGCCATCGCCGAAGAAATGGGTATTCCCATGCCCAGCTTCTTCGGCTATATGATCAAATGGTCCGTCCCTATTCTGATGCCGGTCTTCGTCATCGTCACCTTTGTTTTCTTCTGGTAGAGGAGTTCAGGAAATGGCAATCAAAAAACAAGCAGCCAAGAAATCTTTCTACGAAGTCATTTTTGGTGGAAAGCCTAAAGTGGTTCGGTCTTATATCGCCGGCCTGGTAGCCGGATCTGGTCATGACGCCACCGTATATTACAGCTTTGAAGACGGTGTATTTTATGAAGGCAAGATTGAACGACTGTCTGAACTTTTG